>CAYFFQ010000006.1:42830-89290 GCA_964342465.1 uncultured Candidatus Poseidoniales archaeon | reverse complement strand
GGAGATGTAGCTATCCTGAGTATCATGCTCGGTGGCGCCGCCACTATCGTTTCACTGGTCTTGCTATGGTGGCGATAACCCGTGATGAAGAGTAAAAACACAACGAGAACTCTATCTGAAGGCAAACCGTTTCCTCTTCATCGCCGCACGGCGGCGGCGTTTGGCCTCACCATGCCATCCTCGCCCCTTTGAACGAGAGACTTTCAGGACATAGGCATCCTCGTCCCAAGCGTAGACCGCCCCGCCGTACCGAGTTGCGAGAGACTTGGCGTACTCTTCAGAGTCGATATCTCCATTGGGAGAGTACGCTTGAATAAAGACATCATCGCCCTCGTCCTGGCGTACGATATACTGCGTGTCAATCGCGTTCACCCTGCGCCGTGCTTCCGCATTCGAGAGGTCAGCCGTGACCCTTGCGATATGTGAGTCATGATAGTGGTCGTCAACAGCATCGAGAGCATCATCACCTGTCTGGCCAGCCCAGCGCGAACTCTTGAGTGGGAGGTTCTCTGTTTCTGTGAACAATTGACGGTCTGCATTACGAAGGTCGTTTGCCTTGTCAAGGTCCTTCTCATCACTATCACCAGTGTAAACATCACCGTGGAAAGACCAGTATCCCAAGTTTTCAGGGTCGTCATTGTGTGGATTCCAACGGGCTACTGACTCAGCCTCTGTACGCCTCTCATCCTCATTCACATCAGCCTCAATGTCACCTGGGATGCTACGATGTCGGTCAGGGCGGGTCTCATCAACAGACCTCAGGTGGTGTACCATCTCATGTACGATTGTGTCAGGTTCATCTTGGTCTACCGCCTCAGGGCGAAGCGTAATACTGGCCTGCCGTCCGTTTCTCGTGGCGATGTACTCGCCAGCAATTTCCTTTGGTAGGTTCTTGTCAACAAGAATCCATGCGTCGTCAATCAAATTGAGTTCTCGTTCATCAAAGGCATGCGCAGCCGCCCTTTCAATTGCCTGCCTCTCATGTGTCTTCGCTAGAATCTTCAGTCTGCGAGCAGCGTTGAGCCGGCCAACTGAAGGTTCAGTTTCATCAATCACTGGTTCAAATTGATATCTACTTCTTCTTTAACCCTTTGTCAACTTTCCAACGGCGGAAGGGGTGGCGTCGTCTTCTCGGCGGCTCTGGGGCCCGCCCTGTAGCGCCGCATAGTCCGAGACCGCTCTGAGAGCGGCTGCAGTCAGCAGCTCCTCCACATCAACGGGCGCGGGTGCGGCCGCCGCCGTCGGACACACTTCCATCGAGACGACCTCTCGACATTACAGGAGAATCACACTCGACAGACGGACGATGACCGCCCACGAAAGAGCGTTCATCGACATCGAGGAGGAAATTGAATATGAATAAAATGACGAAAAATGAAATGTTTGAAATTGACGAAAAATCGCAACTTCGCCCAATTAGCCCTCGCGCAGGCTCGCAGTACAACGGTGGAATGCGCCCACCGGGATTTGAACCCGGGCGAAGAGGTTGGAAACCTCTGATGCTACCCCTACATCATGGACGCGTGGCCCCCCGAGAGCCACCCCTTCTTTAACTGCGTTGATGTTCTTCGAGGCCCCCAACCCTTCATCTCCTTCTGTATCGTCTTTGACACCCAATCTCACGGACAAGGCGAGAGTTGATGTTGTGAGTGCCACCCACCGTGACCAATGAGACCGAGAAACTGGCTTGGCGTCGCCTTCATTTTCCTCTTCTTGCCGGTCAACATCCCGTTGTGGGTCATGCTTTTCGAAGCGATGGCCTTCCCCATGCGGGCTGAGTTCCTCATCCCAGTGCTGTTCATTGCAGGCATCCTCCTCCTGTTCTACCCCAGTCGCGGAGGGATGGTGGCCCCACCTGATTCGCTTACCCCCTTGCGCGATTCCCCTAAGGTGACTGTGGCGGAGGAATGAAGGATGGGCGGGAGCGCAAAGTGGTGGATTGTCGCATTACTTCTCCTCCCTCTACTCACCCCCCTTT
Organism: uncultured Candidatus Poseidoniales archaeon; assembly: GCA_964342465.1. Lineage (GTDB taxonomy): Archaea > Thermoplasmatota > Poseidoniia > Poseidoniales > Thalassarchaeaceae > MGIIb-Q1. The sequence continues at coordinate 87,312 of CAYFFQ010000006.1, read as the reverse complement.
CAAGCGCTGAGGAGGTCACCCCCCCAGACCAACCCTATGAGCCACAGATTCGCACTACCGTTCTCTTTGCTGAAGGCCAGGATTCTCTCTCTCCATCTCTGAAGGAGCGACCTGAAACATCAAACCATGATTTCCCTCTCGGGGCGGGTTCCTCAGCCTCTGCCGGCCCGACCTTGACCACCCCGAGTTTCCTCCGACAGGCGCCGACCGGTTCCGATGAATGGAACTTTTCACTTTGGGCAAGTGGGAGTGGCGCTGTCGATATCGACCTCTTTCTCTACATAGATGGAACTGAGTTGGAGCAGGTCAACAGCGGAGTCATCGACCTCAGTGAAGAGCCTCTGCGGGTCGACTTCGCCGGAGCAAATCTTCCTGAAAACATTTCATTGGACCAAACCCTATCAATCAGGTGGGAAGTGAGCAGTCAGGAACTGCCGTTCATCTCCTCCAGCAGTTGCACCATCCATTGGGGTAGCGTGGATACCCCAACCAACCTCACAATCGAGGCGGGAATGTACCAGTTCGACCAACCGTATCTCGAGTCGAGTGGGACACCCTTCCGTGGAGATTCGGAAAACTATTCTCGCTCTGATGTTCTCTGGGCCGTCCAAGCGAGATGGGCGCTCTCTGAAGAGCAGTTCGAAGAGGGTACGATTCAACTCAATATCTATGATAATGGCAGAATCGAGCAAATAGCCCCTACCGAGTGGGGCGTGAAATCCGATGGTGGAGTCTACAAGTGGTTGATAGAGGAGTGGGACGATGGGGTCATTCTCTCGGCAGAGGTTGCATGGAATGACACATCGGGATTCAGCGGCGAGAGTGGGCGTCTCACCATCATGATGGATGAGCGAGGACCGAGCATCGTAGGTGGAGATACTATGCGAATCCTGTATCTTCTCACCTTCCCGATGTTCGCCGTAATCGCTTGGTGGCTGCGCGGCAGGTACCTCAGCCTGTTATTGACGACGGATGAGGATGGGGAGGGGCCTTCCCACACCGAGGACTTGGCGAGGATGTTGTCCATCGGGGCGTTTCTCGTGATGGGTGCGGGTAATGCGTTGGTGCTCTATTCGTTCCATAGTCGTCAGTTGGGTGCTGGTGAGGACATGGTGGTCCTTCACACCGGTCTTCTCGCTCTCAGTTATGGTATTTCTGGACCCTTCTGGGGGTCTATCGCCGACAGATGGGGGAGGAGAAAAGAGATGCTGACCATCACCCTCGGCCTTTCAATAGCCATTCTGATTCCCCTCGCCTTCGTTCCACTCGGAGCCTTCATCGGGCTGACGGTGTTGCAGACGATTCTGTTCGGCTCATCTCGCGTCGCATTCGCTGTTGGAACTGAGTGGTATCCGCGCCACAAGGGAGAGTTCATCGGACTGCTCTACGCCGTAGCCAGTCTGTTCGCGGCGCTGGCAGCGATGCTTGGCGGCAAGATATACGACATTCTTCTCGATTCACAGAGTGCCAGCATGGCGATGCTTGGAGTATCCATTTTCTCCGCCGTGATGCTCTCACTCGCGGTGTTGCAGGTCAAGAAGTTGCAGGGGGAGGAGTTCATCCTGCCATTTTGGAAACTGCGTGGGGAGGTTGTCGAAGAAAAGGTGATGGAGGGATGGGGTGATAAAATCGCCGTTCTGCGCCACCTCTTCCGATTCGAAAGCAAGTGGCCACTGTTGGTGATGCTCGTCGTTCTCCTCGTCGCCATGCCGAGAGGAGCTGTGGTTCTAACCTCACTCCGCTATTTCGAGGTGGTGGGATTCGACGTTGACTTTTCCACGCTGCTCGAGGCATGGGCGGTGTTGGCAGTTTTATTTCTCTACGCGGCGATTGGGAGGGTGTGTGACAACCTCGGAGCGGAGAGGGTTCTGCTTTGGTCGGCACTCGCCTATGGGACTCTTTGGTCCATCTTCTCCATCGGTCTGCCCCCCATGATTGCGGTGATGGTTTTTGTGATTCCTATATACCCGATGCTGTTGGTCTCAAACGATGCACTGCTTGCTAGATTCACCACAGACAAGGAGAGAAACCGCGGGTTGGGAATGGCAGGTGCTGTCGCTCTTGCTGGGCAATCACTGGGTATCGCTCTCGGCTACCTCCTGATGCGTTTGTTCCTCGATTCCGGAATGTCTGATATTGATGCATATCACACCACCTACAGGGTGAACATTCTTCTATGGATAGTCGCTGTTTTCGCCACCTGGCGCCTGTTTGGGATGATTTCTGCGGAGAGCGAAGATTCCGCTGATGACTCGCCACTTCAGGCAGAAATCGCTTGATTTTCACAAACTTGATTGATGGAGTCATGGGGTGTTCTCGCATTTCCTCGCCAATGCGAGGTCCACCAGTGAATCGCCAAGAACGGTAGACCAGTCGGTGAATTGTATTGATTCACCTTCACATTCAACATGAGTTGAACCGATGACAGTTAGGGATTGAGGTGGAATACCCATGCCTTTCCCAACTGCTTTCAACACCGCTTCCTTGACCACCCATAGTCTGTTGGTCAGCACACTTGCTTCTTGTGGATTCGTGAGCCACAGTTCTTCAAGAGCCGCCCGTTCTTCGCCTGCTGTGAGAAAGGGGGCGAGATTCTGCTTCCTCTCGGTGCGCGGTTCACAGTCGATGCCGACATTGGAAGATGGTGGGGCGATGAGGGCGGCGACTATTCCACCTGAATGTGAGATGGAGAATGAGGGCAGCGCGCCGTCGGCGAACATCGGTTTGCGATAGTCATCTCTGACGACCTCAAGACCGTCCGGTTCTATTCCCCATAACCTGAGCAGATGAGCAACCAGCCATCTTCCAGATGCATGTTCCTCCGCCCTCTTGGCAACCTTGAATGTCGCCACCTCCTGAAGAACTGTCAGAGGAACATCGGAAATGTCAGGGATTGGTACTGTTGGGTCCAACACTCTGGTGGGCATCCATGCTGCGGAACAGTCGTTTCCGAATGGTTGTGGAAGTGGGAGAATTTGTGGAGTCGTGAGTGGTTTCCACATCTAATTCACCAATTGAAAAACTAAAATGTCAATTGCGTTCTATGGTGAACGATTTATCCTCGCTAATCGGAGCCATTCCCTTCAGCCTCAGGCCATTGAGAGCGATGATTGGGCGGCGGTCCTGATTGACGACCAAACAATCGTGAAGGGTGACGCCATCATCCTCACTTCTCCTGCGGACTGAGCGCAGCAACAACCTCTCACCCCTCTCCGGCTGCCGAATCAGTTCCACCTGTTCGATACCGACTGGCAGTGACTCCAATCCATCAATCTCCATCGCCAACATCCCTGCATTCTGGAAAGATGCCTCAATGAGCATCGGCAGGGATTCGAGTTGCACAGGGCTGTCGGTGAATAGATTAGAATCCGGTAGTTGTTGTCTGGTCAAAGCCACCCCGTCGATGGCGAAGCAGCCGTCGATGTCAGCTCCGCCGATGATACCACCATGTGATTGGAAGCGTGGGCCGTGGAAGAACCGTGAGTAGATGAAATCGGAGCCGTGGATGACCCTCTTCTCACTCGGCATCCCGACTGATGGAAGACGCATACCGCCTCTCTCGGCTCCTTTCTTCAACAGCCTGACCAGTGCCTTGTGGTGGATTCGAGGCTCTCCGAAAACTTCGCCTTTCCTGTTCACCAAGTCGGATTCCAGGCTGCATTTCACCCATACATTGTCATCGTTCTGATGCGAGAACTGAGCCACGACTCTCACTTTTACCTCTGGGCCGACCAACTTCACTGGCAAGCCGAAGCGAGCACCTGCAAACCCGATGACAGAACATGGCGGCCAAAGAATCTGGGCCGCCTCTGCAAACATCTCCAGTGCCATGACTCCCGGATGATACGGTACACCGTTGATAGCGTGGTCGTTCAGGAATGGGAACCGCTGCCGGTCGAGGGTGCATTCGTAGGCCAGCGAGTCAAACGGCGAATGCGCGACAATCTTGTCGATGAATGGAAATCGGTCGGCAGCGGCCAACAGGGCAGTGACATCGGCGGGTAGCCGCTGTGGCGGTTCTCGCTCCGAGCCGTCATCGTCGAGAAGACCGAGGCTTCCTGCGACGACTACTCGTCGCTTCCCACCTCGCATTACTTCGTCGACGAACATCGACGTACCCTGTTTGACAGAAACCGTTTCGATGCCAGCCTCTTGGAAGACCTTCTGAATGGAGCCGCGGGTCGCCATACCTACATCTTCCCATCCAGTCCAAGCGATTGCAATCGCTCTCGCTTCGCTCGTGGTGTGCGCCAACCGAGACATCTCGGCATCAAGAATACAGTTGGCGGCAGCGTAATCGGTCTGACCCCCGTTTCCGAATCTGCCGGCGATGGAGGTGAAGGCGCAGCAGAATTTCAGATTACCACCGTTGTCCTTGACTGCATTGAACAGGGATTGCCATCCGTCCACCTTGACCGAAATGATGGTTGAGAAGGTCTGCATGGTCTTGTCGGCCACCAACTTTGAATCCTCAATTCCTGCCCCATGGATTATTCCGGTGACCGGCCCCTGTTGCTTCCGCAAATCCTTGACAACCGCCCGAACCCTTGAGGATTCGGTGATGTCACAGGCGTGATAGGATGCGCTGTTTCCACCTTTCCGCACTGCTCCGATAGTCTTGAGAATGTCGACAGACCTCATTTGGCGAGCCCACGCCTTCTCCCATTCTACGATGGTCACCTTGCCGGACGCACTCTCCGATTGCATAGCCTCTCTCAATTCCAACTTGGCTTGCGCCAACTCATCTTCACTGGCGTCAGCGAGATGAGCGAGGGACTCATCCAGTTCGGTTCTGCCGAGTAGTGCGAAGTGAACACCGATGCCTCTGTTCTCTTCCGACAACGCCACGACACAGGCGGCGGTCACTCCCGAACCGCCACCTGATACAATGATGACATCCTCAGATTCCAACGACTGTGTCTCATTTTCGTGCGCTTCGTCATAGATGCAGACCTGCCATCTCCTGCCATCGGTGTCGATTCCTACTTCACGCGGTCCCATCTGGGCCAATTCTGTTAGGATGACCGCTGCCAGTGATTCAGCATCGACCAGGAGTTCCGGAGCGACATCAATCGCCCGCGCCCGAATGTTCTCTCTCTCGCGTGCGTATGATTTGACGATACCATGGGCGCCAGCACCGAGGGCATTGAATCTGTGGCCACCGTTGCCATGGCGGCCGTCCAGTGCTGAGACTGAGGCGACGATTCCATCCTTTCTCTGGGAGAGTTTTCCATCAATTGCCTTTAGTATTCCGAACAGACCATGACATACCATCTGAGTCTGCCTTCGAGAGGTCACTTCAGCCCAAGCCATTCCGGCGAGGGTGCAAGGTGCGGTGTGGATGACTCCTGCAATCGAGAGGGGGGCAAGAACTCCTTCGAGTTGAGACAACTGACCCTCGTCACTGGGATTGAGATGGATGACATCAACCTCACCCTCCAATTCCATCTTCACAGAACCCTTGTGTTTCGGGTCGAAAATGACTCGTATGGCTTCCACCCCATCATCCTCGAGATTCTGGCAGATGGCTTCGCCCAGCCCCCATGAATCATCAGTCACAAGCAGATATTCGCCGTCCATCTGAACAGGATGTGAATCACCCTCTGAAGCCTCCTCCACCTCGACCACCCAACGGCGGACTGTGTTGACCGAATCATCCTCAGGCGCTACTTCTGCACCGGAATCCCGAGAAACCCCCTCCTGTGCCACAATAGATTCTGCGACATCATGCGAATCATCTTCACTCGCCTCTAGATTGGCCTCATTCGCGCCTGTAGCCATTGGATTCTCCTCCATTGCACCTGTAGCCTCTGTCCTCGCCACCTCAGTTGCTGAAGCAATCTGCTCTTTTGAGGATAGAACAACCGAATCTGTCGAAAGAGAGACTTCCTCGGAAATTGTCTCGGTAAGCTGTTGAGAACCGTCTCCCAAAGCCGAAGAAAAGGAAGTGATGTATGATATCATGTGCGCCAATGTGGGGTAGTCACGGAGTTGGAACGATTCATCCACGGGCAGGGAGAATTGACTTCTGCAATCGGCCATTATCTCCGCCTGTTTCACGGTGTCGATTCCGAGTTCTCCCTCAAGGTCTTGGTCGAGTTCAAGGAAATCCTCGGGGTATCCGGTGTGTGAGACGACGATTCGCAAGACCTCTCTTGTTACCACTGCCGAATCCACGGCTGATGATGGTTCACCTTCCTCTTTCACACTCTCGTTACTCTTGCCTGTCGGCACGCCATCTTCGCCTTCGGTTGTCGGGACGCTCTCTTCGCCCTCGGCTGTCGGTACGCCCTCTTCGCTCTCGGTTGTCGGGACGCCCTCTTCGCCCTCGGCTGTCGGCACGCTCTCTTCGCCCTCGCCTGTCGGGACGCTCTCTTCGCCCTCGGCTGTCGGCACGCCCTCTTCGCCCTCGGCTGTCGGCACGCCCTCTTCGCCCTCGGCTGTCGGTACGCCCTCTTCGCCCTCGGCTGTCGGTACGCCCTCTTCGCCCTCGGCTGTCGGCACGCCCTCTTCGCCCTCGGCTGTCGGCACGCCATCTTCGCCCTCGGTTGTCGGGACGCTCTCTTCGCTCCCGCCTGACATGGCGATGATGTAGGAGACCATGTGATTGAGTGTTGGGTGCTCTCTGAGTTGGAAGGATTCGTCGACCGGTAGTGAGAAGATGGTCCGCAGTTCAGCCATGATTTCAGCCTGTTTCACGGTGTCAATGCCCAATTCACCTTCGAGGTCTTGGTCGAGTTCGATGAAATCCACCGGATAACCGGTCTGCTCAGCGACTGTCGCCACCACCTGCTTTTCCACCTCATCCGCGTCTTGCCCACCACCTGCCGTTCTCTCCGCTGTAGAGTTGTCCGTCTCCTGTTCCGCCATTGTTGAGGGGTCCGATGTTGAGGGGGGTTCGGCTCCGTTCACAGCAGTAGCAGTAGTCGTTTCCTCAGCGGAAGGAGCCTCTTGTGGTTCTGATTCCACCCTTCTCAATACCTCTGGTGGTTCGTTATTCCCTCTCACACCCGACGACTTGGTTGAGGAGTTAGTTCCTTGTGAGGGGACATTGGAATGTTTTTCTGCCGATTCTGACGGTCCTGCATCGGCTGGTGGAAGGCTCCATACTTCACCCTCGACGCCACCTATCAGTGATTCATCGGCGTCGAGGTAGGCAACCAATTTCCTCTTGAGAATGCGCAGGTTCACATCTGCCCCTGTCTGCCCGACCACCCAATCATGAACGGCGCGGCAGTCTATCCGGTTGGTCGTCCTCGCTTCTCTCCGGAAGAGGGTCAGGGCTATCTGACTGCCGAAACCAGCGGCATGTCTGAGCATGTATTCAACATCGTACTCTCCACCCTCTGAAAGTCGGAGATTGCCGAGGGATGGGTCGGGTTGGCGGAAGTTCGCTATTGGAGGAAGACGGCCAGCAGCCAGCCCGAATATGCCGGTTGCATCCTCAATCCCAACGCCCATCGGATGGCCGGTGAAACCCTTCGTATTGGTGATGATGAGGCGCTCTGCGGATTCACCAAAGGTGCGACGAAGAGATTCAATCTCAGCGGCAGCAGAACCGCCCCGCGGCGGCGTGAACGGTTCGTGAGACATGAAGGTCGTGCGTCCGGCTATTTCGTGGCGGTCCACCCCCCACATCGACTCCATTCTATCGACAAAGCCGTCGAAGACATCGGCGACATGGTCAACATCTAGCCTCGTTGGATGGAAGGCGGAATTACCCAGTTCAGCACCCAACAGTTGGGCGTAGGGGGTGACTCCTCTCGACAGCACATCTAACCTCTTCTCAATGACAAATGCGGCACCGCCCATTCCGAGCAACATGCCGTTGCGTCTAGCGTCAAAGGGAAGCGCCACCTCCTCGACAACGTTGCCCATGGAGTGGGCGCCAGCTGCTGCGAACCCAGCACCCACCCATTCCAGCATGTCATCACCAGACGAGTCGTCTCCACTGATGATGATGACCCTCTGACATCTACCGCTGTTGAGCCAATCTTCTGCCAAAGCGAAGGCGGCTGGAGTGGATGCACAAGCATTGTTGATAGCCATGTTGGGCCCCCTCGCCCCGACCCACTGAGCAAACTGAGCGTGCCCCATGGTCAGAACTTGGAGTAGGAATCGACGGTCAAACACACCATTTTCATCGGCTCCATTGTTCAACGCATGGCGCATTGCCATGGCGATACCGGGGAAGACAGAAGCGAAGATGACCCCACAATCATCACGCATGCTGGGTGGGAGTTTCCATCCTCGAACCACCCTTTTCCCACTACTGCTCACCTGCTCCATCGGGAAGAGTGGAAGACCTGCATCGCGCAGTGCCTCTAGACCGGCGGCGATTGCCAGTCTGGTGCAGACATCCATCGCCGCCACTATCTTAGCATCGACACCGTACTGCTCGGCAAGGTCAAAATAACCACCGACTCCGGCCAACTGTGGAATTGTTGAAAAATCATCACAAGGAACAAATTCCGCCCTTCCATCAGGGTGTTTGACGATTCGCACCATGTTCTTGTCCAACAGTCTCTGTTTCATCTCGTCGGAGAGTTCACTGATGAAGTTCTCACCTGCGATGATTCTCTCCAGAGCATCTTCGCTGAACACCTCGTCCATGCCGGGAAGGCCAAGGCTCAGACCGGACACCACATACGAATCCGTCGCCTGAGAGGAGTTGGTAAGAGGGGGTGAGTTTGCCCTCTTGCTCGATGATGCCATGGGTCTGGGTGGAGGGGAGGTGACCCACTCCTGCAATTCGGACAGGGTTGTGAAATTGTCGGCGGGACCAGAGGTTCGGCATTTCGATTGGACCTCTTCGATTAGGCTGTCACGCATCTCGTCGGTGATGCCGAGGGTTGCGAGTTGCAACTCGCCATGGATGTGGCGAGGAGGATAACCTGTCATGTCTGAAATTGTCTCGGCGAGGTAGGCTTCAATCGCCTCTCTTCCCACTGCTGTCTCGGCGAGGTTGGCTTCAATCGCCTCTCTTCCCACTGCTGTCTCGGCGAACCTAGAATTGCTCGGTCTCGGTTGGCGCTCCACCTCTGACTCTAGAGAGCCGTAGTGGGGGAGCGGTCTCGCTCTGAGTCGCAACTCCTCCCATTCAGCAGAGGTGTGTTTGGGTTTTTCTGACCCCATCCTGCTCTCTCTCGCTTCGATGGGGCCGGCTCGGAAGCCGGCGCTGAGGCGGCTGGAATCGGCGGCGAGCATCTGAGGTATTCTACCCGATAGAGCACAGACTGCAAGGGCGGAGAGCAGAGATGCGACCCCTCCGACTTTTGGATGATTGGTGTTGGTGACAACCTTCCCTCTGCCCTCGAGAATCTGTTCAGCGAATAGGGCAAGAGCCCGTTTCGGGCCTACTTCGATGAACAATCGCCCACCAGCACGATACATGTTTCGAATCTGCTCGGTCCATTCAACTGACGATGACATCTGTGGAGCGAGTTGAGCGAGCACCGCTTGGTGAACTGTCTGTTCGGGTGCGAGGGTATCGGGGTAGAACTCACCGTCATAGTTGGCGGTGATGGGAATATCGGGGAGTGACAGTTCTAGTCCGGAAAGGAATCTGTGCAGCGGTTCGTTGGCAGGCGCCACTATTCTTGAATGGAAGGCGTGACTGGTCTGTAGAGTGACGAAGGTTATTCCGAGTTCTTGGAACCGCGTCGCCGCCCTCTGCATCGGTACGGTCTCGCCGGCAATCACCGTCATCATCGGTGAATTCTTGTTGGCAGGAATGATGTATCCTTCTATCGAATCGATTACTTCGACGACCTTCTCATAGGGTGCGGTGACACTCGCCATCACCCCCTTGTCGGGAACATCGACACTTCCCATCTCAGTGCCTCGGGCGGCAGCGGCCCGAAGTGCATCCGAGAACTTCATGATGCCTGATACCGAGAGGGCGGCGTACTCCCCGAGGCTGTGACCAGCGACCATATCGGGTTGGATGCCATGTTCCTTCAACAGGCGATAAATCGCCAAATCAGCAGTCAGCATGGCTGGTTGAGTGTATTCTGTCTGCTTGAGTCTCTCCTCCGCAACTGCTGCTTGTCGGGCGTCAAGTCCATCTCGTAGCACGAAATCAGAGAGTTTCTCCCCCTGAAGAATCTCCTGCATCGTCTCATCCGCCTCAACCCAAGTCTCTCCTATGACGACAAAGCGCTTGCCAAGGTCAGCCGTCATGCCGACATACTGACTCCCCTGCCCCGGGTACATCTGTACGACTTTCGCTTCTGGAGGAAGTGGTTGCTCCTCGGTGATGAAGACCATCTGTTTTGCGAGGAAGTCCCACCGTGACCTCTCCGTCAGGTTGGTGAGGAGGAGGTCGATTCTCTTCTCCAGTTGTGCCCAACTCGTGGCCACCACTGCACATCTTGCCCCTTTCGCTTCAAATCCGATGGATGCTGTGGTCAATTCCATTGACAATCTGCGCCCACATGGGTCATCATCGAAATTCGGAGACGAGTTGTTGAAAAGTTCCTCTTTTGCTCGCTGTACTGCAACTGCAAGTTCGCTGATGCCAGCCGCCGAGAGTAGCAGAACACCGCCTTCAACCTCCTTCAGTTGAGCATGGGTCATGGTCGGATTGATGGTCGCATCGAAGATGCTGAGGTGATGTGAGTGCGACTTCTCCTCCACCTCATTCCGTTGAGAGAAAGCGAGGTGGAACTCCGGGTCATACGCTTCGAGTGCGACATGAAAATTGGTACCACCAAAACCGAAGGCAGAGATGCCTGCCCGACGAGGGTGATGGTCGGTGGCGGGGGTCCAGTCAAGAGGCTGAGTCGGGACGAAGAATGGATTCTCCGCCCAATCGACTGAGGTGTTGGCGTCGGTGAATCCGGCAGAGGGAGGAATCGTTCTGTTGTGGAGGGCGAGAGATGTCTTGAGCAGTCCGGCCAGTCCGGCCGCCGCCTTCAGGTGACCTATCTGTGATTTGACCGAGCCGACGGCCACTCGCTCCCCTGCTGGCAGGTCTGCGAATATCTCTGCGAGAGTGGCGAGTTCAGTGGCGTCGCCGACGCGGGTGCTGGTGCCGTGCGCCTCGATGAGTTCGACTGTAGTCGGGGAATAGCCCGCCTGTTGGTAGGCACGCAACACCGCTTGCCGCTGACCACGGGTAGAAGGGGCGGTTATTCCCTTTCCACGTCCGTCGCTGGACGAGCCGATTCCGCGGATTACGCTGTAGACCTCGTCGCCATCGGAGATGGCATCCTCAAGCCGCTTGAGAACGACACAGCCAGCCCCTTCTCCCATGACGAAACCGTTTGCGCTCGCATCGAAGGGGCGTGAATGAGTGGCTGAAAGAGCGCCGATGGCGCTGAATTTTGCATAGGTGCCAGCATCCATAGTTCTGTCGCTCGCTCCACAGAGCATCACATCGGTATGTCCGGTCTGCAACATCTGACACGCTGAGACGAGGGCTGCGAAGGTGCTGGCGCAGGCGGCATCCGCACTGAAGTTTGGCCCCTGAAGGTCAAGGAGATTTGCAACTCGGCCGGCCACGACATTGGCCAACTCGCCGGGCATCGTGTCCTCATCAACATGCGGCCTGCCGTCGATTATAGACGACTTGAAGGTGTCAGCCGACTCAGCCGGCAGGCCCGCTTCAACCGCTTTGCGGGTGAACTCATCAGCATAGACGCGGTGGCTTGAGAGAACCCTGTTCTCTCCACCAAGAGCATTGGCGAAGATGACTCCACACCTCTCATTCGGTAGGGTCAATCTGGCACCTTCTCCGAGATATCCTGCATCCTCAAGTGCAGCGGCGGCAACTGCCACAGCCCAGAGTTGGCTCTCATCTATCTGAGAAAGTGTACCGGGTGGCTGTTTCCATCGCCGCCAATCAAACTCGAAACCATCCACAAAGGCACCGATTTTCGAATAGGTCTTTCCTTCGGGAACATCACCGGGGCCACCCTCGCACCAGAAATCTTCGCTACTCCACCTCTGTGGTGAAACCTCCCTGAAGGAAACGTGGGATGTCATGACATTCTGCCAGAATTGTTCCACATCGGCGGCATCGGGAAGAAGAGAGGAGAGGCCGACAATGGCTATCGGGGAGAAGGATTGTTGAGCCTTCTCTTCAACTGAATCACTCACGAGTATCACCTCACTCCGAGATGTTGTCTGGCACCATGATGCTGGAGTATCCGGCATCGACATGAATCACCTGCCCAGTTACACCCGATGAGAGGGGGGAAGAGAGCCAGACAGCGCAGCCGGCGACATCATCCTGTGTGACATTTCGCCGCAGTGGTGCATTCCTCTCGACATGGGAGAGGATATCATCGAATCCTGGAATCCCGCCGGCGGCCAGTGTTGCGATGGGGCCTGATGAAATGGCGTTGATTCTGTGGCCGTCGGGGCCGAGTTGGTTGGCCAATTCTCTCGTCCACGATTCCAAAGCGGCCTTGGCGATGCTCATTATTCCGTAGTTGGGAACCCATCGGGTGGAAGCGGCGTAGGTGAGGGTGATGGTCGAGGAGGCGGAAGTGAGGTGGGGGAGGGCGTGGCGCATCACTCTCTGGAGCGAATGGGCGGAGATGGTCATGGCGAGGTTGACAGGTTCATTCTCCACGAACAACACCGGTCTGTCAAAACACTCGCGGGGGGCGAATCCAATGGCATGGATTATCACATCCGCCTTGGCACCGGGGTTTTCCTTCTGCCACTCCTCGAAGAATTCCGCAGTCGTATCTTCAGCGGCGACATCAATCGGATAGAACGCTTGGATGGCGTCGAGCCTTTCCTTCAATTGGTAGACCCTACTCATGAATCTCTTCTGAAATCCGAGGATGAGGTTGCAACCTGATGCTGCCAGTTTCTCACAGATGGCCCAAGCGATGCTCTCTTCTGAGGCGACCCCGAAGACCAGTGCAGTTTTTCCCTCAAGTTCCAACATGGAATCACCTGTTCCTCCCAACATCGCTGCTCCGGCGACGGCCCCTTCAAGACCTTTGCCCACTCTGTGAGCCTGCAGCGGCCCTCTGAGAGGCATCTAAGTTTCCCATGAATGTGGTGGCAGTGAGTTGTTTCCCCTCCCTACGGGAGGGGCTGAAATCACTCGTCGGCCACTTCGACATGATCCTCTCTGGCTGTCAATTCGTCATGCTGATGCTCCCTTATGACCTCGACTGTCGCCCATGACATGGAGGAAAATCAACTCTGACATTTGAGTCACAGTGGACACGGCACTACCGATTTCGTGCTCATTGGGGTGGCGTGCATACAACTTGAGTCACAGCGGACACGGCACTACCACCTACACGGGGTGTATGCCGGTGGAGCATCAATTCTCATATTCACCATACAGTGCTTCAGGCAGGTCAATGTGAATCGCCGACAATGCGGCTTCGACATCTATTCCTATTCCCATCAGGGCTACGGCGAGTGCCTCAGTTCTCCTCGGAACCGTCTTCGGCCCGAGAACCGCCCCCGGTCTTCTCGCATCGTCCATGTAATCGGTCTCCATCAGAAATCCCCCCTCATTCTTCCAGATGGTGTCGGTGATCTGTTTCACCGAATCTGAGCCTACGACGACTGAAGAAGTGAGACCATGCGTGAATCCCTTGCTCACATCACCACTCGCATGGTGGTGGATGGCCCCGAAGCGGGGAAAGCCCGAGGCATCACACAACCGCGCAATCTCCTCGTTGGTCTTCGCGCCTTCACCGTCAAGGTGGAGTTGTACGGGGAGGTTCGCCTTTCTGCACATGGAGAGAATCTCCACCAACATCTCATCTGCTTGCGCCTTGACTTCGTCGCCGACATCCCAATGCGGCCGGCCCACTTCACCGACCCCTACACAGAGGTTTTCTTCTGACATGTCAATGGCCGTCTGAACTGCTGAAAGATGAAGTTCCTTCGCCCTCTCTGAACCAAGTGTGGCGTTCTGGTGGAACCACGCCGCGGGATGTGGCCCTAGCACCACTCTGACTCCTATGCCTATTTCCTTGCGGACTTGCTCGGCGATCTCCACAGTGTCGAGATAGGCATTCTTGATGGCCGATTCACTCTCCGGCAGGGATTGAAAATCCGGCTTGTGAACCAAGACAACATCGGTGCCGCCCACCCGCTGAAAATCGAGGGCGGCGGCGAGGAAACGGCCATTTCGGTCGAGGTGGAAGTGGTTGTCAAGAATCGGGCCCTTCCAAAGTCTCTCTTGTGCGGCCAATTCGTCACCTCAATTGCCATCATCCTCGATGTCAAGTGGCGGCTCCTCATCTCCATCTTCTTCGTTATCTTCAGGTGTCGAATCGTCGTCAGTCAGAATGGCGATGAACAATTTCTCTGCATCGAATCGCCCACCCCAGTGGCTGGCCGCCATCTCCACGAGATTGCGATGTCTTGCTCTGAGTGCTATGCCTCTGCCATTGGAGAAGATGAACATGTCCACATCATGCATTTCATCATCAATTCTGACACAGTCCAACCGGCTGTCATGTTCGAACTCGGGGAAGAATTCAGGGACTCTGTCAACTCGCAACGGCTGACCATAGTCGAAAGAGACCACGAGAGGACCGTTCTCGGCCGTCAGTCCAGAATCAGAGCGGCCCAGTCTGAGCAGCATCTCGCGGGCCGCAGCACGAGCAACCTCAAGGCGACTGGTACCGTGCACGACCAATCTTCCCTGTTCATCAACGAGGAGGGTCGCGCGAGGATTCTTGAGTGCGAGAATTGTATATTTCCCACTCTTTTTTCCACCGAGTTTCTCGACCACCTCATCGGCCCCGAATGGCTCGGGAGCGGAGAAACGAATCAACTGATTCTCGACTTGCACCTTGACAGGGTTTCTTCTCACCATGTCACTCACCCTCACCTATTGGTGGTATGCGTTCCACCTCGCATCCTCTCTTGAGGGTTGCGAGCATCTCATTCAGCCAATCCTGATAGATTGGCACGAGGAGTGTGGCTGATGGTTCGGTGCTGCGAAGTTCCGCCAGTGCGCCTCGCAATCTGCTGGCGAGGCGGTTGTCCCTCGCCCTCTTCGAGTCGTCGCTCATCTCATTCTCTGAGCATCGCCACCATGTGGCGGCGAGTCCGGCGGCAATCGCCAGTGCATCGCCACACTCCTGCACAGGTGGCTCACTTACCACTGGCTGGACCTGTTTCCACATCCGCTTGAATCGACCTCTGGCGAAGAGGTTGAGGAACATCCTCTTCTTGGTCGTCGCCTCGTCTGCAACTCTCTCCAACCAGGCGACCCACTCCTCATCATCCGCACCGGGTTCGGCGAAAAATGTGGGGGTTCCACCCTTCAGTGCCGTATTGACTAGACGGAATGGTTCTGGGTCTGGGAATTTCGCTGCATTTATCTCTTCAAGAAACTGCATCCTGATGAGCATCCTAGAGAGATGGCCGCCACCGTGGATAGCCAACATGGTTGCAGAGCCCTCAGAGGTGGCCTCCATCTCCACCTCTTCGGCCCATGAATCCACTTCTTCAGGATGCAGGAGAAGTGCGAGCCCGTCCCAATCGTCAATCGGTCTGAGCCGTCGCGGGTGGACCACTGTAGGAATATAGGGGAAGAAGCGAATCACCCCACCATCAGGGTCTTGCCAATCAACCCATTTCCACGGCCACGACAAGTGACCACCTCACCCGATAATCGAAGAGTCGTTAGTCAGGTCTTTGGTGATGTTCTTCTGATGGCTCTCCAAGGTTCCACCACCGATTTCAAGCAGTTTTGCATCTCTCCACAGCCTTTCAACCACATACTCCCCCACATATCCGTAGCCACCCATGACCTGCATGGCGCGGTCGGCAATCTCCTTGGCGAGGGTTGTGGAGACGAGTTTGATACCGTCGGAGTCGAGGCGCTGTCCACTCTTCTCAAGGTCCATCTGGCGAGCGACATTGTAGAGATAGGCTTCCATCGCTCGCCATTCTGCGAATGATTGTCCGATATATCGCTGAATCTGACCGAAGTTCCTTATGGGTCTGCCGAAGGCTTCCCTCTCGCTGGCGTATTTGTTCATCTCAAAGACACAGCGGCGAGCGATTCCCACGCTCATGGCGCTGAGGGTCAATCTCTCGAGTTCGAGGTTTCTCATCATGTGAATCATCGATTCGCCGACACCGCCGACCAGCGATTCCGGTCCCACCACGCAGTCGTCATACACCAGTTCGGCGGTGTTCGAGCCGCGCATTCCGGTCTTGTCCATGATTTTCTGACCAACGGAAAAGCCGGGGCTATCCGCATAGACGAGAAAGGTGGAGACCTCAGCCCTTCCCCTCTCATCGACTCCAGTTCGGGCGTAGGTCCACACGACATCGCAAGGAGTACCATCGTCATCGATACAGCCGTTTGTTATCCACATCTTGCGGCCGTTGAGAACCCAGTTGCCGTCATCCCTCCGCTCTGCGGTCGTCGACATCGACAGAACATCGGTTCCCACATCGGGTTCTGACATGGCCATCGCCGCTATCCACTCACCACTACATACCCTAGGCATCACCCTAGCGAGTTGTTCGGGCGAGCCGTTCCTAGCCAGATTATTGACGAACAACATGCTGTGGGCGAGATAGGCGAGGGCAAATCCGGGGTCGCTGTATGACAACTCTTCATGCACGATTGCCGCAGCGAGAGCGTCGAGGGCCGCGCCACCCCACTCCTCCTGTGCGGTCACTCCGAGCAGTCCGAGGTCACCCATCTCTCTCAACAGGTCGACATTGAACTTCTCTTCACGGTCGTATTCCAAGGCTTGGGGTTCCACTCGCTCTGCAACCCAATCGCGCAGCATCTCCCTGAGCATGGCGTGCTCCTCGGTCGGGTTTGCGATGTCCAATTCTCTCCATGTTTCCAAGTTGCACACCTCTGAAGAAGATTTCACGATGCTGAGACTCACTTGTTTTCTCTGACCCAGTCCTGAAGTTGCTGGATGGACCAACCTTGGTCAAAGTATCCCTGAATGGTCGCTTCATCCCAGAATGGGAAGAGGCGTTTCGCTCTGTCCATGCGTGATTCACCGCCCGGCGGCCCGCCGCCGTAGCCGGGTGGGCCGCCTGAGCGGCCGGCATAATCGCCACCGCCACCGCGGTCTGCTCTTGGTGGGCCGCGTGTCATCGGTTGTACCGCTTCTCCGGGTGGCAGGTAGTCCTCATCCTCAATGAAGAAATCATCCTCTTCCTTGCCGCTTCTTCCCATGTACATCATGATGCCGACGACCAAGGCTATCAAGACGACCAAACCGGCGATTGCACCGCCGATCAATGCCCAGTTCGTACCCGCTTCATCCGATGAACCTGCTGCCTTCACATGGAAGGTGTCCGATTCTCCCAGTTCAACACCGTTGGTGGTGTGAATCTTAATCTTCACCGATGAGACAGGGTCTGGGAATGCTTGGATTGTCACCCTGCACATCCCCGACTCACTCGGTTGCATGACTGCGCCACAACTGTGGTTCTCGTTTCCACTCTGTCTGCCCTCGATGAGAGTGAAGACCTGTAGGTGCAGTTCACCGGAATCGGTCCCGATGTTGACCACTGTGAGAATCAACTCGAAGGTCTGTCCCGCTTCCGGTTGGCTGGGTGAGACGACCACTCTGTCGATTCGGAACTCCGCTTCCTGATAGGTCAGTGCGTATTCACCGCCTTCGACGGCAGAGCCGAACTGGCCTGCGAGAGTGATTCCGTTGCCCGCTGAGTCGGTGCCGCTGACCCAGAAGCGGACATCAACGCCTTCGAGGTCGCTAGGCAGGTCATGGCCCGGCCACAAGTCGATGCAATCCCCACTCGCTCTCTTCGGGGATGCTGTCACATCGAGAGCGAGTCCGGCTGTCTGCCACGGTTCGGGATAGGTCGACTTGTACTGCGACCAATTGAGGTCGTTCTTGTAGAACATCCAATTGACCTGCATCGAGCCTTCTTCGAGTTTCTGCCTCTCCTCGATGGCGAAATCGATGTTGACACAGTGGATTGTGGATGAAGGTAGAATATCCACATAAGAGTCCTCTCCGTCACCTGATTCAAGACCCCACGAACCCCAGACGACTGTCGGTGCCTCGTTGTCCACCTTGACATAGAAGGTGCGGTCATCGATGATACTGAAATCGGCCGCACCCGCTGGCAGTGAATGTTCACATTCGACATTACTCGCATCATTGGCATCGCACAGGCGGAATTCGTACCTGTATTCGTTGGTGGAAAGGGCGGCTGGTATGATGAGGTCAAAGGTACCATTCTCGAATGGATAGTAGAAGGTCTTCGTCTCTGCTGCCACATAGCCGCTGCCCGGCTTGTCCGACTCACCACCGGGATAGACGGGAATACGAGTGAGTTCGAGGGTGATGGGAATCTGTGGCTGTACCACTACTCCACTCTCCAGTGCCGACTTGAAGAGATAGTCACCCTGAAGCCTGAGAAGGTCCCCCGGTCTGACGAACCCTCCACTCTGCGAACCAACAGAAGCGGTGATGAATCCGGAAGTGTCTTCCACCGAGAGAGAAGCCGTGTCAAACTTCAATCCAGACGAATAGGCCCATCTCTGGATGTACCTGCTGCTGGAGAGTTTGCTGTCTGTCTCATGGTCTGGGTCAAGGTCCTTCATGTAGACCTCGGGAGTGATGACCCCCTGTAGGTTCGTCACACCCCAATTCAGTGAAATCGGAATATCGACGAGGAACTCCGTTTCAAAGGGGTCGATGAGAGCGGTGCCATCCATTCTTGTGACCTTCGCACCGAGGCCGTCACTCTCCAAATCGAGGATGGTGGCGGAACTGCTGGTGGTCCAGGAGGTGCCGTTGCGGGGGGAGAAGAAGAGCACGAGGTCGTCAGTTATGGCGGGATTGAGGTCGACCTTGACATATTGCACATCCCTCCAACCGTTGTCGTCCTTGCCGTCGACAAGAAGGTGATAGATGTTGCCAGCATACATCGACTTGTTGAACTCTGTCAAGGGGTTCCCGTATGCATCATCGATGTGGAAAGAGAAGATTCCGGGTGGCTGAGATTCCTTGCCGATGTAGGTTATCAGGTCGGTGATGAAACCGGGGTTTCCCCCATCAATTTCGTTACCGGATATGTCTGTCCCTGAGACGAAGAGAGAGGTGCGCGGGGCGGGGTCGCCGGAAGGAACCGTCAGCCCCGTCTGCCTGTCATCGATACAGTCGTTGGTCGGTTGACAAAGTGGATTCTGGATGAAGTAAGTCGTATTGCCGTTCACATCAGTGGAATCCTCGACGAGAAGTGCGGATTGATATTCATCGATATCCGGCTGACGGTCGGAATTGCTGTCATGTTGTGCCTCCACCCAATAGTTGAGAGTGAACTGGGGGGGTGTCTCTGGGATGTCTCGCACGACGACCCTGAACTTCTGGTTGGCGGCGGGGGGAATCCATGTGTCGTCGGCCAAGTCACGCCAATTCTGGATTCCGTCCCAGACAGAGATATTGACCAGATATGGTGAGAATTGGTCTATGTAGACGGTCATTCTGACCCCACAATCACTGTCAGGGGAGAGTGAGGCGGGAGGACAGTTGGTCTCTCCACCGGTGTAGTTGGCGAGACGGAGTCGGTATGTGTCGTTGCCTGCTGACATCTCCGGAATGTTCGGCTGCCATGAGAAGTTTCCACCGAGTATGCCAGGGAGTCTGTCCACTTCACTCCACTCAGAGAGGTTCGAGTCGTTCTGCATCTCGAATACGAGGGAGTAAGAGGCAGGGTCGGGTGCCACTGCAAGGTCTTCCAAGCGAACCTCACCTTCGAGGGTGAGTTCGTTGTTGCTGTGGACATTCGCAAGGTCGGTCTGTTCGGCTCCCGCTTGATTGTAGACTGTCAATGATGCAAGAGATGCGTCATTTTCGACGGCGTTACCGCTGGCTGGGTCAAAGAGATGAGCAGCCGGCAGACCCTCTGAGCCACCATCGGTGATGAGGGTGGCAAAGAGGCGGGCTGTTTCTGTGTCTTCCCAAGCCGGATTGACCCGGAATCGCCAGGTAATCTGCTTTCCATCAGCGGTATCGGCGGAACTCGAGAGGGCGACCATCATCGCCACATATTCCGAACCACTCTCGGTCCAGAAGGAGTCGTTGCCCGCCTCCCACCGCAGTTCAGCAAGCCCACTCTCTGATTCAAACTGAAGGCTTGCACCGGCAATCGTCGCCCCGGTAATGGCGTCGATGGAGTGCGTCGAAACCACTTCGTAGACTTCACCTGACGCATACAGACCGACCCAATCCCCGCTGAGATTGATGGTCGAGTCATAACCACTTTCGGTGGTGACTGCAAGATTGTCGAGAGTGATTCCGCCACCGGTGTCGGACGAGATGAGCAGTGGAACCACCACCTGACCCCCAAGAGGTGCGCCCAATGCAACTCCCTGATTGAGTTCCCTAGCCACCGAATTGTCGTTGGAGAGTTGTCTCGTCCAAGTGTAATAGATGTCGAGGTCTTTGAGCAGAATGCTCGTTGCCGCCTGAGCATTGTTATTGGTCAGTCGGAAGCGGAACTGCACCCACTGGTTCCCGAATGCATCATCTGGTATCGTCGCCACATTCGGGTCATCCAACAGAGCCTGAACCTGACTTCCAAACTCAGCCAAGTCTCCCGACGCATCAGGAGTCACTCGCCCCTCGTCCATCGTCATTCCGAGATACTCGGCAGTTGTCCCTGCAACAAGTTCTATGCTGGCATTTCCGACAGTCGAATCATCCCAGGAGAGTTCTGCATGGTTTATCTGCGCGTTCTTTGGTAGCAGGAAGACCCCCCCCTCGGCGACGCCATTGATGTTCATCGCCAAGGTCATCTCCTCGGTACCGTAGTTGATACCACCGACCATCTGCGAACGGAACATCTGTTGCCGCCCGAAGGCCCCGAAGGCGCTCTCCATCATCCCCCATTCAAGGTCTCCATCACCGGCGATGTCGATAGAGACATTGGATGCCATGTGAGCGAAACGCAATTCCAACCACATCCCGTAGACCGTACATTGCGAGGTGTATTGAACACCGAATCCGATTCCAGCCGAGGGGGCAGCGAAACTCACCCACTGATTGTTTATCGGAGTGATAGAGCCGGAGGCATTGTTCGAGGGCATCAAGAAGATAGTCCTGTCAGCGGCGCCACAGGAGTCCTCGATTATCGGTTTGGCCGCCATAATCGGTTGACTAAACCTGTTCTTCGACAGGGGAGGAGACCACGAATAGTCGTACATCTGAGGTTGGTATGCTAGAATTCCCCCATCAGTCTCACTGACCCACTCACCATTGGTGACCGTGCCACCTATGCCCATCACTGATTCCGAAGAGTTCAACCCTGTACCCACTTTGGTGCCGAGTGTGAATCCGTGAACCACTGGGGTGTTCATCCGACTGCCCCCGGAATTGTAGTTGAACCGGAGGTCGATTAGTCCGTATTGGTCTGAGTCGACATCCCATAGTTCGATAATCTCACCCTCGAGGTCCTTCAACAACTGACCATTGTCGTCGACCACGATTTGTCCGTTGGAAGCATCCAAAATGTCTACGGTGAAGGTGCCTTGGCCGGCACCAGCAACTTCAATGTCAAGGACACCATAACCGTCGGGGAACCCCGGATTCGGTGGTGATACTGGGGTGAATGATTTCATCGTGACATTTCCCGATTGTGGCAGTGGGTCGCCGATTCTCAGTGAATCGACATACCATCCAGGCATGGACATGTTGATTGGCGTCCCCTGCATCTGGTTCTTCTCAAGAACGAATCGTAGGCGGATATACTTGCCTTCGTGCAGGGAGAGGTCCATCGCCACATTGGCCCATCCATTCTGGTTGTTGGTCCAAGTTGACTTACCGGCGAGGACCCAAGAATTGGTCGGTACCGAGATGGACCCCTTGCCGTTGCAGCCCGTCTGAACTTTGTTCGCTGTCGTACTGCTCGCCTTCTGGAAAAGTCCCTGTGTTCCTTGTTGTAGGCCCTGAGTCCCACTGATGTCTATCGCCTGATAGGTCCAAGGAGACCAAGCCGTCGTGTCAGATGAGTTCTGTACAGCGACGTATGCACAGTCCTCGTAATAGAAATTCGAACCACCGGCTGAGCGATAGTAGAGTGAGTGCCAAGAGTTGAAGGTCGCCGTTCCCTTGTTCGGGTAGACCCAAATCGCTGGTGTGTCCATCGTGTACTCATAGGTCGGCAAAAGAGCATCATCAGTGTAATCGAAGTCGTGGAAATTGGTCCCCCAGCAGTAGTCGCCGGTGGCGCAGCCGGATGGCGGCAGACCTACCAATCCCTGTGTGTCCCTCTCCCAGTTGTAGATGTCGACAGGCGTTCCCACCGTCATCCCCTGTGCGCCGCTCTCAAAATCGGCGTTGAATCCCTTCGAGCGGAGTGCGAGGTAGTCCTCTGTCGAAGTGAATATGCAATCGGACGGGTCCGATGAATGGCAATTGGCATCATTGTAAGTAGTCAGACCGCTGTTGTATCGGGCATCCCAGATGCTCCCAGCCTGAGCCGGCATGATGGATTGGTCGTAGGTGACATAGTCGTCGTGAAGTGCCATACCGGTAGTCACATTGAGGGATGCAGAGGTGATGGTCTCCCCAGCAGGGAGTGAAATGGCTCCATCCATCCGGTTCTCATAATTGCCAGGGTCTCTGAGTTCAACATCCACAGTGGTGGTTCCGTCAGAGAAAGTGGTCACATTCGCTGCCGCTGCAGTCGTCGACAAAACCATCAGCCCTAAGATGAGGTAACTAGTCGCCCTCTTTTTTCTCTCATTCATGCCCATACCTCGTGAACCGCTATGCGGTTCATCATACCGACCGCCGAATCGCATTTAATCTCAATGGGCAAATGGGCTATCGCCCAAGCGCCGGAATGGGGGTTGTTCTCGACTTGGAAAAGCAGGATTCTGCGAGTGTTTGAAGGCCCCCGAGTGCCTCTTCATTACTTCGCAGACGGCCGAGGTCGGCCACTGTCGTCGGGCGCGATGGACCAAGTGCATCACACATCTCTGGCCCCGCACTGGTTGTGAAGGTCCCGAGGGCTCTCGCATCGTCGATTATCTCCTGTTTATCCATCCCGAGGAGAGGGCGGAGAAGAGGTAGGGAAGAAGCCTGTTCGACAGCGCCGAGATTGCCGAGAGTCTGGCTGGAGACTTGACCGAGATTCTCGCCGGTCAACAGATGGGTGGCCCCGACCTCTTCGGCATAGATGCAGGCAATCTGATTGAACAGCCTCTTCATGTGAACGAAGTAATCGCGATGCATCTCCCTGTCGGTGAACAGAGCCAGTGTCTGCCCCACCGGAACCACACGGAGTGTGGCATCTATCCGCGTCGAATCTTCCCCCAAAGGCCCCGCCGCATCAGCGAGATGAGAGAGGGTGGAGAGTGTCTTCTGCTCCGGTTCGTCACCGGTTATCGGTTGCTGTGAACAATGGAGTGGTGCTATCCGCCATCCACAGCGGGCCATGCGAGCGACGGCCACAGGGGAGTCTATTCCGCCTGAAACGAGGGCCACAGCGATGCGCTCAGATTCCTCTTGCATGGCCTTCCGAATGGGCGGGAGTGGATGAGGGCTTCGCCTGATGCCTCGCATCCACCCGTCTGAATACAACTCACTGGAGTTATTGGGATGTGGTTGGTATTGAGGTCAGCGCCAATATCGCACAACCTGACAATCTCGACCGTGGGATGGGTGGTTTGACAAGGCTTGATGAGGGATGAGTGACGCCAACACCACCGATAACCATGTCTTCCATGCCATTCACGACCGAGCCCGTGACCCTGATTCAAGAGGTTTTTCCGGGTGACACCAACGCTTACAACACCCTGTTCGGTGGCCGGCTTCTATCGATGATGGATACTGCGGCCGGCATCGTCTCCTCAAAATTCGCCCACCGTGAATTCGTGACGGTCTCAATAGACTCACTGAAGTTCAAGCGCCCAGCGTATCAAGGGGACCTCGTGGAGGTGACGGCGAGTGTCGTCTTCACTTCGAAACACACCACAGGTTGCCATGTCGTCGCCCGACGGTTGGACAGGAGTGTGTGGGAGAGCGAGGACATCTGCACCGGATTCTTCTTCATGGTTGCAATCGACAATCAGATGCGCCCTATTCCAATTCCTCAACTGGTGGTTGAGAATGATGAGCAGCAGGCACTGTGGAACGCGGCCAAGGCCGCACGCGATGCGATGAAGGCCTCAGAATGAGCCGACGGGTTCAATTCCGATGGGCTGGCGGGTGCAGACATGAAGGTGCTGAATGTCGCCTTGGTCGGAAGTGATGAACTCGCCCGAACAATCGCCAAGTCGAATGACAAGAGAGACATCGAGACCTATGTTCACAAGGAGAACAGTGAGCAGGGAGTCAGAATCATATCCATTCTGCGCCCCCTTAAACATCCAGAGCGAATCCGCCCTCTGCTATCGGTGCTGAATGTGGCTCGCTGCGGAGTCGTCGAGGTGAAACGAATAGACGCCGACCTAGGTGAGGTGATGGTCGCCTTCGGATGCTCCGGCATCTCCGAGGGTCACATCATCATCAACCCAGACGAAGGCGATTGGGTCGATGCCGACCAAGTGAAAATCATCATGCAACAGGCTGGCCTGAGCGAATGGGTCCTGCACGAGGAACCCATCGATGAGCACACGATGCGAGAACTTCTCTTCTCCGTTCTCGCCAACCAAGATGTCGATGAGGGAGGGCCTCTCGTCATCCCAGTTGATCAACATTTCAATGTAAAGGGCGTCGGCCTCGTAGCCATCGGATATGTTCAGTCAGGTAGCATCAACAAGCACGATAGAATTGTCGCTCTTCCAACTGGAGATGGTGGAATCACCCGCTCACTACAGGTGATGGATGACGATGTCGCAAAAGCGGTAGCTGGAGACCGAGTCGGCGTCGCCATCCGCGACATGAGAGAAGCGGCGCTCTCAAGAGGAACGATTCTTGTGAGCGAGGCAGACAAGGAAGAGGAGTTGAGCGATATGATTCGCATGACACGCTCGAAACTCACCTTGGAGTTAGCCCCGTTTCAACCGCTGCGGGTGACAACAGGTGATGTCATCCACGCCGCGGTGGACCTACAGTTCGTCGTCGGCAGAGTCGATGAGGTGAACGGAACCAACCTGACCGTCACATGGGAGCAACCCCTCTTCATCAGGAGGCGAGAGCCACCTCGCCTGTTGGTCTGCCAACTCGACGCAAAGATGCGATTTCTCGGCCATTCAACAGACATTGCCTCCGTTGATTGACCACAACGATTGGAGCCACCACCCATCAACACCCCACCCTCCGGAGAGTAGAGCCGTGGTTGGTGAATGACCATTCCATTTCTCACCCTCGCCACCCTCACTCGCCTTATGTGAGCAGCATGGCAGAATCGAGGAATACCCTAGTGGATGCGCGTCGTCAAGGCGCACAGCGGTTTCCCAGCGCGTCGACGGCCGGCTGCCGGCGGCATTTTGAGTCGTCAAGGCGCGAGCGGTTTCCCATCACCAGCCCTCGGTGCTAGGCAGTGGGCGGGGAGTCGTCAAGGCGCAAGCGGTTTCCCAGCGCGTCGACGGCCGGCGGCCGGCGGCATTTTGAGTCGTCAAGGCGCAAGCGGTTTCCCAGCACCAGCCCTCGGAGCTAGGCAGTGGGCGGGGAGTCGTCAAGGCGCGCAGCGGTTCCCCTGCTCGCTAGGTAGGAGTGGTCATCTGCAACTCCTCTCAGAACCGGCAGTAGTCGGTAATGGTGTGGGGCAATCTGTATAAGCGGACGGCTCACCTGCTACCCATGGGATGCGCACTGGGGCTTTGCCCTAAACGAAGGAATGAGTAGATGAGGGAAGTCAATGGAAAGTGAAAGATTCGCGCCACTCAGAATGGCAGGTGTCGAGGGTCATGTATCTGCAGTATTGACCGCAGACAACCTGCTTCTGGAGAGAAGTGATGGCAAGGGAATGAAAATAGATCTAGAGAGTATATCTAGGATACGCCACCACCATGTAGCCATCACTCCACCCCTCCTTACACTTTTCGGTGTGCTTTCCATTCTCGCCGGATACCGAGTATTCACTGGTCAAGTTCAGATTTACTCCTTTGCTCTCGGAGTGGCTGCACTTCTAGTGTGGATTGTGGGGCGCAGACCCGCCCTCTCAATTGATTCCAAACAGGGTGACAGACATATTCTGCATGGGCGGGACCACCTGTTGCAGCGAATGTACATCATCATCGACAGGATGTCGGATGGTGCCACACTGAATGAAGCCGTCATCGGACTCGAAGAGTTGCAAACTTTGGGATTGGCTTCCCTCGGCAACATAGCGGAGATGAGAAATCAGGTGGGCGAGGTGGCTACGGCTGAGTCCCTGCTCCTTCAAGCCCCCGTGGATGAAGAGACACTCGAGATGGCTCTCGCCAACCTTCACGCCGGACGGGCGGTCATCTCCACCGCTGGCCTGCCCACCTCCTCTGCGGGGGGGGCTCCTGATGTGACTCTGACCGCCGACCAACAGGAGAGGGGAATTGTCACCCCATCCGCAGGAGTGGAGTCAAGCGATATACCGCGCTCCGTCCCGCCTCTCACCTCGTCTGTCGTTGCAGATAGTATGATTCGCCGCTCTTCCACGGCTTTGGCCGAGCAGAGGCAGGAGATGGTCACCCCACCGGCGAACTACAATTCACCGTTCCAGCCATCGATTTATCCCGACCAGAGTGCCGCCTATCCCGACCAGTCAGCGACTTCTTCCCCCTCGGGAACCATGAACTCCGAGCCGACCGTGGTCAACAGGGCGGCGGCGGCGGCACAGGAGGCGAGTTCCGCCGCATTCGGATTTGGTGGTGGTGATATGTTCAGCCTGTTCGATGAGTTGGACAACGTCACACCTAGTTCCCCGAATCCGGGTCTCCCCCCTGTCGCCCAACACACAGCAGATGGAGTGACTTCACATTCACCCACCCACGGCGCAGGCGAGGCATTTTCAACAGCGCACCAGACACCAGTGGGGCCGGGGTGGAAGAGGCCGAGTGAAACACATAGCACTTCGTATGCGATGATAACCGCGGCGGCAGGGCCGAATCTACCTGAACCGACCAACATCGCTCTGCGAGGCGACCTGCCGCAGACAAGTGGACTCGTCGCATCGGCCATCGTCGGCGAGGATGTCGAGAAGTTGGCACCTCCTCTTCCAGAGGTGCTGTCCAAAGCGATTGCCCGAGTGACGGAGCCTCATCCGTTGAAGGATTATCCCGCCCTCAGGAGACTACATCGACAATTCGCGAGAAGTGGATTGTTGCGACCCACCCCGCCGCCACGGCGGAGGAGTTCAGCCGTGAAGACGATTGGTGAGTGGGTGCGGCCGGGAATTGGGATGGTGTCGAGAAGAATCGGCCGCCCCGTCGTGACTGGAGCCGGTGATGGCTACCACACCGTGTACGGAGATGAGGATGGAAATCCGAATGACGAATACAACGAATCCAACCTCCATTCCACCCAGATTCTGAGATTGAGGGCGGACCAGGATTCACAGTCTGAGATTCATGAGAGGTTGCGCCTGCTGACGATGAATGGCGGTGGTGCAATAGCCGATGACCTCGCCAACCGGACTCTGCGTGGTATATCCAGCGGGTGCGAATCCACACCGCTTTCACTCGGCAGCAAAGGGAAGGAGGCATCCATCCCACCGGGTAGTTTCGAATGCATGGTGTCGAGCAATGAACCAACTGCGAGGATTGCCGGCATGAAGCGACTCGGCTAGGGAAGCAGCAGACGACGCTCCATCTCCTTCGTACACCTCGCTGGTGACGGATGAAGCGACTCGGCTAGGGAAGCAGCAGACGACGCTCCATCTCCTTCGTACACCTCGCTGGTGACGGATGAAGCGGCTTAGCGGGAAGCAGTCGACAGCGCTCCATCTCCTTCGTACACCTCGCTGGTGACGGATGAAGCGGCTCAGCGGGAAGCAGTCGACGGCGCTCCATCTCCTTCGTACACCTCGCTGGTGACGGATGAAGCGGCTCAGCGGGAAGCAGCAGACCGCCCTTCATCCTTTCATCGATTGGAACCGCGAGGCGACTACAGCAGGTCAGGGTGTTCCTCAAGATAGAGAATGGTGACATCTCTGGCTAGGAAATCCGGTTCATCGAGAATCCTGCGATGCAGCGGAATCACTGTATCGACACCGATGAGGATGGTCTCATCAAGAGCGACTTTCATACCGGATATCGCCTCTTCGCGGGTGGGCGCCCAAACCACCAACTTGGCGAGAAGGGAATCGAAACAGCCAGGCATCTCATACCCCACATGTGCGTGTGTGTCGACCCTCACCCCAAATCCAGACGGGAAGTGACACTCCCACAACCTGCCGGGAGATGGTGCGAACCCTCTGCGCGGGTCTTCGGCGTTGATTCGACATTGGATAGCGTGACCGCCTATCTCTACTTCATCCTGACTGAGTGGAAGATTCTCACCAGCCGCCACCCGTATTCCAAGGCTGACAAGGTCTGTCCCTGTTATCATCTCGGTGACAGTATGCTCGACCTGCACTCTCGGATTCACTTCGAGGAAATAGAAGTCACCGTTGGAGTCGCGCAGGAATTCGAAGGTGGCTAATCCCTTGTAACCGACCGAGACCGCCCCCTCGCAAACCTTTGCTCCGATTTCAGCCCGCACCTCCGGAGTCAGCCATGGTCCTTCTTCCAACAGTTTCTGATGGCGTCTCTGAATTGAGCAGAACCGCTCGCCGAAATGAATGGCTCTCTCACCATCGGCGAGTACCTGAAATTCAACATGTTGCGCCCCTTCGATGTATTTCTCGACGAAAACCCGCTCATCTCCGAAAGCGGAACGGGCGCGTGACTGACAGAGGTTCAAGGCTGATGGGAATTCGCCATCGGAATTGACTATCTGCATACCGATTCCACCACCACCAGCCGCCGCCTTGATGATGACCGGAAAACCGATCTCATCCGCCAGTGCAGACGCCTCTTCAGGGCTTGAAACCGGTTCGCTGCTCCCCTTAGCGACCGGCAGACCGGCTGCCTCCATCGCCTTCCTCGCCTCAATCTTGTCGCCGAGCAGCGAAATTACTGAAGATGAGGGGCCGATGAAGGTGATGCCCTCCTCCTCACAGCGGGCTACGAAGGAGGCGTTCTCAGCGAGAAATCCGTACCCCGGATGAATGGCATCGGCTCCGATTCTCTTGGCCTCCTCGATAACCCTCTCATAATCGAGGTAGGATTCGAGGGGATTCGCTGAATAGTTCGGGCAGGCGATGTCGGAGAATCGCACCGGCAGGGAGAGGCGGTCCTCACGACCGTGGATAATCGCCACTTCGCAGCCAAGTTTTCGCAGCGCCCGCGAGATGCGCAGGGCGATTTCCCCCCTATTGGCGATGAGTACCCTGCTGAACACGATTCGGTGACGGGGGGATTCGGTTCAATAGAATGACGATTGACGAGGCGGGTTTGTTAGCGCCTTTTCCAGCCTAGGAGCAGGCACCGAAAACCAGTTCATTCTACGGTGACACCGAAAGGTGGAGGGGCCATAATTGACAATCCGCCACCCTTCGTCCACGAATTCAACAGTTCTTCTCAGATTATGATGGAGTCTGTTAGGTGCAATTCATCGGTCGCCGGATGATATTCTCAATAGACATCCCTGAGGTAACGCTTCTCTTCCTTCATCAACCGCTTCTCGACGTATTCCTTCGCCTCGTCCGAACTCATTTCACCATATAGTTCACAGATGGAGATGAGTGTGTTGTGAACATCCTTGGCCATGCGGTTCTTGTCGCCACAGACATAGAAGTATGCACCGCCGTCGATCCACTTCCATATCTCCTCACCATTGTCAGCCATGAGGTTCTGCACATAGGTCTTGGGAACATCCGCCATGCGTGACCACGCGAGGTCCAACCTCGTCAGTAGGCCCTTCTCCATCCACGACTCCAACTCCTCTTTGTAGAGATATTCATGGTCTCTAGTACGGTCTCCGAAGAAGAACCAGTTCCTCCCCTTCGCCTTGTCGAACTCACGCTGTTCTAGGAAAGCTCGGAAGGGGGCAATCCCTGTTCCCGGCCCCACCATGATGATGTCGGTATCCCCATCTTCTGGGAGCACGAAGCTTCGTGTTGGTGACATGAACATCGGGATGTTTCGCGCACCCGTTTCAGCAGTATCAGCCATGAAGATGGTGCATAGCCCGCCGCGGTCCCTGCCGTGGTGGTTGTACCTCACGATGCCGACTGTCAGTTCGACCTGCCCCGGATGGGCGTCGGGTGAGGACGCTATCGAGTAGAGGCGGGGTTTCAGACGGTCTAGATTGGCGACGAACTCAGCAGGGGTGAATGAGAGGTTGGGCATATCCGAAAGCAGGTCGATGTAATCCCTGCTCCACAGATAATCTTCCATCGCTTCGTCATCATTCACGAGTGATTCCCATAGCAAGAGGGCAGGGTCACTGAGTTCTCCCACCGGCTCGAAACCCTCAGGAAAATCATCCTCGTCACCTGACCAATCCCAATCGAACAGGCTCTCCCCCGTCTCGGCGCGGTTGCGACAGCGGCCAACCAGTCTGACCGATAGTTTCGGACTGTTGCGACAGAACTTCATCTCCAGTCCTTGGATGAACTTCTTGCAGAGCCTGTGGACTTCGAAGTGATGGGTGAGGGCTTCCTCGATGTTCACTTCACCGAGATGGGTCTGCACCATCTCCTCGCCTGAGAAACCGAGTAGCCCCATCAGGTCTGAGACCAATTCGGGTGGGTTCTGGGGAATGATTCCGAGTGCATCCCCGACCTTGTATTCCAGCCCTGATTCACCGAGGTCGAAGGCGATGTGCCTAGTCTCCTTGGTTGAATCTGGATGGGTGATGACCCTCTTTTCGGTCATCACCCCAATGTATGGATTCTTGCTGCTGTATTCGCCCACTTGGACACACTCCGGTGGCTGAGGGGCGTCCCTCGCCGACCTCTCGGTCAAGACGGCTGTTTATCAAGCGAATGGAGCGGCGAGCAGTGGATGTATCGTCACCAGCGTCGACAGAGATGGGTGGACAACCGATTCTTCATCATCAAATCGAAGGGGCAGACGCATGACTAGAAGCGAAGGCGTGGACGCATATCGGAGTCGCAGCTGCATAACTAGAATCGGAGTCGCGGAAGCAGAACTAGAAGCGAAGGGGCAGACGCATGACTAGAAGCGAAGGCGTGGACGCATATCGGAGTCGCAGCTGCATTACTAGAATCGGAGTCGCGGAAGCAGAACTAGAATCGAAGTGGCGGGCGCGTAACTAAAACATCGAGTCGGCATCCGCTCAATCGGTGAAGGATTGGTCACGATACGCTTCCTCGGCAGCGGCAACGCCTTCTGCCCTCGCGGGCGAATGCACTCACTCGTCCTGATAGATGAGGATATTCTGATAGATGCACCACCGACTGTGGTCCCACAGTTGAGAAGAGGGGGTGTCTGCCCGAGCGAAATCTCGACCTTGATGTTCACTCATTGGCACGGCGACCATTTCTTCGGTTATCCATTCATCCTCCTTGAGCGCAAGTTCATCTCCGACCGTGAGGGGAGGAGAAAGTTGGCTGTCCACTCACCCAGAGGTGGGGGGGAGAGGTTGGCGGAAATTTGCGATATGGCATATCCGAACACCCTTTCCGATGTGGTCGAAAGACTCGTCGACCTGAACGAAGAGGAGAGGGGAGAGGTCGCCGGCCAGAGCGGTTGGACATTTGAGAGATTCAAGGTGAATCACATACCCGAGACAGACCCGCACGGCTACCAGTTGACACACTCTTCCGGCGTCAGCCTCATCCATTGTGGAGACTCAGGGCCTTGCCGAGAAATCGCAACCCGTGCGGGCGAAGTCGACCTCGTAATCATTGAGGTCGGAGTGCCTGATGAGGTGCCGACGGAGATGCATTTCAAACCGAGTTCGTTGCGTGAGTTGGCGGCTGCCAATCCTGATACCACATTCCTCGCCACCCACCTGTTCACCGATGATAATCAAAAAATTGGTGATTTCCCTGACAATGTGATAGAGGTCGGTGATGGCGACGAATTCACCCTCTCCGATGGTGTGGTGGAATCGGTTCTCAATTGAAAATCATGCAATATATGTTAGAATATAATGTTGCATTCTAACTTGAAATCCCTTAGTCAATACAGATAATTGATTATTTGTTGGGGGTGATAATTCCAACACATTTGAAGTTGACGGAAGGGGGTTAATTTGTAATGTTATCAGTGTGGAAAATTATGTGAGCCCTGATGGATTCACATTCATCGTACTCCCATCGGAATCAATCGTTTCTGAATCTTCCTCACTCGGCGCCGAACATGGTGGAAACCGTCCTCTTTGGCTCGGAAACTAACATTTTCCACATTTTCCAATTGGCTGTTAATATAGGGGATTTCAATCTGAAAGGTAGGAAAAAAATACGCCACGCCTGATCGCGGCAATCAACCTTATAGGTGCGTCTCTCATCCTACGGAATCCCCGTGAAGGATGCGGACCACCGGAGTTGGGATTGGTTGGTCGTATTGGGACTGGTTGAGTGAGAGTGTTAAAAAATGAGTGGGAATATTTTCGACCATATGCTCAACCTCGATTCTCTGTTCACCAACCGTGAAGCCCTTCATCCCGGATGGATTCCCGACGCCCTCCCTCATCGCGACAGGGAGATAGAGTCTCTGGTACATAACCTCGGCGAGGCACTGCATGGGCAGGTCCCCTCCAACATGGTCCTCTACGGTCAACCCGGCCTTGGGAAAACAGCGGTCACCCGTTTTGTCTGCAAACAACTCCGCCAACAGGGGAAGATGAGTGGTAGGATGATTCACACCGTGGAGGTGAACTGCTGTACAACCGATACGAAGTACAGGGTTCTTGCCAATCTGGCCAACGAATTGACAGCCGACAGCACCCGTTCTGTGCCGTTCACCGGCTGGCCTACGGACAAGGTTCTCCACCGCCTCAAGGAGAACATGGAGTCGAACGGTGGGGTTCACATATTCATTCTAGATGAGATTGACCATCTGGTGCAAAAGAATGGAGATGACCTACTCTATTCTTTGACCAATCTCAACTATGAGTTGCGTCATTCGAAGTGCTGTATCATCGGAATCACCAACGACCTGCATTTCACCGAGATGTTGGATGCACGAATCGCTTCTCGCCTCGGCTCCGAGGATGTCGCCTTCACACCCTACAACGCCAATCAGATTGAGGATATTCTGAGCAAGCGAGTGAGAATCGGCGTGCGTGAGGGGGTGCTTGCAGGTGGTGTGGTTTCGCTCTGTGCGGCTCTAGCAGCTCAGGAACATGGCGATGCACGCAGAGCATTGGACCTGCTCAGGGTGGCGGTTCAGAAGGCAGAGATAGACGGTGGAGGGATGGTCACCACCGCCCATGTGCGAGCAGCGCAGAACCAACTGCAGTTCGACCAGATGACGCCCGTCATCAAAAACCTTCCATTCCATCAAAAACTGGTCCTCTTCAGCATCCTACTCAATGAGAAGAATAGGCTGACGAATGTCTCCAGCGGCGAGGTGTATGAGGTCTACCAGATGGCTTGCCGAAGAGCCCCCGTATCTCCTCTCGTCCAAAGGTCTGTGGTCAATATCATCAAGAATCTCGACTCCCTCGGTCTCATCACCACCAAGACGACTTCCCATGGCCGCGGTGGCAGAAGCACCAGAAGCAACTCATGCATTCCGGAAAACATCAACGCGGTAGCCATCATGCGTTCAGCAGACAAAGGCATGGAACCTGTGCTGGAGGCTTCGTATCGCCTGCAATCCCGCCTCTGAGGTCGGTTTTCCCCAACTCAATTGGCTAAGAATTGTTAAGAGAGGGGCGCCGGTCGCCGGCCTGATGAGCGAAGCAGGAGAGGAGGGCGAAGGCGGCAGCGAAGCCGTATCAATCATCGTGGACTGGCTCAAGGCTCCGGGTAAGGCATTCTCCTCCCTGATATTTGGCCTTGGTGTCTGGGGTTTGACCCTCGGTATCGTCAACATCATCTGGGGGGCTGTCGTCCTCGGTGAGCGAAAAGTGGTCTGGGCGGGATATCTGACAATGGGATACCTCTGGGACGAACCTTATTCTGAGATGATTTATCGCCCATTCTCAGATACCGTCTTCCTCGCCATGGCTATAGCCGCGATTGTTTGGGGGTACTTGGGTATCAACCGAACAGTGGAGGGTGACTTCAAAGACTGGTTAAATGGAGTCATCTTCAATCCCATCTGGACCTCACTCGTCTCAGGTCAGGAAGAGGGAGGTCTGACCATGACTGCCGCGGCATGGTGCCTTTTCTTCGGTTTTGGAATCTATTTCTTCTTCGCTCTTGTCTTCTGGGCTTGGACTGACATCGGTGTCTACGCAGTCTGTGCCCCGCTCGTCGCCTTCGGGTTCGGCCTGCGATACCTCGCCTTGGTCGATGATTCGCCACCTGTCATTGAGAATTGACTCAGATATCCGCCGCTGGCCTGAGTGGAACATACCTTCTTCCACTCACCACCCCTGCTGAATCGGCCAGCATCGTCTGAAAGAAAATGGGTCGATGTGAAGATAGCCTTCTGCGGTCACGGGCGTCTTTTTGTGAATAACCGATGATGGCCGTTGCTTGCGAGAAGCGCATCCAACCAACCTTCGAGGAATCCGACCCACAATGCAAGGCTCCATCGAATGGCATGAATTGATTCGGCACTCCTGAGAAGAAAGATTGCCCCGGACAAACCGAAAACGATGAGGGAGATGGCATAGGGATTGAGATATTCAGAAGAAAACTCGTACACCCCCCATCCCAGCGACATGAGGCAGAGAAGGAATGAGGGGAGGAGTGGTGCCACCTTTCTAGCATCTGATGTGAAGTCGAAAGGGACCAGTTCACCATTCGGACGGCGTGGACCCTTCCGACCGAATGTCCGAATTATCCTGACATGAGCTCTTGAATCTCGACGCCGTTTGGCGAGGAAGCGGCGAGAGTCTGACTCTGCTACATGCTGAACCACAGCGTCTGGTGTGTGAATTATGTATCCACCAGCCTCAGTCAATCGGCAACTCACTTCCATATCTTCAGCATGGTACCATTCTGGACCGAATCCTCCGATGGACAGGAGAGAGCGCCTGTCGAACATCGAGCATGGACCGTTGGCCAACGAGGTGAACCTATGTCTGCCCGAATACTTCGCATCGATTATCTTCTTACGGGTCTTGCTAGCGAGGGTCTCACCTGCTTGGAAGGAAGTTCTGCCAGTGATTCCTACGACATGGTAACTCGCTTCCGACCGAGTTTCTGCCACCATGCGCTCAATCCAATCGGCTTCCGGCCGACAGTCGATGTCGGTGATTGCGACCCATTCACCTTTTGCTGCATTGAGCGCATTGTTTCTCCCTGCCGACAATCCTAGAGGTTTCTGAAGAATGACTCTGACCGAGATACCTTCAGATTCAGGACGCTCACCGAACGGGTCATTCCACGCCTGAAGCACCTCTCCGCCACCATCTGTCGAGCCATCATCGACGGCGATTATCTCCAATGGCCGATATGTTTGGGCACACAGAGCCGACATGCAGTCGTCTATCCATTGAGAACCATCACGCACAGAGACAGTCACCGAAACGAGTGGTCTTGCCAGACTCACACCTCCCGCGTGAATACATCGAGTAATCTGCGACAGTTCCTCTTCGTCTCTTCGCTGGTTATTCGCACTACCACCCCCCTCCCTGGCTGACCGTACAACACCGCACTCCCCAGTGGGGCGAGAAGATGAACCACGATAGGGGCGAGGTCCTCCTCTCCTGTGACCGCCACCAAGGTCGGTCTCGAGTTCGACAATGCGACTCTGGTGGCGAGTTTCAAATCGGCAGTGATGAGGCCGGGTGGATTGATGCAAGTCGAAAGATGGGGAAACGCACTCCTGTCCAACTCCTCGGCCCGATTCCACGCCGTTCGCTTGGTCATGCCATCAACGAATGCAATGTCAGGAATCACCCCCATCCCCTGCATCGTATGCACGACCACATCGCCCACAGCGATGACCTTGGGCACATTTTCCGGCAGGGAATCCAACGCCTTTCTCATCGCCACCTCCGCTCTCTCCTCCGACCCTTCGTGGAGGGTGCCGAAAGGCTGTTTCAACTCCTCATCAAGAACTTCCGGCATGCGCTGGTCAAGGTACATTTCACTCTCTCCAAGCCATGCCTCGCCACTGCGGTCGATTTCGCCGGCTCTGATTCTGCTGGATGAAATGACCTTCCCCTCCCTGTCCAAGAAATGGTCAATCGTGATGACTGTCAGTGGTGCGAGGTTGTTATCACTGCGCATCTCATTGATTCTATGACATGCGGCTTCTGTCTCTAGGGTGCAACCGATGGCAGTCGCTTCTTCATCGGTGGGTGCGGGACCAACGCCGTCCTCAAGGGAATGAATGGTGACTCGCTCGCTGAAACCCATCATCTCCACCCATGCACCGAGTTCTTCTCGCCTCCTCTCCCAAGCGAGAATCTGGTCGTCCTTGGAACTGGTCATCTCATCACTGCTCATCCATACTTGCAGTTGCTCAGAGTGGTCGAGCAACGACCGGATGAGATGGTGATGGCCGACATGGAGGCGGTCAAAAGTTCCGCCGAGGAGACATAGTGAATAGCCGCCCATCGCTTCTGCGGGAAGCACTGCCTTCAATCAAACCTATGGGGGGTGAGAGGGGTAAGAAGTGTGCCCCGGGGCGTAACGAACCACCTCATCGCCTCTCGGCTCGGAGATTCTGACCCACCCCAGGGCGTCTGTCGGACGAATGGGTAGTCCCATGAATCATTCCGCGCACAGCAGTCCTATGGGGACCTTTTCGCCCTGCCGCCATTTTGCACCGACGTTCATTCTCCGAGGAGTCACGGCGGCCTTCGAAGGCGGCGATACCCCGTACTTGGTACCACCAATCATCCTCCGCCGGCGAAGGCCAGAGTCCGGGTGGTGTTGCTGTCGGGGCATGTTCTCGGCTCCTCTCAACCATTTTGAATCCTCTCATCGGCCATCAGAGGGGTGAAATCAGCCAACAGAGGGGTGAAATCAGCCAACAGAGGGGTGAAATCGGCCAACATAGGAGGGAAATCGGCCATCAGAGGGGTGAAATCGGCCAACAGAGGGGTGAAATCGGTCAACATAGGAGGGAAATCAGCCAACAGAGGGGGTGAAATCGGCCAACAGAAGGGTGAAATTGGCCACCACCGAGTGAGGTACGGCTCAAGAGGCAGTTCAGGTGATGGGGCGGCGATTCGAACGGCAATTCGGGGCGAGGCTCAGGTAGCGGCTAAGGGAGGCGGGGCGGCGGTTCGAACGGCAATTCGGGGCGAGGCTCAGGCGATGGGTCTGCCGACTCGTCACAGTCTGCGTTGAACCGACTGCACCAATCCGTCGTGGAAGCCACTCCTTCTCTTGGCGAGACGCACCATGGCCTCAGGGCAACCTCTGCTGAGTTCGGCGGGCGAGAAGTCCGGCCACCTCTCTAGAGGTTGAGCCAACCAGCCGATGAGAGGATGGGTCACTCCCGGAGGCGGTGCATCCCCTTCGGCAACGGCTGTCAGCGAGTTATGCAGGTCGGACAAGCAGTCTGTCCCAAGGTGCTCCTCATCCGCATCGATATGAGAAATGAAGCGGTCGAGCGCCACCTTCAATGAAGAGGGGCAGCCGAGATGTTCCACCACTCCGACACCAGGAATTTCATGCGGCTCATTCACCTCGCGCAGGAGGGCGGGGGTCCAAGCGAGGTCGCGGTCGAGAAGGACTGCCCTACCCTCAGGGGTGTCCACCAATCTCAGGAATAGGTCGGCACCAACAACAGCCCACCAATCTAGGGGGAGAGTGAGAATCTCAACTATTTGGACAATTGAAAGAGTTAGTTCGCCCCCCACCAGTCTACGCAGTGACTGCCAACCCCTGAACTGTTCACTGCTGGTCTGACATCCCGCCAACCTCTCTGACCAGTCGGCGGCGAGCAGGTTCTGCTTCTCCATCCAGTGTATTCCATTCAAAGATTCCACGATTGCATCTGGTGGATGGTTCTCTATCACCGTCGTACTCCTACGGGCGAGGTCGGCAGCAATCTCCTCTCCTACCCAAGCCACTTCGGTCAGCAACACGGAAGTCAACCATGATGTGCCCGGACTGTTCGCACCCCCCGATTCTGCTGTCGCCCAGAGTCTGAGACCGAGGTCATGTTCACTTCTCAGTCTGTCGCCGAGATGGCGTCGGGCAGCATCCTGCCATTTCGGTGATGCTGATGCTGCTACTGCCGAGAGATTCTCGATATCGACATCTGCTGGTTCCATCAATCCTATCCAATCTGGTCCGAGTTGTTGACCTATCCTCCGCCATCTCGACCACCTTTCCACCTTCGGGGTCGCCAGCCACGCCGCCAATGCATCGTGAGATTCCATTTTATCCGCCCATTCAGAATCCCCTCTCTCCGAGAGGACAACGGCGGCGTAGATGCGTGTGTCAATCGAGGATTCAGGACCGACATCCGTCGCTGCTGGTCCGGTGAGATGGTCGCCGAGTGAATCTCTCACCATAGCCAACTCGCTGCTGTTCCTCGGTGGCGACCAGTCTAGCGGTGGAGAGTGCTGCTGCGAATGCGGAGTGGAATAGAGGTGACACGGTAATTCCACATCTCCAGCGAGTTTGAGTCTGAACCAAGATGGGCCGCGCAGCGGGTCTGAGCGAATCGTCGGCCAGGCTATTTCTTGAGTGACCTCCCTATCCAATATCAGAAGCCGCACACGCGAATCGTCGAGAACACTATGAACATGTGGCTCGGGCTCCTTGAGTGGAGGATATTGGATCACAACAGGGATCTCCTCCCCCCTCTCGACAGACCAATCAACGAGAGACAACCAGGCGGCGTGGGATAATCCCGCCACATCAATGACCGAACCAATCAGGGGTTCCTCTTCGGACCACTGGCGACGGGGCCAATCTGAGAGAAATCGGCGCCATGTCGACTCTTCGACTCTTGAAGAGCCGCTCGTCGTGCGCTTTCCCTTTCGTATCGCTTCCAACAGGCCGAGCAGTCTAACCTTCCTCTCACTGGCGGAGAGGCGTGGATGGGCTCGACCTATCCAATGGGTCAATGCATCGAGAGGGACTGGGCTGCCGTCGAGGCCGACGAGTGATGCTTCACCGATAATCATGGATTCCGCTATCGAGTGGTTCAACAGGGTGGTGGTCGCGAGTCGGTCGGGGATGACCGAGAGGATGGGGGACTTGGATGAGAGCGGTGGTACGGCGGAATGGACGGTTCCCAACGACCAGTCTAGCGATGAACCTAGTGGCATGGGGAGGGGTGGCCACTCCCCTTCAGAGGGTTCAGCAAACCAAGTTCCGACAGGCAGTCTCAACTGTTGACGGGGGTCCAACAATCTAGCCCTCACTAAACCGATGTGCTCTCCCTGAGAGGACCAATCACTCAACATCGTCTGCTCACCCACCTGTTTGGGCTGGCTCACTCTCTCCAGAGTGTCTAGAGCATACCACCTCACTTCAGACTCTCTCGCCACCGCCCACACCCACTCTTGAACCACCCCTCGCTTTCCACTGTAGTCCGCTTCGAGGGGTGTAGTGGTCAGATGGCTGTCCACGGGCAGTGGAATCATCGTCTCATCGAGTTCTTTTGTGTAAGCAAGTAATACCTGTGGGCCATCCTTAGCCAACAGTTGTGCGATTGCGGCGGGTGGCCTCTGGATTTCTGAGAGGGATGTCAGGCGGGAGAGTTCATCGGATGAAAGAGCCTGCCATCCCGCCGCTGTGAGATGCTGCTTAGCCCCTCTCTGGCCTGGCTCCGAATCGGAATGTACGAGACCTTCAGCACGCAATTTCTTCAATTCTGCTGAAACATGGGGCAATCTCAGCCCGACGAGTCGGCCCGCCTCACTCACGGTGAGGGGGCCATCGGAGAGAAGGTCGAGCAGGCGGCGGCGATAACTGCCGCGGATGCGGCGTGGTTCAACCGCCTTTTCTCCAGCAGCCATCGTCACCCTCCGACACCAAATCAACGGCGGTTATTAGTTCGGAGCGGTTGAAGTATTTCAATCATTTCATTCATTACGATTTATTACATATTTCCATTGGAGAAAGTATGGTATTACTAACTCACTCCAAATATTATTATCCAACAGTGTAGAAATTATGTCATAACCTGTAACAATCCTTCCTCATCTGTGGCAATGGTTATATCAGCGACAGCGTTCGCTCATGTCAGCCGGTATTGGCAACCTGCCGAGAGGGCGAGGAAATGACGAAGAAAGAAGAGGTGTAAATGAATGAAGACAGTTAGAATCAGACAGAAGATCAAGGCGTTTCTATCCGAACGCCCTCGCAACACCGCCGAAATCCTCGAGCACATAAACAGCACCATGAGGCACGGCACCACCTCCCAGCAGTTGGGCAATGTACTATCCAAGGACAAGGACATAGTGAAGGTTGGATACATCAAGCGGAGCGGGATTCTATCAGGCGGATATGACATCTGTGAATGGGCAGTGGTCGACTGGGTCAAGGACCGCCACCCAGAATGGAAGCAAGGAGAACTCTTTCTACTTGACCGGAACGACCGAGGCTTCGGCAAGTGATAGGACACAAATCCACAAGTTTCAAGCGAGCCGATTGAGGAGCGATAGGCTGGCCACTTCGAGTTTTGGTGAACGGTGTCGCCGTTGTGGTGGGTGCGTGGTTCGCAACCGCTGTAGCCTCTGTGGCATGATTCATCAGATTGCAGCCGCCTCTTACGCCCCTGAAGATGAGTGGTGGTCGCTCGCTGGCATTCGACATCTCACTCAATCAGAGACCCTCAGAGACCTGAAGGAGAGATGGATTCGAAGACGAACTGCAAATGCAGATGTGGAGTTGAACTCAGAAAATGGTGATTTTTCCACAGAGCCGGTGAAAGGTCGAACAACTCTCAACGACCCAGCCCACCCCCCCAAAGCACCGAGTGATGGACCTCTCGCTCCGTCACCACCAGAAGGGCGGACCACCTCTGCTCAATCCGCCGCAGATGCGGAGAGGGGTCATCCCCCTTGGGCGACGGGAAATAGTGGTTCCCGCCGATTTTTCGGGTTAGAGATAACGCCTCAAAAGGTGTGGGTCGGCATCGTCATCATCTGGGCTGGGATCATACTTTTCATGTAGTTGAAGTTACACAAGTCCCCGTTCAACCGTGGGGCTCGAGTTCTGGTGACCACGAACCTGACCGAGCGAGTGAGTTCATGCGCGCACGGTGCGAGAATGCCTGCTGGCTCGCTTCCGGAGTCGAATCGGCCCAAGCCTTGAGGGCGGATGACTGTAGAGCACGTCCGTACGAGTACGAGAGTTGCCACTCTGCATCGGGGCACATCTGGTTCATCAGGTTCAGGTGAGCTGTTGCATCCTCATCAGACTGTCCGCCTGAGAGGAAGACTACTCCAGGGAGGTCATCCGGCAGACTTTCTCTGAGGCAGTCGAGGGTCATGGCGGCGACTTCTTCTCGACTCAACTGGCTGGCACAACCCTTTCCAGCGATTATCATGTTCGGTTTCAGCAGTGCTCCGGGGATATGGACTCCCTGTGACAGACATTGGGCGAAGGTCTCCTTCAGAACTGTCGAAGTGACGGCGAAACAGCGGTCGGCATCATGGCTGCCATCCATCAGAACTTCCGGCTCGATTATCGGAACCAACCCCTGCTCCTGACAGATTGCCGCGTAGCGGGCGAGAGCGTGGGCGTTGGCGGAGGTGCAGGCTGGAGACGGCATCCCTTCACCGATGGTGATGACGGCGCGCCACTTGGCGAAACGGGCGCCAATGTCAAAGTATTCAGCACATCTCTCCCGCAGACCATCCAATCCCTCTGTAATCTTCTCACCCTCATGGCCGGCGAGTGGTTTGGCCCCCGTGTCCACTTTGATTCCCGGTAGGATTCCCTGTGCTGTGAGGTAATCTGGAACGGGAGTTCCATCATCCATCTTTTGTCGAATCGTCTCATCAAAAAGGATGACTCCACTGACCGCCGATTCAGAGCCCGCAGTGGAGAAGAGATTGGTCCGATATGCCCTGCGGACCTCTTCGGATGGTTCAATTCCGACTCCACGCAGTCTGCTGCTCATCGTCCCCGTACTCTCATCAGCGGCGAGTATTCCTCTCCCAGGGGAGACCAGCATCCTCGCGTTTTTCTCCAACATCTCGGTGTCCACTGTCCGACCTCATGGCAGCCGAGAACGAGGGTCGGTTTGAAGGCATCGTTTCGTCTCCATCGGGGCGGTAATTGAAATGATTATGGGATATATATGAACAATCATACAACAATTATTTACCAATCACTTTACATACAGAAAGTCTCTGTCAAAGACGATACAAATGGTTAGGATATGTAGTGCATGCGGTGAGGATGGTCACAACACGAGAACCTGTGCCAAGGTGAATCCGGAAGCCGCGGCGGCAAGAATCGAGAGGAACACCCGTTCTCGCGGGCCGAAGCGAATCTGCAGCGCCTGTGGAAAAAAGGGTCACAACACCCGCACCTGCCCAGTGGTGAATCCTGAGAGGGCAGCAGCCAAGAAAATGAAGCGAAGCAGGAAGGGTGGGAAGCGTATTTGCAGCGCCTGCGGCGGCAGCGGCCACAACACCCGAACCTGCCCTGAGGTGAATCCTGAAGCCGCAGCCCGCAAGGCTGCCAAGGCTGCCTCGAAGCGAAGAATGGGGCGCGTCTGCAGTGGTTGCGGGAAGAGAGGACACAACAGCCGCACCTGTCCGACCCTCAATCCCGAACTAGCCGCATCGAGGAAGAAGGCGCGCCGGCCCAAGGGGCGTGTGTGTGGAGAGTGTGGGGCGAAGGGCCATAATGTCAGAACCTGCCCGGTGCTGAATCCCAACCGCAAAGTCAAGAAGAGGAGAGGGCGACGCATCTGCACCGGTTGTGGAAAGTCCGGCCACAACTCTAGAACCTGTCCGACCCTCCACCCGGACCGCGCCAAGAAGGAGAAGCGGGTCATCAAGAGGCGTAGGTGTGGTGTCTGTGGCAAGAAGGGGCACAACGCCCGTTCCTGTAAGGTGGTGTGAGCGTGTCCTCAAGCACCCTGACATGCCCTATTTGTGAGGGGAGCGAGTTATTGGAGATGCCTGATGACTGTTGTCTCTTCTTCCATGAATGCAGTTTCTGCGGAGAGCTATTGAGGCCGCGAGAGGGTGACTGTTGCGTCTTCTGCAGTTATGGCGACCGCGCATGTCCGCCTAAGAGCGACTGCTCTGACTGACCTCGCACCGAAGGCGAGGTGGCCGCGGAAGAAGTTCACCCTCCATTCTGATGGGTCAGAAGAGAGAATTCAGAGTGGGTATTCTGTGGAAATGAACCGTCTGATCCCCGTCGCCACATCGATGACCTCGGAATGGACTGCCACCCTGCCACCGAGGTCTTCGACTCCGGGCAGATAACCTGAGCAGACTCCACTGGCGACGAAGAGGGCGTCATCACTGGCGCACAGGTCATCACGCCCCCAGATTCTATCGGCATCATCTCCGAGCATCTCCCGCGCCCTTCTCTCATGGTCCTCCGTCGTGGTCACCAGTCTACCCTCAAAATGAGCACCCAGTCCTCGGAGGGCGGTTGCTGTGATGACCCCTTCTGGTGCTGCACCGATTCCCATCAGAAGGTCGATGTCACTGTGTGGGTTGGCGGCATCCAAAGCGGCGGAGACATCGCCGTCACCGATAAGAGGGACTGAGACATTGAGGCCCCTCAGTGTCGCTATCAACTCGCGGTGTCTCTCTCTGTCCATGACCACCACTTTGAGGTCGCCAATCGGTTTGTCGAGGGCGGCGGCGGCGGCCTCGATGTTGTAGGCCACATCGGCCTCGATGGAGACTTCCCCCCTCACCTCGGCCGGCCCAGCCAATTTGTCCATGTAACAATCCGGCGCGTGCAGCAGAGCCCCTCTGGGTGCGGCGGCGAGAACGGCGATGGCGTTTGGGAGGTCTTTCGCTACATGGTTTGTACATTCGAGCGGGTCTACTGCGATGTCGATGCTGAGTGCATCGTCATCACCCTGACGGCTTCCGAGGGGTTCACCGATCCACAACATCGGGGCGTCGTCCCTCTCACCCTCTCCGATGGCCACCCGACCATCGAACGGAACCGTGTCGAATACACCTCGCATCGCCTCCACGGCGGCGCCATCTGCGAGTTTTCCATCGCCCCTCCCACGCCACTCCGCGGCGGCGATGGCGGCGGCCTCGGTCGCTTTCAGGAAGTGGGATGTGAGGTCGCCGGTCCTCTGCATGGACCGGCGAGTGGGTTCAGGTTCTCAATACTACGCATCCACCAAGCAGTTCGGAGACCTTGCGGCGAACGTCATCCCGAAAGACCCCTCTGCCCAAAG
This sequence comes from uncultured Candidatus Poseidoniales archaeon, assembly GCA_964342465.1. Lineage (GTDB taxonomy): Archaea > Thermoplasmatota > Poseidoniia > Poseidoniales > Thalassarchaeaceae > MGIIb-Q1. Next base: position 42,998 of record CAYFFQ010000006.1, on the reverse strand, counting down.
CCATGAGTGGTCACCAGCCACATCAGCCGGCGGCAACTCCCCCCGTCAAGGTGTTTCTTTCTGATGCAGGATGTGGGCCTCCCCTCCCACCATTCACTCTCCGCAACTCTCCTCCGACAGGCCGCTATTTCTGTGGAGGACTCGGTCATTCGGCAGAGGATTTCGTCT
>CAYFFQ010000006.1:0-42730 GCA_964342465.1 uncultured Candidatus Poseidoniales archaeon | reverse complement strand
CCGACAGGCCGCTATTTCTGTGGAGGACTCGGTCATTCGGCAGAGGATTTCGTCTTGCTTAGAACCCTCACATCGGTAATGGATGTCTCAGGATATTCACCATGCTGGTCCTTCTCGATGGACTTCACCATGTCCCAGGCACAGAGAAGTCCGGCAGTGACCCCAGCAAGCGCCTCCATCTCCACGCCGGTCTTCCAATGTGCAGATACCGTGACCGTGCATTGCAGTGACTCTCCCACCCACACCCACTCTACGGAACAGCCCTCAATCGGGATGATGTGACAGTGAGGAATCATCCGAGGTGTCTCCTTGACCGCCTGAATGGCGGCTACTGTCGATGCCTCTATCACATCGCCTTTGGCGACTTCACCAGAAGTGATGGCCTGCTTGGATTCTTGGCTGAGATTGACGACTCCGGTTGCGACTGCCTCGCGCCTGACAATCGGCTTCCATCCGACTTCGATGATTCCTTCCCTCTTTCCACTCATCCGAGACCCTCCTTCCACACCTCACCCTCCGAGGTGACTTCCTTCTTCCATAACGGTGCCTGCGCCTTCAATTCATCAATCAGCCAGCGGCACGCCTCGAATCCCTGAGCGCGGTGCGGGCTTGCGACATGTATCGCGACTATCTCCTCGCCGCGCCGAACCCTGCCGGTTCTGTGAGCCATGGCTACGGAAGAGACTCCAAACTTCTCAACCGCCTCCTCCCCGAGTCTTCTCAATACCTTGGGAAGTTCACTCTGCCATGCGTCAAACTCGAGATACTCAACCTGAGCACCCGACTCCATGTCACGGGTGACGCCGAGGAAGGAGACGACACTCCCGCAGCCGGACAGGTCGAGTTGAGCACGCACTTCACTGGAGTCGAGCGAAGCCGCGGCATCGACGATGACGACTCTCTCTGATTGTGTCATCATAATGAGGGAGAGGTCTTCTCTCTTTAACCTAAATGGGGGCGAATCCTTCATGCACGACAGGCATCTCGAAGGATTCGATGCAGGTGGAAGGGAGCAGCGATGAGCCCATCACCATCATGGGTGCCGGGCTTTCGGGACTGGCCGCCGCCATCATCCTCGCCAAAGCCGGACGCGAGGTGCATGTCCACGATGTGAGGGCGGATTCCGGAGCTCGGTTCGACGGTGATTTTCAGGGATTGGAGAACTGGACCAGTGATCGCGATTTCCTCGATGAGTTACGAGATTGGGGTATCGACCCAGATGAGTTCAAGACCACCCCGTTCCATCAGGTGGATGTGATTCATCCTGATGACAAGATCACCAAGGCTTGGAGCCCTTCCGTCGCCTTCAGAATCATAGAGAGAGGGCGTGCTGACCACACGATTGACCAGGGACTCAAGCGGCAGGCGCTCGCCTCCGGTGCCCACCTGCACTATCGTTCAAGAGTCTCCGAAGAAGATTGCGACATCATTGCTGCTGGGCCAAAACAAACTTCAGCGGTCGCTTTCGGGGAGATTTTCACAACCGACCATCCTGACCACGCCGCTTTCCACCTCAATGACAAATTGGCCCCGGGTGCCTACGCCTATCTCATCGTGATAGACGGTATCGGTCTCATCTGCACTTGCTTGTGGAGAAAACAGAGAAAGAGCGAAAGATTCCTCAACGAAACCATCGCCTGGTACGAAGAGAGATACCCCGACCTTCGTAAGAAAGTCATCAAAAGAGTGGGGGGCAAGGGTGACTTCTCCCTCCCTCGCCACTACACTGTGGATGGTCGCCATTATGTCGGTGAGGCGGGTGGTCTGCAAGATTTCATGTGGGGGTTCGGAATGCGTTACGCCATCACCAGCGGAGTCCTCGCCGCCAAGGCGATTCTTGGTGAAGTGGATTACGAAAGAGAGGTGAGGCGAATGATTTTGCCGACGGTCAAGACCAGCGTCGCCAACCGCTGGCTGATGAACAGAGTTGGCGACAGGACATTCAAAAGAATCGCCAACAGATGGATGAAGGAACAGCAGAAGTTACAGGATGGACTTCCCTTCATCGCTCGGCTGTTCCGCCCAGACCTGAGCCGAAGAGTGGTCTACTCACTTTTCGCTCGCTTCATGCTCAAGAGAGAGAGGTTGAGCAACGGCAGAGAGGTGAGGCGCCTTCCTTTCCGTCCACCACTACGGCGTGATGAGTGGTTGCCGAGCGAGAAGGCGAGAGCGATTGCTGAACAATGGCGAGCGGAGCGGAGGCGGGGTGGTACGACATCCTTCTGTGAAGAGGAATGAGGAACTTCTGAACTGAAGGACATCCCGATGAGGATGCATCAGGAGTGGGGTGCTACTCAAATGCCTCACACTAGCCCAAGAATCCGGTGCCTGCAGCAGAGCGCCTCTGAGTGCGGCGGTGGGCAGTCTCATCGAACTGATGACATCCCATCGCCCGTGCATGGGCCGAGCGCATGGTGCGAACATGCACGATAAGTCGCTCCCCACCGGCGGCCATCATCCAATCGCCCGTGCATGGGCCGAGCGCATGGCGCGAACATGCACGATTAGTCGCTCCCCACCGGCGGCCATCATCCCATCGCCTGCGAGCGGAGCAATCATCGCGGTGGGGGGGTCTTCTCATCGGGCGACTCAACTGGAACGGTATTGTCGGGTGATGTCCTTTCCTGCGAACTGGTCCTCGGATTCTCGGTAGACGGTTCTGAGGTTGTTTATCCAGTTCATCTCGCTGGTGACAATCAGAAACTCATCGACCCCGATGTCCTCACTCTCATCCATCCAGGAGAGAACTATCTCCATCGTCATCCTCGCCCCTTCGCGGTGTGGGTATGAGAACACATCCATGGAAAGAGGGGGGGTTGCGACTGTTCCCACGTCGCCGATAGAGGTAAGTTCGTCGAAAAGTGATTCGTAGGCTTTCTTGAGCAGTCCTCTGCGGGATTCGTCCTGAGTCGGCCTGCGGCAGTCTGGGCCGACGACATGGATGAGTTTCTTGGCTGGAAGAGCGAATGCATCTGTCACGACAGCCGTGCCGACGGGGCACGGCTGCTTGTTCTCCTTGCGACGCTCTGCAGCGATGGCATTACAAGCCTCACGGAGTTCAGGTCCCGCCTTTTCGTGAATGGTCGCATCGACCCCTTCACGGCCTGCAAGTCGGTTGTTGGCAGTGGTGACCATCACCTCCGATTCGGTCTTGGTGATGTCCCCGATTATCACCTTGACCAGTCCATTCCGGCACTCTCTCGCCATGAATACATCTACCATGTTTGGAGCAGGTGAGGGGTTCGGCAATATACCCCTCGCTGCCGACATCTGTTTTTTTGAAAAATCGTATGAAAATGTACTGACACGGATGCGATAACATGATGAGCGATGCTAAAGCATCGGGGGGTGTGACCGGCGTTCGCTCTGCTACCCTGCTCGCACTATTGGTTTGCACCCAATTATTGCCCTTACCTTCCACTGTCCTTGAAGTTGAAACGGGGGTCAACCACTCCGGTGAAGTTGACCTGTGGAACGAGACTCCCTTTCCCAATGTCGCCGTACCAGAGGGATTCTCATTTCTCTCCTACATCGATTACTCCGATGTCGGAGTTCTGATAAACAATCAGAGTGAAGTCAGCAAGACGATTGGCTACGCCTTCGCATCTGCACGAAACATCTCATCCGACCGAGTGTTTCTGTTCACCGATGAAGCCACTCCGACGGCTGAAACCATCACTCCAGACCAATTTGACACCTATTTTGCTGAACCTCTACGGCAGATGATTGCTGACAGGAATCTGACCACCGAGTTGAATTATCTCGTCACCACCAAGGGGATTCCGCTGCGCCTCAATGGGCCGGGAAACGGAAGAGCCGCCTTCGACTCTGAAATCGGACTAGTCAACGGCGCGTTCAATTCTACGATTCATCAAAATTGGTGGGCCACCCATACCTATGGCCCTGCCGGACAGCAGGAGATGAGTGAGTTCTCTCGGAGCGACGAAGGATTCTATCTGGTGACAAGGCTAACCGGCTACACCACCGAAACTGCTCTCGGTCTTATTGACAAGGCGAACAATTCGTTCGGTATGCGCGGTGAAGCTGTCCTCGACCTTGCCACCAACCGCAACGGTTCGGGCTACAAGTGGTGGAATGACATGCTTTATGCCGCCAACACCTCGCTCAACGGGACACTCGGAATTCCAACACATTTCAATCAGGACGCAACCTTCGTCACCAATCGCAGCGATGTGATGTTCTACGCCTCATGGGGGTCAAACGACGGTTCGTGGAACTCCAATTTCCTGCCCAATTCTGGGTTCGACACAGCAGATTCCGCATGGAACAGTGGAGCCAAGTTCTGGCAGTATGACAACCCACCCCTCGCTACTGGTGAGGATATGGACTGGGTCAGACAGACGACGGTCAAACGAAATGGCGCAGCGGCGATGGCGGGAACCCTATCCACCACCTGTTCCATCAGCGAGGCGAGCACGACCGCTGGTCTGCTGGCCGAATACTTTGACAATGCCGGCATATCCTTCAACCGCTCTCAGATGCCGAATCTCGAAGGCAGGACACCCGATTATTGGCGAGCGGAGGCGAACATCGACCACCCACAGACCACAGGTGTCTGGTCTGGCCTCGACGAGAGATTCGACGATTATTGGTCGGTGCGCCACAGTGGAGCCATCACCATCCCGGAGAGTGGGAACTGGACATTCCATCTCAACAGCGACGATGGTTCGGTCTTGTGGTTGGATGGCCAAGAGGTGGTCGACAATCGGGGGGAGCACACCCTTCAGGAGAGGTCGGGGGTCGTGTGGCTGGACGCTGGCCTCCATCACTTGAGAACCGAGTTCTTCGAGCATCTCGGTTGGGCCGGCCTCACTCTCTCTTGGGAGGGCGTCAATCAGACGAAGCAGGTTATTCCAGCATCCGCGTTCACCCGCGGCACCGGACTCGGGGGGCCGACTTCGGGATTGGTTCACGAATGGAGATTCGAAGAGGGGAGTGGTCTCTCCGTCTCGGATTCCGCATCAACCAATAATCTCACTATTTTCGGAAGTAGCAACGGAAGCGGATGGCAGCAGTGCCTCTTCGGCAACTGCTACTTCTTCGACGGAATCGACGATTACGCCAAAGTTGATGTCACCGACTGGGCTGGAAACTTCTCGGTATCGCTGTGGGTCAACAGCGGCAATTCCAGTCAGGACCGCTATTCATCCGTTATCGCGGTCAACGATGTTGCCGGTGATTCCGCTTCCTTCCAAATCATGGCCAGCGGAGCCTCGCCTGGGGAATGGGAGGTCTACAACAACATCTCATACCCATTCGGCACCATACAACAGTCGACTTGGACCAATCTCGTCGTGACCTACGAGAACAACACACTCCACCAATACATGGATGGTGAATTGGTCGGAAGCACCGTTGTTCCCAACGGAACAATAGACAGTATCGAGTTGTATAAAGTTGGGGTGAACCGTGCCGGCAGCACCTACTTCGAGGGGTTGGTCGATGAAATCCAGTTCTGGAACCGGACTCTCTCATCGTCTGAAGTCGGACAGATAGCGGACAGGGCGGCACACACCTGTCCAGCCTATTCCGCCTCAGGAGGAGCGGAGACCGCCGTGAAACAGACCTACGACTTTTCCGACGACCTCAAGGGGCACGCGTGGATAGTCTATGGGTATGCTCAGGCGAGTGGGTGGCTCAACGGTGATTTCAGAATTGAGGTGGATGCTTTTGATGACAACGGCACCCTGCTAACCACAAATATCAGTTCAGAGCGAGCCTTGAGCGATACATGGAATTCGAGGACCATGCGGTTCAGACCTGCGGCCAACGCCACTTACTTCGAAGTGAGGATGGTATCCACCCTAGACAACATCACCGCCAACGGCACTGTCTACTTCGATACGATGAATCTACGGGCCATCCGACCTCATTTCACATGGGAGGATGGAAGCATCGCCGAGACCGCGGTGAGCACTGGTGGGCGTACCTTCACATGGGGGGCGACCTATGGACAGAGTCTGGTGGCAGACCTGCTGGAGGATGGTGTTTCGGGTGTCAAGGGCTATGTCTACGAGCCATATCTCTCGGCAATCGGTTATCCCTCGACACTGCTTCCGTACTACGCCTACGGCTACAATTTCGCTGAGGTGAATTATGCCGCCAATCCGATGATTTCGTGGATGGGTACGGTGGTGGGGGACCCGAAGATGGCACCCTATGCCGACATTCTGCACGATGTTGAGGTCGAGGCTGTGAGAAGTGATGGACGGCTCTCCATCGGTGTCAACGGCAGCATCGATGTGATTGTCAAGAATCAGGCTCCAGGATTGACCGACGGCTTCCTCGAGGTGCGCGACAGGAACGGAAACGGGATTCTCGCCAATGTCTCGCTGACCATGCCGGGTGGTGACGAAAACGGTTCACGCAAGATGGTCAGTGTCAATCTGACTCCGACGAGGGTCGGCTTCAACGAATACGTCGTCCGATATTTCGCCCGCGATTGGGTCAATCCGGAGAGGGTTGTTGACAACAATCTCGCCATCCTCAACCTGCAGGTGAATGAACCACCCACAGCCGAGTCATTGGTCTGTTCAACATGGACGGTCAATCGGGGAGACACAGTCGGCTGCACGACGACGGTGACCGACGATTTCGCCGTCGTGGCCACCAGATTGGCATGGCGAGTCAATGGAAGCGGAGACAAGTGGACATTCATCAATTCCACCAGCACAGATGGCCTCACTTGGTACAGCAGCCTATCGGTGCCGACAACCATTCCGCTCGGGACGCTCGACCTGTTGAGCGAAGTCAGAGACGAACAGGGGCAGGTCGACCTGCTACAACTCGACAACGCGATGGCAGTCTCGAATGCTCCCCACACATGGTATGGCGTGCATATCGAAGGGGTGGATGATGAAGGGTGGAACGGGATAACTCCCCTACCTCACAGGGCGGAGAAGCCGGTGGTGCGTGACCGAGACATTTTTCTGCGCTCATGCGTAATCGACGCCGACCACGACCCATCGGATGAACTCCCGATGATAATCACCGACAGTGGCACAGTCACCCAAGTCGAGGCGACGGAAAGTGGATTCTCCGATGTCTTCTGCTATCGGGCCGTCTGGAGGTTGCCTTGGGGTGGAGGAAAGGGGGATGTGAACTTCTTCCTCTACGACTCAATCGGCTCCCTGTTCACCTCGCGAGTCGTCTCCGTCCACGACGAACCTCTGCGAGTCGATCTCACCTTGACCGACATCGATGGGAATGAGAGAGCCTTGGCCATGGGAGATGGTGAACGGGTGAGGATGACCCTCAAAGACCCCGATGACCTGCTGTTAGACTACTCCTATTCAGTCAGAGTGATGTGGCCCGGACAGGCCGAATTGGAGTTGCAGGGAGAAACCGATTCCGCCTCACTGAATCAGACCACCCTCTTCGTCACATTAGCCCCACCACCTGCCGGGCTGGAGTTCGGTGACCTGCTTGTGGAGGTGGAGATGACCTCTCCGAGCAAGCCGGAAGAATTCCATCTCACCAGTGCGAGTTGGGGCGTACACCTCATTCCACCGACTGTCTCAGGTATCGGATTATGTGAGACGACCAACTCCCCCTTCCGACGAGGTGTTGATGAGAGGGGGTGGGTCGCCATCAACCACACCAGAGAACTTGCCCATGTCCAATTCAATCTCGCTCAGTCGGGTAACATCGTCGCCATGACGGCGCAGCCTGTCGAATGGGATGATTGTCGATTCCCTGACGGCAATTTGACATATTGGGGTTTCACCCTCAATGCTGACAACTCCTTCACCGCTGGCCCAGCTACCCTTCAAACCATCGTTTCTGATGTCGATTCCCTAAGGGGAGTCAATGACACGGCAGTTGAAATCTCCTTCTCACCACCTGAAGTGGTCGACCAGACTGGCGAGGTGACGGTTGGAGTGTTGAGCGAATTGAGGGCGCAGATCAGCGATGCGGACGGACACATCGGAACGATTTGCACCTTCGTCATCATCGATGTCAACGCAACGAGGGTGATGGATGCTGAAGGACCACTCCCAATAGATGGAACATTCTCAGCGATGTGGATGCCGCCGGCAGAGGGAGCACCTTTCGCCTCAACTATCGGTTGCACCGATGCCGAGGGGCAACAGGCGGCTCATACGAGGAGCGGTATCATACCTGAAGATGGTGTTCTTCAGGATAGCAACGACGATGGAAGTGACATCGAGGTCTCAGACAAAGGAGATGGTGTGGGGACAATTCTGACACTCACCATCGGCGCCATCGCCCTTCTGGTGGTGATAGCCATCTTGACACTCCTCGTCATCACGCTTCGACCACAACGAGAGGAGGGAGGCGTGGTCGAACAGGTCGCTGTGGGATGGGCAGCCCCACAGGACTCTCGGCTGGAAGGTGAGCAGAACCTGCTCCTCGCCGACATGGCGATGAAGGATGTGTCCGAGGTTTCGTCCACAACTGATGACCTTGCAGAAGTGGCTGCCACACTCTACTCAGAGCAATCACCAGAAAGTGGAGAATCGGCTCATCGACATGACGAAGCGGATGGGGTCGGAGAGAACCTCTATGTCGACCCCCTCGCCGTGAGCAGCAGAGGGTCAGAATATCGGGGAGAGGGGGCGGTGCAGCAGAACAACGAGACCACTGAAGAGAAGGATGGCGAAGATTCCATACCGCATGAAGATGAAAGTTCGGCCATCGAATGGTTGGATGACAGTTCGCTCTCCAGTGTCGAATAGAGAGGGAAGAATTGATTTGCAGTCTCCCCTCGCAAGAGGCATGGCAGTCGGATATGTTCTCATCAATGTAAAACCGGGATGTGAGGTTGATGTGCATGAAGAGGTTTCGAGACTGGATGTGGTTGAGGATGCATCTCTCCTCTTCGGTGACTACGACCTGTTGGTCAAGATGTCCGCCGAGACGATGAGTGAAATCGCTGCCGGTGTCGTCGAGAAAATTCGCTCCATAGATGGTGTGATTGACACCAAAACCCTCGCTGGAGCCGAGGTCTGAGGCGGCAAGACGGCTCTGATATTTGCATTTAATCGCGCCATCCGGATAATGTCCAGAACTGCAAAATGTGGCGCAGTGCATCGTTTTGACGGGATAATTGTTAAATAAGCATCCAAGAAGGGATGCTATTACGGAGGACATCCGAAATGAGCAAGAAATACTTCGTCCTGAGGAAGGACGGTGCAGATACGAGCCAAGTGTTCGCGAGCAAGCAGCCAAGGGGCGCAGCCCTGAAAGCGGCCACCCGCGGAGAGACCGACATCCACCTGCGAGAGCGTGGAACCAAGAGAGTTCACGTCTTTCAGGGATGGAGGGCGATGCAGGACAAGCCGGCAAACGGCCCAGCATGGCTCCCTGACAAGGTCTACAAGGCCAATGTCAAGAAGCTCCGAGTCGACCACCTCGACTGAGCAGCACCTGACTGACCATCAACAAGCCAGACGAACAGCCGGTTGAGGGGACCCCCTCAACCGGCCAAACCAGCCGCCGACTTCGGCGGCCTTGCTACACAGCAGTTCCGCCCGCCTTTCTCGGCGATTTGAGTGAATGCTGGTCCGCCGACAAGCGCCATGATGTGCCACTCAAGCAATCAGTACCCTGCGAGAGCCGGTTCGGTTGGCATGACCGTGGGCGCAGTGGGTGAACAACACAATCCGTACCCTGCGAGAGCCGGTTCAGTTCTCCGAAGGTGAAGGCATCTGACTCACGCCCTCAGTTCGGAAGAGGTGGCCGCCACTCACTTTCTCAGACCGAGTTTCTTCGCCACCCAGGCGATGGGGTCGTAGTATTCGGTGACGACCCTCTCCTTGAGAGGAATGATGGCGTTGTCGGTAATTTTGATCTCAGCCGGACATACTTCAGTGCAACAGCGGGTGATGTTGCAGTAGCCAATTCCGTAATCATCCTTGATTTTCGCCAATCGGTCCGCCGTGTCCAGAGGGTGCATCTCTAGATTGGCCAGACGGACGAAGAAGCGCGGCCCAGCAAACTCATCGAACATCTGATGCTCGCGAATGACATGGCAGGTGTTGATGCAGAGCATACACTCGACACACGCCCTGAATTCCTGAACTCTGTCAGCTTCATGCTGCTTGAAAACCCAATCCTTTTCATTTGGCCCTTGAAGTGGTGGAATCGTCTTATTCAGTTCGTAGGCCCATGATATATCCGTCACCAGGTCTTTCGTCAGTGGGAATGACTGCATCGGTTTCACCGTGACCGGCTGACCCCTCGGTGTCTCCTCTTCGATGTCGGACATCCTCGTCATGCACATCAGACGTGGTTTGCCGTTGACTTCCGCAGAACAAGAACCGCATTTTCCAGCCTTGCAGTTCCATCGGCAGGATAGGTCCGGGGCGTGCTCGGCCTGAATCTCATGGATGACGTCGAGGACAACCATCCCCTCATCCATCTCCACAGTGTAGTCGACCATCTCCCCACTTGCTACACCCTCCGCATCGGGTTCACCACGGAAGACTCGGAAGGTGACATCCTCGCCCATCAATCATCACCCCCCTCATGGAGGTCTTCAGCATCAAGAAGGGACTTCAGGTCATCACGCAGAGGTGGATAGGTTCGGTGCTCCATCTTCATCCGCCCCTCTTCGTCGCGCCAGATGACGCTGTTCACCTTGCCCCAATGGGTGTGGTCGGAGAGTGGGAAATCGTCGCGGGTGTGACCACCGCGGCTCTCTTCTCTAGCGAGTGCGGCCATGGCGCACATTCTGCTGATATCGACCATCGCATCAATCTCCAATGCCTGATGCCAACCGGGATTGTATGTTCGACCACCCCCGGGAGAAACTCTCTCACCTCTCTCCGCCAGTTCGTCAAGGTCGGCTAGAGCGCCTTCGAGCAGGTTCCGCGTTCTGATGATGCCGACCTTCTCCTGCATCATCTCGCGCAGGTCGTTGACCACTTTGGCTGGATTCTCGCCCCCTGCTCGTAAGAGGGGGGCGAGTGTCTGTTCAACCATCTCATCGATTTCCGACTCATCGATTTCACCCCACTCTTCGGTTTCTGCTGCGGCCTTCGCTGCATACTCACCGGCTCTCTTCCCGAAACAGATGAGGTCCGAGAGTGAGTTCCCCCCGAGCCGGTTTGCACCGTGCAGTCCAGTCGCAGCCTCGCCGGCTGCGAAGAGGCGTGGGATAGTAGTCTCCTGTGTTTCTGGGTCAACCTTGACTCCACCCATCACATAGTGAGCGGTCGGCCCCACCTCCATCGCTGTCTTCGTTATGTCAACACCAGCCAACTCCTTGAACTGGTGATACATGCCTGGCAACTTCTTCTTGACCTGCCCCTCATCTCTCCATGAGATGTCAAGATAGGCTCCACCATGCTTGCTGGCGCGACCTGCCTCGCGCTCTGAATTGATCGCCTTGGCGACCACATCTCTGGTCAGCAGTTCAGGCGGCCGCCGTCTGGTCGCGAGTTTTCCTTCAATGATTTCGTCGACCCAAGCAAGCGCTTCAGTTTCTGTATCAGCAAACTCAGCCTTATACATCTCCGGTACATAGTCAAACATGAATCGCTTGCCCTCGGAGTTTCGCAACATGCCACCTTCTCCACGAACCCCTTCGGTCACAAGAATACCTTTCACGGACGGTGGCCAAATCATTCCAGTGGGGTGAAACTGCACGAACTCCATATCTCCCATCTCAGCACCGGCCCAATAGGCGAGAGCATGCCCCTCCCCAGTGTATTCCCATGAGCCGGAACAGACCGACCAACAACGGGTGATTCCTCCCGTTGCCAATACCATCGCCTTCGCCTTGAAGAGATGAAGAGAACCGTCGGCTCGGTTGTAGGCGAAGCATCCACTCGCCCGCCCGTCACTGGTGAACAGTTTTCTGACGGTGTACTCCATGAACACCTCCATGCCGCTGTGTATTCCCCTCTCCTGTAGTGTGCGAATCAGTTCCAGTCCGGTCGCATCACCGATATGAGCGAGACGGGGGTAGGTGTGTCCTCCGAAGTTCCTCTGGTTGGTGAGGCCCTCTGGTGTGCGGTCGAAAATCGCTCCCCACTGCTCCAATTCCCTGATTCTATCGGGTGATTCTTTGGCGTGAATCTCCGCCATACGCCAATCATTGAGATATTTTCCCCCCTTCATGGTGTCACGGAAATGGGTCTGCCAGTTGTCACGTGGGTCCTTGTTTCCCAAGGCCGCTGCGGCTCCGCCCTCAGCCATCACCGTGTGCGCCTTGCCGAGCATCGATTTGCAGATGACGGCGACACTGGCTCCCGCCTGTGTCGCCTCAATCGCCGCCCTGAGGCCGGCGCCACCGGCGCCGATGATGACCACGTCATATTGGTGAATCTGATACTCTGTCATCTCCTTTTCACCCCCTAAAACATCAGCAGTATCGGGTCTGCGATGTGACCACTGGCCACAACCCAGACCCAGATGTCACCGAGGAATACCACCAACAGGCTCCACCAGAACCAGAAGCCGTGGTGGACATTTCCGATGCTGACCTTCGAGAACAGCCTGCCCTTGAGGCGGGCCACGCCTCTGTCCCAACGGTCAAGCCCGCCACCGATGATATGGCGGAAAGCGTGACAGGTGACCACATACATGAACAGAAGAAATGCTTCGAGAGCGAGGAGCAGGGTTCCGAGGGAGACGCCAATTCCCTCACTGCCGTCTGTTGTTTTGAAATGCATAGTGTGCCAGACATCATAGACCTTGAATCCGATGATGAGAATGGCGAGATACATCATGTAACGGTGGATGTTGTTGAGTACGAACAGGCCGGTCTCACCCTTGTAACCGAAACGATAGTTGATACCCGGTTTGGCAACAACACAACCTGTCGGATTCTGGAAAAAGACGCGGTGATAGACGCGGCGCATGTAGTAGCAGGTGCCCCTGAATCCGAACGGAATCCACAGAACCAGCAACGCCGAGTTCATCCATGCAGGGCCGCTCAACCCAAAGATGTGAATCACATCTGGTGAGAAGATGGGGGAAGTGACTCGGTGGTCATCATAATGAATGTCGCCATCCCAAAGAAAAACCCTCAGGCCAGTATAGACCAGCGCGGCTATGAGAGCAACCGCCATCCACAACGGCTGTTTCCACCAAGCATCGATTCTGTCGGTCGCCCCGAAGCCCCTTTTCATAGGTAGTTGAATCGCCTCACCCACAACCCATACGCTCCCGCGTCGGTGGGGGGAAGGGTGCAATCTATCAACCTCACGGAATGGGGGTTCAGACTTGATTGCACCGAACGGTGAGGGGAAATCATCGCATCGGGAAAATCGCATCCTAGACCGTGTGAAGAAAGAGAGCTGTACCGACCAGAGGGTGGGGTTTCCGGCTAGGTAGTGAGACAGCAATTGAAATGCAGAGGTCGCCGGCCACCCCAACTGGGGGAGTGAGTTGGACTGGCATATCGTCACCACGGAAGCGTGCAATCTGCACTGCACCTACTGCCTCAACAACGATTTTCGTGAGAACAGCAAACTCTCCTGGACGAGTGAGGATTTTCAGCGATTGCTCGACAAGACCGAGGGGTGTGACCAAGAGAACATGCACTCGAGCGCAGAGAGACACCCGACCAAAGGGAAATACCCAACCACAGGGAAACACCCGACCACAGGGAAATACCCGACCACAGAGAGACACCCGACCACAGGGAAATACCCGAGCGCAGAGAGACACCCGACCAGAGGGAAATACCCGACCACAGGCCCGAATGTCCTTTTCTATGGCGGGGAGCCGCTGTTGAATGTCGACATGATGAAGCGATTGATGGATGAGATAGAGGGCATAGAGAATTGGAGTGTGACAACCAACGGTACATTGCTCGAATTCATTCCCGACGAGGTTCTATTCCGCCTCGATGCCATCCTCGTCTCAATCGACGGTAGGGAGGCGACGACCGACAGAAAAAGAGGGGAAGGAACCTATCAGAGAGCAGTGGCGGGAGCGAGGTCCCTCAGACAGAGGGGATGGAGTGGGGACCTAATCGCTAGAATGACTGTTAGTGAACACTCGGACATCGAGAAGGACCTCATCCACCTGATAGACTTGAAAGTGGACGAGGAAGATGACAACTCCCCACCCCTGTTCAACCACTTTCACTGGCAATTGAACGCACTGTGGAATCCCGAACCTTGGCAGGATTTCAAGGGCTGGGTGGCCGATGTCTACAACCCAGGAATAGACACTCTCATTGATTATTTCATGGCAAATCTGAGGGCCGGTGTTGTCATCGGGATTGCACCTTTCACCGGTCTTCTCAGCCACCTCCTTGATTTCCAGACCACCTGTAATCCAGCGGGGATGCACTGCCGCTCTGGATTGGATGCAGCGGCCCTCTTTCCCGATGGAAGAATAACCGCCTGCCCCACCGCTCCCGACCTCTTCAGCCTCGGCAACATCACCGGAGCGACTGAATCAATGCAGGGGGGTTTTGCCGAGATGGAGGGAGTATGCGCCAAGTGCGAGGTGCTTGACCACTGTGGAGGAAGGTGTCTGGTCGCCAACAGGTTCTTGCGAGAGGAGGAGGATTTCCCCACCGTTTGCACCGCCACGAAACACTACATCCGCGCGTTGGAAGGGAGAATTCCGGAAATCATGGAACTCATCTCAGAGGGTGTGGTCGACTTCAGCCAACTCGATGCGCCACCGCCCCGCAGAGAGGATGGCACGCTCGACCTCTCCACCCTGCGCTACCCACTCTACAACAACTCGATAGAAATCATTCCCTGACTAGATGAATGATGGGTCTGTGACCCTCGGGAATCCGCGCCACCCGTCCACCTTCGGATGGTGGTCACCATTCCCCGATATCATTCGCTCAGTTCTCTGACCAGTGCGGATGCTGCTGATTCAATTCTGGATGATTCCAATCCGGGTACATCACAGAGTGTGAAGAGAATGGCGGAGTCATCCCCCCTGATGCGGGTCTGGTGGCTGTCACGATAGGGGTAGAGGGCGATTATCTCACCACTCACGGCGAGAACTAGTTCTTCTCCACTACACGGTTTGGGCTCTGGAAAACCTATGCCGAGGAAGGGCTCACCGCCTCTTGCCATGCGCAGGACTAACCCTTCGGAACGGAGGTGGTCACCTGAGAATCCACCGATGCTGAGGCGGTTCTCCGCCGAGATGAGATTGTATCGGTCGACTATTGGATTGATGCGAGGGAAGGGCTTTCCGGCGATGATACGGCGGAGAAGGGCTTCTGCTGAGGGGCGGCGTTTGGTGGGGTCGATGCCGAGGCTCCAGTAGAACTTGCGATAGGCCGCCACTTCCGGCTGGTGGCGGAGTTCTTCCAGCGAGACCGAATCGGCAAGTGCTTCGATGCGCTCGGCCACCTCGACATCTTCCAGATTTGGCCAACCAGCATCCGGACGTTCAATGTAGAGCAGACGAGGGTTGACATCTGGAACATCACCTTCGATTGACAGCGAGAATGCGCGGTTCACAAGCCTGACGTATAGGCCGTCAACCTTGAAAGTGGCGACCGCCCTGTCGTGCATGATGGATGACTATCAACCATTGAGCATCTGCACCAAATGCGGATTCATGCCGGGCGCGTTCATCCCAGGGATGAAGTGCCCAGAATGCGGCCATATAATCATGTAGGGACTTGTTCTAGTTGAATTGTTCCATATTATACTCCTTCATCATCCGCTTAGCACCCCGTTTATCCGAAGGTGGTTCTAGCATCTACTTGGTATCAATCACGATGAACCCCCAACATGAAGGGTTTATATTCTATGGGAGCCCCCTATCAATCGCATGAAGTAGCAATTATCCACTGAGTCCTGCACTGGAAGGGCCGCAGGCCTCGATAGAGAGAATAGCTATGAGTGAAGAAAATAATACTGATGAAACAGACGAGGAACGGTTGAAGCAATTGCTGATGGGATTGCTCGAAGATATGATGGACGCCTGCTATGACAGTCTCAGAAGGGCAGATGCCGAGGCACTCCCCTCACATGAAATAGAACTCTTCGCAGAAGTGGGATTTGACTGGGACTACTGCTGGCAGTGTGAAATGCGATAGAACCCCAAACCAACATCCCCACAGGTTTGCCATAGGGGGCAATCCCATGCCTTCTCACCCCCAAACATAGGGCGGAGAGCGACTTAGTACCCTCACAGATGGGAGACCAGCGACTTAGTACCCCCAAACATAGGGCGGAGAGCGACTTAGTACCCCCAAACATAGGGCGGAGAGCGACTTAGTACCCTCACAGATGGGAGACCAGCGACTTAGTACCCCCAAACATAGGGCGTACAGTAATTCGCACCCCAGAGAAGTGGCCTAAACTAGCCAACCACATCATGCGAGAGAAGCCCAGTCGACTTCAGCCTCGACCATCTCGACCTCGTCGACATCCATCTGAGCCAACTGCAACTTTCCACTCAACTCGTCATTGACCGCGTGCCAGTAGGAGTAGGCCTCGATGACCCAGATGCCTGATTCGCGGGTCCCGTTACCCGAACCCTTCACCCCCCCAAATGGGAGGTGTGCTTCCGCCCCGGTGGTCGAATTGTTGATGCCGGTCATGCCGGCTTTGATGCCCGTCTTGTAGCGGTATGCCTCGAGTCTGTCGTTGGTGTAAATCGCACTTGACAGCCCATACGGGCTTGCGTTGGCGAGGTGTAGTGCGTGGTCGAAATCATCTGCCATCACTACGGTCACCACCGGACCGAATATCTCCTCGTGGAAGCATTCCATATCCTCGGTGACATCGACATAGACATGCGGCCACATGTAGACGCCATCCTCTGCATCACCGAGGAAATTGTCGGGTTTGTTCCCCTCCGTGATTCGCCCCTCGCCCCAAACCTTGCGCGCCCCACTTGACTCGCACATTTCGAGGCCAGTGAGGAAATCCTTGGCGTACTTTTCGGACAGCATCGGGCCGTAGAGCACTTCGTCGTGGCGCATTGAGTCACCGATTCTTGTCGACTTTACCTTTTCCATGAACAACTCCATGAACTCATCATAGACATCCCTGTGAATGATGAGGTTGCCGAGGCTGGTGCAGCGCTGGCCGGCAGTTCCGAAGCCGGCCCAGTAGGCACCTTCCACCGCATTTTCGAGATTGGCCGAAGGCATGATGACAAGCGGGTTCTTACCCCCGAGTTCAAGGCTTGCCGAGACTAGATTGCGGCCGCACACTTCGCCAATCATCTTGCCGACTGCGGTGCTGCCTGTGAATGAGATTTTGTTGACTTTTCCCTCATCGACGGCATCGACGAGGTGCTGACCTGCTCCACTCCCCTTTCCATGAACGAGGTTGATGACGCCGTCGGGGAGTCCGGCTTGGTGCATGATTCGAGCCAAGGCGAATGAGAGGAGCGGAGCGTCTTGAGGTGATTTCCAGACGCAGGTGTTTCCGCACATGATGGCGGGTATCATCTTCCAAAAGGGAACTGCGGCTGGGAAGTTGCAGGCGTTGATGATACCGCATACTCCGAGCGGGCGGCGGTAGGTGAACAACTCCTTATCCGGCAGTTCAGAATTGACCGTCTGCCCATATAGCCGCCTTCCCTCGGATTGGAAGAAGAGACAGGTGTCGATGGCTTCCTGGACCGAGCCGGCCGATTCCTTGAGAGTCTTGCCGATTTCACGCGTCTCTATTGCCACTATCGCATCCTTGTGTTCCATCAGAAGCCGGCCCATGTTGCCGATAATCTGGCCGCGGGTCGGCGCTGGTGTCGCTGCCCAACTGGGAAAGGCCGCGCCCGCTGCCGCCAATGCTGCGTGGACATCTTGCTTGGTTGAGAGGGGAAACTCCCCCAGAGTGTCCATCAGCAGTGCTGGATTGGTTGAGGTGAAGGTCGCCCCATCACTCGCCAGCGAGAGTTTTCCGTTGATGATGTTGTATCCCTTCACTTTGGGAAGGCCATTCGGATTGTCGCTTTCCAAGAACTCGAGACCGACCTCCAACACATGTGTCATGGTCCGATGCGGGATGCACCTCCTCATCAACTCTCCGAGTGGAAACCATCCCTACGAGGGGCGGAAATTGGAAGACATCAATCTGCATGGTTTTTAGTGAGCCGGTGAATCCGAGAGTCTGTAGTGAGGGGGAGCGGACAGTGGCAGCGGGTGATAACAAAACTCTGAATCTCAAGGTGGCGAAGGCCATTCCGAGCGATGTGGGACATGGCAGGGCGAGGGTGCCATTTGATAATCCATTGAGACTCAAACCGGGCGACATCATCGAAATCAAAGGTGAAGAGACGACCGCTGCCATAGTCTGGAGATGTCGCCCAGAGGATGCAAACCTCGGGGTCATCAGAATCGACGGGATCATCCGCAAGAACGCCGGCGCTCAACTCGGCTCCAATGTGACGATTCGCAAGGTCGAAGTGAAGCCGTGTACCCGCCTCACCCTCTCTCCGGTCATGGCCGCCAAACAGAAGGTGAAGTTCGGACCCGGCATAGAGGGATTCGCGAGAAGAGGATTGAACAAGAGGCCGGTGGTGGCCGGAGACAGAATCTTCATCCCCGGAATGACTCTGTTCGCCGAGGCCCTGCCGTTCGCCATTCAATCCACCACACCGAAGGGTATCGTGCAGGTGCTACCGGAGACTGAGATCGTCATCAAGGACGAGCCGATAGACGAGGAGGAACACAAGAGTACAACATCCATCTCATACGAGGACATCGGTGGACTCGGCAACGAGTTGCAGAAAGTCAGGGAGATGATTGAACTTCCACTCAAGCACCCGATACTCTTCCGCACACTCGGAATAGACCCCCCCAAGGGTGTGCTCCTTCACGGCCCACCTGGGACCGGCAAGACGATGATAGCGAAAGCGGTCGCCAACGAGACGAACGCTCACTTTTCATCGATCAACGGACCGGAAATCATAAGCAAGTACTACGGTGAATCCGAGAAGCAGTTGCGTGAGTTCTTCGAAGAAGCGGCGGCGCAGGCCCCTGCCATCATCTTCATCGATGAATTGGACAGCATCGCCCCCAAGCGTGAGGATGTCACAGGAGAAGTCGAGCGGCGTGTGGTGGCCCAACTGTTGACCCTGATGGATGGAATGCAGGGGCGAGACAATGTCGTCGTAATCGGTGCCACCAATCGACAGGATGCTGTCGACCAGGCGCTCCGTCGACCCGGCAGATTTGACAGAGAAGTCGAGATTGGTGTGCCTGATAAAGCGGGCAGGCAGGAAATCGTCGACATCCACATCCGCCAAATGCCCATCGCTGATGATTTCGACATGGAATGGATTCTCTCCAACACCCACGGATTCGTTGGCGCTGACATCTCCGCTCTGGCGCGAGAGGCGGCGATGAAGGCGTTGCGGCGCTACCTTCCAGAAATCGACCTCGAAGAGGAGGAAGTCCCACCGGAAGTTCTTGAGAAGATGGAAGTGAGGATGGACGATTTCAAGAAGGCGATGAAAGAGGTGGAACCGAGTGCACTAAGGGAGATCTATGTAGAGGTCCCCGACCTAGGATGGGAGAAGGTAGGCGGCCTCGATGAGGTCAAAGACCGACTCAAGGAGAGCATTGACTGGCCACTGACCAGACCAGAGGTGTTCGAGCATTTCGGTATCGAACCCCCAAGAGGAATCCTCTTGTTCGGAGCGCCGGGAACCGGCAAGACACTCATCGCCAAAGCCATCGCTACCGAAGCAGAGGCGAACTTCATCACCGTCAAGGGTCCAGAACTCTTCTCCAAGTGGGTCGGTGAGTCGGAGAAGGCGATTCGAGAGGTGTTCAAGAAGGCGGCTCAGGCGGCCCCGAGCATTATCTTCCTCGATGAGTTTGAGAGCATCGGTGCGCACCGCCAAGCCAATGCTGACTCTGGTGGTGGACAGGTGAACAACAGAATGGTAGACCAACTTCTGACATGCATGGATGGCATCGAGGCATTGGATGGAGTTGTCATCGTCGCCGCCACCAACAGACCCGAGATGATAGACAGGGCACTTCTCCGCTCCGGCCGATTCGAGAGGGTGATGCACATCCCACCACCTGATGCGAAGAGCAGGATGGAAATTCTACATATCCACACCGCAAGGATGCCCCTCGGTAAATTCAGACTAGAAGATTTCTCCAACAAATTGGATGGTTACACAGGTGCTGACATCGAGGCGGTGTGTCGAGAAGCTGGTCTCATCGCCATGCGGGCGGATAGGAAGACCGTCTCGAAGAAGCACTTTGAAGAGGCCATCAAACGGGTCAGACCGACGGTGACTCCCGACATGCTCGAATACTACTCAAAACTCGAAATCAGCCTGACGAGTGGCCTCGAGAGTGTCAAGCGAACCAGCGACACACTCTCCGGAATCGAATCGGTATAGACGAGTAATGGAGTGGGCGTACAACCACACCTGCGCCCATCGGATTGGAATCCGCTTGAACATAATCTCATCTATGAGAGGATTGAAGGCGGTTGCCACATCAGCGCAGTCTGATGGGTGCGACCTTCAGCAGGGAGATCATCGGCCTCGCCGTCGTCGATTCGCGCGGTGACCTGCTCGGCACGGCTGCTGACATGATGGCCGATCTCTCCTCAGGAGTCGTCAGCACTATCGTCATCGAGTTGGAAGACAACATCGATGCGACTCTCCTCCCATGGCCATCTGAAGCGGGACTGATGTTGCTGCCTACCGATGAGATCGCCGAGGTCAGCACACATATCGTTCTCAAGCGGTGATTCTCTGGGCATTGGTGATGGCTGGACTCATCAGCGAGGAGTTGTTCTCGGCCGCCTCCGGCATCAAATGAAAAAGAATGGATGGGTCCATAGATGCGGGATGACGCGGCGGGTTGCTGATGTTCGCAGCATTCGCCAACGCACAACCGTATTAAGGCAGCCTTGAGCGTCAGTTGCTTGGACCAAAGGTCCAGAGGGCGTGGGCATGGAGATGAAACCTGCAAACCTCCTCTCACGGATGAAGACACGTAAGTTCAGGAGGGGTGCCACCCTCACCGCATTCTACGTCGTTTTGGTTCTCCTCATCCTCACTCTCTTGAGCAGTTTTATCACCAACTCAGGGTCACAACTCTCGGCCTACGATGATGACTGGAATGATATCTCAGCATTTCGCGATGACCTGAACTCGATGGGAGTGAAGACGCACAGTCTGGTCAGCAGCCCTCTCCTGTTGAACGAGATTGAGAATCCCGAGGAAACCGTTTACATCATCGCCGGCGTGGAGAAAGACACCATCTCACTACCTCGCTTCACCAATGATGAGAGCGTGATTTCTCTGCACGAAAATGATGGCTACACGACCAGTGAAATCGAAGCCATCACCGCCTTCGTGGCCAGAGGTGGAACAATCATCGTGATGGATGATTTCGGATACAGCACGGGCGTCGCTGAAGCATTCGGCATTGAATACAGCGGCCACAAGTTGTATGACGCCGGTTCTTGGACTCTCGATTACAATTACATCTGGATAAATGCATCTGACAGTTACAAGTACACATCCAATATCTCATCCGCCTTCCAGCACCCATGCTTCGCCGACTCGGACAGCGACGGATATGTCGACCTGATTGACCCTGACCCGACTCATCCTGGTGTGCCTGGAATGATGAGCATATCTTCCGAGCAGGCTGGCCTCTGCGCCCACCACATGACTCAGAGCGGCTCCGAGCCGTGGGACTTCGACTCCGGTTACGACCTGTTGTTGAACAGCCCATCTGCATTCGACCCTGACAGAGCGGAAGACCCAGAGAAGAACAGATATGGCCTCGGGTACTCCAGTACCGACTCTTATCTCGACATCAATGACGATGGAGACCTTACAGTGGGGCCGGCGGGAAGTGGATTTGAGGGAGATATGCAGGGACCCTTCACAGTCTACGTCAAGTACTGTCTTTCCCGCACCTGTGATGACCCTTCGTCTGGCAAAGCACATTTCATCGCCGATGGTTCACTCCTCATCAACTCGGTGTATGACTACCAATCCAAATACGGCAGTCAGAAGACCGATATCGATGCCAACGACAACAGAAAGTGGGCACTGGATGCGATTGCAGAAGCACTACTCATCGATGAGAACGGGACCTTGGCAGCAGGTGAGGATGCGCAGGTCATCTTTGATGAGAGCAGGCATCAACAGGCCAACGCCATGGGCAACACATACAACCTCATCTACTACATCTTGGTCTATTTCACCTCTGACTGGATGGCGATGCTACTGCTCTTCTTCTTCCTCTTCATCATCTTCGAGATGGTCATCATCCGCAAGACCGACCCGGAACCTTGGCGGCATGTTTTCACCATCATCCACGCCGGAAGAGGGGACTACCGAAGATATGGGTTCTATAGCCGCGCCAACAAGATCAAACAGGTTCTTCTCTCCCGTGTGCGCAACCTCAACACGCTCACCCGTGATGAGTTCGACGCCCTGCCAGCACGAGAACTTCAGAAGATGATAAACGACCCCGTCCTCGTCAAGTTCGTCTTCGAAGACAGGAACTACTCCCTCGAGCAACTTGTGGCGGTGGTCAAGAGAATCAAACTGTGGGGGAGGAAATGATGAACGACATCCATCTATCCACTCAGAAATGTCGGGGCTCGGACCATTGGGGCAGTTTCCACCACATAGGGAATCCACGACACCGAGGCCACCACTGGCGCCCTCTAGACCGCAGTTTCCACCACAGAGGGAGTTCACAGTTCGGGGGTGATGCCTGATGTGGACGCGGAAAGCGGCCCTGATGATGACTTCGGGAATAGCCTTGGTGCTCATCGGCATGATGATGTCGAATTTCCAATTGATGGTCATAGGAATTGCCTTCATCTCCTTCCTCGCCATCAACGGTTGGATTTCCGGCCACGGCAACCTCAACATCGTCAGGACTCTCTCTGCAGACAACCTCTACAAGGGTGATGACCTCTATGTCGAGTTGTCACTTACCAACACCTCCCGACGCCGAACCCAATCTCTCGAGATTTTTGACAATGTCCCACATGAGATGAAAATGAGAAGTGGCCTGAACTACATGATGGTCAATCTCGCCCCTGGTCAGACCACCAGAATTCGCTATGTTCTGCGTTGCCCGCTGCGCGGCCACTTCTCTCTCGGCCCTGTCTCCATCAGGTATCGCAACACCTTCAATCTCTTCACCACCGAGATGTACATCGACCACCGCTCCGATGTCATCGTCTTCCCACAGGTGCGAGATGTCGAGGAGGCGATGGTCCGCAGCAAGACACCGAAGATGTACACCGGCGCCACCACCCTCCGCACACCCGGACCGGGAACGGAGTTCTACTCACTCAGAGAGTATGTGCCCGGCGACCCGTTCAAAAACATCAATTGGAAGGCGTTCGCGAGAACTGGCGAACTGATGGTCAATGAGAAGTGCCGTGATGCTGTCACCGATGTCTTCATCCTGCTCGACAGCCGCGATGTATCACGAATCGGAACGGTTCTGAAGAATCCGCTGGAGATGGGGACCATCGCCGCCGCCTCACTCTCAGCCTACTTTCTGCAACGACGAGATTCCGTTGCACTTGCAGTCTACGATGATAAACTCTCCTATCTCCCCCCCGACACCGGCGACAAGCAGCACTTCAAGATTCTGAGCAGTCTAGCCGGAGTCGCCTCCAAAGGCAACATGCCCCTACAGGCAGTGACAAACGCACTCGCCCCTCGTTTTTCGAGAGGCAGTCCGGTATTCATCGTCTCGAGTCTCGAGGGTGATGGCACTGTTCCACACGCTGTGAGAGACTTGGCGGGCAGGGGGCACGAGATCATCGTGCTCTCTCCTTCGAGCATCGATTATGAGAAGAAAGTGTCTCGAATCCCCCGTATGTCGTACGAGGTGATGAAGTTGGAGAGACAGAATCGACTGACTGCATTGGCTGGATTCGGCGCTAGAGTGATTGATTGGATGCCAGAGGTAGAACTCTCTCAGGCGCTTCTGCAAGTCAAGATGATGTGAGGTGAATTGAATGGCGGATGATGTGGCACTTCAGGGAGAAGGTACCCGCTCCCTCCACCTCAAGGAGTTACGAATCCAGTGGCAGGTGGTCGCCCTTCAGACAGTGGCGACATTGGCTCTCATCTGGCTCTATCTGCAACTCGGCTCAAACTTCGGTTCATGTGATGTCGCCCATGTGGATTCGGAGGGGAGCCCGCTCTGGTGTCCCGCCCTCGACCACACCCTTACCCTCGACCTCTTCGAGGTTATCTTGAGCAGTGAGTCGGGTGGTTCCGCCTTTGACCTGCCCATTCCCGACTTCCTCACTGGACAGGGAAGTGAAGGACCCGGAAGATACTACATGCCGATTCTGATTTCCGGCTTGATAACCGCCGGTTGGGTGGTCCTCAACCTGCAAGCCCCACAGATTAGGCGAAAGGTGGTTCTCGGAGTCTTGGTGGCGATGATTCTCTTCCTTGCAGGCAGACTCCTGCTCGGCTGGTTCTTCGGAATGATCTTTGATTGGGAACTCTATTGGCCGATTTCCAGTGACCCTGCCCGCAACCACGCCGAGACTCTCGTCTACCCCCTCGTGCTTTACACTCAATTCTTCATCGTCGCCCTCTACCTCCTCCCAGTGTGGACAGGTATGATGGGTATATGGGGTCTATCGCGCAGGATGATCGGGTGGTCCTTGGGAACTGCCCTCATCTATCTCGGCATTCACGCTCTGCTCTCCTTCGAGGCTGTCACCGTCTACTTCGACATGGGTTTGGAACCGATCAGTCCACAGATATCCGACTCGATGGTCATCGGCGGACTCGTCTCCGAGACCATCTGGCCTCTGTTGCTGATGGCGATGATGATGCTCATCTATTCCGAGACCGGCTTCGCCGTGATACGCCATCTTGAATATGCCTTCAGGCTGCCAGAGTCATGCAAGAAAGACCCGGAATATGTGGCTCAGTTTGACAGCCTTCTCAACAATCATCTGATTCACACTGTCATCATATTCTTCACCGTCGTCCTATGCGCCATGTTCGCCCTCAAGTTCGACGACCTGATTCTCGAGATAGTTTCATTGTTCGGGGCATCGCAGTGGTCTGGGCAGGTTCAGGAATCTCTGGAGTTGCAGTTGACCTATGGAAAGGTCATCTCAGCGATGCTGCTTCTCATCTTCGTTGCTGGTCTCAAGTACATCCTTCCGTGGCAGAGAATCGTCGGTCTAGTTGAATCTATTCTGCCGCAATCGTCCACAGAGTGATACTCCCTCTATCTACGAGGTGCCAATCTCATGGTGAATCGGGGTCTTCGGCACGATTTGCCACCATCTGAATCGGCAGAGTGAGAAGACGGGATGAAAAGAGGCCGAGAAGCGGCAACCCACAAATGACCAACGGTGCCTGAAACGGTCCGAAGGGGAGGTCGGCTGCGAGAGTGGAAGGGATGAGGAGCAACGAAGCTAACACGACAGAGAAGGTGATGAGTTTCTCAAGACCGAGGGGATATTGTCTCTGCCCTTCAAGTTGCACTTCGGGATGGGGTTCTGCGCCCTCGGCTGGGTCGTCGTGACCGGTCATTTCTCCACCTTCAAAGGTCCAAGTTGGCTAGTTCATCTTCTAGAGTGGCGAGGGCTGAGCGCTGTTCGGGGTCAGCAGGGGCCTTAACACCCATTATGGTGTCCGCCCTCGCTTGCGCCGCAGCATCGATGGCTGCGAGAGAACGGTCCAATTTCGCCATTTCATCGACCTCCTCTGTTGTTCCGATCACCTCTCGGTCGGGCATGCCGATTGAGATTCTTGAGGTGAGGTCGACTCCGTCGCTCTCGTCTGGCGCGTCAATCGGTTGCCAGGTTTGGCTGGAATCGCTCGGAGCGACCTCTTGCACCGCCGCCTCGGATGATACGGATGCGGTTTTGGTAGATGCTGCTGGGTTCATATGCTGAAGTGCTGAATCACTAATCGGCGGTCTCTCGATCTCGGTCAGACCAAACGCTTCGAAGGGTAGCATGCCTGTTCGCTGGAAGACCCAGAGGTCGCCGGCAGGCTCCTCTCCAGTCAATCCAGTGACATCCAGCCGATACTTCAACTGTTCAAGCACCAGCACGGTGCTCTCCAACCCTATCGCCTCCCCAGCCGTTCTCAGGTCAGATTCGATGTAGATATCATCGAGGGCCTGTTGAATGAGTCGCCGGACTTCGCTTGAGACCATGGGAAGGGATTCGGGCATGTGAGAGACCTTCTCCAGCGGTTCAATCGCCTCGGCTGGCAGACCCATCTCACTCATCGAACGCAGGACCTCTCTCAGATGCATCAGCATGGTGACTGAATGCTCATATTCGTTGAGGAGATTTTCGAGATCGAGCACGACATTGGAAACGGTTTCTGAGAGGCGATGTTCCAATCTGTTCTGCACCGACCACTTGGTCAATCCGCGCACTGTGTCGGCGGTCTCCGGAGCCTGTTGACCGAGCAGTTCCATCACTTCTGTGGAGAGGAGATGGCGTGGTGTCTGGGCGACTTCGTCGACCGTGTGTTGAATGACCTGTAATCCCCGCTCCACGGCGCGGTCGAGGAGTGTGACGCTGAATCCGCGCGAGCGGGCGGAAGTCATCCGCTCGAGAACCGGTTCGAGCATGGCCAGACCACCCTCATCGCCCAGCAGGGCGCGGGCAAGGGGTTCTTCGGAGAGACGCGCCCTGATTCTCTCTGCCTCGGCTATGTCTGCAATAGCCAGCGAGTGAGCTGACTCCAGTTCTTCAGCCTGTTCGATGAGCATTCTCAGTTCTGCTTCACCAGCCCCTCTACGGCTGTCGATGTCACCGAGTTCCCGCATCAGTTGTCTGCGCTCCTCCATGAGTTCTCTGAGTTCTGATTGCAGGAGGGTGTGTTTTCGGTCCATCTCCGCCACCCGCAGTCGTTCATCTTCGACCATGCCTCTGCTGGAGTGCAGGTCGGACTCGATTCCGACGAGTTCCTCGCGACGCTGTTCGACCTGCCTTTCAATTTCATTGAGTTCAGCCTGTGCCAATCTGTGCCTCTCCCGCTGCGCTCCAACCTGTTCATGCAAGACGCGTTGGATTCTCTCATCGTCATCGCTTAAACGCCTCACTTCCTTCAGACGGGATTCAGCGGTCTCCAGTTCTGATTTGACCCGCGCTTCCTCGGCCAAAAGCCCTTCCAAGGCGTTGAGAAGTTGCTGACGTGACTCCATCTCTCCGAGGGCAGAAGCCATCTCCTCAGCCCTCTTCTTCACCTGCATCTCCAGTTCTGAGACCCTTCTTGCCAGCCGTTCGGCTCGTGAGGACTGCTCCTCTCCAGACCGCTGTTCCTGACGCACTTTTTCTGCTGCTTCATCGAGTTGTGAAGATAGAGCCACCCTCTCATCCCTTCCCTCTTCCAGCAGTTCTCTGCTGACAGCGAGTTCGGTCTTCAATTCATCACGGCTCTTGCGCGTATCGTCAAGCCGTGATTGCATAGCACTTTGCTCCCTTTCTGAACGTTTCAAATCGGATTCAAGACTCTGGATGCGCAATTGCAATTCTGCAACTACCGGCCCGATGAGGCTTCGTCGGGTGGTTCCCGGGAGTTTCGATGACGGAACTCCTTCATCGACCAGTTTCCAACCAACACGACCTGAAACCATCATCTCATGTCCGAGTTCAAAGCCGTAGAGGGTCTCCAGTCGGCCAGCGAGCAGAGACCTTCTGTCCTCGCTCCTAGTCCGACATTCCGAGATTGCCCGGCACATCTCCTGCAGAGACCAATCTTCTACAGAACTGGTTCGCAAGAGGAGCCGCATAGTCCTCTCCAACCTGTGTAGCCGCAGCCGATTGGAGGATGTGGTGGCGCGCCTCATGGCATCCTCGACGGTCTCGATGCCGACCCCACGGATGCCAGCAGGTACACCATCGATAATTGTCAAAGATATTGCTGGGCCTTCCTTCGATACCGATTCGAGATAACCGGTGAGATACTCCTCCTGAGCCACCTTAAGCGCAGCCACCACTTGGTCAATTCCAGATTTTGAATCCTTGACCACCACGCCTTCGGGAAGCGGCTCTCCACCATCATCACCGGCAAGACCGACCGATTCTGTAGCAAGAAGAGCCGCCGCATTGGCCAACAGCGCCTTATGGTCAGCGTGGTCATCCGTCCAAACGGCTATCGTCGCATCACCTGCCGGGGCGATGAGCAAGGCACCATCCGCCAATGCCAATGACGAGGCGAGTGGCCTCTCCTGACCGATACCGCTGGAGAGAGCCACCATGCCCTGCAGGTGGTCCTGCACCACCCGAGAGAACTCTTCACCATCGAGAGGAAGAAGCCCCTTACTGTGAACAAGCATACCCCCCTCAACAGCACATGCACCGCGAGCCACATCGCTGGAAGCGAGGGTTTCGATGAGGAGAGTGAGGTCCTTCGTCGGAATGTTTCCTTCAATTCGAGGCATCGGCAGAAGTGTGCCGAGTGCAGAGGGGTCGACAAATGCCTCCAGTATTCTCTTGGCAACAATTTCAAATTGCCTCTGGCTCCAAATCACACCTCTGGTGCGCAGGTCGGTCTCACCAGCCAGCCTTCTCAATTCCACTTCTGCCGATTTGCCGGCGAGGAAACGTTTCTTCTTGGACGACTCACAAAGCCAACCTGCCGCCTCGCCGGCGCAGATTATCTTGTGACCGACTGGATTTCGAGCCCTCGGCTTGAAGTATGATACAGCCCCGAAATCAAAGGGAAAGGTTTGGCGGGCGACGCTGATATCAATCTCTTTCTCGACCGGGTCACCCATTGGCATCTCAAACATTTCTATCACCTCAAAAGGTCCTCTATGACGGGTTTCCTCACCCTCACCTCATGCCTCAATCGTCCGATGTTGTTGGAACCCCTGCTCGAGACGAGCAGGGTGTGACCACCTGAGAGAGGGGCGAGGATGATGTTGCCATGCGGGGACTCCAACCACACTTGATTCATTTCTCCGATTTTGGATTCACTCGCCAATCTTCCCGCCTCACGCAGAGTGGCATGGCTCGGGGATGAGAGTTGTGCATCATGTAGAGAGGGGAGGCGGAAGGTGGCGACCTCAGCGCCTTCGGCGTCATAGATGGAGGTTGCGTGCACCCCGTCTATCCTTCCGAATGTGGAGAGCAACCTTCTCAACATACTCGCACCCTTGAGATGGCTTCAGGGCGACACCGCCTTCAAGAGGTTTTGTACCATCGGCCCCTAAAGGGCCGAATTGCCGGTGAAAATAAAATCGCCAACTGAAAAATCACGCCGAATCGGTGAAATCGAGAAAAATCTCGATTCCATAACTGCGAAAATGGGCGGTCGGAATTACTTTGATGTATAATTGATATTCCTATTGAAAAATGAAATTCCATATTGAATAATCTCCACCAATTACGGCCACCTAATTCAAAACAACCGGCTCTGTCGAAGGAGCGATGAAAGGACTCGATGTGCCATCCTGCTCGAGATGTCATGGCGCTGCTGTCATCGAACAGAGATACAGCGGGATTCACCTCTGCCACAAACACCTGACCGACTCCATCAGAAAGCGTGTCGCGAAGGCCCTGCGCCGGCAACTCGACCTACCTAAGAACGCCCTCGATGAAGAGGGAAATCCGAAGAAGGTCCTCCTCTGTATCTCCGGTGGCAAGGATTCCGCAGTGATGCTTGATATGATGCACCGAATCCTCTCACCTCGGCGCGACATCCGTCTCGTTGCCGGCTCGGTAGATGAAGGAATAGATGGCTACCGTTCACCATCCATCGAGAAGGCCATCGAACTCGCCAAATCACGAGCCATCGAGGTCGAGACAATCGCCTACCCCGACCTCGATTTTGAGAGGATGGATAGAATTGTCGAATTGATGCCTGCTATCGCCGAGAAGTTCGACGACGCAAACGGCCTGAAGGCTTGTTCCTACTGTGGGGTCTTTCGAAGAATCGGCCTCAACACTCTCGCCGAGAGGTGTGGGGCTGAATGGATGGCTCTCGGTCACAACCTCGACGACATGGCTCAGACCATCCTGATGAACCTACAGAAAGGCGAGGTGGGTCGGACCATCAGGTTGGCTCCGCACACTTGGGCCCCAATCGATGGCCTGACACCGAGAATCGTGCCACTGAGGTGGATTCCTGAGCAGGAGATACACGCCTACGCAATCGGCGAGAGTCTCCCCATCCATCACGGTGATTGCCCTCATGCACCCGGTGCCTTGCGCCAGAGAAGCAGGGAGATGGTCGCTAGATTGGAAGCGGATGTGCCGGGTTCGCGCCACGGGCTAGTCCATTCGATGGACACCATTCGAGAAATGCAGGTCGCCGCCAAGGGTGCACACCTGACGAGTGATTGGGTCAGTGAGGATATGCTCCACTGTGAGAGGTGCGGTGGGGTGACAAGCAGACCGGTCTGTCAGGCGTGTACCATGCGTGAGTGGTTGAGTGAGATGTGAACAAAGTCACCGACGCTCCACCGAGGCCCGCCAAGGCCCACAAAGGCCCACAAAGGCCCACCAAGGCAAAAACCAAGGCCAAACCAAGGCTCCACCGAGGCCCACCAAGGCCCGCCAAGGCGCATCGCAGCCCAACCTAGGCCCACAAAGGCCCACCAAGGCCCGCAGAGGCAAAACCAAGGCCCCACCGAGTCTCCCTCGACGCTCCACCCAGGCCCATCGCGGCCCCACCGACCGGAAGAGGAGGGCCTTCACAGAAGGTTGTCGATGATGGACTCCATGTCCTGTGGACGCATACAGTAGTGACAGCGGAGTTGGAGAGGTTCTGTTGAAATTACTGTCATTCTGTGGGGTAGCGGCTCCCTGTCACTGTGAGTAATGCAGTTGGAAAAGGTGCAGCGAGTCACATTGACGAGTTCCTGTTGAGCGATCACGGCGCGTTTCTCAGCGACTGAATAGTTCCTGATGATGGCCACTGATGCGTTGGGGGCGATAATGCTCAACCTGTCCAATTCATCCTGAGTCAGTTCTCGGTCCTCAACCTTGATGATGTCTTTCGCACCGTACTTGGAGGATGGCACATTCATCACAAGAGAGACAGGATTCGGCCGTCTTCCACTGATTCTCAACATTCTCAGAACCTTCAGTGCGCAACCTGCGGGGATGTGGTCAATCACCGACCCGTTGCAGATTGCGGTCACTCTGCGCATCTCACTCATCCGACCACCTCCGGCACGTCCACATCGAAGATGCGACAGAGAAGTGCCATTCGGGCGACCACGCCGTTGAAAGCCTGCTCGAAGTACCTCGCGTGTGGGGTGGAATCGACGCTCGGATGGATTTCATCAACTCTCGGAAGTGGGTGCATGATTATCATCGACTCCTTTGCACTTCTCAGGTCCGCCCGTCCGAGACGATAGATTCCTGCCACCTTCAGGTATTCGTCTTCATCCGGGAATCTCTCTTTCTGAATTCGGGTCATGTAGACCACATCGGCCTCGGGCAGATTTCCATGCAAATCCTCCGAGATGGTGATGTTGACACCCTTCCGTTTCAGTTCGTCAACGATGTCATCCGGCATCGACAGAGAGGGGGGTGCCACGAAGGTCAGCGATGCACCGAATCTGGCCAGGGCATAGGATAGGCTGTGAACGGTTCGACCGTATCTGAGGTCGCCCACCATCACGACGTTGAGGTCCAGCCTGCCCTGTGCCTGTCGGATTGTGAAGAGGTCCAGCATCGTCTGTGTGGGATGGTGTCCTGCTCCGTCGCCGCCATTCATAATTGGAATTTCACAGGCATCCGCTGCATACTGGGCCGCCCCTTGGCGAGGGTGACGCAGGACTGCGACATCGCAGTAACCATCGACCATCTTCATCGTGTCGAACAGAGTCTCCCCCTTGGTCACTGATGAGGAGGCGAGTGCTCCGAGGTTCACCACACTCCCGCCCAATCGTTTCATCGCCGTCTCAAAGGACATACGAGTGCGGGTGCTCGGCTCAAAGAACATGTTGCCCAATTGGCGGCCAGCGAGGAGCGGTAGATAGACATCGCCGCGGGCCGCCGGAAGCAGTCTCTCAGCATCCGCGAGCAGACTCTCTATCTCCTCATTCGTCAGGTCATCCATCGTGATGAGGTCCTTCGCCATTTCCCTCTCCGCCTCACGCGGAGCGCTACCCCTCCATATTGATTGCTACCGGAGAGGATTCGTGAGCGAGTGTATAATTTACCCATTTCAAGGGGAATTTTGCCGCCTGTCGCAATCCAAACCGACCTTTTTTCCGATTACTGAAAGGAGTAGGCTTGATGAAGGCGAGCAGGGTGGGACGATTGATGCTAATCAGCAGAACTCCTGTCCGTGTATCCTTCTGTGGAGGTGGCACCGACCTTCCCGCCTTCTACAACTCACATCCCGACGGGGGGCTTGTCACCTCCGTAGCTCTGCAAGCATACATCTATGTGACAGTCAACAAGAGGTTCGATGACTCCGTCCGTGTATCATACAGCAGAACTGAGAACGTAGATGATTTTGAGAATCTGCAACACGAACTTGTGCGTGAAGCGATGCGGATGACCGGTGTGACAAGTGGTGTGGAAATAACCACCATCGCCGACATTCCCGGTAAGGGAACCGGTTTGGGTTCATCCTCATCTGTCACCGTCGGACTGTTGCACGCTCTACACCAATACGCCGGCCGAGATGTTGATGCGAAGACTCTAGCGGAACAGGCGTGTGAGATTGAGATGGGTGTACTCGGCGCGACTATTGGGAAGCAGGACCAATACGCTGCCGCATTCGGTGGATTGAACCTAATCGCATTCAATTCCGACGACTCTGTGGACGTCTTCCCCATCGACAGCGAATGCACCCGAACTCTCAGAGACGAATTCTGTCTCGTCTGGACTGGCCTGACACGAAAAGCGACCCCAATACTCACCATGCAGAGTCGAAGTACGGCTGAGAAAATGGGTGAGTTGGTGGCGATGCGGAATCAGGCTGAGATGGTCTCCGAATTGATTCAGAACGGCGATTGGACAGCAGTCGGTTCAGTTCTTTCTGATGCATGGAATCTGAAGAAGAGTTTGGTGGAAGGAATCACAACTCCAGAGATAGACGCTCTTTTTCAGAGGTTGATGGACCTCGGATGTGGCGGAGGGAAACTGCTCGGAGCGGGCGGGGGTGGGTTCATTCTCGTGCAGACCCCTCACGGTGTCCAAGACATTCTCATGAGTGAAATTCCCAACAAGATAATTCCCCTGACCGCAGACTTCTCCGGCTCAACAATTCTGATGGATGACAGAGAGGGGTGAGAGGGTGGAGAGATACTCCTGCCTCTTCGTACTGATGTTGCTCACGGTCTCGCTTGCTTCTCTCTCAGCGCCCCCTAACCTAGAGGAGAGTGGTGACGGCTTCAGGGCAGCCTCGGACTCACGGTTGGAACTGACTGTCATGAACAACACAGGTATTCCTCTCAGCGGAGCGGAGGTCACGATTATCGACGGTTGGACGAACCTAATCGTGGCTGGCCCTATGACGATGAGTACTCCGACGGAACTGATGGCCTCTCTGCCCGCCGGCCCGATGCGTATCGAAGCGCGCCACGACGGATATGTCACCGGCAGCACAATCGTCAATCTGTTCGAAGGGAATCTGACTTTCGCCGACGTCGACCTGCTCCCGATTACCGACGATTTACACATTACGGGACTGCCCTCAGCAGAGGTGACGCTCACCCTCGACCAAAGTCTGGACACCCTCTCGACGACTCTCGACAGCAATGGTTCCGGCATCTTGCAGACCCCGTCCGAGGGAAGTGGCTGGCTGCAATCGGTCGGCGGCGACAACCACTCACTGACCCGCTGGTCGGGGGAGAACAGCACCACCCTCTCCACAACGGGGGCGATACCCGTGTTCGGAAGCGGCGCAGGAGCGAACTCGACAGGCACACTGCGAATCGAACATCATCCCTCTCGGTATTGGGATGTTCTGTCATGGGTCGGGGTTGTCGAAACGACCATACCCACCACTGAAGAGGGGGAGTGGAGATTCTACAATGTCGAAGACGGAATCAGAATCGGACAACCGTTGGTGGCAGTGAACCAGAGTGAGGTGAATCTCACATCCCTTCTTACCGATGGGACGGATTGGAATCGCCCTGAATGGACGGGGCATGGTTGGTTGAATCTGACCACAGAGCCGTCGGCGGGCGGAACCTTCTCAGCCACTTGGGAAGCCGATTACACCATTCCTACTGATTTTGGAAGCGCCTTGTTGCCAGGCCGCGCCGCCGGACTGGTCGACCAAATTGACGAATGGCTTGGAGATGGTGATGGCAGTCTCAGCGGCGCCGAGCAATCCATCTTCGCTATGCTCTTCTCTGACTTCCCGTGGAGGGAGAGCAACCATTTGATGCTTTTCGACGAACGCCCACTGGTCGGAAACATCACCGTCTCTTCAATATCGATTTCGCAGTACAGCACCATCGGTGAAGGTAGCCTCAGTTGGAGCGAAAGTGGTAATCTCTCGGGATTGGCAGGATGGGGGAGTAGCAGAATGTTCTGGTTTCCAGTTCGTGGTGACCCCTCGGAAGCCATCCCCATAACGGTGAATCTGCCCGATGATTGGGAATTGAGATACTCGCCACAGATGGACCTGCTCACCCACAACCACTCTTCGTTCACGGTCAATCGCTCACTCTCCCCAAGCAGCGGCGTCTGGACTGTGACGGTGGGGCAAAACCAACCTCCGATTGCCGATGCTCACATAGTGGAAAGACCGGGTTTGTCCATACCACATACGAAGAACTCGACGCTCATCAGTGACTGCCATGACTCGTCCCCTGAACCTGCCGGACTCTCCACTCACTGGGAGTTACGACGTGGACAATACTTCCATGCAGACCACGATGGAGATTTCTTCAATTTCACCCCACTGTCAGTCGGTTTCTATGCCGGTGATGTCCTCAATGTGACGATGGTCTGCCGCGATTGGGGGGGCGCCTCCTCGACTTGGTGGGGCGACTTCTATGTGGATGGCGAAGCACCGATGGGAGTCATCAATCTCAGCGAGGAACTGCGAGACCGTGGTCTCATTCTCGACCACGACATCATGGGTGTCAGCGATTTCGCGGTTCGCAGTGGTGCTTATGTCACTGGGGTAGTGAATGCCACCGACGACTCGGGAGCAGTGGTTCAGGTCACTTGGTCGAGCAACATGACTGAAGGATGGACCAACGAGGGTAGCACCTTCGTCGCCCAGATTACACAGGGAAGCGATGTCAACTGGATGCACATGTCGGTGGACGAGAGACACCTGCAGAGGGAGTTGACCAAATATTCTCTCAATATGGAGATGCGTGATGCAGCGGGAAACTCCAACAATTCGAGTTGGAATGTGACTGTTCTTGACAACAATCCGCCGACCATCACGGCTGAGGTGATGGTCGATGGTTTCCCCATCGGGCCGTTGAATCCTGCCCGTCCAAACAGTCAGGTGTCACTGAATCTGACAAGGTCGTTCGATGATATTGACGCCATCGTCAAGACCACCTGGGCAATTTACCTCGATGGTGTACCGCTACTTTTCAACGCATCATGGGATGATGTCCGCCTATTCACACTGCCAGCGATGCAGGTCGGCCAGCATCAACTCCATATCATGGCGGCCGACAGTTCGGGAAATCTACGTGAGGTAATATCCAATCCGGTGGTCGAGCCACCTCTTCCAGCCAATGTCTCGGGGGTGGCAGTCGCTGTGTCCAGCCCCGCCATCATCGGAAGCGAAGGGACTATCGACGTGACTCTGAACAACAGCGGAGCGACCGTCGCATCCGCTCTCATCTGCTACCACTCGACCTGCGAAGAGTGGGAGGTGCCAGCAGGAGATTCAGGCGGCCCCGGGGAAATCTTGGTTCCGTTGGCAGTGTCCGACTTCGAATCGGGAAGAATCGTGGTCGAAGTCGAGTGGAGTGATGCGGCCAATGATGTCGAAGGGCAATTTAGTATCGAGAGCGGCATCATGCCCACATCCCAGTACGCCGAGAGTAGTGCGACGATAATGGCGCTGCTCTTGTTCGGCATATTGGTATACCTAGTGTGGAAAAATCAGAGGGGGAGGGGAAGACACCCCTTCTGACCTTCCGAGCAGCAATCCGGAAGCCGTTTTCGCCCTGACTTCCCTCTGTGGGGGTAGGGAGAAGCAGAGGCGAGGCGAGAGGCGCGACCCCTCGCGAACAATTCGTCCGGCCAAACAGCGGAAGAGGGTGCATCCACCCTACAAATCAACCACGCGCCTCTAACACCCCTGCGGAATCCCACCTCTCGTGGAGGGTGGTCCATCTATCCTACAAATCAGCCTCAGTCCCACATGAGAGGGGCATCTTATTGATGCGATGGCTCTCGTACGGCGGGTGATGGCCGAAGCAGGTGATGTGGAGGCCTTGCTCTCGAAGGCCATCGCTCAGCAGCGGGAGCGGCTGGAGATTCTCGCCATCATCTCGGTGGTTCCTCTTCTGCTAGCCGCTCTCTGGCACATCTGGCCGGGAATGGAGGGCAAGGCGGAGTTCCTCCCCCTCTTCGCCCCCGCTGTGATTCTGATGGTGCTGGCGCTGGCGATGCAGGACTTCGTTGATTTCGGACCGAGACATCGCTCACGCCTTGCAGCCATGACTGCCATCGCCTCGGCTCCGTTGCTGCTTCTGTCGATGGGCTTTGCTGATGCCGAACTCGCATCCTCGGTCAGAGTGGGTCACGGAATGATGTTCGTGGTCGGAGTCGCCTGCTTCTGGTTCACAACCGAGATTCTGAACACCACACTCTCTGCGGTCAGATTCCGTGGATTGGTGCAGATGGTCGGCGCTGCCAGCGCCGCCGCCCTACTGACCACCCTAGAGAGAGACGGGCTCGCTCTCTATCTATCGATTCTGATTTTTTTTCTCGCCGTAGCCACCTCCCTCTATGACACACTCGGACGGGACCCCGACAGACAGGATAGAAAGGTGTTCAAGAATAGATTGAGCAAACTTGAGCTGCGTATTCTCCAATTGCGCGCTGACGGTGTGAAGGTGGACCAAGCAGCATCCCTCCTACAGAATGCCATCGTGGCCGGTTATTCCGACCCAACTGAGGGGATGACCATCATCTCCCACGCTGAAGACAACATCGAGAGAATCTTGGCCTTCTCATCTGACATCTCGGACATACTGGATGATGCGAAGAGGGCGGTTGCCGCTGCAGATGACATCGCCCCGACGGCGAAGAGAGCGGCGCGGCTACTTGCCCAAGGCGAGAGAGAGATGGAACTCGGTTCCCTCAGAGATGCTGAGATGTTGTTCCGAAAAGCCAAGGAGCATGCCAGTCAAATCATCAACTTCTGGGAACAGGCCCAACAAGGCATCACCGATGCAAAGAGAGAGTTGAGTGGTTGTGTGGGGGTGCAGTACGACCCTCTGAAGCGGGCAGTGCAGGATGCAGAGGAAGCCTTGGAGAGAGAGGCTTGTGTTGAGGCGGCGGCGTTGGTGGCAACCATACCGGAGCATGTCGAGAATCTCTCTATGACCGAGGCGAATGCCACTGAAGCCATCGAGGAAGCAAAACTCGCTATGGAAGCAGCGAAGGGGATTGACGACTCTGATTTCATGGACAGACTAGTCGCTGCCGGCGAGGCGCTGTCGGAGGGCGACTTCTCGTTGGCACGGGGAATGGCTGACTCCCTGCTCAGAGAGGTTGAGAGAGAGGCTGACTCCATGAAGGAGGTGCAGAAGGCATGGAGGCAGAGAAAGAAGATGACCATCCGTTGGCAGGATTGGGCTGATGCAGGTGAATTTGATTCGCGGCTCGACGAAGTTGATAAGTCTCGCAAAGCCAAACAGTGGTCACACGCGGCAAAACTACTCGCTGGAATCACCGATGACTTGGACCGAAGGGCTGCAAGCAGTGGTGAGGCCGGTGAACTACTCGAATTCGTCAGACAGGAGTGGCGTGGCCTTAGGGTTCGGCTGGAAACGGCACGCATCAAGGTCGATGACGCTGAACGCACCGGATGTGAGAGGGTCATCGGTGAGGCGGTCACCGCTCATGAGAGAGGTGACATCGAGACCTGTCTCCACAGACTCGGAGATGCGGATGCGCGGATGGAATCTCTGAGGCGGCGGGTCTGAGAGGGCGGGTTTGGACCGTTCCTCTCGACTAGAGTATGCCGGCCTGAGGCGTTTCTCTCCGGCCTGAGGCGATTCTCCCCGACCAGAGTATGCCGGCCTGAAGCGTTTCTACTCGGTGTAAGTCGGCCTGAGGCGTTTCTCTCCGGCCTGAGGCGATTCTCCCCAGCCAGAGGATGCCGGCCTGAGGCGTTTCTCCCCGGTGTAAGTCGGCCGCTCTCTTCCCCGCAACAGGTTTGAGATGCCCGAACCCTTCAAAAAGGGCCACCATTGACTAGGGGCTGATAAGAACACCACTGTGTGCTCAGTCGAGATGTGAACAGATGTTGGAAGCGACTCTCGCAGAATGGAAGAAATGGTACACCAAGAACAGGTCTGAGGATTGGAGATTCAGATCATCATTAGCGAATGAGCCGGATGAGGATACGGTTCTCACTCGCCTGTGGAATGCTCAAGACGGCAGGAGTCCGGACGGCGCGACCCAGTTTCGCTCATCTGTGTGGAAAAAGAGTACTAAGGGGAAGAAGACGAAGAGTCTCGTCGATGATATCGCCGTTCTCACCGCACCGGGTCAACCACCATTGATTCTCTCCGACCCCGATGGCGAACTTGTCAGGGAACTCACCCGACTACACCGCACCCGCGATGCCAAGGGTGGTGTGGCTCCGAATGTGTTAGAGCAGAAGCGGAGAGAAAAGAGCGATGAAAAGAAGGACAAAAAGAGGGTGAAGAATTTTCGCAGGTTGGAAAAGCCATATCTCTGGCGTTGCAGAGATTGCGGCGAAGAATTCATTGCCGGTGAGAATGAGGTACATTGCTCGAGACGGGCGAGGCAAATCGCATCCTGTTCACCTGATTGTGATGAATGGTTTGAAGATTATTTAGGTCGCATTTCTTGGAAATACATACACTTCGATGATGTGGTCAGCGACTTTGATGACATAGTTGACAGCGAAGAGGCGAAGTCTTTCGCATCTGAGGCGGGTGAGTCACTGGAATCCATCCTCAACGACATCGTGATTGAAAAACCGAGCAAGTTCGAACTTTACAACGAGCAGACACGCTACCTGCGCGTCTCAGACCTGAAGGATGAGGTGAAATTCAAACGGGTCATCAAGAACATTCCGAATTGGCGGAAGATGAGAGCAAAACCTCTGAGAAATGCTCCAATCGGCCCGGTAGAGTTGGGTCACGCCTTCGATGAACTGCTCACATCGACCTTCGCTTCAATAGAATCGGATGAATGGAGCGCAGGCGAGAAGGTGCTCTTCGAATGTGGTGAACTCGGGGTCACTGTAACCGGCACCCCCGACCTCCTGTACAAGGGGATACCTGTGGAGATGAAGACTGTGCGGTTATTTCCCCACGAAGGCGAAAATGAGAGGGAGGTGAAGGCACAGAAGGCGATATTCAAGGGGAAATGGAAGCGGAATTATGCCAAGCAGGTCGCCATCTATCTTCAGGGACTGGATAACGAGTGGATGTTGCTTCTCATCATCTCACGGCAGAGTGGTTTGTTCACAGTAGTGCCAATCAATGACCGAGCGATGGAGAGGATGCGAGAGAATTGGACGAAATGGGGTGCGAAATACCAAGAACTGCTCGAAAACTACAGAAATCTTCTCTCTGAGGAGAACTCCGGTAGAGATGAAAAATGACCTTGTGTGGTGCAATTCACACCAACAGGAATCGCAAATCCGGTCGGTGTGTGCGAAGGGGGGTGGTGAGGTGATGGTGTCTGCGAAGGGGAGTGGTGAGATGATGGTGTCTGCGAAGGGGGGCGGTGAGGCGATGGTGTCTGACCCTGCCTCGTCTTCGTCTCCCGCTGGCGGTGCAGAGATTCACCTTCAATCATTTTCGCTGGATGGAACAAGATTCTGTTGGCAACTTCGTGAGGTTATTTCATTGACAAGGCGAGTGGTGAAATCTTCCAAAGATACACCTTGGACTTGGTTGCCCATACGGTCACGGACGCTGACGCATCCACTCGCCGCCTCCTCATCGCCGAGAATCAACATGTAGGCGGGATGCAGTTTACGGTGTGTTCTGATCTTCTTGCCGATGGTGTTGTCGGAATCGTCGATTTCAACTCGCACGCCGGCATCCTGCAACCTTCGCTCAACCTCCCGAGCATACTCCTTCTGTTTCTCAGAGATGGTTAGGATGTGGACTTGAGTCGGGGACAACCAAGTTGGAAACCTGCCGGCGAAGTGCTCAATCAGTACGCCACAGAATCTCTCCATGCTACCAAACGGAGCGCGATGAATCATCACTGGGCGGTGTTTCTCACCGTCCGAGGCGGTGTAGGTGAGGTCGAATCTCTCCGGCAGGTTGTAATCGACCTGAACTGTTCCGAGTTGCCATTCTCGGCCGAGGACATCCCTCACTACGAAGTCGATTTTAGGCCCATAGAATGCTGCTTCTCCCGCCTCTTCGGTAAAATCAACTGCAAGCGAGGCGGCGGCGTCCCGACACGCCTCTTCAGCTCTGTCCCACCTGTCGGATTCACCGACATACTTGTCAGAATCCATCTCTCTAAGGCCTACCCGTACCCGATAATCATCCATACCAAGAGTGGCGAATATCACCTTCACCAACTCGATGCACCCCAACACCTCATCAGCAATCTGCTCTTCAGTCACGAACAGATGGGCATCGTCCTGCGTAAATCCTCGAACCCGAGTCATCCCAGAAATCTCACCAGATTGCTCCCAGCGATAGACGGTCCCGAACTCAGCCAGCCGTAGGGGCAGGTCGCGATATGAACGTGGTTGTGAGTGATAAATCCTGATGTGATGTGGACAATTCATCGGTTTCAGCAGATAACCGTCAATCTCACCCTCACTCATCATGTTCGCAAGTTCGGAACAGGAACAGCCATCGTCAGCCAGTTTGGCCATCAAGTCTCGCTCAACGAGGGGGGGGTATTGGCTCTCCTGATAATAGGGAAAATGACCGGAGGTACGGTAGAGGTCCAACTTTCCGATATGGGGGGTGAAGACCTGAGAATATCCCTGTCTCCGCAAGTGCTCTGAAATGAAATTTTGCAACTCCTGTCTCACAACGCTGCCGCGCGGGGTCCATAGCACCAAGCCCTGTCCGACCATCTCATCGATGTGAAAGAGTTGCAGGTCCTTTCCGAGTTTTCGGTGGTCGCGAAGAGCCGCTTGGCGCAGAAGTGTCTGGCGCGCTTTCAGGTCCTGTTTGGTCGCGTAACACATTCCGTAGATGCGAACTAGGGTTTCCCGCGATGAATCTGCTCTCCAGAATGCCTGTGAGGTCGATGTCAAAGTGAAGTGCCGCAGGTAGGATGTGGAAGGTGCGTGTGGGCCGCGGCAGAGGTCGTAGAATTCTCCCTGCCGATAGATGCTTGAGCCGGCTCCATCCTCCATCTTCTCCTCCATAATCTCTCTTTTGAATGGATTGTCAGCGAACATAGCCTTGAGAGTTTCGGAATCGTGCTCTTCACGGGTGATTTGCAAGTTCTGTTTGACCAGATGTTGCATCCTCTTCTCGATTTCCCGCAACTCCTCTTCTCCAATGGGGTCCATGTGAAAATCGTAGTAGAAGCCATTTTCTATCGCAGGTCCGATGGTCGGTTTCGCATTCGGGTACAACTCCAACACCGCCTGTGCGAGCAGATGGGCGCAGGAGTGACGTAGCACCTCAACTCCCTCTTCACTCTCCAAAAGGATTCTGTCGAGGGTACACGATTCGTCGATTGGCATGGAAAGGTCGCTCGGGATACCATCCACTATCGCCACTACAGCACCTCTTCCATAGGCGTCGCGGATGACTTCTCCCGCTGAGAGGCCGGCACTCACGGTGTGAACGGTTCCATCGGAGATGGTCACCTCTACCACCGACATGTCTCATACCTCGGAGCGCGGGGGTGGGCGGGTGCATATCAAAGCGACGAAGGTAATGGATTCCAAGCAATCGGATTGGGCCACTCTGCTTCAAACCAGCAAAGAAGTTTCGTCGATAAAAGGCATGGGCTCATTGACTAGATGCAAGGTCAGAGGCGATGTGAAAACGGTCGAGTCAATCGGTGAGGAGGATTTCGATTATCTCCGCCTTTGTCCCTTCCACTTCGACTCCTCGTGCTGCTGCGAGTTGTTCCAACTCCGCCTTCTTCATCCTGTTCATGGCGGATTTCGATGGGATTTTGGGGATTGTCTTGACCGGTTCAGTGCCTGAGTCCCAAGTTACTTCGTCGAACTTCTCCACCTCGGGCGGGGGTTGGTTCTCACCTTCATAGACAACTGCATCACCGCTCCATTCTGAATCGAAGTGACCCTCCCACTCATCGAAATCAACCTTTTCAGGCTCTTCCTCGGGAACAAGAACCTGAACATGGTGTACAGGCATTTCATCATCTCCCCATTCTTCTTCAGCCGTTGAGGTGGTTGGGGTTGGCGAGAGAAGTTCGGCTGCCATCGATGTCAGAGGTGCTGAGAGGGGGTCGCTAACAGGTGGCATCGGTGGGCCATCCATAGATGGCATCGGTGGAGCGCTAGGTGGCATCGGACCCGACCCCATTGGTGGCCCTGCTGGAGGCATCGGTGGCCCTGCTGGAGGCATCGGTGGAGTGCTTGGTGGCATCGGACCCGGACCCATCGGTGGCCCTGCTGGAGGCATCGGTGGACCATCCATAGATGGCATCGGTGGAGCGCTTGGTGGCATGGGACCCGACCCCATCGGTGGCCCTGCCGGAGGCATCGGTGGAGCGCTCGGTGG
>CAYFFQ010000005.1:116614-128917 GCA_964342465.1 uncultured Candidatus Poseidoniales archaeon | reverse complement strand
GCATCTCGGCCGCTTCCATTCCTGCCCCCATCTGGGCGGCTTCCATTCCTGCCCCCATCTCGGCCGCTTCGTTGTCCTCGCCTGTCCACCTCCATGCATTGCCTATGTTGGTAGCACTCGCGGTGGTGGCTTGTTGATATTTTCAATCCGTATGTTGGGCACCAGACGGAAGAAATCTGATGGAGATAGAAAAAACCCCGGTCTGCATAAACCCATATACGTGATGCGAGAGCGAACTCATCTCATGGCGACAGGTTGGGCTCCAGAAGGGCTCAATGAAGCGCAGATTGCAGACGGAGAAGCCTACCATCGCGCTCTCTACATTGACGGGGACACTTCTAGACCAGCTGGTTGGCACAGGGATTCAGTCAAACATCTCCTTCACCTCGCCCTACCTCACATCAGAGAGGGGTCGGTGGTCGTCGATTATGGCGCTGGAACCGGTGGCTCAGCAATTGAATTGCTGAAGGAATTGGATGAGCGAGACATCTCAGTCGAATTGGTATTGGTCGACCCACTTGAGTCGTGGTTCGGCAAAGCGAGAGAGATTCTTGAGGAGCGAGACGATGTCCACTTTGAGTTGTCAATAGTTGAGAATGATTCCGGCAGAACGGTGTTTCGAGAACTCGATGAGATATTGGGGGGAAGAAAGGCGGACGTCATCATCTCCTCCTCCACTCTTCACCTTGTACCGATTCGGGCGTTGGAAGACCTTGCGAAACAATTCGCCGACAGTCTGGTTTCCGGCGGAGTATTCGTTTGGGACAGCGGAGATGTGGAGAGTGCGCTCCGGCCCAAGTCAGCCGCCTGTTTGCACGACCCGTACCGAGCGGTTCGAGAACATTTGAGAGATGACGAGGCGAGGCAGGCGTTGCTTGCAGAGATGGAGGCTGAAGACGCCGCCCGCGCTGAGCGTCGAGTCGACCGGATTTTTCCGATTCCATTCTCAATCGAGATTTTGATGCGAGCAATCAGTTCAGCCGGATTGATGAGCAGAATCAGCGACCATGTCGTTGA
Source organism: uncultured Candidatus Poseidoniales archaeon (assembly GCA_964342465.1). Lineage (GTDB taxonomy): Archaea > Thermoplasmatota > Poseidoniia > Poseidoniales > Thalassarchaeaceae > MGIIb-Q1. Next base: position 127,900 of record CAYFFQ010000005.1, on the reverse strand, counting down.
TTTTTCCAACGAGGACGCCGAGCGATTCATCCTCGTCCCTCGCCTCGCCGAAATCGCTGCACCGCTGATTGAGGGGGAAGAGCGAGATTCAGCAATTCGCAGCGCGATTGCCTCAGTTCTCTCAAAGATGAGAGATGCTGGAACTGCTCACGAAACCGCTTACAGAAGTCACTGGGTTTACGGCTTCCACACCAAACCTTGACAGCCGTCATCAATAAGAATCATCATATCAAGATAGATGGTGGAGTGAGCATGGACCTACCCGCTGGTGCCTTCGCGGATGCGGTTGATGCGATAGGGCATACTCCGTTGATTCGCCTCAATAGAATCACTTCCCATCTGCAAGGCTCTGAAGTGTGGGTCAAGTTGGAACGATGCAATCCCGGCGGCTCAATCAAGGACAGAATAGGACTCCAGATGGTACTAGATGGGGAGGATTCGGGACAACTGAAGGCGGGCGGTACAATCATTGAAGCGACGAGCGGCAACACCGGAATCGGTTTGGCCATGGTTGCCGCCCAACGAGGATATCGTTGCATCTTCACGATTCCTGACAAGATGGCGCAGGAGAAAATCGACCTTCTACGAGCATTCGGTGCCGAAGTCCATGTCTGCCCGACAGCAGTAGAGAAGGAGGACCCTCGTTCCTACTACGAAGTCGCGGCTCGCCTCGCACGGGAAATTGAGGGTGCATGGTATCCAGACCAATATTCGCATCAAGCGAACCCACTAGCCCATCTACGCTCGACCGGCCCTGAAATATGGCGACAGACCGCTGGTCGTATCACCCATTTTGTTGCCACGATGGGCACTGGTGGTACCATCACCGGATGCGCCACCGCCCTCCACCAAGCAGCAGAGGCCGAAGGGAGGGAAGCCCCACAAATCATAGGGGTGGACGCGGTAGGTTCGATACTGAAAGAGTATTTCGAGCGCGGCACTATGGGTGAGCCACACACATATCTCGTCGAAGGATTCGGTGAGGATTTCATTCCCCCAGCAACCGACTTCACCAACATCGACGAAATCAGGCAGGTCGACGACGAAATATGCTTCCGTACAACTCGTCAATTGGCAAGAACTGAGGGCTTGTTCTGTGGCGGCTCAGCCGGTGGCGCGCTGCACATTGCGATACAATTGGCTGAAGAGGCTGACGCACGAGAGGAGGCAGCGGTGATTGTGGTGATTCTTCCCGATGCTGGAAACCCCTATCTATCCAAACTCTACAACGATGTTTGGTTGCGTGAAAATGGCTTTGAGCCCAACGAATGGTAGTGATGATTTGACCGATGAAATTGATAGTCCGATAGGCGAATCTACCCGGTCTGTACATTCTACGGCAGACCCTGATGCGAAGACCGGCTCGGTTCAAGTGCCCATCTTCCAAACCTCGACCTATGTTCAGCGAGATTTCGCAGACCATACCGGTTACGAATACTCTAGAACCCAGAACCCGACGAGAGAGGCACTCGAAGCAGCAGTTGCCGAACTCGAATCCCCCACCACCCCCGCATATGGCTCAGCCTTCGCATCGGGGATGGCAGCAATCATGACAGTTACTCAGATGCTTGGAAAGGGCAGCCACATCATCGCTGCTTCCGACTTGTATGGAGGAACTGCCCGCCTATTTGACACGGTTCTGTCGAAATTCGGAGTTGAGACGACCTACAGCGAGTTGGGGCCGAGGGATTTGGAGGAGTGTGCTCAGGAGAACACTAGGATGCTCTGGTTGGAGACACCGACCAACCCACTGCTGAAAATATACGACCTCAAATCTCTATCTGCTCAAGCGCATGAGAGAGGTTGGATAGTGGTGGTCGACAACACATTTGCAAGTCCCGTTCTTCAGCGCCCGCTAGAATTGGGGGCTGACATCGTTCTCCATTCTACCACAAAGTACATCGCCGGTCATTCAGACCTTATCGGCGGCGCGGTCGTGACCAGAGATGAGTTGCTGAACGAGCAGATTCGATTCCTGCAGAACACCCTCGGAGCAGTACCTTCCCCGCTCGACTGTTTTCTCACCCTGCGAGGAATTAGAACCCTCGCTCTCAGAATGGAGAGACATTGTGACAACGCCGAGTTCATCGCAGAGAAATTAGCCCAACACCCGAAGGTGACCCGCCTGCTCTACCCGGGAATTTCCGACCATCCAGGTCATTCGGTCGCCTCAACCCAGATGCGCCGCTTCGGAGGGATGATTTCACTGGAAGTCAAGGATGGCGAGGCTGGAGCGCGCAGATTCGCTGCTGCAAGCCAATTCTTCGCAACTGCAGAGAGTTTGGGCGGAGTCGAGAGCCTCATCAATCACCCATGGACGATGACCCACGCAGCGATTCCCGAGGAACGCCGAATGGAGGTGGGAGTCACTCCCGGTTTGGTACGACTCTCAGTCGGAATTGAAGATGCCGAGGACCTGTGGCGAGACCTTGAGAGGGCATTGGAAGCAGTCTGAGGTGTGTCTGTGCCAGATTTGGCTTCGTGACCTCTTCTCCTCACCCTAGTGGTGGAAAGGGGGCGGGGGCGAACCCAAGACATGAACGCGGCAGTGTTCTCCTCGCCCTAGTGGTGGAAAGGATGGTCGAGGATTAGAAGAATTAGGGTTTGTGAGTATCGACCGCGGTTGATAAGGCAGACTTCTCATCGAATTGACTCACGTGGGCTAGATGTTGCTCATCGGCCGAACATGAGGAGAGGGTATCTCAGTGGGATCAGGTTTCCTGATACGGGACCCACTGCCAAGACACCGTATCGTACCAGTCTACACTTCCATCAGGATGCTGTCGCCAGTGGACTCCGGTGGGGTCGGTGTAGGTCGGCAGCAGTTCGGATTCGAGGGCGGCTTCCATCGCCGCCTCCATCTCGGCCGCATCGTTGTCCTCGCCCCTCCGCCTCCATGCATTGCCGATGATGAGACCGGCGAGGACGGCGATTCCGATTCCGGTTATGACCACGACAGCCTGCGCCGCGAGTATGGATTCCCCGAAGAATGGAGTAGATTGGTATTCCGAGCCGATTGACCGCTCAGGCCACATGTTGGCTGGTCCTGCTGAATTGAGGACTTCCTGAGAAACATCGCCCTGCGGTGGGAGGCGAACCAAGTTGAAGGCCCCTCTCGTCTCCTGTCCTTCGGGAGAGGTCAGGGTGACCCTCACCTTCGACACTCCGACCTGCCACAACCGGCAGTCCACGGAGGTGAATCCGGGCAAATCAACTTCCTCACCGCGTGGGTCGGTGACTTCCCACTCAGTTGTCATCAGAGCCATCGTTGTTCCGAGGGACGGCTCCACGGCGACGGTGCATTCGCTACCGACTTCGTCATTGTCACCAGTCACATTGAGTGTGAACATCGGTGGTGGCAGTGTGTGGATGGTGAAATTGAGTGTGGTTGAAGTGGTAAATCCCAATTGGTTTCGATAGAACATCTCGAGAGTGTAATCCCTCGCTGGCCAGTCTGAGCAGTTGATATCGGAGAAATCACTCGGCACTAGCCACGGAGTCCCACTGATAGAGACCAACCCTTCAGCATCATACCTCTCACCTATCTCATCGGCGAAGAGTCTGTTGATGATGCAGTCATCGCCGAGGTAGATGGTTTCAGCCGCCTCGAGGTCAAACCTCAGCGCCGGCGGGTCAAGACTTGCTACCAACTCGAATTCTCCGAAGTTGACAACATGGATGATGATGTCCGCCTCGCCGTCCCACACCTTCATTCTCACCTCGTATGTGCCATCTCCCCACGCCTCGATTTCCATCGACCCGAAGTACGGAGTGGTTCTGTTGAGCGTGAGGTTGTCCCAGAATGTGAGAGTCATGCCATCGTGTTCGACATCTACCTGCACCTCGGCTTCCGCATAGTGGGAGGTGGTGTTGAGAAGATAGACAACTCTGATTTGGTCTCTGTCACCATCGTTGTCAATGTCCAACCTATCCGCTCTGAAACTGTCCAATCCGATGTGTGGAGCATCCTGTGCATTCACTACTCCGGTGGGGAGTGCGCTCAGGAAGAGTAGCATTGTGAAAAGTGCGAAGGGCGTCCTACTCAAGCAACTCACCTCCCTCCTTGCGGCCGAGGTTGGCCGCTGCGACCAGTGTGACGAGGAAGATGATGAGGGGTGGTAGGAATGTGAACAGTGAGGATGTTGGATTCTCTGACATCATCGAGAGGTGGGCTTTCACCAGCCCGAATGAATCGCTGTAGCCATCGCTGTTGGAATCGGGGCAGCCTTGCAAATCGATTGTCGAAGTGCCTGCCTCGTAGGGGCAGTCGTCGCGGATGCTCCCCATCGTGTTGTCGCCGAAGCCGTCACCGTCGGAATCTCGCCACTGCAACCTGTTCTTGAAGAAGGCGTCGGCGGCACCCTCGGGGCTGGCCAACCACTCATCCGTCGGGTCTGAGTAGCCGTCGCGGTCGGCGTCCGGACAGCCGAGGCGGTCGATGAGAGAGACACCGAGGCTCACCTCCTCGAATGGACAGGAATCCGGTTGATGGCCGAATTTGTTGTCGCCAAATCCGTCACCATCACTGTCCGCCCACTGGCTTGGGTCGTAGGGAAACCTGTCTCCCATGTCCGAGTAGCCATCGTTGTCGGAATCGGTGCACCCATGTCTGTCCTCATGGCTCGTGCCGGGGATGTCCTTGCAACGGTCAGGGGTGGTGGCACCCTCTTCCTGATTGTCCCCGTATCCATCACCATCACTGTCCTCCCATTGGGTCGGATTGTCGACAAAAGCATCGGCGGGGCCGAATGGATTGGCTAGCCAACCCAATTCCGGTTGTGGGTCTGATGAGCCGTCACCGTCTCTGTCGGGACAGCCCCAGCGGTCGCGGTATGACTCTCCGAATGTAGCGACGCAGGAATCTGGCTGCCAGGCGATGGCTTCCTGATTGTCTCCATAGCCGTCACCATCGACATCGTGCCATTGGGTGACCTCGTCAGGAAAAGCATCACCGAAACCGGCTGGATGAGCTAACCAATTCCCGTCCGAGTTGGAGTAGCCGTCGCCATCTGAATCAGGGCAGCCGTAGCGGTCGTGCATACTGCTGCCGTAGCGGTCAGCGCATGAATCGGGTTGATTACCGGAAATGTTGTCACCATATCCGTCACCATCGCTGTCCTGCCACTGAGTGGGGTCATCTGAGAAGTTGTCGGCCTGCCATGCGCCAGCGAAGTCATCAGGGGTATTGTCTCCATAACCATCACCGTCACTGTCATACCATTGAGTTGGATTGTCTGGAAAGAGGTCACCATTCACACCTTCGGCATTGTCGCCGTGTCCATCCGCATCCCTATCAGACCACTGCGTCGGGTCATCGGGGAAAGCGTCGGCGCAATCGGTCTGATTGGCGACACATCTCTGTGGGTCGTATGACCAGTTGGAATCGGGGTTAGACCAGCCATCGCCGTCACTGTCGGTACAACCCCATCTATCACCGGTGGAATTACCCCACTCCATCGGGCAGAAATCGGGTCTTGTCGCTGACTCCACCCACTCCCCCACTCCGCTTCCGTTGCGCCATTCACCCCATGTCTCATCGGCCCAGTTGTCACCGTACTGGTCTCCATCGGTGTCGTGCCATTGGGTGGAATCTTGGAAGAAAGCATCGGCCCCATCAGATACATTCCACGGGGAATCGGACCACAACGAATTGGGGTCGGGGTCAGACCAACCGTCGTTGTCGCTGTCGATGCACCCCTTTCTGTCCTCTGCCGAGTGTCCGTAGTACTGGGGGCAGCCGTCGGGGTTGTTGGCTGGTGCTGGATTGTCTCCCCAACCGTCGCCGTCAGAATCCTCCCACTGCGTGCCATCGTAAGGGAATTCATCACCTTGGTCGGACCAACCGTCTCCGTCGGAGTCGACGCATCCGATTCTATCCTCTGTTGAGATCCCAGCATCTTCGTCACAGTCGTCTTCGTAGTCAGGAAATCCATCAGCGTCGGTGTCGCGGTTGGCCATGTTTATCTCCAATGCAACTGAGTAGTCGATGCCATCGTTCATCGCTGAATCCTTGCCTCGCACCCCGAAGTAAATCTTCTCCGAGTGAGTTGCGGTGGTGGTCAACACGATGTTGCCGTCTCCATCCTCGAAGTTTTGCGGTCCGGCGAGCACATTCCCCTGTTGGTCGGTGATACGCGCCTCCCCGTAGTATCCGTCGTTGAGCCAGGTGATGAGACCATATCCGGTGTGGACCATCGTGTATTTGACGATATCACCAGTGAAGGCGTTGGTGTAGTACCAATCCCACTCATCCACATCGTTGCAGCCGTCATTCCAACAGACATCATCCGATGTCGACCCACCATTGTTGAGATGCATTGCGGTGGTTCGGCTGTTGTTGTTATCGGCGGAAACCGTAGGCAGCAGAGAGATGAGCACCATAGTGGCAACTAGAAGAGTCGCCAACCACAGACGTAGTGCAGAGGCTCGGCCCATGGCCAGCACAGGCAGCAGCCTCTATGATAACGACTTTGCCGAGATGTCATTCCCCCATTGACCTTTTGACAGAGGTTGAAATCATTGTTCAGAATAGAATTCTGCATATTTTTCGGCATTTTTATCGTATGTGTAGTGCTCAACGACCCTCTCTCTGCCCGCGGTCGTCATCTTCACTCGTAAAGTTGGGTCGGACAACAGACCATTCACCACCTCGGCCAGTGATGATGGGTTGCCCACCTGAAACAGACCACCCACACTTTCGTCGACCATCTCGGGAAGAGGGCCGTCGTCCACAGTCGCACACGGTGTACCGGAGGCCATGGATTCAAGCGGAATCAATCCTTGTCCTTCATAGAGTGAGGGATAGACAGTCAGGTCAGCCGAGCGAAACAGTTGGGCGAGGTTGTCGAAAGACATCCCCGACTCAATGGTTACAGCGTCTTTGACCCCTAGCCGCTCCGCCTGCTTGAGCAGGGTCCTTCGCATCTTTCCCCTGCCTACTATAACGAGTTGTGTGCCGGGGTGTTGGGTGAGTATCAGGGGCATCGCTTTCAGAAGGGTTCTGAATCCCTTTCTGCCGGCCAGCCTTCCGACCGCGAGAAGAAGTGGAGTGGATGTATCAGCATCTCCTCTTAGCGCAGCATCATCGGGCTGACCATATCGTCTGCGCATCGCTTCGTGGGCGAGTTGCGCATCCTCCTCGTCGTGGTTCTGTGGGTGAAACATGTTGATGTCAACGCCCCACCTGACCACTTCCACGCGCCAATTGTCCGGTGGCTCATAACGGGCGAGAAAATCCCTCTTCGTCGCTTCTGAATTGGCGACACAGACAGTGGAGCCTCGGACCGCCGCCCGTTCGTATTTCGCATAATAGCCGGCGGTCGCAAGAATGGCAAGGTCATTCGGATTCTTCCACGCCGCGGATTCTCCCAATCTAGCAGCGCGGCGCATCCCATCTCTTTCACCCAACCACGAGCCATGCAGTGAAGTGGTTACATTGCCGATTTCAGCCCGCACCAGTGCGTATTGTTTTGGACTCCAAGATATCATCGGCGCGTGGACATGCACCGCATCCACGCGCTGCTCGGCGTGCAGAGCGAGCAGTTCCTTGAGAGCGTGGTTTCCGTATGAGCGTGTGAACGCCATCGGCAGAGGAGTCCATCTGACCATCCTCACTTCGACTCCAACCTGACGGGGTATGATACTCGCATCTTCGCACGCCTTCGCCTCCCTTCTGGTGATGACCGTTACTCGGTGACCCATGCGCGCCAAAGCCCCCGAGAGATGGAAAACCGTCGAACCCATGCCACCCCAACGAGGTGGATACTCGCCCGACAACATCGCTATGTGCATGAGCCTCCCCATCCGCTCTCCCTACGCCTCTCGCTTTGAGCACTTTGTTTTCAAGCGATTCCCACGCAGTTCATTCAATGGTGGCTTTCAATAGAGATGGGCTAGTCGGCCGTATCGGTGAGAGGGATGTCTGAGGTACTACCAGTCCACGTCACTGTAGTCATTCCGACCCGCAACGAAGAGGCCGCAATCGTTGACACCATTCGTTCTGTTCCGAATGATGGATGGTGTGAAAAACTCGATTTTCTGATAATTGACGGCAATTCTACAGACCGCACAAGGGAACTCGCTGAAGAGGAGGGGGCTATCGTCTACCTCGAACCACGCAGGGGTTACGGGCGGGCATACCGAACCGGATTTGCAATGGCACCCGGCGAAATCATCGTCACCATGGATGCCGACTGCACCTATCCGGGTGAGGAAGTGCCAGCACTGGTTCGCAGACTTGTGGAGGAGAATCTCGAATTCATCACCTGTGACCGGCTCAAGCGGGCGGAGGAGGGAAGCATGTCGGGTATGCACGGTTTTGGAAACTGGGCTCTCTCTTTCACTGCGCGGCTTCTCTTTTGGTATGGGATTCATGATTCACAATCCGGAATGTGGGTTTTCTTCAAGAGAATAATGGACAATCCGAAGATGAGGCCGACCAATGACGGAATGCCTCTCTCCGAGGAGATGAAAATCAACGCCCGCCGCTGTTTTGGCAGAAAGAAGGCGATAGAAATCTCAGTTCCATACCGCCCACGCGTCGGTGATGCGGAGATAAACACATGGGCTGACGGGAGGAAGAATCTCTTCTTCCTCTTCGCCAAGAGAGTGGGTCTGAACCGTACCCGCACATCTTGGGGTCCTGAGGGTCGGAAATAGGACACACTACTCCTGCTACTTAGGTAGCGAGACACTTCTGCACGGCTGTTGTCCAGCCTCTTGTGAAGGATGTTGGGACTTTCCCTCTTGTGGCCGGTGTCGCTGATTCGTGAGCCGGTCGTTCTCAATGGGTCTACCACCATTCCTCTTGTGGCTGGTGTCGCTGATTCGTGAGCCGGCCGTTCTCAATGGGTCTACCACCATTCCTCTTGTGGCCGGTGTCGCATGTCTTCAGAGGTTGGAAATGGCCATCGACACATCTGGAGTAGGTCAAATCCTGACATGGGCGGTGTCACTCCCAACAAGTGCGGTTCGTCCAAAAAATAGGTCGACAAATCGGTGTCAAATCCTGACATGGGCGGTGTCATCCCCAACAAGTGCGGTTCGTCTAAAAAAAATAGGTCGACAAATCGGTGTCAATCCCTGACATGGGCGGTGTCATCCCCAACACCTGTTGTTGTCCGATTCACTCAAGGATTAATTTACTACGCCGAGACAATAAAAATCAGGGTGGAGTCTTGACTGCGCTTATCGGCATGAAATCACACTCCGATTCACGGTTTTTCAGAATCGGTTCGGGGGGTGGATTCTGGGGTGACAGGCCTCTGGCACCCATCGACCTGTTGAAGCGGGAGGAATTGGATTATCTGGTGATGGATTATCTCGCTGAACTGACACTTTCGATAATGACCAAGCAGAAGGGGCGCAATCCCGATGCTGGTTGGGCCAGCGACCTGCAGTTGTGGTTGGATGCCGGTGGCATCCACCTGTTGAGAAGACGAGGGGTCAAACTGGTTACCAACGCTGGGGGAGCCAATCCGCAATCGTGTGCTAGAATGGTGCTCGAACTTGCAGACCGAACAGGCTGGCATGATTGCCGAGTTGCCGTTGTGTCCGGCGATGATATGCTAGAGGCCATTCCTGACCTGATGCGGTCCGGAGAGAAATTTGAAAACCTCGAGAGTGGAGAGAAACTTGCTGAATGCAACGCGACGGTCCTCTCGGCAAACGCATATCTGGGGGCTGGGCCAATCGCTTCCGCTCTTGAAATAGGTGCGGATATCGTCATCACCGGCCGAGTTGCTGACGCGAGTCTCATCGTCGGCAGCATGTTGCACGCCGCCGGCTGGTCGGCCAACGCCTTCGCCCGCGATATAAGCCGACACAAGGCGGTGGTCGAATGGGCTCCAGAAGGGCATGAGAATCCCTTGGACACCCTCGCTATGTGGACCGTGGCCGGTCATCTCATTGAATGTGGTGCTCAGGTGAGTGGGGGAAATTCCACCGATTGGGCGGAGATTCCAAGTCTGGCGAATCTGACCCTTCCAATCGCAGAGGTGCATCCCGATGGGAGGGTGAGAATCACTCGTGCGAGTGGTACTGGGGGAATGGTCAACAGGCGCATCGTGGCCGAGCAACTCGTCTACGAGATTGGCAATCCGGCAGAGTACAAGACTCCCGATGTGGTCTGTGACCTGCGAGAGGTCACGATAGAGGATGCCGGCGAGGATGTGGTGGTCGTGGGCGGTGCCAAGGGTCTGCCGCAACCGGAGAGGCTGAAGGTCAGTGCAGCGGTTGAGGGTGGCTGGTTCGCATCATCATCCCTGATGGTCTCGGGCCCTAACACTCTGGCAAGAGCGATGGCCACCGATGATGCTCTAAGAGGGCGTTTGACGGATTGTGATGAGATGGAGATACACACCGAGTTCATCGGCGCCGGTACGACGCTTCCCATCGCCATCAGAGAGCGCTTCCTCGAAATCTTCTCACCGCCGGAGGTGATGGTCAGATGGGCTGTCACCACCCCCGAAAAAGCAGATATTACCAGATTCAGCAGAGAGATTGCGCCTCTCGTCTTGACTGGACCAGCGGGAGTCGGGGGTTATGGCTCGCGTGCTTCACCGAGACGGCAACTCAGATTCTGGCCCTGCCTCATCGAGCGGTCAGCGGTGGAGGGAGAAGTCAGAGTGGAGGTTCTCACTCACCTCAAGTTGATTCAGGACGGCGAACGGTTCCACTACATCAGAGAGCGCACACGCCGTCTGTTGGACCGACTTCACGACGAATTGGATGAGCGACAGTGGACGCGGCCGATTGCGAGAAGGTTGCCACCCAGCCGCAGTGACGAGCGCCGCAGCACACAGAGTGAGAGGGAGGTAAAGGGATGAGCGAGAAATTGTGGATTCCTCTCTCGGCGCTCGCTCACGGCAGGTCTGGCGACAAGGGGGATTCGTTCAATATCGGGCTTGTCGCCCATCAGCGTGAATGGTTGGAACTTCTCGAAGCAGCAGTCTCACCAGATATTCTGAAAGAGTGGTTCCAAGGAACGGTGCAGGGTGAGGTTGAGGTGTGGCCGATGCCAGGAATCGGTGCACTCAACTGCCTCCTACGAGGGGGTCTTGGGGGTGGAGGCACAACCTCACTGAGACTCGATGCGCAAGGGAAGATATGGGGTCAATCGGTGCTCCGCATGCGAGTCGCCGTCGACCGCTCGCGGGCAGAGGAACTCGGGGTTGACCTGAGTCAGGCGAGTGAGAGTCAGTGGGACATCTCACACATGAGATGATACTCAGAGCAATTATTCATCTCAATTTTCGGTTTGTTGAGGCTGCGAGCATTTTTCACCTA
>CAYFFQ010000005.1:97309-116514 GCA_964342465.1 uncultured Candidatus Poseidoniales archaeon | reverse complement strand
ATTTTTCCCTTATTGGAACACTCAATTTTCGGTTTGTTGAGGCTGCGAGCATTTTTCACCTAATTTTTCCCTTATTGGAACACTCAATTTTCGGTTTGTTGAGGCTGCGAGCATTTTCCCCTCAAACTCTCCATTTATTCTGCCCAATTGATTTTTCTCCCTGCGGTCAGATAAATATCATCCATCAAGGTCGGGCATTTCCGGGATGCCATCGCTCTGGGAGGCAGCGGTGCGCGTCTCATCTGCGTCAGCAGTCTCAGACCCTTCACCCATCATTTCAGAGATGGAAGAATCAATCCCGCTGTCAGCGAACAGCCCCTCATCTTCTCTCGGGGAGAATCCCCCTACACCCCATGTTTCAATCATGGCGAGGTCGGCGGCGAGGCGACGTTTTCTTGCAAAGGTGAAGACGAGCCCCAAGGCGATGAGTGACGCAAACAGTGCGACAACGATGAGGAGTGTGCTCTCCATCACCACATCGAAGATGGACGAGTGTTGAGTTGCACCTTCGACCCGAATCGTCGTGGAGAGTCTGTTGGAGAGACGAGGTTCATCTGATGGTCCATCGCGGCAGATGACTTCGACATTCATCCACCCGTCTCGGCCCGGCGTCACGCTCACTTGGCCGCTCCAGGTGCCATCACCTGCCACGCCATCTGCAGATTGACCGTCATCGGAGAGGATGAATTCACTCTCCACCCCGCCCTGTGAAGCCCAGCCGACGCACTCCCAGGTTGTCTCGTCAGCATCCACAACGATGGCGCGGGCGGTGATGGTCGCGGCTTGGCCGGCAGTCAGTGAACCGGGTTCCAAGAGGATGTCGTCCACAACCGGCCATGAAGGTTCGACCGTGATGTTTGAGAAGGCCCAGGAAGAAGCCCCTCGCGAATCTTTGACCTGAAGTGAGAGCATGTGGTTTCCCGGCGGCAGAGTGCGGTTTGCCAGTGCGGTTTCGTTCAGTAGTTGTGCATCAGCACCCACGCCTAGATACCAGCGGTAGAGAACGATGTCCTCGTCGGCATCCCATGATTCGTTTCCATCGAGGAGGATGGTGGCGCCCGGAGAGATCATCCCGCCCTCAGTCGGAGAAGAGATGATGGCCGTCGGTGGTGAGGCGAGGACAGTCAAGGTGCGCGTCTCATTTCTCGACCTGCCGGTCTCATCCTCAACCGTGAAAGTCAGGGTGTGGTCTCCTGACGGCAGGTATCGAGAGTACCAGAAGTTCGGGCTGACCTCATCGAGCAGCGGTTCTGTAAGGATATCGGAAGTTACCGTGAAGGTGAAAATGTCACCATCTGCATCCCAAGACTGTTGTGGGTCGAATAGGATGACCTCGTTGCTGACCACTTCGAGACCATCGCCTGGTGAGGTGAGGACCAGAATCGGGGCGCTCTCATCGACAGACAGAGTGATGGAATCACTCATGGGGGGATTGAGGCCATCGGAGACTGTCAGAGTCACCACATTTTCCCCTGCTGGCAGACGCGCCTCAACCTCCCAATCGCCACCGATGGGTTCTGATAGAAGGTCACTGGTCCAAATAGGAACCACCGTATCTGGAATCGCCACCCCATCGGGATTGCAGAGCCATCCAACGGACATTTCGGCAAAAGCCTCAGCACAGGGGGCGTCCCAATCGCCCGAGCCGAAAGCCGAGAAGAGAATCACGTCCGATGAGTCATAGGAATCCTGAACAGCGGGCAACTCGATATGGGCGAATGGTGGTGAATTGGCCACCACGATTGTCAATTCGTACGGTGCAGACCACTGATTGATGTGATAGGAGTCATCGTCACCCAAGCGGAGGCTCAGGGTGTGTATTCCCGGCGAGAGATGACCACTCCACAGCAAGGGAGTTGTGAGAGATGTGTCGAGGTCTCCATCAACATCTGAATGCCACCATGCATTGATGGTATCACCTTCCGGGTCGAAAGATGCAGAACCATCCAATAGCACCTCTGACGAGGAGAGGTTGGAGTCACGACTCACGGTGAAAACGGGGTGAGGGTATTCGTTCTGCAATTCGACGGAGAGATTGTAATACACTTTCGGATTCAAACCATCCGAGAAGGTGATGGTGTAGGTGAATGCTCTTTGTGCAGAGCCGGCGAATGTCCTGTTCCATTCCAATATGGTGGATGGTGGATTCGGTGTCTCCCAACCCGCCCATTCCTGAGTTTCGATGGGGTCACCCTCAGGGTCGGTGGTATCACTCGCATTGACATGGAGGTTCTCAGTGAAATTGAGCCGCAGTACACCATCCCAATCAAGAGCCGGAGTGGTCTGGATGATTACCTGTGGTGGCAGATTAACGAAGGTGATGGTGCGCGTCTCGCTGGCACAGTTTCCTTGGTCGTCGCACACTTCGAGAGTGATTTGGTGGTCACCATCCGTCAAGGCACATGTACCCTGAGTTGGGGGTTCGCTATTGACGAGGAGGTCACCCGGCACGACTCCGTTGCCAAAGCCACTACAGAATGCATAAGCGTTGCCATCGACATCACTCGTCCACTGGAAAGTGATTGGGTCATCGTCCAAATCCCACGACCGGCTGGCGTTGAACCATATTTCTGAACCTGAACTGACCACCGTGTTGTTCAGCGGTTCATCCCAGATGATGAGAGGTGGCTGATTGACGAGAGTGATAGTACAAAGGTGCATCAACAGGTCTTGGTCAAGTGCAGTGGGGATGGCGTTTCCTGAGGTGTTGTCGTACCAACATTCGCTTGAATAATCGGTGACAGAAGAGGCGCCGGTGATGGTGTGTCTCGTACCAGTGAATGGGCCCAGCACCTCGTTACCACTATATGGCATGTTCATGGAGAACGGGTCCTCCATCTGCGAGAATGAACCGTTGAGCAGTGCATAGGGAAGCCCGTGGCCGTGTTGGTTCACCACCCACATATCGACAAACCACATCTCGTCGAGGGTCGCCTGAAGTGGCAGCGGCGGAATGTTGACCTGCGAAGATATCGCTCTTACATACGACGCACCGGTGATGGCGAGATTGACTGCACCCTGCAAGAAATCAGTGAGGTTGACATCACTGTTCGATATTCCGAGATTGCCGCTGCAACCGGTGACATCCAGCCCCCATGTGTCGAGTTTCGGCAGGTCGGAGAGGGTTAGGCAGTCGGAACCAGTCAAAGTCGAGTTTCCCATCTTGGAGTCGAGATTCCGTCCCGACCACTGTATTCCAGAATGGTTCCCATACAGATTCATTCTCTCAATCCGAGCATCCACTCCGTTGAGAAGAATCGCTGGTGCGCCGACGGAGAGATTGGCGTAGATCTCTGCCCTCTCAAAATCAACCCAACCGTTCCAATTGAGGCCGGAATCATCGACTATTACCGCCGATTGTCCGGCCGGTGTGTTTGGGTCGTGAACAGCCAAGTCGGTGAACAGAATGTCGACCGAGTCTTCGATTCGCAACGCCGCCCAATTGTCGTCAATCGATGTGCACTGACTACAATGCACTATGTTCCCTGCCGACATCAGGTCGTTGCTCTCGACGAACACCATGCCTGCACCGTTGTCTGCACTCGGGGCCGAGTAGCCATTGTGGCGGGAGGTGAGATTGCTCAACCATACCTGTTTGGAGTCAGAGACGCGAAGTCCGGAGAATCCGTTATCCTCCAAAACCAATCCATCCACAGAGGGAAACATCTCCAAGACGCGCAGCCCCTCCTGCCCATTGTCGCGGGAGGTCCACCCACTCCCACTCACAGAACCCTTCGAGACGAAGATTCCAATTCCAGGAGAGTTGGAGACGGTCAGATTGACCAGTGAAGGCCCACCATTCATGCTTGAGCGAGAGAACAGCCCTGCCCTCTCATTGGTTCCCCCCAAAGCGGCACCCGAGGTCCGTATCGAGGTGTTGATGAACGAGGTTGAAGGGTCGGTCATGTAGAGTTTCACGCCATTTACGGTGTTGTCATGGATGTCGACATTCTCGAACCAGCCACCACTCGTGTTGAGAAAAACCGTGCCAGTCGCAAACCCCGGTGAGGATGAGTTTGGGCCACCAGTGCCGTAGACCTCGAGATTGTGGAATCTTCCCATCATGTAAGTCGAGAAGTTCCAACGGTTGTATTTGGTCATCATCACTCCGTTGTATTGTGAATCTCCGATGACCATGTCGCGGAAGACGGGGCGAGTTGTCAGGTTCTCCTCACGGTGGAGGATATAGACGCCGTTGTCGCACTTCGAGATGTTGATGTCTTCGAAGAGGGGGATGGAATCCTCAACAAAGATTCCCGCCGAGATGTTCATGGTCGCGCCACCGACTTCGCTGATGGTGATGTTGCGGACGACTCCGCCGCTGTCGCCCCAATATGAGATGGCGCGCGTTATCTGATTGGTGAAGGTGACATCCTCCACATACGGGGCAGAACCGGCTCCTACCGAGAGTCCGATACCATATCGCCAGTTGGTCATGGAGCCGTGGACATCCTGCCCACCGTCGGTGAAAGTCGCTCGGCGGATGGTCGGATTGGCGGAGTTGAACATGTCGATTGCTACCAAGTCGACATTGTCGAAGACCACATCCTCAATCACGGGGTCTGAGTCGAAGATGGTGAGCCCGAACTGTGCATCGTGGAAGGAGATGTTTCGCAGAGATGAACCGCGGGAGCGACTGGATGAATTGAATTGGAAACCATCGTGCCATGTGTACCCCGGTTGCACCTGAACGACGATGGGGTCCGCGGTTGTACCTTCGGCTACCACCTTGCCCTCGATGTAGACTCTGACCCCTGGGCCGAGTTGCACGGTAGTACCGGCATAGATTCGCAACTCGTCCCCCGCCTCCACCGTGAAATCGTTGTTGATGGACATCGTCCCTGACCAGATGATGAGTGCCCTTGCGGTGGCTGAACTCGTAGTTCCTTCTTCACCGAATCCATTGTCCGATGGTGGAGTTCCGATGCCTGCGAGGCTGCTTGAGAACAACAGGATGACAAGGAGGATGGAACTTCTGACATCGCTCCTCATAGTCAACCACGCGAGGCGAACCATGTTTGATGGTTGCCCCCCCATGTTCCACACATTTTTCATCCCAGCGTTGCCGAGGCGGGCGAATGTGGTGGGGGAAATCTCAGTCGACCTCTACAATCGTGACCGGTATTCCCTTTTCCTCTGCCATATCTATGACGATACGCGTCCACTTGCTGGTCGGAGAGGGAAAGGCGATGATATGTGTGGCGGCATCGAGCAATCTGTGAGTGAGAGATGTCGGCGCTTCATCACGTCCGCTATCCTCAAGGCCGAGTCGTGGAACCCCCCACTCCTCGGTGAACACAGCATGGGTGATATTGCTGTTTTCCGCCCATCGCTCAGCCAGATAATCCACTCCACTCGCACCGCCAGTAATGACCAAGTCTGGGTGTGATTCGGCCTCACACCACTCCTCGAGAGCCTCCTCGACGACCGAGAAGTCATAGAATCGGCTTGAACCTACGACTACGAGGTCGATGATTCTGCCATCCTCATTCAAATCTCTACCACCGAGCCGGTCGATGACATCACTGCCGGATTCTCCCACCATGAACATGGATGGGACTATCAAGAGATAAACCCATGCATTGAGTCGTCTCCTCCCTCTGCCCCTCGGGGAGGGTCGCTCGGATTTGCCTCGGATGGCTCCCGAGACAGGCCTGTTTGTGACCCGCACCCAGATGTGCGGGTGGTGTTCTCTCATGGTGGCGACAGGTCCACGCCCGAGCCCGCACCCAGATGTGCGGGTGGTAGCCTTGACTGGGTGGTGAGCTAACTTGAGAAGGTGGTCTGTTATCGGTCGGGAGAGGTATCTAGGGACCACTTCGGTGCGCCCAAATCTTTCGTCATCCTCGTTTTCTTACGATTCGGAGGTGTGGGTAGACCAACCGTTGGGGTTATGAGCCAAATGCAGGTCGGCGGCAAACATGGACACCGCCTTCATTCTGCTGAAGACTGAGCCAGCCTGCGAGCGAGAGGTCTATTCGGCGCTCTCCGAAATCCCTGAAATCATTGAGACACACGCCCTTTATGGGGAATATGACCTGCTGGCGATGGTCGCCTGTTCCGATGCGAAGGAGTTGACCAAACTACTCATGCAAAAGATGCGTCTCATCGAGGGTGTTCGTGAGACTGAGACGCTGATTGCGGTGGACTACTGAGGTGATTGAATGGCAGTCGGATTCGTATTGATAGTCACAAAGGCAGGTTATGAACGCTCGGTACGGGATGCTCTTGACGACATTGAGTTGGTGACGGGTAGGTGGGGTGTCTTCGGGGAGTTCGACATGATCACCAAGGTCGAAGCAGACGATGATGCTGCATTGACCCGCTGCATCGTCGAACAGATTCGTAACATCGAGGGAATAATCGAGACGAGAACTCTCATCGGTGCCGAGATCTGAATCTCTCGTCCTAAACACTCTGCTCCTGACATGAGCACCGCTCCCCTGAACCTTTCATAGGGAATTTACCTAATACCGGGTAGGGAGGAACTTCCCACTCCTTCAGAGCAGCCCTTCGCAGCGCCCCACCAAGACCGAGGTGAAGAAGGACTCCCACGCAAGACGGTGGCTCGTCCGGTTTCTCTTGAGAAGGGAGGAGGTGGCGTGGGACTCTAGCCGTAGCAGCATCAACGAATCGAGTCGTGTAGTTTGTGTTGCAACTGTATGTATGCGTTTGCACATTCAGCCATACCAAAGCGATACAGTGCTTCCCGCCAGCATTTGATTCTCTGGTGCGGCTCCACCACCCCCCTCCAATACCAGAGCATGGCTGAGAGCCTTCGCGCCGTCGTGGTTCCAAGATTTGGTGGATGTTCACACTCCGCAACCACCCCCGTGAGGTCCATCACACCACTGGCGTGGGCATGGGCAATCAACTGCAGGCCCAATGCACATCTGCGCAGTGGGTTGGTCGTCCGGGTGAGCAGGTTCCGCACTCGGCCGCCGTCCCCTCCGAAGCGCAGGGCGGCGCGAGCAGCCAATTCTTCGATGAGCGGGTCTGCACGATTGGTGAGGAAAGCGAGGTCGGTACGGATTCGTGCCGCCGCTTCAGCATCACCTCGTTCAAGAGCCAACTTGTGTTTTATCGATGCGATGGTCACCAACGCCGCCCTTCGCTCTCCACTTGCAAGGCCATCAAGGTTCAGGTCATCGATTTTGGCGGCGATTTTGGCGGCGGTGTCCTCATTGAGCGGCCCCGGCAATCTGTCCTCGAGAGCGAGGACCATTCGGTTAAGGGCGATTCGGACGGCTTCCGAAGGAGGCAACTGTGTCAACAGTTCTCTCTCTGTTTTTTCGGCGCCATCGAAGTCTCCACTCAGACGCATGATTCTAGCGTTGAGCAACCCATAATCGACATCATCACCCAACTCTTGACAATCGGAGAGAAGGTCAGATGCGACCTCTCCTTCTCCCCGTTCTACCGCCACTCTCGCAGCGAGAAGTTTGAGTCTGCCAGCATCAGGGAGTTTTGCCATGGCGTTTGAGAGAATCGCCGCCATCGCCGCCGAATCGATTTCCATCATCTCGGCCAGCCCGTTCTGAAGGTTGGAAACCACTACTTTGTCATCACTACCGTCCAATCCTTCAACGAGATGGTGGGCAGAGTGAATTTTCGCTTCCGCTTCGATACGTCCAGCCCAATGAGAAGCGGCGGCGTTGTGGATCGCTGCCGCCTCCTCTTCACTCCACATCGCCCGTCTAACGTTTCTCACTAGATGTTGAAGTTCGGTCGCCTCCTTCGCCCAGCGGAGCAATGCAGCATCATCAAGTTCAGCCACTCCATCGTCGTTTTCCATCTGGTCGACAAGAATGGGTAATGGGGATGCAGCCAGTTCATCAAGTGTGGCAAGGCAGTCGCTGGAGAGAACATCCACCACATCGCACTTGATGAATTCCTGGATGCGGTCATCTGCTTCAGGGAGTGAGTGTCCCGGCTGCCACAACTTGAGGGCGAGTGGATGACCCCCGAGCGCCTCGACAACAGCCATCGCCTCCTCTTCAGTGAGTCCATCAGGTAGCAGATTCAGCGCATCATCCACAGCCAATTCATCAATCAACAGAACCTCTCCCACCTTGAGAGGTGAGGGCGCCTTGCAACCGATGCAAAGCGTCACGGCATCGCTGCTGGCAAGTGATGTGAGAAATTCACACACAAGGTCTGAGTGTCTCGAATGGACTGCCTGCAATTCATCGACGAACAACAGAGTCTTCTCACCTGCAAGACCCGATTCTGCAACCGCAGCAACCGCCGCCTCTACATCCCGCATTCCCTCAGCCGACTGCAGAATATCTCTTGACAGCGAATCGAGGTCGGTGAAAGCGTCGATAGATACCCATGTCACATCCCATCCGCGGCCGACAAATTCCTCAGCGACCTGCCTCAACAGACTGCTCTTGCCAATTCCGGGCAACCCTACGAGTTGCAGTGACGAACCGGTGGCCACCTCCCTACAGATGTCCCGCAGCATCTCCTCCCTGCCAAACAGGTGAACAAGTGGGGGGGCATCACCCCGGAGAACTCCCATCTCCTCTGATGGAGACTCTGGCGCAAGGCCACTCGCCATCACCCGACCCTCCTCGGTTAGGTGGACCACGGTTCTCTTTCGGTGACCCCCCCCGATGACATGCGCTTTTCTGGTTATCACCAGACCGTCACTCTCCAAAGATGAGATGGGTGGATTGAGGGCTGACCTGACGACTCCGAGCCGTTCAGACAGACCAGGAAGTGAGAGTCCACGTGGAACATCCCAGGCGTTGTCTAGGCTTGCTGGAAACTCAGCGAGGGCGCGCAGAAGACGCGACTGCGCTTCGCTGAGCATAATCTGCGGGGGGAGGCGTGGGTTCATTTCCCTTCACCCTCCCCGTTTGACCGATGCCGGTGGATGGTGGTGCGTTGCATCTTCCTGACAAGCCGGGTGTCTACCAGTTCAAGAGGGCCGATGGAGTCGTGTTGTATGTCGGCAAGGCGACTTCTCTGAAAGAGAGGGTGCGCTCGTATTTCGCTAAGAATCCCGACCGCGAAATGATTCCGAGATTGGTCAGTGAGGCTGACACAGTTGACTGCATTGTGACCCCCAATCCATCTCAGGCGCTGACCTTGGAGCGGGAGATGATTCGCACACACAAACCGCGCTTCAACTCGCTGATGACCGATGACAAATCCTACCCTTTCATCGCCTTGAGTGATGAGGCTGCACCTCGCTTGATGTACACTCGCCACCCGCCCGACGGGGCGACACTCTGGGGGCCCTTTCCCGATGTGGGAGCGGCCAAGAGGGTCATCCATCTGCTGCGTAGGGAATTCGGTATCAGAGATTGCCCTTCGCTGCTTCCTCAGGGGTGCCTCGCCATGCACATCGGAATGTGTGCAGCACCATGCATCGACGATTCTGGCTATGAGAGACGGGTGCAGGCGGTGAGAGAGGTTCTCGGCGGCAGCGCGCTGACCCTTCTCACCGCTCTGCAAGATGAGATGGATGAAGCCAGCGAGGGGCTTCGTTTTGAAGCGGCGGCGGAAGTGAGGGATGTCATCGCCGCGGTGCAGAAGACTCTCTCGCAATCGGTGATATCAAGTCGTCTGTATCAGGACCTCGATGCTATCGGCTTCGCCGCAAGAGGAGATGTCGGAGCCGTCGTTATTCTCCACGCCAGTGACGGTGTGGTCAAGGGGCAGACCCACTATCCCATCATCCACCGTGGCGATGCCGCCAAATCCATTGAACTGGTGCTCTCAGAGCATTACCTATCTCAGAAACCACCTCGCCTTCTTCTAATGGGCTCAACACCCGATAGCGTCACTGCCCGCTGGTTGTCCGAGAGGCGAGGTGGAAGAGTCGAAGTCCGCCAACCCATCAAGGGAGAACTGGTCCGACTTCGCACCTTGGCTGACCAGAACGCCGAAATTCAAGCTGGAAGGATTTTGGAGAGACAGTCCTATGGAAATCTTGAATCGCAATCGGCGAGAGAATGTGCGGAATACCTCGGCATGGAATCCTTGGAATCCGTGGTCTGCTTCGATATGGCCCAACTTCAAGGTGATGAGAGAGTTGGGGCGAGCATAACACTCCACAACGGTCGACCGGACAAGAGTGAGTATCGCACCTACCGCGTCAAGGGGGTTGCCGAAGATGACCTGCGTATGATGAGGGAGGTGGTCGAGCGCTGGCTGGTCAAACAGGACGTGTGGCCTGACCTTCTCCTCATCGACGGGGGGATGACTCACCTCGCGGTGGTGGAATCCCTGTTGGTGGAGCATGGACTTGGCGATAGAATGACCCTCGCAGCGTTGGCGAAGAGAGAAGAGACCCTCTTTCGCTGCCGGGAAGAGCCGCTGATTCTCGACCGTAGGGGGAGATTACTCATCTTCGCCCGCGATGAGGCGCACAGGTTTGTCAACACCTATCATCGCAAACGGCGACGCAAGTCGCGACTCTCTGACCCGCTTCAGGAGGTTGAGGGATTGGGGGCTAAGAAACTGCAATCACTATTACGCCATTTCGGAGGTCGGAGAGGGATTGAAGATGCCAGTGAGGCTGACCTCAGGCGAGCCCCTGGAATCGGCAGGGAGTTGGCTCGCCGCATCCATGACCACTATCATGGATGATGGCGTCTTTTTCCGCTGTATGCGCCTCTATGATTCCATATATTAACGAGCGGTTGCGGGCGAAATTCCGGCTGTTCATGCCAATTTGGACAATAACGGGTCTGCACCCCCCGAGGAACGGGTCTGCGCTACTTAGGGACAGGTATGCCCCCCCCGAGGAACGGGTCTGCACCAATCCGGAAAAAACGGGTCTGCACCCCCCGAGAAACGGGTCTGCGCCACTTCGGAACGGGTATGCCCCCCCGAGGAACGGGAAGTTGATGGAAAAGCGAGTTCATTTCCGAATGACGAGCATCATCACCATTCAGTTCATTTCCGAATGTTGCGCATCATCACCATTCGTCCGACATGTCCAAGCCGTCAAACCAATCACTCGAATCTCCCGATGAGCCGCCGGTGTAGCCACCATCGGCCATCGGCGCCAGCCCGAGCATTTCTCTCTCCACCGCGTGGGTGTTGACGGCGACGGAGCGAATCTGTTGCTGCTTCATTTTCGTCGCCGCTCGCTGCTGCGCCTTCTTGCGCTGACGGCGCCAGACGAGCATTCCTATCAGCAACAGTAGTCCGATGAGATAGGGTATCAACTCCTGAAGAAGGAAAGCATATCCAACGGTGAATTGCAATGAAATTTCATCGCTCTCCTGTTTACAGTCAATTGGGTCGTTATAGGTACAGAGAGGGAGGCGATAGACGATTTTCTTCCTACTCCCTGCCAACATCGACTGTTCATCCCTCCCGAGTTCAGATGAAAACTCCACTTCAAGTCCAGTCGGCATGGTCAATTCAAGCAACACCGATGGCCTGATCACCAGGTCGCGGTCATTGCCATCCTCGCCGTCTCCATCAGAATCGAAATCTGGGTCGATGTCTTCGTCTATGAAGAGTGGTTGAACTTCCACTAGAAGTGGTTCGTTTGGAACTGTCACGAGTCCATCGCCACTGGCGGTACGGGCGTCGAAAACTCCGAGCATCCCATGAAACAGTGAGGGGAGAGCGGTCAGACCAGAGGAGGTGTCCACAACCACTCCACCATTGCTGTACCTGCCACTTACCTTGGTTCGCTGAAGTTGCAAGGTGAAGAGCAGTGGTTCGTCGTCATCGATGAAGGGGGATAGAGGGCGGGCCAACCTTTCGACAGATGCCGAAAATCGCAGTCCTGAGAGGTCGATGGTGAGCATCTCGTCCGATTGTGCCATAGTGGACATCTCTTGGTTCATCATGGCGGCGATGGAGTCGGCGAAGGCTTGCAGGCCGTTGTTGGATATTTCGAGGTCATGTGTCGTATCGCCGAGTGGAATCTCCACCGTCTCGCCGACCAGGCCATTGAGGCCTCCTTGTTGTTCATCGCCGTATGCGATGAGGTGCCGGACGAGGTCCGATGGTATCACCGGAGCGGTGATTCCGTAGTCATCAATGAGAGATTGAGGCACCTCGAGGCGATACAACTCGACATCGATGGTCGCCTCGACGGTGAGTTCGATTTCCTGAGTCCATTCATGAATCGCGAAGTCGGGAATGTTCACTCGCGCTTCGATGTTGATGCATGATTTCCACTCCGACTTGCAGATGAGGTCGGCGCTGTTGTCTCCGCAGGCGGCAGAAACATCACAGATGGGGTCCGACCACCTGCGATGATATGGGTTGGGGCCAGTAAGTGCAACCGCCACCTCCTCTCCACCTCTGCTGCTGGCGGTCAAGGTGATGGTGCGCGGGTCTCCGACATCGGAGGCTATCCAATCGGGTAGCAACACCTCGACTTCGATTTCGGTTGGTGGCAGCCAATCGGGAAGTGCATCGGTGATGAATGAGGTGTTGACCTGATGCTCATAGACGAGGACTGAGAGAATGGCGGATAGGTCTTCCTGTGCTACCTCCGTGACATTCTCCAGCCTATCCATCCCCGAGATAATTTCTGTCAGTTTCTCCAACGGGTCGGCAGGGAACGGCTCGCTTCGGGTGACCATGGTGACTGGATAGGTTCCGTTCATCGCAGTAGCGCCACTCAGGCAGTGGCTGTTCGCGGTTAGTTCGGCACAAGTCACCCCAGGGCTGTGAGTGAAGTTGAGACCTCCCCTCGTATCGGCAGCCTTCCAAGTCGGGTTGTTCATCACGAGTTCGACCTCGCTGGCGTTGAATACCGCTGTTTCGACATCCTGCAATGGGACCATGTCGGTGAACTCGTCGAGGTCGAGAAGCCCATATTCGTAGGCGAGACGGATGCCGTCAGATGTTATCCACGGAATCACGATATTGCCTTGACCCAGAGTGAATCCCCACTCTTCGAGAACATCCTGAGGCAGAAAATGGATGTCCATTTCGGCAGTCAATATGCTGTTGTCGGCATCCCTGATGTCGGCTGTGGCCCGAATCGAGATGCCGTGGTCGTTCTCACTATCGATGGAGACGGCGCTGGTCGTCGACGACTCCCTCAGAACAGTGGTGAATGAGCCGTTGGCCAACATGTTTTCACCGCCGATAAGAGCCAACCCATCGGTCATCCAACTGGCAGAATGGTAGGTGAACCCTCCAACCTGGTGCGGAATCATCCCACCAGAGGCATCAACCGCCGAGAAGGTGGCATAATCGGGAGGGGTCAACTCATAGGTGGCGCGGTGGCCCGGTCGTTCTATCAGCGTGAAGTTGGAGGAGATTTCTGCGCCCATCGTCAGCAGACCCTTGAAGGCCCTCTCGATGTCGAGTTCCTCATCTGATAGGTTGAGGATGTCATCAGCGACGACGATTCGAGCGACCGACTTCAGGCACAATGGCGGTTGAAAGGCGTTGTTCTCCAGACCTGCAACCTCATCAGCCGAATCAGTCAGGGGGTCATCGGAACATTGGATGGTCTGGCCTTCGATTTGGACTGAGTTGACAATCTGACTTTCTACCTCTGCGGTGCCATTGTAAGTCTCATTGACCAACAACTCCACTGCGGCTGAAAACTCATTCATTATCATCTGCCGAACCTGTAGTCCAGATTGTGTGGTGTGGCCGAGATAATTGCGGATGTAGTCGACGGGGGCGCCGCTTGTGCTGTTGTTGAATCCACCCCCTGGGTTCAACCCCTCCAACCCGATGAGAGTGCTGTTGAACTCGTGCATTTCCCACTCAAGAGTCATAGTCACTGAAGTGGTGTTATGCATCTCGAAGAGGTAGTTGGACCGAACCCACTCATCAGAAGAAGATAGGTCGTGGGCGAAATTGTAGTCATCGCAGATGCCGGTGCCGTTGCTCCAGGTGGAACAGTAGGTGTTCGACACCTCTGGTGTGCCGGGGGGTGGGTCAGCGAGAACTGTCAGAGATGAGAGCATCGGCACCAACAGAAATGCAAAGAGCATGCGACTCCGACATCGGAATCTCTCGCCTGCTCCCCGTCTGTTCATCATGTAAGGCTCAGTCGCTCTCTGTTCATTTAATTTGGTTCCCCCGCCGCGGATGTTGTGGAGTGGTTGCAGCATGGTCGGCGAAAGGAGTGACATCTCCCCACAAGCAGTCCTGAGGAGGTCTCTCTCAGAGTTGGTGGAGGAGAGAGGTTGGCCGATTGAACTGCTTGATGACATACCCACCAAGTGGGAGAAACGAGGTGACCTGCTACTCCTCGCCAACTCCTCATTTCACGCCTGGAGGGATTTCCATTGTGAGGAACTGTGGCAGACCGTGGCGGCGGCACTGCGATGCTCCAAGTTGGCATTGAAGGGTGAGATAGAGGGTCCCGAGAGAAGACCGTCCGCCCGTCTGCTTCTCGGAGAGGATGGTCGGGTGGAACATCGCGAACATTCAGTTATCTACAGGTATGATGTGACTCGCTCGATGTTTTCCGCTGGTAATCTCGCCGAGCGGGGAAGAATGGGAGAACTCGATTGCCGAGGTGAGAACATTCTCGACCTCTATGCAGGAATCGGCTATTACACTCTGCCGCTACTCGTCAGAGCGAACGCTCTCCATGTCCACGCTTGTGAATGGTCGAGCGATGCAGTCGCCTCTCTGAGAGAGAATCTGACGGCCAACGGCGTGGCGGAGAGATGTACTGTGCATGAGGGTGACAACAGGCTGACATTCGCCCCCGACGGGTCGAATGCCGCCCTCTACGGCACTTTTCATCGAGTTGTTCTCGGTCTTTTGCCGAGTGGCGAAGAGGGGTTGCCGATGGCACTCGACGCCCTTGGGGGGAGTGGTGGAATACTCCACCTGCACGGTATCGCAGCGGCCGAGGGCGAGGAGGAGTGGGCAGACGATTTGGTGACACGCATCACCACAATGACGATGCAGGAGGCGCGATTAGAGCGGTTGGTCAAGGTGAAATGGTATTCTCCTCACACCCGCCATTGTGTCGCCGACATCCACCTCTCACCGAGGTGAGACGCACTCGCCCCTCCCTATCTGCGATTCCCATCCACCTCGGGTGAAGACGCATTGGCTGCTCACTCGCGGACATTCTCTCGCTCTGTTTCAACGAGCCGCTGCCAACCATACGGATAACCGTCATCATCGACGAAAATGACATTGATTCCGTTTCCCGACCGGTGAAAGGCGATTAATTCGAGACCATGAACCCGATGCCCCGTCGGGGCGATGCCGAGAGTTGGTCTGACACTTCTGTCACGCCTTCGCCCCCACCCCCGCTTCTGTCGGACGGCGGCGCTCGCTTCCGCATCGTGCGGCCGAAGCCGCCGCCGTACAGAATCGGTTTCATCATACCATCCGAGAGGACCGGATGGTGAGAACTCAACCCCCAGTATCATATCCACCCCCAAGGTGTATTGGGCGGCGTGCGCGTCCTGTTCGGAGGGCACGGCCACAGCGTTTGGGTGAGTGTGTAACCAGTGGATGAACCTCCCCCCGCGCGGCCCGCGACTCTCCATGAACACCCCATCTGTCCATTCTTCCGGTACATGATGCACTGAAAACGAGTCACCCCGATTGACGATTGTCGCCTCTCCGAGGACAAATCCCTCACCCGCGAAAAGGCCATTTTCATGGTTTTCTCCTTCGAATAGTCGGTTCACCTCCGCTAGATGTGGGCGATTGGTGTCAGCATCCATTCCAACCAGAATCTCATCGGGAAGTGATTCCAATGTCCAAAGCAAAATGGTTTGAAGTGCCTCCCCCGAGATTTGGACAACTCCTATGTAGCCATCGCGGTTGGCCAATGATTCGGCGTTGTATGCCGCCATCGCCCGCTGAAGCCAATCGTCCACCACAGTGTATCGTGGGCGGTGAATCCTTAACAGACTTGACGCTTCCTCGCAACAACGGGTGAAGGGCGTGGCGCGCAAGAAGAAGGGGTTGGGTGGCTTCATCGGCAGCCTGGCTGGAACGCCCTACGACCGTCTCAGCCGTCATATCGAGAAGACTGTGGCCGGCAAAAGTGGAAGGGAACTCAGCAGAGAATTGGACAAGGTTTCGAAGATAGTTCGCCGCGAATACGACCAAGGACACATTGACGAGGAGGAACACGACCTACTCATGGAGGAAATTGAAGAGGTCCACCCAGATGGAAAGAGATTCCCAAAAATGCTCGATGATGCCGATGAGTTCTATGACTCGGAGAACATGCCCGATGCACCTGACCTCAAACTCGGTGGACCGGTCAATCTCGATGAATTGATGCGCTCCCGCAAAGATTCCTTCCAAGGCTCTTGGGGAAGCGATGAGTATGATGAATACAAGCAGCAGATGGCCGATGAGTTCTATCGTGAGAGCGACGAGGCAATTGCCGCTGGCGACCATGTCCATGTTAGTTCTCAGGACCCAGTCGCCGGACGGGTCTTCCACGATGTCGAAGACACCGCTGACGAGGTGAAGAAGGGCATCCTCCGTGAACAGGGCGTTGAAGTCGATGACGAGGAGGATGAGGACTACTATGTGGATGACGACGGTGTCGAATGGTGGCGTGATGATGACGGCGCCTGGTGGTATCGGTTGCCCGGAGAAAAGGATTGGCACGCCGAAGGTTGAGGCGATGAATCATTTTGGTTAGCCGGCACTCGGTTTCGGCGTTTGTTTCAATTTCTCAGCAGAAGAAATGGTGCTAGTCAAACTATTTGGAGAATTCTTCTAGTAATCGTATAGACCGTCCCAGATTTCGTCTAGGCGGGATAGACATTCCTGCGGACCGAGTACCGAGAGCAGTTCGTCGGCATTTACCCCAGTTGGGGAACCAGTTCCACCGTCATTCTTCTTCAGAATCTTCAGGTCAACCAACTTCTCCAGTGCATCATCCACTTCAAAGTCACAACCCCCACCTTTTTCTAGCAGCCATTTTTCAATTCGCAGGTCGAGAGATTCCATGTTGTGCACTCCGGCACCATCGATGAGAAGGAAAGAGTAGGCGAGCAGCGCCTCCTTCACCTCCTGTTCCTCGCTCAAATCGACGATTGTTGTGATGACCGCAGAATTGTTTGCCTGACCCTTGAAGTAGAGGTCTTTGGAGACCTGTGAGAGGTAGGCTTCCTTCGTTTTCATATATTTGTTCCATGATTTGAGAATATATGTGGCTAGTGCTGTAAGAATACCTCCGACAAGTGCGAGTGAGGTTTCTCCCTCCCCCCCACCGAAGAGGAGTGGACCGAACTTCATGCCGAGAGTCACCAAACCACCGATGAGTGGTGCGATGATTTTCATCTGGTCAACCGTTCTCATTTTTGGGGAGGTGTTGGGAAAAAGAACCTCTAAATCGAGTTTCGGGACATTTTTGAAAAGTCTGAGGTGAAGTCCTTTCGCTTCTTCGCCAGCGTAATTCTTGAGAGTTCCATTCTCCTCGAACCAAGTTCTCGGCCTGAACTGCATCAATTGGATGACGCGGTCAAAAGAATCCACTTCAAATTCTCTCGGCGGGTTTCTGAGTAACTTGTTCAGGAGAGTTGGTCGCGCTTTCATTGTTGTTTTGCTTTCACCGAGTCGATAGGTCTTGAGAAGGAAAAATTCTTCGAATCTCACATCAAGACTGATGGGAAAGACCGCTTCGCCATCCAAGGCGGCCTGCATCTCTTCACTGGTGATTTCCAACCAGTTTCCATCACTCAGCAACTCTGAAAATGTATCTATAAATTCAGTCGCATCGTATGAATCGAGGGGGCGGCTGATTGAATCGGGGTCCATCTTCTCGTACAGTCGTTTCAGATTCTCAGAAGTTGAATGTGATGAATGATGCCATAATGCTTCCATCATCTCAGAAATTTTCGCCAGTTGAGTTGATTGGTCGCCAGCCTCCGCAAGCAGCAATCCCTTCAGATTCGAGCGGCTGATGGGGATGAAATGGTCGGCTCGGCCCATGCCCCTCATTACATCTACTGACTCTCACTTTCTTGAAGGGTGCGGGTAATAATCGGGTGCGAAAAGAAGGGTTCTGATGATGTTCTGGTTCGACGAGGCGAAGGTTGTTTCCCCGCCACCACACAGGTCAGAGGGGGCAGTCGCCCTGAAATGATGGTTCGACGAGGCGAAGGTTGTTTTCCACCATGACGGTGGGCGGCGCAGAGGTGGCCGACCTGATATTTGGGCCATAGAACCAAAGGTTGTTTCTCTTGAATGCTCGGTATGATTTCCAAGGCGGGAATGTCATTCTGATTCATCAGCGAGCAATCCCGCACCTTCACCACCGAGTTCCACCTCTCTCTCCTCTATGCTGTTTCTCAGAATGAGGCCGTGGACGACGCGAATTCTGCGCTCTCTGACCATCTGGTTGGCGAATTTTTCGAGTTCAGCGAGTTTTTTCAGGTCTGTGGTTGCATGAATTTCCTCATCTATCTCCTTGAATTTGGCGCGGCGGTAGCCCCACAATCCGAGATAGACTGGGATGAGACCGATGGGAATGATGAGTTCTGATGACAATGCTCCAATTAGCCATGATAGTGAAATCTCGAATCCTTCCTCTGATGCATCAATTGAGATACCCTTACCTGGGATGTAGTAGAATCCGGTGTTGATTCCGAAGTACATGGAGAATGGAGTCTCATCCTCATCAAATTGGTCGCTCCCTCTCTCCTGTTCAGTGAGGTCCGACCAACCGTCGTTGTCATCGTCAGGGTCAATGGGGTCAGGAATGGTGTCAAAATCACTGTCCTTAGGGACACTGTCAGGATTGAAGATGTCGAATTTCATCACTGCGTTGGACGAGGCGAGTTCCAATTCGTTGGTGATTCCATCACCATCGATATCATCATCCAATACATCCGGAATCCAGTCCCTGTCGATGTCCCTGCATCCCATCAGGTGGATTCTGCTGCTGCCGGAGGTGTTCGGGCAGTCATCCGAGATATTGGTGTTAGGCTGGTCGGCATATCCATCACCGTCTCCATCGCTCCACGCTTCAGGGTGTTCGGGGAAGGTATCTTCAGAATCGTTGTACCCATCCCCGTCGCTATCCGCGAAGAATGGTTTGGATTCCAATTCCAAACCGTGTGTGTTCGTAGCCTGCAATCCGAGAGAAATCAACAGGGCCGCAACGATTGGAATGAACCACATACCCCTCAACATCATCTCTGCGAAGGATTGCATCGTTTATCAAATGGTGCAGGAGGTGCGAGGGTGGAGAACGCGTAATCAAGGCATCTGCGCTCACTCCCGGCCATGTGTAGGCGATGCGAGGGTGGAGAACGCGT
>CAYFFQ010000005.1:71532-97209 GCA_964342465.1 uncultured Candidatus Poseidoniales archaeon | reverse complement strand
ATCAAGGCATCTGCGCTCACTCCCGGCCATGTGTAGGCGATGCGAGGGTGGAGGCAGATCTCATCAGATGGATGGCGAGTGGTCAAATGAAATCGCTCATAAGGAAGATATCCCATAGTGGTGGATACCCCCCCCTAGATGGATGGTGATAGCAGTCATCGAGGTGGAGGAACTGACTTGACGCCGCAAGACAAGTTCAAAGAAAGACGGCCCCCCTCACACAGGCATGGTCCGGTGGGCGGCACACTCATTGGTCGCCCTCCTCTCCTCTTCTCTCATCCTGTCTGGTTGTATCTTTACTGAAGATGATGTCCACGAGGAAGGAGCGAAGTTCCCCGACTTCACTTCCGTCGCAGATGATGGTAATACCTACTCCCTTTCGGATTACAAGGGTGCACCTTTCATCGTCCTCTTCTCAGCCGAGTGGTGCGACACCCCTTGTCACATGACCATGCACGCCATCAACTCTACACTCTCAGGTCCGACTATGATTGTGATGAGCACTGACCCACAGGATAGTCCACAGGGAATCTCCCTTCTGGATTGGCATGAGAAGGCGTCTGCTTATGATGATGAGGGGAGCGATATCGGGCAGACACTTGAGTTCCCCTTCATGAAGGGTATCGAGGCTGCGGAAGAGATAGAAGTTTCAGCACGACCGACCGTGGTATTCGTCAATGCAGAGGGGACAATTGTCAAACTGCATAAGGGGGGCCTAACTGATGAGAATGAAATCCGAAACTGCTGGGAGGCAGCGGGTGGGGCCGTCTGAGAATCCGAGGTGCCCCTCTTGAGAATCCTTGTCTTCGAGGATTCGTACGACATCGAATCTCTGCTGGCATCGGGCGGGGTCGACCTCTCAGGGGTAGTGGTCAAACAGTTATGGAACTCATCAGAGGCCTTGAACCACATCGCGGAGTTCCAGCCCGATGTTCTTCTGCTCGACCATTTCATGCCACCTGACCGCGGCTTGGAGGTACTCCGTTCCCTGAACAGAGCGGTTGCTGATGGACTACTTGAACGCCCTCGGCTGGTAGTCGGCATCTCTTCGGCTCGATTTGCCAATCGGGAGATGGTTGCTGAGGGTGCCGATTTCGCCTATCCGAAATTCGCCCTGCCCGACAACTTCGAAGAGTTGCGAAATAATCTCTGAATCCCGTTCAAATTTGCTTGAAGGTTCACATCCACGCATCGACGCTTTTCGGTAGTCATTCTCTCAAACCTCGTTCTGGATATGAGCCGTCTGAGGCATCATCCGTCGATGTCGAGTTGCGGAACAGTGAACCAGCGGTGGTCACCGAATGGCCTATCGATGAGAGGCAATGAGATCTCTTCCTTGCCGCCGATGACCACCAATCCCACAGCAGCACAGGGCGAAGGCAGGTAATCCTCGCCACTCTCGGTGATGACGAGTTTGATAGTGTGTCCTGCTGGAATCCGAACATCCATCGGATTGAATTCCATCATCATTCGATAGTCGGTGAAGGGCATGGCCGACTGCGACTCGTATCCTCCATCCCGATACCGCACATCCATCACTGCATGACCGAGGCGCAGGTCTTCTGTCCCGTCATACATGGTGACAAACATTTGACCACCTGTGCAGGCCGAAGTTCTGACATTGAAGTGGAGGCGTGGTAGCCCTGAGATGTGCATGTCACTCTCGAAAGGCGGTGAAGTTATGGTCATACTCTGGGTGGCTGAGACAGTTCCTACGAACCCTCCGTCCCACGAGGTTATCTTGCGAGTATCCCAAACTAGGTCCTCGGGTGGCCATGTCTCTTCAATGTGCCAATGGCCGTCATTGGTCTGTATCTGAACCACCGCTTCCGGCTCGTCTCCGATGTTCTTGAGATAGTAATTGAACCAGTTGTACAACTCGATAGCCCAGTCCATTCTGCTCATGTTGGGGAATGCCTCTGCCCCATAACCGGATGAGAGGCTACCATGTCTGTCGGGTTGGTCTGGGTAGTTGTGTGCCCATTGGCCGGAGATGGCGCGGGTGTGGATTCCGGCCGCATTCAATCTCTCAAAGGTGGGATAGGCGTGGTATGGGTCGACATTCCAGTCTTGCAGACCCCATACGAGATAGACGCTGCCGCGGTAATTGTCTAGAACATCCTGTAGGTGGTACCTTTCATCCCAATAGTCATTCCATTCGTCGCCACCGAATCCTGCTCCAGCCCATGTTGTGAGTGGGCTGAGTGGGCCGATGACATCATCGCTACACATCCGCAGGTCGTCTTCGGTGGCATCCGTGGTTGCACCTTCGTAGAGCACATCGTAGGCGACAGCGCGCGATTCTGAGGAGCCGTTGCGGTAGAACATCTGTTGCACTCCGATGGAACCGGAAATGGGAACGATGGTCTTCAGATGTTCAGAGGGTTGTTGTGCCGCCTCCCAGTTGGTGGTGCCGGCATACGATTTCCCCATCAGGCCGACATTTCCGTTCGACCACTCCTGTTCTCCTAGCCAGTCGACGGCTGCCTGTATGCCGGTCTGTTCACCTAGTCCCTTCACATCCTGACAGTGAGTTGATTTTCCGGTGCCGAAGGTGGAGACCTGTGCCAGCGCGAATCCGTACGGAACAAACTGTTCCAAGACCCATCTTCCGACTCCACCGTCTGGAACGGTGTTGGGTGAGGAGTCTTCCCCGACACCCGGCGCCCCCTCGCCACCGAAGTCGTAGTAGGGGTGAATGGTGGCGATGACGGGGACCTTGACATCCTCAGGTACATCTGGCATCCATAGAGCGATGTGCATTAGCGCGGGGCCGGGGAAACCGACATCCTGTTCCGAGGCTGGCAGGTCGACTTCCACGAAATGTTCGCTCGGCCCGCTCCAGTTGTAGGGTCCCGCTTCGGGTAGCACTGACCTCTCCCCACTCACATTGAGGCCCATGGTGTGGCGCTCCTTGAGAGGAACCTCCCACCATTCGTACCCACCATAGGGTCCTTCTCTCGCAAGGGATGAGACACTTCCCCAGACCGATGCAAGAATCATGAAGACGACGATGACTCCAGCGGTGGCAGCCATGGCGAGATTGAGTTGCCTCCTCTCTCTGCTGGCGGCGGCCATGCTCGCATCGGAATGAGAAGTGGCCGCCGCTGAATCAAGACCACCCGATGCTGAGACCAACTCCGCATCGAGTGGCTCCCTCATAATCCACCGCAGTCACGGCTTCGCCATGAGTCTAACGCATTTGCGGACCTCCCACAATCAAACTCCGTGAAGGCGTTGGCGGGATGGCCTGAGGATGGGGTGGTGGGAATTGAAAACCCTATCAAATGGGGCGAACGCAGTAGCGAATCATGTGGAATTCCTGAGCCTTACGGTGAACTGCCGAGGGGCTGAAAAGTGGCATCATATTCGGTGCTAGGTGATTGACGTGTGAGCGACGACCTCATCAGATGAAACCCCCTCGCGTTTGCCGTGCGTGCTCCCCTCACACTTCTCTCGGTGGGAGTTCTTCTCATCAGTGCGCTACTCACAACATGGCAGACACCCATAGCAGAGGGTGAGTCGAGGGGTTGGCAGGATAACGAGGTGGATGCGAGTACATGGAGCGATGGGCCGCTGTTGGAGGGCAGTCCGATGGATGAGCCGCTGGCAGGCGACCCTGTCGTCCTCCTCACGGTAAGTTACACTCCTTCACTGGGTGGTGGTGAGGTGAGTGGTGAGGTAATCATCGAACTTTTTCCTCAATGGGTGCCGGTCACTGCTTGGAATTTCATCAATCTTACAGATGAGGGATTCTATGATGGGATATTCTTCCATCGCGTCATTGACGATTTCGTCGCCCAGTCTGGTGACCCTTCATGCTACGCGGTTGGCTACTATCCTCTCACGACGGCGACCTGCGGTGAGGGTGGCAGCGGTGAGACCATTCCCCTCGAGCATGAAGTGAACATGAGCCATGTCGATGGAGCAATCGGTATGGCCCGCAGCCTTGAGCCGGACAGCGCCGAGAGTCAGTTCTACATCTGTGATGGTGAGCAGCACCAACTCGACCCAGAGAACCGTGATGATGAGGGATATGCCACTTTCGGGGTGGTTAGGGATGGGATGAGCCATGTTCGCGCCATTGCTCAGGTACCCACCTCCAACTCCCCTCTCGGTGGTGGTGTGGTGCAGGTCCCCCCCGGTCCCGACCGGCCGATTGACGAGGTCCGCATCATATCTGTAGCCATGTTGGGTGTGGTTGGCACCAACAATTCCTCAACTCAACAGGATGTGAATGTGGGTGGGGGTGAGAAAACCCTCTCCGCCCCCTCTCTTGCTTGGATATTCGCCATACCCGCCGCGGCTCACAAGTTTCGGGTGCGGTATTATTTGAGGGGGCGGTCCCCTCCAATTGAACAATATGTCGCAGTTCCACTAGACCAACGGAATTATTGCGAAGAGCCATTACCGTGCAGGTGATGAAGTTGCGTCTGTCTGCCTGTTCTCTGATATTCATCATTCTAGGCAGTGGATTTCCTGGCTGCATCGAGATGCCGTGTGACTTCGGGGGGGAATGCGATGCAGCGGTTGAGGAGCCAGCGGAAGAGGATAGATGGGTCGGGCAGCCGTTCCCTGATTTTTCCCTCGCCGATGCCGATGGAAGGAATTGGTCTAACAGTGAGCACGAAGGGGAAGTTTGGGTGGCCTATTTCTCCGCCTCCTGGTGTCAGCATTGTGAGACCACCTTCAACGCCTACGATTTGGCTATACCGAGTGGGAAGTTCCTCGCCTTCAACAAGGATGCACGCGAGAAGTATTCGAACATGAGTGAGTGGCGAGACTCTACATCCGAGAGGTTGGGCAGAAACATCACTCGGCCCTTCATCCACGCTCCCGACCTCGCATCGGAGTTGGACATCGTCGGTATTCCACACGCCTTCTTCGTTGATGAAGAGGGGGTCATCGTCGACTATACCTATGGGGTGCAAGGGGATTCTGAGTTGCTCAGTCAGCGTTTTATGGACAACGGCGGCATCATCCCGTGATCAACCTCGGAGAACGACAAGCCGCTCTGTGCGCCGTTTCATGGACAACGGCGACTTCATCCCCAGGAGCGTCGCCGTTGCTCGCCGTCCGACATCTGAACTTTCATTGACGGTGGCAACATCATAGCCAGCAGTTTTGAGAAAAAATCGAATCCCCGTCCTCTTTGAATTGGAAAGTCCTTCCGCGTGCAGGAGTTCAAGGGCAGGTCATCGGAAAATGTGCTGGCGATAGTAGGCGAGCTCGGCGATTGATTCCCGAATGTCATCCAAAGCACGATGCCCCGCCGCCTTGACAAATGGTTCAAGGTCGGGATTCCAGCGCTTTGCCAACTCCTTGACAGTCGACACATCGATGCTGCGGTAGTGGAAATGAGCGTGAAGTTCGGGCATGTATCGGCGGAGAAACCTCCGGTCCTGCGAGATGGTGTTGCCACAGAGAGGCGATGTGCCGTGCGTGGTGTATCTGCGAACGAAATCAAGGGTGAGATAAGTCGCTTCTTCTTCTCCGGTCTCACTCTCCAAGACCTTCTTCAGAAGACCACTTTCCGTGTGGTGAGAGGTGTTCCATTCGTCCATCCCACCCAACAGTTCCTCTGGTTGGTTTATCGCCAAACATGGCCCCTCAGCGATTATGTTTAATTCTGCATCTGTGATGATGGTCGCAATCTCGATGATGCGATTGTGGTCGGGGTTGAGGCCGGTGAATTCACAGTCAATCCACACTAGGTTGTCGCTCGTCATTCAGTTTCGGGCGACGGCACTCCTTGATGAGCATTCGCTTCTCTTCACACTACCGTGGGGGTTCGCCCATGTGGTAAATTGAGGTCAGGTTGTTAGGGGTGATGCTCTCGCCGCGTCATGCAGGAGAGGGAGGTGGGATTCCTCGAACTGCTGCGAGTCAACCAGAGATTCAGACGCTATTGGGTCGGTAATTCGATCTCAATGCTCGGTGAATGGTTCAACACGGTTGCTCTGTTCGTGCTCATAGATGAACTGACTGGCTCAGAGTTGGCGCTCGGTCTTCTTTTTGTGTTGCGAATGTTTTCCCTCGCCTTTCCACAGGTCTTCACAGGTATGCTCGCCGACCGATTCAGTCGCAAGTGGTTGATGGTCGGTGCGAACTTCGCCGCATCACTCGCAGTCGCTGCATTCCTTTTGGTAGATGACATCGGAGATGTGTGGCTCATCTATATGCTGTCGACATTCCTGATGCTCTTCCACGCAATCTACCTGCCAGCGGAAAATGCGGCGATGCCGAACATCACCAAACCCGATGAGTTGTTGACTGCCAACGCCATGAACTCCGCAACATGGTCGGCATCTCTTGCTGTCGGCTCTGCGGTGGGCGGCGCCGTGGTGGCGTCACATGGGGTGGAAGTCGCTTTCATCGTCAATTCCATCGCCTTCATCCTCGCAGGATTGGTCATTTCCACAATTGACATTCCCCAGCAGAAGGTACGAGGTCAAGAAGGCTCGTTCATCGCTACCTCTCTCCATCAGGTTTGGGAGGGTTTCGGAATCATCAATACCACTCCTCGGATTTCTAGAATCATCACCGCCAAGGCGGTGTGGGGATTGTTCGGTGGTGGACTCGTCTACATGCTGATTCTCGTTGGAGCTGACATCGGACTCGGTGAGATAGCCGCAGGTATCGGGTTGCTGTTCGCGGCCCGCGGCGTCGGTACTGGACTCGGCCCCATCCTCGCGAGATATGTCTTCACCAATCGACAGCGGTGGCCCCTTCTCATCGGTTGGTTGGTTTCGCTCTGTGGCATAGGATACATCGCCATCGGCTGGCTCCCTTGGGGTTGGTGGGTAGCCCTGCTGGTCGTATTCTCTCATGCGGCGAGCGGGTCGAACTGGGTCATTTCGACAGTCCTTCTGCAAGAGAGGAGCGAAGATGAGTGGCGTGGGAGGATGTTCTCGACAGATTTTCTGCTGCTGACCACGGTCAACGGTGTTTCCACCCTTGCTGCAAGTCTGATTCTGACCTATACCACAATCGATTTGCGCCATCTTGTCCAACTCTTCGCTTTCGGGCAGTTGATTTCCGGCGCTCTCTGGGTCGCCTTCATCGCCCCTGGAGAACGTGAATTCCTTGCTAGAAATTCGCCGCCCATTGGAAGCGGGCTGGCTTTGCAGGAGTTGGTAAAATGAGCATGGATGAGACTAGGGAGGCGACAGAGGTCTTTTCCGAATGGGCAAAGATTGGCAGAGATGAAGGGATGGAGAGGGGTCACTTACCGGCAGTGGAAGAGATTCTGAATGTCGTGTTGGAAAAACTGCCGCAGCCGTTCACAGCGATAGATGTCGGCTGCGGCAACGGATGGGTGGTCCGAAAACTCTCAAATGCTGGTGCAAATCCCTGCTCTGGCGTCGATGGTGCTAAAGAAATGATTGCGAAAGCGAGGTCGATAGACCCGATGGGAACTTATCACCACGCCTTACTCCCCGACTGGACACCCCCAAACAAGGTGGACCTCGTACACAGCATGGAGTTCCTCTACTATCTATCTGACCCGAAATATATGCTCGAAAGAATTCACGACGAGTGGTTGAAGCCAGGGGGTTGGGTGGCCGTTGGAATTGACCACTACAAAGAACATGAGGAGAGCCTTCAGTGGCAGAAACAACTCTCCGTACACATGACTACAATGTCGATGGAAGAGTGGAAATATACTCTTGAAGATGTAGGATTCACCAACACACGGATTTGGCAGACCGAGGTAGAAGAGGGGTCGATGGGTACATTGGCGATGATCGCTCAACGAGCGACATAAATTGCATCCATGTCTCACAACTGGAGCATCCTGCTGTTCGAATAACATCAATCTGTTCCTTCGCCTGATATTGCGCCACAACATGGGTTCACACATCGGAATAGTTGCGGTCCCGCCTATTTTTTGCTTTAACTTGACACAACCCTCTCTAGTAAAACGCCGAGTTGCGGTTTTCCCCACCTCTTTCGTATAGGGTGTATTGATGAAGTGCCCGCGGCCCGCCGACACAATGGCAGACCTACTGGGGCAGCGAGATGAGCGCGGATTGGCGATGAGCCCGACTCTTCCCGAAGGATGCAAGAACTACCTCATTGACATTGATGGAACTATCAGTGAGGATATTCCCAATGAAGAGCCGGAGAGGATGTCCGACGCCGCGGTGTTCGAAGGAGTTGTCGATATCATCAACGGATGGTATGATTCTGGCCATGTAATCACTTTTTTCACTTCTAGAACCGACGACCACGCAAAGGTTACCGAGGATTGGCTGGACAAGCACGGTTTCAAGTATCACTCAGTACTCTACAACAAACCGCGAGGAGGGAACTATCACTGGGTTGACAATCATACTGTAAGGGCGACGCGCTTCACTTCCAAGTTCACAGAGTTCGTCAAGAGATGGGCTGAGGTTGAAGTCTTCGACGATTGAGGGGCTGGCTCCATCCGCGGTGACAGTCGTTGATGCCTAGTCCTCTGCCGTTCACATCAGTCAAGGCTGAGGATAGAGATAGGTGAGGGCGAGGAGCCAAGTGACCGGTATAAGAGTCCACAGAAACGAAGTGAGCATGACGATGGACGGTTTCTCCGTGAAATCCCTGAAGTGCGATTCTATCACCTCGTCGAGTTGTCCGAGGAGTTTGTCAATCAATGCCTGAGTTAGAAGGATAGGTGCATTGAGGATTGCATCCGCCGCTCTCGAGAGTTTGTGTAGCACCTCACTCGCCGCCGAAGGTCCTTTCCATGAATCTAGAGACTTGGGAAAATCTGCATCTCTACTCACTTCATCCGGTGCACCGTCGTCTCCAGTCCGGTCTTTTTTCTGACCGCTTTGGGTGACAGAGTCTGATATGTTCTTAGAGACGGTTTTCAACCCCTCTCGGAATGCTACAAGCATTCGCAAACCCCACATCAGGTCTCGTCCATATTCACCAATTCTATTCTCGAAATGGTCGACTTCATCCAGCAGTGAGTTTAGTGTCTTTTTGGATTCAAAACTTCTCCTAGCGTCAAAGGCCGTCCATATGACCAGTCCGAGAGATGCAATGATGGGGAAATAGAACCCCCTCTCGTAGAGATTGACCGACGATATTCCCGAGAAACTGAAGAGGGCGAAGATGATGAGATATGGTGACATCAACAGAACGATTTCGCGCATGATGAAGGTCCGAACCCCCGGTATCTCCAATCTTGCCACAAGGTCAATCGCCTCTTCGGTGTGCCCGGCCAGTTTACGCTTGATTCGCCTGAATGGGTCGATGAGAGACCAGACTTTGACCATGAAGGGGATGGGCATAATGACGAAGGCAAGGTCGCGGAGTGATTCCGGTGGCAGAGAAGGAAGAACGCCCAACAGACCACCTCAGGTGAACAGGTGACTCATCAGATAGATGATTCCGAGAGGGGTGGCGCTCATCGCCATGTCGATGAGAAACAATTTCCATTGCATCTTCGTCCCTTTCTTGAATTCATGCTGCACCTTGCCTTCAATCGCCTTTTTTGCAGCGGATGCAGATTTGCCGGTCAGTGATTTGAGGTAACCGACTGAGGTCGTGACACTCTTTTTTGCCCAGTGTTGCTCGACCTTGTCACTCACATCTGGAGTGATCTCCTCACCACCGAGTTCTGCTAGGTCGGAGAGTCGCTGCATGGACCACCCAAATGTGGAGAGGACTCTCTTCATCGCCTTCGGCTTTGACCATTTGGATTCGGTGATGGCGTGGATGGACCTGCGGGTTCTGAAGATGCGCATGAAATCAAAAATAACCCACACGACCACGAAGGCGGCGAATATCGTCATCGATTCCTCAGTCCAACCAATTCTCCCCGGATGGCCTACCGAGAGTCTCAGACCGATGGTGAAGAGGGAGGGTGTGACGAGAATGAGAATCTCTCTGATGATGAGGGTGTAGAGCCCCCTAAGTCCGGTGAGTTTTTTGATTCTGAGAACCTGTCTGAACAGACCGCCCGCATGCGGCGCATATTTCCTGACAAGTTGGTCATACGGTCCGATTAGGAGGACCACTCTGGCTAGGAAGAGGAATGCTATCACATAGATGTAGGCCATCCAGATGTCGCTTGGAGGATAGGTGAAGGTGAGTTGGCCTGCTGGAATCTCGATGAGGGGTATGGCCAACTCCATCATGCCGCCACTGACCCCCATGGTTGATGAGAGATTCGGAAGGAATCTATCTTATCGTCAGCCGACGAGGCTCATCTGGTGGACTCTGAGAAGGATTCTCGCACCAAGCACGATGAACGCGAAGATGGTGAAGCGACGAGGCCACGGTCGCTCCCAGAACGGTGTCTCATCGGTATTCCCGCCGTGTGTGGCGACTGTCTGCAACTCATCGGCGGTGGACAAAGTCTCATCAGCCATTTCGACACACCTCTGATATGATGCTCATTGATATTCGATATCGTCGATGAAATAGGAGTCGGCGTCAATGATTTCAGAGTTGCGACCGTTCCAGATTGGGCCGCTTTCAATTCTGTTCGCCTCGTAGACCGAGGCTCCGATTAGACCTCCGACCAAACCGGCCGAAAGGCCGAGCAGAATTGTTGCGAACGGCCTTATCATCGATTCTCACTCTCCCTTGTTCTGGATGTTATTGGTTATGACCGAGACGGCCTTCCCTTCCATACCATCCAACACTTCGCAGACTCTTCTTCCGAATTTTCTGCCGAAGGCGTAGGTCATTCCGCCAACGCACGCATAGCCGAATCCCTCGGCCACGGCGAGCAATCCGATTCCTGCCATCGCTACTGCGGGCAACATCACTTCTTCCCCCTGCGTTTGGTCTCATCCTCGACAATCGCCACCTCTTGGACATGTCTTGTTCTGAGGTCAACTCCATCGGCATAGCGATGGTAGTAATGTCTCCATCCACTTTCACTCATTCCTACTGTAAATCCAACCAGACCTACAACAACAGTCATCATCAATATTCTTGCAAACAATTCATTCACTCTCCATTTTCTTTTTTTCAGGTTCTGAGGCGGGCTCTTTTCCAGCCTGACCGCTGACTACCTTAGCCACACTGCTGCCGATGGTCCCAACCACATTGCCTGCAGTTTCGATACCGACCTTGGTAACCTCGCCAGTCGCATCTATGACGGCGCTGATAACTCGGCCACCGCCGACAGCGAGATGGACCACAGTCTCTTCACCAGCATTCACCATCTCCTTGACAGCAGAGGTGAATTCATCGACCAGTGAGGTGAGGCCCTTCGACACCTTGTCTACCGGTTTCTTGCCCGCCATGAATCTGTGACAGCGGTTGCCATAATATAATGAGGAGTGAAAAGTTAGGGGGTTAAAGACCCACCTAATAACTGTCCGAAGGAAGATAGAAGAATGATTCTGGATAGTAATCTGCCCTTTGGCAGAGTTGTATGAGTCTGCCGATATCACTCCTCCAGGTCCTACCGACTGGAGTGATGTTGTAGTGCATCTTGGGATGGCCGCCGCGCCCGGTATGACCTTCATCAATACAATCAATCAACCCCAAATCAGTCAGTTTTTCAAGATGTTCCCGCAATTCCTTACGGTCGATACTCGTCGCCCGCTCAATCCTTACAAGCCGCCTCGAATCAAAATCCTCAGATCTCATCCGAGAGAGGTATAGTAGAATCCGGTAAATCGAGACCGGCAGATCCCTCTGTTTCCTCATGCGACCAATTAGGGGGAAAAGCACCCCCCTAATTTTGTTATCGGAATGGAGCAAAACCCTCATCCCCTTTAGGGGGATGGCACCGAACATGGCATTCAATCACGACCTCTCGCCGTGGCTCGGACTCGCAATCGATGATGCATGGCTGTCAGCCAATGTTCGCTGGAAGGATTTCGGAACAGGCGTTCGGCTCGGCAGGCTGGCCCGAGAAGGGAACTGTTCTCTCGTATTGTACGACACCGATTCGGAAGTTGCAGTTGAAGCATTCATGCCGCACACCCACCCCGGAGGTGAGGCATACCTCGTTCTGCGCGGCGAAGTCTGGGATGAGGAAGGGAGATACCCCGAGGGAACGCTGGTTTGGATGAGCAGCGGAACCACCCACACACCCAAAACGAAGGGGCGGACGCTCATTCTCGTGCTCTGGCCTGATGGAGTAAGAATATCTTGACTGGAATACGGCC
This sequence comes from uncultured Candidatus Poseidoniales archaeon, assembly GCA_964342465.1. Lineage (GTDB taxonomy): Archaea > Thermoplasmatota > Poseidoniia > Poseidoniales > Thalassarchaeaceae > MGIIb-Q1. The sequence continues at coordinate 85,087 of CAYFFQ010000005.1, read as the reverse complement.
TGTTTCATGCTGGTTAATCCGGTATTTCAAGTCGTACCCTTGACTCCTGAACGATTCAAGAGCGGATACTGAGGCCAAGAAATTGCAGTTCCTTTCCAATTGTGACGGCATGAATCGATACGATAACGATGAGCAGAATAGATGTCCAGAAGTGGACTCTACGCCAAGAATCGTGACTCCACCTCTTCCAGAACCAGTTGCGAAAATAGCCGTGTAGTGCCAGGCATAGCATCAGAGCAGATGCGATCGTTCCGAGATTGAACATGAGAGCCAGTCGCTCACCGAGAGCCATCCACAGAGGGAAGGCAGTGACTTGGTCATTCCAATGCCCAAACACTAGGAGGAAGGCGTGGAGGAGAGCTCCGAGAAGAATAGTCACGGATGAGATTCCATGTAATTTGTTGGCATAGACGCGGGAAGCAACCCACCCTTTCATGGTGCTGCCATGGAGACGAAATACCTCCATGACGACGAAATCGATAATCAGCAGTGAGAAGACGATTATACCTGTCCATCTTCCCAAGAAATAGATTGTAGCAGCTGAAAGCAACGATTTCCTCTCCCCTTTTCAGAATGAGTCATCTATCTGTAGGTCGTCCAACAACTCCTGCAACCCTCTGTCTTGCCTCGCCTCTCTCTTCGGGATTCCACCGAGTTCAGCCAGCAGAAGTTCCTCATCAACTGTGGATTCGATATATCCTGAAGTATAGTAGGTTTCGGATGGCCTAGTTCTCCACACATCCGCAGGTGTCTCCTCTTGCATGGCTCGCTCTTCAGGGTCGACCTGTTCGTCGAATTCACGGAATGCCCTCGCCATTTTCCGCACCTCGCGTTGGAAAACTACGCGGCGCGCCTCTCGCAATGTCATGGTAGCCCAACCAGCACCCCCCAAGATGAGGAGGAGGTTTGCCAAGACCATCCACCATGCCCACTGTACAAAAATGGGGCGTAAGGCGAGTTCCTCTACTGGAATCATGTTGGCCTGCACCGTCGGACCGTTGACCATCCCGGTAGCGGGGTATTCCGCCTCATCCTCCCCATCGCTCACCCCGAAGCGATGTTGATGTTCACCCACCTCCAATCTAAGGGTGATTCCAAAGATGGTACCGTTGCGGTGGTCGGTGAGGTTGACCGGTTGAAGGGAGTGATTCACTCCATCAATCACCAACCAGATTTCAAGTTCTCTGTCGGCAGTCCAGTCGGTATCGACCACCTCGATGAGGAAGGTGTAATTATCGGATTCTGCGCCTGCGAACGGGTTCAGCATCAATCTTCCGTCGCCGGGCGGTCTCAGTAGTGGTGGAACATTGGGTGGCGGTGGTTCTTCGATTGCGGGCAGGGGTATAGACATGTTTTCAGCGAGGGGGAATCTCAGTTTTTCCGCTTCAAATGACCCACTTGCAATATAGGCGGAAGTGGCGGTGAAGTAGAGTGTGTGATTGTCACCGATGCTAAGAGTAGTCGTTTTCAAACGCCAAACTTGCCCTTCGGTTGAGTTGTTGCCGTCAAACCTCTCCATCAGATTCGGGACGCCATCTATCCAGGCGATGACAGAGTTTTCCACGGCAGCATCGCCCTCGGCATCGTAGAATGTGATTCGCACCTCGACCTCCTTGCCTATCAGAAAGCGTGGGCGTGTCGCATTGATGATCTCCTCATCCCCCATCACTGATGAATCATTGAACAATTCTACTCCGTCAACTAGAACCGAAGAATGGTTGAGCCACGGTGGGCTGTCATAGCGCGAAACTTCCAACTGCAACTCTCCCACTTGTGGAATGCGGTGGCTGCGGCCATCCTCAAGTGCTTCAAAGTGGTAACTGTGGTTCCCCACACCAAGCAGGGTTTCAATAGAGAATTGGGTTCCGTTCCGCCAATCTATATTGGTGGTCTCGGAATTCAAAAGCAGGGAAGTTCCATCGATGACCACCGCTATCGAACTCGGTGCGATGTTCGCAGGATTCGAATAATTGATAGAGAAATTGTACGGGGTTCTCTCATCTCCTTGTGTGGGTGAGAGAGAGGCCGCTGAGAGGACATCGCCGACAATTATCGGGCCACTAAGCGATTCACTTCCAGCGGGAAACCTGACGCTCCCGAACTCATTCGAGGCGGTGAAGTGATGAAAATGACTTACTCCAGCAGCGAGAGTCGTTGAAAAATTGAATTGCCATCCTGCGTTTCCCAAATCGGTTACGACTGGTTGAATTCCAGAATCAATTCCATCCAACCAGAATCGTACCGTCGTACCATTCAAGCCACCCACTCCATCTAATTGGATTGAATAGGTGAAATTGGTTTGGCCATCCCCCACCGAGGGTGTTAGAGTATCGTTTTGGAGAGTCGGAGGCAGACCGACGAACGGACCGGGATAAACCCCTGTGAGTGGGCCCTGAGGGCCTTGAGTGACCTCATCTCCCGCCGGTAACCGAACTCCTGCTTCACCATCCGAGCCTTGGAAAAAGTAGGTGTGATGGCCCGCCGGAAGTGTCATCGAAGAACTGATGAATCTGACTCCTGTAATGGGGTCATCTGAGCCTGAATTCGCTTCACTGAGAGGCAGAGAGTTCCCATCCACAATTAGCCGCAAATAGGACGGGAGGTCGCCATCAGCATCAGTCCAAATGACTTCAAAACCAAAGAGTTGATTGACATCACCCTGAATTGGTGAGAATGCTGCAGCAGAGAGTTGAGGTGGTGTGTTGGGGGGTGTCACCTCAATGCTTGATGAGAGCTGGTCTATTCCGGTTCTGCTGAAATGTTGGGCTACTGAATACACGCTGACCGTCAGGGTGTCGCTCCCCACCCCTTGGTCTGCGGTGAGTTGCCATGAGATATCAACCACATCATTTGGAAGTTTGTCGTTGTGGGTGTAGGTGGCGGGTGAAAAGGAGAAACGACCCTGTGATGATGATAGTGTCACTTCGTTGTCGATTTTCCAGTAGTCGGGTCTACTCTGGTCGAGGTTACCACTCAATACCATTCGCACACTGACGGTGAAGGTCTCTCCGAGACCGACCTCGGCAGGAACTGAATACTGTGAGAGGGTGGTATAGGCTCCGTAGTTGTCACCGTGGCAACCTCGGCAGAGATTGGCAGTGGTTTTTTCCCCCGCATCGACATCAGAGAGGGTGTTCGTAAACAACAAAAGGAGAACCAGAATCGTGCATGAAACGCGATTGATACGCCTCATTGAACTCTTCCTCCCTCTTCCCCACGAAGGGATGAGATAGTATAAGGAAAACCCGAAGATGTTCTTCATGTCACCGTGGTGGAACTGGTTCCTTTCAGACGCATCGGAGACCGTCTCCGTCTACTTGAAGAATCAACTCAGGCGAAGGCTGCGCCAACCGCCAGCCAGAGAGAGGCGAATGCTATGAACATGAATGCCTGTTTGAAGGGCCGCTCGGTGCGGTCAAGCGGCGATTGGTTTCTCATACGAGATTTCCAAAATCGAGTGCCCTCTTCGCTGCCAACCCCATCCGTCAGCAACCCATACATAGAGTTGGTTGAGGGTGTCCTCGTCCACCCCAGCAGCAGCGGCAATCTGTTCGATGATTTCCATCTCCTCCGGCTTGTATTCACCGTCACACGCCGCCATCAGAACGGAATCGCGCAGCAGAAGGCGAAGTCCGGAGGGTGAAAATTGCTCAAGGTGTTCCTGCAAATCGACCCACTCGCCAATCATCGAATTGAGGCGCTCTCTCACAAACGGTTGGAACAGGAGAGAAGCGATTCGCGCCTCGTAACTACTCATCTCTTCGGGTGTGAATTTTCCATCGCAGGTCGCCACAGTAGCGAGTATCGTGGCATAAGAGACCGCCTCCACATCGCTCAAATCCAGCAGGGTATCGGGAAGCATACCTCTGGATTTTCAGCCTCGCACATAAAACCCACCCCCTCGCGTAATCTTCTGGAGAAGCGACCATTGATGGTCCCAAGAAGCGATATTACCCACCCTCTCGCGTAATCTTCTGGAGAAGCGACCATTGATGGTCCCACGAAGCGATATTTCTCACGATTGGGTGGGCTGGTTGGTAATTCTGAGCATTTTCCATGCAACCGAGAACATCTTTCGGATTTGTGTCACCTCACCCCCATCACCGAGGCATCCCGAAGTAAGGAGCATCAAGACGAGTGGAATCGCCATCATTCCTTTGTTCATGGGTTTAGGAAAACTCTCCCTTTATATGAACAATATCCCGCCATACTTCCCCACCAGAGGTTGTGTGCGATTTGGCATATCATTCCACATTTTCAATGGTCGATTCCGATCAGACCCTGAATCGGTTTTATGGGACCTGCATCTCCACCGCCACCTTGGTCAGAGGAAGGCTTCTGTACATCTTTGGTAAGCCCACCAAAGAGAGTTAGAAGTGAAGGCAAAATGAAGACACATGCTGCTTGTGCCAGTAGCACCATCACAATCATCACTTTTCCGAACATGGTGAACATAGGCATCACAGAGAGGAGAAGGACAGCGAACCCTAGAATGTCGGTGAGACCGGAAGCGAACAGTGCGACTCCTGTATGGCCCATCATACCCTTTACCCACCTTTCCATTCTTTCGCTAGGTCGTCTCTCCTTCTGTTCTCGAATCGCCTGAGTGACATGAATTGCGTAATCCAATCCGATGCCGATTGCCAGAGAAGCCACCTGCAGGGTGACGAGATTGAGGCTTTGTCCAGCGAGATTCATTCCCGCGTTGAGCCATAGAGAAACCGCTGCTACGGGGGCGATTGTAAGCAGACTCAACCGGATGTCACGCAATACGAGGAATAGGACTGCAAGACAGGCAATAATCGCGATGTAGATGCTGGATTGAAAGGAATCGGTCATGGCGTTCACATAGACGAATCGCTGGAACGAATCACCGGTGAGAATGGCAGTTTCACCGTTTTCAAAGGTCAGCATCTCATCCATAACTAACTCAAACTCCTCTTTGTAGTCAGCCATCCACACCCAATCGTGAGCAATTGCGACCTTCATCGGGAGCCTCATCATCAGGATTTCTCCATCATCGGAGATTTTCGCCTTGGAGGTCACTTGTGGTGGCTTAACCTGTTGAGTAGGATTATATGGATTCATTGTTCCATTGGCCTTGATGTCAAGGAGAACCGCGTGCATTTCTTGTGGGTCTTGAGGCAACATCGATTCGTTATCCAAGATTGATGGCGAGAAACCTAGTCCACCTGTTGCTTTTTGTTGGACCTGCCAGCGAACAAGGTCGACTATGGTGGGATTGTGATATGTCCAATTTCGGTCGTGAATCTCGGTCATATATGCGTCTATCATCATCATCGTTTCAGGGTCGGAGAGGTCACCGTCAGGACCAGAATCAACGAATACGAAACCGGGTTCTCCTTTGTCCCGCGATTCAAATGTATGGTCGGTGATATCCAGTGAACGCACCATTCGTGAGTCGTTGTCAAGATAATCATGGACATCAAAATCAGAATCGGGTTGTCCAATTGTCAGCGCTCCACCGGTGAGCAGTATTAGCACAATCAAGAAGGGTATTGGTTTTCTTACCTGCAACCCACCCATCCTGCGCATCTTATCCGCGAATCCCTTCTGAGTTTCACCGCTCTTCACCGCAAATCCCGAGCGTAGGACGACAGTGAAAATCCCGAGAAGAAGGTAGGCCTCGGGGATGAAGATGGCGGCCAATCGCCCCCATTCAGCAAGGTCTGGAATCGGTGAGAATGCAGCGGTTCCGAATGCAATCATCGTCGTAATGGTGGCAAGGCCGAGGGCTGGCCACAGTTCACGAATACTTCTCCACGCAGCGCTCAACCGCTCGTTTTCACCCTCACCGTCGTTCCATGCAATAATTCGCCACCGCTGTAGACTATGGAAGGAGAAGTCGACTCCGAGGGCAAGCAACAGAATGGGTAACATGGAAGAGATTTGAGTCTGAGGATAACCTAGCCAAGCCTGAGTACCGAACATCCACCCCATCAGGAGACCCAATCCCGCGGAAGAGGCGAGGACATCGCGCCAATCGCGGAAATAGAGACCAACGATTATGGTCATCAGAAGAAATGAGACTCCAATCAAAGGCATAGTCTGTGCCACCTCATCATTGATCTCACTATCAATACCGAGATATGACCAAACATGGACATCTTCGCCAGTAAATGTCAAGTCTTCACGATAGACTTCATCTATCATCAATTCCCATTCTTCAAAGTATGGTTTCACATCATCGGCCGATTTGGAATATTCTCCATCAGGGCCGAAGAGACTCGTGGCATTGGCCAATCCGAAAATGAGGAACCCTCTCCCTGACCAGACTCCTTCCTCATTTTGTTCAAGATAGGTCACCACATCTCGGTAGGGTTGCGAGCCATCCTCAAACCGGTAGTCGAAAAGAAGGGTGAGAACTTCGTTCAGGTCACTCTGCTCCGCCTCTGAGAAGTTAGGGCCAGTCCATCCAATCTGTGTGGTGACGGGGGTTTCATTGTTCATCACGGCGCGGACCGCTTCGGCAAAGCCGAATGTTCCAGCGGTCTCCTTCTGAACCATCCAGTTGAAATCCGACTCGAAATGTTCTGAGATTTCATCGGTGGCCATCATCGAATCATATCTGGTGACAATCTCGCGGAGAACCGGCAAGGCAATCGCGTTGCCAGGCTCTTCGCCCCATTTCGGACCGACGAACAACACCGCGTTATAACCGGATTCCGGCATTTCAGCCGCTGCCATATTCGCTGCCTCCCATGTTTCATCGTTCATCAGGACAAAAGTTCCCCTTTGCGAACCGTTCGGACCATACACGAATCCGGAGAATAGGAAAATAGTGACCAATCCGAATGCCAGCAGAGTCAATCTGCGGCGGCGCTTCAAATTCGCCTCAACACCCATGGGCCACCGAATAGCATTGGTATATTATAGAGAGCAGTTCTCTTGTTGAGAGATGGTGAATAATTCTTCACCAACTATAAATGCACAACCCCCAAGACCAATCCATGAGTGGAGATGAATATGACCTCCAGTGGGTGACAAACCGAAAGGAGTGCGACTCCCTCCTCAATGAAATCATAGAGATATCAAGACAACTCAAATTCGACGCCGAAATTGCGGTGCCTGTCCCCCAAGAATACCTGACAAACATCATCAAATTGACCGGAGAAGCTTTTTCTTTCCTCAATGGCAGAAAATGGGGATACCACGTGGTGACCGCCTTAACCCTCAGAGAAAGCATGGGATTCACCGAACTCACCTCGTATATTGAGGGTGTGTCAAACCGAGCCCTATCCACTCGTCTGAAGGAGGGAGTGGAATTGGGAATTGTGCAACGGACGGTCTTCTCTGGCCCTCCCATGCGCACCCGCTATTCTCTCACCCCCAAAGGCAGAATGGTGGCGACATTACTCACTCCTCTAGCCTATTACATGAAAAGAGAACTCGGGTACCTAGAACCTCATCATTGGCCTCAAATGGGGTATTCAGGCCACGAAGATAGTGAATGAGCGATAGATGAATGAGGCTGAGAAGAAAAACATGGCAATACCACAGAACCCCAATGCCAGACGATAGCCTTTGGCAGAAATCCTGCCTCGAGACCTGTGGAAGAGATAGGCAACTCCACTCTTTACCGCGATTATCGTCAGCAGGAATGATATCGCGTATGCTAGTGGTGCGAGCGGGTCAACTTTGTAATAGAGGGACATGAATGGTCCACCTATCAGGAGCCAGAAGACATAGACATTCGGATTGAGCAGATTGGTCAGAACACCGCGGCGGAGAGAACCACTCCGTTCTTCAGTCAACAGTTCTGCACTCGGGGGCTCTGCTTGGAAGCAGTCAATTCCCATTTTGGCAAGAAAAATAGAACCCAAGAGAGAAATCACTGCGAAAATAACAGCATTTTCTGACATCAGGCCCGCGACAAAGAAACTGATGATTATCAGTGGTCCATCGGTGAAAATCGGTGCTGCTGCTGCTCTGACGCCCGCTTTGAGCCCATGTGTGAGTGTCTCCTTGATGACCATCGTGAGCAGCGGGCCAGGTTTCACCCCCTCAGTCAGGCCGAGGATTGAGCCAACCCCTGCGAGGAACAGAACTTCAGAGAAACCCATACATCTCCCAATCCTCGACTACCTTTCAATCAAACTCAGGTGTGTGATTGACGATTATGGGAATTGATGATGAAACTAATGGTATACCATTTGAGATCCGGGTATTTCAATCGCCCCCCCTTAATATACGAACCAGCCCACCCTCACTCTACATGGCTTGGAATATGGCGGGTATGTTGATGGCGGCGATGGTGGCTCTTGGTGGAGCCGCTGGCGTTGTCGTCATTGATGAAGATGGAGCGATGCTGGACGGGGCACACGACCTTGTCAGCGGGGTGATGATGGACGAAGGCCACTCTGGAATGATGGGCGACCACTCGGAAATGACTGATGATGAAAAGGCTGCGATGAGAGAGCAGATGCAAAGGCAACATGGTGACCATTCTGGAATGATGGGTGACCACTCGGAAATGACTGATGATGAAAAGGCTGCGATGAGAGAGCAGATGCAAAGGCAACATGGTGACCATTCTGGAATGATGGGTGACCACTCTGAGATGATGGGCGACCACACGGGGAACATGGATAATCATCAGATGGATGGCAACCACTCGTCACACATTCAGAGATGTTTGGCTGCCACCGAGAGTGGTGAAATGAGTGAAGAAATGGCTCAGAGATGCCGCAGAATGGTTGCAGCACACATCGACGAGGATGGCGATGGTATCGACAAGGTCGACATCGCCAAGGCCTGCAAGCGAGTCGCAGAGGCCGACAACGCACCTGACCAGATGGTCAAGAGGTGCCGAATCTGGGCCACCAACCAAGTGGACGAGGACGATGATGGCGTCGACAAGGTCGACATCGCCAAGGCCTGCAAGCGAGTCGCAGAGGCCGACAACGCACCTGACCAGATGGTCAAGAGGTGCCGAATCTGGGCCACCAACCAAGTGGACGAGGACGATGATGGCGTCGACAGTGCGGATATCGCTGCTGCATGCCGCGAAATAATGACCAGTGAGCAATCACCAGATGTGCTCAAAAATCGGTGCAAGGCGTGGGTCATTGACAAGATTGACCGCGATGGGGATGGTATCGACAAGGTCGACATCGCCAAGGTATGCAAGCGAGTTCTAACTGCTGAAAACGCACCAGATGATGTTGAACAGAGGTGTAAGGCATGGTTCCGGAACCAGATTGATGTCGATGGTGATGGGATAGACCGTGCCGACATACTCCGAGCGTGGCACCGCCTACACGGCAACGATGGTGGAGCCCTCGGCGATGACACCAACAGAGATGAACTCTGATACACATTTGAGATAAACCAGTCCGACACGACAATTGGGTCAGTCAGGCTCTCTCGGGGGGGAGAGTTCTGGCTGGCCCTTTTTTTTTATTCAATTCTTTTTTTCCATGTGGTGTAGACCGCCAGTTTGCTTCTTCCCACTACACTTCTTCACTTTTAGATTGGTCGAGACCGCGAAATGAACCGGCATTCACCTAGGTCTCTTGAGCCGACTCTCTTTTTCGTTTTCTTCGGGCACGTGCAGTGGCGCTCATATCCACCCTTCTGTGTGGTGTACGCCTTCCTCTTCCCCCCCTCTCAATCCTTGGTGAGGAAGTGACCTTTTTCTCTCTTGATAGCCGAGGCAGAATCGCAGGGTTGGTGTGCTGAGTAACCAAATCCTCAACCTCTCTCCTACCGACTTGCCACTCATATCCAGTCAGTCTCTCCCAGTGCTTCCGAAATTTTTTGTGAAGGTCTGGAAACAGAATCCACGCATGAACCTGATTGTCGAGTTGAACATGAAGGAATTGTGTCTTCCTCCTGATGTCTTCATCGGTATCGGTAGTCAAGTAGTCGGATAGGGTGTGTGCTCGCGCTGTGTTGCAAGCATGACACATAACACAGAGATTTTCCGAGTCGTCTGTACCTCCCAGAGAGGTCGGGTGGATGTGTTCAATGGTCATCGCCTTTGGAAAATCAGTCGTGATGAGCGTCCCATTGCAGTTTTCCATCTCAACCTGACAATTGGGGCACTTCGTACCGTCGGCTTCTTTGAACATCTCCCTTCTTCTTCTTTTGATTAGTGGATGTTTTTTCTTGGTTTCTTTTCGATACTCTCGAATCGCCAATTTTTCTAGCGGCTCAATTATTGACCAATTGATTTTTCCTCTGATTTCTTTCTTTAATTTCTTAGGTATTTCATTCATACTACTTCTTTCCTGAATACGAAAGAACGGTTTTTGCACAGATTGCACCCTGCATGGGACTGACGGAGTTCCGATTCCTCGTTGATGAATCCCAAATCCAAGGCCTCAATCACACAAGCCCCCTCTTGTTTTCATAATACTCAAGATTGTGACCATATATGAAGAATTCAAGATTGCACTTGGCGCACCCAACTGAGGACTTCACAGACCATTCCTTGTAGTGTGTGAGGTTTGACCACCCGACCTGAGCGGGAGGAAAGGTCCCTTGCACTCACGGGAGTGTCAGCCGGCGGATTGAAGGCGCAATCACGGCTCGGCGGATTGGCCGGTGACATCCTCCCACTGCGGAGTTCTCTGTCTGAGGTGATTCGACATGGCGAAGCGAGGAAGAGTATTGACCCAATACAGTGGTGAAAGTAGAATTGAACCGCAGATCATCAACACTCTGACAAAACAATCCTACCACCTCGTTGGAGAACATGGTGGAGTCAAAATCTGCCACTGGACAAAAGAGGACCTGAAATCGGGGAGAGATTGCTACAAGGGAACCTTCTACGGAATCGAAGCCGGAAACTGCATGCAGATGGCCCCCAATGTAGATTCATGCAACCTCGCCTGCTCCTATTGCTGGCGAGAACCCCACTCGGAAACCCTGAGGAAAATCGACGACGACCCACTCCACCTCTTCTACGAAAGCGTGCGCGCCCAACGCCGCCTACTCACTGGTTTCAAAGGACACAAATCTGTGCCGTACGAGAAGTGGGAAGAATCACAAAACCCGAAACATGTGGCGATTTCCCTCAATGGTGAACCAACCCTCTACGGGCGGCTCGGGGAGTTCTTGCAGGTCTGTCACGACCACGGCGTCTCAACCTTTCTCGTGACCAATGGAAGCCTTCCGCGGGTGTTGGAGAATCTTGACCCCCTCCCCACCCAACTCTACATCAGCGTTGATGCTCCGAACAAGGAGTTGTTCAACCGGCTCTGTCGCCCCAAGTTCAGTGACCACGCCTGGGAAAAATTGGAGCAGACCCTCGCCCTTCTACCGAGTTTGGACACTCGTACGGTCTGTCGCCACACCCTCATCAAAGGTGAGTCACTCGGACATCATGGCGATTATGCTCGCCTTGACAACTTGGCCGACCCCGATTGGATTGAAGCGAAGGGCTATGTCTATGTCGGCCATTCTCAGGCCAATCACACAGTTGAGAACATGCCTTCCCATGATGACATCATGGAGTTCTCACACACCCTCGCCCCACTGGTCGGGCGGGAGGTTCTTGCTGAGAGGAGGGAAAGCCGTGTGGCCCTCATCGGTCGGGAGATTGTACCCATCACGCTACCCATCGCCACACGACGACTGCCAGATGACCTTGGAATTGCAAGACCACAGAATTACAAACTTCCGATGGCTTAGACGATGGCCAGTTCATCATTTTACTAGAGAGTCCCACGCCTCGGCCATCTTCTTTCCCCACCCTTCGATGTTGAACTCACTCGCCCGCTTGAGGGCGACATCATCACATTCAGGTGCTTGCTTTCCACGCTCTTTCCAGGTCTGGTGGAGGTCGACGATTGTCTCTACCCACGGCTGCACCTCATCCGCTGGCAGGAGCATCGTCGGGTCTGCAACTTCGTTGTGCGCCGGCAGGTCACTGGCCAAAACCGTACAGCCGGCGGCCATCGCTTCAAGGACGGGCAATCCGAATCCTTCGCCGGCTGAAGGGAAGAGAAGAGCCTCTGCTCGCTGATAGGCGGCAATCAATTCATCATCGTCGAGATTGAGATGCGAGCCAACCCTCACGAGATTCAGGTCATTCCTTACATCCTTCGGCAGAGCAGCAACGACTTCATCGACGAAATCGAGCCTCTTGCGCGGCTCATCACTGCCGACGGTAAGCAACACAAATTGACGCAGGCCGATGCTCCGCTCAACTCGGTAAGGCGTAGGGTCAATGGCATGATGGACCACACGAACCGCTATCTTCGGCCACTTCTGTTGACATTCTGCTGCGGTTGCCTCGGAAATAGATAGGATGAGGCGCGCCCTCCCTATTCCTTCCTTGAGGTGGGAAATATCTCTCCGACGCGCCCAATTCGGAGAGAAATCACCGACTTCGATACCCATGATGTTGCGCGGGTAGAGGTGAAACAGGTCGTGCACAGTGATGCTACACGGGACCTCTGAATTTCTTGGGAGCAGATGCGCCTGTTCCTGGTCGGTCACATGGATAAGGTCAATCTTGCCTAACCCACCCGATACCTTAGACCCCTTGGCAGCGGCATTTCCACAACGATATACTCTATTGGGATGTGTGAACCGGCGACGCAGATACCTGCGCAACGGATTTCCACCTAGGGGGTGTTCAATTACGCCGGCCAACTTCCATCCAGGGATGTGGCCGGCTTGCAATCGGTCAACCAGTTCATGGTGGGCCCTACCCAAGCCGCTCTGACGGGGCAACGCCCCTCCACGAACCAACAGAACACGCTTCGCCACGCTCCCGCGAACCTATGCCGATATTAAACGGGAGAGCAGACGAGGGCGCATGGGCGATACATCCCGACCCCTTCCACGCCTCCTCGTGGTCAAGGGGACATTCGCCCAATTTGGCGGTGCCGAGCGTGACCTCATCAACAACCTGCCAGCGTGGTCGCGCCACTTCGACATCACACTAGCAACTCTCAATCTCCCGACAAGAGAGCGAGCAATTCTTGACGAGATGGGCATCAACTACCTCACACCTGTGAAGAGATGGGTCGCACCGAAGGGGGCTTGGGCGGAAGCGCGCGCCCTCGCATCCCGCAGCGCCGTGAGGGCATGGTTGTCAATGCTCGAAATGACTGAACAGGTGACTGGGCTGAGGGAGGTGCTTGCCAATGTCGATGCAGTGCATGTGACGAGTGGTGTTGCCTCTCTGGAGTTCACCGGACTAGTTTCTACGCGCACACGCCTCCACTACCACTGCCTTGAACCTCATCGTGGTCTCTATGAAGATGTCCTTCACCGCACACTTTCGGGCGCGCCGAAGAGAAATCTGTTGCTCACATCCCTCCTGTTGGGGAAGCAGCGGCGGCGAGACCAGAAGTTTGTCAGTAGACTGGCTCGCCGCAGAAACTGCGCGATTTCGGGCAATTCGCGCTGGATTCAGAAGCGGATTTCCGAGGTGTACGGCATCGAATCTAACCTTCTGCTCCCTACCGTGAATCTTGATGTCTGGCAGAGTGGTGACAGAGGCGGTGGTTTGAGAGCCACCGCCGCCGCCGACGGTGAGGGGAGCAGAGACGCCGCCGACAGTGAGGGGAGCAGAGAC
>CAYFFQ010000005.1:64447-71432 GCA_964342465.1 uncultured Candidatus Poseidoniales archaeon | reverse complement strand
GTGAGGGGAGCAGAGACGCCGCCGACAGTGAGGGGAGCAGAGACGCCGCCGACGGTGAGGGGAGCAGAGCCGCCGCCGACGGTGAGGGGAGCAGAGACGCCGCCGACGGTGAGGGGAGCAGAGACGCCGCCGACGGTGAGGGGAGCAGAGACGCCGCCGACAGTGAGGGGAGCAGAGACGCCGCCGACAGTGAGGGTGGGAGTGAGGATGATGCGGCTGCCGCCATCAGTGAATATGTAGTCACCATCGGCAGAGCTTCCCACGTCAAGGGAACTTGGGAGACTCTGGAAATGTTACAGGGGACGGGGCTGACTCTGGCGTTGGTAGGTGGTGGCGACGGCTACGACCTCGCAAGGTTGACAGACAGAGCCGATGAACTCGGAGTCAGACTGGACATCCAGCCGCGCCTCAGCCAGCCGGACCTAGTGGCGCTGGTTAGAGGGGCGCTGGCGGTGGTCAGCCTCGCCTATGATGAGCCATTCGGCTTGACACCAATCGAGGCACAGGCGGCAGGCACTCCGGCATTGATGGTCGCTGAGGGTGGCTTCCGTTTCACAGTGGAAGATGGAATCAGTGGCAGACTTCTGCGGCGAGGTGACTGGAAAGCGTGGCATGATGCGTTGGAACAAGCGAGAGACCCGACCACCCGCAGGAGGTGGGCAGAGGGAGGCAGAACGAGTATCATGGGCATGGGGCTGACCCCCGATGACCAAGCACACACACTTCTCACAACCCTCGGTTTTTCCTATGAAGAAGAGTGAACCATTCCCCGATGTGGAGGAGAATGTTCACAGCCAGAGGTGGACAGTTCGTAAGCCCCGAACCATCCCTTGACATGGGGGAGAATGTTCAGATACTGCATGCGTTCAATTGATGTTTGACACCCCACCCGCCGTTCCATGCAACCAGTCCAGAGTGTGGCCATAATCGGTGCCGGAAACATGGGGAGCGGAATCGCCCAGAAGACAGCACAGGAGCAGTTCGATGTTCAGATGGTCGACCGCGAACAGCAGTGGGTCAAGAGGGGGGAGCAGACCATCTCAGATTTTCTTGCCGAAGCGGTCGAGCGCAGAATCTTCTCACCTTCTCAGGTGGAAGAGATTGAGGGGAGAATCACCGGTGTTGTCGGTACAGAGAATGTGGCGACAGACACCGACCTTGTAATTGAGGCAGTATTCGAAGATTTTGACATCAAGACAGCGGTCTTCAAGACGCTGGACGAAGTATGTGAGGAACACACTATTCTCGCCTCCAACACCTCTTCGCTGTCGGTCAATGAACTGGCGAGGGCGACCGGCAGACCGGACAGGTTTGTTGGACTCCATTTCTTCTATCATCCGGCCAAGAATCGGCTGGTGGAGGTCATTCCCGCTGAGACCACCAGCCGAGAAAGCCTCGAGCGGGTCGTGCAATTCTGCAAAACGCTCGGAAAAGTGGTCATCGTCTGTCAGGACAGGCCTGGATTTGTCGTCAATCGCTTCTTCGTTCCGTGGTTGAATGAAGCGTGTCTATTGCTGGAAGAGGGAGTTGCCAGCACTGCACAGATTGATGCCGCCGCCTGCAAGGCCTTCAGAATCGGCATGGGTCCCTTTGCTTTGATGAACCTGACTGGGCCACCCATCGCCCTCCATTCGACGGATTATCTTGCCAGCCAACTTGAAACTCATCGCTACACGGGTGCTCAGAACCTGCGCGACATGGTTGCAGCCGGTGAGATGTGGGAAATCGGCGACATCGCTGAGGAGGGGCCGTGTTCAGAGGCGGCGGAGCGAGAGATATCAGAGAGGCTTCTTGGACAGGTCTTCGCTGTATCGGCTCAGATAGTTGAAGAGGAAATCTGCTCCATGGAGGATGTGGACCGCGGCGCCAAAGTCGGACTCCGCTGGGCGCGCGGCCCATTCGAACTGGCCAACAGGTTAGGAATAGAGAAGGCTTACGAAATGGCCTCACGATACGCACAACTCGCAGGATTTTCCCTTCCCAGTTTCTTCTTGCGACAAGCCGAGCAAAACGAACCCTTTTCATTTTCATACATCGATGTCACCCGCGAAGGCAGCATGGCGATGGTTCAGATCAACCGCCCCGAGGCGATGAACGCACTCAACGAGACCGTGGTGAGCCAACTCGCGACAGCACTAGACGCACTGAACCTCGACGATAGTGTGGAGACCATCGTGTTGGCAGGCGCAGGCAAGGCGTTTGTCGCTGGAGCCGATGTCAAATTCTTCGTCGACAAGATAGGAGCCGACCGTGTTAGCGACATTTATGAATTCACTGAATTCGGCCATAAGGTGCTGGATAAACTGGAGAAATCCTCCAAGACCACCATCGCTCTTACCACTGGGCTCGCACTAGGTGGGGGGTTGGAACTTGCGCTTTCCTGTGACTATCGGGTGGGGACGCGCCGCACCCAATTCCGTTTTCCAGAGACGAGCATCGGCATCTATCCGGGACTTGGGGGGAGCCAGAGGACTCCGAGAATCAGCGGTATCGAATGCGCCCGCTGGGCGGTTCTTGCTGGAAATTTCATCGACCACACAACCGCGAGAGCGATGGGTCTGTTGACCCATCTTGTCGAACCAGCGGAGGTGAATGCCACTATTGTCAGTTTGGCTGCCGCTGGCAAGCCGGCTGAAAAGTACACGGGAGTGCCGGTGGACTCGGGACATCCTGCGGTTCAATTCGCCACCGAGTTCTATCGTGATGGCAACATGGATGACATACTTTCAGGAAAAGTTCCTGATGGATTTGATGATGAGGATAAACAGGTGGCGCGGCAGATGAAGTCGTTGGGATTTGCCGCACCAATAGCTGTGAGAATGGCGGCGCAACTGCTGAATGACGCAGTCGAAACGGGAGCAGAATTGGATTCTGGCCTCGCCCTCGAACTCGAGAGATTGGAGCAGATATTCGCCACTGAGGACGCTTACGAAGGACTTTCAGCACTCATTCAGGGGCGTAGGCCCAGTTATTCCAACCATTGAAGGTGACGGGAAAACGATTTATTGAGGTACGGTCAGAGCACCGCCACACCGCCGCCGCACAGCCGCCGCACCGAGTTGAAGGTGACGGGAAAACGATTTATTGAGGTACGGTCAGAGCACCGCCACACCGCCGCCGCACCGAGTTGAAGGTGACGGGAAAACGATTAATGTGAGATACATGTATCGCTGAGGCATGCAACCGAGAACGGACCAGTATGGCCGGCCGATTCAGCCGACTCAGGGACAACAGGTGTATGGGCAGCCTCCACAGCAGATGGTTATCGGTCAGACGGCGCCCGTCGGCGGCCAACCGATGATGGGGGCACAACCTGCAGTCGGAATGGGTCTGCCGGGGATGGGTCTGCCGGCAACGTCAGCCACAACCGCCCTCGTACTTTCCATCCTCAGCATCTTCTGTGGTGGAATTTGTCTCGCCATTCCAGCATTGATAGTCGCCAAACAGGCTCTCGCAGTGACTGACCAATATCCCAGTCACCCAGATGCTGGTACCGCCAAAGCAGCTCTCATCATCTCATGGGTGGTCATCGGATTGACATTGGCGGTCGTGGTCATCTATGCATTGATGTTCGGTGTACTGATCGCCAGTGATGGGGGCGGTTTCTGACCGACAGCGAGATAGCGAAGGAATACGAACTGAGCGAGTAGTGCTTCAAAGTTCCATTTTTCCGACCCACTCGCAATTGGGTATGGGCACAGAACTACGATGTTCAAGTCTAGGGTTCGAAATGAATGTGTAGTCGCACCTGACGGTGGAGCACACTCTCAGCGATTCCAAGGTGGTGGACGCATCGCATCAGCGCCCTGCAACCACAATCTCTTGAAGAGTTTCAACAACTTCTTCATCAACTCTTCCCACTCCATGTCCGAGAGCGCAGGAGTCTCGTCACACTTCGCTTCAACGACGCTCTGCGCGCCTCCTGCTTCTGCATCCTCGCACTCTCATTGTCCAACCATTGCTCCAGCCACAGGTCCATTCAGCCCAACCTCCTATTTTCCCTCTCAGGGCAATAACGATGTGGAGTCCGCCTTATATCAAGAGAGGAGTGAAAAGGGGTAAATCTAAGTGTAATGTCTACACCACATAAGTTCAGCAACACCGGAGATGAGTAGATGCCAGAACCACCGATGATTCTTGAGGATGATGAGTTTGAAGAGATCTCAGAGGCGATTCAGAAGACCGAGGAACTCGGTAGTGATGTCAGAACCATCTTTCGTCAGAATTCAGATGAACACACTCACGACATCTCCTGGGAAGTTGATGCGGCAGTGGAGGCCCTTGATGTGTTCGCTTCCCGTTGGACCATCGAGATTCTCGCCGCCCTCTATATCGCAGGGGAGAACAGATTCAACGAACTGCGCAGGCTATTGGAGGGAATCTCCTCTCGTACCCTCTCGGACAAACTGACCGTACTCAGGGAGAGCGGTTTCGTGGACAGAGTGGTTGTGGATGGCCCGCCTGTCAAGGTGACCTACCGCCTCACCCCCCACGGAGAGCGCTCAGGCAGGCTCCTCTCTCCTCTCGTCGCTTACATGAAGATGAACAATGGTTCGGTCCAGAAGAAGTAGGACATGAAAGTGGGCAACTTCACCCGTACATCCGTGCTGGTCTAAACCGACTGGAGTCATTTAACAGGGAATCCGTTTTGTGCCGCAGCCGTGAAATCAATGTAGCCCACGCCTGCCAAGTGTTGAAAACGACGTGGTGCACACCTCTTCGTCGTTGAAGCATCCCAGACGCTGGCGGCTCCCTCGGAAGGGGTTAGTGGAGGGGTGTGCCACCGTTCGGCTCGCGGAACCAACACATACAATAGGGAGGGGTTACGAAAGGGTGTCTAATGGCGCTACTGCAACAGTTTGGTGGCCGGCACGCCCTGTTTGGTGTGGTCGTCGCTGGCGTCAGCGGCATCGGAGCCATCGCCAGCGCCGCTTTGCCATGGAACTGGTTCGCCTCCGGCACCATCACCTCCTCACACCACCATCGCTGGGAACATCCACTGCGGGCGAGGATTCTCTCGACTTTGGAGAACAGCCCTGGGATCTGCTATCGCAATCTCCAGAGGTCTCTTCAAGTGGCAAACGGGACATTGCGCCACCATCTCGATGTATTGCAGTCACAGCATACAGTGACGACGATGTCGGTCAACGGCCGCACATGCTACTACGCAGGCGCTCCGAGCCAAATTGAGGTCGTCCGCCACATGCAGGTGGGTGACGAGAAGGCGGCTGAGATGCTTCCGACCGGACTTTCACAGGTGCAGAGGGAGGTCGTGACGAGGCTCGTTCAGGACCCTCTCCCCGCTACTCAGGCATCTTTAGCGAGGGATATCAACCGCAGCCGCGCCTCTGTCAACAGCGCAATAATGGTTCTGCGAAGAAGAGGCATTCTTGCTTGTAACCATCTTGATTTAGCCGACCATCTGCATGGATTGAGGACTGGCTCTCTTGACTACGAATGGATTGATGAGCGCCAAATCGCCGCTTGAGCGAGCAACCGCTTCCGGCTGACAATCTCTTGGGCGATGTCTGAGCACGATGGTCATCTCACAGAACGAAAGTTCCCACAACCACTTGCCGGCCGGCATCGGCAAGGTTTCTCAGAGGTGGTCACTTCACCCGACCCTCACGAATCATCTCCTCTAGTCGCTCGGCCACACCGACCATCCTCCGGAAGAGCGAATCGACCCTCTCCACCACATTGCGAGTGATTTCCTCACCGCCTCTTCCACACAGTTGATAGCCATACGGAAGCCTCCCTCCGAGCAGGTTGATTGCCACCAGTTTCTCATCTAGAGACACTTCGGAGAACAGTTCATCACACACCTCGGTGGTGAATGTGCCATCTCTCAGAGACACCACCACTTTTCCGGCTGTCTTCTCGTCAAGTCGACCAAGACCCCCCTTGCCCATCAGCCAATCCTCCCCCCGTCTTGCGTACTGGCTGGAGAGGGCATCCCAGAGAATCACCGAAAGACGGTCTGTGCGCAGACATCGTACCGCTAATCCCGCCTGTCTGAACCGCTCAAAAGTTCGGGTGAGACGAGGACGAGTCGCTCCCCATCTACTGACTCCTTCATCAAGAGAGAGGGGGTGGTCAGATTGCAATAGGGCTTCAAAGACCATGCGTGGAAGGTCATCGGCTCCGCTCGCACGGGGGCGCTGGCCACGCAAACCGAGGTCGTTCATCAGTGAATCCACCACATCCTCACTGTCGTCGAGAGGATGAGGTTCAACGACACTAATTTTCAGAGGAACAGGTGCCTGTTCGCCCGCTTGGATGGGTTCAGGTCGTCCACTCTGAAGTTGTGAGAGGAGATTCAATCGGAGTTTGAGGATGCCACACACCTCTGTGTGAAGCAGGTTGAGAGCCGCCGGCAGCGAATTACACCTCAGATGGTGCATCTTCCACCCTTCATCGCCAGCCTCGGATGCGACGATTCTTGCAGATTGGAGCCCACCAAGATGGTGATGGAGTGCCGTCAAGGAGATGCCGAGTTCAGCGGCGAGAGTCTTCGTATCGTAGCCGGTTTCTGGCTGGCCGAGCAGATGGTCACGCATGAGGCGATGCAGTGGTCTTTCCGTTGCCTTGCTGCTGTCAGCCTCGTTTCTGCGGCGGACCAGCCCGAGGCTGTCGAGAATCCAAGCGATGAGATGGTCGACATCATGCATTCCAGCAGGAGCCGGTTGCTCTACCAGAGTGATTCTCAGCATGATGGCTCGCCGACCAAAGAGGTTCTAAGTGCTATTGATGCTATTCGCTGTCTTGAAACTACTTAATGTGAATTATTGCTGACGCGACTCTACCCGGCGAAACTTCAGACTCTACTCAACCCGCCGCAACCCCTAGCAACTCAACCCGGCGCAACTTCCGACTCTACTCAACCCGCCGCAACCCCTAGCAACTCTACACGGCGAAACTTCAGACTTTACTCAACCCGGCGCAACTTCCGACTCTACTCAACCCGCCGCAACCCCTAGCAACT
>CAYFFQ010000005.1:25833-64347 GCA_964342465.1 uncultured Candidatus Poseidoniales archaeon | reverse complement strand
AACCCGGCGCAACTTCCGACTCTACTCAACCCGCCGCAACCCCTAGCAACTCTACCCGGCGCAACTTCCGACTCTACTCAACCCCGCGCAGCTTCGGAGAGGAACTTTTCCACCGTCTCACCGACGCGGTCCAACTCCCTGTTTTCGTGTAGGTGAACCCTCAGAGCCTTGCCGCCATCGACTCCCTTGGTGAACGAAATTCCATGCCTGAGGATGTTCTTCCCCCCCTCTCCGCCATGCTCTCGGAGCAATTCGAGATAACGAAGCCACGCCGCCAACCGCCATCGCGCCGTCTCATTTCCAATGCTGGTCAACTCATCGTCTCCGAGCCATTCGGGGGGGTTGTATTCCCACCCGAGTCCCTGTTTGATTCGAGCGAAGACAAACGGCCTTCCTATTGCCGCTCGGCCAATCATCAATCCAGCCGCCCCAGTCACCCTGAGGCATTCGGCGGCTGATTCCGCGTCGATGATGTCGCCGTTTGCGACGACTGGGACATCGACTGCCCTCACCACTTCAGCGATGGTCCGCCAATCAGCCTTTCCGGAGTATCTCTGGCGAAGTGTTCTGCCATGGACACAGATTCGACTCACACCCACCGCTTCCACCCGTCGAGCGATGTCGACGACATTTACCCGATTCGTACTCACTCCGCTTCGCATCTTCACGGTGATGGGAACGGAAGAAGCGTCGACACACTTTTCCACCATCGCCACCAGTCTGTCAGGCTCGCCCATGAGCGCGGCACCGGCGCAGTGTCTCGTCACCTTCGGTGCGGGACAGCCGAAATTAAGGTCAATCTCATCAGCCACATCCTGCAGTGCCTCGACAGTTGACACCATCTCTTCGACGTCGCCACCGAAAATCTGTGGAATGAACGGTCTCTCATCCACACAGGTGGAGAGTTTGGCCCAACTCTTCCCATCGCTTCTGGTCAGAGCGGCAGCGGGGGTGAATTCCGTGATGGTGACATCCGCTCCGCACTCGCGGCTGAGGAGGCGAAAGGGTAGGTCGGTTACCCCTGCCATCGGGGCGAGATAGAGGGGCACCTCGCTGAGCATCCTCGCCATCCTCCTCCCGCGACCGTTCATCGGCTACTGAACTTACCCACTTTCAAAGCCCTCGGAGTGGATAGAAGCGGTTATGAAGGGTTGTCCGGTCGCCGAGGCGCATGACCGATGCGACCACCCCGTTGATGCCGTACGAGGAGTACGAGAAGAACGCGATTCACATCGGCACTCAGAGCAAGACCAAGGACATGCGGCCATTCATCACCAAGGCGGGGGATGATGGGTCCAACATCTACTTCATCGATGTCACCAAGACTGATGAGAGAGTCACTCTCGCAGCCAATTTCATCAACCAGTACGAGCCAAGAGACATCCTCGTGGTCAGCGCCCGACAGTATGGTCAGCGCCCAGCGAGAATGTTCGCTCAGGCGATAGGTGCTCGTAAGATAGTCGGCAGGTTCATCCCAGGAACCCTCACCAACCCTAATCTCAGGCAGTACATCGAGCCGAAAGTCATCTTCGTGACCGACCCACAGGCAGATTCTCAGGCTCTCTCTGAGGCTGTCAAGAGTGGGATGCCGGTCATAGGAATATGTGACACCAACAATAACCTTCGAAATGTCGATTTCTGTATCCCTGGAAACAACAAGGGGAGGCTCTCACTCGCTGCACTCTATTGGCTCATGACGCGTGAGGTTCTCAAGGGTAGAGGAGAGATGGATGACGCCACATGGGCCCATCATCAGAAGATAGAAGATTGGGAATCCTCCTTCTGAACCTGTTCTCAGGTCCTACTACACGGCAACATCACTAAGTCTGGGTGTGTTGAGGTTGTCCCATAGACAATCCTCCCGTTGCTGAGAGTTTGGAGTTGCACCCCCAGTTCAGGTTTCACAGCGAGGGCGAAAAACCCTCGCAGGGGTCGTACCTAGGTGTGTTGATTGAGAGTTCCTTCACCAGAGCAGCCGGTAGAGGGTTCTGCACTCACTGAGACGCCCAATGGCTCACCAAATTGAGTGGTCAGCCCTGCGAGCAGCGAGACAAGGCTTCGGGGAGTGTTCAACTTGAGTAGGGGCCATTGGGAAGTTTTGAGTCACTGCGCTTCCACTTCTGGCACTTCCATGCTTTCAGCGCTTCGTCGCGGGCCGCGGTCATGGCGGCGATGCCGTCATGGTCTGGCTTCACCATGCTGACATAACATGGTAGGCAGAGCCGCTTTTCATCCAAGTCGAGAAAATGCCCAGATGCGTTTTCCGTATTACATGAGTCGCAGTTGCGGTAGCCGTGAAATCTTGCCATCAGCCTGAGGGCAGGGTCACCGCTCTATGAACCCAACGCTCCCCACATCTCTGTGATGGTTTTGGATAATCTTAGCTGCACGAATTCCGTCGGTTGATACTTCCGAGACACGCTTCTTCATCCGTGGTTGGGTCTGACAGACGCTCTCCTTCAATCGTTGTGCAGTTGGTCACGCGCCCCTTCACTTGTGATGCAGTCGAACTACCGCGGCTCAGTGGTGCAGTTAGTCACGCGCCCCCTTCACTTGTGCTGCAGTCGAACTACCGCGGCTCAGTGGTGGGGGTGGAGATGGCGCTCAGTCGATGTCGGTCATTGACAACCTGCCCATCAGGAGCACTTCCGGTGGAAGGTCAGACTTGATTTCATCACCGTCAGAACCCAACACGCTACCATCAGCGATTTCGAGGCGAGAGAAAAGTTCCCTGTTCGGGGCCGGTCTCTCGGTGATAAGGTCAGCCTCCATCCAAGCCATCAGTTCTGCGGCCTGCCTACTGTAGGTGAGATAGTCATCGATAGGAAGCGTGATGTCGTCGCTCTCCCCCGTTTGTGGCCATTCGGGAATGCGCAACAACCACGCCCTTCTCTCTCCCGGCCGGAGCCCAGCCGCATGAAACGCCACCTTCATCTGATGTGTGCCTGCAATCAATCGCAGAAATTCACCGTCGAGAGTCCTGCTCACCATCTTGTTCGTCAACACCCTCTCTCTCAGGGCGAGCCACACAGCCCAGAGCCAACGCTCAGAGATTCCTACGGGATAGCCGATGAGTAGCCATCGCTCATCGGGTCTCGCCTCGAGCAGGATGGCTGCTTGTACTCTCGCATCTTCGACATCGCTATGGAACTCGATACCCCAAGCTGGGAACCACGGTGGCAGAGCCGACTCCATCTGATTCCCTCGCTGAGGCATCTCGGTCATATCATCTGCGCCGGCTCGTTCGCAGGGTGCTCTGTGCATTCCTCATCATTCCATCTACAAGTTTCTGTGACCACCCCCTCTGGGAGGCCAACACCCTTTGGTCCTGCTTGGTCAATTCTGACAGGTCATCGACTGTCCTGATGCCTCTGCTGGCGAGTTGTCTTGCACGCACCCTCCCTACTCCTTTCACCGCCACAAGTCCGAGTAGGTCCGATTTACAGCCATTGGCCACCCTCAATCTGAGTTCATCGAGCAATTCGACGAGAAGGCGCCGCGGCTGCTTGAACAGTTCACCCCCATCATCTGAGAGCCGGACGATTTCACGGGCGGAATAGAGGAGCCAATCAGCGAGTTCAATCCTCAACCGCAGGTCGCCCGGTGCGGCACCCAATCTCTTTTCGATGGAGCGAGAACTCTCCTCCTCAATCCATGATTCGACCACCATGGCCGTCTTGACATGAGCGAGGGCATCGATATCCAACCTTGTCTCCCTGAGCAGATCTCGGTCAATCAATTCCTCACTTTCGGTTGCATACCTGCGGGCTATGAGGAGGTCTTCCTCGGCTTTGCGGGGCCAGAGCACGAGGTAGTCCGGAAGTGTGGAGAGAAGGTGCAGAATCCCATACGGCGATAGAGTGCGTGTTTCATCAGCACCGGCGATAATTCGTAATGCTCTGTCCATCGCCGTCTGGATTAAATGACCTGACAGTGGGTCTAGATAGAGTCTACTGACCCTCTCACCGAAGGGTGTGGCCCTGTATTTCATCCCCATCCTCTCAGGCATGTGTGCCTCGAACCTGTTTCCCCGGTAGATGTCGCCTGCCGTTTGGAATCCGATGATGGCCGCCCCTCTCCTCTTCTCCCTCTCACGGGAAGGTGGGTCTTCCACTGAGACTCCCTTCATGGCGGTGGCTGCCGTAGCCCAAGGCGGAAGTGAATCATCCCATTCCTCTTCGCTGTCCGCTTCGGTAGAAAGTGCATCTGCCATCTCCTGTTCGACTTTGGCAGCGAGAGTCTCGTCGATTCCGAGCCTTTCGACCATTCCGTGGTGGCAGAGCCAGTCGACGATGCCGTCGATGTTGTCGGCCAGCATCTCTGTGGAGAGGTCGCGGGCGAGGAATGTGTGGCTGAAAAAGCGACCCAATGACCATCGGTCCTTCTGGCCGCCAGTGGCGATGGCGGCGAGAACGTGCATTCTCATCGGTGATTCAAGATGAAGTTTGGAAACTATCTCTTCGGGGTCAGATTTGAAGTAGTGCTCAGCCAGCAGGTCGGCTTCAATCTGATTCTTACATTTAATCCAAGCCTCCCCTCTGCTGTCATACTTGGGTCTGCCGGCTCTCCCCAGCATCTGCTGCACTTCCATCACGGAAAGGCGCGTGCTGCCACTTCCATCCCAGCGAGTCAGGTCGCGGACGAGAACCCGCCTCGCTGGAAGATTTACTCCGGCAGCGAGTGTGGGGGTGGCGGTCATGCAATAGATGTCACCCCGCTTGAATGCCTCTTCGATGATCTCACGCCTCCTACTCGACAGTCCTGCATGATGGAATGCGACTCCTCCGGCAACCGCTTTGGCCAGCAGGTCTCCGATTTCTGAGCCATCTCCGGCCTGCTCGAGTTTTTCCGAGAGTTTGTTCAACTTCTCGAGAATCTTCGCTTCCCCCTGCCTCTCTAGTTGCTTTGTCATCCTGTCAGACAACTGTCTTGCCAGTGATTGTGCCGATTTTCGGGTGGCGACGAAACAGAGCATCTGCCCTCCTTCCTCAACAGTCTCAAGGAGGGGCGGCCAGACGAGGTTTGATTTGGGTCCGTCCATTCTTCTTGGCGGAGGAAGTGGCGGTTCCATCGACTCAGGAGTCACCTGATGGCGAACCTCGACGAGCAGGTCGGTGAAAGTTGCATACTGAAGAGGAACCGGTCGCCAGTCGGAAACTATCAGTTCTGCATCAAGCCATTCGGCCACATCGGTGGCATTGCCGATGGTCGCCGAGAGGGCAATCAGTTGCGCTTCACTCGCTTCCATCCGTATTCGGGCGAGGTTGACTTCCAGTGTTGGTCCTCTTCCAGCATCATTGACGAGATGAACCTCATCGGCGACAACGATGCTCACACGCTCGAGAAAGTGCTCTCTGTTCCTCATCAGAGAATCGAATTTCTCAGATGTACAGACTACGATGTCGGCATCGTCAACCCCTCTCTGCTCTCCACTTCTGTCACCGATTCCGATTCCAACCTTCAGTCCGAAGGAGGAGGATAACTCCTCCATCTCCCTCACCTTCTCGCTGGCCAGCGCCTTGAGAGGGACGATGTAGACAGCGCGGCTGCCGGGCTGATAATCCAACAGTTGCTTCATAATGGCGAGTTGTGCGACCAAAGTCTTCCCACTCGCCGTCGGCGCCGCCAGCACCAGATTTTCGCCAGCAAGAGCAACCGGCAGAGCTGCTTCCTGCGGCGGATGAAATTTTTCAATGCCCCAAAACTCCCTGATGAACTTCCCGACTCCATCAGGAATTGCTAGAGGGGGCGAAGAGCCGTCCGAATCACTCGCCATCACACACCATCGGCGAGTCACGGCTCAAGAGGATAGCGGTCAAATCCCCAAACAAACCATGCTGTGGCTCTCCGTCCGCCCCCTGAAAAGGGCGCACCATCATAGCGGTCAAATCCCCAAACAAACCATGCTGTGGCTCTCCGTCCGCCCCCTGAAAAGGGCGCACCATCATAGCGGTCAGATCCCCAAACACAGGCAGGCCCATCCCCATGTTCAACACCCAGCCGACAAAATCCTGTAGCCCAACTTTTCCCACTCCCTGACAAGCCATCCTGAATCTCTCTACACCCATCTCAGAGGTGTGTTGGAGGTGGAATGAGTGGTGGTGGGCACCTGCAATCCCTTTGTGAGAGGATGGGTCTGTCAACTCGGATAATTTGAAGGACTACTCCACCCTGTGGCGAGTCGATGTCCGAGGAAGGGGAGGAGGTGGCGACTGTGGATGAGCAGCGGGATGTCAATGATTGGCTGGAGATGTTTTGGGGGTCACTCTTAGTCGTCATCGGTCTGAACCAGTTGATGCACCCCGGCACCCTGCTCGCCCCTATTACGATGCAGTGGTTGGCTTCAGGTGTCATTGCGATGGGGGTCGCATGGATTGGACACGGTCTGAAGGACATGGCTGTGAAGGAGGTGGTCTCATCTCTCCGCGGTGCTACAGGCGGCAAGAAAATAGTTGATTACGGGCTGATTAGGGATGTTCTACTCCACCCCGACCAGTATGGCAAGTTCCTACTCGAGGCCTACCACAGGGCCTATGAGGATGGAGTTCTCACTGAAGACGAGCATGGAGAGTTGTCGAGACTCTCCGAGGCACTGGAGATTCCGCCGCGGCAGGCGGCACGAATCGCTACGAGAGCGGCCATCAATGCAGCAGTCAGGGATGGCAAAGTGACTGAGGCAGAAATGGCTCTGATTGAAGGGGCCATGGAATCCGCCAACCTCTCGGCTGAGGAGCGGGAAAAGATTCGTGACGCTCTTGATGACGGCATCATCGACGATGACGAGAAGAAGATGCTTGATGAGATTCTTGGTAAAGTCGAGTGACCCACAACCTCGCTTGTTTTCAACCGCCGCTACCGTTCATTGTTCACCTGCGCCCTTTCAAATCGCTGTTCGCCGCCCGCTGTGAGCCGCCCCAATTTGCTGCCGTGGGCGACGGTGGTTTGTGCCGTTTGCGCCGCCGCAGTTCGGTTCCACTGCCGCCGCCATTGCACCGCCACCATTTGCCGCCACCATTTGCCGCCACCATTCGGTTCCACTGCCGCCGCCTTTGCACCGCCACCATTTGCCGCCACCATTCGGTTCCACTGCCGTCTGCATTGACTCAGGGGGTGGCGGGTGCGAATCCGCCCTCCTCATCGGTTGAATGGGATGCGTCACTCCGTATGGCGATTCTATCAATCCTGTCTGAGGATTCTTTCGGCCAGTTTTTCAGCCCGCCGGTGACGATGATACTCGTTGCCGCCGGTCAGGATTATCAAAGCGAATCCGACGGCAAGCCACAAGAGTTCGTTTCCAACTATTCCATCGGCTATCCCAATCTGTGAATCTGTGGCTAGGCTGTCGCTGTCGAACGTCCCGCTCGGCCTCCATGACACTTCCATACCGTCAGTGCCACAGTCACAATATGAAATGGTCAGCAACTCTGGGTAGAGTTCATCCTGAAGTTTGGACCATTCACTGCTGCTCACGGCATCAGGTCTCGTCGACCAGATGGGTTCTGTCGGCGAACCGGCAGCGGCACTACTCTCCATCTTCCAGTCGATGTGAAGCAATTCACCCTCCGGTCGCTCCTCCACCACCAGCAGCGCTTCCAGCATCAGCAGGTCCAATGTCAGAGACCTGCCGGCTCGGAGGATGAATCGAATCTCCTCAGCATCAGACATCGGATGGTCGCTGAGATAACCGAAGATGTAGTCGTCCAACCTAAGGTCAGACAACTCCTCAGTATGCACCTGCCATCTACCATCATCTGTAGGATGAGCCCCGTCGACATGCATTCTCAACCTCAGGTTCGCTCCCGACTTCAAGCCGAAGAGTCCGCTCCAATCCGTCGCCCCCACCGAGTCATCAGCATCGTCGACTGCGCCTAAACGATGCTCAATCAATTCATCCAGAGTCAATTCACCGACCTGCGGAGCCTCGCCGGTCAAACCCCAGACCGGCGAGGCAATTCCACCGATAATCAGTATCACCAGTGAGATGGGTAGAAGCAATTTTTTCGACCAGACGAAATTGCTGGGCATGGCATACCCGAAAATCACCGCAGCAGTACCCAACATTCCGATGACTAGAGTGAAGATGTGTGAGGCGACAACTCCAACACTCCCCTCCGTATCTCCAACATAGGCTTGACCGGCCAACCAAGTGGCGTCACCGGAGAACTGAGTGGGTGAAGCACTCCCCATTCCCCGATGGGTCAATCGAGCGAACCATGAATACGATTGAAAGTGGTTGTTTTGCCCTGACCAACAGGCTAGGTATGTACCATCTGGTGGGTCTTGGTAGTGAATCTCCGAGATGACCTTCCCCGCCTCATAAGTGGTCTTCACGCTTGGGTTCCTAGGTGTCTTCCCCCCCTCTCGCACGAGTTCTGGTGGTGTGTGTGGCTGCTCTATTTCTAGAGGTACGGTAGTCCAATGGATGATGATGGTCATTCCTCTCAGGTCGTCTTGTAGGGTGAATCTGAAACAATCCTGGTCGGCGTCGAGCAGGGCTCCTCGACTGAGTGACTCGACATCGGCCAGTTCGACGGGAGAGCCTGCGCTGCTCGGCTCATCCACATTTGTGGCGGCTATGTCGACACTCCATTCCACTGGGATTACGATACGAGATTCGCCGGCGAGTTTGATTCGCCATGTCACTGGTTGGTCGATTTCAAAGGAGACTATCATTCCGACCTCGTCGCCGCCTCGGAGCAGTCGCCCTCGCGAGAGGTCAAGGTCTGCATCCCGCAAGATGTATGGGCCGAGTTTCGGTGAGAATGGGCTGCCGCCATCCAAGGTCCATGAATTGCTGCTCGGACCGGCCCAGAACTCGATGTGCAGGTCGGGCAGGGTAGTTCCCGTGCTGTCCTCATCAATTGAGAGGTCGATGACCAACTCCTCAATCGTGGTCGGGAGGAGGGACAGGGATTTCTGTTCAGGGGTCATGATGAATTCAAGGCGCACGGTGACTGGTGTGAGTGGAGAGGCGCCACTCTCCTGTCGGCTCATCACATCTATCCCCACCTCGCTGTTTTCCAGCGTGCAGGATGTGGTCGAATGGCAGGTGAGGTTGAGAGTCGTGGCTGACTCAGCGAGTTCAGCGGTGGCTGTCGGAATCGTGGTGAGCAGTAGAGAAACGAGCAGGAGAGCGGGTAGTCTTGCGAGCAGGCCATATCGCCCGCGAGCGTAATGGAATCCTCTCATGGCGATGCAATCCTCATTCAGAAAGGCAACGGTGTTGTGTTAATGAAGTGTTTTCCCCCTAGTGCAATGGGAAAAGCGGATAATAGGGAGGGGTTAATCCTTTCCGACATGTTTTCCCCCTAGTGCAACGGGAATAGTGGATAATAGGGAGGGGTTCATCCTTTCCGACATGTTTTCCCCCTAGTGCAACGGGAATAGTGGATAATAGGGAGGGGTTCATCCTTTCCGACATGTTTTCCCCCTAGTGCAACCAGAGTGGAGTTTTACCTCCACCCGCGAGTGGTGGCCGAAGAATTGGCGCATCCGCGCGGCGTCGCAAAGTTTTCCCTCCAAGTGTGAGGGGATAGAAGCGGGGATATGAGGCGGCAATCTTGGGTCGCCGTTTTCTTCTAAGTGCGAGGGGAATAGAGTATAGCCGAGTAGTCTGTAGGTCAGCGTCACAATATACTGTGACGGGAATCTCTGCGCTTTCTCGTATCATCGCTGGCTGAGTGGTTCGTCGGTGAGGGTCACAGCACAGGTTCTGCATTGGTATCTCCCCGCCGAGCGCATCGAGCGCTCGGTCTTCCATTCACAGGTCGGGCAAACCCAAGCGAACTTGGCATTCCTCCTTCTGAGATGGCGAGCGAAACGACTGCCCATCTCCCTTCCATCTCCATCAGGCCACTCCGCTTCTAGAAGTCGGAACCGCCTGTCGTGGCCACTATGTCCAAGAGCGTGGAGAAACTCATGGAACATCAGGAACTCTGCGTATTCCAGCCATTCCTGTTCGAGCGCCTCCGGGTGGAGCGCCACCTCTCTCACATCTGTCGGAGAGAGGTCGTCTCTTTGTCTGTCAACACCTCTTTTGTAGCGACAGACGGCGTGTAATCTCGTCGCATTTCGCCGCAACCTCGCCAATGGTATGCTATGTAATGGCGCGATGTCATATTGGGATAGAGATTCCATTTTCGCCATTTTCCCCATCACTCGGTACCTCAGAAACTCAAGGGAAGGGGTATGATTGCCCAACTCTCTCACCTCCCCCAACTGCTTGTCCTGCATTTCCAGACCGTGTTTTCAGTGCCACCGATGGTAGGCTGGATGCCCCTCTTTGACGGCGACGAAGAGGCCGTTGCCCTGTGCGCACAACTTCCCCCCGGCGTGCAGTTCCATCTCCACATTGGCACGGTCGTCGGATAACTCGGTGACTCTTGCGGTGACATGCAGGGCGGTGTCGACGGGAGTCGGTCGGCGTAGTTTCACCGAGTAGGAGGCGGTGACTGTGCAGGGCGGTTCTGCCATCTGCTGTGCGTCCATAAGAGCAATTGCCGCAGTCCAGTTTCCGTGGCAGTCAAGCAGTGTTCCGATTATTCCACCATTCACCATTCCGGGAAACGCCTGATGTTCGTCTGAAGGGGTGAACCACAGTTCTAGTCCTTCACTGGTGCGTATCGAGTCAATTCTCAATCCCTTCTCGTTGGCTGGGCCACAGCCGAAGCAAATCGAGTTTGGTGCGTATCGTCGTTGCACTCCACCGGTTCTCTCAGTCATGTTCGATGGGGTGAGAAGGACGTCCATCTCTCTTGCGCCTGTTGGAGAGAGAAATGCCAAATAATCCTCAACAGAGGATGCACACACACTTCTGTTTACCCTCTTCCCACACGGACACCTCGTGAGAGGATGCTGAATTCGTGGAACTGATGTCTTCGCAGTTTGTGGTTCCACGGAGAAAATCTCCGAATTGACGGCCGATTCGAGGCACTCATGTCTTCATAGTTCGTGGTCCCACGGAGAAAATCTCCTAATTGACGGCCGATTGGCGCAACTCACCACCATTTCTTCTGTAAAAAGCACTGAGATTCCCGACGCTGATGGGAAGGGTGAGTGAGATATCAGCATACGAGTCGAACTTTGTGATTCATCGTCGAAGCGGTGGGCCAACCGAAGGCTGGAACGAAGGCAAAATCGGAGGGAGCCAACCCCACCGATGCGGCCAAAGCGAAGGCCGAGTTCAAACCGGTGGCTGAAGCGATGGGCCAACCGAAGGCTGGAACGAAGGCAAAATCGGAGGGAGCCAACCCCACCGATGCGGCCAAAGCGAAGGCCGAGTTCAAACCGGTGGCTGAAGCGATGGGCCAACCGAAGGCTGGAACGAAGGCAAAATCGGAGGGAGCCAACCCCACCGATGCGGCCAAAGCGAAGGCCGAATTCATACCGGTGGCTGAAGCGATGGGCCAACCGTGAAAAAACATGCAATTCAGTTGAGAATTGAAGCGGCGACTTTTTGATTGACGGGCTCACCGACTCTACTGGCGAAGCTGCTTTGCCTCAGGTGTCCGAGAATGGTTGCTGCTGAGGAGGAAGTTGGTGACTACAAGAAGTCGGGCGAAACCTCACCTCCAAAGGATAGGGTGGAGAGCACGGAAGAGGTCTTCAAGAACCCAGTTCCGAATGCCGAGAGCAAACTGAAGGCCAAAGCGGTGACTGAAAAGAAGGGAGCCAACCCTACCGATGCGGCCAAGCCGAAGGCAAAACCGAAGGCAAAACCGAAGGCCAAAGCGGTGACTGAAATGAAGGGAGCCAACCCTACCGATGCGGCCAAGCCGAAGGCCAAACCAAGTGCCGAAGTGAAAGGCAACAACCGGACAGGCGAAGAAAAACCGAAAGCCAAATCAAAGACCAAACCAAGTGCCAAAGCGAAGCCCAACAACCGGACAGGCGAAGAAAAACCGAAAGCCAAATCAAAGGCCAAACCAAGTGCCAAAGCGAAGCCCAAGGCGGCGAAAAAGAGTAGTCCGGCTGCAATCCAAGATGAGCCAAACGAAGAAAAGATGGACGACGATAAAGAAACCGTGCGGAAAACCACCATGAAGGTCAGCAATCAGATTCCTCAGGAGCGGCGCGACAAGATTGAGCAGTCGCTCTCTCAGGCGAAGCGCCGCCGCCGCAACTGGGACAGGGCCGGCGGCGCTAGACAACATCGAATCCTCAAGAAGAGAATCAAGCCGGGGACCATTCGCAAGATTTCCCTGCCTCTTCTCGATGTCAGCCTCGGAGACGACTGGAAGACCCCAGTCACCGTGATTCACGGTGCTAGACCGGGGCCGGTGGTCACCATCACCGGAGCCGTCCATGGCGACGAACTGGTCGGCCCGCTTGCATGCAGCATGCTGCTACAGGAATCCCTCACCGCAGCTGGCCGCCCACTCGACCCGACCACGATGGCCGGCACGGTTCGCGTCGTGCCGGTCCTCAATCCACCCGGATTTCGCAACAGAAAGAGGTATTTTCCCGATGGAAGGGACCTCAATCGCAATTTCCCAGGGTCTCCTGACGGTAGCACCACGAGTCGGGTGGCAGACAAGATTTGGGAATCCCTCATCATCTCCTCTGACTATCTGATAGACCTGCACTGCGCGGCGCGTGGGAGGACGAACCTACCACAGGTGAGAGCAAATCTGGCGCACAGCGAGTCAAATCGTCTGGCGAGAGCGTTTGGTGTGGAGGTGATACTCGACTCCAAGGGTCCACGAGGGACACTCAGGAGGAACGCCGCCGAGGAGGGAGTCGGTGCTCTGACCTATGAGGGTGGTGGGGCCAACATGACAGACCATGAAGCGGTCAAGGTTGCGGTACACGGGGTGCTCAACATCCTCCGCTCATTCAAGGTGGTTCCAGGGTATCCTAGTCGCCCGCGATTCCGGCTCCTCGCTTCCGGCTCTACATGGGTGAGGGCAGAAGAGGGTGGTCTCATCGACATGTTCGTCTCAGCCGGGTCCTTTGTGGAGAAGGGCGATGTCATCGGCAGGATAGTCGACCCTCAGAAACCGGGTGTTTCTGCGGACATCCTCTCGCCGGAGAAGGGCCTCATCATCTGCTCTGCCACCAATCCGCGGGTGACGGCAGGAACTCCGGTATGTCACCTGCTTCCGATTAGCCGGGGGGTGAGGCTGGTGAAGAGTCAGTTGGATGACCACAATCGCCTGATAGTGAGTGGGTCGATGAAGGAACCGCCATGGCGGGATGAGAAAGAGGTGGATGAAATCTCCATCGAGGGTGAATGGCAGGGAGGCGACATTGATGCCGAATGGCAACGCGGCTGGGTGAGCAACAGCGGAGAGATGGTTGCGGCGGCGAGCGAGGAAGAGGATTCCGAAGAGGAACAGTGAGTTTCCAATATCCATGTGGACACATGCCGGCGTGAACCTTGAATACCTCAACGAGTGACGGTCATGTGGGGGGAGAGGCGTGGATGAACACGGATGGACTCCTGAAGACTCGGCCGTTGAGAGGTCGGAAGTCGAGGCTAAACTCGCCGAAATGATCGGTGATGAGTCGCTCACAAGGCTGCGTGAAAAATCCGACTCTACTGCTTTGACTCCTGAGATAGCGGCGGCGATGCGGTCAGCGAAGGGAGACCGCAGGCTGGACCAGACTCCGGCAGAAGCTGCATCCAGTGAACAACTAACCGAAGTCATCACTTGGGTACTCCTCGGAATATCAGTTATTGTCGTAATCGCTGGTACTGCCTTTACACTGCTCTTCGGCGACTCCATCTTCTGACTCGTGTTCACCGATGACAACGTTGAGTTAGTTGGTGAGTATGCTTGTCGATAGATAGTGGTCAGAAACCGGGGTCGCCCAACCTGATTCATCGACTCGATGAGGATGATGTTTTGCATCATCGAGTGGAGATGAGTCACCCCATCAGACTCATTCGGCTTACCATTTCTGGCCGCCGTAGAGGTCGGGCATGATGAGTTCCGGCGGCCCCATCGGTGGCTTCCTTCGCATAGTCACCAGCAGCAGGAGTAGAGAGAGGGCGAGAACTCCGGCGAGAACCATCACCACCGATGTCACCTCAAAGCCCCCCAATTCTGAGTTGGACCCACCTTCCTCGCTTTTCCCCCCATCGTTCTCAGCATCTTCTGGAGAGGCTGAGTTATCCGCTTCAGGCGGATTCCAAATCGAATAGGTGTATGAGAAACCCATCATGACTGTCTCATCCCCATCACCCAGCACAACCGTGACATCCCACCCTGAGATGGTGGTGTTGTGCTCATCACAGACATTCGCCTCCAAGGAATTGTACATTTCTTTGCCACAGTCCACACCCTCCCTGGTGAATATGAGGGTGTCTTGGAAGTGGAGAACACCGGTCAGAGAGTTCGTCTCCTGCCATACCACACTTGAGTTGGCGAGTAGTTCGTCAATCGTGAATCCTACCCCCTCAAGAACAAGGGTCACCGAAAAATCAGTGCCATTACTGTCGATGACGAAATAGTCGAGTGACGGGTCGCCGGACGGTAGTTCTGAGATGTTGGCGAGCGCACCGCTTCCGACCAACTTGATGTGAGCGCTGCGGTTGATGTTCTCATCAATTTCTCCATCACAGTCGTCATCAACCCAGTTCCATACTTCAATGCCGGCCGGTGAACGCATGGAGTCGTTGTCGTCACAGTCATCAAACCAGCGGAAACCGTCGCCATCCTCGTCCAAATCTGGTGACAATGGGTCGGTATGGGTGACCAGCAGTTCATCGCCGTCGGTTAATCCGTCGCGGTCTGTATCGTTATGGAACGGGTCGGAGCCGACCTGATTGTACTCGGTCAGGTCAAACAGACCATCGCCGTCACTGTCTCTCCCCTGAAAGTCCTCGTCGATGCTGTCGTCACAGTCATTGTCAACTCCATCGAGCAGTTCTTCCTGCCCTGGATTCAGGGAGAAGTTTGTGTCATCACAATCCTCGAACCAATACCACCCATCTTCATCAGTGTCATTATCCCATTCGAGAGGGTTGCTATTCTTTTCATTGACCTCAACACCATCAGACAGCCCATCTCCATCACTATCCCATAGATGTGGGTTGGTCCCATGCAGGTGATATTCGGGCCAATCGGCCAATCCATCACCGTCACTGTCAGTCTGATTCCATCCCTCATCTATGTAGAGGTCGCAATCATCGTCTATCCCATTCAAAGTCTCGTTGGCAGTCGGATTGATGAGTGGGTTGTCGTCGTTACAGTCGTCAAACCAGTACCACCCATCCGAATCGCTGTCATTGTCGTGAAACAGAGGGTCTGAGTGTGAAATTGTGACTTCGTACCCGTCACTCATCCCGTCATCATCAGTATCATTGTCGAGAGGGTCGGTGCCATTGATGAGAACCTCCACGCCGTCGAGAAGACCATCATCGTCGCTGTCAGGGTCGAGCGGGTCGGTTGAGTAGTTCAACACTTCCAGCCCATCGAGAAGGAAGTCATCGTCGGTGTCATTGTCGTGTGGGTCTGTGCTGTGGTTGTTCACCTCATCATCGTCGAGAAGCCAATCCGAATCGCTGTCACGGTTGACATCCACGCCATGAAGGATAAGTTGCCAATCCACAAGGGTTCCTGTGGTTCCACTACTCTTGTCTTCGAGACTCAGGGTCCATTCACCAACGCTTGATTCATCCCAGAAATGGACAGTGGAGAATAGCCAATCGGTGTAGTCGTTGCTGCTGTCGCTGTGCGCAGTCGTGAGGTATGACTGTGTTCCTGATGGCGATGTGAGGATGACCTCTAGGTCACCGCGGTTGTTGTGGTTGATGTCGACGAAGACATCGACAGATTCCAGTTGCAGGTCGGCGGCGACGGTCACATTGTCACTTACTGCTGCTCCGCTGTTGTCGGGAATTGATAGAGAAGGAGAGAGCAGTTGGCTGGTGAAATTGGATTCCGCTGCGACATTGGACCAGTTCAGAGCAAGGTCTACCGCTGCGGCTGCGTCGATGACGCCGAATCCGTATTTGTGGCTGACATCGTGTCCCGCCCCGTTGCTGTTCCATGACCAGTCGCTGGCGTCGTTGACCCTCGCGCTGTTGACTAGAATGTGTTGAACATCCCTCCATGTCAGGTTTTGATTCGCCTCGAGAATGAGGGCGATGACCCCCGATACCAGTGGTGTCGCTGAGGAAGTGCCTCCGAAGTTGTCGGTGTAATCTCCGGTGGTATAACCGGAAGAGCCCTCGATATCGGTCGTCGTGATTCCTTCACCATCACCATCGGATGGAGCGACGACGAGAATATTGTCGCCCGGCTCGGAATACCAAGCATTGTCTCCGAAGTGAGTCGTCGCTCCGACGGCGATAGTGAAGCGGTTGTTTGCATAGCCGTCATAGTTTGAGTTGTCGTTGTTGCTCAAGCCGTTGCCGGCGGCCCAGGTGATGATGTTTCCTTTCCCCCCTCTGCCTTGGTAGGCATCAGCCTCGAAGGCGGCCAGCATGAGGGGGCCGGGAGCCTCCAACGTGTAGCCGTTGTCAGCCGGCCCCCATGAATTGGAGTAGATGTCTATCAACTGCCTATTGTGGCTCAGAGCGTCGGCTTCGTTACTGTCACCCAGCGAACAGGAGATCAGTTCCAGCCCTGCGAGACTGGCGTTGGGGGCGGCCCCAGAGACTCCGAGGCTGTTATTGCCGACCGCCGCAGCCACCCCTGCCGCCGCCGTCCCATGTGCATCCCAGTTCGATGGCGTCGGGTCGCCATCATTGTCACAGAAATCGTAATCGAGAGTGGACTCATAGTGGTCATCCAAGTCTGGATGCTGCCAGTCGAGGCCATCATCGACCACACCGATGAGAACCCCTGCTCCTCTGTAGTCATCCCATACCGAGGTGAGATTCACATCCTCGCCTGCAAGACCATTGGTCTGCCCGGTGTTGCGCAGGTGCCATTGGTCAGCGAACTTGGTATCGTTTGGAATCAACTTCTCATCGGCCTCCCATCCAACCAGTGGATATGCGACTTCCAATTTGCCACTAGCCTGCATACCGGCGAACTTGAGTACGCCCTCATCCCAGTCGGCATCGACAATCCAAGTGTCAGGAAGATGGCCAGTCGGGAGACCCAATGGTGTCTCACTCACCACCACCCACTGCTCAACCCCCCTCCTCTCCTCATCCGTATACCTCGTCAGGTCACTCACCCGCGAGAATGCAGCCTGAACCGCAGGAGAGAATCGGGCGGTGAGTCGGGCATCCTCATCTCCATATTGGAGCCGAGCCCCCAATGCCTTCAAGCCGTCAGACGGGGAAGAATCCGTCAAGTCGCCAACCGCTGAAGGGCCAACCGAGCCGTCAGACGGGGAAGAATCCGTCAAGTCGCCAACCGCCGAAGGGCCGATGGGGGGGGAAAGAGGGCCGTTTTCAACAAATACCGAGGCGAGCGGAGCGAGCAGAGCCATGAGAAGGAGGGTGACTATGAGTTGTGTCCGCATGGCCTCTAACGGTTGAACTTCCCAAATAGCACTATCGTCACCAGGTTCCACCTGTTGATGAGTTGTGGCGAGAGGTGAGCGATTGATTCTGGTGTGCAACTCACGGTTGGCCCTGTCTGTTGTCGTAGAGGACATGGACGGTCTCCACATCCTTGACCCCATCACGGTCCCAGTCAAAACTGTCTGAGATTATCACCAGCGCGTGTGTCTCACTTCGATTGGGAGTGTCCCATGTCTCGTATGCGACAAGTGTGGTGTTCTCGTATTGGGCGACCCCCTGTGTGGAG
Organism: uncultured Candidatus Poseidoniales archaeon; assembly: GCA_964342465.1. Classification (GTDB taxonomy): domain Archaea; phylum Thermoplasmatota; class Poseidoniia; order Poseidoniales; family Thalassarchaeaceae; genus MGIIb-Q1. Next base: position 46,636 of record CAYFFQ010000005.1, on the reverse strand, counting down.
ATATTCCCCTTGGCCTCTCTCAGGTGGAAGTAGTATTCATGGTTGACATGGCCTAGAATGGTCGTGTTCCGTGTGTGGACGGTCATGTCCGACAATTGCCACTCGATATTGCCATCAGCATTGTCGTCCGAGCGGTGGTTGACTATCCCTACATAAACAGCTCTTTCGTAATGACCATCTCCATTGAAGTCGATTCCGTGCCAGACATTTACTCTGGTCCATTCTGTATCCCACGCACCATCGCTGTTGTTGTCCCAGTGGACTTGAAAGACGGCTACCGCGTGAATGACATTGATATTGCCGTTGCTTCCCAAATCCCACTGCTGTAGAATCCATGTCGCAGTCGTCTCCGAGTTCCATCCGTTGGCCTGTTGGTCACGCTTCTGTGCATAGATTCTGATGGCTCCGTAATAGTCGAGATTGCCGTCGCTGTTCCAATCTCTGACCTCCGCTCCGGCGGCGGTCTCGTTCATGAAATCCCAATCGCCGTCGTCGTCGAGGTCCCTCCCCTCCGATGAGTAAGTGAGATACCAGATGTGTTCTGGGTTGCCATCCGCGTTGAGGTCCTTCACGGTGGTAGCGAAGAAGTAGTGTTGCTTGGTCTCGGAGAGACCATCACCGTCGGCATCATCCTCGTGTTCTGCACCGATTGCCATGACCACCTTGTCCTCAGTGCCGTCGAAGTTGCGGTCGGTTATTCCCACACCCAACCACATTGCCGACTTGGTGTCTTGTACTCCATCCGAATTGTTGTCGAACTTCTCCTCACCGAATTGAGCGGCTCGGAAGCGGTCGACCTGGCCGTCCCAGTTTCGGTCTTGGGTGTGAACTATCTGCCCCCAAGTGGCTGAGTGGTTGACATTTCCATCTCCATCTAGGTCGAGGGAAATCGAAGTCACGACCAGGACGATGGCCTCCTCCGGTGTTCCGTCGTCGTTTGAATCGGCAGCGGCGATGATTCCGTAGACCATGTGACTGCCTTCAGAGACTCCATCTCCATTGAGGTCCACATGACGAATCTCGGCCCCAGCTACGAGTAAGCGCTCAAGGTTCCCATCTTCGTCCAAGTCAACTGCCGCTGCGGCGATGAGATAGGTGTTGGTGTCGGTGGTGGTTCCGTTCTGCCAGGTTACGACCACAAGATGCAGTGCTTCGACTATCTCAGGTGTACCATTGTCGTTCAGGTCAGTGGCGTTCAGGGCTTCAACTTCGTAGACAGAGACATCAGGAGTGCCATCCCCATCCCTGTCGGCAGTGCAGAATCGCACACGATAGAGAATCGCCCGCTCGGGATTTCCGTCATTGTCGCCATCTCGCCACATCACCGCAGTCGCCCGTTGGCATGATGATTCATTGGTGCCATCTTCATCCAAGTCATCCATGAAGGTCTCGTTCCACCACACTGCGTGAGTGCCATTGATGGCGTTCTCGTAGTGCTCGGCGGTCAGAGCAGGGTCATCGCCAGCCCTGTCCATCTCGTCTCCTGTGTCGTTGAAGAGGTCATTCATCACCTCGTCCTGCCCACTCAGATTGTTGTCGGGGAGTTCGGTGTCTGTCTCGTTTTCACCGACATGGTCCTCTGGGGTCACCAGTGGGTCGTGGTTAGTACGGCTGCTCCTTCCCCCTCCGGCGGTGTCGTTGGACTGGGCAACATCGGAAACACCTTCCTCATTTTTCAGTTGCCACGAATCGATGTTTCCCTCGTCGTGGTCGGCTTCTCCGTCGCCATCGGGGTCAAAATCGGATTGCCAGTCGTAGCCATCCTCGGATTCTGCTGGTTCGGCATCGTCGACGGTTCCGTCGCCGTCGCTGTCCAACTCCGATTGCACCTCATCCTCGTCTGGCAGGTTCTCTTCGTAGTAGGAATAGAAGTCACTGTCGGTTAGGTCCTCGAGAACTTCGATGGAGGTCGACCAGACAGTCTCCATCCCCTGCGAATCGGTGACTGTGACGTTGATGAGATAATCACCTGCCTCATTGTAGGCGTGGGATGCAGAATCGGTTGCAATAGTCTCGGCTGTGCCGTCCCCCCAGTCAACATGCTGGGTGACTGCTCCACCTTCAGGGTCACTGACAGTGAGAGTGAGATTGACCTGCTCATCGAGCATGGCCATCAGATTCCCCTCACTGGCTGGTTCTACATTCACTTCCACCGTGGGTGGAAGATTGGTGGCTATCAGAATTGTTGCACTGTCACTACCTATTGCACCGTGTTCATCGGTGACGGTGGCGGTCACATTGTAGCCGCCTTCGCTGGTCCAGATGTGGATTCCACTCTCCTCAGTTGAAGTCGTGCCGTCACCGAAGTCAACGAGGTAGGAGAGCGAATCACCGTTGGCGTCGGTGGCTGAGACAGAGTATTGTACAGCGATACCTGAGTATTCAACGCCAATGATGGAAATCTCAACTACAGGAGCATAATTCGGCTCCAACGAAGTGAAAATGACACTCTTAGTTATCTCCTCCCCACTCCCATCACTCACCGTGACTGTGACTGTGTGGGTCATGGGAATCAACTGATTCAGAACCAGTCTCGCACTCGTTTCGTTCACTACCTCGCCGTCAAGTTTCCAAGCATACGAGTAGTCCCCGTCACCACCTATCGCACTGACCGAGATGACCTTGCCGTCGACGGCACCGTCAACCGGCTCCTGAGTCACCATCGTCGCATTCAGTGGGTCGTTCACGACCTCATCTTCTCCACCTATACAGCCGGCGAAAATGCTCATCAACAACATTGATGTTATTAATCCGCTCGCCGCCAGTTTTTTACTCCATATCATTCATTTCACCTTGTTCCCGAATTTCTATCTCTTAGATAAATATAATTCAACCCACGTTCTCCAGAAAATCGTGGGAGTAGAGAGCCTCCACAGGAGGCTGTGTATCATCGGTTCGGATTCTTTCTAGCGCTTCGCTTCCAGCCAAAGTCAAGCGCAGATTTTTCTCGAAACCGCGACCTTGAACCAGCACCCATCCGCGGTTCATCAGCGTCTTGAGATGATGACTGACCAGTTGTTGTGAGGAACCTATCTGTCGAGCGATGTCAACCTGTCGAGTACCGACGAACTGGCCGGTTTCCACCGCCTCGAGGTAGACGAGGATGCGAGCCTGAACACTCTCTATCGAGGGAAGGTCCACAGGTGCAGGAAGCGTCGCACCACCGGCAGTGACAGCACTGGTGTAGAAGCGCAGTTTCCGACCATCTCTACGAGACCAGATATGCCCCTCATCCTCCAGTTGAGAGAGGTGATGTGCAGTCTGGTGGTTCCCCATGCCAAACGCTTGACTGAGCCCCGAAAAGTGGAGACCTTCGTTGGCCGACAGAATTCCATTATCCGACCCCTGAGAAATATCGCCTCAGCGGTTCTCCCTGCCTTCGTTCTCGCTCGCCTGAGGGCGGCATATTGAACCGATTCATCACCGGCGACAACTCCGAGAGTGAGAACCACGAGGATGAGAAATGTGAGGATGGTTACCAATTCAGAAATATGGGTGTTGAAGATACCCGCTCCACCACTTTCTGAGGGAAGGGTGGTGGTTCGTGAAGTGTTAGTCCAAGCATCGGATATGACAACCGCGGCGTCGCCGCAGGAAATCGAATTGTCGGGGCGAATTTCCCCGGAGAACCAATGACTCTCACCAGATTGTGTCGGAGACTCTGGATAGAGATAGAGGCCGCCTATCGGTTGCGGCGAGAGTTGGCGGCCGTCTGCAATGGCAATAGTCCAGCAACCTAAGCCGTCCTGAGTCCACTCGCCGGAGAAGTCCTGAGAGGGGGCTGAGCCGTCCTGAGTCCATTCACCAGTGGGGTTCTGAGAGGATGCATCGGCCGTTCCTGCGAAGAGGATGAGCGTTGCCATGAGAAGGCCGGCGATAGCCACAATCACGAGGGGAGTCCTTGTTCGCATCAGCATAGCCGAGATGTGGGATATAATAGACGATTGTGGGAAAGAGGATTTGTATTTTCATTAATATGAGAAATTTCCAGTTTCTCTGGCGCCCGTCCGAACCGACATCCATCCTCTTCGCATCTAGGCGAAGATGAGGGAATGAGAGAACTTAGGCCGTAAATGATGTGATGGCGGCGTGGACCTCTTCATCTAACATTAGCCGCCGTTGACTCTTGGCAACCTCGAAGAGGTGAGCGACGAGGTCATCGCTCACCTCGTAGCCATTCTTCTCTAGCCAGTAGATGATGTTTGAGCGACCCGACATGTGGCCGATGCGAATCACCTGCTCAAGCCCGAAATCAGCTGCAGGTACCCCTGAATAGACTCGGTCTGCCAGCCAGTGGTCACCCTTTTTCATCGCCTTGATGACCGCTGATGCATGAACTCCAGTGCCGGTTTCGAAAGCATCAGCACCGAACACCGGATAGTTACGCGGCAGAGCCACCTCGACATATTCGTGTGCTTTGCGCATGTATTCATTGAGCAGTGTGAGGTCGTTGTCTATCACCCCCATCAGTGAGAGGTTCACGAGTGTCTGGTCCAGTGGGGCGTTTCCTGCTCTCTCTCCAACGCCGAGAGCAGTTCCGTGAATCACATCTGCCCCAGCCTCAACCGCGGCGAGATTGTTGGCGACCCCCAATCCCCTGTCTTGGTGTCCGTGCCAATTGACCTCAATGTCTCGCCTCTTTACGCCGGCATCTAGAATCACTTCGTCCTGAATGAAGGTCAGGAGTTGTCTAACTCCATTCGGGGTCACATGCCCACAGGTGTCGCAGACACATATTCTGTCAGCACCCAGTTCGATGGCGCGGGTGTAGACCTGCTTGATTTCATCCGGTTTTGAACGGGTCGTATCTTCGGTCACGAACATCACCGGAATGTCGTTGTCAACAGCGAATGTGACCGCTTTCTCAGCAGTTGATAGAATCCTTTCCATAGTCCAATTTTCAGCAAATTGGCGAATCGGTGAAGTGCCAAGGAAGGCACTCGCCTGAATCCGCATTTCGTGTTTCGCTTGCAGGTCGACAAGCGGCTCGATGTCTGAAACGACTGTCCTGACGGCGCATCCGGGACGTATCTGGAAGTCGTTCTCTCTGATTTCAGTCAGCATCGCATCTATGTGATTGATATGATGAGGGCCGGCACCGGGTAGGCCGAGGTCAACCTTCTGCACACCGAGTCTCTCCATGTAATTGAGCAACTCAATTTTCTCTTGGATGGTAGGATTCCTCGCTGAAGGACTCTGAAGACCGTCTCGGAGGGTCTCATCATCAAACCAGACACCATGGGGATGTTTCTTTGGGTCACGCTTGAAATCATAATCCACGACATTCCAATCGTAGACGAGTTCACTCTCCTTCATCACAACCACCTCAGATACCGATGCCCGCCACGCCGGCAGACGGCGAGAGGTGGTTTGTTGGTAAAACCCACGCCTAACCCTCCTATTCTCTTCGGTGAGATGTATCAGGCGGGGGTGGCACTTTCTTCAGCGAGCGCCCCATCATCGTCACCCGGGTTATTCTGAACCAATCCCCAGACGGTCAAGAGAACTACAATGCCTAGAGTGATGATACCTGCATAGAACCAAGCCACGCACATGACCATCGTGATGAACAGAAGAGCGAGGTACTTCATCGAGACCATGAATGAGTGGAAGGCGGATGGAATCTTCCCTTTCTCATCGCGTCTCTCGTGCAGGTCTATTTCCAAAACAGACTGGTTGTACCACACGCCGAGGAGGAGAGCCCAGGCGAAGTAGGTGGTGGAGATGGCCCATCCAATGTTCCACACTTCCGTGCGCGGAAAACCCCACATGACAGGGTCGATGAAGATTGCTGAGAGGCCGATGAGCAGTGCCGTGTAGACTCGCATCTCAGAGAGAGTGTGCTTCCCGCCCTTGACATTCGGCAGCATCGGAACCTCCGCTTCGGCGTATTCCTTGTCTCTGAACAGTGCCAACGCCCAAAAGTGTGGTGGAGTCCAGAGGAAGATGAGCAGGAACATCAGCCATGGCAGTGCTGCCCCGAGGTCGAAAACGGCGGCGAAGTCGAATGGTGAGGTCATGGTTAGGGAGTCATTGGCTGCCGCCCAGCCCACGAGTGGTGGCGTTGAGCCGGCGACGCCGCCGATGACGATGTTCTGGCTGGTTCTTCGCTTCAGCCACATAGTATAGATGAGCGCGTAGAAAACGACGCTGAAGGCAGCCCAGAAGGCGGCTACTGGGTTGGCGAGTTCGATGAGCCAGATGATGCCGAGCAGTGCGACGAAGATTCCGAACAGTAGAGCAGTTCTCGGAGTAATGTTTCCAGATGGGACTGGGCGTTCCGCTGTTCTTCCCATGTGTGGGTCGATGTCCGCGTCGTACCACATATTGATGGAATTGGCGCCGCCTGCGGTCAGGAACCCACCGATGAAGACGACGAAGCAGGTCTGAATGGTTGCGAGTGGGTCAAATTGCCCACTCGTGTGCAGGGCGATGAGGTCGTGAACGAGTACTGCTGAAAGCGCCGTAATCTGGAGCAGACCGATAACTACCGGCTTCATAAGAGCGAACAGCGCACCGGCGGTGCTGCTGCTGTCAATCTCCGGTGCCGCCTCTGCCATTAAACATGGACGGCGGGCTTTTCATCTATCAATCAGCCGTTAGGTTAGTGGTGTTGAACACAAGTTATTCATCCTCTGCAATTCGTTCAAAGAAAGTCTCATTCTATATTAATATACAATCATTACAATCTCACAATTGATGTTCGGGTTCACTTGTATCCGTTGAATCCTTATTGTAGAAGTGGTACCTTCTCAACACCAAGATAACAGACAGTGTACCCTTGGGCGTAGAGAAGAATTACACCACTGCCGAGAGTTAGATGAACCAGTGAAAGCCATTCAGGGAATTCCCCGCCACCAGCGAGGATGACATAGAATCCGCCGATGAAGATATTGACGATGAAGGCGGCAGTACCGATGAGCATGGTCTTCTGAAGGTTCGCCGCTTCCCCACCGAGACGAGCATTCATGGCGAGATACGACCTCGTCAACCAGAGAGCGACGAGGATGACAGCGACGCGGTGAATCCAAGCCGCTAGAATCGCCATGTTCGTCATTATTTCGGGAATAATCGCTCCTTGGCAGAGGGGCCAGCCCTGCCACCACCCGACAGAACAACCTTGGTTGAACGCTCCGCCTTCGCCAGTCGCCACCCAAACCCCGAGAAGAAGAACTGGAAGTGTGCCAAGAGTGTACCACCCAAACCTTGTTTTTTCAGCCCCGGAAACTTCGGTGGAAAGGGTCGCCCAGTCCGGTAATTCACCGACATCACGTAACCAAATGAGCCACCAGTATAGCAGCCATGCTGTATAAGCCAAGGCGAAGATGAGATGGAGAACCACAGACCAGGAATCGTTGTCGAAAATCACAGTGATTGCACCGAGAGCGCCTTGCGCAATCACCACGGCAAGCGCGATTTTGCCTGCTTTCAGATTCTCAGATGAGAGCGCCTCTTTACGGCGATGAACGATTAGCAGGCCGACGATACATACCGCTCCAGAACCGGTGGCGAGTAGCCGATGGAACCACTCGGTGAAGATTTCGAACGAGGTGTACCGGTGAGTCATGCCTCTTGAATCGTATTCGCCACTCGCCTCGTACCAAGCCTCTTGGTCGGCCTCACTGACATCGAATCCCCAAGTGCCAAAACAGGTCGGCCAATCGGGACATGATTCGCCGGCGTCATTGATTCTGACAAATCCGCCGGCGACGATGACAGTCAATGCCATGACCGCCAGCAGCAAGGGGATGTTATGGGCCTGCAACCACTGTTTCATGGGCGGCCGTCAAGGTAGCCGCTATATCAACGAACGGCTGCGGCCGGCATGTATGTCCGCCCTTCGCCTGACCTTGGTATTGGCGGCGGCAATCACCATCTCCACCGTCATCAGCCTACCCCCCCCTCTCTCAGGAACAGTCGTTGCTGACGAGTCCGAAAGCGGAATCGACGCTGGCGAGGTGGTGAAGGTCACCACTCAGAGGATATCCCTCCCTTCAGATTTCAATTCCGACACCACTCTGAATATGAGTGGAAACTCGTCCGATGCCGTCGATGCACCTCACCTCGTTGAACTACACACAGCGACATGGTGCATCCCCTGTCGCACAGCCGAGGCGGAGGTGGGAGAATTGGATACTTGGTGGCCGGCGGTGGAGACAATCGCCCTTCACTCGTCACTCGACAGTCCTGATGAGTTGGCCACCAATGTCTCATCAGAGGTTTTTCACAGATATCGACTCGGCGGTTATCCAACCATAGTCGTCGATGGAAAATGGCTCCTTCTCGGCGAGAGCCAATCGAGGGACCTGCAATCATTGCTGACGAACCTCACCGAGGACGGCCGGCCAGTGCAAGGGTCAGGTGAAGTCTCGTACTCATGGCAGGTGGTGGGCGAGAATTTCTCTATCTCTTGGAATGCGAACACACAGATGTATGTGTCAATCGACTTTCTCCTCACCCAAGAGGCTGTACCTTGGCCCGATACATCAGTGACCCTAGACCATGTGGTGCGCGGGGGTCTCTCCAACCTCTCCACGGAGGGTAGTGACTCCTTTCAGGTGAATGTCTCCGGCGGTGGTGACCTGACCCTGACCACGATTCTCAGAATTGAGGGAAACGCATCACTCGTAGCCGGCTCGGACACACCTCTGACGAGCGGACTGCCCGATGCTTGGGAGGAACCTCCCGTCGGGAGAACCCTTTCGCCTGAGTTCATCGCTGGCCTCACTCTGCTGATTCTGTTTCTCGCCATGGTTCCGATGCGCCACACCCTGCCTCTCCTGTGGCAGGGTGAGAGGAAGAAGCGACATGATTCCGCAGGTTTCGGCGAAGAGTGAGTGCCCATTTCAGAGACGAATGCCTTATGAAAGAGGCGCGCTCGCCTCGCAACACAGACGCAGTCTGTAGGTGATAGCCAATGGTCAAGCCACGAAGACCCCACACCCGTTTTGAGAAGGCGCGTATCATCGGTTCGCGGGCATTGCAAATCAGCATGGGAGCCCCACTCTATGCTACCGAAGAGGAACTGCGCGAGAGTTTCCGTGATGAACTCGTTTCTCTCTATGGGGTGGATGAGGCCAATATCCGATTCGTTCTAGACCCGCTCAAGATAGCCACACTCGAATACGAAAAGCACCTCATCCCCATTGACACAGACCCACACACCGATTGAGAAGCGTTCGTCCTTTCGTCATTGACGGAGAGAGGTTCGCAACCCGCTCTTGATGTCCCGAGCCTCATTTTTGACCTCAATGGCATTTCAACTGACTTTCGGGGAAATTGCAAGTATCGTGATACTGAGTCTGACCATAGGAAAAATGGTTGTTGCACCGGTATCATCTCGGTGGCGAGGCTGGATGGGGAATCACTTAGAGGACGAGCCTCAGACATTGACGAGCATGGCAACAGCGTTGCCACCGCCTAGGCAGAGTGTGACGACCCCCTTTCCGCCTCCATCTCTTCGGAGTGCGTTGATGAGTGTCATCAGACAACGGGCGCCGGTGGCCCCCAATGGATGACCGATGGCTACCGCGCCACCGTGCGGATTGAACTTCTCATCGGGAACTCCCAATCCTTTGGCGACAGCGCAACTCGCTGCTGCGAAAGCTTCGTTGTGCTCGATGAAAGCGAGGTCATCAATTGTCAGTGAATTGCGCACCAGCAGAGTTCTGACCGCAGGAATAGGGGCCGCCATCACATCCGCCGGTGCCAAACCCGATGTAGTTTGGTCGATAATAGAGGCGAGGACCTCCCACCCTTCTGCCGCCGCCCTAGAGCGACTGGTGACGAGGATGGCGGCGGCGCCATCAGATAGTTGACTTGCATTTCCGGCAGTCACCTGCCCGTCGTCGTCAAAAACTGGTTCCATCTCCCTGAGGCTATTGACGGAAGTGGTGGAGCGAATCCCCTCGTCACGCACCAACATCATATCTGAGCCGTCCTTCGACACCCCCCGCACTGGAAATGCCTCCCACTCTAACCATCCCTCCTCCCACGCTCTGTGGGCGAGTCTGTGTGAGCGCTCCGAGAAGCGGTCAGAGGCAACTCTTGAGATTTCATAGTCGACAGCGACCTTCTCTCCAGTGTTGCCCATGTGTTGGTCGTTGTAACCATCCCATAAGCCATCGTGAATCATCACGCTCTGCATCTCAGAGTATTCATTCCGCCCTGTTTTCTTAGCGAAATATGGTGAGTTTGTCATCGATTCCATGCCGCCGGCCACTACGACTTCGTATTCTCCTGCCCGTATCGCTGAAGCGGCAATCATAACCGCTTTCAGAGAAGAGCCGCACACCTTGTTGATGGTGGTGCAGGGTGTTGAGTTGGGTAGTCCGGCCGCCAAAGCCACCTGACGAGCCGGAGCCTGCCCCGAACCGGTCTGCAGAACTTGGCCGAACAGCACCTCATCAACGATACCCGATGAAGGCTCAATACCGGCTCGTTCAAGCAACTCGCTGACAGCGAGCGAACCTAGTTCCACGGCGCTGAAATTGCGGAGCGCGCCACGATATCTGCCGACCGGTGTGCGCGCCACCGCGCAGATGACAGGTTCTGTCATATTGGGGCCGAGTAGTGGTCACGCTTTGAAGAATCGCCCACACCTGTTTGGGCACTTTCGCCCAACTCATCCCCATCTGCTTGCGGTGGCTCATCAGTTTCGACGCAATAACTGACGGAGGATTAGACAGAGGACATGGATAAGGTCCACCCTCTCTCCGACCAAGTTGAGAGGTTCATCGCTTCAACAGATGCAGCCGCACAACATTCGCCGGTCCGCGATGTAGGTCAGACTCGTCCAACACGACCTGCTCGACATCGGCGTGCATCACCTCGAATCCATCTCCGATTACATCGAGAACTTCTCCCAAATCCCACAACAGGTCAAGGTTCTGTGGCCCACCACTTGTCATCCCCAATTGGCTGGTGTGATAACCCTCGCAGACGAATTCTCCCCCCGATTTGAGACTGGAGAGCATTCTCGGATAGTGCTCTGTGAATACCGCCCAAGGCACATGAAACCAAGAACAGGCGATGAGGTCATACTTCTCCTCAGGGAATTCCCGAAACTCAAGGTCGTCCACTTCATACTGCACCTCCACACCCCTCTCGCGGGCGAGAAGAGCGCACTTCTCCTTCCCCACAGCGGAGAGGTCGAACACCTCGGCGGTGTATCCTAGTGAGGCGAGCCAGACAGCGTTTCTGCCCTCACCATCTGCTGGGACGAGGGCGCGGGCGTCAGCGACAGCCGGCGGCCTGATTCGCATTCGGAGCCAATCGTTAGCCTCGCATCCATAAGCCCAGCCTTCGCCGCTGAAACGCTCATTCCAAGCGTCTGCGCCAATTTTCTCGCCGCCCATCAATTCACCGTCCATCTTTTGATTATTCACAACCCAACCGGTTCAAGCGTTTCTCCCATCAAACTCCGCAGATGCAACATTACTGTTGCGAAAAGCCGTAGAAGGCAGGGTCTTCTAGTTGGGGGAGGGCTTCCTTCTTGATGAGTAGGGTGCGGACTGTCCACAGGTCGTTGAAGACGCGGTATTTGAGGGTGGCATCGAGGTAGTCGACTCCCGACGAGCCGCCGGTTCCGACGCGGCGGCCGATTATTCTCTCCACCATGCGGGCATGGTGGGTGCGGAACAATACCAATGATTCTTCCAATTCGACCAATGTGTCGATGAGGATGCGTGGCCATGTGAGTAGCGGCAAGTCGCGGTAGGATTCGATGAACAAGAGACCGGCGCGGGCGCGTGAGACCTCGCCGTCAGGCAACAAGAAACTGCGCGCCGCACTTTGAGCGGTTGCAAAACGCTCCTCAACCTGAACCATGTTGGTCACACCATGACCACTCATGCGAGCAACCGTTTCATCCCCGATTCGCTTGTGGGCGGCGAGGTACTCTTCCACAAATCGGGCTACCTTCTCATCATCGCCATCCTCACCGAGGAGTGACCCCTGAATCGGAGTTCGCGCGAGCCATGCCGCTAATATATCGCCGAGCGCCGGCATCTCCGCCTCCGCTTCCAACCTCTTTAGGACTTCAGCGTCTGGGCCACCTCGCTCGGCCAATTTGCGAAAATGGCCGAGTGGGTCCATCTCTCCAACTCTTTGGCTCTGTTCCAATCCCAACAGCAGTTCCAACTCCCGCATCTGATAAGATTCGAATCCCGAAGCAGTTCCAAGACCGTCGCGGAAGGCTAGGAAATCTTGTGGTGTCATGGTTTCCATCACTTTCCATTGCCCGGTCATGAGGCGGAAGACCTCCGTACACCTCTTCAGGTGGTGGGCCACACGGGGAATATCCTCCTCCGGAATGATGGTCTGGAGCAGAAGAGAGCGGGCAGCGCGCAACTCAATCAGAACCAGACGAAACCAAAGTTCGAAGGCTTGGTGAACGATGATGAAATGTTGTTCATCGTTGCTCAACTCCTCGTCATCTCCTTGAAGGCTCAGGAGAGTGTGCAAATCGAGATAGTCGGCATAGGTCTTGCTTCCACCCATGCTCACCGGTTAGGCGTACTCCTTAACTAACTCTTGGCGGTTTATCATCAGGGCTGACTGTCAGGAAACAACTGCGAGTGATTTAGGTGGCTGGCTCGGTGGGAAAAGGAGTTCTGTCCACATCTTCCTTCACACCAGTTTTCCACCCCCAATGACGCGGCGAAGTATGACGTGGTGGGAGGCTTGAGCGCTATGCTCATTTAGTGAACCCATCAGCCATTCCTAATGGCGGACACGGCGGGGCTGTTGGCGGAGTGGCTCTCCTCATACAATCCCGACGAAATCACGGTTGGTTGCGTCGCTTCTCATTCGGCCCTTCAGATTCTTCACGGTGCAAGGGCTGAAGGTTTCCGAACGCTTGGAATCGCTGTCGGCGAGGGTCGGCGCAAGTTCTTCAAGGCGTTTCCGGGAGCCGAACCAGACGAGTGGCTGATGCTCGACGACTACAAGCAGATGTTGGACTACGCCGAGTGGTTCAGAGAGAGAAATGTCGTCATCATACCACACGGCTCACTGGTGGAATATCTCGGCGCTGACAATTTCATCGCCTTGGCAGTCCCAACATTTGGCAACCGTCGCATTCTCAAGTGGGAATCAGGCAGAGACACGCAGAGAGAATGGCTGGAGTTGGGCGGTTGCACGATGCCCAAAGTCATCGATGACCCACACGACATAGATGGCCCAGTCATCGTCAAGTATGCAGGCGCAAAAGGTGGCAGGGGCTATTTTGTCGCCAGAAATTTCAGAGATTTCCGGCGAAATGTCGACTTGGAAGAGGATTTCACAATCCAAGAATACATCTTGGGTACCCGCTACTACATGCAGTTCTTCTATGACCCAGTCTGTGATGACGGTTATCAGGTCGAAGGCATGAAATCAAGAGAAGGGCAGGAAATAGGCAGGCTCGAGTTGCTCACCATAGACCGAAGAGACGAGGCGAATGTGGACGAGTTCTACAAGTTGGGCTCATTGAGAGACCTCAGAGACATGGGGTTGGAACCATCTTTCGTGGTCACCGGAAATGCCGAAGTCGTGTTGCGTGAATCACTTCTTCCCGAAGCATTCCGTCTTGGGGAGGGTGCAGTAGCTGCCTCTCTAGAGTTGGAGGAGGGTGCGCGTGGAATGATAGGGCCGTTCTGCCTCGAGTGTATCGTCACCGACAAACTGGAGTTCCGGGTGTTCGAGGTCAGTGCGCGCATAGTTGCTGGCAGCAATGTCAGTATCGGCGGCTCTCCCTACATGAACATCAACGAGTCAGACATGAGTGTGGGCAGGCGAATAGCGAGATGTATTCGCAAAGCCGCCGACAAGGGCAGATTGTCAGAGATACTTTCCTGATGCCTGAATCATCAGACGCCTCTTTGGGCGAGCATTCCGTGGTCTTCGATGACCTGCATGTTTCCCGGTGGCAGGGCTGCGAGCACATCGTCTTGAACTAGTCCGGTTTCTCTGGCAATCATGTTTGCCATCGCCTCTTTCTTGGTCGTCCCAGGGGCAATTCTAGCCCACCTTTCACACCATTTGGTGACGGCAGTATGGGAACCGGTCAGTGGTAGTGGAATGCCGTTAATGAGTGCCATTCCCATGGTAAGTTCCATCTTCAGGTCGCGCAACCAGTTGCGCTTCCCTCGCACTATCCATGCGCCACGAGCAAGTGCCTCACCTGTTTCTGCGGTTTTGCTGACCTGCGGTGGCTCAACCCAGTATGCAGTGGCAGCGGCGCCACCGCCCGACCAGCCGCGACTCCAAACTACAGCCAATGCCGCCGCCTCCTGCAGAGTGGATTCACTAAATCCATCTGTCGTGCCATCCCCACCCTCTTCACCGTCGAAAGTCTGAGTCAATCGAAGGGAAGGGACCCCTTCTGGTAATCCAGGGAGTGGATGTGGGTCTATCTCCAACCCCTCTTTGAGTTTCAGAGCGCATGAGGGTGCACCGTGTAGGTCGGCGTGGAAATAGAGGTCTTCCCGCTTCAGGTATTTGTTCACAACCGCGTCGTTCCCGCGAGCGTCCTTCCCCCCCAAAATGAGGTGGCCAGAACCGACGATTCCCCACCTGTGTTTCTCCACCCAGAGTTGTTTGCTTCGCTTGGTGATATGCAGTTTTCCAGCTGCCTCCGCCTTCGCTCGTCTCTTTGCGCCGCTTGCTATCTTGGCGCGAGTCTCTGCAATTGCCTTCTTGGCGCCAGACATCTTTTCTTTCTGTTTGCGACCAGCCTCGAAGTAGCGCTGGGCATTTTGGTGAACCGTTTGGTCAAGATGGATTTCTATTCGCTGGTCAGGCTCTCCCTCCTCGTCAGGGAGATAAGCCTTCATCGTGCGCGTGGCTGGGTCGAGGGATTCAATCCATTCGATTGTTCGTACCTTTTTTCTGATATTGTCCCAACCTTCTGATTCTATCGCCGATAGGGTCTGAGATATCAGTGTGTCAACATGATTCCAATTGTCTTGAATTGAGATTCCGAGTGCCTGTTGCGATGCCGCCTTCGCCTCAAAACCGGTTATCGCCTTCTCCTGTTGGGCGAGGCGGCGTTCCAGTGCGCTGCCTTCGTCGTGCTGTTTTCTCTCATCCACCATTTTCGCTCTCTTCTCTTCAGCACGACGGGCGGTGGCAGTCGCATCCCAGCCGCCTTTCCAAGCATTCACCGCCTCGGCGAGAGTAGGAAACTCAACGGCCAGAACATCGTCACTTTGAGGCAGCAGGAAGGGTAGTGCTACTCTCGTCCGTTCTTCGAAAACTTGGTCGCGAGCGAGTGGATTTACTCCCGCTTCATCCAATTTTTCTTCGGCATCCTTGTCAAGAAGCAACCATCCACCGCCCACACTGACTAGTTTCCCAGTCAATTCTCGGAGGGAAGATATGAGAGTGCTCACCTGTTCATCGTTGAGGTTCGATGCTGCTTCATCGGCAGCGATTCCTGCGAGATGACACGCTGCCTCTGCATAGTCGCCAGCAAGGTTTGCCCTGCTCGCCAATGTCCTCACAATATCAGCATCACTTTCCGCCAACATCTCCGCCAGAGCCGGCTTTGTCAAATCCCTCGGGTCAATCTGAGTTGGTGGAAACTCGTATTTTTCACCCCTTTTTAGAGTCCGTTTTGCATACTTGACATTGGTCAGAGGTTGTATGATGACCCCCTCGGGGTCAAGCAGCAGTACATTTCCATCACGAAACATCTCGACAACGAGTGTTTTGATACCGTCGCGAGTGTCGAAATCAAGTGAGATGATTCGGTCAAAGGCGTGTTGCCTCACCGCATTGAGTCGGCTGTTCATCAGGTGCTTTCGCAACAACATCGAGAACGAAGAGGGATTGGGTGGCATCGGCCTGTCGCGCCGCGAGAGATAGGTTCTCTTGCCTCGGACAATCACGAGGTCAAGTGAAGGTACTTCCTTTGGGTTGAGCCGCAGAACGACCTGCTCCCAATGCGGGTGATACGCCTTGCGCGCCCGCGCTCCGATGTAGGGTTGCAACTCGGTGACAATTCGGGCCACATCGAAACTGCTCATCTGCCTCTTCATTTTCACCTCACCTCATCTTGGTGACTACTCGCGCACATCTCGCCTATTTGTCAGCGGGTGTGCGCCCTTCATCAATCCCTCCGCTGGGTAGGAGGGTGATGGGCAACAATCATCCGATGTGGCAGGTTAGGGGCGGCATGGCTCCGCCTTCCCAATCCGGTGAGGGGGTGGCGGGTGAGATTCTCAGAGATGGCGTCTTTGCGGCGGCTGGAGATGGGACCGGAGATGGGTCTGGAGATGGGGCCGATGGAAATGGGGCCGGAGATGGGGCCGATGGAGATGGTGTCTTTGCGGCGGCTGGAACCATCGAAGAATTGAATGGTGGGATGTTTGGTCTTACACTTCCTCCGTTTCTGGTGCTATTTTTGTCAATTATTTTGATAGGGGTTGGCAGTTTCTATTTTCTTCAAGGTGGAATCCTTGCAATCGTTGTCGGATTTGTCGTATTGGCGGTAGGCTCGAAGTCACCGCTGGAAAAGAAGTTGGAGCTAATCCGACAACGCCTCCGAGGGGGAGAATTAGCACTTGCTCAGGAAGAGGTCGGCATCGAGTTGTTGAGTTTTTGGAATACTTCAACGGTTGAGAGAAGGGGTTCTGGTGACCGCGATTGGATTTTCCCACCACCACCGAAGTCCGAGTGGGGGAGCAACCCCTATTCTGCCGATAAATCGGCCCAACTCATCGCCGAACACCCAAACAAAATTGGGACGCCAAAACCGCCGACAATCTCCAATTATGGACTTTTTTCTTCACTTGCATTCGCAACCGCCGCGGGCGCTGCACTCCTAGCATCATCCGAACCGAACTTCGAGAGTGCCATTTCTCTCTCCATGATACTGGTCGTAGTTTCCACTGTCTGGTTGTTTGCCTCGGCTTTCATCTGGAAGAAGGGGGAGGCGATGCAGGACACGCCGACCTCAAACATCCGCTCGATGGCAGTCGGCGCAGTCGAACTGGTCGGTCAGGCTCGCCCGTGGGTCGAGCCGCCACCGACAGTGATAGTCGACCACGACCCATCAAAAAGTGTTGACAACCTCAACGCGTGGTCATGGTCCTACGAAGTCTATCGTTGCAGAAAGGTGACGACGACTGATTCCAAGGGGAGGCGTACGACCAGAACGGTCTGTTCGTGGGAACCCGTCCGTTCCGATGCCGGTGGGCATCCATTCCTCGTTCATGATGGGACAGGAGGGGTGTTGACTCATCCTCACACATTTTCCCGACAAGATTTGGGCCCGCGCCTAGCCCGTTGGGAGTGTGCTCATTCACTTCAGGCGCGCGACCTACTCTGGAGACTCGCAACTTCCGGTGATGTGCGGAGGCACAGGTGGACACTTTGGGGGTTGAGAATGCTGGACCCATGTTATGTCATGGGCGATGCACAATCGAGAAAAAAAGAATCGCTGGAGCGCGAAAAGTCGGTTGACAAGACGATTCAGAACTCACTTCTTGAGGTGGTCGGGGAAGATTCCCCTGGTTTCAAGGCGCGCTTGGTCAAAGGAACGGAGTTGACGAATCTCGATGATATGAAGAGCCAATTCGAGTTGCTGGTCATCCCCACTTTGGCACTTTTCTCCTCATTCTTGCTCATTTGACCCTATGCCGAAACAGATGATTCCAAGTGACCCACAAGCGTATTGTGCATCGATGAACTGATTGAAGAAATGTCAATCGGCAATTCCGCGAGAAGTTTTGAGACAATGGTTGAAAAGTCGGAGGGTTTGACTTTCATACATGGCGAAGATTGCGATTTGGGCGGCTTCAACCGGCAAGAACATGGAATTGGCTGAGAAATTTGCTGCAGAAATAAAATCTCTCGGGATTGAGGCTGATATTGTGGACCTCTGTGAATTGGAGTTTCCACTTTTTACACCGAAGGCAGCCACCGAAGAGACGCCACTGGCGGGGATGTCGGAGTTGATGGAGAGGCTTGGTTCGGCCGACGGCTGGGTCGTCTGCGCACCAGAGTACAATGGCTTGACTCCTGTCACACTATCGAACACCGTTGCTTGGCTCTCGAAAGAGGGTGAAGAGTTTCGTGCTCTCTTCAATGGTACACCAGTCGCTCTCGCCTCTGCTTCGGGAGGTGGAGGGGAATACGCCATTACCGCCATGCGCATGCAGTTCGGCTATCTCGGATGCACGGTGATTGGGAGGGTTGTGATTTCCAAATCTTGGAAAGAGGCAAACCCTGAGAGTATCGCCGATGTTGCAGGTAGGTTAGGTGGCCTCGTCTCCTGATTTGATTAGTGGTTCTCAGAAATCGACCTTCGGGGCTGAGCGAACCTCTACCGCTTGGACTTCGAATGTGTCCTTGCGCTGTGCGCCCATGCTGCCAGCGACGAAGTTGGCCGGAATCACCTCGATAGCCGTGTTCCAGTTGGTGACGGCCGAGTTGAAGAACTCGCGCCGGTCAGCCACTTGATTCTCAATGCTCACTATTTCGTTCTGTAAATTGAGGAAATTCTCATTCGCCTTCAACTCTGGATATTGTTCTGCTACTGCATAGATTTGTGGCATGATGCTTGAGAGCAAGCCTTCAGCGCGGGCGACTCCACTGACATCACCACTCGCCCGCGCACTACTCGCCATCTGACGAGCCTTGGCAAATTCTTCAAAGATGTTAGATTCATGCTCGGCGTACCCTTTCACCGTGTTGACAAGGTTAGGTAGCATGTCATATCGTTGTTGCAGCAGAACATCGATGTTCGACCACGCTCTATCGCACTCATTTCTCATTCTGATGAGACGATTATATGTGCTGACATACCAAAGCACAACGAGAATCGCAACAACGATTCCACCAATCGACAATGGCTCCATGGATTCCGATGCTGGGCTATCTGAAATGAACCTTCGCCCCATCATGATGAAATGATTTGCCATTCCCCACCATTCTCTGTAATATGACGGGAACGGTGGTGAGCATAGAGGTGAGCGAGAGTCTGGTCGACCTTCAGAAATGGGTGGGCATCGGGGGTATCTTCGTAGGCGAACTCAGCGATATCAGTCGGCTTGGTAAGTCCATTTTTCACCGCATTCAGCACTTTTTCATGGCGCGCTTTCCGGTGGTTGATGTAGTGACTCAACAATCTCTCTGGGTTCGGAGAGAGTGGGCCGTGCGAGGGGAAGAGAATAGGTGGTCCACGGTCGCGCAACCTCTCAAGACTGGCGATGTAGAGGTCCATGTCTCCACTTTCCGGCGGTACGAGAATAGTCCCTACCATGACGGCCATATCACCGCTGACAATACCCACTTCACTCTCTAGACAGATGTGCCCTGAGCAGTGACCGGGGGTCACAAGAACCTTCCAAGTTGTGGGTTTTTCGGGGTGGTCAAGGGTAAGAACATCACCGTCGACCAAGATTTTGTCTGTGTCACATGGGGGGATGACCGCATGGGTTTCGGCAGTTGCGATTATTGGGGCTTGATAGATCTTCGAAATCGCTGCCAAGTCGCCAATGTGGTCGGGGTGGCGGTGGGTGAAGAGAGTGGCGATAATCTTTCCACCGGCGTTGAGGGCGGCAGCGATTTTTTCATCAAGATATGACAAACCTTCAGGAGTCCTTGCGGCGGGGTCCACAACGATGTGGTCACCGCCGGTATGTCCGAGAATGTAGCAGTTCGTGTGGGTGGCTGGGGGCAGAGTGGTGGTCGGGAGTGGAACGCACTCGACTCCGGGGGCGAACTCGATACGGTGCTCTCCACTCGGCGGGTCGGCAGCGAGGGAAGCGACAGCGACCTTGATGTCTCCTTCGGCTTCATCAAGGGCGACAATCAGGTCGCGCAACAGAGTCACCTGAGGGGGTGGGAGGCGCATCTCAGAATCGCTCCAAGCGGCGAGAGCCGCAACCGGTGTGAGCCAGCGCATGTCGTCGAACTCACTTCTGCCGTGCGGTAGGGTCGGTTCAGGAGGCGAGGGGTCGTGCAGGTGGAAGAACCGATTTTCAAAACGCAAAGGAGCGAGTGGAGGAGTTGTACGCACAGAGATTATCGAGAATTTGGCGGTGTCGCAAGGAAACACACCGGCCTTGACAAGTGGGTGCCATCTCTTTCCGTCTTCGACCACATCCTCACGATTTTTCCCGCAGACTGAGACTAGACCATCGGCAGTTGGTGCCCATCCAACCTCTTCCACCATCTCTCGCAGCAGACATGCTAATGCCGCTCCTTCATCGTCAGGGGTGAGGCAGGCGAGAGATTCTGCGGCGGCAATATCAAATCGAGTCACACCGCCGCCGGGAAAGGCCCAGAAATCAGGAAATGAAGGCATCTCTGAGACGCGGTGACAGAACAGAATCTCGATTCCAGAGCCTCCATCTCTGGTGGTCACTATCGATGCAGATTGGCGGATTTTCGCCGGTTTCGCCGCCGCCCCATCGTAACCTTGTGGAATCTCACTCATTTCTTTCCCTGAAGAGGCCCACAGCACCCACGCCTTCAAACCGTTGGCCCGCATCGCCATACAGGATGAGCCGGATAGACCCGATAGCCCCACTTCTTGAGGAGGTTGAAAAGGAGAAGAGAAGAAAGGCCATCGTCAGGGGAATTGGGAGGATATCACTCGCTTGGTTCATGATTCTGTTGATGGTCGGGTGGGTCTCAAAATACGCCTATCGCCTGATATGAGTTTGCTTGAAATAATGGGGGGTTGTCGCACGGCTACCAGCCCCTTAGTGTAGCGGTCCATCATCTGTGACTCTGGATCATAGGACCCCAGTTCGAATCTGGGAGGGGCTACCTCACTGCTTTCTTTCTCCCAGATTCGAAAGCGCATCAG
>CAYFFQ010000005.1:0-25733 GCA_964342465.1 uncultured Candidatus Poseidoniales archaeon | reverse complement strand
ATTCGAAAGCGCATCAGCATCAGAGATGCTTCGCGTCCTCGACCTTCCTTCGATGCTTGATGATGTGGTCAGTCCAGGTCGAGGATTCGCATCTGGGAGGGGCTACCTCACTGCTTTCTTTCTCCCAGATTCGAAAGCGCATCAGCATCAGAGATGCTTCGCGTCCTCGACCTTCCTTCGATGGTCGGTGATGTGGTCAGTCAAGGTCGAGGATTCGTCTCTCTGAGGGGCTACCTCACTGCATTATCCTCCCACATTTTGACTGTGGCTCCATCTCTGATTACGGATGATAGGGCCGAAGGTCTGATTTTTCTTTTCAATTACGCGGAACAGACCGATTTTCAAATCGATGTTTCCCAAATCTTCCCATCTGTTTTGCAGTTTGAAGACTAATCGTCGGTCTCTGGCATTCCATCTACATCGGAAAAATCTCTGAATGCACCGTTTTCCTTCATCTCACTCTTGCGTGACCCAGCCACATCCTTGTCGGAGTCCTCGAACTCATTGAAGAAGCGGTCAAGCGCCAGCCCGATGGCCCAACCGATGGGGTCAGGAAGGATTATTATCAGGGCGAGGATTATCGCCGCCCACCAATACCACTCCATTTTTCATCCTCCAAGGTCATTTCCTAACTCATTCACCATTTTTCATTCACGGTTCTGAAGTTGGGTCCCATCCCGAGATATAGTGAACATCCAACTCTTTGAGCCTCTCACTGACAGAGGTGAGGTCTATCTTGAGAGATGCGAGGTTTTCCTCGATTCTGCTCTGGTTGCTTGATTTTGGGACAGTTATGCAGTCTGCGTCCAAGCACCATTTGATGGCGACTTGTGCCGGTGTGAACCCCAATCCCGCAGCGATTTTCACTAATTTTTCATCTCCCACTTTGTGTCCTCGAGCAAGCGGAGAGTAGGCCATCACCGCCGCTCCAACTGCTTCAGTAGCAGCACGAAGAGCATCTCTCTGCAGCCACGGATGAACCTCAATCTGGTTGACCGCTGGCATGTAGGTAGCATAACTCCTCATCTTGTCAAGATGGTGTGCTCCATAGTTGGAAACTCCGATAGCGCGAGTAAGTCCCTCATCAAGGCAATCCTCCATTCCCTGCCATGTCGGTTTGCGGTGGTAGGGGTCTTTCGGGGGCGCATGGACTAGGTAAAGGTCGACATAATCCAACCCGAGGTTTTCTAGAGATTGCCTACACCGCATCATCGCTTCTGCCCGTCCGACCGCGTGAGGTCTGCGCAACTTGGTAGTCACGAACAACTCTGCTCGGGTGACTATTCCTTCCGAAATCGCCGTGGCGATCGCCTCTCCGACTTCGTGTTCATTTTCATAAGCCATCGCTGTATCGATATGTCGATAGCCAACGCCAATGGCGTGCAGGACGGCATCTCTGCATTCGCCTTGCCTGCTCATCAGAAATGTTCCGAGTCCTAGTTTTGGCACTTGGGAGGTGTGTGCCACCTCGCCTGAACGCATCGCGTGACCGATGGTCACCACCTCTTGCATGAGGGGAGAAGGGCGGGCTCCCCTCTTTCAATGCGTCCTAAGGGTGTAAGTCGGTAGGCAGGGGTGCGTGGGAGTCGGCACCCCCCCTCTTTCGATGCGCCCTGAGGGCGAGAGTTGTGAGGGTGGTAGGCGGGGGGGCCATCTCGATGTCTCCATGTCCAGCGGCCATCGTGTGGCCGAGGGTGCTCCGCGTAGGTGGGGGGCATTTCGGTCTAAGCGCGGAAGTCGGCGAGCAGGTCCTCTAGGTCTTTCTCGCTCGGGCGAATCTCATCGTCACTCATCAGAGAGAGAGGTTTGTCGGGCAGGTTCTTCTGTTCGTCGAGAGTCTTGCGCGTCGGGTCATAGTAGAGCAGACCGGTCACATGTCTGTGGTCAGCTTCAGCGTGGTGGATGTGGGAGAGTGCAGCGACAGCATCACTGGGGTCGTGTTCTTCGCCAATCGTCTCCAATCTGAGGGTGCTTCCATCGAAGAGCGTGATGTCGCGGTATTCGCCTTCAGGGACTTCCACTTCTGTAATCGGCTTGAATTTCGGGATGTAATCGTAGGCGTGAAGTTCTGTTTGATGGTCTTTCACATACCCATACGACTTGAATGACTCATCATTGTTGTTGAAAGTGACACAGGGCGAGATGACATCAATTATCGCAGTTCCGCGATGGCTCATGGCCGCTTTCATCAGCGCGGTCAATTGCTTCTTGGAGCCGGAAAATGAGCGTGCTACGAAGGTACAGCCGAGATTGATGGCCATGGCACAGAGGTCGATTTGAGGTCGTTCGTTTTTCGGCGATTTTCGCTTCTGTGAACCCTTCTCTACTGTAGGTGAGTACTGGCCCTTGGTGAGTCCATAGACTCCGTTGTTCTCAATGATGTAAACCATGTCGAGATTTCGTCTGATGGCGTGGATGAAATGGCTGATTCCAATCGCTGCAGTATCGCCGTCACCGGAGACGGCGATGAATTGGAGAGAGCGGTTGGTTAGATTTGCTCCGGTTGTCACGGTCGGCATTCTGCCATGTACCGTGTTGAATCCATGTGAATGTTTGAGGAAATAGGCAGGAGTCTTGGATGAGCAACCGATTCCGCTCATCTTGGCTATTTTCTGCGGCGGGATGCCACTCTCCCAAGCCGCCTCAATGATTACCTTTGAGATCTGGTCATGACCACATCCAGGGCAGAGCGAGGACACTCCGCCATTGTAATCATCTTTTGGCAGGTCTAGAACATTCAACTTCAATGAATCACCCCCCCATTTGTCTGTGGTGAACAGTAAATGGATGAATCCGCAGGGTCGTCATCACGATTCAACTTCATGAAACCACCTCTTCGGAGGAGTATTTCCCAACTTCTTGGAGTTTCTCGCAGACCATATCAGCATACATTCGAGCGCGAGGTGGGATGCCATCGGAGTAGGAGACGCTGTGAATTTTCGCGGTCAGTTCGACGGGCAATTCCCTGCGCATGATTCCATGCAACTGCCCATCACGGTTTATTTCCAACACGATGTTGCAATCATGGTTGGCCACGAAATCCTCGACGACTGGAGAAAGAGGTAGGGAGCGCACCCTGCACTGACTCACTTTGAGACCTGTTGATTCAAGGATGTCGTCAATCTCCTGAATGGTGTTTTCCATGCTTCCGTAATAGATGATTCCAACCTGTTTCTCTTCTTCCTCACGGATGATGGGTTGTGGTGTGGTGGTTCGTGACCCCTCGATTTTCCTCTTCAGTCTCGCCATGTTCGCTACATACACCTGTGGGTTCTCGGAATAGGTTCCGTCTTCATCTCTCCCAGTTCCTCGGTAGAGGACAGGGTCAAGTCCGCTTCCCGGTAGAGTTCGGTAGCAGATTCCATCTCCGTCCACATCTCGGTATCTACCATAGTTCTCAAAGGCTTCAAGTTCCGCCTGAGAACGGAGAACCTTTCCTCGGTCCATCTCTTCAGGGTAGTCAAACCCATTGCATACCCATCTATTCATTCCAAGGTCGAGGTCTGAAAACCCGAATACGATGGTCTGGTACCTCTCGGCGATGTCAAAAGCGCGCCATCCGAACTCAAAACACTCCTCCACGGTTCCAGGGATGAGTACGATGTGCTGTGTGTCTCCGTGACTCGCTTCATAGAGCATGGAGAGGTCTCCCTGTTGGGTGCGCGTGGGAAGACCAGTCGATGGTCCGCCTCTGTTGACATCCCAGATGACGCCGGGGACCTCGGCGAAGTAGGCGAGGCCGACGAACTCTGACATCAGTGAGATGCCTGGCCCTGACGTACACGTCATCCCTCTGCCGCCGGCCCAACCGGCACCTACCACCATGCCGGCGGCGGCCAGTTCATCCTCAGTCTGGATTACGGCGCAGGTCGGTTTGCCGTCAGCATCCGACCGTAGACGAGGGATATAGGAGATGATGTTCTCGGCAATCGAGGTAGATGGCGTGATGGGATACCATGAGAGCAACGTCACCCCACCGAATAGTGAGCCGAGGGCGATGGCTTCGTTGCCATCGATGATGAACCTATTTTCATCATGTTCGCCCCCTTCAAGGATATAGGGGTCGGTTTTGGTCAGGTTTTCTGCAACATATTGTCGCCCTAGCAAAATCGCTTGGACATTGAGTTCAATCGCCTTCGCCTTCGCGCCGAACTGTTTAGCGACAGCGATTTCCAATACTTTTTGGTTCATATCAAGGAGTTCAGCGAGCGCACCCACATAGACCATGTTGGCAATCATCCTCGCCAGTTTGGCGTTTAATCCGCGCGCTAATTTCGTCATCGGAAGTGGGTAAAGAATGAGGTCATCTCTCTCAACCGGCATCCTGACATCGGTGTTGTAGATGACGACACTCCCAGAAGCAAGTTTTTCGATGTCATCATCCCAAGTCTTCTTGTTCATCAAAACCTGTATGTGAGTCGTGTCACCCGGCGCCTGATACCCATCCTTTGAGACCCGAATGAAGTACCATGTAGGCAGTCCGGATATGTTGGATGGGAAGAGGTTCTTGCCACTGGCAGGAACCCCCATTTTGAGCAGGGCCTCCAGCAGAATCAGGTTGGCGGATTGGGAGCCGGTCCCATTCGCTGTAGCGATGTTTATTGTGAAATCGTTGACGATGTTGTCCATCTCTCGTAAATCCCCTCATTCGGCGTCCGTGAACTTCGGATTCTCAGATGGTGATAAGAGCCCTCTGCACCATTAGCCTCTCGTTGCCTCAAAGCGTCAAGCATACACTCTTTGAAGGTATGGGTATTCAATGATTTCATTTGTCAGCTCAGATACCGTTTTCACCACCCGTATCGTCAGCGGAGATCACGCCTTCGTCAATCGTTTGCAGACACCTCCGTAAAGACTGAAAACTGTTAATTATCGGCAAAATCAACTGATTTGGAGTGAATTACTCAGAAGACAGACCTGTCGGGCGAACAGGTGTAAAGAACAGAGGCGATAGTGGGTAGTGCGAGTACTTCCCTCGCGGTTGGTGGGGAACCTCTTCGGGATATCCTTCAAAAGTGGTTCAAGCGACCACCTCATTGGTCACGGGTATGTGGGAAGGGCGAACCCCAGTTGATGCGGACAGAGTGAAGAGGCCAGTGGGAATTGTTCTACTCATCAAAGACCGTTGCAAGGAATGTGGATATTGTTGGGACTACTGCCCCGTCGATGTTCTCGGCATATCCAGCGAGAGGAACTCCAAAGGGTATCGTTTCCCTCTCGTTATTGAGGGTAAGGAGGCTGACTGCGTCGATTGTGGGATGTGCAGTAGAATCTGCCCAGACTACGCCATCTACACCGTACCGTATCAAGCGATTCCTGAAGAGTTCAGCGGTGTAGTTGCTGATGCTACTCTTGCGGCTGAGTTGTTGGCATCCGTCAACGGTCGTCAATTGGCGGATGGTGACGAACTGGAGGTGTTGGGATGAGTGTGGTGAAGGAATCCGAATCGGCATGGCCCGACCCTCAGACCGAATCAGCCGACCCCATCGGAGTGCTGGAAGGAACCCACTTCATGAAGGGCGATTTCGCCGCTGCTGAAGGCGGGCTTGCTGCGGGTTGCCGCTTCTTTGGAGCCTATCCAATCACGCCGGCAACCGAAGTTGCGATTCGCATGGCTGAAAGACTCCCCGCCGCTGGTGGCCACTTCATCCAGATGGAGGATGAAATCGCTTCAATCGCCTCGATTCTCGGAGCCTCAAACGCTGGCATTCCGTCCATGACTTCCACCAGTGGACCCGGTTTTTCACTGATGCTGGAGAACTATGGGTTGGGATTCTTCACCGAAACGCCCACCGTCATCGTTCAGGTTCAGAGAGGTGGGCCGTCCACCGGAATGCCGACGCTCGTCGGCCAAGGCGATGTGATGCAGGCGCGTTGGGGTTCACACGGCGACATGAAAGCCATCGTCCTCGCGCCTGCCAATGCTCAAGAGATGTTCGACCTAACATTTGAGGCGTTCAATCTCTCAGAGATGTTCCGCACACCTGTACTGGTTCTTTCAGACCAGATAGTCGGTCATTCGACAGCCAAGGTGACTATTCCCCCCGCCGACCAACTTGAGGTGGTGAAGAGGAGGCTGGCCGCACCGGTGTCTGAGGGTGGCAAGGGGCTGCCCTTTGATACATCACAGGGGCTGGTCCCTCCTATGGTCAATGCTGGGGAAGGGCATTGTGTACATGTCACCGGTCTGACACATGATGAGCGGGGATATCCCGTCATCCACGCTGATGCTCACGATGCGCTGATGCACAGAATGTTGGCGAAATTCGAACATCCTCGCCTGTTTGATGTGGTTGAACATGACATAGAGGGGGCTGACATTGTTGTCGTCTCCTTCGGCTCGATGAGCACATCCACCCTCGAAGCGGTCAATATCCTCAGGTCCGAGGGTTGGAGGATTGGGATGCTTCGGCCGCGTATTCTATGGCCCGAACCGGCTCAATATATCTCAGAACTAAGTGAGAAATTGTCGATGATGATGGTGGCCGAAATCAACTACGGTCAGTATGTCCATCCGGTTCGTGAGAACGCGAGTTGTCCAGTCATCAGTATTCCTTCCACACCGGGCCGATTACCGCCGCCCGAGGAAGTCGCAGATAGGATGAGGGCGGCGATGGAGGAGGAGGGATTGTCCAATGAGTGAGGTGGAGAAACCGTTGCCGCCGGGAAGACATCCGCGAGACCGCCACCTGAGGAGTGACCGCATTCCTCACATCTGGTGCCCCGGTTGCGGACTTGGAAATGCTCTCACCGCATTCAGCAATGCTCTTGATTCTAGCGGGATTCCCTTGGATGAGCATGTTCTCGTTGCCGGTATAGGATGCAGCGCCCGCTCGGTTGGATACATTGACCTCGACTCTTACCACACGACACACGGCCGAGCTATTCCTTTCGCCACAGGGGTCAAGGTCGCTCGACCAGATATGACGGTCACCGTATTTTCGGGAGACGGTGACATATTCAGTATCGGCGGGAATCACTTCATTCACGCGGCGCGGAGAAACATCGACATGACGGTCATCTGCATCAACAATTTCATCTACGGCATGACCGGTGGTCAGATGGCTGCTACAACACCATCGGGAGCGATTTCGAGCACTTCCCCAGTCGGTAATCCAGAAGGCACATTCAACCTCCCGGCACTGGCCGCAGGTCTTGGTGCAACCTTCATCTCGAGATGGACGACGATGCATGTCCCCCAACTCTCACAGGCAATTTCTGATGCGATGCAGCACAATGGATTCTCCTTCATCGAGGTGGTCTCACCCTGTTGGCCGGGGTACGGTAAACGCAACGACTTCGCCTCCGCTGGGGAGGAGTTGGCCACCTTCCGCAGAGACAGCGTCATCAACCACGATGTGGAACTATCTGGGGTCACAGTAGACCTGACCAATCCCGGACCCATCGTTGTCGGGAACTTCCGCAACGAGGCGAAGGCGACTTGGCATGACAACTACGAATTGATGCGAGAGGCGATACTTTCCAAGGAGGCGGGCAATTGACAGGAAGAGTAGACATGCGTTTCGCAGGTTTCGGTGGTCAAGGTGTCATCACTCTCGCCAAGGTGTTTGGAAAAGCCGCAGTAGAAAAGTCCGGTTGGGACGGGGCGATGACCGAGTACTACGGACCTGAGATTCAGGGTGGGTGGAGCCGTGCAGACCTAGCCCTTCACCCCTCTTGTGTCGGTTTTCCCGTGGTCACTGAGCCCGACCTGTTGGTCTGTTTTTCTCAAGACGGCTGGAACCGCAATGAGGAGTTCATGACATCCGGTTCCGTCGTCATCCATGAGGCTGAACTGGTATCGCCAGTCAGTGCAGCCGATGATGTTGTGAAAGTTCCGGTGCCGGCCATTTCGATGGCTGAGGAACATGGAGTCAAACGGGCTGCCAATGTCGTGCTTCTCGGTGCCTCATACGCACTTCTACCGCTACTGCCGAGGGAAATACTGCTGCAAACGATTCTCGCCGCAGTCCCAGCCAGCAAACGAGCAGAGAACGAGGCGTGCTTCATCGCCGGTGAGAATTGCGGCAAGGAATGGCTGGCGGCCAACGGGAATGATGGCAACCCTGGCCGGCTCGCCGAGAGGATGGCTGCAATCTCTCCCATGGAGGGGGTCGTTTGAGCGACACCATCCTCGTCATCGGCGGTGGCATCACCGGCATTCAGGCGGCGTTGGACTCGGCTGAAGCCGGTTCCAAGGTTGTGCTGGTTGAGCGTCAGGTCTCCATCGGTGGCAAGATGGCTGCATTGGACAAGAATTTCCCGACCCTCGACTGCTCACTATGTATCGAAGCCCCCAAGATGAGCGATGTTTCCGCTCATCCGAACATTGAGATTCTCCAACAGGCCGAGGTCACCTCTATTGAGGGTGAAGCGGGAGACTTTACTGTTGGGATTGAACAAAAACAGGGATTTGTCACCGACGCCTGTACCCGCTGTGACCTCTGTAGTGAGGCGTGTCCTCAGACTAATCCGAATGAGTTTGACGAGGGATTGATGACCCGCAAGGCGATTTACACACCCTTCCCGCAGGCTATTCCCTCACCCTACGCCATCGACCTCAGTGTATGTTTGAATGACCCTCCAAACTACCTCCCGTGTTCGCGCTGTGTCGATGTATGCGGACCTGACTGCATCGATTTTTCACTTCCACACAAGACCCACCATGTCCGCCGAGTTGGCAGCGTGATAGTAGCCACCGGATTCGATGTTTACGACGAGACTGCGGTGAGTGAGTACAACTACGGAAATCATCCTGACATTCTATCGGCTCTTGAATTCGAGCGGCTCGTTGATGCGGCAGGGCCAACTCAGGGAGAAATAATCTGCCCTTCAGACGGACGTCATCCCCAATCGATAGGCTTCGTTCTCTGCGCTGGTTCACGCGACCAGCGCCACGTACCATATTGTAGCAGAACCTGTTGCATGTTCAGCATCAAAGAGGCGTATCAGGCGCTCGACCATGGGGTCCGAGAAGTCTCTCTGCATTACATGGACATCCGCGCCTACGGCAAAGGCTTCGACGATTTCTATCGACGAACCGAGGAAGCCGGCGCTTCCTTCATCCGCGGCCGCCCATCGGCTGTGCGAATCCTACCCAACGGCGGCGGCCCAGGTTCGCTTGAACTTCAATACGAGGAGGTGGAGAGTGGAAGTCTCGTCTCACGCCCCTATGACATGATAGTCCTCGCTCAGGCATCCATTCCTTCGAATGGGGCAGACAAACTCTGTGAAACACTCGGGGTCGGAGTGGACGAAGATGGCTTTGTCGCCACTCCCGAAACCGGTGGAGATACGATTGAAACTGCAATCCGAGGCATCTATTCCGCTGGATGCGCTACTGGACCGAAAGACATACCCGATTCTGTGGCGGAAGGCTCTGCCGCCGCCGCCCGCGCTCTTGACCATATAACAGTCAGAACCTTCCCCGAGGCCGCGGAGGTTGAATCCGTCGACATGGAACAGGGAGAGAGGGTGGGTGTCTTTCTCTGCGACTGCGGGTCTAACATCGCCGGCACGATAGACATCCCTGACCTAGTCAGTTTCGTTGAAAACAAGGAGAAGATAGTCCACGCCGAGGAGGTCATGTTCGCTTGCGCTGGAAATACTCAGGATGCGATTTCCGAGACCATCAAAGAGAAGAATCTGACCCGTGTTCTCGTCGGGGCGTGTTCTCCGAAGACACACAATCAGACTTTCATGAACTGTGCCGCCAACGGCGGTCTCAATCCCTATTTGATGGAACTCACAAACCTCAGAAATCACAACTCTTGGGTTCACAAGAAGGACAAGGAGGGTGCCAATTCCAAAGCGCGTGACATGGTCTCGATGGGTCTTGAGACGGTCCTACGGGCCAAACCACTCACTCCCGACGAGCAGCCTGTGACGCAGGCGGCTCTGGTCATCGGTGGCGGCGTAGCCGGAATGGCCGCCGCTACGCGGCTGGCCGGTTGGGGTATCGAAACCCATCTCGTCGAAAAATCAAGCGACCTTGGTGGGCGGGTTCGCCATTTCAACAAGGTCGCCCCGTCGGGAAAAACTGGTGCGATGATAGTCGCCAAACTGGCGCATGAACTGGTGGAGAGTGGAGCCAAAGTCCATCTCGGGACGGTGGTGGAGAACATCGGGGGTCATATCGGGCAGTTCCAAGCATCCCTTTCCAACGGAGAGACCGTCGAAGTAGGTGGTGTGGTCGTGGCCACCGGAGCGGAGGTCTACGAGGCGACAGAGTTCGGCTACGGTGAAAAACCTGAGGTCGTGACCAATCTAGATTGGCATAAACATGGTTCGACGGTGCTACCGGATGATGCTGAGAATGTCTCCATCATCAGTTGTGTCGGAGCGCGTCAGGATGGCAGGGGCTGTTCTAGATACTGCTGTCAGGTCATGATTGACCAGGCGATTCGGATGACCGATGAGGGCAAGCGAGTGCGAGTCGTAGCCAAGGACATCCGCACCTTCGGAAGACATGCGGAAGAGGCTTACGAAGTTGCCTGCCGGCGTGGTGTGCAATTCCTCAGGTATTCAGAGGATGAGTCACCGCAGGAAGCCATCACCTATGCGGACGGGCGTCTGCATTTCCAAGAACAGACCATCGCTGCTGAAATATCAGTTCCAACCGACGCATTGGTACTCAGTCTAGCACTCAAGCCGGGAGAGATGGCTGTCGCCGACCAACTCAAACTCTCCCGTGACCCCGAGGGATTCCTCCTCGAGATGCACCCCAAACTCGGGCCGGTTGAGGCTGCAGTTCAGGGTGTCTATCTCGCTGGAAGCGTACAATCGCCCAAGGATATACGCGACTCCATCGCGCAGGGACTCGGAGCAGCCACCAAGGCGGGAATGCTGCTCTCAAGAGACCGAATAGAGAAGGAACCCATCACCTGTATCATAGACCCAGACCCATGCATCGCCTGTGGGAAGTGTGCCAAGGTATGCCCCTACGACGCCATAATCATCCACAAGGAGGAGAAGTTCGCAGAGGTCATCTCAGCCGCCTGTCAGGGGTGTGGGGGTTGCTCTCCTGAGTGTCCCACCGACGCCATCACCATGCCTGGGTTCACCGACGACCAAGTTCTCGCACAGATTGACGCCGCACTAGCCGAGGATGCGCATGAGAAGGTTCTCGCCTTCGCCTGCAACTGGTGTTCATACGCCGGCGCTGATACTGCAGGAATCGCCAAATTGCAGTATCCGCCGACCGCCCGCGTCATCAGGGTGATGTGCTCTGGCAGAATCGATGAGAGATTCGTGATGAATGCCTTCGCCAAGGGTGCAGGAGCAGTGCTTGTGACCGGTTGTCACATCGGCGACTGCCACTATCTGACTGCCAACCATCATACTGAGAAGCGTTTTGCTCGCTGGCAGAGGAAACTCGGGCGTGTCGGTATCGACCCCGATAGACTTCAGTTGAAATGGATATCCGCCAGCGAAGGAATCCATTATGCGACCAAGATGAAGGAGATTTCGGAATACATCTCCGACTTGGATGCCGACGAAGTCGCCGCCTCCGCTGAAGCGATTCGCACTGCCAAGGGGGTGAAATTGTGACTTTGACTCTCCCGACGGTCTGTGAGATAGACGATGAGATGCATGACCGTCTCATCGCCGCCACCGGTGGCGCCATGAGTGCCTGTTTCCAGTGTGGAACCTGTACTGCAACCTGCCCTTGGGGTCTAGTCAGAGAGGAACATCTCGGTGTGCGACAACTGATGCGCAGCGCCCAACTCGGAGTACCTGGAGCAGCCGACCAACTGTGGCTGTGCACCGCGTGTGGAGCGTGTGAGAGCGCCTGCCCGCGGCAGGTCGGCATCGTCGATTCCATCCGCGCCATGCGGGCGGTACTATGGCAGAGACGGGAGGCTCCCGAGGCTCTTGTGGCCACTGTATGGAATTGTTATGAGGAGAACAATCCACTGGGTGAGCCAAAGGCTCGCCTCTCCAAGTGGGCTTCAGGTTTGGACCTCCCTCCCCCTGAAACAGAGGGTGTGAACACTCTTCTCCATGTCGGTAGCGCCGTTGCCACCGACCGTTCGATGTGGCCGATAGGAAGAGGTATGTCACAGATTCTGACGATGGCTGGAATTCCTCATACGACGCTCGGCAGCGATGAACCCTTCGCCGGCGAACTGCTGCAGAGCGTAGGTGAAGAGGCGTGGTTGCGAGAGAAGCAGAGTGAGACGACAGAATTGCTTTCAACCCATTCACTGACAGACATCATCTGTCTGTCACCACACGCGGTCGCCGCCTTCCGCGGTCACCCAGACAACGGCGTCAAGTTCAACGCCTGGCACTATCTCGATGTGCTACCGAAATTGATTGACAGCGGCCGCCTCTCATTCTCAGGAGAATCAGCGGCCGCCACCATCGCCTACCATGACCCCTGTCTCGTCGGCCGAGGCAGCGGCTTGTACGAGGAACCACGA
Organism: uncultured Candidatus Poseidoniales archaeon; assembly: GCA_964342465.1. Lineage (GTDB taxonomy): Archaea > Thermoplasmatota > Poseidoniia > Poseidoniales > Thalassarchaeaceae > MGIIb-Q1. The sequence continues at coordinate 13,308 of CAYFFQ010000005.1, read as the reverse complement.
AGACTCCTTGATGCCTTCTCACCTAACAGGGTCGAGTTCACTGAGAACTCGCAATCCGCTCTCTGCTGTGGAGGAGGCAACGGAAGGATGTGGCTTGAAACCGAAGTTGGAGAGCGATTCAGTGACATCCGCCTGCAAGAAGCAGTCACCGAAGACATCCACACCGTTGTCACCACCTGTCCATTCTGCGTACAGATGCTTCAGGATTCCACCCGCTCCGTCGAGGGAGCCAACAAGGTCTCGGTCACAGAACTGGTTACAGAGATGCTTCCATATCTAAAGAGCGGAGAAGCAGCAGAAGAGACCGACATCTCACAAATCATGGGGGTGAAGGGATGAGCGCCAAGGATGTGTGGGTCATTGCCGAGGTGCGCCATGGCGAGGTTCATCAGGTTAGCGGGGAACTTCTCGGCAAAGGGCGAGGGTTGGCAGACCAGTTGGATGAGAAACTCGTGGCGGTGCTCATTGGGGAAGGGGTGGAAGGCTCCATACCGCAACTTTTCGCTTGGGGTGCGGACAGGGTCATCGTTTGCGAACACCCCGAATTGACTACCTACAGAACCCTGCCCTTCTCTCATGTTGTAGAGGAACTTGTCAAACGACACAACCCCTCCATCATGCTCTGTGGGGCGACTCGTGATGGCCGCGACCTCGCCGGTCGGCTGGCTGTCAGACTGAACACCGGATTGACCGCTGATGCGGTGGAGTTGGCCTTGAGTGAGAAGGGTAAACTCGAGGCGTGGGTGCCCGGTTTCGGTGGTTCTATGGCGGCAGTCATCACCTGCCCCAATTCATTTCCTCAGATGTCAACGGTCAGGCCCGGTATCTTCCCACTACCTAGTTCAGGTGGCGAGGATGGGGGAGAAGTAATCAGATTTGAAACTGAAATCGGCGAGAACCTGTTGGCGGCCAAGGTGCTTGAACAGGTGACACTCGACAAAGACCCACTTCCTGATGCCGATGTTGTCATCGCGGTGGGATTGGGGAGTGGTGGTGACCTCGGCTCCGCCGAGGAATTGGCGGAGATTTTGGGCGGGGTGCTCGGAGCGACCCGCCCTATTTGTGACAAGGGTTTGCTGCCGAGAGTGCGACAGATAGGTCAGACCGGAGTGTCGGTCAGACCCGACATCCTGCTCAATCTCGGGATTTCTGGTGCATCTCATTATGTGACAGGAACTAGAGATGCGAAGACCATCATCTCCATCAACACGGATGGCGAAGCACCGATTTTCAATTCGGTTGACCTAGGAATCGTAGCTCCCCTCGAACAGGTCATGGAGAGGTTGTTGGAGAGGTTTGCCGCCGAGGAGGTGGTCCAGTGAGCAGAGAAGGATTCCACATTGCAGTCTGTCTGAAGGTGACTCCGAAGATGGACGAGGTGACCTTTGATGAGGAGAATGGCGCGCTGAATCGTGCCGAAGCACGTGGTGAAATCAATCCCGCCGACAAACACGCTCTAGAGATGGCGCTGCAGTTCGTGGAGCGAAATGGGGGTGCGGTTTCGCTCGTATCGATGGGGCCGCCGTTCATAGAGAACGAGTTGCATCTCGCCATGGCGATGGGGGCGGATAGGTGCATTCTGTTATCAGACCGCGCCTTCGCTCTAGCCGACACATATCCGACAGCGCGAACACTCGCTGCCGGTGTGAACCACCTTGGCGATGTTGACATGGTTATTTGCGGAGACGAATCGTCTGACTCGTCAACTGGGCAGGTTCCCCCCGGCATCGCCGAATGGCTTGGATGGGAACAGGCGACCTATGTCGAGAGACTCGAATTAGCAGATGACCACACGCTTCATGCTTGGCGGGGTGGCGACGGGGTCCCTGAAATCGTCTCCATCCCGCTCCCCGCAGTCATCTCGGTTGAGAACGGAGCCGCGCCGCCTCGCTTCCCGGATTTCACCCGTAAAGCGAGATTTGACGAAAAGAGTCCAGTACAGATTCTTACCATTGAGGATGTGCCGCTAACTGCCGAACAGGTAGGGCTGACCGGCTCGTGGACCGAAGTGGAGAAGATGGTATCACTCACCTCTACCGACCGCGATTCTGAGATGATGGTCGTCGAGGATGAGACGAGCCTTGAGAGTGCCGTCGAAGCGCTCTATCAACGGCTAAGATGAGTCTGCGCTTTCCGCTCTCTGCTCCGTGTCGTGCATCCCATAGAACCACAAACCATCTCTGAGGTCGCTTTGTGGTCGGCTTTGATTGACCGACCCACCAGCCGGTGGGTCTTGATTTGGCTCTGCATGGCGCTATTCTCACAACCACCACCACGCTTGCGGGGGCGCGCCAAAGCCACGAATTGTCGGAATCGATGGGTTGTGAATCACCACCACACTCCCAGGGGCGCACCTCAGCCACGAATTGTCGGAATCGATGGATGGGTAGTGAATCACCACCACGCTTGCGGGGGCGCGCCAAAGCCACGAATTGTCGGAATCGATGGATGGGTAGTGAATCACCACCACGCTCGCGGGGCGCGTCGTCGCTCTCGGTTGGCCAGTCGTTGTAGCCATCACCACCACGCTTGCGGGGGCGCGCCGCCTGCCCCGGCGCGCCAACGCTCAAACAGTTCAACATGGTGAAAACTGATTTCTGTCATCATCGTCTACAAGCCGTTTGATTGATGAATGAGGAGCTTCTCGCGGTTTCATGATTCCCAGTGGGTTGAAGGATGCGTGGAGCGAAGCGGGCGGCCTAATAGACTCAGGAGATTACCAAGAATCGCTCGTCAGACTCCGCTCCGCATGGACTGAACACGGAGATAAAGCCGACCACGCCAACACTTGGACTTTGGTCGGTGATGCCAAGCAGGCACTGGCCGAACAATCCGAACCGGTCAACAAGAAGATGCTGCGTGAGGCACTCAATGCCTACCAGTCGGCATTGAAGAAGGATGCGAAGCACCGCGATGCGAGGCGTGCATCCAATGCTCTTCAGGCAAAGATGGATGGAATGGGCATACGTACTTCAGGCCTGCCCAAACTCGTTGATGACGGCACCCCGACGCTATACGGTATGGTGGCCATCGTCGTGGTCGGAATGTTGCTTCTGACGAGCATCAAATACATGCCGGAAATCAAGGCCGCGCTCGGTCTGACCGCCGAGGATTCAGATGACTGGGATGCAACATTGGTTTTGGACCTCTATCCCGAGGCTGCTCCGAAGACCGTCGAATCGTTCAAGAATCACGCTCAGAATGGACGCTTTGACGGAATCGCCTTCCACCGGATTATCGATGGATTCATGGTTCAGGGCGGCGACATTGAGAACGGTGCTTATCCACTCACTGAGAACTCTGCCGCCGGAACGGGCGGTTACTCAGCAATATGGTATGGACAGGGGAATCAGGATGACATGACCACTTGGACCATGCCAGACGAGTTCCACCCGAACTATGTTCATGGCCCCGGAATCCTCTCAATGGCGAATTCCGGTGCCAACACCGGAGGCAGCCAATTCTTTATCGTCGACAAGGACTCAACTCCCTCTCACCTCGACAATGTGCACACCGTTTTCGGCAAGGTGAATGACGATTCGTCATACCTCGGCAGTCAGATAGATGGCATCACCTTGGTCGACAAACTGAGTGAGGTTCCAACCTCCAGCGGCGACCAACCTGACGACCCTCCTTACATCCACAGCATCGAAATCGATGGCGATGTGGCCAAGATGCACCTCATCCTGCCGGCATGAGCAGAGCCACCCCTGAGGGTGATGTTGAAGGGGCTTACCCTCGCCCCGCATGATGGGGAGATGCATGAGTGGGACAACTTGGTTTGAGTTGAGTGACGGAAGTGCCGGAAGACTCAGTTCGTTGCCGGAAATGGAGCAGGAGTGGGGGGTCACCCTCTCAGACCTTCCCTACTCAATCCGTGTGCTTCTCGAAGCGGCTCACCGCAACAATGACGGATTCCTCGTCACCGACGAGGATGTCAGCAGAATCGCCAACTGGACCCCCAAGATGAAACCCTCAGAGATTCCCTTCATGCCCAGCCGAGTCATTCTTCAGGATTTCACCGGAGTCCCAGCAGTCGTCGACATCGCCGCCCTGCGCGAAGCGATGGTGGAATTGGGCGGCGAGCCATCGAAAGTCAATCCGCTGATTCCCGTCGATTTGGTCATCGACCATTCCGTTCAGGTCGATGTCTCTGGTCTCTTCCCCAATGCCCGCAAACAGAACATGGAAATCGAGTACCGCCGCAACATGGAGCGATACAAGTTTCTCAAATGGGGCCAACAGAGCCTAGACAATTTTCGTGTGGTCCCTCCCGGTCGCGGTATAGTCCATCAGGTCAATCTCGAGTGGTTGGCGAGTGTGGCGCGCGAGGAGAAAGGAGTCTGGTTGTGTGACTCACTTGTGGGTACCGACTCTCATACCACGATGGTCAACGGGCTCGGCGTTCTCGGTTGGGGAGTTGGCGGCATAGAGGCGGAGGCGGTGATGTTGGGGCAACCCATCTACATGCTCCTACCTGAAGTCGTCGGATTCGAGTTGAAGGGTTCACTCAGAGCAGGTGTGACCGCGACTGACATGACCCTGCGCATCGTTGAGATGCTCCGCGAGCATGGTGTGGTCGGCAAGTTTGTTGAATTTTTTGGCGACGGTTTGGCGAATCTGACCCTTCCCGACCGCGCCACGATTGCCAATATGGCGCCGGAATACGGAGCGACCTGCGGCTTCTTCCCAGTTGACGAGACGACTCTGGAATTTCTCCGACTATCCGGTCGGGATGAGGGTCATGTCGAGAATGTCAAGAGATACCTGACTGCTCAGGGAATGTTTCTGACGCCTGATTCTAAGACACCGCAATTCACTTCACGCCTCTCCTTGAATCTAGGTGAAGTTGAACCTGCTCTTTCTGGCCCGAAGCGGCCTCAGGACAGGGTTGACCTGAGCAACATGCAGAGTCATTGGCGGAATAGTTTGGTCGCACCTGTCGGTCATCAGGGGCATGGATTGGACGCCTCAATAATAGATTTGAAGGTGCAAGTCGAAGGTGAGGACTATTGCCTTACACATGGGGATGTTGTCATCGCCGCCATCACTTCGTGTACCAACACTTCCAATCCGAGTGTGATGCTTGCTGCTGGACTTTTGGCGCGGAATGCAGTGCGGCGCGGAATGCGTATCAAACCGTGGGTCAAACCGAGTCTTGCTCCAGGGAGCCGCGTCGTGACCGAGTATTACGAGGCGGCAGGGCTGGCGGAGCCTCTCTCCGAGTTGGGATTCAATACCGTCGGATATGGCTGTACAACCTGCATCGGCAACTCAGGCCCACTTCCGGCCAACATCGAAGCGGCGATAGATGATGCCGGCCTCATCGTTGGCAGCGTCATTTCGGGCAACAGAAATTTTGAGGGCCGCGTCCATCAGAAGGTGAAGGGCAGTTACCTCGGCTCACCTCCTCTTGTCGTCGCCTACGCACTGGCCGGAACACTCGACATCGACCTCCAGAATGACTCGCTCGGCCAAGACGGAGATGGCAGAGATGTATTCCTAGCCGACATCTGGCCGAGCGACGAAGAGATACGCGAGACGATGGCAGAGTCGATTTCACCCGAAATGTTCCGTGAGAGATATGCCGACGCGACTGACGAGCCTCGTTGGAATGAGATTCCAGTTGAGGCGAGCGCTCTCTATCCTTGGGAGGATGAATCCACCTACATCCGCCTCCCTTCGTTTTTCGAGGGAATCAAGGCGAAGGCGGATGATATCATGCCTGTAAAGGGTGCGAGAGTCTTGTTGAAGTTGGGTGATTCAACGACCACCGACCACATCTCGCCAGCCGGAGCCTTTCCCCCCGACGGCCCGGCTGGCAGGTATCTCATAGAGAGAGGTGTGGCAGAGTTGGATTTCAATTCATTCGGAAGCAGGAGAGGCAACCATGAAGTGATGATGAGAGGGACCTTCGCCAATGTGCGAATCCGCAATCAGGTGGCATCCGGAACGGAGGGTGGATACACCATGTATTTTCCCACCGGAGAAGTCACATCGGTGTTCGAAGCGAGCATGCAGTATCAGGCGCGCGGCATTCCACTCATCGTCTTGGCAGGCGAGCAGTACGGCACTGGTAGCAGTCGCGACTGGGCTGCAAAGGGAACTCTCCTGTTAGGGGTGAAGGCGGTAATCGCAAAATCCTTTGAAAGGATCCACAGGTCCAATCTCGTCGGTATGGGGGTGCTTCCTCTGACCTTCCTGAAGGGGGAGGACGCCGGTTCTTTAGGGCTAGACGGAACTGAGTTGTACGACATTCCTGCACACGGGGAATTGGTTCCACTCTCAGAGATGACCATAACCGCACACAAGAGTGACGGCGAGGTCATGCAGTTCACCGCTGTGGTCAGACTTGATACTCCGGTTGAAGTCGATTACTACAACAACGGCGGAATACTACAGACAGTGGTAAGAAACCTCGCCCAAGAATGATTTATCTCGCTAATGGATTCGTCCTCTGTCGGCCACAGATGGGAGCAGGGGTTGTGCAGACTTCTCACGCTTGTGTATTCGTTCTCTGCCGGCTGTGCCACCTCAGGTGGTGTGCTAACCGGATTCTCCTACCTGTGGCGGTTGTGAGAAGGGCTGAACCAGCGGATAGCGAGCGATTCGAGAATCGGTTTCCGGCCCCACTCAGCGCTGACGCGGAATGGACGGGAAGGCGCAATCCGTATAGGGTGTGGATAACCGCTCGGCCTCATGGCCGAGCAGACAAGCCGCCTCGCCTGTGCGATGACTCTTCTGATGTTGACATCTGCAATCTTGACCGTACTGGGCGGCGAGGCCGGCAAATACAACGATGCGAAGTCTGAATCTCAGATTGTTCTTGAGGGTGTGCCGTCATCACATATCGGTTCAGCGAAAGGGGCGACCTCTCAGTTTGCAGACGGCAATACCAGCCTATCACTGAATCCCTCAGCCGGTGAAGTTGGTGGTATCACCAATAGGGTAGGGCAGCGAATCAATGGAACTTCACTGAATCTAACTGCGGGTGGGCTACGTGAGTGGAGCAATGACACCCATTCAATGATTTCTCTAGCCGCCAATTCGACCATGTCGATGACCACCGTCGATGCCAGTGGCGACCTCCGTCTGAACACCACCTATGGTGGAAATGTTCCCAATGCCGGAACCAACAACACACAGGTCCATCTCAACTCGATGTGGGCTGCGGGGAACTACTCCTTTGACACCTTCAGAATAATCTGCATCGGATTGTCCTGCGGCTCAATCACAGTGCAGGGTGGCCCGCTCAGAATCTATGCTAACACCATCATCATCGACCAAGGGGCGGGAATCTACGCCGATGAGATGGTATGGGGCAACACCGGACAGGGCGGTTCCACCATGCGGGGCAGCAATGGCAAGAGCCCCGGAGCCGGTGGTGCTGGTCATGGGGCGAGCGGTGGCATCGGTGGTGGCACCAACGGCGGAGCGGGCGGAGTCAACTACGGAAACGGTTCAGAACCGGGTTCATCCGGTGGCAATGTCACCTTCACCAATTCCAATGGGCAGACCTCCGTGGATGCACAGGGGGGCAAGGGTGGCGGAGTCATCGAATTGGTCGCCCGAACCATTTGGATGAATGGCACCATCTCAGCCAACGGAGGACGGGGAGACGATGGAGCACCTCCAGCCTCGGGAACAGGCCCCGGTGGCAGCGGGGCTGGCGGAGGCAGCGGCGGGTCAATCGTGCTGATGGCGAACACCGTGAACATCGGCAACACCGGTACTCTCCGTGCTGTCGGCAACGATGGCGGAGACGGAGCGGATGGGGTTCAGAACGGCCCCGGCATCGGAATGTATGATGGTGGTCACGGCGGTGGCGGCGGTGCTGGCGGCATCGTCATGGCGGTCAGCACCCCCAATAATCTGAACAACAACGGAGTGATGCACGCCAATGGTGGAAGCGGCGGCTCGGGTGGCCGGGCGTACGGGACCGGAAGTGCCGGCTCAGCAGGAAACAACGGTGGAAACGGCTACGCCTTCACCGGAACTTTCGCCGGCTGGGGGGGCGCTCCCATCTATGCCTATTCCGGCAACTACACAAGCCCAATTTTCGGCCAATCGGGTGTAGTAAATGTGGACAGCACTTCGGTGGTGGACTACACCTCCCCAGCCAACACCTCAGTCAATGGCTCATACCACTATTCGCTGGATGGTGTGACTTGGTCGAACTGGCTACCTCTCAATCTCTCCAACCAGTCACTGCCACCGTTCGCTTTCATCCAATTCCATTTCGACCTAGCGACCAGTGACAACAGCACGACCCCGAGAGTCGGCGCCATCAACCTCTCTGCGTCGTCGTGGTATTCGTTGGACGGGCTGACTCTCTCGATAGCGAATTCATCATCATCTCCCAACACATTCTGGGCATCAGGAAACGACTTCGGCGTAGTCAGGAATGTCACCGCCATTGCCGGCATGGGGCCGACGACGATTCGCTCCTTCGTCCCCACCAATGCGACACCTCTCGCCTCGGCGTGGTTCCACATCATCCCTCCGACATTCAATCAGGCATCGGATGTCGAGATATCGGTCGGCGGCACCTCATTGCTCTCTCTCAACAGCAGTGATTTTCCCAGCATGGGAATAACAGTGGAGGTACCACTCGCAACCCTGCTAAACAGTTGGCCGAGCACACCGTTCACCAACAACGGTAGTGGTGGTCTTGCGTGGAGCAACTTGGAGGTCACATGCTCTGCAACAGGGCCCTTCATGGGAAGTTTCTCCTCCTCGTTCGCAATTATTCCATACGAAGTGGGGCATCGTATAGGGGTGAATGGGACCATTGTGTCCGCCATCAACGATTACGTCAATCAGACCAGCGGAAGATGGGCCGAAGCGTCGTTCTCCACATTTCCTCTGACTGCCGACGCGACTGCACACCCCAACCACACTGTCGTCCTCGACGCCCTCTCAGTCACCTACATAGACGACATTCTCCCAGAGGTTACGAACATCTCATTCTGGGTTGACGGCCAACCTGTCACCGAGGCGCGCGTGGGTGACATGGTGGAAGTACGGGTGAAGGTTCTTGGAAACGAGTCGGATGCCACTGTCGAATGGCACATGGAGGGTCTTGGAGGCATCTCGTCATGGCCACCCCCTACCCTCTCTGCGATGGCGTGGGACACTCTGCACAACGGTTACATCGCATTTTTTGACACCTCTCAATTCTCATCGGAATACGGGGATTCAATCGCACTGTGGTTGTGGTTGCGGGATGTTGCTGGAAATGAGCGCGACCCGAATGGTGTCGGCTCTTGGTATGATGTTCTGGTTCTCAAACCGGTCTACCCTGACTTCGATTCGATTCAGGTTGGCGGTTGTGAGCGGGTTGTGGTCTCTATCTGTGAAGCGGAGGCGGGAGCCGAACTCGTCTTTCAGGTGGCGGCGGTCGAAGGCCGTTCAGACTTGGATGTGTTCGCTCACCTGACGAGTTCTTCCGGCGAGAGCGAAACCATCCTCCAACTATTCTGGCATGATTCATCCAAGGTCTATGATGGCTCGTTCATCTTCACTCCCGACCGCGGTGAGTGGTGGGACCTCGTGTTTAGGGTGATGGATGTGAATCGGAATGAGGACAATTGGTCAACCGCTGCGGTCACGATGGTGAAACTGATTGACGAGACACGGCCAATCGAAGGTGCGCTGGTCGTAGGTGAGAATCCCACATCCTCACAATCATGGAGCATTCACGGCGAATGGTGGCAGAGGGCGAAGGATGGTGGCAATGCCACATTGAGCGTGAGCGGCCCTGACAACTACTCTTCCATGGAAGTGTTTTCGCCGCACCTCTCTTCTGACCGGATGAAGGTGCAATCGTATGTGGCGCTCGGTGGCCCTGAAGTAATGGGTGTCGGTGCGAGCAAGGCCAACAATTCAACGACCGGATTGGTGCACAGCCATCTCGATTCAATCTGGCCTGATGTCGGTTTGGCGAATATCTCCGACCCTTGGGGGTCAGTCCAGAATTTCATCTCTGCGAGGGATGAGGTGGTGGCGGCGAATCCCGAACTGGTGACCATTCTGCCCCTGCGGGATTACATCTCCTCTTCGACTTCCGTATGGCAGTCAAACTACCCTACCCTCCTCGATGACCTCGGCGCCTTGGGCGCTCAAGTCTATCTCGGGCAACTCCAACTGGACCCCGACTACACCTGCCACATCGCCTCAGGGTCTGCGGGTTGCCACTCTTACGGAGAATATGAGATGGTCAGAGAGAAGAACCGCATCATCACAGAGATTGTCAGCACACGGCCGTGGGTGACGCTCGTACCGCTTTCTGATGATGGACCGGTGCACCCTGAATGGTACTATGGCAATGGAGACCTCACTGATGCGGGTCACTCGGTCATGGCCGAATCATTCATTCGCGCTATTGACGGGGTTGTGGGACAACGGCTGTTGAACATGTCTGGGAGCCACCTGCTAGACATTTCCTCTCTCGCCCCCGGCCACTACAACTTCGAGATGGTGGTCGAAGATGAACAGGGGAATCGCGCCCTAGACGCTCAGAGTGGGCCAGATGCGACAGCATTCCTCGCCCCGCAGTCCGACATTCTCTCGCTGACCGTCACTGCTCCGATGGGCTCGACACCGATATACCCTGGTGAGGTTCACCTCACAGCTCAGGCACTCTGTGCATTGGATTGTGATATGTTGTTGGACATCTATCTCGACGGTGTATTCATCGAACAACTGACGCCCACCGGCGGCGAGATACTCTTCACCGTTGATATCCGCGATGTTGGTGAGCATTCGGTATCGCTGCGCCTCTCCACTCCCGAATGGGAAGTGTGGGATGTCAATGCGTCAACCGACATCTCCGTGACTCCTCACCCGGCCCCAGAATGGTCCATCAACTGTCTCTCCTACGATGAGGAGACAGTGCTTGATGACCACGCGATGAACGGAGAAATCGGCTCGTTGAGAATCTCGACGCACTACATAGATTGTACAGTTTCCAACAGCGGCAATGCTGACGCTGAGGTGATAGTCTCACCAGCATCGATTCTCACCCCATTCGAGTGTACATCAGATGCCGTAATGGTCGTTCAGGGTGGTTCGGGCACAATCCACTGCACCGCTGAGGAATCGGAGGAGAATGCGGGAATGTACACTATCTCCCTCGGCATCGATGAGGTGAGAGAAGTTGAAAACAAATCGATTGGTGGGATTCAGTCAGAGGCCATCCTGCTGTCACCTCGCTTCCAAACAGATGAGATTGCAGATGGCGGTGAGCCGGGAACAGAGAAAGGTGACGGGGTGGAAGTTGCCGGAAAGAGTCCTCTGAAATGGATTCTGTCCGCCTTCCTCCTGTTGATTATCGGCCTTGGAGGGATTACTCTCCTCTTCTCCATGCGAGATGGGGAAAACCGACTGTTCAGGGGTAAGGATGACGATTCTCCATTCGCTCTATCCTCGTCCAGTGGGGGGTTGAGTGAGTTGGAGGCGGTTCACCCCGCTCTGGTGGCCGCACCTCTCGAGATACCCCCTTCTTCTGCTGAACCACCCATCCCTACCCCGAGCCACGACGTTAGTGGGGTACACACAACCACATCCGTTCCACAATCGCTCTCAGAGATGACGACTGACCAACACCTCGACAAGTCGGGAGGACCTGTCAGTACGACTGTTCAGGCAGGTGACGCACATTCTCCTACGAGAGAGGGTGGCACTGAAACCGATGCCGTTCGCGGTCTAGGTGAGCAGGCATCGGCTTCCGGTGAGGCGGAAGATTGGGGCCTTGAATGGTGAGTATGACAATCAATCTGGCCCTCACTCCCATCACTTCACATTTCGTACTAGAAGTGATAAACCCCCCACGAATGGATGGAGAAGGTGTCCACGGCTCAAGTATAATCTCCATATTGTGCAACATTGGATGGAGAACAGTCTCAATCTGATGGCGAAGAAGACAGTGATGGTCTTTGTAGGGCAGGTCGAGGCGTAGCCGAGACAACCGACAAATGACGAGAGATGGTGCTGAAAAGTAGCCCTGCTACGGAACGGTTGGTTCAAGAACCACCGCTCTCCGCTTAGGCCTGTGGGCGAAGGAGCACGAACCTGCTTTCGATTCAACTCGGTCGAATCCGATGTCGAGATTCTCATTGAAGGCGATGAGGAATGGGTCAACAACTGGCGAGCAGCACTGGGTCTGACAGACAGCGGTTGGCTGGAGCGGTTGAGCATCGGAACCGATGATGACCCGATTGTCTCCACATCATTCACGCGCAGAAGGAGAAGCCTTCCCGGCCCTCCACCAGACCCGAGCAAGGTGGTGACTGTGAGACGCACCATCGGCGAACTCGATATTGACTCTGAGATGGGGAAACTGGGCATTTTCAAGGAGGAATCGCCATCAGTCAATGATTTGAGAGAAATTTTGGACGAGTATGACGAGGCCCCCCTCCCTCCTCAAGGCTCTCCATCCACCGAACCAGTGGCAGAGGGTTGGTTACGCGAGGCTCTGCGTATCGCTGTTCGCAGGTTTGGTGTCATGGGTCTACCGCTCAATGTCATCGTGGAGACGATAGCGGGCAGGCACGACCTCGATGATGAATTGGTTGAGGGGTGGTTGGAAACACAGTATCAACTCGGAAAACTGGTGAAGATCTACGGCGGGACGCGGGTCGGTTACGGCCCAGCGCCAGAATGGCTCAATTCGCCGTAGGGGGGCTACGTAGGGGGGCGACCGCCCCCCTTACAATCCCCCCGTGTCAATTAATCTTTGATTTCACCAAACGCGGATTTATCTTCGTCAGTTGGAATCGCTCGGGAGGAAGATTCGGCCACGGCCGAATCGACTTCAATCTGTTCTCGCTAAGATGAAGTCCTCGGCAAATGCACCGATGAATCACCCTACGGGCATACATCCCGAATCCCAGACTTTCCTGTTCATCCACCCACCTCCTTCGGATGGCATGGTGAAGAGTTGAGCGCAGCCATTGTTCACTGAACTCCCCCTCGTGTTATGCCTTCATGATGGGTGGTGGTGAAGAGTTGAGCCGAGCCATTGTTCATCCGACCCCCCTTCGTTTGAAAGGGGGACTTGTTCCCATTCGGGTGGGGGCCGCCCTGAATCGCAGACATCGAATAGGTCTCAGCAAGCCTTGTTCCCATTCGGGTGGGGGCCGCCCCACGGTAGTCTCCGACATCCTCATCGGGGTGGCCTTGTTCCCATTCGGGTGGGGGCCGCCCCCTTCGGCTGGTGGCCGCGAACTCACATCTGATGGAATCTGCTTTCATCGGATTTTATCAGGGGGTTTCGAAAGGGGGGCCCGCCCCCTTCGTTCGAAAGGG
>CAYFFQ010000004.1:88527-163974 GCA_964342465.1 uncultured Candidatus Poseidoniales archaeon | reverse complement strand
GATAGTTCTCTGTACTCTCATGTGTGACGTGAGAATGGAAGGGTCCGTGGCAAACGGTTGTCAGAAGTCTAGGCGCGACCCTCAACCGACACCACTTCAGCATTAGCAACCATCAAAAGGGGGTGGCCTGTCGGCGGCTCAGTTGGTGTACCATCGTGGTCAGAACTGCAACTATCTGCAACGCCTCAGGAACCCCTTTGACCGAGAAGTGCAGCACCTCGTTCCCCTGTCCAAAGTGTAGTGCACCCGTCGGGCGTTCGGCCCAGTGTCGCTCACAGGCAGTGCAGTACATCTGCGTTGAGTGTGGATTCCAAGGGCCGTGAGGTGACGGAAATGGGCGAAGTAGCTATTCGATACAAGATTATGTGCCATTCGGAGACGGATGTCACCGCTGAGGAAATCGCTGCCGGCCTCAAGCAGATGGAAAGTGAAGTCGGCGTCGTCCAGACTGTCGAGACCAAGCCTCTCGCCTTTGGCCTCAAATTCGTAGAGGCGTACTGCGTGATTCAGGAAGGAGACGGGACAGTTGACTCGTTCGAAGATTCCATCAAAGCCATCGACGGCGTCGGAGAATTTGAAGTCCTCGAGATCGGCCGTTTGATGTGAGCAATCCTTAAGAGAAGATTTCGCTCACTGCCTTCGTCTCGTTTTTCACTTCGGTTTTTCCCCTCTCCCCCGCGTCGTCATCCTGAGCCAAATCAAGCCACTTTTCAATCCACTCGGCAGAACAGTGATTCCGTGGCTTGCGATGGCTGTTGCAATGTCGTGGATTGAAGAGTTGATATTCAAATAATCTTGCCAAAACGGCGACTCGGCGTTTTCCAATTAATGACATCAAGGACTGAATTGAAGAGTAGCGGTTTAGGTGGCGTTGTCAAGAACTACTCTCTAAGTTCCAATTTTCTTCCATTCGCTTCTGCACCTCCTGCTGGTCGAGATACCATGTGAGAGACAACACCGCAAACAAACCGATAACCGGAATTGACAGCGAAGTGGCGACTGAGTGTATTAACGGCAGGGCGACGACAGTCGCTAGCGATGTGAACCAGCATAATGAAACTGAAAAACGGCGATGAAACGGCGTGCCTCCTCTGCCTCGGACATACCAGTTCCAACCTCTTCGCCACAGACCGCTGAGGAGCATCATGGATACTGTGAAAAAGAATTTCGGGATTACGATACCCGATTTTTCATCCTTATAGACCGAGTGAACAGGGACTGACTCGAAAGGAATGGAGGCACAACTCATGTTCAAGAGCCACCAGTTCGGATAACCATACCCATGCCATTCACGAACCCATTTCCAATCCCTCAGAGCATCTACTCTCACGGCGGTGAAACCACATTGTGGGTCACTCACCACCCTCCCACAGGCGAGGGAAGTTAGGGTAGCAAGGAGTCGGGAACCGACCTTTCTAGACTTGGGCATTTCGCCTAATCCATTTGGGTGTGAAAACCGATCACCCTTCACATAGGGTACGCGGGAAAGTGGAGCCAATAGTGAGTCAATATCAGCAGGATTCATCTGACAATCTCCCGCCATGACTACGGCGACCCATTCCTCATCATCGAGTTTGTTGTCGTCTATCCATTCGATGAGGTGCGAATATCCTGCAGCCAGAGCCCCCCCGACGCCTAGTCCGGTTGTCTGGATCACCTCACCGGAGGTGGGGATGGTTCGATTTGCGGCCAAGAATGTCGCATCCGTTGAGCCGTCGTCAACGACAATCAGACGGTCGACCCAGACGGGTACTGACCGGATTGAACTAGCGATCAAAATCTCCTCATTGAATGCCGGCATGATGACTGCAACTCGCCACCTGCCCCTCATCACCCATTCGGCACCTTCAGAGGTCTATGAAACAGACTGCGCCGCTCGCACCTAACGCGCCTCTCCGAGCAATTGGTGAATGGATTCCCCAAAACTGCATCTGTGATGAGGGGAATATCAACAACAACCATTAACACGCGACATACGAGGTCACTTTGGAGAACAGTATGAGGCTGGTGTACGTTGTTCGTGACCAAGAACTTCGCCTCGGTTCCGCAGTTATTCGGGGCTTTGATTTCTCGGATGAGGTGGTTGTCATCTCCTTGACCGACAATGAAAGTGAACGAACCATCGCCGAAGCGGCAGGTGCCACTTACATCTCACATAGAGGTCGAGCCGACGCCCCCCTTCTCGCTCGCACCCTGGTTGATTCAATCCCAGAGAGCGATGAAAAATATACAGTAGCCATCGGAATCGATGCAGATTGGCAGTTGAAGGACTTGCCTATGCACATTGCCCTCGCGAGGACGAGAAACGACATCTACATCGCTTTCAAACACAGAAGTGCCAATCAGAGAGTGGAAGAGGAGTTGGACGAAAGTGAGAAACTGACCATTACCTCATACAGATACAAAGATGCAGCGATTTCAGTTTGCGCCCTCTCCCCGAAGGGACTGAGGGAATTGGCCGCTGCCGACCCAGAAGGACGACCTGCTGACCTGCCCAGAGACCTGCAAGTTCGAATCATCGAGTTGGATGCACCACCACTCGGAAAACAGAGAGAATCTTTGGCAAGTGCGAGCAGATATGCACAACTTTTCTACTGGATGCTGGAGTCAAAACACCCGTTGGTCACCCTCGGTATTCCGGGTATTCTGTTCTTCACGGTTGGATACCAGATGGCTACCGCATTAATCGATATCGGTGGCCCTCATGATACCGTAAGCATAGGGGTCGCACTAGTTGCCTTTGCTGTCACATTCATCGGAGTTCTTTCACTGGTGTCTGGATTGGTGCTCTATATTCTCGGCAAACAAATCGACAAAATGCAACTGGAATACCAATGAAATCCCGCACATCAGAATGTCCTTGGACATTGATGGTTAATGTCCGTCGCAGATTCCGACCGATTCGGGGAATGATTCATGGGATTTCATCCGAGCGCACGGATTCGCATCGCCGTTGTCGTCTCCGGTCTACAATGACGACGAATGAGCCGAAGGAAATTTCCCTCAGGCCAAGCGGATTGTCTCGAGATTGGAAGGGGCAACGCTGCGCACGCGATAAGTCTCCCTCAATGATTTCGCAAACAGGTTCGACATCTTCGGGTCTCCGTGATGAACTATGATGAAGCGTGGCTTGGGGTTCATCTGATTGACATAATCCATCAGTTGGCGACGGTCAGAATGTCCGCTCATTCCGTCGACTATCACCATGTCACAGGCGACTTCCACCATATCAGAACCGCGGCTGCCATCCGAAATCGGAACGTGTTTGGAGCCATCCTTCAACTTTCTTCCAAGAGTCCCATCCGCTTGGTAACCTACGAAGCAGAGTGTGTTCGTGCTGTCCCCAGCCCACGATTTGAAATAGTCTACAATCGGGCCTCCCGACATCATTCCACTCGTAGCGAGCACGATACAGGGGCCGGAGTTGTTGATGATCTTCTCCCTCTGGTCTCTGCTCTCCACCTTTCTGAACCAAGACGAGCCGAATGGGTTCGTGTCATCGTCCTTGAGAACCGAACTTTTCAACTCCTGATTCAAGTATTCAGGATATGCTGCATGAATTGCTGTCGCTTCCTGAATCATTCCGTCCAGCCAAACAGTGACTGGCTCACACTCTCCGGAACGGAACAACTGGTCAATTGCGACCATCAACTCCTGTGACCGGCCGACAGCGAAGACCGGACAGAAGACCTTGCCTCCCCTCCCCAACACCCTCTTGAACATGTCCTGTAACTCCTGAGTGGCTTCAAGACGAGATGGTTGCAGTGCCTTGGGGCCGCCGTATGTCGATTCTATCACCAAAGTTTCAACACGCGGGAATCTCACATTTGCCGCGTCATAGAGCCATGATTTCTCGAACTTGATGTCGCCGCTGATAACGAGATTGTGAAGTCCATCACCGATATGGAAATGAGGTGAGGATGAGCCGACGATGTGGCCGGCGTTGTAGAATGTCAGTTTGATGTCTGGTGCTATGTCGGTGGTTTGATTCCAATCCACATCAATTATGTGCAACATCATCTTGTGGACATCCTCAAGTGTGTATGGCGGTCTCCTTCCTTCTGATTGGGCCACCTTGATGAAATCGAGTTGGAGCATGACCATCAGGTCGCGGGTGGGTGGTGTGCAGTAGGTCGGCCCTTCGTAACCATACTTGTAAAGGACCGGCAACATTCCAATGTGGTCGAGATGTGAATGAGTGATGACTACCGCATCAATTTTGTTCAGAGGAAGCATTTCTGGAGCTGAGAAGTAAGGCATTGATTCCTCTTCACGTCCAGGTTTGGCTCCGACATCGACAATCACTCGACTCTCGTTAGTGGTGATGAGATGGCAAGCCCTCCCAATTTCCCCATACGCTCCGAGGGCGGTGAGTCTGACCCATTCCTCGCTTTGCCTCTTTGGTCGATAGATGCTTTTTCCGATTCTCTCCAACACCTTTTTCCTCTCTTTAGAGTGTATATTACGAAACACTTTGACATCGTGAATGGTTTTGCTCTCCATCCTTGAGGCGCGGGTAATCTTCACCACCCAGCCGATTGCATCTCTAATTTCCTTGAGGTGAACACCCCTCTTTCCAACCCCGATGACAGGGTCTTTGCACTCGATGGTGCATTCTCCTATTGCTGCGTCGAACCAGATATTGCGAATGAGGGCATCACCCGGTATGACCTCGTTGATGACCTCTCTTGCTTCATCCTCACCCATCATAATCGCTTCAACTGGTCTGATGATGATTCGTCTTTTCACCCTCTTCGAAATCTCTCCTATCAGTGAATTAGAAATATCTCCGGGGGTATCTGTGACGATGACGATGCTCGCCGCTTCGAGGGTCACATCGTAGTCGATGATGCTAGGCATCATATCCCTGATTTCTTCTTTGATTTCTGCGAATGTAAGTCTCATCTCAAAACCTCACGCTGATGTTCGCCCGGGTCAAAACTGCCTACTACCGTTCGGGTAGGGGCACATGGCAGTCTGAATGCCGGGAATATGTAAATCGCTCACAGCGATTTGATGAGGCGGGTCTTCTCCGCCTGAGAAAGAAGTTTGAAGCCATTTTCGGGCGTGATGACACAGAGGTCCATGCCGTTGCCGCTGGCGGCATCCCTCTGAGCCGAAGCGAGAAGAGCCTTGGCAGCGCAGCCGAGAGCCTGTTTCTCGTTCATCCCCTCTTCAAATTGGTCTTCCAATACACCATACATGTAGGGAGAGCCTGACCCGGTGGCACAGTATGTGTCACTGATGGAACCACCAGCCGAATCTATGGAGAAGACATGGCTGCCATCTTCGTCGACACCAGCGATTAACAGTTGCACCCAATACGGTCTGCCACCGAGGATGTTGGCAGTCATGGTGGCCGCTGCCTCAACTTTCATCTGGCCACCACGCTTCATCTCAAAAATGGCTATCTCAGCAGCGAGAACACGGGAGAGAACCTGTGCGTGACCCACCAACCCAGCGGTGGTGAGAGCGATATTGTCTGCTATGGAAAATAGTTTCTGCACATTCTTGTTGGCTACGAAGTGACCCATAGTAGCGCGGTGGTCAGCACCGACTACCACACCACCGTCAAAACAAATCCCAACAGTACTGGTTCCGGTCTTCATCGCCTTCATCTCTGCATCCATGACCCCACCCCCGAATCTCCTCTCTTTGAACATTCGCACGAAGCGGAGCGCCGCTTCGGCTGAACTGCCGGGAAGTCGGCCCCTTATCAACCCCGCGAGTGTTGCGCCTTTCACAGCCGCTGAGTAGTGGTGGTTTCTCACCCTCGAACAGCATTGATAGGCCACCACACAGCACCAACCTGCCATTCTGATTCAGCGGCTACTCCGCCGATACCTGCCCCTACTCTGACCCACCACACAGCACCAACCTGCCATTCTGATTCAGCAATAGAAATGGCTTCCCGATAGTGTGGTCGGATGCAATTGGTTATGGGATATGGCGACCCCCCAGCGAGATGAAGATGGACGAAGAGCGAAGTGAGGGGCCGAAATGGCTGGACATTCCAAGCCAACACGACGGAGAAATGCCACGCCCAGCACCAGGTCAGGTCTACCACGACCTAGCACAACTATATCCTCACGCGCCAGTGCCAAGGAAAATCGGGGAAACCGTTGTTCAAAGGGCGGTTCTGCACGATGTGAACGGACTGGAATCAATACTGGATTGGGCCGCTGATGGTAGTGTGGTGATCGTCGAATTGGGGAATATCATTGACCGCAATTTCGAGTTGAATACTGCTATAGAACACATCACTAAATTTGTCAAAGGCGATTTGGGCGGCTCGCTTCTTCAACTAGGGGATGAACGAGTGCTCATCCTCCCTCCAACTGTGGTCGGACTTGAGGGTTTGGACCGCGAAGTCCATGAACATGGCGGGTGAGCGAGTGGAGAGTGATATCGATTTTCCCTGTCCCACCTGTCAGGAGGAAGGAGTTCTGAAACTGCTGTCTCATTCATCTGAAATCCCATATTTCGGCGAACACACGCAAATCACACTGAGTTGCAATTCTTGCGGAATGCGGCAGACCGATTTCATTCCGGCTGAAGAGCGAGGGGCTCTCGCTCACTCGCTGCTAGTTGACAAGGAAGAACACCTACTTGCCAGAGTTGTGAGAGGTGCTTCGGGCACCATCAGGATTCCTGAACTCGACCTTGAAGTTGCTCCGGGAACTCAAGCAACCGGTTATGTGAGTAATGTCGAGGGTGTGGTCAAGCGGTTCATTGACATCATCCAGATGATGATGCGACAACTGGCGGAAGAACTGCATGACGGTGATGAGAGTGGAGAAGGTGAGCAGCGATTGGGTATGCTCATCCAGTTGGAGTTGGCACTGACGGCCCTACGAGATGGCTCACTCATGGGGGACCTCACCGTAGAGATTCTTGACCCCAAGGGTCACAGCATCATCGCTCACGCTGATGTCGAGGAGAGGGAACTGACAGACGAGGAAATCGGTGAACTGGAGCCGGGACCGAAATCTCTCGTCTTCGAGGGCGATTGATACACTCCGTTCTAGTGACTCAGCCGAACATCGGGTTCGAAGTGTCTGTGTCTGTCTCGCTCTGTTCAGGACCACCCATGATGGATTTCCACGCCTCAAGTGCTGACATTTCACCATGGACGACCTTCATCACCGCTGGATAGACAAAATTATGGGCTAGTGTTGATTCATTTATCCATTCCAAGACCTCAACTTCAGAGAGTTCTTCCACCCCGGGACTCGTTGCCTTCATCCAATACACTAGATCCCCAACCGATTCAACCACCATCGCAACAGCTGGATATGGATGTCTGTTGAATTCGTTGGCCAACATCACGACTTCAATCCTTCTTTTATCGGGTAGTTTCAACCCTACAGGGGATGAAAACAAAGTCGTTTTGCTCCCCTCTTCATCGTAGTGCA
Organism: uncultured Candidatus Poseidoniales archaeon; assembly: GCA_964342465.1. Taxonomy (GTDB): domain Archaea; phylum Thermoplasmatota; class Poseidoniia; order Poseidoniales; family Thalassarchaeaceae; genus MGIIb-Q1. The sequence continues at coordinate 156,559 of CAYFFQ010000004.1, read as the reverse complement.
ATTGGCAACCCACATTGCAATTTTCCATAATATAAGTGAATAACGAATATTTGTTGTTATAAATACCGCCATCCTTGAACTCCGCTCTGATTTCATTTCTGTCAAATATCTCTTCTATTCTGTCCATCTGTTTCATCTCCCCAGCAGTGGTGGATTGACGATTATTCCCCATCCTACCATAAACAGTAATGGGATGGCACCGTTGATAAAGGATGCAGGAATTCAAGCACTAGACGGCATCATCTTCACCACCGCACAGTCCCCATGTCCCTCGATGGCTTGTCTGTCTTCCTTCCAAATAGCCTGTTTGTCCTCTCAACCCGAGGCGACCCCGAAAGTCCCGTCTGGCCTCAAAACCACCGTTCGACCTACCAATCCGAGGTGGCCTCTCCCCCTAAGCGGCCTCAAAACCCCCGTTCGACCCTCAACCGGAGGCGACCCCGAAAGCCCCGCCTGGCCATGAACCGCCAATACGGTGAGGGATTTCAGAGGCTAGCATCATCGGCGAGAAATTCTTCCACGATGTGCGCCGTCTGGTCCCTCATCTCCTTGAGATTGGTCAGGTAATCAGCGGCCTTGTCGATGCAAAGTTGTTTCATCTGTCCGGTGAGAATCTCGCCGCTTCGGTAACCAGATTCCACCTCAGTGAGGGCTTTGTCATCGTCCTCAAAGAAATATCTAAGATATTGGAAAGCGACATCGATTTCAGGGTCCCCCCCCAATCTCCTGTGTTCTTCTAGGGTCGGCTGACCACCAGAGAATGAGGATTTCACCTTCTTCTCCATTTTTGCGACATCCTCGGTCAGGAAGATTGTGGTCTCCGGTCTGCTCGATGACATCTTGTCACCTGTCATCCCGATGGCAAACTGGTGGTATGTGGACGACGGCTGAAGCAGACCGAGTCCACCCATTTGCCGTTCCAATCGAAGAAGTTCCGGCCTTATCAGGTCGCGGTCGCGACCTGTGGCCGCAGGAATCTCAATCAATCCATGCTTCGGATTGGAGTTGATGTCGCTAAATCCCAGCCGCTGAAGTGCGTTGGTCAATTTCGCGAAAACGGATTGACGGATACTCTTGTCTATCCGCCCACCTTCAACCACCCCCAAGGCAGATGCATTTTCGTCCTGAATGGAGAGGCCGATGGACAGCCCACCGGATTTTCTTGATTTGATGTTGAACCAGTTCGTCTTTGCCGCCAGCCCCCGCGTCAGCCGCAGGTGTGGGTCTTGGTCCACCCCAACAGGTACAACTATCGGCCTGAGTCCGCCATACTCGTCTAATTGTGGATGTAGAATGTCTCCAGCTTGAACCAGAGGAGCCTGAACATGGGCGAGATTTGTATCTCCTCTGAACCCATAGATAGCTTCAAATTCCGATAGGTTTGTTCTCTTGCCGAGAGTAAAACCGAGTCTCTGAACTATCGGCCGCATGGATTGGAAATATACCGAGGTTTTCTCGACATCAAGGCCGAGTGCAGCGTAGTTCGTCACATACTCATCAAGTGCTGTTCTTCTACACTCGGTCAGTGAAAGTCCTCGCGTCGCATGTGCTTCGAGGTCCGCCACCGCGATAGTCACATCCCCGCCGCGCTCCTGAAACCACTTTACTTGGTCTATGACCATCTTGTGACCGAGGTGCATCCTGCCAGAAGGCATCAGTCCGGTAAGTACTCCAAAAGGGTCGCTCCCCGCATGGGCATCCAATACAAGATTCAGGTCCCTGTGGGCGAAAACGATTCCTCTTCTGTGCAGCATCGAGGGGCTCGGGAGCAGAGAGGGGTCAATGGCTTCCAGCCCGAATTGTGCTATCATCTTTGCATAGTCCGTCGAGACATCGGATGACCACGGGTCGATTGAAACGTCCTCTCCCATCATATCCCCGATACGGTCTCGTAGGCACCAGTCGCATGAATGCTACGGCTCAAGAACTTCAACACGACCAATTCGCCAAACAGTTGGAGGGTGCTAGTTGGCAAATTCCGCCTCTCACCCACCTATTCCCCACACGGGTGGAGGGTCGTCAGAGCAGACCCTTGGGGGTTTCACCCAACAAATCGCGGCGCGCTCTGAGAGAGAGGTATCGTGTTTATCTCTCACAAGACCTTGTTGGTCAGACCGTTAGGAGGGAATTGAGGGGGTGGTATCACCAGAACCGAAGGTTATCGCTCAGGAGGTAAAAGTCGCATTATTAAGAAGGGGCTGTATCGCCCAACTCATGGCCGACATACTCTCCTTCGGAGCAGGACTGGTCGGCACATACATCTGTCAGCAATTGCAAGAAGCCGGACATACCGTCACTGCCGTTGCCTTGAACCATCAGGCGGTGCCGCTTCTTCGGGAGGTGAGGGATGGACTCACATTCAAAATCGTAGAGAAGGATGCCTTCATTTTCCTTGAACAATGTGATTTGGAATCATACGACTTGATTCTCAATCTGTTACCGGGGGATATCGGGGATTCGCTCAGAGAACCGTTGATTTCTGCTGGTGCTACGGTTTGCGACCTCGCCTTCAGCGGCGAGAGGGCTGAGCGATTCGCCCCTCTCGCAGAGGAGAGGGGCGCAGCGATGATTCACGACTGTGGAATCGCTCCGGGTGTCTCCAACATGATTGTTGTGAGTGAGCAGGCGGGAAGGGCGCCGATGCGTTCGATTAGAATCAGGGTCGGCGGCAATCCTGTTCATCCCGACGACGGGTGGTCGTACTGTGCTCCATTTTCTCCAACGGATGTGCTCGCCGAATACAGGCGACCGGCACGGATTCGGGTGGATGGGGAAACCAGAGAAGTTCCTGCTCTCAGCGACAGACATCTCTTCGAGGCTGGCTGTCGCGGAAGAATGGAGGCGTTCCTGACTGATGGATTACGGTCACTCTTGCAGAATCGGAAGGTGACAGCTCAATCACTGACCGAATATACAGTGCGCTGGCCGGGCCATATCGAGAAATTCATCCGACTCCGAGATAACGGCGGTATCAGTGCGGATGACCTCGTTCAGCAATGGGCATGGGAGACCTGCATTGGTGAATTCACCTACATGGATATCACCTTCACCGATATTGCTGGAGAAGTGATACGATGGGAGTTTGACATCCCTGGAATTGACCGGGAGGCCGGCCGCCTCTGGCCGTCGATGGCAATTGCCACGGGGATTCCGTTCATCGTCGCCTGTGAGGCACTGATTAGGGGTGAAATCTCGGGGGTCGTCTCACCCGATGAGTACATCGGTGGGCTGGGTGTCATCATCGAGCGACTGACGGCTGCGGGAGCCACCATCACCCGCTCCTAACCGAGCCAACATCTCCTGCTCTTGGGAGAATCACCATCACCCGCTCCTAACCGAGCCACCGTCACCCGCTCTTTGGCGAACCACCATTTCTTCTCTTGGGCGAGGCACCATCACCCATGCACGATATCTGCATGCACCCCGCAGCCAGACCGTGCACCTCAACCCGCAACCGCTCCTTAGCGCGAAATGCACCTGACTCCTATCCACGGCTCTCCTTCACCACCCACGACGATAAATCAGCGTATGACTCGGGTGGCAACCAGTCGGTGCGGGAAATTTGACCATATCGAATCAAACTGTAATCGTGCTCATTCCTGTTCACCGGACATCTCATCCAACCTGTAGAGGAGTGCTGCCGCCCTCTGAGCCCTATGGTCCTTCTTCACCAACCAGATTATCGCAACAGGCGCGGCAATGGCGATGATGAGGGCCGCTGTCGGTAGAATCCAACTGAATTGTCCGACCTCTCTCGGCTCAACCAGCCAAGTGAATCGGAGTGGCGAATCATCCCAACGGCGTGACCAGTCAAAGAGGTCAGATGTGTGATGGCCAGCGACGGTGATGGCCACCTTGTGGCAATTGAAGAGAGGGCAGGACACTTGGTCTCGAGGTGCGATTGCAGAGGATTCAAACTGTATCTCCACTTCCATCCTAGGGGCGAGAGTGAGAATCAGGTCAGAGCCGACTTGGTACCAACCGGTTTGCAGATGCTGTGTGTCTGATGATAATTCAGGAAGCATCTCGCCGCTCGATTTCACATGGACAACATCTGCGGGAATCCCTCTGAATCGGTTGGATATCGGTAGCAGCCATGCATCGCCGTCTGCTCCTGTATCTGCGACATAGGAAAGGGAGACATTCCACACATCCGAAATAGGGTTGGAAGTGTTGAATCTCCGTGAGGTTGCTTGATATGAATAATGTTCACCCCATGTCGTCAGCCATGCAGGGGTTGATTCTATAGCGGCAACCAAGTCTGATTGTGGTCGGACAACAACATCGTGGTCACGGCCCATCCAATAGAAGTTGATTAACTCCACATCCGTATTGAGAAGAGCGTCGTAATCTGCCAGCGAGCCTACATTCTTTTCCAACGAACCACCGTTGTAGACGATGGAAGAGAGGTGAGAGGATTTCTCGAAATTGTCAACGACGCGAAAACCGGCAGCCGCCATCTCAGCAGCATCAACCTGCGCCACCCTGGCCTCATCAAGACCGAGTGAAATTGGATTTGAACCCCACCTCGATGCTGGAGCCCTCGCGATAAGGTAATCCCTACATGCCTTGATTTCATCTAAATACGTGGGGAAATGTTCACCCACCATGCCATGGCAACCAAACTCGTCGCCTGCTTCCAACCTCTCAGGACCGATGATGTTGGACAACCATGAATCCTCCTCCCACTCACCAGCGACAGGAGAGATGAGAGGGGATAGCAGGATGAGGGAAAGCATGAGGGCGGATACGGGAAGGGGCGTATTGTTGTGCCGTCGCAGTTGCACTGCGCTGGTGAAATGACCATTCACAAGATGGCGAAGCGAGAACCCCCCATCAAGGGAGCGGTGGAACGACATGCAACACACTATCGGAATCGTATACCGCTGGTCGCGCCACAAGGCACACCGTTCCCTCACGTGGAACGACATGCAACACACTCTCGGAATCGTATACTGTCAACACTCCATGAAAGAGTGAAAAGTGGCGATTTTTTCAGCCACCAACAGGTCGTGTGTTGGTTATAGTGGACTTTCCCGTTCGGATGTTGAAACCAGTCATCAGAATGTCACTACGGAGCAATCGTCAATACCGAGAAGGTATCGCAACGAAGCGATGAGTAGCCTCAGTGACGACGCAAAAGCTCGCCTCGCCCGAATGACTTCTGTCGCACCTGCAGGCAGGCCGCTCCCACCAACACCCATCTACTCCGGCCTGCTTAATTTTGCTGTTCCACTCATCAACATCGTCACCAGACTCAGAGTCTACGGCAGTGAACACATTCCGAGAAGAGGAGCAGCCATCGTCGCCGCCAATCATCTCTCCCACCTCGACCCGGTGTTGGCGATTTTCTCCTCCCGCCGCAAACTCTTCTATCTCGCCAAGGACGAACACTTCCGCAAACATGGCTGGAAGCAGTTGATGCTGTCCACAGGCCAAGTCGAGACGAATCGCGAGAGGGGGGGTGACGATGCGCTGGCGAGAGCGGCGGATGTCCTTTCAGCCGGTATGCCGTTGGGAATCTTCCCTGAAGGAACTCGCTCTCGCCGAACCACACCACCATTCCTAGCTAGGGGTAAGACTGGAATTGCCCGCATAGCCGCGGCATTTCCGGACACACCAGTAATCTTCTGTGGCATCGATGGAGCGAGGGACATCCTCGCCCCAGGGGAACCATTCCTCCCCCGCACCTGGAAACGAACCGAGTTGAGGTTCTCCAGTTCAATCACCTGGAATGATTGGGTCGGTCATGCACGCGGGGGTGGATTATCCGAATCTGATGTTGATGAACTCGAAGCGATGGCCGACGAGGAAAGAAGAGAGAAACTGCGCAATCTCTTTCGAAAATTCACCAATCAGAGCATCGCCACTATTCAAGCACTCGGAGCCCCTTGAGGCTTCACGCAATCGGCGAGCGAAGCGCATTGTTCTTAGTGCCGGCTCACACGCGGGAGGTTCGGCGTCGGTATGGAACAGTATCTGCAACTCCTGCGAGGCATCCTCTCCGAGGGAGTGGAGAGGGACGACCGCACCGGCACGGGGACCCTCTCGATTTTCGGTCACCAGACAAGGTATGACCTGAGAAGGGGATTTCCCGCTATAACCACCAAACGGGTTCACTGGCCGAGCGTCATTCACGAACTACTGTGGTTCCTCTCCGGAGACACGAATGTGCACTACCTCCAGAACAACGGGGTCAGAATATGGGATGAATGGGCGGACGAGGGTGGTGAACTGGGACCCGTCTACGGGAAACAGTGGCGCGCCTGGGAGGGCAAAGATGGCCGAGTGGTCGACCAAGTGAGAAGAGCGGTTCGGACTCTGCGTGAAAATCCGCAGTCGCGTAGAATCATCATTTCTGCATGGAATGTTGGTGAACTAGATGAGATGGCACTGATGCCATGTCATGCGTTCTTCCAATTCTATGTCGCCAACGGCGAGTTATCATGCCAACTCTATCAGAGAAGTGCCGATGTTTTTCTCGGCGTCCCATTCAACATCTCATCATATAGTCTGTTGACTTGCATGATGGCACAGGTATGCGGTTTGAAACCGGGAGAATTTGTCCACACCATTGGAGATGCTCATCTCTATCTCAACCACCTAGACCAAGCGAGGGAACAGGTCGGAAGGACCCCTCTCAAACTGCCGGAACTATGGCTCAACCCCGAGTGTAGTGAGATAGACGACTTCTCTTACGACGACATTAAGATTATTGACTATAACCACCATCCACATATCGCTGCACCTATAAGTGTGTGATTCTTCAAACCGTAGCGACAGCGACCAGCAGGAGGCGATGAATCGTGAAACTCGGAATGATAGTCGCCATGGACGAGGATGGAGTCATAGGCAGAGATGGAGTGATGCCGTGGCACTTGCCTGCCGACCTCGCTCACTTCAAGCGAAGCACATTGGGTTGCCCGATAATCATGGGGCGGAAGACATACGAGGCGATTGGCCGCGCCCTACCGGGGCGATTGAATATTGTCCTCACTAGAGATATGGAGTGGTATGTCGGCGGAGTGACAATCGTTCATTCGATTGACGATGCCTTGGATGTCGCTGGAATCGATGCTGGAATGGATGGGTGGGCTTGGGTCATCGGCGGAGGAGCCATCTATGCCACGCTTCTTCCCCATTGTGACAGATTGCTGGTGACTCATGTGAAGGCAAAGGTTGGTGGAGGGGATACTTGGTTCCCATACATCAACTGGGATGATTGGGATGAGATCCGCCGTGAAACTTTAAGGGCAAACGAACACAACCAGTATGACATGGCATTCGCCACCTATGAGCCAAAGTCCTGACCGAGTCGGCCTGCCCCGTCTAGCAGCCATCCTTTTTGGATGGGTTGCCGCATCATCATTATTCATCGGTGTATTCGGTGACGCGAATGCCGAGATTTCCTCGCCTCGCCTTGCGCTGCATGATGCGGTCCATCTTCTGGTGAAAAACCGCTTCCAAATCGACTTCCATCGCCAGAGCATTCCCGAGCGTGAGAATGAATACATCAGCCAACTCCTCAGCAGCCTCTTCGGCCGGCTTGCGCTTGGTGATGGCGGCCGACAACTCACCCAACTCCTCAATCATTAGAGCGAGTCTGTAGCCCATGTCATGCCCATTGTTGTCAGGAGAAGCGAAATCGTGTTTCGCATGGAATCTCGCCACTCGGCACATCATCGTCTCCCATGAACCATCGGGGCGAGGGGCATCCCCCACCTCTGCTTGTCTCGGATGAGCCATCCACTCACTCACATCGCGCGCCCTCTCACTCATGACGGGGGGGTCTATCAGAGAGGTGAAAATAATTGCCGATGGAACGCAAGTCACGAATGACTGTCTGCGAAAGGGTGGGGGTGAAGGTGATTCGTCTCAAGCGAGAACCGGTGAATCGCCTTCCGCGACGGGTAGTTGGATTGCTTCCTTCTCATTTCTCTCAATCCACTCCTCTTCATCACTAGGGACATCGGTATCTGCGAATATCGCCTCTTCAGGGCACTCGGCGACACAGGCAGCACAATCAATGCACTCATCGGGGTCAATCACCAGATATGTGGCCGCCTCCCTGAAGGCCTCAACCGGGCAGACAGCCACGCATTCCTGGTACTTCTTGTCAACGCATCCTGATGTCACTATGTGGGGCATTCCAATTCCTCAATGCGACCCTGCCCCTCACTCATCTATGAACTTACTCATCTTCTCCGTAGCGCAATCCAGTCTCGGAATGGTTGTGTGGAGAGGGGGGGAACCTCTCACCAATTTGGCTTCCTAAGTTGGTTTATCCCAGAGGGGTCTCAGGCGAATGATACTGCGGAGTGAGCCATCAGGTGGTGTGCTCGCACATGTTGATGTGAAGTGGGTCATCAGGTGAGTTTTCATGCGGAGTGGGTCATCAGGTGGGGCTCTCATTTTTTTCATGTGAAATGGGCTCCTCATCTGTTATCCTATACAGGGGAGGTTTCTCGGGGAGATTTCTCCGCCGTGCCACCTCTGCCGCATCTGCAAGCATTGTTGCCGCCACCTCTAATGGCGTATCCCGAGGATAGACTTCCAACTTGCACTTTGCCTTCACTGGAGTCATCGGGTGTGTGGCGCTGATGAGAACAATCTCGCCGGCCACCAGTTCATCGAGACTTAGACGAAAGTGGAGGTTGTTCTCCTCATCCAACCTCAATTCGAGTCCTCCGGCCAGAAGAGATAGAGTTCTCTCCCCGAGGCGTGGGAGGGCTCTTCTCGCATCTCCTTTCTTGGCGCTTGTGGCGGTAATGATGTAGAGTGGAGAGTTGTGAAATGATTTGGTCTCTTCAACCGCAACCAGTCTCTCGTCACCGACCAGCCAAGCCAGTGCATCGCATATTATGTTGATTTCAGCGAGACCAGATGCGTGAACGACATACTCCAACCTGTGCAGGGGGAGGGGCATGGGCGCGTGGACGGGTTCTCCCTAATTTATGATGCCGAGGGAAAAATGAAAGACGACTGTCTGACAAGACTTGTGGGTGGATGTCAATAGCACTCTTCTCGCTCTACGGTTAGTGCCTTTTCATTGAGGTTTAGTTCAAATAGTGAGGGTAGGTCGGCGGGGTGCTGATGGGGTAGCCCCCGAAAGACCACAGGTGTTCAGACATGGCCGCGAAAGGAGCAAAGGCGAGAGCAGCAGCGAGAAAGCAGAGGGACAAATGGAAGGCCAAGAGATGGTACACCATCCGCGCACCTCGACTACCGTGGCAATACAAGGTTATTGGGGAGACTCTTGGTGAGACGGCGGAACACCTGTTGGGAAGAATCTACGAAACGACACAGAATGAAGTCGATGGAGACTTCTCCAAGATGAATGTCAAGTTGCGATTCCGCGTCACGGAGACGCGCGGTGAGGATGCCCTCACCGAATTCATCGGTTCGGCCATCGGCAACGACCATGTGCGCCGGCAGATTCGTCGCCACCGTGGAAGAGTCGATGATGTGATTGATTGTGTCACTGCCGATGGATACTACATCCGTATGAAACCGACTGTCATCGCATCAGCTCGATTGAAGACTTCCCAGAAGAGTCAGATTCGCAAATTGATGCGCGATTCCATCCTCCAACACACCGCCAGCCACACTTGGCTCGACGTTCAGAAAGGGCTTCTCGGCACTTCTATGGAGCAGTTGATCATCGATGCAATCAAAAACGTTAATCCGACCAAGTCGGTGATGATGCGAAAGGTTCAGTTGATTCAATCTGGTGTTGTCGCCGATGATGGTCCAACCCTCGAGGAAGTCTTTGAGGATGAAAAACGGGCTAACGCAGAGATGGCGGCAAAGAAGGCCGCCGCTCTTGAGAAGGCGATGGCTGAAGAAGCAGCGGCAGAATCGGAGTTAGATGAAGCAGAGGAAGCGGATGATTCCAACTCCGATGTGGAGGCTGACGGTTCAACCGAGGCATCTGATGTGGTTATTGAGGAAGAGAGCGAAGAGGCCGAGGCTGAAGTCGCAGAGGCAGGAGATGCCGCTGTTGACCTCAGTGGCAAGACTGTCGCTCAACTCAAGGAGATGTGCAGAGAGGCTGGCAAGCCGGTCAGCGGAAAGAAAGCCGACCTCATCGCCCGTCTCGGCGAGTGAGGTGATGAGGGGATGCGTCGGGTTGCCGTCATCGGCGGCACCGGCATGAAGCAACTCGTCGCTGAAGCCGACCTCTCAGGCTCATCATTTTCCATCACCAACACCGATTCGACAGTTGCTGAGACCGATTACGGCGATGTTCCCGTCGAAATCATCTCTCTCGACAATGGCGATGAGGAAGCCAAGATTTTCATCATCCATCGCCACCACGGAGAGGAGGGGGCAATCACTCCACCTCATCTCATCAACTACCACGCCAATGTCAAAGCGGCGCAGGCTACTCAGCCGGATGCCATCGTTTCAATACAGTCGGTGGGTTCGATGGACCCACTATTTCCCCCCGGTATCGTCGGTATGGCGATGCACACACTCGACCTTGTGAGCAACCCTGTGACCTTCTCAGAGGAGAATGCTCATCATGCCGATATGACCAACCACTATCCTGCTCACCTGCGAGACCTTTTGCGGGATGTACTACTGCTGCAACGTGATGAAGAATTGTCCCTTGACCATGTCGTTTCCCATGTGAATGGGCCACAATTCGAGACACCAGCAGAAATCGATGCTTTCCATCGGCTCGGGGCTACTGCTGCGAGCATGACGATTTCGCCAGAAGCAAGACTCGTCGCAGAGACTGGTATCCCTCACATCGGATTGATAGCCTCCAGCAACTGGGCGGCGGGAAAAAATCCCCTCGATGCCGATGCCGAAATCGACCACTTCGCTATAGAGTCGATGGCCTCAGACATGCGTGGAGTGATTTGGCAGTGCTTCGCTGCCCTACTGGAAGAATGAATGTCCTATCCTCAGTCGGCTCAAATTGGCAGGTCAGTCGGACTCACCTAACTGAAACGTTTGATGTGGCGATGGGAAATGAGAAAAAGAACGGGTCACGATTGTCAGGCGACTCAAATTCAACGAAGTGAACGATGTCTCCGTCTGAATTCAGTGACCCCTCTCTTCCATCCTGACTTCGAGGGTATCTATCTCTAGACCCACCATCGGTGCCGCCATCATGGCGCACGCCTCAGCAATCGCATCAGGATCGCTGAAGTGCTGGGTGGCGTGGACTATCGCCCTCGCTGTGGTCTCGGGGTCTTCCGACTTGAAGATTCCAGAACCGACGAATATGCCATCCATTCCATGGTTCATCATCAATGCTGCATCAGCAGGGGTGGCGATACCGCCAGCTGAGAAGGTGACAACGGGAAGTCTCCCTCTCTGAACAATGTCGTTCAGAATCTCCTCGACTCCGGAGATGCACTCATCAACCGTACCGAACGGAGTCCGAACCATTTCGATTTCAACCTCACTTGATTGCTCAAGGCGAAGGAATGCTGACATCGTGGCGCTGACAGCATCCGTGAACTCCTCTTCATCTGAGGATTGCAACCACTCAATCTCTTGCGCCACCAATCTTGCGTGTTGAACTGCGCTGACCACATTGCCGGTGCCGGCTTCCCCCTTGGTTCTAATCATCGCCGCGCCCTCGTGGATTCTCCGCACAGCCTCCCAAAGGTTTGTGCAGCCACAGACAAACGGAATAGTGAAATCCCTTTTTGGAATGTGGAAAAACGGGTCTGCGGGGGTGAGAACCTCCGATTCATCCACCATGTCCACACCGAGGGATTCAAGGACTCGCGCCTCCTCTGAATGTCCGATTCTCGCTTTCGCCATGAGTGGAATGCTGGTCGTCTCCATGATTCCATTGATGAGGTCCGGATGGCTCATTCGAGCGACGCCTCCGTCTGCTCGGATGTCGGCAGGAACTCTCTCAAGGGCCATCACGGCACTAGCTCCGGCATCCTCCGCAACAGCCGCCTGTTCGGGAGTGACAACATCCATTATCACGCCTCCTTCTTGCATCGTGGCGAAGCCACGCTTCAGCAGTTCAGTGCCGTATCTCATCTCATTGAGGTCAATCGCCATCGCAATCAGAGCGGCCGAGATGACTCCCTTTCATCAATGTTGGCGGTGCGCCCAGGTTCATTTCACGGAGACTATCGTGACCAATTACCATCTGACCTGAAAATACTTTTCCCCCAATAATAGGGCGACGGGCGGGAGGGCTGAACAGAGTGGCCGCCTCGCTGACCTTTCACCGTCATATCGGGTGACGGGCGGGAGCGCTGAACAGAGTGGCCGCCTCGCGGACCTTTCACCGTCATATCGGATGACGGGCGGGAGCGCTGAACAGAGTAGCAGCCTCGCTGACCATTCCCCTTCATGTTGCGAGACTGACAGCAGAGTGAAGAGTCATTCTAGGGGATGGTCCACCCCTTCTTCGCCGAGCACCCACTTGAGACATTTGACGACCCCTTGAAGAGCTTTGTAGTTCCGCGCTGCTTCCTTCATTCCCTCTTTATCGGCGTTGTCGCGGCACTCCTCGAACCACTCCTTCCACTCGGCCACCCGCTCCTCGGCAAGTCTGAGCATCTCTTCAATCTCGTCCCACTGCCTGTCGTAGGAGCGTCGAGGCTTTCCCATCTTCCTGACCATTGCCGCCCCCCCTACAAATCACATATTTGAGGGTGATGCCGGACTGGCCGAGGTCAACTCCTGAGAGGAACCCATCCCCTCCGGAACACGGCTCACCCCTCCTAGAAGAAGGGATATTGCTTTGAACTCTCGCACCACTGTTTACTGCGATGTTCCCCGAGTGTCTCGACTGTCGCGGTGTGCGGTCGATGTGTGGTATTCAGCCGTGCCCACTCCTTGCTGAAGTCAGAAGGCAGTTGCCGAATTCCTCGGCCCTACAGATTGAATCCTTTCACGGCACAAGCCCACCGTCTCTTTTCGTGGGAAGATATGGCTACCCCAAGGTTTCCATCGGACCTCAGGCCAACCCCCCCATGCAGGGAGAGGAGGGGGTGTCGCCTGCAGACCCCGCCGATTTGTTCGGACAACCATTGGAGGTTGTCGCAGCCCGCCATGCCAATCTGGTGCGTGGACGAAGCGAAGTTTCAGTGAAGGATGCTTCGTCACCTTCCCGAGTAGTGGCCACCACTCAGGAAATTGCGATGGCTGCCAAGGATGTCGATGTGGAAATGCAATTCTCACAACCGCTGCGACTCACCGGCACACCGACCTTTGATTCGCTAGCAAGGCCACACGCAGCGAGCGGTGAGGTCGTCCGAGCCGACATCACCAGCAACCCATTCATCCCGAAAAAAGTGGACAGAGTTGTCGATGAAACCCATCTTCTCGCCACCACTGCCATCTCAGAATTGTCCACCTCTAACATCGGTGAAACCCATATCAGTCGCCTCTTGTCGGCTGGATTGTTAGGGCAGAGAAGTCGCCGACGTATGGTTCCAACGAGGTGGTCAATCACTGCTGTGGATGATATGCTCGGAAAACAAATCTGGAGTAAAGTGCGAGACTTCCCCACCATAGACAAGGTTGAGGTCTACCAAGCGGACTATCTCGACAACCATTTCCAAGTGATTCTGACACCGGAATACTGGGCGTTTCAGATGTTGGAAGTGTGGATGGGGGGCTCTCTGTGGAGCAAGGATGAGAGGGTCTTGGAGGATTGGGAGGAAGATGTACCGAGGTCTTCGTACGCGAGCAACATCACCGGCGCCTACTATTCTGCACGACTCGCCGTACTGGAAAATCTCGAAAGAAGGAGACGTTCAGCGGCTGCCCTTGTCTGGCGCGATATAGGTGAAGGATATTGGGCTCCTGTCGGTGTCTGGCTCATCAGGGAGACGATGCGTGAAGCGATGAAACAGAAGCCTTTGGTTTTCGATAACCTTTCTTCAGCCATAGACCATGTCGCTCCGAAGATTTCTCAGCCGAACAAACTTAGGGGTTGCTGGTTCAATACAAGGAGCCGCCAGACGAGAATTGAGCAGTGGACTTGAGAGGGTTCTGTGCAACCGATGATGACTAGGCAACAGGGCGATGGGCGGCCTTCAAACTGCTGCGGAGGGATAGATGCCTCGGGCGAATGTGTGCCACAGCCTCGTCACCTCCGCACTACCAGCCGAGGGAGGAGCGGTTCTATTCGTTATTCTCTCTCGCCGCTCTGCCACCACGGCGAGGACCAGTCGGTTTGTATTGGGTTCTGCGCCGCTTTTTCTTGGTGGCACGGACAGTATTTGAGGAAAGAGTAGACCCCCCCAGCGATAGACTACCTGACCCGAGAAGTCCATGGACCAGATTTTCTGCGAGTTCTTCATCATCCTTAGGTGTAGAAGTGGATTCCTCAACCGACTTGTTGTGTTCAACTATCCACGATTCTCTCTCCTCTCTCATCGCCTGCAGTTCGTTGCGAGCCTCGGTCACTTGGTCGGCCAACTCCTGAATCTGTTGATGGACGGAATTGGCCTCTTCTCTGTGTTTAACGAAGAGGTTGTGAAGCCTGTCCCCCTCCGCCTTAAGAAAATCCCTCTCATCGAACTTGGGTTTGATTTCTTCCCAGATTTTGTCCGCTTCAGCGTGTGCTTCCACCATCAGTTTATGTTCTGCATCAGCCTCGACCCTCAGAAGTTCAATCGAGCCCTCCATGTCATCAAGGTCAATTTTGATTCTGACCTCTTCCTCCACTTGAGGTTCAAGAACCGCTATCTCAGACCTTAGAGTCTTGAGGCGGCGGTGAATTCCCTTCTCTGCATCGAGGGAGACATTTCCATCACGCTCCAATCTGTTTTCCAGCCTTTCTACTTCGGCTCGGTTTTCAGAAAGTTGCAAAACCACCGACTTCTTGCGGTTTCCCTTTGCTTCCTTTGACCTCGCGAACATGCCGCGCAATTGCTCCTGAATGGCATCTCTTCGCGCTTGGTGCACTTTCGCCCTAAGACGGACCTCTTTCTGAGACTCCAGTATCTCTTTGATGACATCCTTCAGTTCGTTGTACTGCGCTTGAATCGCGTTGCGCTTATCGGCGTTGGCACGAGCAGAATCGTTGTGGGCTCTGCGTTGGTCGCTCAATTTCCGCATCTTCGCTTCCATCGACGAAAGTCGCTCTCTCACCGCCTCCGCAACTGGGTCTCGCTGCTCATCCACCGTTGCCATCGCACACGCCGAGCCACCCCCCCCATATCAAGGCGACTTATGGAATTGCACCTCACTGCGGGTGAACCATCGCACCCTCGCTGTCGTCCGCTGTAAGAATTACGCACTCCACCTCTGAGGCCGCAAACAATCGCACCCTCGCTGTCGTCCGCTGTAAGAATTACGCACTCCACCTCTGAGGACACAAACAATCGCACCCTCGCTGTCTTCCGCTGCAAGAATAACGCACTCCACCTCTGAGGCCACAAACAATCGCACCCTCGCTGTCGTCCGCTGCAAGAATAACGCACTCCACCTCACTGGCCGCAAACAATCGGTATTGAGACGAGTGAGTCCGTCACTCACGGTCCTATCACCGCATTTCGCAGTCGTCGACAAGATTGCTGGCGAACTCGGTTTCCCGTCGACAAGATTGCTGGCGAACTCAGTTTCCCGTCGACAAGATTGCTGGCGAACTCGGTTTCCATTCGCCAAGATTGCTTGCGAGTATGGTCGCTCTGATGGCCGACAACCGACCCACACCCCCTCACTGGGGCTGAACTAGGATATGTTCGAGAAGTGATTGCGAGACGAGATGGTGACTCCCATCTATCAACAACCCATCAGCCGTTCGTAGAATCCTCGCACCAACCTCTAACCCAAGTTGGGAGAGTGAATCACGACCGGCCCCATCGAGGGCTATCAGTTCCACAATGCCGACAGTCCCCTCGGGAAGCATTTCCAATGCCATCAAGCGAATCCCACTTCGGCTAGATGCATTGTGGGTGCGAGGGGGGAAGGGGGAACCGTCAAGCGCCTGGTCAGGGAATCCAAGAATACGGTCTATAGCCAATTCAAGGTCATCTGTCAAGGCGTGTTCCAACCTGCACGCAGCATCATTGATATCGCCTTGGAAATGAAGTACCCTCTCAAGGAAAATCTCTAGAAGAGCCTCTCGTCTCTTCACCCGGCTTGCTGCCACCACTCCCTGTGCATTGAGGGTGACCCCTTTGTAGGGAACATGGTCCACAAAACCCTTGACCCCTAATCGTTTGAGCATCTCACTGGCACTCGCCGCCGTCACACCCATCGCCTCAGCCACCTCGGAAGTGCGGATGGGGCGTGTAGAGTCGCGTTTGTGAGCCTCGTAGAGAATCTTGAGGTACATCTCCTGGTCTTCTCTTATCGGGCCAGTCATCTGAAAACCTCATTTCTTCTCTGCGCTGAATTTGCATTCACACCTCGCACATTTTGCTGTAATAGGTCGCCGTTCATAGGGCACTCTTAACCGTTGGCCGCAATCTGGGCAGCGTATTTCATCGTTCGATGAGAATGCTCTTTTTTGAATCTCTGCGTCGCCGGCACTTTCTTTTCTCGGCTTGGGATAGGACTTGTTCTCATCGCTCTGCTCAGGGGAAAGAGATTCTGATTGTCTCATCCTCTCACCCTGCGGGGCAGAAGATGTATCCTCTTCTGCATCTGAGTGCGCCGTGACTTCCTCGGCCGCAACTTCCGCCGCATCTCCTGCTGATACTCTTGAATCCGCTGTCTGCACCGCCTCTGGTGCAGTCTCCGCTTCGACGGCGAAGACCGTCGTACAGGCTGGGCATCTCGCTTGGCCGGAGTAATCTGACGGTACGCGCAGGGTCATCTCACAATCGGGGCAGGCGACCTCCCTTTTCTCAGTTGAAGCACGTTTCTGATTCATCCGCTCCTCTGCCTTCTTCTTGGCTGCTTCTCTCGCTGCTCTCCTCTCATCCTTGAACCGTGCCTTCTCCTCTGGGTCTTGGTCTCTCCAAACGAAGACGAATCGAGCGATGGCTGAGACGACAATACCTGCGACGGCGCCATAGAGAAGAGAGGCCCAAGCGATGTCCCACCCCCCTTCTTCGTCTTGATTCTTGGATGGGAATGACTTCATCGCTACGGTTTCCTCACCGTTCACTCGCCATTCGAGTTCAACATCCACCACTGTTCCAGAAGGCCATTCACTCAACTCTATCATCCCCGACTCACTGGAGTCGGCCTCAACGAGTGGTGCTGAACCTTCCCAAAGAACTTCTCCTGAGGAAGTCATGGTCAGGACAAGGACTCCGACTTGCGCTGTACCACTACCGGCATTGGAGATGGTGTAGGCGATTCGCACCGGCTCTCCGTTCATCGGAACAGGCGGGTTGGCCACACCGAGAACAACAGAAGGAATGATGGTCGGTTCCGTGATTGTGCGTGAATCACTCAATTCTGAGGCTCCCGCCGCTAGCCAACCATCCTCTGAGATGTTGACCCATACCGACTCAGCCCCTCGAATATGACCGAGATTCAGAGAGAGAGAGCGGATTCCGGGTTGGATGCTCACCGAGAAATCGAATACGGTGCTCTTCTCGCCGGATATGACAATCCCTGACTGAACCCTTACTACTCTCGGGCCGCCCTCGGAGAGTGAGATGTCAACTGTTTGAACGATTCCACCTGAATTCGTCCAATCGGCCTTAGAAATTGTGACATCACATCGTTGTGGTGAGAGTACATCAATGCTCAATTCACCCGACAGATTTTCCGCCACCAATCCATCCTCACTCACCAATGCCCATTGTATGGTTCTGTTTCCAGCGCTACCGATGAGTTGATGTTCAGCCTCTACTTGAAGGCTTTCACCTACCTGGTATGTCCTACTAATTCCTTGTGAAACCTGTGCAGAATCTGTAATGACCAACTTTGCGTTTCCAGCCAAATCTCCACCGTTATGGACGATAAGTGATGCATGTAAGGTGTCACCAACATGCAATCCACCACCATCAAACACCAATCCGATGGAACTCGCCGGCGTAAAGTGTGCGGCATCCATGTCGTAGGAATAATTGAGGGACAACTGAGATTCAGCAGCCACTCGCTGACCCGCAGCCAACCAGCAACTCAACTCACCGGGCCGGACTGATAGGGTGAAGGAATGCGATAGTGTCTGCCCAACCCCCACCAAGAACTGTTCATCTGCGATTTGTGAGCCTGAAAATGTGCAGACAAGAGAGCCGTCCCAATCTTTCTCACCACTGTTTGAGATGTTCATGGTCCAATTCACTTCATCGCCGAGAGAGGGGGAGGAGAAGTCGGCGTCACCGCTCAACACGAGAGTGGGGAGAGGAGGTGGCCCTACAGAGATGTTGAGTGTGGCGACCTGTCCAGAGAGATTGACTTCAAGAGAGACAGCGGTGGATTCCGTTAATTGTGGAAGGGAGAAATTGGCTTGTGATGTTGCCAGGGCTGAAACAGTGATGTTCAGTCCCATCGGTTGGCCGCTATCAACCGAGAGGGAAATCTGACCGGACCAATTCACCTCGCCGCGGTTTTCCACCGGAACCAAGAGCCAACCCGCATCTCCATCCCTGAAAGTAGCATTTCCGCTAGCCTCTGCAGATTCGCCATCCACTGGAGTCGCTGACCAAGTTGAAGAAGCGAGGAGTGTCGGGTCCGCTGGCGCTAGCCTCTTGACAAATTGATTCAACTGACTCATATTGTTGCCAAACGGAATCCCCACATCCCCGAACAACAGCACAGTGAGGGTGTATTGGCCCACTGGGAGTGAAGTGATGTTGAAGTGAATTACGGAAATCTCGTTGAATGTCATGTTCAGACTACTGTTCTGGAATGATACAACTTCGCTCTCGCCCGCAATCAGAGAGATATTGATGCTTCCATTCGTACCGATGTCGTGTGATTTTACCTCGACTGAGATATTCACATCGCCAGCACCAACACCCATGTTTCCTTGGATGCTGAGAGTCGAAGAATCAAAGAGCAATCCCCCGCCAGACGCCTCAGCTAGGCTAACCAGTGGCGAGAGAAGGGTCATGCAAAGGATGGTGAATGGAATGAATATCCCAATACCTTGGTTGTGGAGGGAGGGGTGGGATGGTCGCCTACCGCCTCGCATGACTTCACCTCAGCCACATTGGTTGAATGACCTTTACTGTTGAATCACTGTCTTGAGGCAGGCTTTATGAGTAGTCGGCTGGTGGACAATAACACCCATGAAAGTCGACAAACTGCTGGTCATGACGCCGGAGACTCTCGCGAGAGCGATAATTGAGAGAAGACATGACCTGAATGCGGTACTGCCTGAGATTATCCGAGAGCGAAAAAGCGAATTGGATACGGTTGAACCTCTAGTCGAACAGGAACTCGCTTCTCGCAACAGAGCGACTGCGGAAGTCGCTGAATTGAAGAAGTTGAGGGATGCCTTGCAGACTGAAGCGCGAGAGTTGAGAACTCGCCTCACGGCCCTGCGCGAGACCCTCATATCCGAAGGACGCCTGAAGAATCCCAACCCCGCCTGGGCCAAGGAGAAACTTGCCAACAAGATTTCAGATGTTGAATCGAGAATCCAAACCTCTGCACACTCTTTGAACCAAGAGAGAAAATTGCTTCGTGAGATGAAACAACTCACCCGCAAACATGAGGAATGGGTGGCAAACCGGTTGGACAACGACCCTCAACTGAAGGAGTATCGGGAGGGGTGGGCGAAGCATCGGCAACTGCTTGATGAAGCGGACAGACATCATGGCGATTTGATTAAACTGGCAACTGAGAGTGAGAGTCAGGACCAGAAATATCAGGACCACAAAGAGGTGCGTAGAGTTGTCAAGGGCCAATACAACAAAGCGCGGTCACTCCTCGAGGTATCTGACAACATACTGAAGTATTGGAATCATCGCATTGAAAATGGATTCGATGACCTGAAGGATGGCACAGGAGACCTGCTTGCCGCAGCTAGGGTAGTCGCAGACGGCGGACCATCGAGCATGTCGCGCAAGGCGCAAGATGACGATGACACCGAGGTGAAGGAATGAGTGACGATTCCGATTCACCGGCCGAGAGAGGCGGGCGCCGTCACGGTGGCGGCGGTCGCCAACAGCGAGGCGGAGGCCGTGGGCAGAGTGGTGGCGGCGGTCGAGGCCGTGGGCAGAGTGGTGGCCGCGGCAGTGGTCGCGGCGGTCGCCAACAGCGAGGCGGAGGCCGTGGGCAGAGTGGTGGCCGCGGCAGTGGTGGCGGCGGTCGCCAACGGCGAGATGGTGGTTCACATCCTCAGCAGGGGCGTGATTCGTCCAAAGCAGACCTGTTCGCGGACATCAGAGAATTAGAGAGTCACAAAATCGAAGAGATGCTCAAGGAACACAAATCTGACCTGCGGGCGCTAGATAGTCAGATAGAATCAAACAAACAGGAGAGGAGCAATCAGATTTCCACAGTCCAAGCGTTGAGGAATGCCCTCAACATGACACATGGCATGTCCAAGGAACGCACAAAACTGTTCAGGGAGATGAGAGAACGTTCTTCCCAAATTGGCTCTATAAAGAGGGAAAGGGACAGCATCAACGAGCGGATTTCCCCACCACTTTTCGTCATTGAAGAGAGGATGCGAAAAACCTACCATGAGTTGACTCAGGTTCCAGACCCGCCGACTTCAGCACCTCACCTTCCGATTGAAATCCAGCGGTTTTCTTTCTTCTTTGAACTAATTGAAATGCACAAATTGAAGAAACAATCTGAACAATTGCACAAGACATTGGTTGAACTCTATCGCTCACAGAAGGAAATCGTGAAGAAGTTGGATGAACTAAAGGATGAACAACAGGACATGGCAGAGACCACCGCCGCAAAATCTACTCGACTTGAGGGTGTAGACATCAATTTCAAGGAAGTTGAAAAACTGAATGACAGCATTGCTAAATTGGCATCCACGATGGACAGACAACACAAACGGCGGCGGAATCACAAGCGAGAGATCGGTCGCCTTGAGGCATACCTGAACATCAGGAGAGGTGATGAGAAACGAGGGCGGAAAGTTCGCATCCGCATCTCTACATTACGCAAACACGCTGCCACCGGCGGTGCGCTAACGCTTGACGACCTTTCAAGAATCCTTGATTCTGGTGGACTCGAACATCTCAATCAGCCGGATGCCGCAGACACCCCTGAGAAGAAGACGAAGAAAAGGAAGGGTCGTAGGAGTGTGAATCTGAGAATCAATGTCAGGCGAGGGACTGCTCGCGCCTACAAGAAGCGAGATGATTGAGCCATTTTCATGCCTAACGGCTTTGAGTATTGTGCCTCATTACTACTTACGGCAAGCACGATGTCTGGGTGGCCCTTGGGGATTGTGTTTATTGACCTCATTTCCTCGCATCATTCTGTGAAGCGGGCCATCCTCAGCGAACTGTTGCAGGTCGAAGGGGTCGAGTGGGTAGCCCTTTCCACGAGCGAGGGGTTCATGGAAGAAATCGTGGGTGGGTCACCCAAATATGTTGAGGGAGAAGCATCCCTTCTACCTTCACTCATCGGCAGAGGAGAATCATTGATGGAGGAACTTTCCATAGAGGGGGTTGATTCTGCGACGATTTTGGCCACTGGAGGCGTGATAACTGCGAGGGTGGTCGACGACTCTCATTTCCTCATCCTGAAACTGGAAACGGGGGCTAATCTAGGGTTGGTGAGGGCTATGATGGTTGATTGCACAGAGCGTCTGAACAGGCTTGGATGAAAAGACGGGATAGGACTTCTTCCTACCTCCACTTCCGAGGGTCACCCAATTCGGTGCAGGGGCCGTCATGAAGGCTGCGGCGAGAAGGTGCTCAGGTCAGGACTTCATCGAGGCGGTCCTGTTCAACCGCCTTTCTCAACTCCATGGCGATTCTTCGGCCGCTGCTCATCGGCTTTCGCCATGTAGCGTTTCCGTATGGGTGGCCGACACTGACATGGACATTCGTGCCCCCGCCCACACGAGGTGCAACATCATAGATGGAGTAGTTCATGTCCTTGTCTATACAGGTCTGGAGGCAAAACGGTCCGACGATACCAGGGTCATAGTGTTCCTTACTGGCGGTGATGAACTTCTCACCCAGTTCGAAGGCGCTCTCGAGAAGACTCTCACGAATGGTCGCAGTATTGTGACCCACCACGGTCATTTCAGGAATCTGTTGATGCAAGGGCATCGTCATCTGCTGTGGTGCCGGTAGTCTGACATGACCATCAAGACTTGATTCAAATCGCCAATCCACACCGAGCAGTTCTAGTTTGGGCATATCCTCTGCGAGAGGGCTGTAAAAGAAGTTGAGATTGAAGACCGGCCCGATGACATATCGCTCGATTCGTGCTCCAGCAAGACTCTCTTGGTCGATTACACCTTGAGATAGAAGTGACTGTGATTTCTCCTCATACTCCTCCCTAGTAGCGCAGGTGAAGAAACCTCTCTCCAACTTCTTTTCAGCGTGGTGAAGTTTGACTATCACAAGGCAATCGATGTCCTCGGGGTTCTCAATGGCTTCGGGATATGGCAGTCCTGCTCTGTCCAATATCCAGTAGTAATCCTGCTCCTCCGTTCTCTCTTCCATCCTCAGCATGTTGCGACTGCCGAACATAGGGACTCGAAAATCATCCTCGATAGCTTGGATTCCACAATAGGATGTGAATGAGCGATTTGGGATGTAGACGACGTTTCTCTCCCGCATCCCCTGCTGAAAGTCAGGATTAAGAACATCGTCGAATCTTTCAAGAATTATCGCTTTATCAACCATCCCTCGTACCACTCTTCCAGATTGGTTCCGAGCAGTCTTGAAGTACTCGGAGTAAGTCTTTTCTCTACCCTTTTGGCAATACGCCACGGTTGGAAAACCCTCTTCGATGGCCCCGTCGCAGATGTCAAGGGCGGAGTGGCTGGCCGTCATTCCGATTCTCAACTTCATCCTGTCGTAATCATTGAGGATTTCGGCGATATCAGAAGAGTTAATCATTCCTCACACCGACCTCAGTCACGCCTTTGCATCGCCATCAACTGTTCAGTTGAGAGTGCTTGTCCGGACAGTAGCGCACTCATCAGGTCAACGCTCTCCGCTGTCGCAGCCGCTTTGGCAGGTTGCACTCCATCACTTCTCTCCTTGATGGCTCGTATCAGATTCTTGCCGCTGAAAGCCAATCTCATGGCGACGATGTATCTGCGGTGCTCCTTATCAGATTCATCGCGCGCACGCATGAAGGCTACATGAGCGCGCTCATGTTCATCTGAGAGTCGGCGCGTTTCGTCCTGAAGTTTACCCATCAGGTCGTGTGCCGCCTGCGCTGAATCTGCTGCATCCAAGACTCGGCGGTGTGCTTCCTCGAAGGCGGCCTCAAGTTTTGCCAACTCCGGATGGTCGCTGTCGCTGGAGGAATTGCTGGCTCCCTCTTCCAATTCTCTCACCCGCCGGCGCAGTTTGTCTGCACGCTCGTTGAATTCCTTCTCCTTGAGTTTTCCAATCTGGTGATCCATTTCAAGACGACGAATCTTCTCCTTAAGTTCGGGAAGGGATTCCTCCCTCCTCGAGCGCCCCCCCCATTGTCTATTGGGGTTGACCTCGTCTCTCTTGGCGTGGAACTTGTCCTTGACGAACTCGCGCAGTTTCTTGGCTTTACGAACATTGGCGTTCTCCTTGTCACGAACATTTCGCTGCCTCTCAATCTCGTCGAAGACCTCTCTCTTCTGACTGTTGAGGTGTTCTCTTCTGTTGCGGTGGTCAACTGAGATTTTGTTCCATTCATCGCGTGTTTTCTGGTGCTGAGAAGTCAGAGAATCTGCAGTTGAAACTATCTGTTGCAAGGTGTTCTTCATCTCGCCACCCTCTGAAATCAACGCCGAAGGTACCCACGGTGTGCTACTGCGTAGCACTTCGAGTTGGGGAGGGCATTTAACCACTATGATTTAATTTCGTTGAATTGGAAATCTGGCGATTTGCAACTCCTGCCACTCACTGACTACGACAACGATTAATACAGCGGCCAAGATGGCGGCCCGATTCGGATGTTCATAGGCGGCATTGCAGGCATGGAGCGAGTCATGAGTAGCGATGTTTCGCCACCATATTTGAGTTTGATAACCGGCCCGCCGGGCTCCATGAAGACGAGTTTCGCTCTGTCGCTGATTTCCAACTATCTGCGGCGAACAGGTGAGTTCGGACTTTACTGCACCGTGGAAGAATCGGTTGGCAGTCTACTGAAGACCTGCAATTCCATGGGACTCGAACTTCCACCAAACCTACAAATCACCGACCTCACTGAACTTAGGAAGGAGAATGAGGCCATGGACTATCTCAAATTCACCCGCCGGATGATTCAACATTTCAAGCAAGAGAGGGGTGAGCAGTTCACAGTCTTCATCCTAGACAGTCTCGGTGCCATTTACAGTCTGACTAAGGTCGATGAAGAGATGCGAAAGAAGATGTTCGGCTTCTTTGATTTCCTGCGCTCTCAGGGGCTTTTCTCATTCATCATCACCGAGCGTCAGACGGGAGAGTTCGCAGAGTTGGAGGGAAATGAGGGATTCATCGCAGATTCAATTTTCAATCTCGGCTTGGACAGAAGAAATGGTAAGATCGTCAGAACGATGCAGATTGAAAAGATGCGACACATCAGACACTCAATGGAAAAACAAGCCATCGACATCAGCCCTGGTGGTGTCACGGTCATGGGACCTCTGTTCGACTGACAGTCACCCCAACAATAGACGACCTCTGAGTCTATCCCTATTCTCACCTACCCTACAATTTGGGCAGATTGACAAGTTTTCCGCATAGTCCATGCACAACCATGGCCCCACTGTCGGGAAATTCCACCTGCCAAGCAGGAATCAGTACGGGCGAGTGAGTCATCTCTGCGGTTTTTTCGTCAATTCGCCACCAGTGCAGAATACTTCCCTGCACAAGACCATCAGCAGATGTTTGATTGACCCTCCAGTGGCGCCTCTCCTCACAGACCGTCGTCAGTTCAGAGCGGATAGTTCCCTGACTTCGCCAAAATGGCGGCTGCAACCGCTCCAACTGCGGCACGAATGGCAACTCCTGAGCATCTTCTGCGGGTGACAGGGAGTTCAGGAACGGGTCATCCAAGAGTGACCACGAATGGCTCTCACGAGTATCTTCCGGGCCCACCAACTCCCCACACACATCCCATCTCCTACCCTCGAGAAGGAGTGGTTTTACGGGTAGGGACTCGTATCCCATATCCCGTAACCAATCGGTAAGGTTGACGCTCGGTTTGAGGGCAATGGCTTTCGGTTCCGGTGTGCTCAACGACTCGGCACGGTCCTGTATCGATGTGAATGTCGATGTTGCTGCGACATGTGAGCAGGAGAGGTGTAGTTTGCCTTCCAACACGGCCCTGCCCAGCCAAGCGCTGAGTGTTTCTGACGACCAGAGGGTCAATACGACCCCCTCGCGGGAGGGGAGTCGGTTCAGTTCAACCAACTTTCTCTCCGATATCATCCAGTGATTTCCTGCCGGAGCGTCAACCATCCAGCGCTCCATCTCCATCCTGTCAATCGCCGCCCACCCAGCCTCGGCGTGCCAAACGAATGAGCCAATTGGTAGAGGACAGCGCACCGTATCATCATACAGTGATGAAATTGTGCCGAGGCAGGTGATTCCAGGGGTCCTGCTGACCATCCCCACCTCTTCAATTTCTATTCCCAGTTCACTAAGGACTGAAGATAGAGAGAAGGCCATCAGACCGGCGCCCCCCTGTCAGCAAATGAAACCTCTCATCTCTGATAAGCATGAAGAGGGGTTATCTTCTACTTCAAGGTGTAGCCGCGAGCGGCGTGAGCCTAAGAGCAGTATTGGCTATCCCTCGGTCGGAGACCGCCTAATTTGAGCAGAAAAGAGAGTTCATTCGACATTGGTGTCCAATGAGAGCAGGTCGCTGTTACCGGCGTCAAGCACACAGATGGAACTCACATGGAATGGCTTTGCACAAGCCGCACCGAGTTCTCTGTTGACGAGCGGCACCTGATGAAGAGGTACATCAGGGTGGGAGGTGTGCAGGTTTTCCACATAATCTCGCGGACAGTTAGCAGCAACTATCACCAACTTCGCTTCCCCTTTCGCACAGGCAGCCTCAGCCTGATTCTGACCAAACAGCAGGCTGCCACTCTTCATCGCATTTCGCAATTGTTTTACAATATCCATTCTTTATTCCTCCATACTCCACATTTGTATCTCATGGTGGGATTTTCAAGCCTCTTCCGGTATGTAGAACAACTCAACACTGCCAGTTCCGAGGGCGACTGGTTGACCGACGATGATGTTCTCAGCAACTCCGGTGAGGTCGTCAACTTCGCCGATGACTCCGGCGGTCAGCAGGTGGCTCACAGTAACTTCGAAGGCCGCTCTCGCGAGGATGCTGTGTTTGTTTCCAGAGACGCCGTGACGGCCGATCGCCCTCACTTCACCTTCGCTCGTCATCACATCTGCCACCACTATAAGGTGGCGAATGTCAACATTCAGACGAGCATCTTGTAGTGTGAGTTCCAATTCGTTGATGATGGCCTGCCGAGCGGCCTCTACTCCGAGGTATTGGTAAATCTCAGTGATGTTGTTGGTGTAGGTGCGCGCCCTGTCTATCCCCTCAAAATCGCTGATGGTAGAGAGGTTGCTGCCGATGGTGGCGATATAATATTCACCAGTCTTGGAATCCTTCTGTGTGTTCGCCCTCTCAATCCCAGCCACACCCTTTAGTCGGAGAGTTTTGACCTTATCCTCCAAGGCGAGAAGTTCGGTGTAGTTTGGGGTCACTTCATCACCCTCCTTCTTGCGGCCGGGCACTATGGTCAGTAGTTTGGGTCGGACATCACTATCCGCCTCGACGAAGAGGCGGAGTTTGGTGCTGAGAAGTTCCCTCGCCTCAACTGGATTAATCCCCTTCTGCTTCATGTTGGATGGTATGAGTTTCAATGTGATTCTCCTCTGAGTCACATCGGTTTCGATGGTGGCAATATCCTTGGCGTTGGTGATTTCCAACGATGCAGCGAGGTTGCGAACCTTCTTCTCGTCGTCTTTCAGTCCTTCCTTCAGGTGAATTCTCATGGTTGGAGTTGATGGCTCCTTCTTGGCATCCACAATTTCTATGATTCTAGGCAGACCCTGTGTGACATTGACTGTTGCCACACCTGCATAATGGAAGGTTCGCATTGTCATCTGTGTCCCAGGCTCACCAATTGATTGGGCGGTGACAATACCGACTGCCTCGTACGGGTCAACTGACGTTCTATCCATCGCTGAGATAGTTTCAGAGATGACAGATGATGCTTGCCTAGAGGTCAATTTGCTGATTCCACGCCGCTCGATGGCGTCGGCAAGGTCACTGAGCACTTTTACGGGAATTAAGGCACCCTCTGCCTCATTGGAATCCTTCAATGCATTGAAGATTGGGCCTTCGTTGAATCCTAATGACAGTTGGGCCAACTTCTCATCGCGGTCGAATGGCTCCAATTCCTGTTGCACCTTCACCATCTGTTTGGCGCGTCTCCGCACAACTGTTGTACTGGCGGTCGATTGGGTTGCGGAGGAACGGGTGCGTTTGCCGAATTTCTGGATGACCTCACCTATTTGTCTCGCCTCATCCGATGCGATACCACAGATTTTGGCGATTTCTCCCGGAGAGAGGATTTTGACATCGTCCCACTTTCGACCATCGGCAAGATTGTGAGAGTGGTCTTCTGCGATTCCCATGTCCATCAGTTTCTTCTTTGTTGCCGACTTGACCACCATCAGTTGCCACCTCCTATCGCCTTGTCTAGAACAGAGCGGATATTGACCGCCTCTCCTCTGATGCTGTGAGTAGGGTCCACACCATCTTCGCCGTAGCTGAACTGGATGATGCGGTCTGCAGTGTTGCGAACTGAACTTGGTAAGTCCCTCGTCACCTTCAGGTCGTCCATCGCATTGATGAGTCGCCTCTGCATGTAGCCTGACTTGCTGGTTCTGACTGCGGTGTCAACGAGAGATTCTCGACCTGAGACGGAGAGCATGAAGAACTCCGTCGGTTCAAGTCCCCGCTTGAATGACGATGAGACGAATCCCTTTTCCCTCGCCCCCTTTGCATCCCTTCGGAAATGGGAGAGGACTCGATTCTTGTAACCGCGCTCAAGACGCTGACCACGGACTCTGGTCTGTCCGATTGAACCGGCCATCATCGACAGGTTGTCCATAGAACCACGTGCTCCGGAAACAGCCATCATCACCGCTGCGTTGTCACTGGCGAGGTGCTCCTTGGCGATTTCACCGCTCCTCGACCTCGATGTGTCGAGAATCAGCATGATGTCCTCTTCGAGGGTCTCGAGCGGAGTTCGTCCAGGCCTTGCCTCGTAACCACGTCCGCTCTTTCCGAACAATTCCAACTTTTCATCTACATCTGCACACGCTTTAACATTGATTCTCTCAATTTCTGCGTGGGCCGCCGGTGGCAGGTCCTCATCATCAATGCCGGTGGTGAATCCGAGCGCAGTGCAGATACCGATTGTCAGATTGGTCATGTCATCAAGGAACTTGGCGCCGCGGGTGCTGCCGTGAGTCTGAACCACGGCATCGAGTAATTTCCCGTCTTCAGCACCGATTCCAGTCTTGTCAATTGTTCCGCTGATGACATTTCCATTGACGACTTCGACTTGGTCTTTGCTCCGACTCTTGTAACTGAGATTGATGTCAGCAGGAAGAATTAGATTCAGAAGGTCTCTACCCAAATATCCCTCAACTCCTTTTTCGTCTGTTGTCGTCGCCGGCATTTCGCCAACCCATCCAATCTTACTCATCACATCGATAGCCTGAGTGAAAGGAATTACCGTGTCGCTGTGAGTCAACAGATACGCGCCGGAGATGTGGTCGTGGATTCCACCGATGACTGCCCCGCCGTAACGAGGCGAGAGAATGTTCTCCTGAACTCTCATCAATATCTTCGCTTCCGCTCTCGCTTCCTCCGACTGGATGATGTGGAGATTCATCTCGTCACCATCGAAGTCGGCGTTGTAGGGTGTACAGACCGAGAGATTGAACCTGAAGGTCTTGCCAGGCATGACCCGCACTTCGTGCATCATCATAGACATCCTGTGAAGTGATGGCTGTCTGTTGAAAATCACGACATCGCCATCAATCAGGTGGCGTTCTACTATCATCCCCGCCTTCGGTCTGCCATCGAGGTCGATGGTGCTAAGGCGGTCCTCACAATCCGTACGATATTCGCCATCCTCGTCCCACGGCGACCCGCAGTGGGGACAGGTGACATCCAATTCCTCAGGGAACGGTTCGTCAGGATTTTCCTGCTCCCATACCCACCTACGGTGGATGATGGCTCTCGGGTCATCTGCCGGGAGAGATTTCCCGTTCGCATCCTCTCCTCTCAGATTGGCGATTGTCGACTCGAGGTCAACGACCCATTCAGTCATCAATCCCTCGACTCTCTTGCGGGTCTCCTGCCTGATAGCCATTCCAGGGAGGAAATTCGGGGCCTTCAGAACTTCATTGAGTTCCTTTGCCATGCCTGTGTATTCTTCACCACGCTCAGCGTCGCCACCTGAACACTCTGGGTTGAGGCAGCGGAAACCGGCGTTGATGTACTTGGTGCGGTCGGTGATCTTCACCCTCCTGTCGTTGTTTCTGACGATGTAGTTCACACCAGGATGGCGGTCCGGCCCTCTCAGAATCATCTCTCTGAGTTGTTCCCTGTTCCTCCTCGTCACACGAATCGGTACTGTCAGAACCTTGGCCGACTGAACGGGAACACCTACTTCGTTGATGCCCAGTGCAGGGTCTGGAGAAATGACCGAGCGAGCGCAGAAGTTCACACGTTTGCCCGACAGGTTGCTGCGGAATCTTCCCTCCTTGCCCTTCAGTCTTTGAGTCAGTGTCTTCAAGGGTCTTCCCGACCTGTGCCGTGCCGGTGGAATACCACTGGTCTGATTATCGAAATAAGTGGTGATGTGGTACTGGAGCAATTCCCATAGGTCTTCGACGATGAGTTGCGGCGCGCCTTGGTCACGGTTTTCACGTAGCCGCTGATTGATTCTCAGGACATCAACCAACTTGTGAGTAAGGTCGTCTTCGGAGCGGTCCCCACTTTCCAAGGTGATGGAGGGGCGGACGGTGATGGGAGGTACAGGCAGAACACGCATGACCACCCACTCAGGGCGGTTGGATTCTTTGTCCATTCCTATGAATATGAGGTCGTCTCCTGGGATACCTTCCAACCATTCTCGGATGTCACGGGGGTTGAGTTTTCGCTCGCTCTTGTCGGCTTTCTTCTCCTTGAAGACGGTTGGTTTTTCCAGAATTATCCTGCCATTCTCCGAGCCGCAGTGCATACAGACCTTGCGCTTTTCCTTGGCGCATTCCTTTTCGATGTCCTTGACTATTTTCTTGAACTCTGGGGAGCCTGGGCCGTGCTTCTTGAGGATATCCATCACTCTATCTCGGTAATAATCCTGCTCTGATTTTTCAATATCGGTTGGGTGGGTGCCCACATTTTCGTGGAGCAAGGCGCGGTGGCACTTGGTGCAGGTTGTCTTCAGAGCAGTCTTGATTAGTTTGGTGAACCCGCAATGAATGACCGGAAGTTCGAGTTGGATGTGGCCGAAGTGGCTTGGGCATTCGTCATGCAAGTTGCCACAGGTCTCACATCTGATACCGCGCTCGATGACACCCATCTGTGGGTCCATCAATCCCTGATGGTAGGCGTGACCATCGTCCTTGAATGTGTCTGCCGTCTTCACTTCGACAGCGCTGAGGCGGCGGATCTCATTTGGTGGCATCAAGCCGAATTTGATTGAAGCGATACGCTTTGGAATCTTCGATGCATTGAGTTTCTTCGCCATCATGTTCACCTCCTGTCCTCCAATTGGAGCCGCATAGCGACTCCAAGCGATTTCATCTCATCGAGGAGCAGTTTGAATGCGTACGAGGTCTCCACGAGATGAACTTCAGCACCCTCTCCGTGAACCGGGCTGATATGACAACGACGGCGGTTGTCCCAATATGCCACATGGCCGCTCTCTGCACAGACAGCCAGTGTCACGCCGTCGGATTCATCGAGCAATCTGTCCTTAATGACCATCGACGCACCGTGGGCGATGAGGCAGTCTCTCTCCATCTCACCGAATCTCAATCCGCCTTGTCGGGCACGACCCTCTGTCGGCTGATGGGTGAGAATCTGGACACGACCTCTAGCGCGGGCGTGAATCTTGCTCGATACCATGTGATGCAGTTTCTGGTAGTAGATGCAGCCTACGAAGACATTGGCTGGATATTCTTCACCGGTCTCACCGTTCACCATTCGCTCACGACCGGTATGCTGGTATCCGTTTCTCAGCAGTCCTTCCCTGATGGCAGCTTCCTTCTCACCAGAGAAGGCAGTCGCATCGATAAATCTCCCTTCCATCGCTCCGGTCTTGCCACCGATCATCTCGAGGATGTGGGCGACGGTCATGCGGCTTGGGATAGCGTGCGGGTTGATTATGAGGTCAGGGACCACACCATCGACGGTGAAGGGCATGTCTTCCTGATCGACAAGCCGGCCGATCACACCTTTCTGTCCGTGGCGGGAGGAGAACTTGTCTCCCAATTCGGGAATTCTGTGTTGACGCAGGGTGATTCTAACCAATCTTCCAGCGTCCAGACTCTCTGTGACGAAGAGGTGGTCGAGATGACCTGACTCACCGTGCCGTACATGCATGCTCGATTCCTGACGGTATTGGCCCATCATGAATGCACCATGGCCCTCTTCCAAGAAGCGTGGTGGACTGGTTTTCCCAACCAACACCGCCTTGTTCTCATCGTTCTTTCCCGAAAGGAAGGTCTCAGGGTGAGGGAGTCCATCGAATTCAAGATGTTCATACTCGGTCCCATCCTTGCGACCTTTGACCTCATCTTGGCCAACGCCTGGGATTTGGATCTCCTCTTCCTGTCCGCCCGGAAATCTCTTTCTCTCTGCATTGTATGTGCGAGTGAAACTGGAGCGGCCGAGGGCGCGTTCTACCGAGGCTCGGTTCATGATGACCGCGTCCTGCATGTTGTAGCCGTGGTGGCTGAGGACGGCGACGATGTAATTCTGGCCGCCCGGCCGTTCAACGAATCGGGTGTGCTTCATCGCCTCAGTTTGAACTATAGAACGCTGCGGGTAGTCCAGAACATGCATGCGGGTGTCTGGCCTTACTCGGTGATTACTTGATGGCAATCCGAGGGATTGTTTCACCATCGCCGTACCACCTGTGACTCTAGGCGTGGAGTTGTGCTCAGGATATGGCACAAGGGAAGCGCAGACACCGAGAATCAACTGTGGGTCTATCTCAACATGGGTGTAGACCAAAACCTCTCCGGACCTTCTCTCCTTGCGGCGAAGTGCATCGACATCGTCTTGATGGTAGTTCAATGGAACCTGAAACCGCTCAGTCTCCCATTTACCGTTGGGGAGTTGGACTTCAACTTCGAGGTTCGCACTGTCGATTTCGAATTCACCGAGGTTGGTCCA
This sequence comes from uncultured Candidatus Poseidoniales archaeon, assembly GCA_964342465.1. Taxonomy (GTDB): domain Archaea; phylum Thermoplasmatota; class Poseidoniia; order Poseidoniales; family Thalassarchaeaceae; genus MGIIb-Q1. The sequence goes on along the minus strand of CAYFFQ010000004.1, from coordinate 124,135 downwards.
TGTCACCTTGGCTGGATTGATGGGTCGGTTGAACTTCGGTGAGAAGTGTGGCAGGTCGAACGGCCGCGGTGCGATGAGTAGGTCCTCTTCTTCCTCAGCATCCACCCACTCGACTACACCCTCGTTGATGAGGTCGGTGAAGGTCACCTCTCTGTTTCTGAGGTTTGTGAGGTGCTCCTTGGAGAGGACGATGTTGCCAGACTCAAGTACCAACAGGGGCCGCAAGATTCTACCCTTGTCGGTGTTGATGAAGATGTCGCGGTTGACGGAATCGTGGCGGATTGAGACCTCTGGACGGATTCTGCCGTTTCTGCGTCTCCTCTTGAAGTGCTGGACGAGTCGGTGTGGATTCTTATGCAGTCCGAAAATGTCGCCATTGACGTGAACACGGGAGCCTTCCGACCAGTCTTCCGGCTCGATGACGCCGGCCTCTAGCAGGAGTGCCTTGACATCGTCTTCGCGGACTGCCTCAGAAACATCAATCATGTGGGCCGCATTCTTCACCAAACCGCAGTTCTGACCTTCAGGAGTCTCATTGGGGCACAATCTGCCCCATTGAGTAGGGTGCAGGTCTCGCGCCTCAAAATGAGGTTGGCTGCGAACGAGAGGGCTTGTCACCCTGCGCATGTGGGAGAGGGCGGAGATGAATGTCGTGCGGTCCAGCAGTTGACTGACACCGGTGCGGCCACCTACCCAGTTGCCAGTAGCGAGGGCGTGCATTATCTTGGAGGTCAGGACATCTGGCCTCAGACAACTGCCTATTTTCAACTCGCGCTTGCGGTTGTGATGACGCTCCAACTGGTACTTCAGGTCGCGTGCGAGTTGGCTCATGCTGACCCTGAACAGGTCTTCAATGAGGTCACCAGCGAGACGGACACGCTTGTTGGCGTAGTGGTCCTTGTCATTCGGTTTCTGGTCTTCGGAGATGGCCATCTCGAGAACCTGTCTGACTATTCTCCCCAAGAATACCGCCTTCTTCATTCGGTGTTCGGGTTGGTCGCCAAGATGAGGGAGAAGTTCCTTGTCCATCAGATTGGTGACACGCTGTTCTCGGTAGTCCTTCTGCTGGCCGGCGGCAAATTTCTTCTCCAGCCAACCGATTGCCTCCTCATGGGTCTCGACCCCGTAGGCGTCCTTCGTATGTGGGTCGCGGACATGATTGATATTGGCCACGACATACTTGAATGCCTCTTTCTGGCCGGCGATAGAGGCGAAAATCTCCTCGTCTGAATCAATTCCAAGAGCGCGCATCAGCAGAACTGCGGGAATGACCTGTGCTCCTGCGGAACTGATTTTCACCATCAGCATTCCATCCTTCCTCTTCTCGACGGTCAAAGGTTTCCTCACACCATCCTTCTGGGAGAAAATCTTGGCAACCTCTGTCTTTCTACTGTATCTCTTGTTCATCTCAACCGTCACTCGGTTGGGGGCGAGGTCCTCCATCGAAATGAGGACGCGCTCTGTTCCGTTGATGATAAAATACCCACCTGGGTCGTTGGGGTCCTCACCCATCTTTGCGAGGAGGTTCTCGTAGTATGCCTTGTCCTCCTCACTCATACTCGGGTTGAGGTTTCTGTCTCTGTCTACATGGCTCGGGTGGAGGTTGCATCGCTCTGAGCGGACCATGATGGGCATGGTACCCACCTGCACTCTGTCCTCCTTGATAGGGGTGGGGAGGTCTTCCCTGTTGATGGTGAAGTCGAGATAGATCGGTGAACCGTAAGTGAGTTTCCTCAAGCGACACTCGAGGGGAGTAGCATTCTCGTTGTTGGCTCCGTTCGCTTCGCGGATTGTAGGTGGGCCGAGAGTGAGATTCTTCATTCTGACGGAAATCTCATTATCAAGCACGTCTAGTTTGACCAATCCACCTTCGTCATCGTTGATGATCTCGTCGGTCCCGATTCGGATGTTCTGGATTATCTTCTCGAACCGGCATTCACTGCCATCACCCTTGGGGAGGCAGTCATCGTAAGATGCAATCTGATGGTTCACTAGGCTTCTCTCTCTGAAATATGTCTCAATGATCTCTCGCATGTTTTCAACCCCCCTCAGATACCCTCTACCACTAGTCTGTATGCGATGTGGGAGCCGGCCGAAGGACTCCTTCTCGTGATCCTCACGATGCGGTTCTTCAACCACCCTGCTCGCAACTCCGGGTCTGCCGCTTCCGAGGCCTCTTTGAGTGACTGAATCGCTGGGTCTGAAATTAGAATCTTGGGGAGAAGTTCACGGCGGAGGCGGGGTTCGCCATCGAAACCCTCTCCCATAAGTTCCCAAGGTGCTAATTCGCCCACCTCCTCCTCAAGAGGAACGAGTTCATGCATGGGGACGAGTTCATGGTTGAGAACGTTGAATCTGCGTTCACCTAACGGGATGTTGGTTTCCAGTTTTCTGAGCCTCGCCTTCATCTCGACTCTGCGAGTCGGCTGGCTTCTCTTCGATGCGGTCTGCTTACGAATGATGTCCATGATGGATTCGAGTTCGTTGTCGCCAATCTTGAGTCCGAGTTTGGTTGCGACATCGTTCGTACTCATCTTCTTGATGGTATCCATGTTGGCGTCGTCGGCGAGTTTGTGGGCCAGTTCTTCCTTGACTCCAAGTTCCATCAGCCTCTTCTTCGTTGATGATTTTACCGCCATGCCAACACCCCGTAACCCTTCACAACCACAGTACTGCGTCCCAGCGGCGAGCGGGCCCGACGGGGTTCGAACCCGCGACCAACGGATTAAAAGTCCGTCGCTCTACCTGACTGAGCTACAGGCCCATGGCTGTAGTGGGCTAACCTCGGACTTGGGTACTATTCAAAAACCTACCGCATGGCATACGCTAACCATGCTGACCGCCCAGTCAGTGGTGGAGTTGGCTCCTCCGGTACTCCATTCAGAGGGGTTTGAAATAAAGGTATCCTCTAATCCGAGAGAAAACGCTTGATATTAGCCACCTTCTCCGAGAGATGTGGATGAACTCATCAGCCGCGAAGTCGCCATCTCATCCACTCCCGCCGTCATGTACGAGTGGAGAGCGGCCGGACTGCGCCGAATGCACCTTCGGGTACCGCCTACTGTCTACCCACCTAGGATTGATACTACGCTATTGGACAGATGTATAGGAAGAATAGGCGGAGGGGGCGGGCGGCGGATGCTTGAGATCGGCTGTGGCTCCGGAGCCATCTCGATTGCAGCCGCCCAACGAGGGTGGCAGGTGACGGCTTGTGATGTCAATCCACTAGCAGTAGCCGCTACCAAAGGTAATGCAATAGAGTACAACATCGAGATAACCACAGTCGAGGGTGGCATTGATTTGAATGATTCAGGGGAGGTGAGGATGACCCCGGAATTAGTTTCCTTAGCACCTTATCACCTCATTGTCTGGAACCTACCATATCTCGACCCCCCATCTGTAGGGGAGGCGAGGCTTGGGCCACTCGAAGATGCGGGACTGGTTGATTTGAAAGGCGAGGAGGGTTGGTCCGACAAACTCTTGCGAGTTCTCGGTGATATTCCAGAACTGTTGGCCGATGGCGGTACGGTCCACCTAATCCACACATCATCCAAAAGGGGGAGGATGCTACAGAACCGATGGCGAAAAGGAGGGTTCGCAACTCGAATCGCAGAACAGATGACCCTCGGTGACGGCGAGGTGTTAACATGCGTCTCTGCTTGGAGGCCTTGGCAAGGGAGGAAAATGACCGTAGTAGGGGAAGTCGATTCCACCAACAGGGCACTCCTCGATGCAGAGTCGGTAATCGGTGACTGTCTAGTAGCCGTCAACCAGGCGGCAGGCCGAGGTCAGCGAGGGAGAAGTTGGTACTCGGAAACAGGGGATTTCACCGGCAGTTGGCTCTTGGACGAAGAAAATGTCCTCGCTTCCGCCACCCTGACCCAAGTGCGCGCTGCACTCGCAGTGGTGGACTCAGTCAGGCTGCTGCAAGATAGAAGTCTGGCCAGCGTACATTGGGCAGAGGCTGGTGACAGCAGTGAGAAATCTGTAGCGATTCGCTGGCCGAACGATGTTTGGGTGGGGGGGGGAAAATTATCAGGATGTCTCGTCGAGGGTCGTCAGACGGGTTCGCACCAAAAGGTCGTACTCGGAATTGGGGTCAATCTGGTGGAGAAAACGGGGGTCAACTTCCCCGCCATCTCAATCCCCCAGATTGTCAACATGGATATTACGATGGAAGAGTATTCTCGCATCCTCGACACCTCGGTTTCCAGCCTATTCGAGAGTGGCCCATTGCTGCCAGCAAGCCGCGACCAAATCCCTCTACTTTGGCAGTTGATGGCCAACAGTCTATCAAATGGATTGTCAATTCTGAGAGATGGCACCCCCCATAGACAATGCGGGTTGGCAGAAGGCGGGGTGGCCGTCATCACCGACGATAGGTTGGTGGAATATGTGACCGACAGTTTCGAGTTGACTTGGCGGTGAGAGGGGGGCTCTAACTTCCACAACTCTGAACGGAGCCGATTATCCTCGGCAGGAGTTAATCTCAGCGCGACGATGGAAGTGCCGGCAGGGAAGGCATCCGAGTTGTCCACTGGGCAAGCGAACCTCCCCAACCCGACAATCTGCCCTTGAACTCCGAACCTATCCCTTCTGTGCAGAAGTCAATCTGCCGAATCGACAACATCATCAATATCTCGGTCAGCGGTTTCCTGCGTTTTGCGCCAAACACCCCAAACAAGTATGAGTAGGGAGAAGAGTGAAGGCAGGAAGTGGATGGGTATCTGCCTCTGCGCCGTGATGGACAACTCCCAAACGCCAACACCCGACACCTCGACCGTGACTGCACCACCATCCTGAGCCGAGAGCGTGGTAGAGAGTGAGCCATCCTCGGCAACCTCGAGATCACTCTGCGAAACCACCTCTCCGCCGCTCTCGTCAATCAGTCTGAGATTGGAAATGTGGCAGGTTTGGTTATCCACACAGAGAGGGGTGGCAGCGACCACCACCTCGTCATTGGAACCCAATTGACCGAGAGAAAGAGTCCTCACCTCCTCTGTCGAGGAAGAAGAACCGAGGTCGACCGTCAGAGGTAATGCGAAGAAGGCGATGATGATGGCTCCAATCAGACCTATCGCCCCGACGATGATGGCGAGGTCGTGAATCTCCACCTTCGCACCCTCGCCGCCACCCGCCATAACTAACCCGAGAAGTGTTCATGTCATGAATATCGCCCTTGGAGCCGCCCCCTCAGAAAGCAAATATCCAACTGCGGAGAAGCGTTTTCAAGGCTGGCTCGGACTTCTCTCAATGTATAGGCGAAATAGCAGTTTTTTGAACGGATGAATGGTCAAACCCACAATAAATGCTCGTTTGAGCAAAGTTGAGTTAAATTATTGAACGCCCCTTACTCAATGATTAAAGATGGGGCGCGCTCCCAGCGCCCCCTATGGGGGGCGGTCAATGCAACTGCTGAGCGAATCTGAAGGGGAAGAGGTGATGAGCGGAAAGAAGAATTCCTTGGATTTCTCTGAGTTTGCTCGGCAGTCGCGAGAGAGGGCCTCAGAATACCACAGATACCACATCGATGCATTTGAGGTCGCTGACAAGCAACCACTCCCCAACCGCTACCTAGTCAAGGTCGGGAAATTCGGCCTCGCAAAATTGATTCTCAAGGAGTCATTCACCTACTTCGGCCAATGGGATGTCGTTTTCTCACGCCCCTGCACATACGGTGTCTTCTCTGGACCAGTCGGGGGATTCGCCCCCCAACCAGAGAAGTGTGTAGGGTGTCTGAGGTGCACCATTCAACACCCAGAGTTCGTCAAGATAACCCCCAATCCTGCCAGACTATCGCTCGGTGATTCGTACATGAACCAGAAGATTATCTCGACCATCGACGAAGAAGCGCGCAAGGGTTGTGTGCCCGTACGAGGCCAAGGTTACCGCGGCCGTTTCGGCGGCAGTGGGTGGGATGGAATGTTTACCGACATGTCGGAGATCGTTCGGCCGAGCCGAGATGGAATACATGGCCGCGAATTGATAAGCACTGTCGTTGACATCGGTAGCAAACCGATGTCGCTTAGGTTCGACAGCGAAGGCGGTCTCGTCAGCCAAGGGCCGAAAATGATGACGATTCAGGTGCCTTTTATTCTTGATACACCCGCTCTGACCGCCTTCACCCCACAATTGGCAGAGGTGTGGGCGGATTGTGCGAAGCGTATCGACTCGCTAGCGCTGCTGCCGGCGGAGATGGTACGGAAACAGCGATTGGCCGGCCCGTCGGTCGTGCCTGTTCTACCGCTCGGCGAGGCGGCATCAGCCGGACGATTCGGAAACGGCACAAGGATGGTTGAAATCGATGGCTGGGAGCGAGCAGCCTACGATGCCGCTGCGAGTGGCGACGCAGACCTGCTAGTAGGAGTCCGCATCTCTTTTGATTCCAATTGGCGAAGCAGTCTACAAGAGATGGTGGAAGTTGGTGTACCAGTCATTCACTTCATCTCTGACAATCACGGCATGGCCGGTGGCAAATTCGTGATGGAGAACATGCTCGAAGCGCACCAATCACTCTTGGATGCCGGTGTGAGGGATAAAATCACTCTGATGAACAGCGGCGGCGTTGTCGCCGCCGACCACTTGCCTAAGGCCATCATCTGCGGATTGGACGCGGTGGCCCTTGACCTCCCTCTACTGGTAGCGATACAAGCGAGACTGTCTGGAGACATCTCATCAAGGCAGGGATACAAAGCCAAGTTGCCGAGAAACATGGAGAGCGATTGGGCGACGCAGAGAATGGTCAATCTCTCTTGTTCGTGGCGAGACCAATTGTTGGAAATTCTCGGTGCCATGGGCATCCGTGAAGTGCGTCGCCTCCGCGGAGAAACCGGACGAGCCATGTGGTGTTCACATCTCGAAGCAGAAGCTTTCGGTGACATCGAAGGATATCAGAGGAGTGGTGAATGATGGCGATGAACAAGGAACCTGTCAGACCGAGTGCGACTCTGATTGAAAGCACAACCCACCTGATGCATGGTGGCATGGATGCTCGTGCATTCGGGAAATTCGAGATACCGCCCGCACTCGGAGATGCTCGCTGGACGGACGAATTGATTCTTTCAACCTGGTACATGGCATCCACTGGAAAAATGCCCGACCATCTCAATTTCAAGACGGGAGATAGCGACGGCGGCTTTGACAGGCTCTCATTCAAGATGAGCGATGAGGTCAATTGGGTACCTGAAGATGAGACCATTGACACCAGCATCACACTCAACCGCCGAGGTGATGAGAGGAAAACACTCGAAATACCCATACCCATCTACGGAGGAGGAATGTCGTACGGCTCTGTCTCGGTGAACATCATGTTAGCCCGTGCTCGCCACGCCAAGAATTGGGGCACCTACATGTCAACAGGTGAAGGGGGTTATCCCGAACAGCTCTATGAATGCAAGGAGCATGTCATTACTCAGGTCGCTACCGGCTACTTCGGTGTCGAGGAGAGGGCCATTCAGGCAGCACCGATTGTGGAGTTCAAGTACGCACAGGGCGCCAAACCGGGATTGGGAGGCCACCTGCTCGCCAGCAAGGCTGGAGAAGAGGTCGCCAAGATGCGCGGCTCGGTTCCCTTTGTCAGTCTGTTCAGCCCATTTCCATTCCATTCCACCTATTCTGTGGAAGACCACTCAAAGCACATTGATTGGATTCAGACGGTCAATCCGAATGCACTGATTGCAGTCAAGGTATCAACACCGCACGATGTCGACATGGTGGCAGTCGGTTCCTATTATGCCGGCGCTCACATCATTCATCTCGATGGTGGATTCGGTGGGACCGGTGCCGCCCCAGAGATAGCGAAGAAGAATATAGCCATGCCAATAGAATTGGCGATTCCGAAAGTTCACAAGTTCCTCATCAGTGAGGGCGTCCGTGACGAGGTTACCCTCATCGCTTCTGGTGGAATCAGGACCGCTGATGATATCGCCAAGGCGATTGCCCTCGGGGCGGACGGAGTGGTTCTTGGCACCAGTGACTTGGTGGCACTTGGATGTACGCGCTGCTCCAACTGCGAGGGCGGCCCATCAGGTAGGGGGTGCCCTTGGGGACTGACTACGACTGACATCGAACTGCAGGAGTGGGTGCAATTGGAGTGGGCCGTGAAGCGGTTGGACAACTACTACACGGCGGTTCAATCAAGGTTGCGAGAGATCCTCAGAAAACTCGGTCTCAAGAATGTCAAGGAGTTGGTGGGAAGAACTGACCTTCTTTATTACGGGGGAGGTGAATGAATGGACCCAAATGCGATTCTGAATTCACGGCGAATGATGAACGAAACTCTTGCTTCGGTTAAGATGAATGACGACGATGCCGCTGAGGGCGGCTGTGGCGTCGTCGGATTGGCATCGGAAGTCCCCATCGCCGGCCGACACCTGATAAAATCCCTCGAGCAGATGAGGAACCGTGGAAACGGAAAAGGGGGCGGCGTAGCTCTCGTCGGGCTGGATGAAACTCAGTTCGGAGTGAGTCCTGAAACACTGAAGAATGATTACTTGTATGCAATTGCTTACTTGGACGACTCGGTCAGAGGTGATGTCGAGGAGAAGTACATTCAATGTAACTTCGATGTAGACCATATCCACGAAGTTCCGATTCTCGATGATTGGAAGTCATTGCCTAATCTCGAGGTGAGGCCACCGAATGTTGTCTGTTATTTCATCCGCCCTAAACCGGCCGCAGTGGCAGAGTTTCTCGCCGCAGGTGGCTTGGTGGAATCCGACTTCGCCGACAAGAAGGCAATGTGGGATGAGATGGTCTTTCAAAATACGCATCGACTCAATGTCGAGTTCTATGCCGAGAATCAGCGTGCGGATGCATTCGTCCTCAGCCACGGCATGGATATGCTCATTCTCAAGATAGTCGGCTACGCTGAAGATGTCATCAGATACTATAGAATGGATGACTTGACTGCACATGTCTGGATAGGCCACCATCGCTACCCCACACGTGGGAGGGTTACTCACCCCGGCGGGGCGCACCCATTTGGACAGGGTGTGGATGTCGCACTGGTACACAATGGGGACTTCTCCAACTACGTCTCGGTGAAGGATTATCTCGCCCAGAGAAACATGGAACCTCTCTTCTTCACAGACACCGAGGTCGCCGCTCTCGGATTCGACCTGCACTCTCGCGTCTATGGTTATCCGATTGAATACGTCATTGAATCACTGGCACCGACGGGCGAGTTGGATTTCGTCATGCTTTCCGACGAGAAACAGGAAATCTATGAGGCGATTCAGAAGACCCACATCCACGGCTCCCCTGACGGACCTTGGTTTTTCATCATCGCAAAATCCGATGGACCTGCGCACCAACTCATTGGCATCACCGATACGAGCATGCTCAGGCCGCAGGTTTTCTCCTACCAGAGGGGAGAGGTTGGCATCGCTTTCTGCGGTTCTGAGAAGCAGGTCATCGATGCAGTTCTTGAAAGCCTCAGTTCTGAGGACAAACGATTCTGGCGACGATGCGACGAGTATTGGAACGCACGGGGTGGTTCATACACCGATGGTGGTTCGTTCATCTTCAATGTCGCACCAGAGGGCGATGGTTCCTATCAATTGGAGATGACCAACAAATTCGGCGATGTTGTGGACACACATCCAGAGGGTGATTTCAGAATAGTAGATGCGGCCATGACATCTGGATTTTACTGGCCTCAATCGTGGTCCGCCGAGGAGATGTTCAGTAGCGTCAGCGACACCATCTCCAATCTTGATTGGGCTGCAGCGAGATGCCTGTTGAGTGAAATATCTACCTATGGGGCGGAAAAATCCCGAAAGGAGGCGGTCGAACTCCTTACACTTCTGCTCGACCGCCACTACGACATCGGTGACAAGCGGCGAAGCCGTTGGGACGACCTTGTCGAAGACAGCATCATGTCCATCTTTGGGCATGTGGGACAGCGTGAGTGTGAACATTTCCATAGGCAGAAGTCCACAGGCCATTTGCCAACCCCCGAAAACCTTGGGCAAAGCATCATCGTGGATGCGCGGCTATTCCCCATCGAAGGAACCGAGTCACTAGCAAGAGAGTTGGTAGCCCTCTATCGTGCCGGCTGGAAGAAGTTCACCGTGATTCATTGTCGCGGCCACAGATTCATCGGGAACGGATTTGGAATGGAAAGTGAATCTGTGCGAATAGATGTCTACGGCAGCGTCGGCGACTACCTCGGTAGTGGCAGCGACGGAATGACCATACACATGCATGGCAACGGACAGGACCAAATCGGGCAGATCCACAAGCGAGGGACACTAGTGGTCCACGGCGATGTAGGGCAGTGTTATGGTTATGGGGCGAAGGGGGGGCACCTCTTCGTTTTGGGAAACGCTGCGGGAAGGCCGATGATAAACTCGGTGGGGAGTCCGAAACTGGTTATCAACGGCACCGCTCTTGACTATCTCGCCGAGTCGTTCATGGCCGGCAACCCTCTAGAGGGGGGTGGGTTTGTCATCATCAACGGCATGAGATACACGAGAGATGGCCAATTGGAGGAACTTTCCACACCATATCCAGGCGGCAACCTCTTCTCGCTTTCGAGTGGTGGAGCCATCTATGTTCGTGACCCCTACGAGATACTCTCGGAGTCACAACTCAATGGTGCAGAGTTTGTCGGATTGAGTGAGGCAGATTGGCGCGTTATCGAACCTCTCTTGTTGGAAAACGAGGCACATTTCGGCATACCACTGAAGCGTCTACTGACTGTCAGCGGTAGGGTATGCGAGCCTTCTGAAGTATATCGCAAGATTATCCCTCTGAAGAACAGAGCTCTATCAGTCGAAGATTCTTGGGCTGGCAAACATTGAGCCGATTGCTAAATCAGTCTATACTGATTTCTCTGCCTCTCCTCGAAGTACTTCCATCGTCGTGGTTTCCCCTTCCCCGACTACTTCGCCAGTGTGAAGTCCGTCTTCGGGCGACGAATTACTTCCTGCGTGGTGGTTTCTCCAACCCCAGTCTCTCCCTGACCAACCTGATTTTTCCTGAGGCTGTAAGGGATTTGATGCCGTCGAATCCTCGCATCAATTCCTCTTTCTGAGTATTGTAGGCCGAAAGTGATATCCTGACTATCGCTTTCCCTTGTGAAAAATCTGCGAGTTTCCAATCGTCTCCGAAGAGTTCGGAATGAGACAATGCTTTTCTGAGGTCGGCGCGGGTTGAGATTGAATCCGGAATCGAGAGGCCGACCCAGCGCCGCTTCCCACGCTTCGCCTTAGATAACCGAGCCACATCTGCCGACGGCCCATCGGACTTAATGGTGATGACCCACCTCACCGGTTCGTGCAATCAGAAAGTGGTGACGATGATGTTGAACTCGTCGGCGAATTGGATTCTCCTTTTGACGAGTCCGTCGCCAAGAAATCTCATACTGATGAAGATTCAGGAGATACTGTGGATTTCACCTCAACAGAGCGTGAGGGGATATCAAGTGAGGTGTCACTTACAAGCGGGGCAGAGGGAAGCGGCGACGAGCAGGGTACATCGCCTGAGCCAGTCATTGAAATTGGTGGAGATGAGGAGTACTCTCCCTCAGACGAAGAGTATTCTGAATCAACCGAAGCGAATCTTTCCGATGATGAGGCCACCGAAATTGAACCTGAGCCTCGATTCGGATTAGGTGAATTACTCGCATTGATGCTCGACCTCAAGACTGCTCCTCACATCGTTCTGCTGTTGGTCTTCTCATCAATTCTCTATTCGTTACCTCGAATCAGTTCTTCTCTTGCTACTTTCTCAGCCATCGGATTCATCTCACTCTCCGTTGGATATGCCGTGACAGCGGTGATGGCAAGATGGCAATTCATCAACAGATGGGTCAGAATCGGGGAGAGACATACAGGCTCGAAGTTGAAATCCGTCATTATCCATTCAGTCAGGTCGTGGAGCATACCTCTTCTCCTCACCCTCGGAATCGGTTATCTCATAGTAAAAGTATCAAGCGATAATCCAAGCATCGGTGAAACACTCATCTTGGCGTTGGCCACCCTTTTCGTTGCTTGGTCTATAGGCCAAGGTGTTTCATTCAACATCGGCACTTCTTCTTGGCTGTCCAAGGCGGAATCAACTTTGAATCCACAGGAAAGAGTTTCTGGAAACAAATCTACCATTTTTTCTCAACTAGTCGCCGTCGGCATACTCGCCACGCTCCTAGGATATGGGTTCAGTTCTGGGTTCGAGGCGGGGGTGAGTGTGACAGTAAAGTGGGTTGTGTTCATCATTATCTCCCTCGCCATCCAAGTGGGGTTGGTTCGATATTCACTATCACACATGAACGAGTTGAGCAGCACTGCGGGAGGGAAGGTCTTCGCTACTAGATGGGTTGTGATTTCGCAACTGTTTGTCACTTGGCACATCGCCTCGGCATGGCGTCGCCTCTTCGGGGATGGTGAGCCGTTCGGAATGCTCATCGAGGAGTTCGTGCTGATGGTGATGACTGTGCTGATGGCAATCTGGTCTCTCGCCAGCCGAAATGTTGCTGGAGGCGGGCGCTTGTTCACCTCTGAGAACGCCCTGTTCTGGGGGCTCTCATTCGGTTTCGGCTATGCCGGCAGCATCGCCATGCTCACCCACTTGACGAGTTCTCTTGGAGAAGGAAATCTAGCTACGACGATGGCGTTCGGTCATTCTTTGACTGCTGTCACTGTGCTGGTTCTTCATCGACGTGTTCTCAGCACCCACGCTGTGCGGATAAGAAGGAAAAGTTTCAGTGAACATCTCGGCGCTGCATCGACAGATGAAGCGGTTAGTGCATCGGGCGGGTGAAAACTACAGGCCGCTCATAACAGCAACGACTCTCATTCGCCCTTCCAAGCCTTCGCTATGTCGAGAGCCGAGAATCACCTGCGCATCCTCAGCAAGGCCACGGGTGAATGTATTCGCCACCTGCTCCATCTGATAGATGGTCATCTGACGGCCACCCTCCAATTGCAGCAGGCAGCCCTTCGCTCCCAACACATCCATCGATGCCAGTGGGGCGGCGAGCGCCTTGAGGAAGAGGGTGTCGGGGTCATTCGCATCACCTTCAGCCACGACCATCGTCGCAGACCCACCGTGGCGAACCACCGAGCGTAGGTCCATCAAGTCGAGATTGATTATTCCCACCTGCCCTAGAGTGAGTACAAGACCCTCGACCAATTCTTCGACCCAAGAAGGGTGAGTGGCCCAGTCTGTACCGCGGCTGCGCGCCTGCCAAGCCAATCTGTCTAAGGATAACTCGGCACAGACATCGGATGAGCGAGCCAATCTGTTGAATGCCGGTTGCGCAATCTCCCTCCTCGTCGGATGGTCTTCGAATGGAATTGATGCAATTGAAATCACCAGCGCCCCTGACTCCTTGCCTTGCGCTGCCAAGGCTGCCGATACTCCGCTGCCTACTCCACCGCCGAGGCCGGTCAGTAGTATCAAAAGTTCAACAGGAGCGAGAATCTTGTCCATGATTGCCGTCGCTCGTTTGAAGTGCGAAGAGGCGAGTTCGGGAAGGCCGGCGCACCCAGCCCCACTAACTTCCCCAAGTGGTAGGCAGTGTGCGTGCCTAGAATCTTCGAATGACTCGTCGTCGCCATCGACCAAAAGCAGGTCGCATGAATCCAGGCAACGAGCGTGTGCCCTCTTCGCCCATTGACAGCCAAGACCACCGACACCGGCGATTAGGATGCTTCCGTCATGCACATTCCAACCGAGAGGGTGGAAGGCGGTTGTAGTTTGTGTTTGTCACCCTATCTCAGTAGAGTATCTCGCTGATGTCTCCCCTTTCTGCCGGAAGTTGTAGTTTGTGTTTGTCACCCTATCTCAGTAGAGTATCTCACTGATGTCTCCCCTTTCTGCCGGAAGTTGTAGTTTGTGTTTGTCACCCTATCTCAGCAGAGTATCTCGCTGATTTCTCCCCTTTCTGCCGGAAGTTGTAGTTTTGTGGTTGTCACCCTACTACAGCAGACGAGTGTCGTGAAGGGTATGTGAATCTCAGCGCGCTGACCAGTGACCACCACGACAACAGATGAGAGGTTGACCATCCACCCCGAGAGGGGAGAGGATTATCTCCCACCTTTCTACTGCCAAGGAGAAATGGCTGGTTGAGCCGCGCTTCTCGGAAAAATGGTCGCAAGGCATGTGGTGTGGGCACTGTTTGCAGGAGAGAGAGCGTCAGTAGGAGGCGTAGCGTTCGTATCGGCGGCGCTCATCACGCGCCCAAGCATTGTCCGGCTCCAATTCAAGCACTCTCCTATAGTACTCAATCGCCTTTTCGAAATCGGTGAAGTATTTCCCATACAGGTGTCCAAGATTGCTCAGAACTGGGATGCACTCCGCATCCTGCTCCAACATCGTCAACAACAATTCCTCCGAACCGGTCAAGTCATGCATCTCCATCCTTCTCTCAGCTTCATCGAGGTCAGATATCTGACTATCGGATAGATTGTAGATGTTGGCCCAACCCTTCTCCGCCATTCTCACCACTGATTGATGGAGAGAACTTCTCCCTTTCATCTCTTCTGAAATATGGTCGGCCGATTGTAGAAACCTGCACCACGGGGTGAGTGGTCCATTTGATGTCCGTGAACTGAAAGGTCTGCCCAGATGGGGGTGTGGAGCGCAACTACGACACCCTCCCACATAGGTAGCCGATTTGTTGGTAGGTCTGCCCATCTTGGGGTGTGGAGCGCAACTTCGACCTTCAATCACCCTTATCCACCCAAAGTGTGAGATTGTATGTTGGGCGTTCCAACCACTCTCTTCTGAGAAGTGGTTCAGCCAGTACTACTAGACGGCATCATTGAGTGACTGTGAACGGACTACTGCAATCCCTCTTGCACCTAGTGGTCAGCAAACGATTATTAGACCTATACAATTCCGCCGATTCAACTTAGGTTGAGGGTAGCATGGGTGGTAAAATCAACGACCTCAAACTGGCGGTGGTTCTGCTCCTATCCGCACTCCTGCTTGCTGGCGCCTCGATTGCAGAATCGGACGGAATAACCGGAGATGTCGCAGAGGGTGGAACAGATGTCGCCAAGAACGGTTGTACCTGCCACACCAACAACGAAATCGCCCCCTCTGACAGTGTGACCCTCATTCTCGACGGCGTACCCTACGCATGGATGGAAGGAACAACCTACACCTTCACCATCCAACTCATCGGTGGGCCTGATATCGCTGGCGGCCACTCACCCACGGGTGGATTCTCGATGCGGGTTTCCAGTGGCATGCTCGCGGCCGCTGCTGGCTTTGAGACTCTTGTTGACAATGATGGCTCAGAACAGACGATGACACACTCGTCTGATGGCTCTCAGGTGGCTGACAGACTGTGGGTGGTGACATGGACAGCACCCGCCACTGGGAGTGGTGATGTGACCGTGTGGTTGTCTGGAAACGCCGTTGATGGCAATGGCGCGCCAATGGCTCCTGACGCCTACAACCGCCTCTCTGTAACTCTCAAAGAAGGTAGCGACAACGGCGACACTCGGACTATAATGGCCGGCGATGGCAATATCCAACCGCCGGCCGTCGACAGCGGCCACATCGACTTGCACAGCATGGGCGCACCCTTCCGCGCCCACTGGCTCGGCTTACTCGGATTCGGCGCTGTCATCTCTGTCATCATCTTCTGTGGTTTCTTCCTACGTTACGGTTTCAGCCGCCACTACACCGGCCGCACCAATCTGCTGCAACTGCGAATCAGACATCTGAGGAGAGGTGACCAACTATGAGCAATCCTCTGAACTTGCAAGTCTGGAAGGACGCCCTTGACGATTACCTAGCCAAGAGGGGTGGTCGATGATGGAGAAGGATGTCATCACCCAGATGCTCAGGGATGTCGCCTCCGGCAAGGTGAGTGTCGCCGACGCGCGAACTGCCCTGAGTGATTTCGACCTCGACGAGGAAACCTACGAAGCGGCCATCGACCACGGAGTATTCAACAGGGTCGAACCGGGCACTGTAGTGCGCGCTTCACTGGCACCTTCAGGAACCTCTGCACTGGTTATTCTTGTCTTTCTCTGGGGGGTGGCCTGGACCCTCTATTGGGCTGGCTCACTCTCATACGGACTCTACCACGGATGGGACCAGCAGCAACTCTCATTCCATCTCGGCATGACCATGGTGACACTAATCATAATGGGCATTGTCTACCTGAAGTGGGTGGCTCCAGACCTCGTCATTGTCAAACACAGGCGGGGCAAGTTCGTCGCTCCCAAGGACCCCGAGAGTTGGCAGAAATATGAGGTGTGAAGGATGGCTAGAGAATTCAGACTGCGGCCCTCTCCAGCAGCAGGCGAGCCTACACCAACACCCGGATACAGCCTCGACAGGCGGAAGTTCATGCGCTATTCTTTCAATTCCGCAGCCGGCGTGATAACGATGGCAAGTCTCGGCTCAATCGGATTCGCCTCACTCCTGATGGGAACGCAGGATGGAGATGGTGGCAACAACGCCATCCTCTTCTGGGTGCCGAAGGGACAGGAAGATGTCGTTTGGTATGGCTCGAAGCACCAAGAGCCGATGAAGAAGTCTGACTTCGAGGGCGAAGCGGCGAAGAGCGCCACTGGCATGGCTGGAGCACAGGGCGTTTGGGGTGGGATGCCGGTCACTGTCGTCTATGTCCCACACGATGAAAACAAGAATTCACCGACTTCATCGGGTGGAGTTAGATTCCAATTCATGGATGGTGTCGACCAGACCGGAGCTGTCATCGGTTATGGCGGTGAAATAGAAGAGGATGAGAAATTGTCTGTCCTCAAGATTCACGACAACATCATCATCATCATGTCTCGCTGCCCGCACCTCTGTTGCATCCCCGGCTGGCAACTCGTTGCCAACGATTTCACCGCTGACAACTGGATTCCCGGCGGCCTCGATTCTGGCGGAAACAAACTATTCTGCATTTGTCATTCATCACGGTTCGACCCCACTGTCATTGAAAAGAACACCAACATCAACAAGGACACCGGTTCATCCTTCGAGTATTTCGGTGTCAAACGAACGGGCGGCCCTGCACCGGTGGGCATGCCTCTGATTCCATTCGTTGTCAATAACGATGTAATGGAAGCGATCGATTTTGAAGCGGAGGGTGTGGTCGAGATTCTCGACTGGTACACATTCTGCAATTAGGAGATGAGATGATGTTACTACAATTCTGGTTTCTGTGGCTCTTTATCATCATCGTCACGGTCTTGGTGGCTCTCACTCTGAGAAAAGAAGGTGAGGATGTGCCTCGCAAGGAGATACTCCGCGCCGTCGAATCGGTCGGTAAAATGGGGATGGCTGAGAAGTTGTTTCTGTGGACCTTTTCTTGGCTTGACACACGTTTCCGTATTCAGGACTATTGGGCGATGAGCCGCGACGCATACTACTCGGTGCATCGACAGATGCCTCTGACCCACTCTGAGAAGTACAAACTTCGAATAATTTGGTATTGGTATCCACTCTACTGTCTAGGTGGAATATCTTTTCTCGCCTTCATCATCCTAGTCATCACCGGCACCATTCTCGGCATCTACTATGTGCCGGGGGGTGAAGGCGATACAACCCCCGCCTACGCAAGTATGGAGTTCATCATGACCTCACTTCCGTTCGGCTACATCATCAGAAGCATCCACCACTGGGGGACACACTTCATGGTGGCTTCGGTCTTCCTCCACATGTGCCGCGTCTACTTCACCGGCGCCTACCGAAACCCACGTGAGTTGAACTGGCTAATCGGAGTTGGACTAATGCTGCTGACAATCGTCTTCGGATATTCCGGATATCTGCTCCCGTGGGATGCTCTCGCTTTCGGGGCAGCGACCATCGGTATCGCCATGGCGAAATCCACCCCACTGATAGGTAATTGGGCAGCAATCATGCTATTCGGTGGGACCTCACTCTCAGGCGCCACAGTGACGAGGATGTACTTCCTACATGTATTCATTCTGCCCGTCATCGTCACCACACTCATCATCATTCACCTGTTCATCGTTTGGGTGCAAGGTATTGCGGAGCCGCATTGAGAGGGGGTCATCTGAATGGGTATGTTCGATAATTTTGGCCGCATTGCCGATGTCTATATGCAGGAAAAGGACAAACTCCTAGATGCAGAGGTGGGGCGGCAGAGAACATTCGTCGGCCATCCATTGTGGCCGCATGAAGTTCTGCGCGATACAATCGTTCTTGCCGCTATGACGGCTGTGTTATGCTTTTATTCGTGGTTGATTCCACCACCTCTCCACAGCGCCGCAGACCCATTCGCTCAGGCGGGGTTCGTCTTTCCAGACTGGTATGTGCTCTTCTCCTATGGATATCTCCGATGGGGGGAATACCTTCCGCAGTTTGACATCCCTCTCCCACAGATAATCGCTGACTTCTTCGGAAGTCCTGTCATCTCTTGGAATGCTGGATGGTGGGGTGCATTCCTAACCGGTTTCCCAGTCGGAATACTCGCGCTTCCCCCTTTCCTCGGTGGGCGTGCCAAGAGAGGTGTGGAAGACCCGTGGTTCGCAGCGGCTGGAGTGATTTACCTCGCTCACATCTGGTTCATCTCCGTCTTTTCGATAAACATATTTTTGCTCCTGTATGGGAAGAATCGTTCAGATTTCTGTCTACTAAATTCCCATGCAGGACTAAGTTGCGGTGTCAGGGAGCCGTGGATTGCCGACCTCTTCAACGCCATTCCATGGATTCTGACTGGAATCCTCATCTGGATAGTTCTCTTTTTCCTAGCCAAGTCATATCTCATCAAGGCGGCTGGTTCGCGAGCCACCCCCCGAATCGGCAGGATGGTCGGATTGGGGGCACTAATCATCGCGGTGCTGCTATCTGTCGTCTCTTGGCCTATCTACGAAGGCGGGTTTTGGGACATGGGTGGATTGGGTGCGATGGACGAAGTCGATGAACTTGCGACGCTCAGAAATCAACCTCAGGATACGCTTGTCGTGTATGGTGAGGGGCATGATTGGGATAGCATGAGTGGCAACTGTCTCTCCTATGGAGCGAGTTCGGGAAGTGTTCTTTGGCAGGATTCCAAGTTCAGTGGCGCTGATGCCGCCGACAGAGGTGAATACTGCCTTCTTCCCGCTGTCCACTGGATGAATTGGGGAATATACCAACCCGTTCAAGCGACTTTAATCGACTTCAATGATGCTAACAACCATATCGAGACACACAGCAGCGAGGGGGTCGTCACCGGAGGTGTCAATGGGTACAGTGATGTCCTCTCCTTCTCCGGTGACAATTCCATTTCCAACACCTATACGATGAGTGTAGAAGACCTCGGAGTGGAAGAATTGTCAATGGACCTTGGATGCACATTCCGAACATCAACTCGCAAGGCTGGCGACCACTCCATATCGATGACGGTGAAGGATGCAGCAGGAGTCGTAGTCGCCTCATTGGCTGGTGACCTCGAGGAAGGCATGACCTGCACGACTAAGACATTCGACGCTTCGCCAGGAGATTACACGGTGATGATGACATTCGATTCCGAGTTCGACTCAGGAAACAGCAGTGTTGTGGTAGATGCTACCACCGCAGTCTCAGTATTCCAGCCACTTATCCTCAATCCAGATACCGGAATGGCACTCGACCGCGGTAATGTCACTGAGATGACCCTTGCAGGTGTGTCAGACGATGACCTCGCCGGATTGGTGATGACCAACCCTACATTCCACAAGAATCCGAAGGCGCTGGACGCTAAACTTACCTACTCACTTTTCATTCCCCCATTGGGCTTGGGTGCGATGGTCTATGTCCTCCTCCGGAGCATGGCTCGTGGCTACGAATACGAGATGAACAAGTGTTACGGTTGTGACCTCTGTGATGACGCCTGTCCGGTTCGTCTCTTCACCGGTGGAGACAAACTGAACATCATCTACAACACTTGGAACAACGAAGACGATGGTGTGCCACTCTTCTCATGTCTGACCTGTTCAGCGTGTACCAATGCCTGCCCACAGTTGGTCGACTACGATTCGTATGTGGATATCAGGCGCAATCTGATTGTCGGTGGCCCACCAGCCGCCAACATTCCGCACACAGTTCTGCAGGCGATTATCAACGCTGAGGCGGAAAGTGATGCCGACGAAGAGTTCATGACAGTGGATGAATACCCGATATCATCCAATGTAGGCTACTACCCCGGATGTGTAGACTATCTCGACCAAGACATGGTCTTCAGTCATCTCAACAGGGGCGAGATGAATCTAGGAGAGACGACTACCGCCGCCTTCACCCTGTTCGATGAAATGGGTGTCGATGTCTCCTACCTCGGACGAGATTTCCTGAAATGTTGTGGGCATGACCAGAAATGGCAGGGATTGGATGATGTCTTTGACAAACTGAAGGCCCACAACAAGGCGAAACTTGAAGCGAGTGGAATTGATACACTGGTCAGCAGTTGTGCCGAATGTTTCCGAACATTCGCCATGGACTACGGCCTTGAGGGCATCAAGGTCATGCACACCACCGAATACCTCAAAGAAGCCGGCTTCGATGTTGAACTCAACACCTCCTGCCCGAAGAAGGTCACATTCCACGACCCATGCAGACTGGGGCGACAGATGAACATCTATGATGAACCGAGAGAATTGATTTCAGCCGTAGGTGGTGTTGACCTCGTCGAGATGGTACATTCCCGGGAAGATGCTCTCTGCTGCGGAGTCTCATCCATGATGTCATGTAATGAGGACAGCCGAACCATCCGTGTCCAGAGATTCAAGGAAGTAATCGACAGCGGAGCAGAGATGATGGTCACTTCCTGCCCCAAGTGTGTTGCTCACTTCGAGTGCCTCAAGTTCGAAGGCGACCCCGCCTATGACTTCGAGATCACAGATGTAGTCACCTTCCTCGCTAGACAATTGGAAGAGAAAAATGCGGGAGATAATCTCGCTGATGCGGTCGCCAGCATCAAAGCAGAAGAAGTAGCCGCTTGAGCAAGGAATGATAGCCGATGGCCTCGCCTAAGGTATCAGGATGAGCAGAGGTGATGAGGTGGAGAGTAGGCGTGCAGCCCACGCTGAACACATTCTGACGGCATTTTCCAATGCACGGGATAACATTGCTGCTGAAATAGAAGAGGGTGCCACTGTCGTCGCTTTCGTTGCCATTGACGCCTGTATCGGTTGTGACCAATGCATTCTCGTCTGTGATGACAAGGCGATTCGCCTTTATGACGCACCGCTCAGGAGCGAGATTGATGGGATTGAAGTCAACAAAAAGGCCGAGATATTGCGTGATGATTGCACAGGTTGCAGACTCTGTGTCCTCGCCTGCCCGACCAATGCCATTTCCATGATTGACCGGTGATTATGATGAGTGAAGAAGAGAAGGAACCCGTCAGATTCGGTGCCGAATTCGGCCCATATCGCTCAAAACACAACAGTGGAGTTTCTCTTTCAACATTCAAGACCTTAGTTTGGGTGTCCAATGTAGGTGGGCTACTACTGGTTGTTGTGGCGCTTGAATTGATGATCACACAACAGAGATTCTATCTTGGGCTTGCAGCCCTCATCGCTGGCATTGCAATCGCGCTTTTTCCATCCAATTATGAAATTGTAGGCATGGAACAGCCGGATTCATCCACGGGTGAGCTAGAGGATTCACCGATGCAGGGAGCAGATGAAGGTTCTTGACAATCGAGAACTCAGAAAGAGGCTGATGTTCTTGACTGTAGAATCCGCATGGCGAACCATCAGAACACCACATGGAGAAATGGTAGCAGAAGCATCAGATGTCGGTCTAACTCGCCTCTACTGGGGTCAGTTGTCGGACAGACCAGAGTGTGAAGAGGGGAATGTGCACCTTGACCACACCGAGGCGTGGGTCACTGGCTATTTTTCAAAAGAGATGAGAGAGACTCCGAAGTTAGATCTCAATCAATTATCATCATTTGCAAAAAGTGTCTCAATGACACTCGTCAGGCAGGTACAACTCGGTGAGACGATTTCGTACGCGGCCCTCGCTTCCGCATCTGGGCATGAAGGGGCCCCCCGCGCCGTTGGCACCGTCATGGCGAATAACCCTATTTCCTTGGTCATACCTTGTCATAGAGTTCTAAAATCATGTGGAGGATTGGGGCGCTATTCTGCTGCTGATGGTGCTGAGACAAAGCAGTGGCTGCTGACCCATGAATCGGAATGGTGACCCATCAATTATTATGAACCAAGTTTCTCAACTCCCATAGCAGAGAAGTATGAAGAATATACTCAAATGTTCATCAAGTAATAGGAACCTGTAATTGCAAGGCTAGCAAGCAGACACTACTAAACAAGACGACAGACACCTTTACGATGATGGCAGAGGTTAGTGTCAGAGTTTCCGCCGAAGTCCCCGCATCATGCCATTCCGTCTATGACTTCTTGATAGATGCCAACAACCATACCATGTTCACAGATATCTTGGCCATAGAGATGCTGACCGAAACGACGAGGGAACCCGGCATGCGATGGCGGGAGATTCGGAAAATGGGAAAGAGGGAGGCGACCATGGAATTTGAATTGACTACCTGCCGACATGGTGAGTCGTTCACTGTGGAGTGTGAAGAGGGTGGTGTCACTTGGGTCAGCGAGCACATATTTGACAGCAGTCTGCTCGGCTCGCTGGTCACCATCGAATGTCGCTGGAAACCGAAGGGATTGATGATGAGATTGATGACTCCGTTGATTCGCCGCCATCTCAACAAGGGGATTAGTAGAGACATCTCCCAATTAGTTCACATTTTCTCATGAATATCGAGAAGTCAACTCGCTTGCAATTCTTCTAGTTCCGCGGCCATTGCCAGCATTGCGAGTTCTGCAACCAAGGCGTGCCAACTGGACTGTTTCTTGAGAATCTCAGGACCACCTTCCAACTGCATCATCTTTTGCGGCCCGAAAAATTGCGTTGATGGTGTATTCAGATTTGACATTTCCCCCTTTTTGTCATTCACTCTATAGAATGTCGCGCAACTCTCCCCACCGGCTCCATAAGTGCAAGGTTCAACGACATAACCCTCCGCTCTTAGGGTAGTGGGTACACCTTCCTGAAGCAGAAAATCTGCCACTTGAGAACCCCCTTTGCCATAGGTGAGACGGTTGACCTTTCGGTTGGAGAGATTCAACAACTCCTCCCCACTGCGAATTTCTATGATGCCCAGACCATAGGTTCCCGAGTCGTTTTTTACAAACAGGACGGGTTCACCAGATATACCGTACTGCTCATACTTTCCTTTCAGAAATGCGAGGCAGGAATCTACCTGAGCTGCCAATTCAACTCGACAGGCCACTTTTTCGAGACATTTGTCCTCACTTACGAACCAGTGAGTACCTATCAACCACGGGTCGATTCCGAGAATCTCAGCGACCCCATCTAAGAATGGTTGTACATGGCGAAAATGGTTCGACTTGCGTCGCTGATACCAGCCCATCTCCGGCGGAGGAGCGACTGCATTTGCTGAGAGGATTTCCGATGGGCCGTCCGAGAGGTCATTGTTTAAGATTATGAGGTCAGGCCTCTCTCCGTCAACGAGAATTGATTCGCCAATCTCAACATGGGAGAGTTCCAGTTCACCACTTTCACCTCTGATTCTCCCGACATCGTTCAGTTCTCGAAGACCTACAGTCACATCGGCTCCTATGTTCTCAAAAAGAGATTTCAGAGTGAGGAGATTATCCACATAAGCGATGTTGCGAGTATGCGCCTCCGGCCAGATATGCAATCTCTTGGCGTTGGGGTGGTGTCTTTGCAACCATTTTCCAAGGTTCTCTGAAATAACGCCACGTTGACTCTCTCCGACATTGTTGAATCCTGCCGGATAGGCGTTGGCATCAACCGCTGCCACCTTCCACCCAGCATCCCTGATGTCCACAGAGGCATACAGAGGCATAGGCAATCGCTCTCTCTCAGCCTTGAAGAAATGAATCAACTCCTCCCGCTTCTCCTCCACTCTCTGAGACAGATCGGCGAGAAGGTCGGGTCCACTGTACTCCACCATATTTCACACCCCATTCTTGTTTGAATCAAGCATTTCGATGGAAACGAAAGATACACTACACCCCAGCATTTTCCACACCTTACTCGACATCATTCAGCAGGTCCCAAAGTTCCTTCTTCTCCCGTCCAACTCCACCGTCAGTGATATGCAACGACTCGAAGAGACGCAGACCGATAGTCATATCCGGTTGACCTTTCAATACCCGTTGAAGGGTTGGATATCGCCTTCGCCAATCCTCAGTATGAGGGCGAAGTTCTGCAAGTATTTCAGCCAACATTGTCGGAGTGGTTGCCGTACCTGCGGGTAGTTTCGGCCTCTTCACTATTGAAGAAGGGAGGTCGGTCAATGCAGCCGCAGAGCGAAGAGCAAGTTTCTCCTCACTCCCTCGAACTCGCCAATCCATAGGTATGGTGTGTGATGCCTTGCGATGTGAAGAGCCGAGGAACGGCACCCTCACCTCCAAGCCATGAGCCATGCTGTGCCTGTCCACCAAGCGGAGTTGGAAATTGGTCAGTTGGCCGTGGTCAAGTTCGTATTGGAGAGTCGATGCGAGGTCACGGAAGTCAGAATGGGGATTATGTGCCTTCTTCCGCCAAGGTTGGCCGGCCCCGACGGGCGTGACTGTGGAGATGTCGGTGAGCAGATGGGGAGCGAAGGGGTGGCGGCTGGCGGTGAGACGGTCAGCAATCGATTGACGGTGGCGAGAGAGTTCGCGGTATCGTGGATAACCGCCATGCAATTCATCAGCACCTTGCCCACACAACCCGACGGACAACTCCTCTGCCATCTTTGCGAATAGGGGTTGGAAGAAGAGGACAGAGATGTCAAGGTCTTCTCCGAACCAACTGAGAGCAGGCAAGTGGTTCCAGAAGGCCCCTTCCTCAAGCGTAGATGTATGGTGAGAGAGGTCAAGTACCGAACATACCTCCTCGGCGGCGATGAAATCCGGATTGTCCTCGCTCTCCGCCACCGTCCAGCACTCTGGCACCGGTTTTCCGGCATTTTTGGCAGCACGATGAGCAAGGCCAGCGACCATGCTCGAATCAAGGCCACCTGAGAGAATGATTCCGACAGGAACATCCGCCATCAGCCTCTGTTCAACTGAAGAGCAGAGCGAATCAAGAAGGGGGGCAGCGTCAGTAGCAGGATTCCACGATTGCGCCGGCGCCACCCTATCGGAAATGTATCGCGCCACTCCCGTCAAGGTGGCTCTGCCCATTTCATCAAGAGCCCAAGTCTCGATTGTGCCCGGCGCCACTTGAGACACACCCTCGAACAAGGTGGTCTCATCGAGCGGATATTCAAATGCCAATCGGGCCAATAGGGCATTCTCATCGATACGAGGTGTGTATTCCGAATGAACTCTGAATGCCTTCGCTTCCGAAGCAACCATCAACTCTCCACTATCGGTGAGTGTTCTGAGGAGTGGTTTGACTCCTAAGGGGTCGCGGCAGAGGATAAGTTCCTCTTCAACCGAATCCCAAAGAGCGAAACCCCAAATCCCATCGAGTTTCCTCACCCATTCAACATGCCTCTGTGCCACATTGGCATCGTCGTCAGCAGCCGCAGTCCGTCTCACATCCCCGACGATGACTGAGCGAACAGGTTGTTGTGGCGTGGAGGCGCCACCACCTCTCGCGACGGTTTTGTGGGCGGCAAGAATAGTCTCTCCGTCACCCTTGGTTCTCCAATCGTATGCTGAGAACTCCCGCCTCAATTCCTGATAATTGTAGATTTCACCATTCTGAACCAGCCAACAGCCATGTTCTGAGCCGATGGGTTGGTCGGAGCCGAGTAGGTCGACGATGGAGAGGCGGGAGTGAGAAAAGGTGCAAACATCATCATTCCAGACGCCAATTCCATCAGGGCCGCGGTGTGATAGTGCCCCTGCCATCCGACGAGCAAACGGTGCATCACCCCTCCCAAGGAGCACCCCGATACCACACATCCACTCCTGCGCACCACTCATCACCTATCAACGCGTGTGGAAGGAACAATTCAACCGAGGGGATGCTAGTGACGGCGAGCGTCGATTGATGATGGGTCTAACCCATCCTAGAATTGACCATTTCCTCAAAATGTGGTGGTAAAACCCAACGGATGACACACCCCACAGAAGTGAAGAGATGATGTGTACATCTCACCAATAAGTGACGCCGATGATGAAGGTCAAAATCAGTGAAACTGACCAAGCGAGTAGATAGAGGCTCTGTGATGGGGCGTCGTCCTGAAGTGCCTCTTCGCTCATACGACCTACGCCAGAGGAAATTGGATTTTAACCATAGCGATTGAACGCACACTAGATTCAGACAATCATAGATAGAATCAAAATCGCCAATAGAGGGAATAGAATCATCGTGCCGTTGTCATCAATCCAACGAAGCCGAGGCAATTCTGATGCTGTTTGCACTAGCGGCATCAACAGAACGAAAATGAGAGGAGTGGCCAAAAAATACCAAGCCAATACCCAACACACAGTTACCACCCCTAGCCCGACAAAGAAAACTTGGTTCTTGGAGAGGCCGGCGCGGCGCGATTCACCCATTACCGGGTCACCAAATGCGAGCCCCCACACAAGAGGAGTGCCGAGCGCCGCACTACGAAGACCGACAGGGGGTGCGAGCAAAAAAGTGAGAGCGAGCCCAGTAGCCCCCCAGAAAAGCGCACTAAGTTGCCTCGCCTCATATTCCCTCTGACCGATTATCGTGAATCCCAACTTCAAGCGAACTGCTTCTGCCACTGCGATTATTCCAATAATTAACCAAACGAGTTGGCTCGATGAGAGTGAGACTACCCCCCCCACAGAGTCGCCGTGCCAATAGTATAGGTATGGGAATCCCGCCATCGAAAGATGTACCATTCTTCTGAGGCTGTGGCCGGCGATTCCACCGACACTGTGTTTTACATGGTCTGGCTCGTACGAGCCCTCATCGAGAAGCACGCTCTCCTCCATTCTACCACCCAAGAGTATCTCCGACCCATGACGATGCAGATTCCTCTCCAGAGGTCAATGCCTGAAGAACATCATCAAGGTCTGGTCTTTCCAGTAGTGCTTGGTCCCACGCAGCCAACAGACGTTCCCTATGGCGGGCGATTTCCGCTCCCTCCCTCTGAGGGAGATTGACTAGCACTTCTCCTAGTTTCTTGATTCCTTGGTGAGTTGTCGTTGAGGTGAGCAATACTTCAGGTGGGGACTCGGAATAGGACAATGAGGATATGAGGCGAGTGGCGGTCTGTTCTGCCCCATCCAAGTCTGCCTTGTTGACTACCAGCAGGTCTGCAAGTTCAATCACTCCCGCTTTGGCTGCTTGCACCTCATCACCAGCATTAGGTGCTTCGACCAACACTATTCTTTCAGCCATTGCGACTATTCTCACCTCTGACTGGCCGGCTCCGACTGTCTCTATCAGGACTGGATTGTAGCCGCATAACTTCAGCACATCGGCTGAGATAGCGACCGCTTGGGGGAGGCCGCCCGGTTGGTTCTTTGATGCTATAGACCGGACGAATACATTGTCATCATCATCTGCTGTATCCATCCTCACTCGGTCGCCGAGCAAAGCACCTCCAGTTATGGGAGATGATGGGTCAACTGCAATAACTGCAACCATCCTCTGCTCTTGTGACCAGTAAGCGAGAAGTGCTTCAATGAGACTACTCTTACCGACACCCGGCGCACCAGTTACTCCGATTGTGACCGACTCAATCGGGATTTCGTAGTTCTCCAATGATTGGCTGGTCACTTCTCCCTTCTCACAGGCGGTGAGAAGTTTGGCTAGTGCTCTGCGCTCTCCGGCGATGGCCTTCTGAATCAGTTCTTCGGACATCAAGATACCCTCAGGCCCACTTCCAATCGCTGTCAAAACCAACTCCAACATTCTGCCCAGAATCGATGCGACTCGCTGCTTCCTCAACGAACTCGCACAATTCATCCATTCTCGTCCCAGGTCCGAAAATGGCTCTGATGCCGGCATCACTCAAACAGGCGCGGTCTTCCTGTGGAATGATACCCCCACCAAAGACCACGACATCTCCCAATCCAGCTTCCTTCAACAGTTGACATACTCTTGGAAAGAGGAAGAGGTGTGCGCCGGAGAGAGATGAGAGACCTAACATCTGCGCATCTTCATCGAGGACGCATCTCACTATCTGTTCAGGGGTTCGTCTGAGGCCAGTGTAAATCACCTCATGACCGGCATCCCTGAGGGCGCGGGCGACGACCTTCGCACCCCTGTCGTGACCATCAAGGCCCGGTTTGGCAATCACGATACGCATGCCTATCTCCATCCCGTCGAGATGTGGCTTCCACTTGAATTGAGCGCAGACAAACATCGTTGGGATTGCGATTCAGAATTATTGACCGCAGACATCGACGGAGAAGAGGGAGCACTGAATGGCCGCTATCAAATCCAAGAGGAATAAATGGTTTGTGTGTTAGTGAACCCTCGATTCATAGAGGGCACCACCCGATATGTGTGGTTTTTTCGTAGCCCCAATTATAGAGAATACGCATCATCATATTTTTTGATAGAACTTTGCCAAGGAAGAAACCCAAGTCCATTCCCAAAGTCCGAATGGAGTTATTCTGCGATTTGACCCCCATAGTTAATTGGCGAGTCATGTCCGGAAAGGATTGGGCCGGATGGATTCGACTGAGGAGAGGTTGGGTGACTTGCGCCGCCGAAAGGCTGTTGCCGCAGCAGGCGGCGGCACTCAGAGAGTTGATGCGCAGCACAACAAAGGCAAGATGACGGCGCGCGAGCGCCTCGAACTGCTGCTTGACGAAGGCTCGTTTCAGGAGTACGATTCTCTCGTTGAACACCGATGTCGGGATTTCGGGATGGACCAGAATGTCATCCCCGGCGACGGTGTGGTGACAGGTCATGGAACAATCGATGGACGGCCAATATACTGTTTTGCTCAGGATTTCACAGTCTATGGCGGTAGTCTTGGTGAAATGCATGGTCTGAAAATCTGCAAAGTCCTCGACATGGCGATGAAAACCGGCGCACCTGTTATTGGCCTCAATGATAGCGGCGGTGCGCGAATACAGGAGGGAGTTGCGAGTCTCGGCAGTTATGCTGAGATATTCTTCAGAAATGTCCGAGCCAGTGGAATCATTCCTCAAATCAGCATCATCATGGGACCATGTGCAGGTGGCGCTGTCTACAGCCCTGCCATCACCGATTTCGTTATCATGGTCGACAAGACAGCACACATGTTCATCACCGGACCAGAAGTGATCAAAACGGTGACGAACGAAGAGGTTTCTTTTGAGGAGTTAGGTGGCGCATCAACCCATGCAAGCATGTCAGGAGTGACTCACTTTACTGCCACCGACGATGAAGACGCTCTTTCCACTGTGCGAGAACTGGTCTCACACCTCCCTCAGAACAACCTTGAGAGAACACCCCCTAGACCAAACCGTGACGATGTGGAGAGGATGTGTGAAGAACTACAAGAACTAGTCCCAGAGGACCCACAGAAACCATACGATGTCACCGAAGTCATCTCCACCATAGTTGATGAAGGTGCCTTTTTGGAAGTTCAGGCTGACTTCGCCAAAAACATCGTCGTGGGATATGGTCGTCTCAATGGCAACACGGTTGGAATCATCGGCAATCAGCCGAATCACCTTGCCGGCTGCCTTGACATCGATGCGTCAGTCAAGGCGGCGAGATTCGTTCGCTTCTGTGATGCGTTCAACATACCACTCCTTACTTTCGTCGATGTCCCCGGTTTCCTCCCAGGTGCCAATCAGGAGTGGGGCGGAATTATCAGACATGGTGCGAAACTGCTCTATGCGTATTCAGAAGCGACCGTCCCGAAGATGACCGTCATCATGAGAAAGGCCTACGGAGGGGCATACGATGTGATGTGCTCAAAACATATTCGTGGCGACTACAACATCGCTTGGCCGACCGCCCAACTAGCGGTGATGGGGGCGGATGGCGCGGTGCAAATCATCCACCGCAAGAGGATTCAGACAGCCACCAACCCCGACCAAGAGAGGGAGAGATTGGTGGAAGAGTACGGAGAATTGTTCGCCAATCCATACAAGGCGGCGGCTCTCGGTTA
Source organism: uncultured Candidatus Poseidoniales archaeon (assembly GCA_964342465.1). Classification (GTDB taxonomy): domain Archaea; phylum Thermoplasmatota; class Poseidoniia; order Poseidoniales; family Thalassarchaeaceae; genus MGIIb-Q1. The sequence continues at coordinate 94,125 of CAYFFQ010000004.1, read as the reverse complement.
TCTCGATGATGTGATTGAACCCCGTCTGACGAGAGAGAAACTGTGTAAGGCGTTGGGAATGCTGTTGGACAAACAGGAAGAGAGACCGGCTCGAAAACACGGTAACATACCCTTGTGAGGTCGGAAAATGGAGGAAACTTACAGCGAATCGCTAGCCAAAATCCTTCATTCCGCAAGGGGCCCTCTGTCTGATATCACGGAATTCACCGGCCCAACCAATCCGCCCCAGAAGGAGATTATCGATGACGGGGAATCATCCAACCGAGCACAACCAATAGGTGAATCTGATGTCGAAAGACACATTTCCGAGAGGTCACAATTGCGTCGCCTCGCCGCCCTCATGGCAGTTATTTCGATGAATGGAGGGGATGAATCAGCGCAAGGAAATGTTGGCCGAATGCTCGGTAGTTCGTGGGCACAAGACCATCGGCGGCAGGCTCTAGGGTTGAACGGGCTAGCCTACAGCCGCGCCAAGCGAGCGAGATGGAGGTGAGCCGGTGGGAGAAACCAAGAGAGTCACCATCAATGGGGAGACCTTTGAAGTTGAACTTGAAGCGGATGGAGATAATTGGGTGGCCACCGTTGAGGGAGAGACCTTCACTATCTCTGTGGAAGGGGAGAACGCCCCCACTGGCACCTCTCGCAAACGGCGAGGAGGGAAGAAGCGGAAGAAATCTGGAGTCGTCTCAAGTTCCATTCCCGGCAAGATAATCACAGTGGAAGTAGAAGTCGGTCAATCTGTTGAAGAAGGTGATGTCATTCTGATTTTAGAGGCGATGAAGATGCAGAACGAGGTCACCGCACCGATTTCTGGCGAGGTCGTGGAAGTAAATTGCGAGCAGGGTGAGAACATTGAAGCAAATCTCCCATTGGTCGTCATAGAACCGCCAGCGGAAGCAGAAGAGGAAGCGTAAGACAATTAACCGTTCAGTGAAATGATTACATCGGTGGGAGGTGAAAAGGTGGCTGACGAGGGCGAATCTGCGACCAATGTCGGACCTCGTTGTGACTTCCCTGGGTGCGATTCAGAAGGAACAGTGGTGAGTCGGCTTTCACCAGAAGGATACCTCGTCGCCACCGGAAAGAAAGCCTACTCCTTTCGCGAGGCCTATCGTCGGTTCAACTACTGCAAGAAACACCACGATGACCTGATGTCAGGCGTTTGGAGCAGAATCACGTTTGATTCCAATAAAGATGACGACCATGTCGCCCCAACATCCATCTGAACCAGCTTGCAGATTGATGATAACCACCACATCAGCGGCGAGCGCGAAGATACGATAGTGGGCGCAATAGAGGCGCATGAGCGCGAAAATACGCCACATTGAGATTCAAAAGTACCACTGGAGAGAACTCTACAACCGTGATGGGCGCGAAAGGGCGCGGGAGAGAAGCACTCCCAAGGGTGGTTTCTCGCTGTTCATCCCCACGAGCCCTGCGCCAGCATGGCATCGGCTACCTTCTCGAATCCGGCGATGTTGGCTCCAAAAACATAGTTGCCCTCTTGACCATACTTCTTCGCGGTATCAAACGCCTTCTGATGGATGCCGACCATGATGGCATCCAGACGGGCATCGACCTCAGCCCGCGACCAGCCGAGTCGCTGGCTGTTCTGACTCATCTCCAATCCCGAGGTGGCAACTCCACCGGCATTCGACGCCTTGCCGGGGGCGAATCTAACCCCGTTGGCGTGGAATACATCCACAGCGTCAGGAGTACAAGGCATATTTGCCCCCTCACCGACGAATTTTACGCCGTTCGCCACAAGATGTTCTGCATCCATTCCGTTCAACTCATTCTGAGTAGCACAGGGGAGGGCGATGTCAACAGGTATCTGCCAAATCGGATTGTATTCAAGCGACTTGTCTCTCGGTGTGTATTCCAATCCGCGGTGTGCTGCGTAATCCTTTATTCGGCCTCGCTTGACATTCTTGAGGTCAATTATCCAAGCCAATTCATCAGCATCAATACCGTCAGGGTCATGGATAAACCCACTACTGTCAGAGAAGGTGACCACCTTTCCCCCGAGTTGAGTGACCTTTTCACAGGCGTATTGAGCGACATTTCCAGAACCAGAGATGGAGACGGACTTGCCCTCGAAGGTCTCCCCCTTCACAGCAAGCATCTCGCGCACGAAGTAGACCAGACCATATCCTGTCGCTTCTGGACGAATCAGAGAGCCACCGTACTCCAGCCCCTTGCCAGTAAGAACTCCGGTGAACTCGTTTCTCAGTTTCTTGTACATCCCGTAGAGAAATCCGATTTCTCTGCCGCCAACACCGATGTCGCCGGCCGGCACATCGGTGTCGGCTCCGATGTGGCGTTGCAACTCGGTCATGAACGATTGACAGAATCTCATCACTTCATTGTCAGACTTTCCCTTGGGGTCGAAGTCCGACCCACCCTTTCCGCCACCCATCGGCAGCCCTGTCAGACTGTTTTTGAAAATCTGTTCGAAGGCGAGGAACTTCAGAATCGAGAGATTGACTGTCGGGTGGAATCTCAGTCCACCCTTGTATGGCCCAATAGAGCCATTGAATTGGATTCTGAATCCCCGATTGACCTGAATGTTGCCCTCATCATCTATCCAAGGTACTCTGAACTGAACCAGCCTTTCCGGTTCACAGACTCGCTGAAAGATGTTCGCTCTGACAAATTCCGGGCGCGCTTCCACCACCGGACTCAGGCTCTCAAGAACCTCCAATACCGCCTGATGGAACTCTGGCTGGTCGGGGTCTCTCCTCTTTACAATCTCAAAGACATCTTGCAGGTGTTGGTGCATATTTCTCACCGAAGGATGCTGAACAGCGCTTCACTCTGTTCTTGGCCGGCGACTCAAGTGCCCCTTTTCACTATTACCCACCAAGTGTTCTCCAATAGTGCCCCTCTCCCTTATATCGAACTGCATCGAGGTGAAGATGAACACAATTGCAAAAATGGATTGAAAGTGCCATTCTGAGATGGAATGTTCAGTTGAAGATGATGCGTTCTGCTATTTCACTCACCTTCTTCGTCGCCTCTGGAAGGGTCATGATGAACATCGCCGCCTGTGATACCTGTCGCCGCCTCAGAGCATCGGCAATGGGGGTGTGTTCGCGGAACCAGCGTGTCTTGCCATCCCTGCCAATTATTCGCACATCGACTGCAGCCATCCGAGGCTCGGAGAGGAGCAGTTTGACACTCGGCACATCCAGTGCGACATATCCGTTAGGAACTCCGGCTCGGCTGGCGATTTCATCCTCCACCGCCCGTCGCTCCTCGCCATTTTGGGCGAGATGAATCAGGCGTGCAATCTGTTCTTCATCGAATTCTTCCGCCCGCCGAGTCACACAGACCTTCAACAATTGACGATATTTCAGCCTTCTAAGCATATCTTTGGCGATACCACCCGCTTCTGACAACGCCTGCCAAATCTCAGCATCGACCATTCGTTGCATGTCGACTGCATCGGGAAGGTCGTCGCCAGCCCTCTCGACGGCTCGCGAAAGCATCATCTCAGTGACTCTTGTCACCTTGTGGAAATAGACGGCCGAATACATCAACCCACGCGCCATCAGCATTCCCTCCAGTGACGGCACTCCCCCCTCATGGACGGCGACATCTCCTCCATGCCTCTCAAGACACTCAACCAATCTCAGATGGTCGACAACCCCATGCCTCACCCCGGTGAAGTGTGCATCTCGCAAGAGGTAGTCGAGTTGGTCGCAGTCCACTGGTCCATGAATGAGGTGAGCGAGAGTGTTGTCTTGCGTCTCAAAACTGCTAGCCCCCTCAATCCAATTGAATAGATTCCTCTCGGTTCCAGCGGCATCAGCGCCGTGAATCAGGCCAGCAACCTCTTCTGGCTCAATGCCATGTTTCTCCAAAATATCCGGAATGCGCTTTCTATCATCAAAAAGCGAATGCTCATCGGCTCTGAGAATATCGTAGGCCCCGGTGATTATACCCTCGGTGATGTGCATGTGGTCCGCCCCACCCCTCTCATGAAGAATGTGCTCTAGGGTGTGTGAGTAAGGGCCATGCCCTACATCGTGCAGCATCCCTGCGACCTGAACAATCGTCTTTTCGTGCTCATCGAGCCCAACCGAATCGGCCATCAGACCGCCTATGTGTGAACAACCAAGTGAGTGCTCAAAGCGTGTGTGGTGCGCCCCTGGAAAGACCAGATGTGCTAATCCGAGTTGTTTGATATGACTGAGTTTGTTGAATTCGGGGGTCGTCAGGAGTTCTTCTCTTACCCCTTCGATACGGAACATTCCGTGTATCGTGTCGTTGATGACCTTGCCAGACATCTAATCACCTCTCAACAAGGCGACGGCTTCTTCGCTTTCAAGTTGAGGGCATCCACACCGTGGCTGAACAGAGAATTCCGCTTGCGGGTCTGCACTTTCGCTCTAACATGGTTCTGTGTGGCCCGTACGAAGTCGTGCTGCCTACCTCGTCGCCGCGCATCTGTGCGCTGGCTCACTTTGCTGTTTTCATTTCGCAGGGGTGCGTGAAACTTGAGAATACACGGAGAGAAATCGTTATCTCTCTGCCGCAATCAGACATGGATGTGAAATTGATACATCTTGCTCTTACCGCTTCACTCATCTTCGCCTTCCTTTTTTCAGGTTGTATAGGTCATGGAGGTGACACAGATGTCAATGAACCAAGCAACAGAATACCCACTTGGCAATGGCAGTTACAGGGGGAAATCAACACCTCATTTGAGGTGAACATGTATGATATTGACCTTGAAGAGACACCCGCTTCGACGATTGATGCGTTACATTTGAGAGGCATCACAGTCATCTGCTATTTCAGCGCCGGCTCGTGGGAGGAGTACCGAGATGATGCTCACCTGTTCGAGGCTGAAGTAGTGGGCGAACCACTTGATGAATGGCCGGACGAACGTTGGTTGGACATCTCAAACTATGGCAACTTCTCGAACATCATCGAGGCGAGATTGGACCTAGCCGTTCAAAAGGGCTGTGACGGAGTCGAGCCGGACAATGTTGAGGGATATGTGGCGGAGAGCGGTTTCAACCTCACCTATGCGGACCAATTGGCATACAATACATGGCTTTCAGAGGAGGCGCATCTACGAAATCTGACCATCGGGTTGAAGAATGACCTTGAGCAGGTGGATGACCTCGTCACTCTTTTTGACTTCGCTGTAAATGAACAGTGCTTCCAATATGATGAATGCGAATTGTTGCTTCCCTTCAATGAGATGGGGAAGCAGGTGTACGGGGTCGAGTATGAACTTGAACCAGAGGAGTTTTGCCTAGATGCAAATGAGATGGGATTCAGTTGGTTGAAAATGGAATACCCGCTGGATGGCGGGCGCATCGGTTGTGAGGGTTTCGCTCCATAAGGTAGCTCTCGTCTTCCACGGTTGGCTCACCGTTGGCTCACTGTGCGGTCCGCTCTCGTCTTCCACGGTCGGCTCACCGTTGGCTCACCGCCGGCTCTATACCGGCATTCCGTTGGCTCACTGTCGGCTCACTGTGCGGTCCGCTCTCGTCTTCCACGGTCGGCTCACCGTTGGCTCACTGTCTGCTCACTGTGCGGTCCGCTCTCGTCTTCCACGGTCGGCTCACCGTTGGCTCACCG
>CAYFFQ010000004.1:80097-88427 GCA_964342465.1 uncultured Candidatus Poseidoniales archaeon | reverse complement strand
GCTCACTGTGCGGTCCGCTCTCGTCTTCCACGGTCGGCTCACCGTTGGCTCACCGTTGGCTCGTTGTCTGCTCACTGTTGACCATGCTGGTCGTAGCCTTGTTGGTAGGATTGGTCGTATTGGCCAGCATACCACTGCGCCTGCGCATCACTCGGATACCAACCACCGTATTGCTGCTGCTGTTGGCCCATCTGAGCCCACCATTCCGCCTGCTGTGAGATTCGCATTTCATCTTCGAGGTCGGCTCTCCTCTCGTCTATTTTGTGGCGAAGCAACATCCCCTGAGAACCTGCTATGGTTCCGGAACGGAGCGCTTCATCAAGTTCCTCCTCGAGGTTCAACAGACCTTGGAAACCCTCGGCCGAGGAGAGTTTTCCTTCCATCTGTTCGAAAAGTTTTCGCGCTCGTTTGCTCGATGTCATCGACACTCCTATCATCCCGACAGAGAAGACGACGAGGAGCAGGACCGCTGCTGTGACCACCTTACCTACTTTGTCTTGGAGAAGGGCACTTTGCGCCAACTCATTTTCGACGACATCGTCTGCGCGGCCATCATTGTCGACATCCTCCGGCATACTCGTCGGGTCTAGAGGATTGCTCACTGGGTCGGACCTAACCTCATCAGTATTGGAATAACCATCGCCGTCGATATCCCAATCCCAAGAGTCGGGAATTCCATCCCCGTCGATATCTGAGCAGCCGAGCATGAAGGCAGAGGAGTTGCCCCATTTGGTCGGGCAGTCATCAGAGAGATTTGTGCCGGGTTGGTCGGCGTAGCCATCTTCGTCAGAATCAGACCAAATGAATCCGTTTTCGGGGAAAACATCAACGCTGTCAGAATATCCATCACCATCAAAATCCTCACAACCGAGCAGAGTTCCTAACGATGAATTGCCCGCCCTCGCTGGACAGTTGTCGGCTTCATTTCCATCAGGGTTGTCACCAAATCCGTCACCGTCACCATCAGCCCACTGTGTCATGTCGGTCGGGAAAGGGTCGCCCTCATCCGAGTAACCATCTCCATCTCCGTCAGGGCAACCATATCTGTCCTCGGATGAAGAACCCCATTCGTCTGGACAGTCGTCAACCGGTTCATCGCTCTCCTCCGCTTCATCGACATACCCGTCACCATCGCGGTCAGGGCAGCCGTTGGAGGGAAGTCCGGCTACCGTCGGGCAGTCATCAGCGTCGTTGGAAAGGCCGTCGCCATCGTTGTCAGGACAGCCAAACCGGTCAATCGTGCTGTTTCCAGCCCTTGTGGGGCAGGCATCTGTTTCCGTCCCATCTGAAGAATCACCATAGCCGTCGCCATCCTCATCTCGGTGTTGTGTGGGGTTGTCTGCAACCTCGTCTTCAATGTCGGCCCAGCCATCGCCATCCGAATCGGGACATCCGACAAGATTCTGCCAAGAATCACCGGGCTGATATTCACAGTCGTCCGAAGGCTGGCTGCTGTTTTCAATCCCGCCGTCTTCATAACCATCGTTATCCCAATCAAATGGTGAAGGGTCTGGAGAATAGGCTCCGGCCACCCACATCCCTGGCCACCTCTCCTCACGAGAGTCGTTCCAGGAACCATCGGCCCAGTTGTCACCCAAACCGTCGCCATCGGAGTCAGACCATTGAGTTGGTTGGCTTGGGAAGCGGTCATTCAGAACTGATTGACCATCCCCATCCAAATCGAGACAACCGAACTGGTCTCGCCATGAGTTACCCCACATCATCGGGCAGCCGTCTGGGTCTGTACCATTCGGGTTGTTGCCGAATCCGTCTCCATCCGTGTCCTCCCATTGAGTCGGGTCCGCAGGGAGATGGTCGTGTGAGTCTGGCCAACCGTCGCCATCGCTGTCCACGCAACCATAGAAGCCGCCACCACCGGTGGAATTCCCGTATGTATCAGGACAGTCATCTCCAGTCGTCCCCGTCAGGTTGTCACCGAATCCGTCGCCATCTCTGTCAGCCCATTGGCTCGCATCAGAGGGGAACGCATCAGTTCCGTCCCCGATACCATCACCATCAGAATCAATTCCGAAGACGATGACGAATCCATCTGCACCGCTCATGCTGTTCATTTGGAATGTGTTGGTGTCATCCCATGCATTGGAATGGAAATACCCTGCAAAGGCGTAGGTGCCGTTGCGCATGGCGATTCCGTGGCCGTAATCGCTCGATGTGCCACCGAATGATTTGATGTCAGCCCATCCACCGTTAGCAGGAACCTTGGAGACGAAGGCGTCGGTGCTCCCCCTGTTTGAGATATAGGAATTGCCGAACCAAGCGGTGCTTTGGTACATTCCGGTGATCATGAAATCACCACTGCTCTTGTTGGAATCAATAGCATAACAGTAGTCAGATGATGAACCGCCGGCGTTCTGTGCCCACACCACTGAGCCCTGTGAATTGTATTTGGTGACAAAGCAGTCCCAATTGCTGTTCTGTTGATAGGCATAGAGCCAGGTGTTCTCGAAACGCATGCGGTAGTAGAACCAGCCAGTCACTCCGACATTACCACTGTCGTCTATGGTCACACCCTCACCATAGGCCGAGTAGGACGATTCGTACCCCCCCCATTTCGCCCATAGGAAATTACCGGCTGTGGTGAATTTCGCAGTGAAGACGCGATAATAACTGCTGCTCTGATAATTCGGGGAGAGTTGTGTGCCGCCGATGTTGATCCAGCCGCTGAAGCGGCCGGTCACCGCCAACTCGTTGTTATCATTGACATCGATGTCGTAGCCCTGTTGATAGTATGAACCGTACATCCTCTGTGCCCACAACCATTGACCACCGGAGGAAAGTGCGGCAAGGAATGCCTCGTCGTAGGAATACGAACTGAGTTGGGTTGAGCCGAAACTGATGGTGTTGTAGTAGGAGCCGGTCAGATAGACCTGCCTGCTGTTGTCGATGGCGACTCCATATCCGTAATCTTGACTGCTGCTACCGGCACCATTGGCCCACTGCCAAGTGCCATTTGTGTCGAGTTTTGCTACCCAAATATCATAGTTCCCATTTGAGGAAAGCCAAGTTGAGCCAAATTGTGCCGAACTGTAGTAGTAGCCGGTGATGGCGACATCACCGGCATCATTTACTGCTATTTCATGACAAATATCACTATTGCTACCCCCCGCCTTGTGGGCCCATACATAATTCCCAGACGGGTCTAGTTTAGCGACGAATATATCGTTCGAGCCGCTGGTGGAAAAGGTGGAAGAACCCATTGTGACCTGACTGTCAAAATAGCCGCAGATGTAGGTGTTGCCGTATGCATCCAAGTCAACTGAGTGGATTATCTGTGTATTGCTTCCCGTAGCCCTAGAACCCCAAAGAAGGGATTCCTGAGTCGATGTCATCCACGGCTCCTCAACGGCGGCCAACTCTTCTCCGTCAAACATCACGAATAGCGATGAAAACACCATCAATCCAACCAACAGAAGTGATTGCGACACCGTCGCCCGCCTCATTCTATCCCCGCCGTACACACTCATCCCTCGCATGTAGGCGGAGTAGATGGAATAGAACCTTTCGCCGTATGGTCTCCCTCGAGAGGGGTGGAACAACCGCCGGTGGAGGTGTGTATATAATAGAAAAGAAATGTCAGACACCGGGATATGTGGTGAGATATGAGTTGAGTCTCTGCATCAACCTTTCATCCTCTTGATTTTCAATCATCACTCGGATGGATTCTTCAACAAGGGCGTGTTCATCAGGCTGAAGACCCATCGCTCTGCGCAGACAATCGAGCATAGCCATCTCGTCGTCGCTGATGACTTCATCATCCAAGGCCGCTATCAGAGCTGATTGGTAGCAGGTTGCATCACCGATGTGTCGGCTTGACCACTCCTCCTGTTGCGCTTCTGTGATGGGTGACTTCTCAATACCTTGAAGGACCTCACGGGCGAACTTCGCAGTGGATTTGCTGATTCCGATGCAACCGGCCAGCACATCGAGAATCGCCATCTCATCATCGGTCACTATCCCATCGTCAAGCGCCACTTTCAGGGTTCTCAAGTAGACCATCAACCCTCGGCTCGCAGACGTACCCATAACAGGCGCCATCCCCCCCACATATTTGACGCTGACCGTATTATTGAGCGCTGTGCGAGGGTCATATACCAGAACTACGAGATAGGGAGGAGTATTACGGGGCAATCCTTGGAGCAGTGAAAAGGGTGTGGTTGAGCGAACCATCCCCTCTCATATACATTCACTTCGAACTATGAAGTAATAATAGAGGTGTGATTTTTTTCTGTAACTCCTATATCCCGCCACCTTGTTGGAGCCTCAATGGGAGGTCGCCGGAGGTGAGTGGAAGCATCCCGCACGACTTACTCACCAACGCCGGACAGACAAAGAGTGCTGCTGTCGTTGTTGAACTGCTCTCCTCGAATCGGAATATGACCATCAGAGAAATGACAGGAAAATCGGGTCTGACTGAGAGCCAGATTTCCAGCGGCATCAAACAGTGCAAGAATCGCGGATGGGTCACATCACATCAGGGAGATGTTCAGGGAAAAGGGAGGCCGAGGAACCTGTGGAATCTTTCCCTGCCTGCCGACGAGTTGGTCCAACAATTGGAAAGTGCCGCTCTCGCCAAGAGAGACATTCTCCACAACGCTCTTCAGAGATTGAAGAGAGAATTGTCTTGAGGCGTGTTGGAGTGTCGGCGGCGGATTTTCGCTTCTGACCGCGGATATTACTGCAAATCGTCGTACTGCGTTGTAATACCAACTGCTTGGCGGCGTATTACATTGAATTAACATCGTCATACGAATTAAATACCCCCCCCTACTTCGAGTGACCGGAGCGGAACAGATGAGCACCCCCAGCCAGATGGTTTCAGTGCGTCTCACCGAGGAGGAAGTCCTCGAGATTGAGCGTCGCATCGGCTTTGATGGGATGCGCAACAGAAGTGATGTTCTTCGCCGAGGTCTGCATCGACTTCTAGACGATACAAGTCCAGAAGCGGCTGGCCGGCGCAAATCCATCAGAGTCAGTAAAGCCGTTTCCCAACAACTCAGAATCCTTGAAGAACTACTCGATATCGATGCCTCCTCTGCAGCCGCATTGGGCATTGGCTTGCTGCTAGAACAGCAGGTCGAGAAGATGAGGGCCGTGACCGATGCTGGCCTAGAACTCATCGGTGAAATTGACAGTCGTTCCTCACATGAGGACCATATTGAATGAAGGGTGAACAAAGTGAGCGATGGGATGCACACGAAGAACACAGAGGGGGGGTGTAAAAACCCCCCCGCCCCCATGTGGGGCATCTACATACTGCGTCAGCGAGCCCGAGATTCAGTCATATCAGCAGCGCACTCAAACAATACCCCCGTCCCCGCTTATGCGGGGGCACCCCTTCACGACGAACTTTGATTCGTCAACCCCGCCCCTTCTCGGGGCACCCCTATCAGACAAGGTGTGCCGGCAGGCTCAAACAAAACAGAACTGATTCCCAAGGGGTGCAGAATCTCTGGAGATGATGCCAACCTCTATGAGCGTCCGAATCGCCGGTCGGATTCGTGGCAGAAAACAGCGCCAGAATTCCCGGCCACCTCGCCCACGATGAACTCCGTGGCGGTCAAACCGAATTGATTGAGGATGCTTGGTCGGCACTCATCCGAGGAGGTTCTCATCTCGCCTCAGCCCCGACCGGCATCGGCAAGACCGCGGCTGCTCTCTCCGCCGCATTGGATTGCGCTAGAGAGACGCATGAAAGGAGATTCGTATTCTTTCTGACCGGCCGGCAGGCGCAACATCGAATAGTTGTGGACACTGTCAAGAAGATAAACGAAAGAAACAGAAGTATTCACTCCCATGTCAGCCTCATAGACCTCGTCGGTCAACAATCGATGTGCATCGATGACATCCGCAAAGAATTCCCTTCACTGTTCTCAAGACTATGTGCTGACATGCGGAGAAATCGCCATTGCAAACCATATCTGAATGATGTCGACGGCTTGCGCCTTAAGGTACTCGGAGAACCTTTGCATGTTTCTGAACTCGTCGAAGTGTGCAGAACCCACATGGATGGTGGTTATGCACGGCCCACCTGTCCTTGGAAGGTCGCAAGAGAATCAGTGAGTGGAGCGGATGTGATTGTCTGCGATTACAACCATCTCTTCAACGAGCGGGTCAGAGCATCGTCACTCGAAGCGATGGGCATCGATTTGTCAGAGGTGATTATCGTAGTTGACGAAGCGCACAACCTACCCAACCGAATCACTCAGGGGATGCGCAGAATCCTGACTGGGGAGTTGGTCCTACACGCCCGCCTTGAGATGGAAGAACATATCGAGACGCTCGCTGAACAAGAGGCGGACAGAGGTGTGGAAGTCGGGAAAGGCAGACTCTTGCGGCTGAACACCGTAAAAGCTGCGCTGGAGAGAATCAGAAGTGATATTCTCGCTTTTTTCAGGACGAAATCGCAGCAATTGCATGGCGGTGATTCGGATGAGATGCGGATTGCAAACGATGAACTGATGGACCTTCTGTCCAATTCCATTAGGTCAGACATATCCATAAATCCGCCAACTTTCGCCACAATCGCCTCCTCACTCGCCGAAGTTCGTGTGGAAATCAATGAAGAGGACGATAAGGAAACTGCCAGTGAGAAACTGTCGGAACTGTTCGATATTCTCAGGCGATTCGGCGACCATCCCGCTCTCGCCTTCGTCTTTTCTCATGGACAGGGTGACCGCCCGCGCATCACCTCCCATCTCCTCGACCCAGGGTTGGTCTCTGGACCTCTCTTTGATGGGTGTGCAGGTGCATTACTCATGTCAGGAACACTCACCCCTCCGGTGATGTACGGGGAACTTCTCTCCCTCCCCAAGGAGCGTGGCTTGACCCTGTCTGAATATCCCTCCCCGTTTCTTTCCGATAAGAGACCTGTGACCATAGCTGCTGGAGTGACCACGAAATACACCAACCGTGGCGTGGAGAACACGGAAAAAATTCGTAGCCATATCCGCGCTCTGGCGGCGGCCACCCCCGGCCACATCGCTGTTTTCACCCCATCATATCATCTTCTCGATGAGATTGTCGGTGGCGCGATATGGCACGGCCGAAGGGTGATTGTCGAAGAATCAGGTTGGTCGAAACAGCGCATCGATTCCCTTCTCAGGGAGATGGAGATGGCGCGGTCAGCGGGCGAAAGAATCCTCCTCGGCGGGGTCTTTTCTGCAAAACTAGCCGAGGGGGTTGACTATCACCGAAATCTCTTGGATGCTGTGGCCTGCGTAGGGCTACCCTTAGCTCCACCATCGGTTGAGCAGACAGCATTGAAAGAGTATTATGAATCGAGATTCGGGAGGGGAAACGCATACCGGTGGGCAGTTCAGCAACCTGCGGTGAACTGCCTCCTGCAGGCGATGGGCAGGCCAATAAGGAAAATGGGTGACCGAGCCTTCATACTCCTGCTTGAAGAGAGGCTGTTATTACCTAATTATCGCCGACTGATGCCTTCATCAATGAATACCATCACCGTTGACACGCCAGAATCGACCAAGCGGCACGCGGCGCGCTTCTTCGCCCGCCATCCGCAGCCGGCTGACACTGATGAATAGTGCCAAGAAGACCAAAGGGAGCAGCAGCCATCAACGAACCGGCTCTTTTGAGAATCGCCACCAACCCTCAATGTGAGAAGTTGGTGGCATGCGCCAGAATAAACGAGCCGGCCACCGTGAAAAACGCCATCATCCCTATCGCCCAGACAACCCTATCGACAAGAGCGACTTGTGCCGACCGACACGAAGGATTCAATGCGGGTGAGCGTTCCCGAACACTGAGGCGATGGGGTTGGAGTGGAAGCCGATAACGATAGACGTCGGAACGGGACATACACCCGCTGAAACTGAAGAGGTGAATCTTGAGGGGTTGTCCGCCACACCTGAACAACTCCACCAAGGGTTTCTCGCAGACCTAGGCAATCTTCAGGAGATTCACGACGCCCATGTAGGGGTAGTCGCTGACAATTTTTCGGCCGTTGAATCTAATTTCGACAGGGTGGCGGGAGCCATTTCTACCACAGCCATGCTCAACCGATTTGATGGCAGACTGGATGAAGGACATATCTCCCTTCCACTGCATGGCTGTGAATTGTCCGGAATTGAACTCAGTGAAACTGAAGTCGACGGCAGTACAATCCTCAAGTTGTCCCTATCCAGCCGCCAAGGCGACGCATTCGAACAGGCATTCCAACTCCCACAGGGAAGCCGACTCGCAACCGCATCGTGGCAGAGTGGAGAACTCCACCTCCACCTCAACTGATGTCGGATTTTTCCAACAGTTGGGAGCGCCTATCGTACTGTGTGTCGAATCCTCAAAGTATC
>CAYFFQ010000004.1:65694-79997 GCA_964342465.1 uncultured Candidatus Poseidoniales archaeon | reverse complement strand
CAGCGTATCGAGACTTCAGCGTATTGCGACTCCAGCGTATCGAGACTTCAGCGTATCGAGACTTCAGCGAATCGAGACTTCAGCGTATCGAGACTTCAGCGTATTGCGACTCCAGCGTATCGAGACTCAGCGTAATGAGACTCCATCGTATCAGGATTTCAGCGTATTGAGACTCCAGCGTATCAGGACTCAGCGTACTGAGACTCCAGCGTATCGAGACTTCAGCGAATCGGAACTTCAGCGAGGTTTTCGATTTCCGCAAGAACCCTGCCCAATGCATCCTGAGCCTGTGACTTGTGTGCCTCACCCATTTCGTGGCGCGAATATCGCGCTTCCTCGAACACGCTGTCTAGAGCGATGAGAGCCTCCTCGTTGATTGGCAACGCCTTGCGAATCGCCATCTCGAACTCTCGCACGGTTTCAAAGTCTCGTCGTAGGAAGCGGTGACGCATCAGAATGGCACATAGCGACTCATAGCAGTTGAAGATGGCTTCTCGCGTCTCATCACCAGCAGCCAGCAACTCGGCGGTGTAGGCGAAGACATCGGCAAGTTCCGAGAGGGCTGTCTGCTTGCGGCGGCGCCAATAGATAGCGAAAGCGAGTGAAGCGAGCAGCGCCGCCACCAAGCCACCTATCAACCAGTTGCTCATTCCTTCCTCAATGGCAGTCGCCGAAAGGACGGTCACCTGCATCGTCGTCTCAAGACGGGCGCGGTCGTCCTCAGCCACCTGTTGGTCTGTTGAGTTTATCTGCACATAGAGATCCCCATAAGTCTCACCATCTCCGTATGGAGCCATCGGCGGCACCGTGACAAATTCAAACCAGAATGAGCCGTTGCCGCCGGTGCGTCCAGTCAAGGTTCTACTCAGTTCCCTTGAATCGTTGTAGAGGACTGCTGTCACCGCGATATCGGAGATCGGCATCTGTGTGTCTTTGGCAGTAGCCTTGACCCAAGCCACGACTCTGTCTCCGTTGTATGGGACCGTCTCGACCCCGGTCTCGAAGTCTACTGGGATGACGACGAAGATGGAAGTGTTGACATCACCCTCGTTGAAGTTCCTGCTACCGTTTTCCAAAGCGCGCAGCCTCAATGAAATGTCACCTGGCTGCATGAATGAGGGGGCGGTCAAGGTGATTGAGAAGCTGCCATCCTCCATCCACACCACTCGGTCTGAAACTCCGAGGTCGCTCTGGTTCCAATAGAGAACGAGGTCGAGGTCACTGACCGGATTACCACTGCCACCGACCTCAAGTATCCTACCCTCGATGATAATCGGGTGAGCAGATGAAGAGCGGATGATGATGTTCTCACTCTCCACCAATTGCCAATCTATGTCCGACCAAGTAGTCAGGGTGATGTTTTCGCTGGTCTGCAACCACGCCGATTCACCGGCATAGTGCGCCGAGAGCGTGTGTTCTCCACGTGCAGATACCATACTGACTGGGACTTGCAGTGAGAATTCGCCAAGTGAATCGGTGGTCACAGTATCTACGAAGACTCCATCCAGCAGGATGTCGACACTGCGGCCGGATATTCCCGGGAGACCGATGGCATCGGCGTCGTATAGCCTGCCACTAACATTCCAGAAGGTGCCGCGTGTCGCCTCGCCATTGTCTTCGCTGTCAAGCAGCAGTTCAGCATGGTGCGCCACCCAAATCGAGGAGTTGGCGCTGCCTTCACGATACCATCCTTGCGCGGGGGCGAAGACCTCCACAGGATGTGCGCCGAGTCCGATGTTGTTGGGAACCAACCAGTCCACCTGCCAAACACCCTCAGAATCAGAATAGACCGTACCCACGAGTGTACCATTGAACCGCACCTCGAGTGAGTGGTTGAAGAGCCAGCCGTCTGCAAGGTTGTCCCTCACAGTACCCTGTATGGTCAAAACATCGTTGATGGCGATTTCGTTGGGAATTGCTAGGGCGATGTTGACTGCACTATAGACATTCCAAGAGGTGTTGGCTGTAGATGGCAGATAGAAGGTGGAGCCGGTGAACCTGACCTCCATCATCTGTGGCCCGAGAGGCGAATCTGCTGGGACTGGGTAGTAGACCTGGAAGTCGCCGGAAGCATCGGTTGTCACATTCGTCAACCAATTTCCATCAAACCAAACTTCCATCGTCTCGTTGGCGAGTGGGTTGTCTACGATGTCGTAGAGAGTGCCATCGATTATGAGCAATCCCTCTCTGTCAACATCCCCGCCGCCACTGGATAGGACGATATAGGTCGGCACACTCACATTGACGAATCGGTCAGTGGATGAATTGAGATAGTACTCAGGGTTGGTGGAATCGCCCTGCCCTATCGGGTCGACCCACATGAATCCACCACGGAAGAAGACCGTGGCGAGGTGGCTGCCCGCTGCTGTGTCACTCGGTATGGTGTAGAGGATTGAATATTGACCCGTACTCGCATTGCTCACGACAAAGTTTCCTGTATCGTTTCCATCGAATGAGAGGTGGATGATTCCGCCGGCAGGGCTGCCGTCGGATAGGAGTGAATTACCCCACTCATCGAGGAGAGTGCCGTTCACCCAAACCTGTTCACCGGCTGTGAATTCGCCTTCAACGGAATCAATGGTGAGCACCGTCGGTGCGAGGATGACGACAAGAGATGTGTCTTCGTCGCCAAGAACTCCCGTCGTGCCCGGCATTCCAGCATAGGTTGCATTCACTGCAAGTGGGCCGGGTGCGGTGTTGCTCGGCACATTGAGTAGAGCCCATGCCGTACCGTTGACATCTGTGGTGACCAATGCAGAGATGTTGAGAGTTGGGAACTCCACGAGGATGGTGGCATTGGCGATAAACGCCTGTGTGTTGTCCTGCAGTAGAACCTGCACTGACACATTGTCACCACGTACGGTTCTGAAGTCTGGGTCTAGACTGATGGGTGTGACGATGGAAACCACCGAGTAGCCGCGGCTGTCGAATGAATTGTTGCCGGACGAGCCGACATAATAGTTCACGGTCGGGGTATAGACGGCGTCTAACTGGTGGGTGCCGCGTGGGAAGTCGGTGTCAAGAGTGATGACCGCGGTCCAGGTGCTGTCAGGTTGAGCGATGGCGTTGGAGACTTGGAAGTTGTTGGAGTAGCCATCGATGCTGATTTGAACCTGCGGCATCAATCCGGCGCCATCGCGAGCGATGATTCCCGAACCGTTGTCAGAAACAAGAGTGCCGGTCACATTGAATGTGCCGCCTGCAATCGGGTTGGCAGAGATGTTGTCCACCACCAGAATGGTGATTGAACGAACGCTGATGGTGTTGATGTCGTGACTCGTCGGGTGCATCTCCCAGATTCCCGTGGCGTTGTAGTAGATGGTGACCGTGATTTGGCCGAGTGGCTGGGTGTTGGGCACCTGATAGGTCCACAGAACCGTGCCGTTGCTGTCAGTCATAACCTCAGGCATCCATGTGTCATGGAACTTCGCTACCACTGTGGTGTTGGTGATGAGCCGGTATGCATCACTGGACTCTACCAAAGTTGCTCCGAAACTGATGTTCTCTCCTCGTGTGACCACCGCAGGGATGAGTGGATTCTGTCCTTCGAAATCGGTCACACCGATGACCAGCATACCCGAACTGGCAGTGCCGGTCAGATAGAATGGGCTGCTCCCGTTCAGAACTGAAACAACCAATGTCTTGTTACCGTTGGTGATTCCATCATTCAGCGGGTCGGTATCGACAGTGAGATTGAACGAACCGTTAGGGGTAGTTGTGAAACTGGTCACCAAGGTCTCCGACGGGTCATTGAGGTAGAATACCTCGATTGAAACTGGTCCATCCAAGGGTCTGGTGGCATTGTTGGCATCACTGATATTTCCATACAGTTGGAAACTCGTCCCCGCTGTCACATTCAGCGGCACCGAGGATATCGTCACATCGGATGGGACCTGAACAGTGACATTGATGAAAGTCTCATTCCCCCACCAACGAGTTGAACCGTTTACCAATGGGTCGGTCGTGTCATTGTCCATCCACACGCGTACATCGTAGTAACCAGGGGCCATGTCTGGAGGGACATTCCAATTGTGGATGGCGACACCGCCAACACCACTCACGGCTGCTCCGATGGAGATGTTACCACCGCCCCAGTCCCAAGTGAAATTGACCGTCTCACCGACGACGGCAGAGCCGTTAGCCACATCCGTGATGGTGATGTTGTAGATTATCGGATTACCAGCCTCAACTATCACGGCGGAGGTGTTGCTGGTGAGCACCAATTCCGATTCTATTCCAATCAGAGCAAACGGCGGGTTCAGCATCTCGTAATAAGGTCCATTCGGCCCAGCATAAGTGATGAAGTCAAGTTGTGAGCCGAGGGTGTAGGTGGCGGAGGGAAGGGTGGTCGGAATAGTCACATTGGCTGAATACAACCCGTTGGTCTGGTTGGAAACAGCGCTCCCCAAGGGGATGATGATGGGGGCTGGAGGTTCTCCCTGTGGCCCTGGCGGTCCGTCACCGGGAAGTTCAATATGGAATAATACATCTGAAGTGTTCCACAGAATCGTAGTGCCGAGAACATCGTCGGTGATGGTTCCGGTGATGACATTCGTTCCCCCGAGGTGGGTCCAGTCCTGTGCGAGGTTGATTGAGAGGGTTGCAGTTCCCATTACCAGCAGGAGACCGCCATCAGATGCAGGTTTGTACCACTCGCTTCCAAGATTGCCACTGAGGTAGCCATCATAGGAGATGTTCCACCAATAGTCACCGGCGGCAAGAGTTGCCCCTGGTGTGAATTCGCTGGTAATCCAATCGCCGACTGGGTTTACAGAGGTGTTCACCAAGGTGCCGTCGAATGTCATGGTGAAAGTGCCATTGAACGGAACATCAGAAGCACCTGTATGGTCGGAAAGTGAAATCATCACAGAAGTCAGTTGACCCCTCGGCACTGAGCCGAGCGAGAAACTCATCGTCACTTCGCTGCGCAGCCCATAGCCGATGTAGTCGGTCTGGTCGGTGGCTCCGGGCACCGCCTGTCCGAACAGAAGTTGTACATCTAGGAATCCCGGACCGACTGGAACTTCAGAGCCATTCATCATCCATACAATGCTGAAAGAGCCGTTGGTTACTGGCCATGTGGTGATGTTGACATGAGGGGTTAAGGTTCCGTTTCTCCTTAGGAAAAGGGTGACAAAACCATCCATCGGTGCTGGTGTGCCACCCCTCGTAGTGACAGTCCCGTTGACAAAGAGGTTGTCGTTGATGATGAGCAGTGAATTGTTGGCCGTCGGGCCCTCGATTGTAGCCGTCATGTTGGGGGCGGCGGTCACATTCATCATGAAACTCAACACCGCTGGTCGCGCATGATAGACCGGTGTCGGCCCGAGATGGAGGTTTCCTTCGTGCCAACCGTCGAAGGAGATGGTAGCGGCTCTGAGACCCGCTGCTTCAAGTTCAGACAAATTGACATCGAAGGAGAAATATCCGCTGTCAGTGACAAACGATGAGAGTACGACATTGCTTCCCAAGACTGAGGAAGGATAGGTCAGGTTGACTGAGAAATTACCCTTGGCGGTGGGGTCGGTCTGGGGGAAGGAGTCCCATAGCATCGTCCCTTCCACAGTGGTTACCGTACCCGCCCCGATAATCGGTTCAATTACCGGCTGAGGGCCTGTCAATGTCAAATTGGTATCATCAGTGATGTTGATGTCTATGAGGTAGACATGCGTCGAGTAAGGAACATAGCCGCGCTGGCGCGATTCAACAACTATCCGCGCATAACCGGGGTCAGGCATGAGTGCGGGTGTGCCGTTGATGGAGAAGTTGCCGTTCAAATCGGTCAGAATCGACCTTATCTGGGTATCCTGATTCAATGCAGAGGGGGTAAGGGGGTTGGTGAGGTTGGCGGAGACCATGTATGCCGAGATGAGGGCGTCGGCGGCCCCAGTGCTGTTGTTGGTGAACTGGATGGAGCCGTTGATGAAGACATTGCCTGTCGAGAGGTTCCTCTCAAATGTCAGTGGATTGACTGTCTCGTTGAGGAATTGCACCTGTTCGGCTGGTGGACATGGGTCTATCGGAATCCAACCCATGTCTAGACCGGTGGATGAATGCTGCATGTGCACCTCGGCCCAACTATCCCAGTTGTAGCCCATCACCATGTACCCAGTGCCAGTCCAAGTGCCACCTGTATATCCCGAGGCGACCCTCGTCGGTATGCCGGCTATCCTAGCCATAGTGGTGAACACCGTCACATATTCCGAGCACGAGCCTTCCCGCGAATCCTCCAAGATGAAACGGGTTACATCCTCGACTATCGGAACTCCGGAACCATCGAAATTGACCTTGAAATCGGGGTCCGTGATGTTGGTGTCCTGTTCCGAGAGATAGTCTCTTATGGCCAATACCTTATCCCATTCCGTGACCGCTCCAGAATCGGTAATCACACCCAAGGTGATGTTGCGAACAGCCGATTCACGCAGGGTGCCGTCGGTCAGTTCCGTAGGCACATCGGTGGCGTACAGGGCGGGGAATGCAACCGACCCCTGCAATTCAGCATCGGTCATGAAGACTTCTGGTGCATCAACCATCATCCCCATGACTGATGAGCCACCGACAACGATGTCCCGCGTATGGTTGGTCTGATTGAGGAAGGACATCGAATCCACCCACATCAGATACTGAACAACATGATTAGGTTGCGGTAATGCTGCCCCGGGGTCGAGTTGAGTGTTGAATGAGATGTCCCAAGTTTCAGTCGAATTCCAGAATGTGTTGTTGGCAACCTGATAGGTGTTCATCTCACCTTGAGCGAGAGAGGTGACAGTCGCCATCGAGGTGTTCTTTCCGTAAGCACCTCCAGTGTAAAAGTCGTAAGTGTGAACTCGCCACCGGTGGACCTGATTGATGTCGACCCCCAAGCCAGTACTGCTGGTGTTGTTGGCCCAGAAGACGATTTCATTCGGATTGATATCATCAGTCGGGTCCCACGGGTCCTGTGGGCTTAGGCGACAATCCTGCCAATACTGAGGCGGACATTCCTCGTAATCACTCATCCCGCCACCATCGGTATCCGGATTGCGCCAATCGGTGCCGGTCTGATTCTCGATGTTGTCCGGTATTCCGTCTCCGTCGGTGTCAGCAGGGTTCAAATCATCGGATGGGTCGTTCTGCGGATTGGTACCATCGAGATATTCCTGTGCATCTGATACACCTCCATTATCGGTGTCGATGTCGAGCCAGTTGGTCACATAGGCATCGGTGGAGCCGTTGCCTCCACCCATCCCTGGCACATACATCAGGTCACAGCCTGTATTATTCTCAAAGTAGTCGTTGAGGAGGTCGCCATCGGAATCGAGAGTGTTGTCGCATGGTTCCATCGGGTCTGTGCCATTCAAAATCTCATCCAGATCGTTCTGACCATCACCGTCAGAGTCCCAGACGTTGGCGATGGAGAACCACCCCCATATAGAGAGGGTCTCTTCCCAATCTGCTAGTCCGTCTCCGTCGGTGTCTGAGTAATCGTCGTCACAGTGAGCATGGGTTGTCGTCAATGTTCCCCCAGCGTTGCCTTCGTAGTGGCACCAACTACCGTTCTTGGAGATGACCTCCACAGTCCCCACCGGAGGAGGTACCACCACCCCAAGCAGGACATTGTTCTGTACACCCGTGTAGGTGAAAGTAGTCAAAACGCCTGACGAATCGTTGTAGTAGCCAACTGCGGCGCTGAGAGTTCGCCAATCAATCGGTGACGAATCGAAGCCGGAGGCGTCGGTAAGATAGAGCCTCTGCTGACCAGCGTTGTATCCACCCGGGACAGTCGAGGTGTCGAGAGTGGTGTTGTAATCCACCATCGACATACATGGGTCGGTGGAGTGGGAGAGGTTTTGTTCGTCACCGTCACCGACACCGCCAGAATCGGTGTCAAAGACATTCCACATGGTGCATGAGAGGTTTTCCAACCAGTTGTCAATCCCATCATTGTCAAAATCACCAGCATCCTCGCGACGGGTCGGGTCGGTCTCATTGGCATCGACCTGCCCGTTCCCATTCTTGTCCTCATCGCCGTCATCAAACTGGTCGCCGTCGGTGTTGTTGTTGCGTGGGTCGCTGTGTTGCGGCGGGTCACCGTAAGTCGAGGTGTTCGCCTCCACACCATCGCTGATTCCATCGTTGTCGGTGTCGGCAGCTGTCGGGTCTGTGAGAATGGTGAGCGCTTCGTAACCATCTTCCAATCCATCACCATCCGTGTCATTGTCCCACGGATTGGTGTCGGTGTCTTGGTCAACCGATGCCGTGTTGGCCAGACATCCGAACAGCGGATTACATGGATTGATGTTTTCAGTGGCCTGTTGGGTCTGTGGATTTCCCGACATGAAATAGGTCGTCGTCCATGAGGGGTTGACATACTCCTGAACATTCACCAGTGAATCGCCGTCGGGGTCACCCATCATGCCGTCTATACCGGTCGGATTGGTGGCGTTCAAGTTATTCGCCACTTCCCAGCCATCAGGAAGGCCGTCACCATCGGTATCCCAGCCATCTGGGTCTTCATCTGCGACACCGTCTCCATCATCATCGTTCGAGCCACACACTTGGTCGCCGTCGCGGTCGGGGTCTGCCATGTCCACGAACCCGTCTCGGTCATTGTCAATTCCATCATTACAGATGTCCCCCGGAGGGTCCTCATCACAGAGAATCACCGATGACCCGTTGCCATCCGAACCTGATGAGCCGCAGGCTGGTTGATTGACCTGCATCGCATCTTCTTCGTTCCAGTTGCGCACAGGTACCGTTCCGTTCCACCACACACCGTTGTCGAGGACATTGGCAGTGCCTGCTGAGTCCCAACCGGGGGGGGTGAGGTAGGAATACTCCTGTAGGTTGGACATTGAATCGGCATCAGGGTCTCCGGATGCACCGTTGCTGGTCAGGGAGGAGCCGTCATTCGGGTCGAGTCCGTACTGCCACTCCCACCCATCGGGTAGGCCGTCGTTGTCGGAATCCCAATCCTGACACTGGGTCTGTAGAAGGAATTCCATCCCGCAGGTCAATCCGTCGCCATCCTGGTCAGTCGTGGCCGCCGCTTCCCAAGAGGCAAACTCAAGTCCTATGAGGCTTGTGAAAATCATCAGAGATGTGAGAGTGATAGCCTTCATCCTCATCTTCATCTGCACTCTTGATATTCCGCTGATATTCTTCGACCCTACCGTCAGCATGCCTCAACCCAAACTTCAACCGACTCCTCTGCCTCTTAATACAGTTGGAGCACAGTTCGTACAGGTTTGAGGGGAGAAATTGTGGATTGTTGGAGAACCGCCGTGTAGGGTTTGTCGAAGTGAGGCACTCTATTTCCATCTTCTGCTCAAATCAGGGCGGGATTCGAACTAACCGTCTTGCGCTCAGGAAAATATCTTCTTCATGCGGGCGAAAATGCGCCCAATAAATCCGATTTCATGTGGTGATTCAGGCGAGATTACTGCCTCTGGCGTTGGAAGAACTATCATCGTCCTGTCACGTTCCAGTGTCGTCCATTTGAACTCTCTCCTGAAATTCAGAAATCTAATGAGATTGTCGAGATTATAGAATACATGGTTCATTTTCAGGCCATAAGCACTCTTGTATCTGTTCCCGAGGCTAGCGGAATTCACCGGCAATGACAAGCGCGTGAAAAACTCCATCGAGCGCTCCACCTCAGGTGGGAGAATGTGGGCGGGAACAGCCAATTTATCAAGCCTATTCTGATTCAAATATTTTTTGAAATCTGGCAAGGAAATTCTCTCACCCCAAGCACGCTTTTTCCCCGCCTGTTTCGATTTGTTTTGAGAGGCTCCTGATGGAGAATCTTCACCGACTATTGCCGACTTTGTTCCACTCTGACTCCCTCCGTGACCGCTGCCGCCGACCAATTCAACTTGATGGGGATTTCCATCGTGCATGTCAACCTTGATTTCATCCTTCATTAGAAATACAAGTTGATTGTGGAAAGGCGACTTTACATTGACATTCATCACCTTCATCAACTCTTTTCGATTGTTGAATTGATAGAGGGTTTTCGCCGCCACCTCCGCAGTTATCTGACGAGCGAGGAAACCGCAATTCATAGGGCCGCCTCCGAGCAATTCACGGACACTCTCCCTGAATGCCTTTCTTGCACTGCGTACTGTCGGTTTGTTTTCGCGCCCAATGGTCACCCTTGGTGAACTCACCTTTGCACCGCTTCTGTCTGAACCTGCACCTGCACCAGCCGATGATTTTTGAGCAGAGGACGCATCTGAACCCTTCACCCTACCTCTCACATCGCTGGATGTTACTGAATCCTTGTCATCGTCTCGCGAAGTGGCCTGTTTAGGAGATGATTCAACCACCATCACCTCATCCGCACCCTCATGCGGTGGTGGCATATCGAAGGCGGGATTGGGTAGGAAATCATCACCTACGAAGGTATAGGAAATTACCTTGTTCTCCCGCCATGAGTGAAATTTCTCAGCACCTCCGTCATACTTCTCGGCATGGTCCTTGAGGCGGTCGTTGGTCACCACCAGCGCATCCTTCTCCCATGCGTATGCCAACCAGTAGAGGTCGTCGTGGTCCTGAGAAGGGACTGTTGCGAGGTTTCCCCTCTTCCGCAGTTTGTCGAGCAGTTCGGAGTCATCAGCACCCCGCCTAGAACCAGCGATAAGGTAGTGTCTTGGAGTGAAGGCTGTCACTGAATAACCGAGTTTCTCATAATGGTCGATTGCGAGGAGAATGCCGCGTGACGAGGCTGGCCATTGCCCGAGAGAGTGTGCCATGCCCACATTTGGGCCATCGATGACGACCAGTCTACCCTTTGCCTTGTTCCGCGATGCCAATTGGTTTCCCCCTTTTCAGGGCGCAGGTCAAGAACCGTGGAGGGGTATGAAACGGTCTGGGAGTCGCGTACAGTCTCCCGCCGGTTTCAACCCAACCTGTTCCTACCTTCATTCGCTCTGTACAGGCCCCATTAAATAACCCTTTCAATGGGAAAAACGGCTGGGAAATCTAGTTCATTTCTCACAAAGGGAGATTTGTAAGAACGATGATGACATGGCTTAGCCGTTACCACCTAACTCTTCAGCGATGAGATTCCAAGTACATCGTCGGTCAACCTCAGACGAGTTCGATGTCATCCAAATCGTCAAATTCTTCATCGCCGTCATCAGAGACGACAGGGTCATCAGAGGTGTCATCTGTCACCGCTTCTGGGAGGTCGAAGTCATCATCCTCTTCTGTGAAATCGTCATCCTCCAACCACTCCGAGGCGCGACGCCTCTTGCCAGCGATTGCTGCAACTATCAGAATCACCAACCCGCCGAGCATCAGCATCGTCGTCGGTCGCATGTTCGATAATTCGTTGGAGATTCGCTGCATCGGGTCGTTGATCTCCACCCTCACATCAATATCAGCCTCAGCATTGAATTCGTCTGAATATCCCGTTGTGAAAGATTGTGGCTGACCCGTTACCGTGATTGTGTGGAAGTCGCCGTGGCGAGCCGATTCTGAAGAGGTCACCTTCAGAGTGAATGTGACTTCAGAGAATGCAGGGACGAGCAACAGCGACGACTGTGTATCTGGATTCTCAGCCACTGCCGTCCAACCATCCGGCGAAGAGGTGCTCAATACGACCTGCATGTCGGTGTTGCCGTCGTTTTTCATCGCCATCGTATAATCAGTGGAAGTCCCAGGAATCATCGGCTGATTTGCTGACACCTGAACGATGTCCAAATCAGGGTCGCCTTCTCCCACCTCTATACTGATGGGCAGGTCAAAGAATCTCTGTGCCTCATCATCATCCGTAATCTCCTCAATTCTGAGGTAAATAGTGTGGTTGGCGGCCAAGACCTGATTGGTCAGGTGCACCTCCAACCAAAACTCAGCGGAATCCCCAGAGGTCATCTCGAACATCGGCATGGGGTCACCATCGACATCGGTGATGATATACTCCCACAATGTGTACCGGCCACCCTCGCCCTCGGCGTTCCGTTCATAATCCGCTGGGTTGATGATGCGCCAATCGATTAGCATGTTCTCATCACCAGAAGTTTGTGTGGCTTCGATTCTCATCCTGACATCGATGTATTCATCACTGTCATCATCCTCACAATTCTGATACTCAACATGGCCAAGACCGTTCGAAGCACCGTCACAATCAAAGACCACCACCGCCTGAACACCATTGGTTCGATGCGGAGTGAATTGAACTATTGAAGTGAGTGATGCGTTCCCAGCACTTGACACCTCCACTTCCATCAACCCATAATCGGGGTCATCAGGCTCTGAAGAGGGGTTGAGATACATCGCAATGGTGTAGTTTGTGTGGCGGGGAAGAGTCGGTGTGTGCCATAGACCATCTTCTGTGTCTTGATTGATGACCTGTCCAGTCTGGTTGTCGACGAAGTAGTAGACCATGCCCCTCGGTTTCTCAGTGACTTCGAATCTGAAGGAGTCTGAGTCGAAACCGGTGTTGAAAATCTCGATGAAAAATGGAGTGGGAGGGCCGAGGTCGTCGACGAATTGTGGAACTGTCACATCGAATGATTCAGGTCGAGTGGAGTTGTAAATCTGGTCTTCATGCTCCGAATCCCAGAGAGCCAACATCGGTGGAGCATAAACATCGAGTTTTTCCAATGTTATCTGATATGTCGAGAAGTGAACTTCGGCACCACTGCTGTTGAAAGCCCGCACCGATACATCCAATCTCGGTGGGGCCGTACCTAATTCAGATGGTGCTTCGAGGGTGAGTTGCGCTGTCGCCTCATCGCCACCATCACTTAGGCTGTAGCCTTCTGGCCGGTCAAACTGCGCCAGCCAGTTCGAACCGAGATTGGTCAACAAATCCAGTTCGACATCCAATCCCGAACCACTCTCGCCAGTATGCCTCAGCACCAGTTGGATTGGTGTCGTCTCCCCTGGGGCGATGTATTCGGCGGAACGGTCGGCAGCATTTCTCACATCAACCCCATAGCGTTTGACCAGCACCTCCTCATGTTCGAAGACAAACGGTTGATTCCCCTGCACATCGGCGACAACGAGAGTCAAGGTGTACCCGCCGGACTGAATACCTGCTGGATAGTTCCACACGAAACTACCGACGAGACTACTGTCATCACTACTCAACTCATTGTTGGAAAAAATGTGGTCTACAGGGTAACTCCCATCAGGGGCGCGCAACTGGACACTAACCTGAACGACATCCTCCCGGCCAAGGGCGTCAATGACATTGATTTTCACCTCCATGGCGCGGTCATCGGGAAGGGCGTTAGGATACCACTCAAGGGTCTCTGGGTCGGTCCATAGAGCACCCTCCTTGTATATTCTCACTTGGCTCTGAGATGCGGCGTTAGACCAGAACTCCATGACCGAGTAATCGTCGGAAGAATCGGGTTCACCCCACATCACTTCAGCATCGCAGGAGGGGCCGAAAACTCCACCGCTTTGGCCTTCACAGGTCGATTCGGCGCTAACCTCGAGAGTCAGCGCCCCCCCCTCTGGTATTGTGTGGTATTGTGAACCAATCCACTGCAGACGAACGACCTCCTGATTCCACCCACATCCAAACAGGTCATCACAGGCACTCTGTTCCTTTTGTACGGTCGAGAGAGTGGTTCTGCTGCCTCCTGAATCCTCTATACTAAGGGTGAATGTGTAGGTGGCTGTATTCCCTTGTGACCCCGCCGTCGCCCTCAGGAAGATACTGACTGGCACTTCCCAATTGTTCGCCCCTCCTCCGGAGGCGATACGACCACCAATCGGCATGTCACTGAGGAGATATCTGCTTCTGAACTCCAATGTCGCACCCAGCGCAGATTCGTTCGCTTGGCCATTGTCAGGGGTGGAGGTCGTGAGGTAGCCGTCACCTCCAGCGGTAGAGTTTCTCTTGTCAATATACATGTTGTACAATTTCATCTGTACTTCCTCCCCAGCATATCGCATCGGTTGGTCTGCCAACTCAACCGGCGCAGCGAAGGGGATTACGGGGGTGAAGAGTGAAAACAACATCATGGTGATGAGTAGTATGCAGAGTGGAGTGCCTCTTCGTCTTCTGTTTCGGGGAGAGGCTGTTGATTCCACGGCTATGCCGTGACGCCCGCCCATTAAAGGGTTCATGGTTGGTGGAGTGAACGAAGCATCGTTCTCCTCCACCTCGCGGTGGGCGGGACTGTCTGTGTGGAGCATTAGCCAAGGGTCAGTTCTGATTCAACGTCGTTCAGTTGGCGCTAGGTTCGAATCCCACCCCGGATTCATCAATTATGCAGGGGGTGGGGGATTACACATCGTTTCAGCACTTCCTTCGCTTCGTTGAATCATTGTTGTAATTCGCTCAGTCCAGTGCTGAACCA
>CAYFFQ010000004.1:38386-65594 GCA_964342465.1 uncultured Candidatus Poseidoniales archaeon | reverse complement strand
CTTCCTTCGCTTCGTTGAATCATTGTTGTAATTCGCTCAGTCCAGTGCTGAACCAGCGCACGAACAGCCATTTCTGATTCAACGTCGTTCAGTTCGCGCTAGGTTCGAATCCCACCCCGGATTCATCAATAATGCAGGGGGTGGGGATTATACATCGTTCCAGCACTTCCTTCGCTTTGCTTTATCATTGTTGTATTTCGCTCAGTCCAGTGCTGAACCATCGCGCGAAGACACCGTGATGAAATCTCAATGGAATCGGTGCCTTCGCGCTAGGTTCGAATCCCACCCCGGATTCATCAATTATGCAGGGGGTGGGATTCGAACCCACGAACCACTAAGAGACCGGAGCTTAAGTCCGGCGCCGTTGACCAAGCTTGGCGACCCCTGCGGGTCAAGCGGGGAAGTCAATCCACCTTGAACCGAACGGTTAGGAATGTCTCCCATTTCGGTTGCAGAAAGTAGGCGAAGCAGAGGCGAGTGAGCACCGGACGAACAGTTAGGAAGTCGCCCATTTCGGTTGGAGAAAGTAGCCGAAGCAGAGGCGTGTGAGCACCGGACGAACAGTTAGGAAGTCGCCCATTTCGGTTGGAGAAAGTAGGCGAAGCAGAGGCGTGTGAGCACCGGACGAACAGTTAGGAAGTCGACCATTTCGGTTGCAGAAAGTAGGCGAAGCAGAGGCGAGTGACCACCTGCCAAAGGGTCCGGCCGAGGGCGCATGCAGATATGGTGCATGGGTGAGGGCGCACCCGATCGACATTGGCCGGAGCGGTTGAGGGTTGAAGCGAACGGTCCGGCCGAGGGCGCATGCAGATATGGTGCATGGGTGAGGGCGCACCGAATCGACATTGGCCGGAGCGGTTGAGGGTTGAAGCGAACGGTCCGGCCGAGGGCGCATGCAGATATGGTGCATGGGTGAGTGCGCACCGAATCGACATTGGACGGAGCGGGTTAGGGTTGAAGCGAACGGTCCGGCAGAGAATCGCATATCGTAGGGGGCGGCGAGGGTAATTGTGCGAGAAAGGAGATGTTCCCCGATGACGCGACTACCTCTTCAAGCGAGTCATACGGCACCCGATTTCGGCGCCATCTGGATATACATTGAGTTTGGTTGCGCTGACAGTGGCGGCGACTACCTCTTCAAGCGAGTCATACGGCACCCGATTTCGGCGCCATCGGGATATACATCGAGTTTGGTTGCGCTGACAGTGGCGGCGACTACCTCGGGAGGTGAAAGCAGTGAATCCAATAAGTCGGCGACCAATGTCTCCAGCAGATTCACCCGATCACCCCTAACTTGTTCGCTAACCCTCGCGCGGATGAAATCATAATCTAGAACTCGGTCAATTTCATCTTCTTCAGGTCGTCCAGCGCCAGAGAGGTGAATTTCGACATCAAAACGTATTCGTTGCGTGACTCCCTGCTCCTCGGGGTTCACCCCAACCTCGACATTCTCAATGTGGCCACTCAGATGTAGTGTGGTCAGGGCGAAGGAGACCTCCTCCATCAATACACGGGCGATATCCTGATTATCCATTCGACCTACTCCTTCCCATACAGTGAATCAGAGGCACTTCTCTTCAGACGCTCCCCCCCATCAACATGGAGAACCTCACCGGTTATGCTCTGGGCAGTGGCGAGAAACACCACAGCGTCACCTATGTCCCGAGGTGAAGAACCGGAGCCGAGGATGGTCCCTGTGTGAACCTTCTCAAAAATTTCCCTGCTTGCGTGGGGTGATGGAAGAGTGAGGCCGGGGGCCACGGCATTGATGCGGATGTTGGGGGCGAGAGCGATGGCGAGCGGTTGAATTAGTGCTGCGAGAGCACCCTTGGAAGCGGTGTAGGAAAGATAGTCAGGGTTGGGATTGGCTAATTTCTGGTCTAGAATATTTATGATGCAACCCTCTACTTCCCGCTGTTCTGAAAATGACTTCGTCAAGGTCAGTGGCGCACCACAATTGATTGCTATAGAGTCGTGCAGTACGCCGTAGGAGAATGTAGTGGGATTGTCATACTCGAAATGGCAGGCGTTATTCACCAACAGGTCAATTTTTCCCGCGGATTGTAGAGCATTCAACCATAGTTCCTGCACAGATTGTTCGTCGGCTAAATCTGCTTGTATCGCCCAAACCTGATTGGTCTCAGAGAGTTCCTCAACGAGAGATTCCGCATCGGCTCGCGATTGGTGAAAATGTACTATGACAGAATATCCGGCGGCGGCGAGGCGGCGGCAAATCTCCGCCCCTATTCTCCTCGCCCCACCTGTGACCAAGGCTACTGCCATGCCCTTCGCTCCGTTGGAGTGGGTGAGTCCACGGCTCTTGAGACTGTCGTGAAGTCCACCTTCAGTCTGTGTGAGGCTTCTCGGGGAATAGGTGGTAGGCACCTGGTGGAGGGGGTGTCCATCCCAGAATCCAGATGTGCTTTGCTAGATTGCTCAAGTCAAACAATTAACTTCAACCGACCACTCGGTCGCCGCAAGGGGGAGTATGAGTTTTGCACCGAGGCGAGGCAAGTGGGACTCAACCGGGTCGGAATAATGGGTCTAAACTACCGATTTCCTCAGAACAGAGGAGAAGAGAGGGGAGAAAGAGATTGCCCGACTGGTTCCGAACATCTCTACCCACCGGTGAGGCACTGGCCAAGTTCAACCATACGCGCACTAGAGTGCGCGAGAGAAAACTACACACTGTATGTGAGGAAGCACGTTGTCCAAATGTACACGATTGCTGGGGGCGCGGAACTGCGACCTTCATGGTCGGCGGCGATGTCTGTACTAGAGCGTGCAGATTCTGTGCTGTCGGAACGGCGAAGTCACCACACCCTCTGAGTGAGGACGAACCGAAATCGCTCGCCATTGCGGTTGCTCAGATGGAGATTGAGCACGCGGTCATCACCGTCGTCAATCGTGATGACATCCGCGATGGTGGTGCCGACCATTTCCGGCGATGTGTTCAGGCAGTCCATGACAGGTCACCTGAGGTGACACTCGAGTTGCTCAGCTCAGACTTGGGTGGCGACATGTCAGCACTTTCTCACTTGCTTGACAGCAGCCCGTTATCCGTATTCGCACATAATGTGGAGTGTGTGCCGAGTCTCGATGGAAAAGTACGCGACCCAAGGGCGTCATTCGACCAATCCATCGCCATCCTTCGCGAGGCGAAGATATTGCGCCCAGACATCCTCACCAAGTCTGGATTGATGGTTGGAATAGGTGAGAGAGATGACGAAGTAGTGACTACGATGGAGAGGCTGAGAGATGCTGGTGTTGACCTGCTGACAATAGGCCAATACCTGCAACCGTCATGGCGTCATCTTGAAGTGGAAAGGTTCGTTAGACCTGAACAATTTGAACAGTGGTATGAAGTGGCCATGAACCTAGGATTCAAAGGAGTGGCGAGTGGACCGCTGGTTCGCTCTTCATTCCGTGCCGGAACACTACTGAGAGATGCCCTTTCGATGAGAACCCCCCCACCTGAAGGGGGAGTGGGGTGTGAGCAGGGAAGTGACCTGCAGACCGCTGAGGATTCGGACCATCCACAGATGGACCAGTATGAAAATCATCATAGTGGGAGCAGTGAGAGGAGATGACATGACCGACGACATGGCAGGCAGAGGAGTCGCACCCTACCAAGTACCGACTGCGCCCAGTCGTCCCGGCGATGAACCGAGATTCGAGCCGTGGCCTTGGACTCCAAGCGACCTAACCCGCCCAGACCCCGCCACCTGTGACCATCATGACACAGTGCCGCATGCAGCCACACTCGTTCGGGTTCTCGATGATGATGGAATCGCCGGAGGAGAATGGAATCCAAACCTCTCCCCGAGGGAACTAAAAATCGGTTTGGAACACATGACTCGCCTGAGAATCTTCGATGAGAGAATGATGAAGATGCAACGGACCGGCAAACTCTCATTTTACATGCGCTCTTTTGGTGAAGAAGCGGTTGCGATTGCCCAGACGATGGCCCTCGAGCAGCACGATTGGGTCTTCCCCACCTACCGCCAACCAGGGGCGCAGTTCGTCAGAGGAAGAGACATGGTAAGCATGATTAACCACTGCATAGGAAATGTGGAGGACAATGTGAAAGGGCGACAAATGCCGGTTCACTACACCTATCGCGACGGCCATTACATTTCGGTTTCAAGCCCAGTTGGAACACAGTTCCCACAAGCCGTCGGGGTGGCGATGGCCAGTGCATATAAGGGGGATGACCAAGTGACAATCACTTGGATTGGAGACGGCTCATCCTCAGAGGGAGACTACCACTACGCCGTCAATTTCGCCGGTGTCTACAAAGCACCAGTCATTCTCTGCGTGGTCAACAACCAGTGGGCGATTTCCACACACCGCAACATCGCCACCGGCGGTGAAAATTTCGCCGCTAGAGGTATTCCATACGGATTGCCATCATTCCGAGTAGATGGGAATGATTTCCTCGCCCTCTATTCGGTCACGAAATGGGCGAGGGAGAGGGCTGCTGCGGGGATGGGGGCGACCCACATCGAAGTCTTGACCTACCGAGCAGGGGCACACAGCAGCAGCGATGACCCGTCGAGATACAGGCCGGCGGAAATCCACAAGAAGTGGCCGGGTGGCGACCCCATCGAGAGGTTGAAGAACCATCTCATCAAACTGGAAGAGTGGTCCGAGGAGGACCAGAAGAATCTCGAGACCCGCCTCGATTCCGAGGTCACGGCAGCATACAAGGAAGCAATTACTCATGGCGACCTCGCCAATGGCCCGTGGCCGCCTGCAAGTACTATTTTCACAGAAGTGTATGAAGAAATTCCGTGGCACATCCAAGAGCAAAGAGAGGAATTGGGGAAGTGATGAGATGGTTGAAATGAACATGATTCAATCCCTCAACAGCGCCTTGGACAATCTGCTGGAGAAGGACCCGAATGTCGTCATCTTCGGCGAGGATGTCGGCTACTTCGGCGGCGTCTTCCGCGTCTCAGATGGACTGCAAAAGAAATACGGCGAAAAGCGGGTCTTCGACGCACCGCTCGCTGAAGGCGGAATCGCCGCCATCGCCTTCGGAATGGGATTGAACGGTTTGCGCCCAGTGATGGAGATCCAATTCGCCGACTACATCTTCCCTGCCTACGACCAAATCGTCAACGAGATGGCGAAACTTCGCCACAGAAGTGGTGGTGAGTTCTCTACTCCAGTCACCGTCAGAACCCCTGCTGGTGGGGGTATCAAGGGAGGGCATCACCACTCCCAATCACCGGAAGGACAGTTCACCCACACACCTGGGTTGAAGGTCGTCTACTGCTCTAACCCGTACAACGCCAAAGGTCTGCTTATCAGTTCTATAGAGTGTAATGACCCAGTCATATTCTTCGAGCCTAAGAGGTGCTACCGCGGCCCATTCTACGGCGACCCACACAATGTCCCCACTTGGTCTGGACACCCCTCAGGCGAGGTTCCCGAGGAGCATTTCTCAATCCCTCTCGGCCAAGCGAATGTGGTCATGGAGGGTGATTCATGCACGGTCATCTCTTGGGGTGCGATGGTGCATGTCGCTGAACAGGGAATCAAGGATTCGGGAGTCTCCTGTGACCTCATAGACTTGCAGACATTGCTGCCTTGGGATAGAGACACGGTGGTCAATTCGGTGAAGAAAACCGGCCGTTGTGTCATCGTTCACGAAGCGCCGAAGACGAGCGGATTCGGTGCTGAAATATCTGCCAGCATACAAGAGAGATGCTTCTACCATCTTGAAAACCCAATAATTCGAGTGACTGGTTGGGACACGCCGTTCCCGCACAGCACGGAATGGGATTACATGCCGAGTCCAAGGCGCATCGCTGATGCAATCAGAATGACACTGGAGGAGTGAAAATGGGAGTATATGCATTCAGATTACCAGACATCGGAGAAGGAGTTGTAGAAGGAGAGGTCGTGCAGTGGCATGTCGAAGTCGGAGATGAAGTCGCTGAAGATGACCCGCTTATCGATGTGATGACCGACAAAGCGACCGTGACAATACCAAGCCCTGTGACAGGGAAGGTCCTCAAGACGGCCGGGAAAACCGGTGAAATCATCGCAGTCGGAGTCGTCTGTATCGAATTTGAAGTGGAAGGTGCCGGAAATGCCCAACGGGAGGAGGATTCGACGACAGCAACCGAAACCGCCTCGAAGAGCCAATCTGCATCGCCACCGGCGCAAGCCTCTCCTACGGTCAAATCTGAGTCACCTCGACCCGATAGGGTGGAAGCGATTTCGCCGCCTGAGCCAGACTCAGCGGGCGAAGCCGCTACAAGCAAAGATGGGATGACTGCGGCGGCATCTTCTCCAGCCGAGGCTGATTTAACTGCGCAGGCGATGCCGACTCCGCCGGCGAGACCTGCGCCATCGGTAAGACCGAGTGGCAGGCGACCCCTCGCCTCTCCAGCGGTCAGAAGGCGAGCGAGGGGTGATGGCATTGACCTAAGTTCTGTGAACGGCAGTGGCCCTGCCGGCAGAATCACCCATGCAGACCTCGACAGCCATCAGGAGGGGTTGTCATCAGTTGGAGGTGGGATTCCGATGTCTGCCGTCTCAGCGCCAGCATCGGGCACAACAGAGATACCAGTGGTCGGACTGCGCAGAAAAATTGCCGAACAGATGACAAAATCGTACACAAGAATCCCCCACTTCTCATACTTCGAGGAGGTCGATGTCACTGATTTAGAGGCTCTTCGACAGTGGATGAACGCCAATCGTACACCCGGTCAGGAAAAACTGACTTACCTCCCATTCATCATGCGGGCGTTGGTCAAACTATTCGGGAATGGCCACCACGGTTGCAACGCACATTACGATGATGAGAAGGAGGTCATCACCCAACACAATGCAGTCAATTTGGGAATCGCCACCACCACAGACCGCGGCCTCTACGTTCCAGTCATCAAGCATTGTGAGGCGAAGAACATCTGGGAGTTGGGGGGTGAACTTCGCAGAGTAGCGGGGGCTGCTAGAGATGGAACTGCAACCCTGAGTGACCTAACTGGTTCAACCTTCACCATCACCTCACTCGGACGAGACGGGGGATTGGGCGCGACGCCTATCATCAACACCCCAGAAGTCGGTATTCTCGGGGTCCACAAAGCGATAGAGAGGCCGGTTGTGGTGGATGGAAAGATAACCATCCGGAGAATGATGAATCTCTCATCTTCTTGGGACCATCGGGTTGTGGATGGAGCTGACGGGGCAGCCCTCGTGCAAGGCTTGAAGCATCTGCTGGAGCACCCGATTCAGATTCTCTGAGGTGATGAAAGCATGGAGCAGATTTCTTGCCAAGTCCTCGTCGTCGGGGCAGGCCCGGGTGGATATGTGGCGGCCATCAGGGCAGCACAACTCGGATTGGACACCGTTATCGTTGAAGCAGACCGCGCTGGCGGCACTTGTCTGATTCGCGGTTGTATCCCTTCCAAAGCGATTATTCATGCTGCTGAGAGATTCGAACAGTTGCAGGGCCACCAAAAGGGTCACATGGGCATCTCTATCAGCGGCGAGGTCTCCCTAGACATTGATGGATTAATTTCTTGGAAAGAGGGTATCGTCAATAAGTTGAACAAAGGTGTCGAGGCTCTCCTCAAAGGAAACGCGGCGAGGTTGGTCAGGGGGTGGGCGACCATGCTTGATGGCAAGAGTTGCTCGGTGACAAATGGTGATGGTGAAAAAACTGCCCACATCACAGCCGAGAATGTCATCCTCGCAACTGGCTCGACTCCAATAGAACTCCCGTTCATGAAATTTGATGAAAAGCACATCCTGTCTTCCACCGGCGCATTAGACCTTGACGAACTACCGGAGAAATTGGCCATCGTCGGCGGTGGGTACATCGGTCTTGAACTGGGATGTGCTTTGAGGAAACTGGGGGTCGAAATCACGGTCATTGAAGGGCTGGACAACATTGTCTCCCTCTTTGATAGCGAATTGAGGAGGCCGCTTGAGAGGTGGCTGAAAAAGAACAAGGTGAAGGTTCACACCAACTGCCTCGCTCAAGGAGCAGAAATATCAAATGGCAAAGTCAACCTCTCTTGGACGAACTCTCATGGTGAGATAGTCAACGAACTGTTCGACAAGGTTCTCGTGACCGTCGGGCGTAAGGCCAACCTTTTCGGGTGGGGAGTGGAAGCGAGTGGGGTGAAATTGGATGAGAGTGAGCGATTTGTGCAAGTCGATTGCAAATGTCGCACCAACATGCGCGGAATCTATGCCATCGGAGACTTGACTGGAGAACCACTTCTCGCCCACAAGGCGAGCGCGCAAGGAGAGATGGTGGCTGAGATAATCGCTGGACATGACCGAGTCTTTGACCCTGTGGCAATCCCTGCAATCGTATTCACTGAACCAGAAATAGTCAGTGTCGGACTCTCACCTGATGAGGCTGAAGCGGCGGGTGAATCGGTGATATGCGGAAAGTTCCCACTCGCCGCCAATGGGCGCGCATTGACTCTTGAAGCGGAGAAGACCGGCGGCTTCGTTCGCGTTGTCGCCCGCCAATCAGACCATGTCATTCTCGGGATTCAGGCTGTCGGCAGCCATGTAGCAGAACTTTCCGGTGCCTTCACACTCGCATTGGAGATGGGTGCACTGCTTGAGGACATCGCCGCCACCATCCACGCTCATCCGACGATGAGCGAATCATTCCACGAAGCTGTCCTCAAAACCCTCGGCCATGCGATACATTCGATGTGAGCCGATGCGACGGTTTGAAGTCATCATAACAGACACTCAGCCACATTCAAAAGTGGCGAAGGAGATGAAAAGACTACAACAACTCAGAATCGCTGACGAGATACCCGACCTCCTCATCCTCACAGAACACCCGGAGGTGGTGACCGTCGGGCCGCGTGCACGAGCGGGAGGGGTAGAGGTACCATTCGGTTATCCCACGACCGACATTGACAGAGGAGGGGGCATCACCTGGCACGGCAGTGGGCAAATGGTCGCATATCCGATTTTCAAGTGGGACCTTCCAAACGAATCAAACGTTGCAACCATTACATCAAGCATCGAAGATTGGTTGGCGATGACACTCTCACCATTGGGTATTCGGGGGGTGCGAAATGACGCCATGCAGGGCATTTGGGTAGGTGGAAAAAAGGTCGCATCCATCGGGCTAAACTTCCTTAAATGGACCTCACGGCACGGCTTCACCCTGAATTATGACACACCTGAAGGGCGCATCGAGAATCTTCCCTGCTGTGGGTTGGAAATCGGCACTACCACCTCGTTGGCACGAATTGGTTTCCCAAACTTGACTCGCTCTTCACTCGAAGCACTCCTCCTCGCGACAGCAAAGTGGGCGGTGGATAGGGAGGTGGGTGAGATTCACATAACTACCGAAGGCGAATTGTGGCCCTTCTGACGGGCAAAGGTTTGAGTAAAGGAATCATCAACCATTCAACATGATGAGGTCTGGCAACCCCTTCCTGAACAACGATTCATTCGGTTTTGGCACCGGTGTGCAGAGAATGACCCTTGAGGGTGTGGCCAATAAGACCGCTGTACTTCTCGGGATATGTATTGTTACTGCGGTGTTATCGTGGACGACGATTTTGAGCAACCCTGCCCTTGGAACAACCCTCTTCTTTCTCGGCATCTTCGGCTCTCTTATCGCAGCAATCTCGATGATGTTCATGGATAAGAGGAGAGCCGTGTATATCGGCCCGATTTATGCTGCCTTCGAGGGCATGGTATTGGGGCCATTTTCAGGAATCATGGAAGCGGCATACTCGGGCATCATCATCCAAGCGGTCTCCCTGACGATTGGATTGTTTGTGATGATGCTATTCATCTATAGAGCGAGGCTCATCAAGGTCACTGATAATCTTAGAATAGGATTGTCAGCAGCTATCGGCGCGATATTCTTGATTTACATGGTTTCCTTCATCATGGCTATCGCCACCCCCTATCAGATTCCGTACATTCACAGCAATGGAATAGTTGGAATCGGATTCTCGTTGCTGGTGGTGGGAATAGCCGCCATGACCTTTGTGATGGACTTCGATTTCATCGAGCGGGGAGTTGAACAAGGCGCTCCGAAGCACTTGGAGTGGTATGCTGCTTTCGGGTTGATGATAACTCTCGTCTGGCTATACATCGAGTTGTTGAGACTGCTGGCAAAACTGCGCTCAAGATGATGACGCAGGCTATGCTGCGCCGCGGAAATAGACCATATCTACACCTCAGAGTGGGGTTGAACCGCTGAGTTGATTGGCGACACACCTGCGAATTTTGTCTGTATCAAGGCCTAAGGAACGCTCGTTGAATCGCCAAGTTGATTGACGACTCGCTCCACCGCCCATCCATGGATGACCACCCACTTTCACCAAATCTGGGTGCGGCGTATTCTGGGAATGTTGAGGCGATTGACTATCTCGAATGGTACATCCCACGGCTTCAAGCGGGAGTTGAACATGACCTATCGCAATCTGGAATGCATTTTCACTGGGATTGGGAGAGTTTGCTGGATGGTGTGATTCCAGAAAACCTGACAGACCCCTTCAAGCCACCCCTCAACCCTCGCGACTTGATTGCTGAGAGGGAAGGAGTTGACCCTCGTAGAGTGACGGGGGGCCACGGTGTAAGTCAGACCTTACTAATTGCACTACTCGCATCCGCAAAGAAGGAAGCACCGAGACGCGTTGCTGTGGAGATGCCGTCGTATGCGCCGGTTAGCCAGTTCCCTCGGACTCTCGGCTACGAGGTTGTTCCTTTCCACCGCGGCCCAAAGAATGCAAACGATTGCGGGCCTTGGGAGATTGACAGGCCTAGTCTTGCAGGCATTATCGAAGATGTCTGTGCGGTCATCACAACCCCGATGCAGAATCCAAGTGGCTGGATGATGACACCTGACGACCAGTTATGGTTGGCCGACATCTGTGGTCAACATCGGGTTCCTCTGATTTCTGATGAGGTGTATCTCGATTCCGCCGAGGGAACGCATCACCGCCGACCCATGCACACTTACGGCGACCATTGTGTGAGCGTTAATTCTCTGACCAAGTGTTATGGCTTGGGGCCATTGAGAGTGGGTTGGTTAATCTCTTCCGTCGAGACCGCAGCAGCAGCAACGAGGGCTCTACACACCATTCAGGGGATGTTGGCGACCCCTTCGCTCAGATTGGCTGAGAAGGCGTGGCCGCATATCGATGCTCCGCTGGAGGAGATTGAAAGAAGAAGAGCGGTGAACCTCCCGATTCTGCTTGAGATGCTCACCCGAAATGGCATTGAGTGGACACCACCACCTACTGGAATCTTCGGCTGCATCCCTCTTCCGACTGGAATAGATTCGCAGGAGTTCGTAGAAAATGTGTGTTCCCGATACGGAGTTCTCGCCATACCATGCCAGATGTTTTCACCACAACTTTCAGGATTCCTACGCCTGGCTTGGGGCTCAGACCCTGATGAGTTCGCGGCAGCGGTGGCCATGCTTGACGCAGCACTCAAAAAAGTCTTGAATTGAGGTTTGAAATGAGGTGGCCCATCACGATAGAGCCAAATCATACTGGTCTGCTTAAGGAATCAATGAAATATCCCTCAACATGGAGTTTGCTCATAACAATAGAGCCAAATCATACTGGTCTGCTTAAGGAATCAATGAAAAATGCCTCAACATGGAACTCGCCCATCACGATAGAGCCAAATCAAACGGGTCTGCTTAGGGAATGTATCAATTTGCCTGACTGGGAGAGAAAATGTACCTTCAGAGTCAAAAGAGTTGAAGAGAGAGAGGCGCCAGCGACTACTGATGCCCTCAGCAGTATTGGCCATCACCGGAGCTAGTGGTGCCCGCATCGGGGTGCGACTTCTCGACCTGTTGCTCGACGAGGGTTGGACGGTGAACCTCATCGTCAGCCGAGAGGGGGCGATAAACTTGGACCTTGAATGTGAAATTACCCCTCAGGCTTTGGCCGAGAGGGAGGGGGTTCTACTCGAGGACAACGACAATTTGGCAGCAAAATCAGCCTCTGGCTCTGCCAAATTCGACGCTTATGTCATCTGTCCTGCATCAGGCACGACGATAGGAAAGTTGGCGGCCGGCATCAGTGACAACCTCACAACACGCTCAGGGATGGTCGCCTTGAAGGAGAGAAGAAAACTCATCGTTGTGCCGAGGGAAACACCCTATGCAACCATCCAACTTGAGAACATGACTAAGTTATCGCAGCATGGGGTCGTCATTCTTCCCGCAAATCCCGGTTATTACCAATCACCACAATCAATCGATGACCTCGTTGATTTCATCGTCGCCAGAATCCTTGACCAGATGGGTGTCGAGAACGACTTGGTGAAACGATGGGGGGGTGGCGAGGTCTTGCTGGTTGACGAAACAGTGGATGGAGAGTCACCAAATACTGACTTCACAATCTGAGATGGCACCGAAGTGGGTTGGGTTGATGAAGGGAGAGCGGTGACGCAGGGGTGAGCAAGATGGTCTGGGAAGAGATGACTTCGGCTGAACTCTCTGCTGAATTGAAGAGGTTGGGCCTCAAAAGCAGCGGCAACAAGAAGGAAAAACTCGACCGCCTTCAGCAATCCGGTGAGACTGCGACTCGAACAGAAAGCGGTGCAGCAAATTCACCGGAAAATGATGAAGATGTGTATATGGCCGAAGCCGTCGCCGATGAGGCGAGCGCTTCATTAGCCTCACGACTGATGCGACCACGCATCGTCGGGGGAAGAGAAATACCCTACTTCGGAATCCTCGTCACCACCCTGCTGCTGGTGACAATCGCTTCAGGCGGGATATTCGGCCTACCTGCCGTCATGAAATGGTTGGAGGATGAACCCAATTACACGCTCATCGATTTCGATGCGAGCGAAGCGAGGGCGAGAGCTGAACATCTGGTGGAATTGGGTCATGTAAACTGGGGTGGCCGAATGTCAGGCACCCAAGAGGAGTTGGCGGCGGCGGAATCCAACCGAGCCAACTTCACTGAATACGGCATGTCAGCGACTATGGATGAATTCGATGTGCCGATGTTTGAAATTCAATCGAACCCTAGAATCAGGTATTGCATCCCTGGACAGTATCCATTCGGACAAACCATTTTCCCATGCGGTCTTGAGGATATCAGCGCTGAGCAGAAGGAATACGAGCACCGAATCGACTATGTCATCCAAGGATACAGTGGCACTGGAAACTATCAATTCGGTGACGACCTCTTACTTGTCAATCTGAGTAATGGCACAGACGATGCTCTCTGGCCCGAGGCTAGTGGAGAGATCGGAGTCGTCTGGGGTTCTGCCGGCGTCGGAAGCAATACCGACATCTACGCCAAAGCCATAGAAAACGACCTAGCGGCACTCTTTCTCGTCAATGTGAAATATAATTGTGGGAGCATCGAGGCCGATGACTGCGTACCCATTTTCAAGACGGTTGACATCGAGGGTCTGTTGGACCAGACAGGCGGCAATCTGCCCGAAACCATCCCCTTCGTTCAACTCTCACGGAACATGGGGGAGGAACTGACGACACTTTTTGAGAACAAGGCCGAGAATGATGTCAAAATCGCCATCGAAGTCGATGTCGACAATCAGGGGACTCGCACGGTGAGAGTACCGTGCGGCATCATTCAAGGCGACGATGACAAGGTCATCATCTTCGGAGCGCACCACGACACCGTCTACAATGGACCAGGGGCGGTTGACGACACCTCTGGCACTGCCACTGTTGTTGAACTCGCACGGCAATTCGGTATGCTTTACGAGACACTCGGTACACCCAAACACACCATCAAATTCTGCACTTGGGGTGGCGAAGAGGAGGGGCTGCATGGCTCCAAGGCTTGGGTTGAGAGAAACCGCGAAAATCTGGCAGAAAACCTGATTCTATACATAAATCTGGATATGAATCACGTCGATATAGACCCGGAGAGGGGGAATGACCTCACTCTGTTCGGGAATTATCAGAGCGATGTCGACCAAATAGAGAGTATTGTCACCATGTTCAAAGAAGCCCACAAAGACCTCGCAAGCAG
Source organism: uncultured Candidatus Poseidoniales archaeon (assembly GCA_964342465.1). GTDB lineage: Archaea > Thermoplasmatota > Poseidoniia > Poseidoniales > Thalassarchaeaceae > MGIIb-Q1. The sequence continues at coordinate 51,609 of CAYFFQ010000004.1, read as the reverse complement.
ATATGTAATCAAAATCAGAACCCTTGATGGGCCGAAGAACTCAGAGAGCGGCATGCCCTACAACTCAGACCACGGGCCCTTCGTATATGACATACAGGCCGACGAGACGGATTCACCCGGCCACGCCCTCGTCTGCTATGGCTCCGGTTCATACGAATACCACACTTACGCCGACGATATGAGTCGCTTCAACGAGGAGAGCCTCGCCGTCAGTGCAATCATCTATGGCACCTACGCAAGATACCTCGCCTGGGGTGAGAAGTGAGTTTCAGGTGCGGCCCACGCCGTACATCTTGACGCTTCTTGTGTGGAAGTGAATTGTCCACCGACCCAAACTAGTTGCTCGCTCGTCTGCTGACTGACCGCCTGCACTCAGATGAGGGGAATTGTTCAAAGGTCGTTGGATAGGCTGGATGCGATGGTTCACACAGGACGGACCGTGAGGAATTGTTCACAGGTCGTTGGATAGGCTGGATGCGATGGTTCACACAGGGCGGACCGTGAGGAATTGTTCACAGGTTCTTGGATAGGCCGCTTGACATGGTTGAGCGGCGTTTAGTTCCGGCCGCTGTCACAGCCCCACGCATTTCCACCAAGCCGCGGATGCCGAGGTTGTAGCCTTCAACCCGTTTGGTCCACTGTGCCGCCGGCCAGCCGCAATCCCAGCGCCCATTCTCGATACCGTTCTGCTCCACCCATGCAGAGCATTCTGGGCGGTGGCAGCGGCCGCTGATTCCCTCACGGACACCCTTGAAATTCTCCTCTCCGAGTTCTTCCCAGAACGAGGAGCGCTCGCAAATTGGACAGGGTCTTCGTCTCATCCTCCCGAGTTCGGTATTCGGTTGCTCACCGATGAAATCGACCTCCCACGCTTCAACCAGTGCTTCAATGAATTCGGTATTCTCAGCCCGAACGAAGAAAGCGCGAAGAACATCCCATGCATCGCTCTCCTTGCTGGTCACACCGAGAGGGGTTGGCTTGCCATCCACATCGACGACCGTCGGCATGAAAACCTGACGCGGCCCATCCATACACAGCAGGGGAAAGAGGCGAGCCCCATGAACATGGCGCAGAGTGGGGGGGCATTTTATGCAAACCATTCCAACACAGAGGCGAGGCGAGCCCCATTCACAGAGTCCAACCACTCACCCCTCGAGAAAAGAATTGAGAATGGCAGCACTGATGCCTCGGACGAAAGGCGAGGAAAGGCAGCCTTGAATCCCCCACACCCTTTGTGGTTGAGAACAATCTCTCCAATGGATATGTCATGCAGGGAAAGTGACTCAAGGAATGGGCCGCAGTTCTGACAATCATTTCTCGTCACCACCACCACCACATCCCGTCCGGCGATGAAGTTCGGCCAGGTCTCATCGTCCAATTGTTGGACTGGCATGATTGGGCGGTTCAGCACGGGGTATATCCCACTATCGTGCATGATGCTATTAAATATAATTTAATAGGCGAATAATAAACGAAAAACTTTATTGGATAGAGCCCTCATTACGATTTATGCAACCACAAAGCATGGTAGTAGGCTATGCGCAGCCAGCGATGGCTGCGGTTGGAGTGGGGAGACCAGCGAACATGATGTCATTCATGGATTCATTGAAGAAGTGTTTTGGCCTGTATGCCAACTTCTCTGGGAGAGCGTCTCGTTCAGAATACTGGTGGTTCGCATTGTTCTCATTCTTTGTCGACATGTTCACTTCAGTGATTGACGCCGCTGTTTTTGGAGTGCCGATGGGAATGACTGGATGGGTCAACTTTGGCGCCACTCTGGCTATCTTCCTGCCAAGCCTCGCTGTCGCAGTGAGAAGAATCCACGACCACGACAAATCGGGATGGTTCATTCTCATCCCCTTCTACAATATCTACCTGCTAATCATCGAAGGAGAGCCGATGGCGAACCGATTCGGTGATGTGCCTACCAACACACTCTGAGAAATCACTCCGAACCTCTGCATCGTTGCGAACGAAAGTGCATCACTCGGACTCTCTCTCATGCACCCAGATGATATGGTAGCCGAATCCCGTCTTGATGAAACCATCAACACAACCGGGCTCCTGAGCCCACACTTTCTTTGAGAACTCCGGTACCATCTGACGGTAGTCGAACCAGCCGAGGTCTCCACCCTTCGAGCCAGAAGGACAAGTCGAGTGTTTTCGAGCCATCTTCTGGAACTCCTTGAGGGGTTTTTTTGCAGAGGATATTTTCTCTACCAGTTGCATGGCCTGAGATTTGCTGGCGATGAGGATGTGGCTTGCGTGTGCTCTGTCTGATGCCATCACGGGTGTCCAGCGCCCCGACCATAATCAAATGACCGATTGTGAAATTGTGCTTGAACAGCACGGTGGCGGCGGTGAGTTGTGCGTTGTGCGGCGGTGCGTTCTGCGGCTGTGCGTTGTGCGGCTGTGCGGCTGTGCGTTGTGCGGTTGTGCGTTGTGCGGTTGTGCGTAGTGCGGCTGTGCGGCGGTGGGTGATGCGGTTGTGCGTTGTGCGGCGGTGCGGCATTTCCCTGTTGATGTGTCAAACAATTTGGTTCACGACCGGCCGCAATGAGCAAGATGGATTGGGTCACATTGACTCTATAGGAGAGATGCCGAGACCCTCGCAACCCAATCTGAGCAGAGTTCGGGCCGCTTCTGAGAGAGTTAGATTTCGTGCATTCACGATTCCATCAACAACTACATGATTGTCGCGATAGAACCTGTTGTAATCCGTTGCGAGGGAGAGCATGTAGGTGCAGAAGAGGTTCGGTCGGTGATTTCGTAGTGATTCATCCACCGACTGAGAGAAGAGTGCTATTCTCTTTACCAGCGCCTCGGCTGATAGGGAGAGTTCGGCCCAATCATCACTCTGCAGTTGCTTCCGAATCAATTCGCCGCACTCTTCGCCCGAGGCCGTGACTCGTCTGCGGATGGAACAGGCTCTCGCATGGCTGTACATGATGAACGGTGCAGAATCGGATTCGAAACTGAGTGCCTCTTGCCAGCGGAAATTGATTCCCTTGTCCGGCGAAACGCGGATGATGTTGAAACGAACAGCAGAGACTCCAACCGCTTCACCAATAGCAGTAAGTTCTTCCTCACACAGGTCACTTCGCATTTCTTGGACGATACTTCTAGCGCGGCTGGCGGCTTCATCCAACAGGTCATCCATGAACACCACATTGCCTCTTCTCGTGCTCATCTTGCCTTCGGGGAGTTTGGTGAACGAATAGAAAACCACCTCCGGTTTTTCAATTCCCAGTTCATCAAGGGCGATGCCGACCTGCTTGCTCTGCAACCTGTGGTCCTCTCCGAGGATGTTGACGAGATGGGTTGCTTGTGTCCATTTCCACTCATGGTATGCGATGTCCCTTGTCGCGTATAGCGATGAGCCATCCCCTCTTCTATAGAAGAATCTAGTCGATTTTCCTTGTACACCTCTGCTCTCAAGTTCAAGGAAATGCGCCCCGTTATCGGCAACTCTGTGAAGTTCACTTTCAGCCAATCTGCGCATGATTTCGTCAACTGAACCGTCGACGATGAACTGTGACTCCTTGGTGAAGGAATCGAAACCTATACCCATTCTAGCCAAAGTTTCCAACATGCCATCTAAAACCGGTTGATATGCAGCCTCAAACTTGGCGAGGACAGCCTCATCTGCTACTTCGGACGCTTGCACGAGGGCGGTGACGCCTCGGTCAACTTCGGGGTTCACCTCTTTGAGAAGGTTAGCGGCTTGGTAGTATCTAACCCTCTGGTGGTCGGGTTTGAACTCATGGTTGGATGCCTCATTCATCCCAGCTTCGGAAAGAATCTCTGAAACTCTCTCTTCGTCGAGGTTTTCCAAAGCCCAAGCGAGGATTCCTACTTGCTTCCCCATATCATCAACATAGTACTCCGCCCGAACTTCATCACCAGCAAGTCTGTGCAGACGGACTATCGTATCACCGAGGATAGCGTTTCTTGACCTACCGACGTGGAACGGGCCATTTGGATTCGCTGACGTGTGTTCAACCATCAGCGAGGTTGGCTGGCGAGGGCGCTCCTCTGTCGCACTGTGTGAGAATACTGTCTCAATAACTTCGGAAGCGAGCCATTCTGTATCGACATGAAAGTTGCAGAATCCACCATCGGCTACGACTCTGGCACAGCCGTCCATCTCGTGCAACTGAGTCGCAACCCCCTCAGCCAACTTGTTGGCGCACTCCTGCGGAGTGCAACCGAAAGTCTTGGCGAGTGAAAAACAAGGAATGGAGAGGTCTCCTTGGGACGAGTGTCGAGGCCGTGCAGCATTGTTGAGGGTATCATTGGGGTCAGGGTCCCCCATCCGACATAGTGCGTCATAGACCACACCACTGATGATTTCTCTCAGCCTCTCCATACCATCAACTCCACGCCCACCTCAGGAGGGCTGCCATTCCGCCGAAGGCTTGTTTGAGCGTCATACCCTCCTCGGAATCGGTGGAAATGAGGCGCACTTCGGCTGCCGATTGACCAGCCAGTTCTGTCAGTTCATCGATGAGGTCGACTGCTTTGCTCTCATCCTCTCTCACTTGGTCGCCATCAGCAGCACAAGCAGGACAGTCGGGAATATCAGTGAGTCGCTCAACCGTCAACGCCCATTGGTGGTTGCATTGCCGGCAGTTGAAGGTGAGAGTTTTTTTCCTGAGCGCCTCGGACAGCAACAATGTCCGAACTGCACCTTGGTCCAACGCAGAGCGTAACATCATCTCTCCGTAGGTGGCTTTAGGATGTGCTTGCATTATCTCTTTCAGAAATCGGTCAACCAACTGCCTCTCTTCATCGAGGGCAATCTGGTCCATCAGTTCCCCAGCATTCTGAACCAGTTCTCTGAGTCCACTCTCGTTGGAATATCCGACATCAAATAGTGGACGCTTGACGATTTTCTGTATTTCATGGTGTAGATATCCATTATTGATTACAAAATCCTTGGTCGCCCCCGGACCACCGACGATGATTCCCTTGAGGTCACCCAACATCGGCAACCAATACTCACAGGCTCTTTCGCACACCTTCTTGAAGAACTTGTCAGCAGCCTCCTCAATCAATCTCTCAAATCGTTGTTGCGACTGCCCACCCTGACGGTGTTTGCTCGGGACAAGGGAGGTGATGTGGTTCTTCACATGCACGGTTCTGCCACTGGCTAATCCGTATGCACCCTCCCCACGGTCAATGACAAGGAGACCATAGGCGGTTCTGTCGATGAGCATTTCCTCAAGTTGAGAGGTCTCGAAAGTGCTGTCACAGCGATATCGGAATGATGTGAACGGTTCGGGTGGGTTGTCGACGACATAGGTTTTCATTCTCGTTTTGTTGTTGCCTACGATGATGTGGCCGGTGAAGACGGCGATTCCCTTTTGACCGGCGTCGCGGCGGTTTGAGAGTGCCGCTGAAGCTGATTCGATGGCATCGATGACATGCTTTCTAGTCTGATTTGACTTGATGTTCCGTGCTTGGCCAGATTCATTCGCCAAGTGATGGCGGACATCAGCCACCTGTCGCTCAGGGGGTATGATGACCGTCACAAGTTCAGTCCCCTGACCTCTGACCTCCATCAACTCCTCCAGCACCCGCTTCAGACGAAGTTTGGCAGCCTGTTTGTCGGAATCGTCGGCCATTAGAACCACTTGTGGTTCTCGGCGGCTGTCGGCGGGTTATCAATCCTTCATCATCAACCATCTATTATAGCCGACCTGTGAGTTGTCGCGGCTGCTGTGAGGCGCCTACATCACCCACACCCTTGAGAATGACTGACTCGCTACTGAGTTGAGTAGACGGACTTGATGACCTGTGGTTGCTCCTTGGTTTGGCGGGCATTTCAACGAGGCACAGCGCGGTATTAATCAGCCGGCGGCTTGACCGAAAGGTGATGCAGGACCGAGTCATACTAGCCCTCGGAGGCTCGCTCATGTATTCCGGCCACGAAGTGGACAGAGAATGGATGCTTGAGGCGGCGCGTCTTCTCGCCAACCTAGTCGAGAGAGGTGACAGACTCGGAATCGTTGTCGGCGGGGGCTATCTCGCTCGGAAGAATATCGCTGAGGCGAAGAAGTCAGGAGTGACTGACACCTCTGACTTGGACCTCGTCGGTATCGCAGCGACGAGGGAAAATGCTCGCCACCTCGCCTCTTCGCTCTCTGAGATTGGGATTCAATTTGAGGGAGAAATCCCCACGACTACCGCAAGAGCGGCAGAGTTGATGGAGGCGGAGAGCGTTGTCATCATGGGTGGAACGACCCCCGGACATACGACTGACGCGGTTGCTATCAGCCTCGCTGGAGAGTGCAAAGCGATGCGCTGCGTGATAGCCACCAATGTAGATTACATCTACGACAAACATCCTCAGCAATACTCTGATGCTGTCCCATTCGAGAGAATGACTCTCAACGAGTTGCAGGGTATTGTCGGCCCACCAGAGCATCGGGGAGCGGGGCCGAATGTCGTGGTCGACCCCATCGCCGTACAGATCGCTATAGACAATGAAATAGAGTTGGCATTGATGAATGGTAAAAACATCCTAGAGTTAGCCAACTGTCTATCCCACAAACCTTTCATCGGAACCGTCGTGGAGGTGGATGAATGAGCAAGATGGAAGCGAAATTGAGGGCGGCGGTGGAACAGACGGCTGAAACGACGAAGAAGAGTGTCACCAAACTCTCAAAGAATCCAAAGAGTTCCAAATATGTCGCCCCGCACCGACACTGTGTAGTCTGCTACACACCTATTCCTCGGGATGCTGACCCCCCACACTGTGGCGCACAACCTTGCAAATCAAAGCATGAACGCAACGAGAAATCGAGAAAGCGATTGAATCTGATGCTCTATCTCTTCCCTGCCATCGCCATCATGCTCTTCCTCTTACCTCTGTTCACTTGAATCCACTCATTCGGGAACCGCGAATGCGCCTGGCCTATTCCTACAGAGTAGCAGAACCAGATTTAGGCCATGGCGTAGCACACCAAAATTGCCCACCGGATGAGGAGAAATCGACCCCTGAGTCACACCACTATGGCTCGCCGGATGAGGATAACTCAATCTCCGAGGCGCACCACCATGACCCTCCGGATGATGAGAAATCGACCCCTGAGTCACACCACTATGGCTCGCCGGATGAGGATAACTCAATCTCCGAGGCGCACCACCATGACCCTCCGGATGAGGAGAAATCGACCCCTGAGTCACACCACCATGGCTCGCCGGATGAGGATAACTCAATCCCCGAGGCGCACCACCATGACCCTCCGGATGATGAGAAATCGACCCGTGGGACTGACCACAAGGAGTCAAACAGGTAAGGAGAAACCGCCCCGTGAGGCGCACTACAAGGACTCAAACAGGCGAGGTGAAATCGGCGAAGGTTTGAATGGCTCCACCCTTCAGGTTCGTATTGATGATGGTGCGCATTCTCTCGGCTCTGCCGCTGGCTACGGGAGCATTCTGCATATTGTTGGTGCTTGTTGGTGCCATCGGATACACGTCCGAGGCGAGCAGTGTGGGGGTTCCTATCCCCCCCTGTGCGGCTGGTTCGGACAGTTCATGTGAGGTCGGAATGAATCAAGATAATCTCTCCGTCCCCATGCCTTTCACCCTCTTAGATGTCTCGGTATCGATGTATTGGGACCATGGTAGTGATGCTTGGATTGGCGTGGTCGACGCCGAAAAAGTCGATTGGGAGAAGTGTTCACCCAACGAGCAGGGATTGACTGGATGCCGCGCGTCTGACTTCGATATCATCGCTGGCGGCCCCGATTCGACTGAGGGGATGGAGTGGTCATTGGAGCCGGGCACAACTCGTTTCATCACCGGAGGGAGGGCTGGAACTATCACTCTTGACACCAACATTGTCACTTATACCTACAGCGTCGGACTCGGATTCTGGCCTGGGGCATTCCTCGCTGTTGTCGGTTTGACCCTTGGTCTCGCCGGCATCCAAATGGCTTTCCCAGTGAAATTCAGGAAGTCTGGGTGAAGACATTCCACCTTCCTCGGAGTGGACTGCAGAGTTTTTTGGGCGCACCCTAAGTGTATGAGTGAAGATATTCCACCTTCCTCGGAGTGGACTGCAGAGTTTTTTGGGCGCACCCTAAGTGTATGAGTGAAGATATTCCACCTTCCTCGGAGTGGACTGCAGAGGTTTTTCGGACACCCGCCCGCATGGGCTACAGTAAATCCCCGTTGAGAATCTTCAAGTGATTACCACCCCCCTAACTTGAAGAACCCAATCAATCTCGCAGGGTCGGAGATGGCATGTCCGGATTCAAGTGTCAAGGATGCGGGGTTGGAATCGCCATAGAGGGTTTGCAGCACACTCACTACGGCCACAAGGTCTACTGCACTCGCTGCGGCCATGTTTCATCGACCAACTGAGTCCCAAGAGCGCCCCACATTCTGGGCTGCTTTCTGCACATTGTGTCAAAGTCATGGTTCTGAGGCGAACCAGCGACCACCACCTTGCGGATTCAAGAAGGATGGTCGCTGGGGTGGGGTTGAGGCGAGTGTGATGACCGTCGTGCAGTGGAAGAAACTGCCCACAGTTCTGCTCTCCGATGAATTGTTGGACAAGGCCTATAGCAGGGCTGGCAAGGCTAAGGATTCTGTTGAAGATTCCGACCGCCAATTCAGGACCCGCAAGCAGATGGTACGGATGATTCAGTCGGCAAGCGATGTTCTTGATTCGACCATCAGAGGATATGTTCAGAAGTGGCCATCACTGGACCAACAATCGGATTTTGACCGAGCGTTGATAGACGCCGCTGTCGGATGTGACCCCTACCGACATCATCTTTCCAATTTGGATTGGGCGGCCGCACAGGTAATGAATCTCTCGAAAAAATACGAGAAACAAATTTCTCGCATGGTCAACATTGATGCGATGCACTCCCGACGGCGAGAAGCATACGGTCGCATCTCGTCGATAATCGACCAAATCAACCCTTCACTAATCTGGCTCAACAGAGCGCGCGACCAACTCCGCCAACTACCGACAATCGATACAAGTGAGCCATGTATTGTTGTCGCTGGTGCCCCCAATGTTGGTAAATCGGCATTGATAGGCGTACTCTCGAGCAATGAGCCGGAGGTGGCGAGTTATCCTTTCACCACCCAACAACTGCATGTCGGCCACTTCACTCATCGCCGTCGCCGCTATCAGATGGTCGATACCCCCGGCCTGCTCGACCGACCAATGGCCGACAGAAACCAGATAGAGATGCAGGCAATAGTTGCACTGCAACACATCGGTTCGATTGTCCTCTTTCTCCTTGACCCTTCAGAACATGGAGGGACACCTCTAACCTCACAACAGAATCTCCTCGCCGAAGTGGCCAAGTTCCTCCCCCAGACCCCCCTGATGGTCGTGGACGGAAAGGCCGACTTACTCGGAGTCGAGGGAGGTGTGAATCCGGAAAGTGGTCATCTGTGCATTTCTGCGGTCGAAGGGTGGGCTATCGAGACTCTTCGGAACGAATTGGTCAACCGCATCGGCGCTGATGAGATCACCGACCCACTCAAATTGCCAGATGACTGGCCGCGCAAAGAACGGTGATTGACTGGATTGTGGCTGGTCCACCGATACACTCGGAAACCTCTCAGAATTGAATTCTCAAGTGGTACGCTCGGTTGTTCCAAACACCAGAGAAGGGGATTTGCTTTAGTAGGGTCGGGCCCCCCAGAGTGTTACGGGTGAGGTTAATGACCGGAGGAAAAGAGGATGATTCGCCAAGTGGAGACCTTCCTGATTGGGCTATTCCATTTTGGGAAGAACTGGGAAAACCTGACATTTCAGAATATGTGGATGTATTGAATGGACCCCTCCTCGACAGGAGGTCTGGATTGCGACAAGATGACATCGTCGAGGTTCTACTGAACAGACGAGTCATTCCCGAGGACATGCAACCGTGCATTCGTGGTAGGCTACTCGGGACCTACAAGAGCTTCTTTGAACTCGTGACTGAGGACGGCAGATTCCACCGCATCTCAAAAGGTGCCGTAGTCGATGTCATTTTAGTAGCCCACATGAGGCCAGCCTACATCGATGACGATAACCAACATAAGTACGAACGGGATGACCAGAAAAGGCGAAAAACCATCCACGAAGATTCCGAGAAGAAGAGCAGTGACTACGACGACAGCCATGTGTGGGGCTGAAAAAATCGTTCTTCTCGACTATTCAGACCATGGTAAAGTGTAGGATTAACCCTACCACCCTCCTGAAAATACAAAGTTGACGGTGATGTGTGGGATTGACCCTGCCACCCAAAAAGCCCTTCAACTCACCCATAAGGGTCGAATTCGTTGATGTTGCGATGAGTTGGTGAAAAGTGCTTTTAGTAAGAAAAAACGGCCATGCTAAGTTTACTTTCCACACCACCTCACGATTATTTACCGCCTCAACACCCACTCGGCTGCCGATGACCATCGGCAGAGGCGGGCGCAATGGCTGATTCACAATTCATCGAGTGGTTCCATGAGGCGGGAATGGATGGTGCTGAAAGAGTCGGAGGCAAGGGTGCATCTCTCGGTGAGATGCATCAGAATCTTGTCGATGCTGGGGTGACGGTTCCAAACGGCTTCACCGTGACTACGGATGCCTATCTGCAGTTCATCCACCAATCGGTGCAACCGAATATCTGGAGCAATGTCCGCAACCCAGAGGGTGTGGAGGACATCCGCGCCGAGGCGATTGCCTCTTCCACTCTCGCTGAGGCTCTCAACATCTGCCTCAGAGGAGTGAAGGGGGATGACCTGCTCGACCTGCATGGCAGGGCATCATTGGCTCGAGGAATCGTCAGAGACACTCCGGTTCCTGAAACTATTCGTCAAGCCATCATCTCAGCATACAGTCAGTTGTGTGAGCAGTACGGCAAAGGAACTGATGTCGCCGTCCGCTCATCGGCCACCACCGAAGACTCGGCCGATGCATCCTTTGCCGGCCAATATGAATCATTTCTCAATGTCAGTGGCGAGAGGGCGGTGATTCAGAAATGGCGACAGTGTGTAGCCAGCCTGTTCACTGAGAGGGCGGTTGGATACCAACTTGAGAAGGGAATGGACCCTCTGAATAGTTCCCTAGCGGTGGTCATCATGAAGATGGTTCGCTCGGACAAGGCATCCTCCGGCGTGATGTTCACAATTGACCCCGATTCAGGCCATGATGGCGTCATTCACATCGCTGCATCTTACGGATTGGGAGAACTCGTAGTACAGGGTTCGGTATCTCCTGACACATTCACGGTGTGGAAAGAGGGGCTTCGCAAAGAGAAGTTCGCTGTTGTTCATCGGCACCTAGGCGGAAAGGACATGCGCATGGTCTACGCCGAGGGTGGTGTCAACGAGGTGACAACCGTCCATGTTCCCATCGAAGAGAGGAGAGCGTGGGCCCTGACATCGCTGGAGTGTCGGAGATTGGCAGAGATGGGGTTGGCGATTGAATCACATTACGGGATGGCGATGGACATCGAATGGGCGAAGGATGGTCTCAATGGCGAGTTGTATATCGTGCAAGCGCGCCCAGAAACGGTTCACTCAAAGCGTGAGAAAGCAAAGTTGATTCGCTATAGAATGGATGACGCTTTAGCATCCTCTCTGAAAAAGAAGGGTGCTGTTCTTGCGACTGGTCAAGCGGTCGGCAAGAGAATCGGCAGGGGGAGAGTGCGCCTCTTCCATAGTTATGAGCAGGTTGTGTCCGGTAAGCGAGCCAACAGGAAGAAGGTATCCGATGGCATCAGGGAAGATGAAATCCCATACGAGGAACGGGTCTTTGTCGAGGGTGATGTTCTCGTCACTGAGATGACGACCCCGGATTGGGAGCCGCTGATGAAACAGGCGTCGATGATAGTGACGAGAAAGGGTGGTCGGACTTCACACGCGGCCATCATCGCTCGGGAATTCGGCATTCCTGCCATCGTTGGTTGTGCTGATGCGATGAGTCTGGGGAATCTCGCTGAAGTCACCGGAAGTTGTGCTGAGGGTGATACCGGATACATTTATGCTGGCACTCATCCGTTCGAAATCGAGGAGGTGGAGATAGACTCCGACATTCCACTGAAGACGAAAATCAAGTTGAATGTCGGATTTCCCACTAAATCCCTCACCGACTCGCAACTCCCTGTTGATGGAGTCGGTCTCGCACGCATTGAATTCGTGCTCTCTGCTGAAGTAGGGATTCATCCACTTACCTTCGTTCATTTTGAAGAGTTGGAGAGATTTCTCTCTTCGGGCGAAATTGGTAGCGGATTGCAACCATACCTTGATGTCCTGAGGAATGAGGCGATTCTGCCTGACATCGAAGCGGCGGTTGACGCAGTCAGAAGACGCGCTTGGTGTTATGATGACAAGAGGGAGTTGTTCATCGACAAACTCAGGGAGGGGGTTGGGTTGATTTGCGCATCCTTCCACCCGAGGCCAGTCCTCGTCCGTCTCTCGGACTTCAAATCGAACGAATATCGTGAACTGCTCGGCGGCAGGATTTTCGAGCCGTACGAGGAGAACCCCATGATCGCGTGGCGAGGGGCATCGAGATACCTCGACGAGAACTTCAAGCCGGCTTTCGAGATGGAACTCGCGGCCATGGCCTCTGTCGTGCGCGACTTCGGGTTGGACAATCTGCAACTAATGGTCCCCTTTTGTCGCTCACCGGAGGAGGGTGAAGGGGTCAAAGAACTCCTCAACCAACACGGGGTTGGCCCCCAGCAGGGTGTGCCTCTCTTCGTCATGGTGGAACTCCCATCCAATGTGATTGATGCCGAGAGGTTCATCGAGAAGATGGAACTCTCTGGCGGTTCAATCGGCTCTAACGACCTCGTTCAGACGGTATATGCTGTCTCGAGAGATGACTTGGAGGGATACCAACATCCGGTTGATGCCCGTTCACCGGCGGTGAAGAACATGATTCGCCTCGCCGTACAATCGTTCAAGGGGGCCGGCTTGGAGATCGGAATCTGTGGTCAAGCCCCCTCCGACTATCCGGAGGAATTTCCAGCCTTCCTCATCGAATGTGGGATCTCAAGCATCTCCGTGACTCCTGATACTGCTATGGCGGTTCGGCTCTCCGTTGCCGAAGCTGAGGCTGGCATTGATTGAAATCCACCCGATTCCCAACCCATTCATCCGATAACCGGTTGAAAGGAGAAATCAACTCCTACCCACAGAGCGTCACCATAGGTTGGCGAGGCTACGGAAGGAAACTGGCCCCTCAGGCGGGGTATGCGGAGAGG
>CAYFFQ010000004.1:18343-38286 GCA_964342465.1 uncultured Candidatus Poseidoniales archaeon | reverse complement strand
AAGGAAACTGGCCCCTCAGGCGGGGTATGCGGAGAGGTTGGCGAGGCTACGGAAGGAAACTGGCCCCTCAGGCGGGGTATGCGGAGCGGTTGGCGTAACTACGGAAGGTGGGAGGCTCGCACAACGGGCTGTGCCAACAGAGGGCGGTCAGAGTTTCACCGGACGTGTCGCCCCACAGGCCTGACATTTCAGGAGGGTCGTTCTGTCCTCCTTGATGAAACGTGTATCCGGTGCTGTACACTGCCCACACAGGACAAAGGTCTTGACATAATTTCCGATTTTCTGTCTGATTCTCTTAGGAGGTATTCTGCCTTTCAGGAGAACTCTTCGCTCCTCCCTTGTCCCAGATGTACCCAATTCGTTCTGGAGAAAATGGTAGACGTGGTTGCCGTCGCGGTCCATCATGTCAACGATGTCCGTGAAGTTGCGGATGATGGTTTGGCTGCCTTCAATCAGAACATCGGGCTCAGGAAGTTTCCAGCGAGCTGAGGATGAAAGGTCTTGGGGGATGTTCTCGCGGGCTCGGTTGAGCAGGGACTCATAGTCGAAGTCTGCCATCGTTCCGCCGACCTGCGCACCCCTGTTAAGGCCACCGTCTCGCTTCGCCATTCCATCCAGCCCCCTCATTCGAGATGGGAGATGGTGTGGCGGCAGATTTCGTCCATTCGGAGATGACCGATTCATGCACCTGAGCCGCCTTTGCATCACTCCAACCCAGTGAATGTGCGATGGCCTTAGTGGGGGGTGCGAGCCGGTGATGGGTGTCTACTGGAGTCATGGCGAGTGGAAGTGCCGGCGCAGTGATGGAGGGGGTGCGAGCCGGTGATGCGCGTCTAATGTAGTCATGGCAACTGGAAGTGCCGTCGCAGTAGTCAACGGATTCACCCGACGATTGCTGTCTCAACAGGAGTATTCAGTTGAGAGAGACTATCGGCTCAACCATTAATTCAACAATGCTGCTGCTCTCCGAGTGATGTATGAGCGAGCCGACGGAGGTCAGATTCACCAAGATTCACACGGATGCCAAGGAGCCAACCAGAGGTTCGGCACTCGCTGCCGGATGGGACCTCTATTCGGTGGAGGAGACCACAGTATCGAGGGGTTCATCCGTGAAAGTAAAGACCGGTTTGAAAGTCGCAATTCCAGCAGGGTGGGAAGGGCAGGTCAGAGCGCGCTCTTCGTTGGCTGCTCGGGGGCTAATCCTACCCAATGCGCCGGGAACTATAGACGCTGACTATCGGGGCGAATTGATGGTGTTGATGATGTGGATTGGCGAGGGGGATTCATTCACCATACCGAAGGGGGAGAGAGTGGCACAATTGGTAATCTCCGCTCTGCCTCAAGTTATTTTCACAGAAGTCGCTGCCGACGACTTGGGTGAGACTAGGCGTGGCGAAGGTGGTTTCGGCTCGACTGGGAGATTCTGAAATCGCGGTCGGAGACACCGCCTTTGGCGGTGGGTTCATAGTCATCCGGCTCACCCTCGGAGTTGAATGGCATTGAGTGTCGATGAATTGCGCGCCAAGGTGTTTGAACTCAGGGAGCAGGGTTTGAATGACCAGCAGATCGCTGACGAGATGTCAATCTCGAAGTCAACCATCACTTGGCTGCAGAGCACATCCGCACCGGAAGCAAAACCGGACGATGTGCGAATCGGTTGGCGTACCATCGGAGTCCGACCGCAGCGTATCGATGGCATCGGCATGATAATGGCTGACATCGTTGACGAACATTTTCCATCAGGAGTTGATACCATCGTCGGTATCAGTCTGAACGGAATCCTCTTCGCACAGTCCGCGGCTGCACAGTTAGGTGCGGAAGTCTCCATCTTCCGTAGTGCAGTCGGTGACAGAGGCGGCGCCCTGTCACAGAAATATGGAAATGTCGGTGGACGTCATGTAGTCATCGTCGATGACCTGCTGAACAGCGGCGACACCATGCGAGGCGCCATCAATTCACTTCAGGATGAGGGGGCCAAGGTGGTGATGTGCTTGGTCCTTGTCAATAAGACCGAGAAGAACGAACTTGCTGGTGTGCCTTTGAGGGGGCTCATCAGAGCCGTCTCCGTCTGAAAAGGTGGCGGATATGCACTGGGCAGATGTCATCGCTCAGAGGCTCGCCGATAGAGCCGACTCACATGTCATCGCCACAGGAATCACCCCCTCCGGCCCAATCCATGTAGGGAACATGCGAGAGGTATTGACAGCAGACCTCGTGCGACGAGCGTGTGAACGAATAGGATTGAAGGCCGAACTCGTCTATGTCGCAGACAGCGCCGACCCATTGCGTAAAGTCTACCCTTTCCTAGATGAGGAGGTCTATGCCGAACATGTCGGAAGACCGTTAGCGACCATTCCCGCACCAGACGGAGAAGGAAGTTATACCGACTATTTTCTGCAACCATTCTTCACCGCCCTCGACGACCTCGGAGTGGAATACCGACTCGTCGATGCCTATCAGTCATATCTCGACGGACTCTACACGGAAGCGGTGCAAACCGCCATTGAAAATCGAGAGAGGATTCGCCGCGTCATAACAGAAATCTCACAGCGTCCACTTGCAGATGATTGGTTCCCATACAATCCGGTCGACGAGCAAGGGCGCATGCACGGTCTGACCGTCACATCCTGTGAGTGGCCATGGGTCGAATGGGTGAACGCAGAGGGTGAGGTGGGTCGAACGAACATTGAGCGAGGGGGGGGGAAACTCCCTTGGAGGCTGGATTGGCCGGCGCGCTGGAAGTGGTTGGGGGTAACCTTTGAAGGATACGGAAAGGACCACTCCGCGGCGGGAGGGTCTTGGGACACAGGCCAACATCTCGCACCCATATTTGGCGGCGAAGCACCGATGGGGCAGATGTATGAGTGGATTTACCTCAAGGGGAAAGGGGCGATGGCCAGCAGCAGAGGCAACACCATCAGCGCCGGTGAGTTGCTCCGCATCGTTCCACCTGAAATCATGCGATACCTCATTTCGCGGGTGAAACCGGGCAAACACATCGACTTCGACCCCGGTGAAGGATTGATTTCTCTTGCCGATGAGTATGAGCGGCTTGAAGAAAAATATCACACCACACTGAAGGATGTCGAACACGTTGAGTTGGGGAAGAGCAGCCGAAAACAACAACAATTGATTGATGAAGCGAGGAAGTTTGAACTTGCACAGGGACTACTCCGTCACTCTCAACACCAACATGGCCTCGGTATTTCGTTCTCACACCTCTCCACACTATGCCAGATAAAATCAGACAACGAACCACTCCTCGCCTCCCTATCTCGGACACACGGTATCGATGCGGGGAACCCTGAGGAGAGATTAGTGGACAGGATTTCGAGAATGCGGAACTGGATTGACTCGGAGTGGTTTCCCGAGAGTGCGCGAATCAAGTTGGCTGAAACCATCCAAGATTCTGACCTCAATGATGTCGAACGTGACCTGTTGAAACGGTTCGTCGAACTCGCCGAGGAGGTCGAATGGAATGAAGAAGGGCTTCAAACGGCAATCAGAACATCGATTTCTGATGCCGAGATGGCTCCTCGACAGGCGTTTCAGATATTCTATCGTCACCTGTTAGGGCGCCAACGAGGACCAAAACTGGCTGCACTACTCGTTGAATTTGGCCGGGAAAGAGTCCTCTCACTTCTCAATTCCGTCAATTGAGAAGATGTGTCAAGATTTCCTCAGCATCATCCATCGGACGATATTTGACAACACCGAGGGATAGGTGTGGGTGTGCCGTTCAGTGGGGTGGCCGTTCGTAGTGAGGAGCCCCATCAGGAGAATCCCTTGGCTAATCTGTCACGATAGAGAGTATGTGCACGGGTTGAGGACCTCTCCCCAGAGAATAGAACTCCCCGTTTGAAGAGTGACTCTCGTAGGTCAATCACCCGTCACAAAGTGAGGAAGTGTGACCCACTGGAACATCATGTTTGAAATGGGATGGGGTTGTGAACGGCTCCGATGGCGGTCTACTGCCCGAAGTGTGAAGCGCCAAATGAAGCGACAGCAAAGTTCTGCTTGTCTTGTGGCAATGACTTTGAGGTGGAGGGGGCGATAACCGCCACCGGTCACGATGTAAAGGCTCTGAAAGACGCCATCAGGGCGCGTGATGACCTCTCGATGGCTGATAAGTTTGACCTTATAGCCAAAGTCGAAGAGGGGGCCAACCCCATCGAACTCGGAATCGCTGCCTCCTCGTCCGAGGCTGCTGAGGAATCGCAGAGGGCTGCTACGGAATCGGCGAAGGCGGCTGTGTCAGCCGGTGCCTCGCCCGCCTCATTCACCACCAGCCCAGCATCAGCGGCCGCCGTCGCCCTTGTCTCTCAGGATACCGATGCCTGGGGCATGGTGATGGCTGGAAGGGTCAACACAGGTGACCCAGTTTTCCAGCAGGCAATGGAACTCGGTATGGAGGCGAGCCATCACATTCACGACATCTCACACGGGGGTATCGATGAGACGAATGTCACTAACGAAGACCTGAGAGCAATTCCGGTCCTCAAACCGCCAAAACGCTCATTCTGTCCGAAGTGTGGCTCAGACATTCTCTCGCACAGCAACTTACAGTGGAAGAAGTGGAGAGGACACTCTGCCGAGGTCGTCCAACTTCAGGCTCAGGCGGCGATGGAAGCGGCACTGGTGCAGGTGGCATCGCACTATGTCAAGACGATTGATGAGTTGGAAATTGCCAAGAAGGAGATGGAGGAAAAACTGACCAACTTCAATGAGGAGAAGGTGCGCAAGAAAGTCGAACCAGAGGTTCGTAAGGCGGTCCGCGAAGAACTTGAAAAAGAGTACAAGTCGAAGGCGGTCTCGGCTGCACCGACCCCTACACAGAAGGAGAAGCCGAAGGCAGCAAAAGCACCACAGAAGAAGACCGCTGGCAAAGTTGGTGGGGCAGCCGCACTATTCGGTGGTGGGCCAAGAATATCCAAGAAGTATGAGGGTGAGCCAGCAGGGAAACCGGATTGGTTCCTCTCTGAAGCATTGGAAACGGTGTACGACCCACACGGGACGGGGAAGGCGCTCAAACCAAAGACTATCCTCGCACGCTCAAGTGACGGAAATGTCAGGGTGCAGGATGTGGTGCGAATCTACGCTGCTGAGGGTGAAGACGGGTTGAGTGAATTGGCTTGGACCTCTCCTCAAACGCGATACATCATCGAGGCGTACGACGCCTGTTGAGAGATTTGGCGGCGATTGAGAAAACTCTCTGATGCTGGCGGTGACCCTTTCCGTCTTCATCCCTTGTTGAGAGTCGGGATGGCCATATAGAAAACTCTCTGATGCTGGCGGTGACCCTTTCCCTCTTCATCCCTTGTTGAGAGTCGGGATGGCCATATAGAAAACTCTCTGATGCTGGCGGCGACCCTTTCCCTCTTCATCCCTTGTTGAGATAGTTGGCGGACATATAGAAAACTCTGACCCGCCTCTGCAAAAGCGCTCTACCGTGTTGTGAATATGTGGGCAATCCTCGCCCAATTCCGAAATAGTTATTTTCCTAAGAATTTCCTCTTCAAGTCTTTTTTCGCCTTTTCCTTGGCGATATCGACAACCTTGTTCTCAACTGCTTCGACGGCTTTCTTCCCAACTTCTTCAGCCTTGGCGGCGATAGCATCCGTAACTGGTTTCGCCGCCGTCTTCGCAGCGCCTTTTACAGTTTCAGCAGTCTTCTTTTTTACCGCCTCTTTGCCGGCACCACCTACCGCTCCAGCAATTTTTGCAAATCGCCCCCTTTTCTCCTCACTCATGTTGACCGTACATCGGGTGGTGGCGGAGATATTTTGAAGTGTTGGCGACAAATTATCCGGATGGGTATAAACCGGCTATCCGTCACCAAGAATATGTATGAGATTCCGGTGGCGGAACCATGTCTGATTTATTGGAAACCCCAGTGCGAGACATCGTCTTTGTTGACATGGATGGTGTAGTTGTTGATTTTCCATACGATGTCAAAGATGTTGACCCGAGCATTCGCGACGAGTGCATCGCTGCACAAGCAGAAGGCGTGCATCACTCAGATGTTGAAGGGTTATTTGCCACACTGAAACCTATGCGAGGGGCGAAAGAGGCGATTGACAAGTTGATGCAACACTTTGAAGTTCACCTCCTCTCAACTTCACCGTGGTCAAACACTCAAGCGTGGTCAGACAAACGGAGATGGGTTGAACAATATCTGCCCAATTTGCCTAAGAAAAAATTGACACTCACCCACAGGAAGGACCTCGCCCGTGGTCGTTACCTCATTGATGACCGCCCCAACAATGGAGCGAAGGAGTTCGGCGAATACGATGGTCAGGAATGGTTGCATTTTGGCTCAGAGAGATTCCCCGATTGGCCCTCTGTTCTGACATATCTGATGGGAAAGGACTCCTAAATGTAACCCCATGTCCAACCAAAACAAATGGTTGGTGTGCATGAGGCTCTCCGAGGTTCAATTTCGTCTGCCGATTCGCCCATGTCCAACCAAAACAAATGGTGTGTGCATGAGGCTCTCCGAGGTTCAATTTCGTCTGCCGATTGGCCCATGACCAACCAAAACAAATGGTTGGTGTGCATGAGGAGAAATCACCCCAATTTCTCACCAATTACTGATTCTCTTGCCAATACTACTTTCGTGGTTAGTGCAACCTGAATAGACCACACACAATTCACCTCACTACTGATTGTCTTGTGAATACTACTTTCTGGGTAAGGGCAACAGTGAGAAAAACATGGCTTTACAGGTAGGCGCTCGAGCCAAACTCAAGTATATTCCACAGACAATGCACGCGGTTCGGGTAATCCCTCCCTCGCGACTGCCACCGCCTCAACTTCCATCTTCGCACCTGACATCGTAGTGACGAACGGAATGTTCAACTCAACGGCGAGGCGTCTCATCATATTGCCATCGAGGACAGCCCCACCACTCTTACTCGGAGTATTGATGATGAGGTTTATTTTCCCCTGTCTCATCAAGTCAAGAGCGTCTGGAGAGTGCTCCTCAGCAATCCGATATACCCTCTCCACCGGAACACCGGCAAGGCGGAGGTGATTGGCCGTACCTGTTGTGGCGTAGAGAGTGAAACCCATGTCGGAAAGTTTCTGGGCTATATCCGGTAATGAGTGCTTATCCTCATCCTTCACCGTGAGATATACACCACCAGATGTGGGTGGAGGGAGTTCGGTTGCCAGTCTCGCTTTGAGGTAGGCACGCGCTGGGTCGGCATCACTTCCCATCACTTCACCAGTGGATTTCATCTCTGGCCCCGGAGCGGGGTCCAGCCCCCTCAGTTTGATGAATGGGAATACAGGTGCCTTCACACAAACAAGGTCTGTCACCCGTTTGGGAATGTCCAATTCACTGATTTTCGCACCCAAGGTGAGCCGTGCGGCGATTCTCGCCAGTGGAATCCCTGTCGATTTGGCGACGAAGGGGAACGTCCTTGAGCCACGTGGATTGACTTCGAGGACATAGAGAACATCATCACATATGGCGAACTGGATGTTGAAGCAACCTATGATTTTCAGGCCGATTCCTATTTTTCGCGTCCATTCTTCCACCTCGGTCATCACCTCCGCTGATATGTTCTGAGCAGGGATGAAACAGGTAGAGTCGCCGGAGTGGATTCCGGCCTCTTCCAAATGCTCCATCACCGCACCGATGAGGACCTCCTCGCCATCGCAGACCGCATCAACATCCAATTCGATGGCATGACCGAGATATTCGTCGACGAGGAGTGGTCGGTCTGGAGCGATGAATGCCTCAGTCATGTAGGCGTCCAACTGACTGTCGTCGGTGAGAATCTCCATCCCTCTGCCGCCGAGCACGTATGACGGGCGTATCAATACCGGATATCCGATTTGTGTGACCGCATCCCTCACTTCTTCAGGGGTGCTACCCGTCAGTCCACGCGGCATTCGCAGACCTACCCGTTTTGCGAACTTCTCGAACCTATCACGGTCGCTCGCTTCGTCAACCGCATCAGGAGATGAACCTCTGAGTGAGAGTGTGAGGCCTTGTGCTTGCAGATGAGTATTGATAGAGTCAAGTGGGAGGGCGAGGTTGATTGCCGTCTGACCGCCGAATTGCAGGAGGATTCCATCGGCGTTTTCACGAAGTAGAATCTCAGCGACGCATTCCAATGTCAGTGGGTCGAAATAGAGGCGGTCAGAGGTGTCAAAATCAGTTGAGACCGTCTCAGGATTGTTGTTGATGAGGATGGCTTCATGTCCTATTTCCCGAATCGCCTGCACCGCATGAACAGCGCCATAATCGAATTCTATGCCCTGTCCAATTCTGATTGGGCCAGAGCCGATGACGACTTCTCGGCGCGCCATCTCGCCGCCGACTGTCACGCCTCTTTCTGATTCCACTGAATCAACGCCAACATGGCCACTTCGCTCGTAGGTGGAATAGTAGTAGGGGGTCACGGCGGCGAACTCTGCAGCGCAACTATCCACCATTCTATAGACTGGGTGGATGCCCAATTCGTGTCTTCTTCTCATCACATCAAATTCAGTGGAGCCGGCGGTCTGGATTCTCCAGCCGGTTGGAGGATATCCACTCAGCGCGTCAGCAATGTGAGCATCACTAAACCCATTAGATTTCCATTTTACCAGTAGGTCTGATGACAATTCTGCAGGCGACAATCCATTTTCGCCTGCCCCTACAATTTCTGCATCTACTGCCATCATCGTCTCAAATTTATGTAGGAACCAGCGCGTTATGGCGGTGATTTCATGGACCTCTTCCACCGACATACCCCGTCGGAAAGCCTCCAGCAATGCACCCATTCGCCGGTCTGTCGCCACTCTCAGCCATTCGGTGAGGGTCTCGTTTGGCAGTGGTGTGGAAGCTCTTTCACCCATTCCTTCGCCTTCAGAGGTGTCAGCAAGGGTAAGTGGCCGCGGGTGGGGTTGGCCATATTCCAAAGATGCCCACGCCTTGAGAAAGGCTTCCTCGAAGCAACGCCCAATCGCCATGACCTCGCCAGTCGATTTCATGGAGGTGCCGAGTGTTCGGTCAGCAGTTCGGAACTTGTCGAAAGGCCAGCGGGGTATTTTCACCACACAGTAGTCAAGGGTTGGCTCAAAGGCAGCAGTAGTTCCTTCGCCGGTTATCGGATTTGGCAACTCATCAAGTGTGTAGCCGACTGCAATCAGGGCTGCCATTCTTGCAATCGGATAACCAGTCGCTTTACTGGCGAGTGCAGATGAGCGAGAAACGCGTGGATTGACTTCTATCACTCTATAATCCCCACTCTTTTGGTTAAAAGCGAACTGAACATTGCAGCCACCCTTTATGTCAAGTCGTCGAATCAGTTTCAATGCCGCATCCCGCAACATTTGGTGGTCACGGTCAGAGAGTGTCTGTTGCGGTGCCACCACCACCGACTCTCCGGTGTGGACACCCATCGGGTCGATATTCTCCATCGTACAGACGATTATGCAATTGTCCGCAGCATCACGCATCACCTCGTATTCGTGCTCTTGCCAACCGAGAATGCTCTCCTCTATGAGGACCTGTCCGATACGGGAGTGAAGTATTCCTTGACTGGAAATTTCCACCAACTCACCACGACTCCAAGCAGTCCCTCCACCGAGCCCCCCAAGGGTGAACGCGGGGCGAATCAGAAGAGGAAATGAACCGATTTTTTCAGCGGCCTCAAGCACTTCATTGATTGAATTACAGGCGTGAGCCTCACAAATTGGCAAGTCAATCTCATCACATACTTGGTTGAACAGGTCTCTGTCCTCCGCCTCATCTATGGCAACGAGGTCACAGCCGATTAGTTCCACACCCAACCTCTCAAGAGTACCATTATGGGCAAGCGCAGAAGCGAGATTGAGGGCCGTCTGGCCACCCATCCCTGCAAGAAGTGCGTCGGGTTTTTCAATTTCAAGGACCCTCTCTATCACATCAGGCAACAGAGGTTCAATGTAGATTTGGTCTGCCATCTCAGGGTCATTCTGAATGGTTGCTGGATTGCTGTTGACAAGAATGACCTCATAACCATCGGCGCGCAGAGCGCGGCACGCTTGAGAACCGGAAAAGTCGAATTCCGCCGCCTGACCAATTTTTATCGGGCCAGACCCGAGAATCATGATGCGTTGCAGGTCCTCACGCCTCGGCATATCAGACCACCTCATCCAGCCACACCAGATTGGTGGAAAGAGAGAAGAAAAACGAATCCCCACCACTTAGAGGAGTCTGCGCCATTATCGCGCCACCGCCAAAACAGCAAGCAAAATGGAACATCATGCACTACCTCGTCGAGAAAGAGGAAGAGCGCCATCCATCTTGTGGGCAACGATTTCCGAAAAGCGGTCGAAGAGGTATTCTGCATCGTGCGGACCGGGGCAGGCCTCAGGATGATACTGAACGCTGAAGGCCGGTTTTCCTATGACATCGAGGCCTTCGACGGTTCTGTCGTTAGCATTGACGAAACGCACCTCAGTCTGAATATCAACAAGGGCCTCCGGCTTTCCCTTACTCCGCCACCGCGGATGGGGTGCAAGAGGTTCTGCACCCTTTGGATTGACTGCAAATCCATGATTCTGAGAAGTGATGCTCACCTTACCACTGACAAGGTCCACTACTGGTTGGTTCGCCCCCCTGTGACCGTAGCGCAACTTGTATGTTTCATGACCCGATGCAAGGCCGAGCAACTGATGCCCTAAACAGATACCCATGACTGGCAAACCCGCATCAAGTCCAGAGGCGAGTGTTTCTCGCGCCGAGTATGCCTTTCCCGTGTGTGCAGGGTCACCCGGCCCGTTTGAACAAAAGAGGGCATCAATGTGCCAATTGTCTCTCAGAACATCATAGGAGATGTCGGGAGGGCACCAAAGAACCTCAAACCGATTCGAGAGTTGTCTCAATATGTTGTATTTTATTCCACAATCAATTGCTGCCACGCGCGCCAGAGGGCTATTGTCCATATCTTTGGCTCCTTCATTGAGCAGAACGGCATCGTTGCGGCTCACCTCATCCACAAGGTCTTCAAGGTCGGGAGAGGTCATTTTTTCAAGGCGACGAACCATTTCATCCTCGAACTCTATCGGCCCAAACTGACAGAGAATCACCCCATGTTCCCTCACTCTCCTCGTCAAGGCACGTGTGTCAATTTCGGAAATTCCAGGAATACCGTGAGCAAGTAGGAGTTGATGGACTGAACCGACTGAATGACGGTGGTCTGGCCGGTCAATCCAGTGGCGGCAGACGACCCCGCGTGGCCAAACCTTGGCTGATTCGGATATTCCTGCTGCAACCCCGTAGTTACCAACCAAAGGCCAAGTGAAGGTCAAGACTTGACCGGCGAACGACGGGTCTGTCAATGATTCCTGAAATCCTGTCATCCCAGTCGTGAAGACGAGTTCGCCTTCTCCGATGGTTGAAGCACCGAACAGACTGCCCTCAAACCGGGAGCCATCAGCGAGCAGAAGAACTCCGCGGCCAGATGCCGGAGTCTGCTCGATTTCGCCTTCGAGAATCAGGATATCAGCGGCGTCAATGCCCTCATAGGGATTGAAAACGCCGAGTTGGCCTCTGCTGGGACTGAATCCACTGAGCGAGGCCACCCTTCCACCTTGAAATCCTGCCTGCAATCCGTTCATAATCATTGACCCGCAAATCAACGTCGATGATGGGTTGAGAAAACCCCTCTGAAACTGATTCATCGGCAAGGTGATAATACCCTATACGACCGTTGCGAACCACAATTTTCGGTACTCAGGTGGAAGCCATGATTGTCAACCTTACTGACAATTCTGTCGGGATACCTTCGTAGCCTTCTTCATATTCACTTTCAGGTACGAAATCAATTATAATTGGACCTGAAGAAAAGTCGGAAAGTGATAATTCATTAGAAATCCAAAGAGTTCCAGAAGGTCCGACATCAAGGTCATCCTGCCCCAACCAATCCGAATCCCATCCACGTATTCGGAGAACCATTGATGACTCCGTATCAATCCAATCCAACGAAAAGGCACCCGAGTCGTCACGATATTTTTTCAGAGTGTCTTGATAAGTTGCTGTGTAGTGAGAATCACCTGTGTTGTAATCATCAACTTCCACCAATTCGAAGAGAAAGTAGGGGTCAGGAACTTCACCATAATATTCAGTATCAAAGCCAAATTGAACCTTTAATGCGGCATTAAACAAAGGCTTGAGGTCATTACCATCATTCACGCCATCCCCATCTGAATCAATGTTGAGCGGGTCTGTCCCGAAACTGGAGATCTCGTCCCCATCAGACAATCCGTCGCCATCCGAATCTGAGTTCGTTGGATCGGTGAGCAACGAGTTGATCTCAATATCGTCTGAGAGTCCGTCGGAATCAGTGTCAGATGAAACAGGGTTGGTGCCGTGTGTTTGGATCTCATCCTCGTCGCTCAGAGAATCTGAATCTGAATCATTTGAAGTGGGGTCTGTCCCATATTGGTGCACCTCCACTCCATCTTCCAAGCCATCGTGATCAGTATCGATTATCCTTGGTCCGCTCTTGGAGACAAATACCTCATACCCATCAGACAGATTGTCTCCATCTGAATCAACATTCATTGGGTCAGTAAGATACACATCAACCTCTTGACCATCATCCAATCCGTCAGCATCTGAGTCGGCTTTGGTTGGATCTGTGAGTACATTATTCAATTCCGCGCTATCGGATAGACCGTCAGCATCACTATCCTTGTTGAGTGGATTAGTTCGATAGGTGTTGATCTCTTCTCCGTCATTTATCATATCACCATCGGTGTCTTTCAATAGAGGATTTGTACCGATGTACTTCGACTCCTGACCATCTCGGAGACCATCACCGTCTGTGTCTTCCTTCAATGGGTCAGTGTCCATGTCGAGTTCATCTTTGTCTGAGAGTCCGTCGCGGTCCGTGTCCAACTCCATCATGTCAGTTCCGTGGACGAGTAGTTCGGAAGCATTACTCAGTTTGTCCTTGTCGATGTCAGAAAAAGCAGCAACCAAAAGCAAGAAGATGACTACAGACAGCCCGAGAAGAATCAAAGGGTTCTTGCCGTTGGTCGGCTCGATCTCCTCCCCAAAGACATCATCTTCCATGAAGACGGATTGAGGTCCTGATTAAGAAATAACCTGTTGGTGTCGCCGAACACCTAATTGACCATATATGGAACACTCCCCCTGATGAGAGACTGAATCCCATCATCCGAGCAACGAGTCAGGACATAGCATGAACTACCATCAAACATAGAAGGGGAACGGAGATTCAACCATCGGTTCTGAGGTCCTTTCCTCTTTCAGAGGGGAAAATTTTCACCTCACCACCTGAGAAGTGGTCTGCTGGCGCGACACCGTCGTTGAGTCGCTCCAAGAATGCGGCGAGTGCCGCAACTTCACTGTGAGGTTGGTTGCCAACCGCGACATTGAACTGGCAGATTTCATAGTACTCCCGTGAGACTTTTGCACCCCCGACCACGATGACGATGGGTGCTTCATCCGGAATCTCGCTGACAGCCTCGCGATATGGAATGCCGTACATCGTCAGATGAACTGCGATTCCACCCGAGGCGATAAATCGCCTGAGAAACCCCAATGGTGATGCCTCGTGCCTTATTTCCATCTCTCCCCCAAACCTCGCCTGAACATCGACAAGCGAATCCAACACCGATGAGTCATTGTCACCAGCCAGCAGAAAGGATGTGGCTCCATAGACACGGGCGGTCAATCCCAAGTGTGTCGACATGCGCGGGTCACGCCCCACCCTATGAGAAAGGCGAAGGATGGTGGCCTCGCGCACAGCCTCACCTCACATTGGCGAAGCCTCAACACCCTCATCTTCGGAGGTGTGCTCAGGGAGAAGAAGTTGCTCTTCCTCGTATTTATAGTCTATACCGAAATTGGTCATCAGTTTCATCACCCATGAGAGCAGAATGGCGTCAAGTAGCATGTGGGTGGCGAAGTGAACCATAATCGCCAGCGCCCCGATTCGCAACGATTGAAGCACCATTTTCGGGTCACCTTGGTCGGTGAAAACTATCCAACCGAGTGGTTCGAGAGTAAAGTAGAGGGCAATGATGAGAAGAATACCACCGAGGGTGCCGGACTTCCAGTTAGACCTTTCTCGACTGTGCATGAGAAGGATCGTCGCCAAAAGAACAAGCAGCGGAATGATCAGGGAAATGGAGAAGAACTCCAATCCAAATATCATTGATGTTGGCAGAGTCGGGTCGGCATCACCGAGAGTGCCACCTATCACCGAGACCGTCAGCCACCAAAATATCCCCACCGCGGCAAAGAGTGTACCTGCCATGACGGAACGGCTGTGGATCATCTGACCCATCTCATGCGGGTCCTTGGGTTGGAGTCTGTTGACCACGCTGTTGGCTAACGACCAACTGTCCTGCGAGGGATTCCTCTCCTCTGATTCGGGAGTGGTGAACCTCGGCCCCCCTCTTGGTTGAGCGTCACTTCGCTCACCTGCCGGGCCATTCATGATGTAGGGGGTCTCTGCGTGGGATGATAAACGATTGCCCCGACGGCGCGGTTGAGATGCGTGACTTGGCACCTTTCCTCAGACGCCATCCGGATGGCAGGCCTCGATTGATGGGAATTGTCAATGTCACGCCCGATTCATTTCATGCCGCCTCCCGCGCCGCCTCCGTTGAGGCCGCGGTCAGCGCCGCAGTCAAGATGTGGAATGAAGGAGCCGATTGGGTAGATATCGGAGGAGAATCGACCAGACCCGGTGCCGAACCGGTGGGCATCGAAGAAGAACTAAGACGGGTCATTCCTGTGATTGAGGAACTCAGAAGGAGAGTACCGGATGGCCTCATCTCGATTGACACGCGGCGAGTAGAAGTCGCCTCGGCGGCACTTGCCGCTGGCGCCAACATGGTCAACGATGTATCTGGACTCAGACACGAAGAGATGTTTCAACTCGTCGTTGATTCAGGTTGCGCCGTCTGCATCATGCACATGCTCGGCGAACCGAACAATATGCAATTCGACCCACATTACGAGGATGTAGTGATGCAAGTGAATATGGAATTGCTCAACACCGCTGAGCGACTGTCCGACTCCGGCCATCCGAGCGGTTTGGTCATCATAGACCCCGGAATCGGTTTTGGCAAGACCATGCAACACAACTTCGACCTCTTACGGGCAGGGAATTCGGTTCGTGGTGAAGAGAACTATTCACTTCTGTGGGGCGTGAGTAGGAAATCCATTTTCCGAGACCTCCTCGGACGAAGCGACAGCGATGAAAGGTTGCCAGCCACTCTCGCGGTGGCCGCATACGCACAACAGGTAGGTGTCGATATCCTCAGAGTTCACGATGTGAGGGAACACGCCGACTTCGGAAGAGTGTTGGGCGAGTTGTACCGGCGAGGCGATGCGGAGAGAATCCTTGGCTCTGAGGGTCGGCGTGGTGAGTTGGGTCGGACAGACGACGGCGAGAAAAACGCACACTTGGGAAACTCGAGAATTGAGTTGGGTCGGACAGACGACGGTGAGAAAATCGCCGACTTGGGAAACTCGAGAATTGAGTTGGGTCGGACAGACGACGGCGAGAAAAACGCCGACTTGGGAAACTCGAGAATTGAGTTGGGTCGGACAGACGACGGCGAGAAAAACGCCGACTTGGGAAACTCTGGCCCATCAGAAGTGCTGAGCAAGATGACAGATGAATTGGCAGATTGAGGAATAATCCCTATCGCAGAGACAACAGACCAAACAGAAAAAGGAGAGCAGAGGTATGCCGATTGTCGATATTGATGATAATCTTCGACTCGTCGGCACCGCACACATCTCTCGAACAAGTGCCGACCTCGTGGAAAAACAAATCATGGAGTGGGGCCCTGATATAATTGCCGTGGAACTCGACGAAATGCGGTTGAAGAATCTGAGGGAACCCAAAAAATTCGATGATGAAGCCCTCTCCAAAGTCATCAAGGAGGGAAAAGCGAGCCTCCTCCTCTTTCAAAGTCTGTTAGCAACAGAACAGCGAAGAATGGGACTAGAAAGCGGTGAAAAAGTCGGTGTCGACTTACTTACGGCTATTGAAATCGCAGAACGGGATGATATCCCAGTTGAATTGGTTGACCGTGACATCCAAATCACTCTAAAGAGGGCATGGAAGAAGATGCGATTAGGGGAAAAATGGAGAGTCCTCCACTCCCTACTCGCCGAACAACCCGATGAAGATGATGATTTCGTGGTCGAAGACCTGCTTGAGGATGGAGACCTCATAACACAATTGATGGGTGAGTTGAAGAGTGTCGCACCTGCCGCTGGAGAAGTCCTCGTTGATGAGAGAGATGAGTTTCTCGCTGGCTCGATTCAGAAATTGCGAGGGCGCGGAAAAGTTCTCGCGGTTATCGGTGCTGGCCATCTTGAGGGGGTTTCTACAAGGCTGGAAAGAGGTGAAAAACTTGTGGCGGAAAGAGTGGAGTTTCTCAACTCCATTCCGCCACCTTCACCAATGTGGAAGGGAGTGAAGTGGGGATTCCCTATTGTGATTCTCGCTCTGTTCGGCTACTTGCTCTCACAGGGAAATTACGAGGAACTGCTCTCTGTCGCCTACACATGGTTGGCTCTCAATGCACTACTTGCTGCACTCGGCGCTCTTCTCGCCCGCGGCCACCCCTTAGCAATCCTCACTGCTGCTCTCGCCTCACCGATTACCTCTCTAAACCCCACACTTGCGGCCGGATGGTTCGCTGGCGCAGTGCAGATGGAAATCGCCAAACCGACCACAAAGGACCTACAAGACTTCCTCAAGTTGGACAAGTTCTCTCTCTTCTGGTCAAACCGAGTAGGAAGAGTTCTCCTCGTGACCGCGCTGGCGAATCTTGGGTCATCACTTGGCGCTTATCTCGCTGGCACAGCAATACTCGGACTCCTCATTTCTTGAGAGAATTGAAATTATTCATAGTAATTCAAACTTGGATTTGGTCCAAACAACTCTGTTTCTATCTACACGATGAGTTCCGTACCAGAAAAATCCACATTCCAACTCTTCTTTCACCGTTCCATAAGGGTGAACTTCTGACCATCTCAACTCTTTACCCACCGCTTCATGAGGGTGAACTTCTGACCATCTCCACTCTTTACCCACCGCTTCATGGGGGTGAACTTCTGACCATCTCCACTCTTTTCTCTCCGTTTCATGGGGATGAACTTCTGACCATTTCCACTCTTTTCTCTCCGTTTCATGGGGATGAACTTCAGGCAATCGCAATGATAACGAGGAAAACCCACACCACCACTGTAAGTAGTCTTCCAATTCATTGAAGAGGTGCGTCTATCTCGCCGGAAAACATGGTGGAGGATGTAGTGATAATCGGTGGAGCGAGGACCCCATTTTGTGAGTGGTTGGGGGGCAAGCGCGGTGATGGGGGAGCCGGCGGTCTGTTGGCGAAAGTCAGCGCCGAGGATTTAGGAGCCGCGGCGATTCGTGGTGCTTTGGATAAAACTGGAACGGACCCATCATCAGTGGACCATCTCGTCATGGGGTATGCCCTACAAACTTCTGACCAAGCGATTTTCGGGGGGAGGCATGCGGGTCTCAAGGCAGGGATTCCTCAAGAAGTACCTATGCTCACCCTCTCTCGAATCTGTGGAAGCGGGGCGCAATCGATAGTATCTGCAGCGCAGATGATAATGCTCGGAGAAGCGGAAGTGGTGGTCGCAGGGGGGATGGAAAACCTCTCTCAAGCACCTCATGTTTTGCGTGGAATGCGTGACACATACAAACTTGGAAGACCCCCCCGTGCGGGTGACGAACTGGCCAAGGACATGGAGGACTACCTTTTCACTAACCTTCTTGACGGGATGTGTGGTTCATTCATGGCCCAAACAAGTGACGAGATTTGCAGGAGAAAGGGTGTTGAGCGAGCAGAAGTGGATGAATTTGCAGCCTTGAGTCACCAACGCACCGAGAAGAGTGTTAACGAGGGGGTTTGGGCAGAAGAAATAGTCGAGGTTGAAACTCCCAATGGGATTGTTGGCGCATCCGATGAAGACCACGTCGTCTTAGGTACGACAGTTGAGACCCTCGCCGGACTGAGGACCCACTTCGGGCCGGATTCCCTTGTCACCGCTGGCAACGCCTCAGGTGTGGTTGATGGTGCGGCGGCGGTAGTCATCAAGTCGGCCAGCCGCGCCGAAGCGGATGGTGATGAGCCCCTCGCACGCATCGTTTCATGGGGAATCGTCGGACTTGAGCCGGCGATTATGGCTTATGGGCCTGTACCGAGTAGCAGGATGGCACTCGAAAAGGCCGGATTGACCACTGAAGATATCGACTTGTGGGAAATCAACGAAGCATTCGCCGGTCAGGCTGTCGCTTGCATCTTAGACCTCGGCATAGATGTCGAGAAAGTCAATGTCAATGGTGGCGCAGTCGGATTGGGCCATCCGCTGGCGGCGACAGGAACTCGCCTCGTCCTCACCCTCGCTCTCGAACTGAAGCGAAGAGGTGGGAAATATGGTATCGCCACCGCCTGCATCGGTGGCGGGCAGGGCATCGCCGTTCTCATCGAATCAATCTCATAACCACGAAGTTCTGAGGGATTGAGAGAAATTATCGGGCTATTCAGCGCGAGGCCATTGGGCAACTCTGTTTTCTATAATGGGGCTAATCTTTTCACTATAATAGGGCTACTCAGCGCGAGGCCATTGGGCAACTCTGTTTTCTATTATGGGGCAAATCTTTTCACTATAATGGAGCCACTCTGTCAGAAGGTCATGCAGCCACTCAGTTCATCCAAGGATGGATTCCCCCATATTTCCAAATCGGTATTTCCAAGCGAAATATCGCCAAGGAAAATGTCAGATGAGGTCAAATATACTTGCGAGGTCAATTGCATATCTGAACCAGATGAAGATTAGCAGACCCAAGAAGATACCCGTCAGCACCTTGGTGGGCAGGAACTTCAATCCGACTTTCGCCCCCAATTTTGCCCCGAAGAAGGTGGCCAGCATAGTGAGAGGGGCAAACAACAGAATGTTTTCTGACATCAAAAATGATGATTGATTGCTACTTAGAGCGAGGGCGTGAGCCACAAGCGCAATCGGCACGACTACCATCATGACTCCAAAAGACGTCCCGTTTGCGGTACGCGCCTCAAGGTGAGCGTATTGGCGTAATACAGGAATGTAAATCCCTCCAGCCCCGATTCCGAGAACCGCCGAGATGAGGCCCCCGATGCTCGATGCGACAGCCAACGGCGTGGAGTCAATTTCGGGAACTTCCGCTGCGTTGCCTCCATCTCTCTTTTCGTCGCGTGATTTCATCCAAGTTTTTTGAATCGCCCAAGCGATAATCACCACGCTGATGACTTTGAAGACTATATCCATCCGGTCTCCCATAACTACGACAATCACCACCCCTACTATAGCCCCAGGGATAGCGCCAGTTAGGGCAGTGTTGCGCGCTTCTGGTGACCAGTGACCTTCCCTCCTGTGTGCGAGTCCTGAACTATGGGAAACCACGGTTACGAGTGCGAGAGAAACTATCAACAATCCACCATTGATGGGCCAGCCAGCGACGTAGTGAAGAATTGGGACAAAAAAAATCCCACCTCCAAGGCCGAGTGGAGCGAAAAGTAATCCGGTGACGAACACCAGCAAAATGACGAGTGCGAGAGTGGCCGCATCCATTCCTACACCTTCACTTCTGTATGGGACGAGGGAATTCCCGCTGGACTCACCTTGGACTCCTCCTTCAATTGAGGGAACCGATAGAAG
Organism: uncultured Candidatus Poseidoniales archaeon; assembly: GCA_964342465.1. GTDB lineage: Archaea > Thermoplasmatota > Poseidoniia > Poseidoniales > Thalassarchaeaceae > MGIIb-Q1. The sequence continues at coordinate 18,581 of CAYFFQ010000004.1, read as the reverse complement.
GTAAAGAATATCTTCGCTACATCAGTCGCATCACTTTGCAGGGTGGCACAGACCTTGAGAACCCCTTGACCGGCGGGGAGATGGCGGTCGGTGATGACCCAGTGATGAGCCCGACCGTAGCACCCCTTGACCGGCGGGGAGATGAGATTTGGAATCGCCGATCAGAGCCAATTGGCCCCTGAAGAATTGACAGTTGGAATAATTCAGCCTTGAAATACTGAGAATATGGCCAATCGAC
>CAYFFQ010000004.1:0-18243 GCA_964342465.1 uncultured Candidatus Poseidoniales archaeon | reverse complement strand
GAATAATTCAGCCTTGAAATACTGAGAATATGGCCAATCGACCCGTGAAACAGGTTGATTGATTCGGTAAAAGGTCAAATAAAAACCAACTTTAGCCCACCCACATGCGCAAAGAGGTGATTGCACCCGTGCTCGTGCTGCTGATGTTGTTGGCGGCTGGCGGATATGTAGTGATGAACAGCGAACCTGCTGATGATGGAAAAGGGGATGCGGGTGACAATTCCGACGATGGAGAGGGGAACCCGATCGGTTTGTCCGATTGGGATGTTTACTATGTCGAATCCGGCGATGACCTGCCGGCTTGTGGTTCGGCGACTTTGGGCAGACTCTACTATGTCGCCTCCACAGCCGGATTCGAAACCTGCACGAGTGCAGGTTGGGCTTTCGTCGACCTGACGGGACCTGCGGGCCCACCCGGTGCGAACGGAACAGATGGTGCTGATGGTCAGGATGGTGCTGATGGCGTGAACGGAACCAACGGACACGATGCGATGGCCGTGACCAGTGCGGAACCATCAGGCACGAATTGTACCGATGGTGGTACGAAGATCGAGGTCGGCGTCGATGATGACGGGCACGGCGCCCTTGGTTCGACTGAGGTTGACCATGTGCAGTATGTTTGCGACGGTGCTGATGGCGTGAACGGAACCAACGGTCAGGACGGTGCTGATGGCGTGGACGGAACCAACGGTCAGGACGGCGTTGACGGGGCCGACGGAAGCGCATCTGCGAACACTCTGCTGACCCGCGTTTCTTCACCAACCCTTGAGGCGTGTTCCTCTGGCGGCCGAATCATGGAGCAGGGACTCGACAACGGAGACGGGGGCGGAACTGCTCAAAACGGTGTCTTGGAAACTGGTGAAATAGATTATACAACGACCTACTGCAGCAACTTCATCGTCGCTCGGATGGCGGACATCAACAGCGGCAGCGGTTGGGGATATGCGAACGACATCACGATCATGGGCACGCGGCTCTACTTCGAGGCGAATGACGGAACCAGCGGCTTGGAGTTGTGGGCGCACGAGACGACCAACGACTCGACATGGCGGGTCGCTGACATCAACAGCGGCAGCGGCTCCGGATCTGCGAACGACATCACGGTCATGGGCACGCGGCTCTACTTCGAGGCGTATGACGGAACCAGCGGCTACGAGTTGTGGATGATGGAGATTGAACACACAATCACCTACTCGTGAATCCTGTTCACCATCCATGGATTCATTCCGAATCATCGTGAATCGACTCCCCCTACCGCGATTCGTCTCACAACACTACCGCAATTCATCCCAAGGCACTACCCGCGCTACAGATTGTCGCACCCTTCATCGGACAAGACGGCCCTCTGACTTTGGTTCATTCCCCCCAGAATGGGGGAATTGACTTCATGTGTGGGTGCATGGGGTGGGCATGGGATATGAGCCGAAGCGAATGAAGAGCCCGCCGATGCGAGGTTTCTCACTTCGTCTGACGGCGAGGATTCTCGAAACATCAGGGCTTCGCCGCATGGTCGGTTGGAAGGTTCTGAGGGATGCGGGCATCTGGGTGGCCCGACAGGCGGAATCCTCTGAAGTCCCGCAGATGAGACCACCTGTTGAAGGATTTGCGGCCATTATTGGTGACCTGACTGAATTGCCCCCACCGGCGCAATCACCCACGGCCACCGCAGACCAATTGCATTCTGCCTACCGTGATGGCGAAGTGACTCCCTGTGAAGTAATTGACAGAATCCTCTCGGCGATTGACGATGACGACCACATCTTCACTTCCGTACACGCCGAAGAGATTCGTGCCTCATCCGAACAATCAACAGCTCGCTGGTTGAGCGGTGAGCCGCTCGGCCCTCTTGACGGGATTCCGGTTGCTTTGAAGGAGTGCATCGCCATGGTCGGGCATCCGACCCGTTGTGGCACCAGAATGGACCACGGTCCATTCGATGACAACGCCATATTGGTGAACCGGCTACTTGATGCAGGTGCAATCGTCATCGGCCAGACCAACATGCACGAAATCGGCATCGGAGTCAGCGGGCTCAACCCGTTCAACGGCACTCCGTCTAATCCCTACGACCCGACTCGGGTGACCGGTGGCTCGTCATCTGGACCTGCAGCGGCAGTCGGGCGTGGCTTCACACCTATCGCAGTGGGAACGGACGGGGGCGGTTCAATTCGTATTCCTTCAGCACTGTGTGGTGTCGTCGGCCTAAAACCGACTTGGGGTAGAGTGAGTGGGCGGGGCTCCCCACAAGATTGCTGGTCTGTGGCTCACACCGGCCCCATCGGAGCATCGGTCAGAGATTGCGCTCTCCTCTATTCAGCAATTGCTGGAGGTGATATTCCACAGCCAGAACCCACTTTGGAATCATGCTCCAATAGTGACCTATCCGGCTTGAAGGTTGGAATCTACAGACCGTGGTTTGAAGACGCAGATGACGAAATCGTCAAATCATGTCGTGCTGCACTCGGCCACCTTTCAGACTCAGGCGCAAACATCGTCGAAGTGGAAATCCCTGAATTGGAACTCGTACAACCTGTACACCTCATCACAATAGTGAGTGAGATGGCCACCAGTCAAGAGAAGAAACTGTCCACCAACCCGAGAGTCTACGGTGCTGAGACGCGGGCGAAACTGCAACTCTCTCGCCACCTCAGGCCTGATGACTACCTACACGCCCAACGGCTCCGAGCGCGGGTCTGTGACCATTTTGACCACGCACTCTCCACCTGCGATGTCATCGTCACCCCGACTACGGCTTGCACTGCGACACCGATTCACAAGGCCGCCATTTCCGACGGCGAAATGGATATCGGCATGACCGAGAAGATGATGCGTTTCATGCAAATACCAAATCTGAACGGATATCCAGCGATTTCAGTTCCAACTGGGTATGATTCCGCAGGACTTCCCATAGGAATGCAAATCATCGCACCTGCTTGGCAGGAGGCCCTCCTCTTCCGCATCGCCTCAGTGGTCGAATCATCAGTTGAGAGGGTGGCCCCTCTCAAACCAGTCTCCCTCATCTTGTGAAGAGAATTACATGGATTCGTGATTGAAAAAGAGATTCACTTGTCTGAAAATTTCAGCGGTTTTTTGGCAAAAATCGCCCATGTTCCGGTGGCACTGGCATAAGTGACGCCAGCATCGTCGACGACCTCACCGGCGAGATGGGCGACACCTTTCCCCCGTCTGACTATCCTGCCTCGCCCCGTAAGTTCACTTCCGACTAGGCCGGCTTCAAGGAATGAAACATTCAGTTGAGCCGTCGCACACCACTCCTCAACCCGAAGTGTGGAGACGAGCGCCCCCCCAAGAGCAGTATCAAGTAGAGCCGTGAAGAGCGCACCGTGAGCAACTCCACCTTTGTTGGTGTGTTCCACGCCGACTGTGCAGTGAACTTCCGCCTTACCTTTTCCGAAACTCCCGTAGTATATCCCGAGTGAAGCGCAGACTCCAGATACTTCCGGTTTCTCCGAGAGTGGACCATCCGATGACATCACCGCCCCGTGTGAGGGATTCTTCATAGCCCCTTGCCCCCGTTATTGGGTCAAAATCTCGCTCGTTCAGAGAGAGGAATAGGGAATTGCACTAACGCCGTTGGCGCAACGCTTCCAAAGCGACCACAGAGACTGCGACTTGGAGATTGTAAGAGGGTACGAAGCCGACCATCGGCAATCTGACTGTCGCATCAGCCAGTTCGAGAATCCAGTTCGGGATTCCATGTCTCTCACCACCGACGACGCAGAGGACATCACCCGTCAAATCACAATTCCAAGGTTCGACCTCGCCGGCATCCTCGATGGCGACTATCCGATAACCAGCCGCCTTTGCTGCGGAAATCGCCTTGTCTGAAGTCTCCCAAAATGTCGGGATGAAGCGGTCAGCCCGCACCGCCTGCCGTTTCGTATTTCTCCTCTCCTCATGATTGAAGGCGGCATCGATGATGACCGCGGCTGCGCCGCTGACCTCTGCCGTTCGGATTGAAAACCCAGCGTTGCCAGTGTAGGTTATTCCATGCAACAACCATATCAGTCCACCACGCGATAATACCTCTCCGAGAGAACCTCCCACTTCACGGCCGACTAGAGCGAGTGCTTCGGGAACCTCCTCTCCTACTACGACACCTATGGCCATCCGTGAGATGTCATTGTCGGAAATCCCAATGATTTCCACTTCCAATGAATGCGCCAGTTCATTCAATTCAGCCAAATCTTCCGATGTGGAGTCTCGTCTGACGATGAGCAAGTTGACTCTTTCTCCGCCAGCAGCCATCTCATCAAGTGCTGCGCGCGCCGAAGAAATCCCAGTTCTTTGGTAGGTCAAGTAGACACCTCAGAGAATGCCGACTACTTTGACCATCACACGCTTCCGTCTCTGACCATCAAATTCGGCATAGTGAATCTGTTCCCAAGTCCCAAGGTCAAGTCTCCCCTCTCGAATGGGCATGGTGACTTGGTGTCCGAGTAGTTGTCTCTTCAGGTGGGCATCGCCATTATCCTCGCCCGTTCGGTGGTGGCGATACTCAGCCCCAGACCTTCCATCCACGCCGAACGCTGGGGCAACCTTTTCCACCCAATCCATGATGTCTGAGTGTAGTCCATACTCAAGGTCGTTCACATAAACCGAGGCGGTGATGTGCATCGGGTTGACGAGAACAAGTCCGTCACGGATTCCGCTTTCGCGGACAATGCGTTCAACCTCGCCGGTAATGCATTCAATCGCGTATCTCTTCTCTGTGTGCATCACGATGATTTCCGTGTATGTCGCTGCTTCGCCCGTCACCAACTCGCCCATCTTCCCCGCCTTGGATGCACGGCGAGGTTATTGTCAATTGTTCTTCCCCTAGAATAAATAATGTTGAATGGGGTGAAATAGGGGGAAAACTAATCCCGTAAGTTGATAGAGGATGCACATTTTCACCACCCATAGTGGGTTGTATGGGTGAGGGTGACAAAATATCTCTCAAAGATTATTGGCAGTCCGTCTCCGAGAGGGTGGTTTCTGCTTCTTATGTTGCTGATGAGAAGATCAAAGTGGCAAAAGAGCGGACTGCAGTAGCAGCGAAAAAGGCGGCTGAGAAAACATCAGAGGTGATGAAAGACGCAACAGAAAAAACCTCCAGCGCAGCCAAAAAAGCCGCCGAAAAGACTTCGACACTCGCTCAAAAGAGCACCGAAAAGGGCTCCAAACTGACTGAACAGGTCAAGGATGCGATTCACGAGAGGGCGACCCGCCCAAACCCAAAAGCGGCGGAACTAGAACCTCTGCATGGCGTTCTTCCCCTTGAACCGATTCTTCCACCACTGGAGAGAATGGCTGAAAAAGAGGGAAAAGTGGTCATTCCCATAACCGAATACGAGCAGATGTGTGACTCGGTGGCAAGACTTCAGGAGAGTGAAGCGCAGAGTGCCGAACTGATAGACAAAATTGCCAACCTCGAATCCCTCAACCACGAACTTCATGTCGAGAAGAGAGAGGGGGGATGGTCCCTTGTCTCACGGCGCGGCGAGGTACTCGAACTGTCTAGAACAGTGAATGAACCACCTGAAAAACTTACCCAAGAGGTGGGGAAGTCTCTGCGCGAAACAACCACCATTCTTTGGGTGTCCGTCGTTTGGTTGGCTGGATTAACTGCTGCTGATTACTCTCTCAAGAATGATTTGTTGACCATCCCAGAACTACCATTCGCAGTTGATATCGCCTTATGGTCAGTAGGGACTGGGGCGTGGTCCCTGTTTGTCCTCTGGCGGTTAAAGAAGGCGCGGACTTTCCTTTCGATGCCGGTAGGGATGCGGATTCAGACTTCAATCGGAGTCGGGTTGGCAACGGCGATGGCCATACTTCTGATGCAGGAGCAGAAGGTGGCTTTACAGAATGTGTGGGGATGGTCTGCGACCATCGCTCTCTCCGCCCTTCTTCTCTCTGGATTCGTTCGCGGCCTGTGGGGAAGCGCCCGAAGAATCGGCCGGCTTGACAAAGGGCGGCGAAAGGTCATCGATGTTGAACCAATTTCAGACAACTGACTGTTTCCCAAACGAATCTATTCACCCTATCCACTCCTCCTATCCTTAGTTATACGAAGGGTGAATGGAAACTGTCGTCTGAACCTTTTGTTGCCATACTGGGATGTGGGTTGGCATCATCGTGGAACGACCCTTGATGCGGGGGAAACTAGTTTCACCGCCCAGATTTCCAGCGAGCAGGCAGATTTCACCGCGATGATGACGGGCGACTTTCAGAGCGAATTGGCGTATGGGGATGCACCTAGTCTGACAGGAAGGATGACCAGCGACTTTCAGAGCGAATTGGCGGAAGGGATGTGGCGGATTTCACCGCGCCAATGTCCATCGGGCAGGCGGGTTTCAGAGTGAAAAGTTCCGGCGAAGGGCAGCGAGCGCAAGAGCACCCAGCAAGAGGAAAATCTCGAACCCCGGCAGTGGGCCACCTTCGTAACTCATAGACCAATTGTCATAGAAGCGAATTATCATCTCATCCTCACCACTACTGTTGGTAGTCACTGTGTAGTAATCACCGGCTGATACATATCCATCATTGTCTGCGTCAACCCAAATCATATCCCACCACGCCCCAGAAGCGTCTGTCTGGTTTGCCGTACCATCTGCTAGATTCATGGAGAGATTGTAGAGGAATACCTCTTCACCGGCATCATCAGGCACCTCAGTTCCGATTCTCATCTCGATATCGCTGTTGGCGACTTCGTTGATTTGTTCCTCGGATATCTCTTCCCTGAAGGTCGTAATCTGCTCTGGAATCAGGGCGGGGTCTACGCCCTCATCAGAGTTGTCTCCGCAATCATCCCAATTGTCGTTGACAGAATCCCACGGAACTGTGTTGTTGTTGTCACAGATGAATCCATTCTGTGGAATCAGGGCGGGGTCTACGCCCTCATCAGAGTTGTCTCCACAATCATCCTCATCGTCGTTGACAAAATCCCACGGAACTGTGTTGTTGTTGTCACAGATGAATTCGTTTTCAGTTTCTATAGAATCAACCTCCTCAAGTGCCAAATCCACAGAGGTTTTTGGATGGTTGCTAGAAACGGTGAGTGCGGCTTCTTCACCCCAAATCATCGTCAGTTTTGTCGCCTCATTACCATCGTGAGAATCGATTTGCAATTCATGGATGCGAGGTGGTGCCTCGAGTAGTTCAAGCATGAAACTATGGGTATCATTTGAGGCGGTTGCAACCTGTTGAAGTGAGATTGCATCCATTGTGACCGTCCAATTGAGTCCGGTGAAGTCAATTTGAAGGTCATCATAATCCGATGCCATTTGTTGAAACATATCCTCATAATCATTCTCTTCACCTGTTGGCATCTGTTGCTCATCACCTCCTGAATCATCCATCAAATCAGCGAATGGGTCAATGTATTCTGGTACTTCGTCGCGAGCGAGGAACCACTGGTTTCCAACTTTGATATTGACATCCGTGCTCGCCCCTGATACTACAGAGTATTCAAGACCCATCATTCCTGACTGAACCTTGATGCCGGTTTCTGCGAGTTGAGCAGCATCATCCTTTCCTAAGATGTATGTCATCTCGACTAGTTCACCCTCCTGAATCTGTTTAACATATATTTCCACTTTGAATTTCTCTTCCGCAGCAGCCAATGCCGTTAGGTTCATGAGATTTTCATCGGTCAGAATCGCTTCGACTTCTTCCCCACTCAATGGAGTCTCTCCCTCTTCCACTACATCAATTGCAACATCTGCGGTTTCATCACCCATTCCAATCGCATCCAAGCAGCCTGCGAACAGCAGACTTACCGTCATCAGAAGCATCATCATCCTCTTCATGATAACTGGACTGTCAAGCAGGGTATTTGAATGATTGGCCGGCAGGGCAACGAGAAATTGACCTATTCAATCACTCTTGAGCAGGGCGGGCAGCAACAAGTAGGAATCCCCACAATTTCGGATATCCTCGCCTCGATACTCGGCAAGTATTCATCATATCATCATCGGTTTCTCATCCGACGGGAAAACATCTGTGAATTGTTCATCGGCGAAAGGCACCTCAATACAAGCAACGAACTACAGTTCTTATTCGCCACCTACGAGAAAATGAGAGCAACGGCTCTAAAGAGAGTGACCACTCCCGAGAAGTGAAAGAAGGGGGTTTGCAAATGGGAGCAGACATTCTCGTCGTCTTCAAGAAGAACTTCGAGAGCGTGCACGACCATGCACTCAGTTCATTGAAAAACGACCTTGAACGCTCGGTTGAAGAGCGAGGGTTGTCCTACGAACTTGTGGCGAGAGAAGAGGTCACACGCTCCGATTTCGTTGGCCGTGACTTAGTAATCATAGTCGGCGGAGATGGAACTCTCACTTCAATTGCCCACAACATCGATTCTGATACACCTGTAATGGGGGTGAACAGCCACCCGAGGGAGGATGACCCCGACGGCTCCTTCGGTTTCTTCATGGGGAGCGACCCGTCCACATTTTCTGCCGACCTCTCGGCCGCCCTTGACGGAGAAGCGATAGTCAATGAATTGCCCCGTTTGACCGCCGAGATAGTTACGACCAGCGGCAATAAAATCATCTGCGACCCCGCCCTCAACGACCTACTTGTCGCCAACACCCACCAATATCAACCGAGTCGATACCGCCTCAAACGAGCCGCAGACCTCAGCAACGAACGAGTAGACTTGATGCAACGCTCTTCTGGTCTGCTATTCTCTACTTTTGTCGGGCAAGGAGCGTGGTTCCGCCATGTCTGCGTGATAGAAGGCCGTATGTTCGACCCTGAGACCATCCTCGACCACTACCTCTTCTGTGCGCGGGACCTCCCCCGCGACGAGAGGAGAGACGACGGTTCCTACTTCGCTTGGACTGACCAACCTACGGTCATAAACTCAGACATGCACCGCGGTTTCTGCGTGCCGGACGGCTGGGATGAGTGGCATTTCACACGTGGAGCCACAGTTACCGTATCGATAGACGGGCCGAAACTTCACCTACTGACCTTCAGAGAGAAAATCACCGATAAACTCGCTCATTGGCTTGAATGACAATCAACCGATTCCTCAGAATGCTGTACTTGCGACGAAGTAGCACACATGAATTGATGTGCTCTTCTGCTCTCGGGCATGTATGGAATCTGAGTTAATGCTGCTTCCGATGATGACGATGGTGGCGCTGACATTCTATGCTACGGCCATCATGGGCCATCGGCGGATAAAGGCGGTAAAGAATGAAGATGTAGACCCTCTCTATTTCAAAACCAAGCAGGTCGGAGAGCCACCTCGGGCGATGGCTCAATCTGGAGAATTATACATCAATCTGTATGAAAAACCCATTCTTTTCTATGTTGCCTGCCTCGGTTCAATGGTTCTCAATTCCGTAGATACAGTATTTTTCGTTCTCGCTTGGTTCTATGTTCTTCTGCGCATCTCTCACGCTCACGAATACTTGAGGAATAACCGAATCATCCCTCGCTTCAGGGTATGGACAGCCAGTACAGTGATTCTACTCGCTATGTGGATTTGGTTGCCCTCAATTGTGCTGCTGTGATTGCACTTTGTTGCTATTGCACTTTGTTGCTATTGCACTTTGTTGCTATTGCACTTTGTTGCTATTGCACTATGCCGCGACTGCACTATGTTGAGATTGCACTTCGTTGAGATTGCACTTTGCCGCGACTGCACTATGTTGAGATTGCACTATGTTGAGATTGCACTTTGACGAGATTGCACTTTGACGAGATTGAACTTTGCCGTGAACAACAGTTAGCATGAACTGAGAAGAAGAGTGGTATGATATGAATAACGAGCCATAACCATCCGCAACATCCTGTCGGCAGAGTGGCCTGAACTGGAATGACAAGGTAGGACATCCCCCCACCTTGGGGAAGGATGTATTCTACAAGATTTGTTCAAGAAATAATTTTGAGCGTTCTTCCTTCGGATTCTCGAAGAATACATCAGGGGTGGACTCCTCAACCAACATCCCTTCGTCGAAAAACATGACGCGGTCTGCTACCTCTTTGGCAAAACCCATCTCATGAGTGACAACAATCATCGTAATATCCCTCTTCGCGAGGTCTATCATCACATCAAGAACTTCCTTGATCATCTCAGGGTCAAGGGCTGAGGTCGGCTCATCGAAGAGCATTATTTTTGGGTCCATGGCGAGTGCTCGGGCTATCGCCACACGTTGTTGTTGTCCCCCAGAAAGTGCGGTTGGGTACTTGTTCTCTTGTTCGGGAATCCCAACCTTCTCTAGCAATTCCCTCGCCTTCTCCTCAGCATCCTTGCGAGAAATCCCATTGACTTTCTGAGGCGCGAGAGATATGTTCTCTAATACTGTCAAGTGAGGAAAGAGGTTGAATTGCTGAAAAACGAATCCGATGTCGGCTCGCACCTTCTTCATGTCTGAAATCGTGGTACTTTCGCCAATTTCAACTCCTTGAATTTTGATTGCTCCTTCGCTGTGTGGTTGAAGTCTGTTCAATGTTCGGATGAATGTAGATTTCCCGCTACCTGACGGACCAAGAATGACAATAATTTCTCCTCGTTTAACCACCACATCTATGCCTTTGAGAGCCCAGAAGTCACCGAAGTTCACTTTGACACCACTTGTTACGATGATGTCTTCATCGCAGCAGTTGCCATCACAACAGTCGCCATCGGGGCTATTTCCAACCTCATATTTGTCGTCCTCTGTATTTTCCGTATCTTCTGTCATGTCATATCACCACCACCTTCGTTGGTCAGACCCAAAGATGCCTCAATCCGTCTTGAAACTCTTGAAAAGTAGTATGCGACAATCCAGAATATCAGGCCAGCGAACAGAATCGCTTCACGATGTAGCCCAACATAATCCCATTGTTGTGGTAGAATCTTTGCGATATTGAACATATCGTGAACGCCGAGTAGATAGACAAGGGAAGTATCCTTCCACAGGCCGATTATCAGGCTCACGATGGCTGGTAATGTCGTCCTGATGGCATTCGGCAGAACGATTTGCAATTTTGTCTGAATCGGACTTAAACCGAGTGCCGTCGCCGCCTCTATCTGCCCTCTCGGAACTGCTTGTAATCCGCCTCTAAGCACCTCCGCGAGATAACAGCCACCGAAGAGTCCTACAATGAAAATGGTCCTAGAAACAGAATCCGCATCCCAAACAGGTCTGAGGACATCTGGCATCAAGATGTAGGCGATAAACAACCATGCAATCATGGGTCCGGAACGAACGAACTCGATAATAGCTATACTCGGGTATTTGAAAAGAGGTAATCTGCTCTGTCTGCCGAAAGCGAGTGCAATTCCGATAACAAAGGCGAGCACTCCACCAGCACTAGCGATGATCAAGTTCAACATCAACCCCCCCCATTCGGACGGCGCCACACCCCCCTCACCCGGTGGGTCTAACACGAATACCGTGGCTAAGAAGGTTAAAAATGCCAATGCGGTCAAGAATTTTCTAAACTTATTAATCCGATATTCCTCAGCATTAGCATAGAAATGGTGAACGGTGACGAAGGAAAGTAATCCTGTGAGAAGCCCACCACCGATAACAATCAACGGGAATTGCGGGTCATACATCCGTTTAGATGGCAAATATACCAGATAAAGAAGTACCGAAGAAAACACAAGATAAGGAATGATGAAATTCTTCTTCTTCTCCCGAATGGTTCCATAGATGGAACCCACGAGTAGCATAACGAGGAAGAGGGAAGGGTAGAACCTCCACATCTCCTCTGGTGTGCGAGTGAAGTATGGGCCGAAAGTGAGCATCACTCTGTTTTCCCAGATGACATCCCAATTCGAATTGAATACAACATCCCAACAATACGAAAGGAAATAATAGATGATGAACGAGCAAATTATGGTTATTGTGGTGTTCAACCGGTCTGAGAAGAGGTTTTGTTTCGCCCAATTTTTTACGTAATCAAATTGAGAAGGAAGCCCCTCAGAAAATCGAAGAGATTGGAAGGCATCACTCATAGTTTCACCTTCGTTACTTGACGATTGAACAAGTTCATGATTATTGAAATGATAATACTACCCGCTTGGTATGTGAGGAGAATCATGATGAATACTGGTACTGCTTGCCCAGCATTGTTCACTATCGTCTGGCTGATGGCGAAGAAATCCGAATATCCTACGACCATCGCCAGACTGGAATTCTTCCAACAATTGAGATATTGGTTTGTCATCGAAGGAATCATGCTCCTGAGTGCTTGGGGTAAGATAACGAGACGTAATCTCTGAAATGGATTGAGCCCCAACGAGACCGCCGCTTCAACTTGTCCACGCGGTAGTGATTGGATGCTTCCGCGTACAATTTCTGCTACTTGCACGCTCGTATAAATTGTCAGCCCAATCATCAAAGCGAGGAATTGAATCGTAGTCTCAGTTCCCCCCTCATAATACCATGTCCCCCAGGCATCTTCTCTCGGTTTAACCAATTCAGGGGTATCAATCGACATGGCGAAGAAGAGAATAATCGAGATGAGTCCCAAGAATCCACCCCAAAGCACCATTCTTTTCTTTAATCCCGCCTCCGAATCATCAACACCATCACGGTCAAGATGTCTTAGATAGAATCGAAATCCAATGAACAGGATAACGGCAATAATCGTCAGCAACCAACTATCCACTACGATGCGTGGCAGCATCACTATTCTGTTGCTGATGTAGACCCATCCCCCGATGTTGATGGCCTCGTTCAACCTCGGAAGGGCGAGAAGGACCGCCGTGTACCAAAAGAACAGTTGGACGACGAGGGGCATGTTCCGGAACATCTCAACATAAGCGGTTGAGATGCCTGAAAGCATTTTATTGCGAGAGAGACGGGCAACACCGACGATGACACCGATTATTGTACAGAGTACGATGCTTATTGCGACAATTCTGACTGCGCTGACTATCCCTACTTTGTAATAATGCCAACGACTGTCTGTTAATTCTGCCTCAAATGGCCAAACATTGAGAATCTGAAATCCTGCGTTTTCACCCATGAATGTCAAATCAAAATACCACGATTTATCGGTTTCCACCAACAACATTATTTGGAAAATGATGTATAATACAAGAGGGGAAACCATCAAGAATCCAATGAATTGGACGGTGAGTGCTGCCCTCCTCTCAGTAATGTTCCCTCGATTGAGCTGGAACGAGAAATATCCGACGACAAGTGTCATCAAGATTGCCAGATAAAGACTGAATTGGGCTGCAACATCCTCTCTCAGTGCGGGGATGGGATAGTACAGTGGTAGATAATCTGGACTAAGTAGAAGGAAAATCTGTTCATCAAAGAAAATATTAATGGCACCAGCGAATAATGCGAGAGCCCATGCCGTCAAATTATTCTTGAAAAAGGAAAAAAAGCGATCTAAAATTGATGTATGGAGCAGGGGGTTGTGGTTTAGAATCAATATTTTCACCCGCATGCCCAAGCGGAAGAGGGGCTGCACATATGTGCAGCCCCAATTCCTGGAGTTCAAGAAAGGTTTGCATCAAATAAATTTGCTTTGTGCTCTCCAATCTATCTTTGTTGATTTTGCTGTCGGGATTGCCCCAATTGTTCAGCGCATCGGTGGGGCGTACTGGAGGCCACCTTCCCACCACGGTGCATTCAATGTGCCAGCACGGTCGATTAGACATGAGCCGTCATCGGTGCTACAGAAAGCATTCGTGTAGGCTTCCTCATAGTTCCCAACTGCGCCGAGTACGTTCTGCATCCAGGTGTCAGAGAGTGGGTTTGCTTCTGTGCCTAGACCCAAGTTGTTGTTCAACAGACGGTCGATGGATGGGTTGCTGGTGTCAGCGGAAGCATAGTTGGTTGAATCAATACCGAGTTCTTCAGCGGTCAGCATACCGAACCAAACCCATGTCACGACATCATTCCAGTCGTCATCGTTGTCCCGTGTTGCTGCACCGAGTGGTTCTTTGGAAAGAAGTTCTGGCATGATGAGGCTGTTTGGAACAGCTGTGGTGTCAAGGCCGTACTTCTGGGCGACCATTGCAGACATGTCACCAGTCCATGCGTTGCATGAGCCCGCTTCGAACGCTGCCTTCGCCTCCCCAGAGTCTGCGACGTTGTATGCAGTATAGGTCATTCCATTCACTGAGAAGTAGTCTGCAATGTTTCCTTCAGTTGTGGTCCCGATGCCGACGCAGATTGTCGCACCGTCCAAGTCGAGGGCTGAGGATGCAGGCATGGCATCGGTGTTGACAAGTATACCTTGTCCGTCATAGAAGTTCATTCCTGCAAAGTCCGCATTCAGGTCTGCGTCACGGCTGGTTGTCCATGTCGTTGTGCGGATAAGTACATCAATTTCCTCTGATGCGAGCAACTCAAATCGGTTAGATGCTGTAGCCAAGACATACTCCACACCAGTGGTCGCATCAAGCCCAATTGCTGCGGCGAGTGCTTTACAGTACTCGACATCGAGGCCGGAGTAGGTGCCATCGGATTCAAGGTATCCCATGCCGTACTGTGAGTCCTTGACTCCACACTTCAGTGAGCCGCGGGCGATCACCGTGTCCAAGGTAGATGTCGGGGCTGCAGCGGCTTCACCAGCGGCATAGCCATTATCATAGGCTGCATCCACATCCGCTTGGGTCAATCCTTCAACTGGGTCCACAGGGGTTTCTTCATCATCACCGACACAACCAGCGAAACTGGCCGCCATCAGTGTCATCATAATCATCAGTGCATATGCGTATTTCATTCGCATGAACCAATCCTGATGGAGAAGGTGTATAATAATTACTTAATGCGCCAGCAAATAAAATCAGCATTGGCGCGGAAAACAAACATTATTATCGCCAAAAATGAATAAAAAAAGCACCAACCGCTTGAATCAGTAAAAGGAGAAGGGTCTCGCAGAATTGTAGAACTATTTCCTGACACAAACAATCCAATAATCATGAGATATAACTCAATCCATTCGCGCATGACGGACCAATTCTTCATACAAACAACATTGTCCAATTCGCTCAGGATGCCATTGGACGGCAATGAAAAAGGTGAGACCTTCCATCTCCACAGCCTCAATCAACCCATCATGTGATGCCCTTCCCACGACCTGTAATGAACCGGCCGTGGTGATTCCTTGGTGATGTGTTGAATTGACGACGACTCGTTCCCCCAACATCGCTGCGAGTTGAGAATCTGGGTCGAGGTCCACCTCATGTTCAGTAGTCACCCCAAAACAACCCCCATGTTGTTCATAGCCAAGTGTTTCGGAGAGGTGTTGTGCGATCTCGCCTCCGTGCATTATAACAAATAATTGGAATCCTCTACAAATCATCAATGTAGGCATATCCCTCTCCATAGCCCCCTCAATCAACTCAATTTCCGCCTCATCTTGGAGTGGGTAGAACTCAGAAATATGCTCACTTGGTTCCGCGCCGTAGGTTTCAGGTGCGATGTCTGGTCCACCTGAGATTATCAATCCATCAATCCTGTCAAGGACTGCGGAAGAGTTTTTTCCTGGTGGAAGTAAGACGGGAATGCCACCACATCTTCGGACAACCTGTTGGTAAGGACTCGGAATCATATCTACATCCATTGTCCAGCCATCCCATTCCACCTCCCGAGTGGCAGTCGTGATTCCAATTAGGGGGCGGGATTGGTGCTCCATACCAGAGGCGGTGGCATCGGTAATACATGAATCATCATGATACAGTAGATGATATGGGGAGCATATCTATTCCATCGACCACCTTGACATGTTTTCGAGATTCAGAATTTGATGAGGGAATGAAAGTGTTCCAACGAACAACTTGACATGTTTTCGAGATTCAGAAATTGATGAGGGAATGTAAGTGTTACAACGAACAACTTGACATGTTTTCGAGATTCAGAAATTGATGAGGGAATGTAAGTGTTACAACGAACAACTTGACATGTTCTCTATGTTGAGGATGTTAGAGGGGTACATGAGTTATCCATGACCGTCTTGATAGGCATATCAGATGTGATTCAAGAATTTCTGTCCAGAAAAAAAAGAAAGTTGGGAAGACGGGGCGCCGAAGCGCCCCGCCCTCCGCGGTTTAGAGGTTCTTAGGAGGTGATCCACCTGCAGGTTCCCCTACAGGTACCTTGTTACGACTTAACCCTCCTTGTCGAAGGCAGGATCGAATACCCCAATGAAAGGTAGCCTCACCCACCCCCAACTAAGATGGTTTGACGGGCGGTGTGTGCAAGGAGCAGGGGCATATTCACCGCGCCATTTTGAGACGCGATTACTACGAAATCCAGCTTCACGAGGGCGAGTTACAGCCCACGATCCGAACTACGAGCAGGTTTCGGGATAGCGTCCACCTCTCGGGGTAGCAGCCCATTGTCCTGCCCTTTGTAGCGCGCGTGTAGCCCAAAGCATTCGGAGCATACTGACCTACCGTTGCCCCCGCCTTCCTCTGACTTAACGCCAGCGGTCTCGCCATAGTGCGCCCGTTCCGGAGAACGAGTTGGCAAATGACGATGGGGGTCTCGTTCGTTATCTGACTTAACAGAACGCCTTACGGTACGAACTGACGACGGCCATGCACTACCTCTCTGAAAATCCGACAAGCTCGTTACGCTGGTCTTCATCTAACAGTCGGCTTTGGTGAGTTTTCCGGCGTTGAATCCAATTAAACCGCACGCTCCTCTCGTTGCGGTGCTCCCCCGCCAATTCCTTTAAGTTTCAGCCTTGCGACCGTACTC
Organism: uncultured Candidatus Poseidoniales archaeon; assembly: GCA_964342465.1. GTDB lineage: Archaea > Thermoplasmatota > Poseidoniia > Poseidoniales > Thalassarchaeaceae > MGIIb-Q1. Next base: position 1,561 of record CAYFFQ010000004.1, on the reverse strand, counting down.
CCCAGGCAGTGGACTTAACATCTTCACTCCGGCACCGAGAACCCTCTAAGAATCCCCGACACAAAGTCCACAGCGTTTACACCTAGGACTACCCGGGTATCTAATCCGGTTCGTGCCCCTAGGCTTCGTCCCTGACCGTCAGATCCGTTCTAGTGTAGAGCCTTCGCAACTGGTGGTCCCTACGGGATGACAGGATTTTACCCCTACCCCGCAGGTACCCTACACCTCTCCCGGTCTCAAGTTTGGCCGTCCTCGCAGAATTCAGACAGTTGAGCTGTCTGATTTACCCACGAATGTACCAAACCGGCTACGGACGTTTTAGGCCCAATAAGAACGACGACCACTTGGGGCTTCGGTATTACCGCGGCGGCTGGCACCGATATTTCCCGCCCCTATTAGCCGACCTTTTTAGAGTCGGTTCAGAGCCCAGTAAAAACTGGTCCAATTGGAGTTCCCTGATCACGGTTTCCCGCATTGTCAAGTTTTCGCGCCTGCTGCACCCCGTAGGGTCCGGATTCGTGTCTCAGAATCCATCTCCGGGCAATTGCTCCCACAACCCGTACGCGTCGAGGGCTAGGAGGTCCTTTACACCCCCTACAACCTGATACGCCGCAGACCCATCCTGTTCCGCCGGAGCTTTCATCCACCAACCGTTCCAGGCATGGTGAACTATGGGGTATTATTCTCACTTTCGCGAGGTTATCCCCCTGAACAGGGCAGGTTATCCACGTGTTACTGAGCGGTACGCCGAGGCCGAAGCCTCTAGACTCGCATGGCTTAATCGAACTCCAATAGCGGTCGCCTCCGGCAGGATCAACCGGATTTCTTGCCGATGAATCGGCTGTCAATCTTTGCAATCCCTAGGAGACAGGTCATCGCTAGCTGTTTCTCATTGGTTTTGACAAGGTTTTTGCACCTATGTACTCACTTGCACACATCTTGTGTGTCATTACATGTTTCACCTCTTTGCCACAAGCCAAGCTAGCGGCAGCATCACCTCGGCCACAACGTATGCTGAATGGTGTTCCTCATTGCTCATCGCTGAACTCAGACACCAACGCCTTGCATTGTTGTAGCACCCCGCCGACCTGCCATCCCTATATCAACCTGACTCAAAGTGCCGACTCGAGGTGTGGCTGGAAACGCCACTCTGCTCGCCAATATCAACCCGATGGAGGTGATAATCTATCATCGGAACAGACCGTCTGGTGAGACTACCTCATGGTGAAAAAAACAGCGCCAACTCGCCTCATCTTGAAGATGGTGAAAAAACACCGCCGACTTGCCTGATCTTGAAGATGGTGAAAAAACACCGCCGACTCGAGGTGTGGCTGGAAACACCACTCTGCTCGCCAATATCAACCCGATGGAGGTGATAATCTATCATCGGAACAGACCGTCTGGTGAGACTACTTCATGGTGAATATAACAGCGCCGACTCGCCTCATCTTGAAGAGTGATGGCTCATTTATTTGGTTGAAGAAACGGACTTACGACTTTCCAAGCAATCAAAGACACCTCTCCGAGTGATCAAAGACGCCGCCCCGAGTAATCAAAGACA
>CAYFFQ010000003.1:120831-164924 GCA_964342465.1 uncultured Candidatus Poseidoniales archaeon | reverse complement strand
AAGTTATGCATCGGCAGGAGTTACGCATTGAGGAGTTATGCATCGGCAGGAGTTATGCATCGGCAGGAGTTACGCATTGAGGAGTTATGCATCGGCATGGATGAACTCACCTGAGGCGACAGGCTCAAACACCCCATCCCAAACCGACACACATGGGTTGGTGGCCCTTTTCCCGACGTCGTGTTGACACGGTCAACGACCCGCAGATGAAAGGAGCGAGAGCGTGGTTGGACGACCTGCGTACGGTCTGTGAAACTCACTATGATGCTGTTGAGGAGGGGAAAACGGCGGTGCGCAAACTACGCTCTGAATGGTGTGCTGCCGCCTCTCTTGGCGAGGTGCCGGAGGTACTTCTCACCGGACTTGAGATGAGGGCTGGCCGACTTCTTGAAAGTGACCCGGAAGGATGGGTTGAACTACTCGACTCAGAGCGGTTCTGGAAACCTGGCTGGAGGCCTCGAAGAGACGACGAGTGACCATTGGGTTCATGACCGAGTGGCTCAGCGTCACGGTTGTGCAGATGTTGGGTTGGTCGATTCTGGTGGCCCTGATGGCTGCCATACTGTTCTATCTCAGCCGTGACCAACCTTTTCCTGAAGTGTCCCGAAGGTCTGGATTCGTTCTCTTGGGAATCGCTTTGATTTTGGTCATTACCGATTCCTCACCGAGGGATTTCGACCGTGAGAGAGTCGCGGCTACGCTCGTGACGGTCTCTGCCGGAGTCATGATGGTGGTCGGCGCATGGCATCTCGCGGTCTCTCATCGTGATGTCGTCGTAGCTCCGATGGCCGGTATTCTCCTCTGTCTCGGGGCGATGTCTCTCTTCTCTGATGATTGGAATGATTCATCTGGAGGAGAGAGGATGGTTGCCTTCATCACTCTCACCATCCTACTGTCGTTGGAGATGTATCTATTCTTCCGCGGCATGATTATCGGCACCTCGGCGAGAGTGTGGTCGGCAGCCGGATTACGTCAGATGCAGCGGGGATTGCTGGGCGGCGAGCGGGGGGCCATCGGCTGCTTCGAGAGAGCTTGGGACATGGAAAAGGAATACATCAATGCGATGAGCCATTTCGCTCTCCTAAGAATCAATTCTCACCTCGGTGAAAACGAGAAGGCGGAGAAGCACAGGCTCGAACTAGACCGACTGGGTGGAATCGGCAGCATCGACGAATCATGGGTCGAAGCGATTGAAGGACACCTCGGTGAGAATGGTAGCACTGAAGGGAATGGTGGTGACGAAGGCGAGGAATGAATTGCTGTGTTTTTATAACAATGGTTGGGACATCCCTTTACAATACTCGCGTAGTTTTATATTGCATGAAATCCAGATTATTAACTGGTAAGAAGATGATTATCGGACAGTCTAGAGGTTACTCCATGATGGGGTGGGCCACTGTCGCTATCTGGTTCTCTGCTTCATTGATTTCACAACTCCTCTACATCAGGACGCACGGCTCGCCCTATGCGGCGGAGAATCTGCTCTCCGCTCTCGGCCCTTGGTCGTGGGTACTGGTCACTTTGGAGTTGGGTATCTGGATGATGGTCGGCATCCTCGTCGCTCAGAGATTCAGCGACAAACGAGCGCAGATGACTTTCCCCATGGAATAATGCTCACTCCACTCCCCCGAGCCAAAGATGTGTGCGGGTGCAGTTGGCCGTTCCTCGCCAAGTCTGCCACTGTGCGCACCGGCATGCGCAGATGATGTTCGGGGCGAATGCCGATGATGTTCAGGGCGAATGCCGATGATGTTCGGGGCAAATGCCGATGATGTTCGGGGCGAATCGGTCGGACAAGATATGTTGTGTTCTCCATTCTGCTCCGCATATCTGTGGTTGGGATTGCCGACCATCGGGTTTCATAAGATATGTGCTAACCGCCAATTGAGGGTGATTATGGTTCGAATCAACCGGATTCACACCGGTGTCGGCGACGGTGGGAGGACACGCCATCTCGACGGTTCAGAGGTCTCGAAGGCTGATTCGAGATTGGAGGTGGTCGGCTCCATCGACGAATTGAATTCGATTGTCGGAGTGGTGCGAATGGAGTTGGAGAGAATGCCGACCACCACCTCTGATGGTGGGCCGAGAGCGACGGTCAGGCGAATGCGCCGAGGGATTTCCAAGAAGTTGGAAAGGGTGCAACACGAACTATTTGACCTCGGTGCAGAATGTTCGCAAGGCCCCGACTCACTCCCCGAATCAATTCACCTCATCAGCCAACGGGACTGCGACCAACTTCTCACGGAGATGGATGAATGGGTCACTGAATTGGAACCGTTGGAATCGTTCATCCTCCCAACCGGAAACCCGTTGGTAGCGAACCTCCACCACGCTCGCGCCGTCGCTCGCCGAGTCGAGCGCCGCCTCGCCAGCCACCGCGACACCATCGGTGCTGACTCGCCTCGCCCCGAGGTCGTCTCATATCTGAACCGACTCTCAGACTGGTTCTTCACCATCTGCAGATGGGTCAACCACACACTCGGCGAGGACGAGGAACTGTGGACTCCTCACGACTCTCGGTGAGTGGTATTGTAGACGCACCACAACATACGCTCCACTCCGATGCCCCCCGCTCTGATATGGTCATCACCGAGGCAACATCTAACCGTACCATTGACGAGAAGAATGAGTTTTGGAGAGATGTTTGCGGAGGATAATGGGCAGTGGGAATTCATGCATTCTGAAGGTGGGCGCGGGCTGCTCTCAGCACATTCTGTGAATTCTCAAAGGTCAACTGTTTCAAGGCGTCATCCCAAGGCAACCAAAGATACCCTGTGTGTTCATGGGAGAGCGACACCGATATCTCATCCGTGAGCCCTAGGAACCAGTGCACCTCCTTGTCCACCACTTCACCCTTGTGAGTGAATTGATACTCGGTGCGCATGGCGAAACCAGCCATCAGTTCCACCCTGTCGATTCCGGTCTCCTCGAACAATTCCCTGAGTGCGGTCTCCTCATGGCTCTCGTCGCCTCGCTCGATGTGACCCTTGACGAAGTCCCAATGCCCCTGAGGATAACGAAGCAGAAGGAGGGAGTCGTAGTTCACCAGAACCAACCCGCAGGAGGTCTCCATCGTCTAGGCGAGGGGATGCATTCCCATATTGTTTGGGGGGTGGCCATGTCGGTTGCTCGAAAGGATGAGTGAATATCACCACCGTCAGTGCGATTTCGAACGATTGATGATGGACGCGTCGGTTGCTCACAAGGATGAGTGAATATCACCACCGTCAGTGCGATTTCGAACGATTGATGATGGACGCGTCGGTTGCGGGAGCAGTGTCGGATATGGATGGGCGATGGATGCGGGGTGATGGCGGCTGAATATGGGGCAGGGGCGCATCTGTTCGCCTCGCCTTCAGTTAGGGCTATGGACGGCAGGGTGGGCCGAGGTGATATGGGTGGTGCTGAGGCAATCTCGTCGATGACCATCAGCACCATCATCGCAGACGGGGATTTTGATGGCTTGGTCGCCGCCGCCGTGCTACATCGCGTGTGGCCTGAATCGGCGGTCATCTTTTCGCACCCTCTTGAGGTCCGCAGTGGTCATCTCGATGACCTCATCGATGCGACAACGGCCCTGTGCGACCTACCCTTCCAACCCGACTGTGGCCTCTACATCGACCATCACGAGACGAATCGACCCACCCCCGAACAGAAGGTGCGGTTCGAATCGAGGGGTGGGTGCATCCATTGGGAAGAGAAGGATTCGGCGGCGAGAGTCGCCTATGACCTTTTCAAGAATGACTTCGACCTCTCCTCCCTGACACCGGTGATGGACATGGTGGACCGTCTGGACAGCGGTAAGATAACTCTCGACGAATTCCTCTCCGACGACGACACCATCTGGCTCGCCCGCACTGTCTCATCAAAGGAGCAGGACTACACCCTCTCTCTGTTGGACATGCTGAGTGGGGGGATGAGTGTTGAGGACATCGTCAGAGACGACAGGGTGGCTGAGAGAATCACTCGAGTGCGCCATCAGATGGATGAGATGCGCGCCCTTCTCAACGAGAAGTCCATGGTCGTTGACAGGTTGGCGGTCTCAGAACTTCAAGAGACGGGGTTGCGAACCAACGGTTATCTCATCACCGCCCATTTCGGTGAGAAGTGCGACGCTTGTCTCATCATTCACGGTTCAATGAACGCTGTCGTGGGAGGTGACGGAGAGCAGCCGCTGTCGGCATCATTCTTCACCAACTCCTTCCTTCACCGAGATGGCGGGGTCTTCGACCTGACGAGAATGGCCACCAAATATGACCAACTGGGGGGTGGCCACAAGAATGCCTGCGGGTGCAGAATCATGCCATTGAGCGATGATGGGGTCATCGAATCAAGGGACCTCACCGAGGAAGACATTCGCAGGAACGTGGCTGGTTGGCTTGCCGAATGGTCTGGTAGGAATTGACCGAATCGTCTAATCGGTTCCGTATTCGCTGCGGGACATTTGCGCCGCCTCACCGCTAAACTCCAATCTTCTCTTGCGGTGACCCTGTTGGCGAAAAATCCGGAAGATGACCTATTGTGCAGGTAGTGGATGGACGATTACCGGCGCGAGGGCCACCACCATAATACCTCGGAAGAGGTTTCTTCACTTGATGAAGTGTTGTGAGTTCCCAAAGGGAACTCTATCGTTGGGTTGATGTATCACCCGCCCCGCGGCCCAACCCACGGAGGGATGGGGCATTACTCACGGACTCGCTTTGGAATGCCTCGATGTGGCGGAGGCGCGCTCGGCTGGCAACCTGACGCGCAGAGTGGACGCTGCCCTCACCACAGACGCTTGGACCCTTATGAGTGACCAGTGGAAGGGTCTGGTGTTCAACCTGTTGAAAAATGCCGCCAGCGGTTCCGTTGAGGACAACAGGGGTAAGAGACGAGTCGGCAGAAGAGGGGGGCGAGGTGACCGCGCCATGCTACAGGACTACCCTCTTGAGGACATCGATTCCCTCATCATGGAGGACGGTGATTCTGACTATCAAATGGCGGCTCTGCTGACCCACAAGGCAATCGCCGGCGAGGGGTGGGATGTATCTATCAACGCTGAGTTGCATCGACTCCGCCAACAGTGTGAGGCGAATGGAGTGCACCCCCTGTTCCATAGAATGGCGGATGACTTCCAATCGGTTCTCGGTGAGATGAAGATGTTCGAAGCCGTCTTGGTGAAAGAGGATGAGGACCCCACCTGGTTGGAGAGGTGCAGAATTGATGCCACTGATTCCGAGAAGGTCATAGCCATGCTCGAACCGCCATTGGGAGTCCATCTCTCGGCGGCGGCTCTCAACCCCCTCAAGCGTCTGCACACCCAATTGCAGCGGAAGGGAGGTTTCAGGCCGCAGTGGTTGGAGAAACAACTGGTCCCAAGTGTCCTTGAACTGAAGTCCGGAGGTGGTGGACTGCTTGCAGCCACTCTCTCTCTCGCTGCTCAGAAAGATGATGCGGAGGAGAGATTTCTCACCCTATGCGACGAGGAGGGAGAGGTCGGTGAAATCGCGGGACTTCAGAACCTCCTCATGCAGATAACGCGACGCGAGGACGAGGTGTGGTCAGATTGCATCTCTTTGAGTGGAGATGATTCACTAACACAGGCCATCCGAGCTCGTGCTTGGGCTCTGACCCCATGGGAAACAGAAGAGGTGGACCTCAACACCCTTCTCGATGGAGAGAAGGAGATGAATGAATGGTGTCAGGCGAGGGATTTGGAATTGGACTCCTCGTCACTGCTCTGGAACATCATACGACTGATGGTTGAGTCAGATAGACAGGCGGATGCTGAGCCGTATCTCGAACGGGTCTCAATCTGTCATCAGCACCACCTCAATACCACACTTGCCCTTGTTGGCGGTGATGCAAGAGCCACCGCGTTGGCGAAAATCAAGGCTGTTGTCAACAATTCGGATGGAATCAATCTCGCACCACTGCTCGACAATCAAGATGTTCCCGTCGAAGTGAGGTTGGAAGCATCCAATCTTCTTGAGGAGAGTGGTGACGCCAACGAAAAGGAAGAAAGAATGATGCTTGAATTATATGTCAATTCTGGTGACATGCCGGCTCTTGCCAATCACCTCGCGGCCCTTGACGATTCTGCTGCGACTCATCCCCACCTCACCCTTTTGACCGCTCGACTCATCGGCGCCGAAAACGAGGCGGAACTTCTAGACTGGGCCAAAACCGCGAGGCGCCGCTCCTTCCTCGCGCTTTCAGATGCTGAATGTCCGAACTATCTCTCAGCCGGTGCCTTTGCTCTGATTTCGATGCTGGATGGGGGTAGTGCCGACATGGTCGCTGTCAGTGAACTGCTGAACGCCGAAGGTCTTCAGGTCTTCAAACAGTGCAGACGGGCGATGATGGAGGATGGTGACGGACTGGTTCCCGAACAGGTATTGCAAAAGTTGCAGGAAGAGGTGGTGAGGGCCAGTGATGAGGAGATGGGCGCAGTCGAAAAGATGTTGTTCACTCAACTGATTCTGAATCTGCACCTGAATCGGGCCGACAGCGAGTTGCAGAAGGCCGATACGACCAGCCACGCCATAGCCGAGGAAATCATCGAAAGTGTGCTCGCAACTACACCGCCAACCGACCGTATTCTGAGAATCATCGACGCTCAGGTCATGGAACATGGTGTGGCGAGCAGAGAGTTGGAGAAATGGTACAAAACCAATCATCCACGCACCATGCAGGCGTACATCGCCAGTGCGAGATACGCCGACAAGAGGGGGGGGCGGCAACAGGCGGCCCGCGCCTACCGCAACGCCGCAGAAAAATGCCACGACTTTGAGATGAAACAGAAACTCAACAAGGAGGCTCTGATTTCATTCGCCCACGCTGAATGCTGGGCGGAAGCGATAGAGATTCTCGAAACTGAGGCCGGCCTCAAGGTCAACATCACCGAGAGATTTCGTCTCTACTTGGAGTGCTGCGATGAGGCGGCTCGCGGTAGGATGGAAAAAGCGAGAGACCTCGTTCTCGCCTCGGTTAGAGAGATTCGGAATGTCGAAAAAACAAACCGAGAGGGAGAGACATATGAAGTTGAGGAGGTCTTCCACAAACAGGACGAACTCAATCTTCTTCTAACCTATCCAAGCACCCATCGTCTTCCCGAAGAGCCGTTCCGTGGCCGCGTCCTCGCCGCCCTGAACCGCGTACAGAGGGGTAGGAGGAGGCGGGGAGGTGAATTGGAGAGCAGATTCCAGTCGGCCATCTCTCGTCGCGACTTCCGCGAAATCAGAGATATCGCCAACGATGCTGAAGAACTCAGAGGTCCAGAACATGGGCTTCTGTTCTATGAGCGGGCTATGGATAGCGGGAAATTCGATGTTGCAGGACTACAGAGAATCAGCAATATGGAACAGGTGATGTATCAACGCTCAGCGGAGCGGATTCCTGTAAGAAAGCGGGCCCACCTGAAGAACCTCGCTCTCAAACCTCTGGTGCTAATAGATACCAATCTGCTCATCGACGCTCTTGTGGAAAGGGTCCTGCACCATCTCGAAATCAATCGAGAGACACCACTCCACCTCGATTCAAGGAGGGAGTTCCATCGCACTCTGTTGTTCCACAGAATGCAGGGGAAGGCTGACATCAACATCCCGGCAGTGGTCAGAAGCCAACTCTTGACGATGATGAAGTGGCCGGACAGAATCAAGGATATTTGCGGGGAGAAGTTGGTCAATCCGGCGGCATGGGATGAAAAAATCGACGAACAAGTTCTCACCAAACTCGCCAACGAGGTACTCGATGAATACTCTTCGTGGTCCCCACCCAAGGAGATGGGGGTGAACAAGGTAGTGCAGGAGGGTAGGGAGGATATGGAACAATTCCTTCTTGAGTTGCGTGACATCTACAGGGAGGTGACCAACGCCAAGAAACGAAGGGGACACCATTCACATCGGTATGAGATCAAGGGTGAGAAAATCTACCCTGAGAAGAGTGACATCGACATCATGCTGTTCACAGCCTATCTCGCCAACGAACCATTGGATGGCTTCGGCTCCATTCTTCTCGCTACGCGAGATTCCGATTTCACGATACCGGGTCGTACTCTACAGGAGAAATACGGATTCGTCGTCGTCGATAATGCACAGGCTTTCAGCCGCTACACTTTCTGATTTTAGTTGAACGGCACAAGGCAGGCCGAATTACCGCCCGCTTCACCGTCATCGCTGGTGAGGGGGGGATCAGTCGATATAGAAGTCCGGTTGCAGGTCACTTCCCACTGTCACTGAGTAATGCGCGAGGTCAGTGACACCTGCCATCTCCAATGCTTGCTCGTCGGTCATGAAATTTCCAGTGAATCTGGATGCGTCTTGACTCAACATCACCTCGGCGGCGTCACCCACAATCTCTGGTCTGCGGCTCCTCTCAGCCATCTTGTCACCGCCCAATGCGACATTGAATCTGACGGCGGCGGTGTCGATGGTCGTCGCCGGCCACAATGCATTGGCCGCTATTCCCTGAGGAGCGAGTTCAGCGGAGAGACCGATCACCAGCATTGACAATCCATACTTCGAGAGGGTGTAGGCGGTGGTGTTGGCCAGCCATTTCGGCTTGAGTGAGATGGGAGGTGAAATGGTCAGGATGTGCGGATTCTCGGATTGTGCGAGATGTGGAAGTGCTGCTTGGATGAGGGTGTATGTCCCTCTCAGATTGACCTTGTGGACGAGGTCAAATCGTTTCATCGGAGTGGCCGCCATCGGTGCGATGAAGAGCGCTCCGGCGTTACATACAACCGCATCGAGGCGGCCGAACCTCTCCATGCATTTCTCAACCGCTGCTACGACCTGTGCATCGTCGGTGACATCCATCTCCACCACCAACGGTGTGCCACCGCGGGCTGTCACCTCCGCCGCAGTCTCCATGAGAGTTCCGGGGAGTTTGGAATGCGCTTCCACTGTTCGTCCACAGAGGACGAGATCGCTTCCGCTCTCTGCCAACTTGATGGCTATGGCGCGGCCTATTCCTCTGCTGGCACCACTCACAAGCACGACTCTCTCCGCTGACCTCTCACCCAATGAAATCCACCCCTTCAGGCTACCGCGAGGTTGTCGACCATTTCGCAATATCGTATCATCGCATCATTCTTGGAGAGGCCTAACTGTTTCTTCCAAGCCCTCCATTTTGCCATTCCCGCAAGGCCACCACGCAGAGGGCGACGGGGTGAGGCATCTCCGTCGGTCGCCTGCTTGTAGAGAGCATAGAGTAGCAGAAGTGTATCATCGTCAGGTCTCTTGTTCAGTCTCCAAACTCTTTTTGCTGCTCTTTCAAATCTCTTTTGGATGTTCATTTCCTTCCCACCACATTGCTGCCTATCCTCGGCGCCAACCACTCCCTGAGGCGCACCCTTCTCTCTTCACTGTCTACACCTGAGGTATGCGGTTGTGAATCTAGGATGTGGACGGTGTCGGTCTCTTTCAGATTACGGGACAGGAGGTTGAAATGGGCTCTGCCGAGACGGTCATCGCGGGACGCTTGCAGAACGAGAATGGGGGCTGTGGGCATTCCGAAATATGGGACCTGAGCTGTCGCATATCTGACCGACAGGTCTGGATGGATGCGGAAATATTCGCGGCGTAACACATGGCGAACCCACGGCATCAGGATTCTTGCGTTGGTGGGAATCAATGATTCGACAGCGAGGGGGAAGGAAGTTGCCGGTGATTCGAGGATTAATCCAGCAAATCGCTGTTTCCACCACCCTTTGGGCTCGGCGGTAAGCCACAGGCCGAGGAATCCACCGAGGCTGTGGCCATACAGCCAGACCCTCTTCGGAAGACGGCCTGACAGTTGATGTGGAATCGTCTCCATCAACGCCTCGAGGTCCTCAATCACCTTGAGTATCGTCCAATCAGTTCGGCGGTCACAACCGCCATGACCTCTCAGGTTCATTCCAACCACGCTTATCCCCATGTCGGCGAGATGGGTGGCGCGGGATTCGGCGCGGGCCAATGACGAGCCGAACCCATGGATGTTGATGGCGAGGTCGTCCACGCCCTCTTCGGCTTCAAGGAGATGTGCGGTCAAAACATCACCACCCCAACCACTGTACCGGAATGGTGACCATCTCGGGTCGCGCAGTGGCTCAATGGACTCCTTGGGTGTTGTGAAGACGGTGGTCATGACCATTCTGTGGACCAGCAACCAGCCGGCGACTGGAAGTGACAGGCCGGCGAGAAGGAGCGCGATAGGACTGCCGGCCCAACCCGGATATGCTATCCACAAAAGCATCTCGAACAAGAGGGTGAGAGTGAGCATTCTCGGAAGAGTGAGCAGACCTCGCAGTTCAGGCTGAACATGCTCAACCAAGATTCCTGAGGCATCTTCGTTCAGCACTGCCAAATCACTCACCCCCTCTGAACCGTTTCGCTCTCCGCTCTGGCAGTTTCAATGCGACGTGGGGAGATGACTATCGCAGACGGCTCGGCCGCCATCGATATTCCTCGTCGGTCCATGCAATGATGCATAGTGTGGTGTAATAATTAAACCGTTTAGTTATCAATCCCCAACCTGATGATGTCAGACTCACTTGGTGAGGTTGGGAACACCAACAGCGATTTTTTGCTAACCCCTAAGCGAAATGCGGGGGGTCAGGCAGTGACATTCGTGCCCTCGGTTCACATGTGGGAGATTACCGCCTCACCAAACTCAGAGCAGGAGAGCAGTGTCGCACCCTCCATCAGTCGTTCGAAATCGTAGGTGACAGTGGCTGAGGAAATCGCCCCTTCCATCCCCTTGACGATGAGGTCAGCCGCCTCGCCCCATCCCATGTAGCGTAGCATCATCTCTGCTGAAAGAATCAGACTTCCGGGGTTGACTTTGTCGAGGCCGGTGTATTTCGGTGCCGTTCCGTGGGTCGCTTCAAAGATGGCGATTCCGGTGTCATAGTTGATGTTCGCACCCGGTGCTATTCCTATGCCACCGACCTGTGCGGCGAGAGCGTCTGAGATGTAATCGCCGTTGAGGTTCATCGTCGTCAGTACAGAGTATTCCGCCGGTCTGGTCAGAACCTGCTGCAACATGGCGTCTGCTATCACATCCTTGATGATGACCTGTCGCCCACTCAGCGGATTGGTCAGGGTGCACCACGGACCCCCATCCAACAACTCTGCGCCGAACTCCTCGCGGGCGAGTGCGTAGCCCCAGTCTCTGAAACCGCCTTCCGTGAACTTCATGATGTTCCCCTTGTGAACCAGAGTCACGCTCGGCAGGTCTTCCTGAATGGCGTAGTTGACCGCTGCTCGCACTATTCTCTCCGTGCCCTCGCGGCTGACCGGTTTGATACCGATTCCTGCTGTGTTTGGGAAGCGGATCTTGTCGACACCCATCTCATCGTGGAGGAAATCAATGACTTTTCGCACCTCCTCGCTGCCAGCTTCCCATTCGATTCCTGCATAGACATCCTCGCTGTTTTCTCTGAAGATGACCATGTTGACCGCTCCGGGGTCCTTCACCGGACTGGGTGTTCCCGTGTACCAACGGACAGGTCTGACACAAGCAAAGAGGTCCAACTGCTGGCGAAGTGCCACATTCAAACTGCGGATTCCACCCCCCACGGGTGTGGTCAGGGGTCCTTTGATGGAAACCAGTCCTGAGCGCATCGCCTCCTTGGTCTCTTCAGGGAGCCACTCGCCGCTGGCATCGTAGGCCTTCTGGCCGGCCAACACCTCTCGCCAGTGGATGCGGCGAACTCCATCGAATGCTCGCTCGACGGCGGCATCGACGACCTTCTTCATCACCGGAGTGATGTCGATGCCGATGCCATCTCCTTCGATATAGTGTATCAGTGGGTCGTCGGGAACCACCAATTTGCCATCACTCATCTCTATGGGGCTGCCTGATGTCATCAACGCCACCGACCGCCCCCCCCTTCATCAATGCAATGGAGAGGCGCGATGCAAGAACAAAAACATCATCTCCGACAGCACCCTCGGCCGGTCATGCGTTCACATGTGGAATGGAACGGCGGTCAGAGCATGACATGTACCGACCAAGATGGATTCATCATGGACCTCGGCTGGGGCGGTGAGGGAATCACCCCTGTGATGGCCACCCTGCACTCATGCGGGGCGTGTTCGCTCATCGATGTGGTAGTCGGTCTGAAGAACCGTGAGGTGACCAACGCCACAGTCGACCTCGACCTTGAGAGAAGTGCGACCAATCCGAAAGTGTTCACCAAGATTCACATGGTCTATCGGGTGAGTGGCACTGACCTACCGGAAAAACTCATACAACGTCTTGTAGCACAGAGTCATGAGAAATACTGCACCATCTCAAACATGTTGAAGCACACTGCTGAGATCACTTGGGAAGCGCGGGTTGAGTGATCAATCCTCAGCCTCAATCAGCCCGATTGTCTGAGCAACTGGAACCAACAGAGCAGGAACTCGGGCAAGTTCTCCCGCAGCATCTCCTTCGAACCAGACCCCCTCGGCGTATGCTCTTCCAAGGCCCAACTGCTCCATCCAAGAGTGTGATTCACTCCACCTCTCGCGTGAGAGGCCTCGGAGTAGTGCTGCCTTGCCGAGCGCCCGCGCCACATCGCCGCTCGCTGGGTCATCGAGGAAGGTGAGTGTTCCCACCCATGCCGCCAATGCCTGGTCGCCACAACCAAAACCAGCTCGCGTCAGGTAGAAGACCACCTCCTCCTCAAACCGAGATTCGATGCGTGCTCTCTCTCCCTCCGAGAGTCCTATCATTCGCTGCATCGCATCCAACAGTCTGATGCTGTGCAGGGAGAGTGCGCCATCTCCACACCACGCCAGTTCCAATGCGTGCCAGAACGGTGTACTGTGCTCTCTCATGCTGCTCTCTCCAACATCTCTCGGAGCAGTTCGAGATGGCGGGTGAAGGGGATGTTCAACTCCTCTCGCTTACGGGCGAGAAGTTTGGCCTCTGCGGGGTCAAGAATCCCATCTATCCAGCATGTGGACATGAGCATTCTGTATGCTTCCTCAGGGTCTATGTCAACTTCTGCTGATTCCGCTTCAACCTCAACTTCTTCGCCTGCGGGGGGTTCTTCTTCCACCTCTTTCATGGTCGGCTCTTCTGATGGGGTGTCGTCTGTGGCCTCTTGAGGGGGAAAAGCGAGGAAACCGGATTCGTCGACGACCATCTCCTCCTCTTCCTCGTCATCGTCCATGAAGGCGGCAAGGGGGTCGTTGATGCGCACGGATGCTGCGGGGCTGAAACCGCCGCCGCCACCAATACCGAGTTCAGCGAAGGGGTCCACCTCTCCATCATCATCTCCAATGAGGCCCGAGATTTCATCGGCTAGCGGGCCACCCGACGGCAGCCGGTCATCGTTCTGTGCTTGACGCAGCCTCTCTGCCGAGCGATGGAGAACGGCCTCACGCCGGCCACCCCATCGTCCTTCATCACGGTGTTTTTCAATGTGGGCCATCGCCGCGTCGTTGTCCGAATCATCGCAATCCAACTCAGTCTGAATCTTAGCGATGATGCCCTCGTCATAACCGTCATCCGATTCTACACTGAGGATCATCGCGGCGTGAAGTATCTGTTCTGCTGCCAGCATCTCGACCAACTCTGACTGTCGCGGGCTCTCCCGCTCGTCATCGGCTGTGGCTGTTCATTCAAAGCAGTTCCCTTGACGGACTTCACATCCCATCTGTGCTGTCCATCCGACCCATCAGTTACATCAGATTGCTTCCGTCGTCGCAAGAATGGTCATGGTTTGAGTTGTTTCGGATTGTTGATAAGGGGAGGGAGAGAGTGTTGATTCATGGGTATCAAAGTGAAACCCGGGTGGCTCTATTTTCTCGGAGAGGAGAACTTCGAGACCGGAAAGGGCAGTGAGTATGTGAAAATAGGCAAGACCGATGGAGACCGTCCGGTTGCGGCGCGGATGTCCGACCACCAGACGGGAAACCCGCGCCGAATAATCGAAGTCGCCCCACCGATTCGCACCGAATTCATAGATGCGTTGGAGACACACCTGCACCATCGCTTCGCCGAAGTGAGGGTTCATGGCGAGTGGTTCAATCTCACCCCCAGCCAACTTCGGCTGGCTGTTTCTGAGGCTAACAGAGTCAATGCGGAGATGAGTGCCATCAAGACCAAGGCGAAAAGGGCCGCGACGCACAGAGACAAAGTTTCTGATGGTGTGATGAAGAGGGCGGGGGTGAAGGCAAAACGATTGTATTCAGAATACATAGCGAATGAGAAGGTAAGGATTGTTCACAAACTCGAACAGGCCGCTATCGAATGGGAGTTGAGGCGGTTGGCTGCAAATTCGGCTGGTATCGACGGCATCGCCACTCAGTCGATGCCGGCGCCGAGCATTCTGTTCGATGCGAAAAGGTTGGAGAGTGAGCGGTCAGCCTTATTCAACAGATTCACCCTCAACAAGGAGAAGGTGAAGGGGTCCTTCTCAATTGAGGGGAAGCCCAAACCCGCAACATTCGCCTCAGAGTTGCACATGGTGGTCAAGGGAAAGAAGGAGAGATTCGGTGGTGTGACAACCATCTCTAGCGATGTTAAGAGACGCTCCGCATCAGCGAAGAAGTGGCACGCTGAGTGGCTGCGACTGCACAGCGAATTGGCAGACCTGAATTGGAACTCGGAGCGGCTGGAGGTCGAACTGAAATCTCTCTGTGGTGTCGCCGAGGGTATAGAAGGCGTATGCAATTGGAAACGGGAGAGGTCGACCGCCGCCGCCTTCGATAGAAAGGCGTTCAAAAAGGCGCACCCACGCATCTATGAGAGTTACACCAAGACCGGAAACCCATCCGTCCGCTTCAAAATTGAGGACAAGAGACCCTATCGACGGTGATGAGGGGGCCGCCGGCACTTTTCGGTGAGATGGTCAGAGATTGTATCCATGATGAATAATTCATATCGGAATATCGCATTCAATGAGGATGAGTTCACTTTCGGAAGAGAATAAAAATCGGCATCAATTACACCACCTCCCTTCTCAGCGGCGGATACTATTAATAACCCTCTTGAGGGGCAAAAGAATCCCGCTCGCACGAGGTCGGCACTTCGCAAGTGAACAGACCGCCGTGTGGGCGCAAGGAGCCGCGGAGGAGGAAGAATGTTGACATCGGAAAGTGAATCAGAGAGCATCGGTGAAGGCGACATCGGCCTCGTCATCGAGCGTAGATTCACTACCCCGGGCAAATCGGTGGAGGAGCAGTTCCAATGGTCTGAAACCGACATCGACCTGAAGGATGCACAGGGTAACACCGTCCGCAAAATAGAGAATGTGAGATTCCCTTACGGATTCGATGGTGTGCCCGGCAAAGTTGCCGCGGACAAGTATCTTCGCAGGGTCGTACCTGGTATGGACCATCTTGTAAAAATTCCCGAAGAGGGGGTTCCCGAGTGGTTGTGGAGGTCTGAGCCCGACCTGTCAAAGAGGAGCGGGACAGACAACTGGGACGGCAAGGAGACGAGTGGTTGGCAACTCTTCCATCGTCTGGCTGGGTGTTGGACCTATTGGGGTTGGAATCACGGCTACTTCGCCACCGAAACAGACGCGCGCGCATATTACGACGAGATGTGTTACCTTCTAGCCAGTCAACGCTCGGCGCCCAACAGCCCACAGTGGTTCAACACCGGGCTCCATTGGGCCTACGGCATCGAGGGGCCTGCTCAGGGACATTGGTATGTCGACCCAAAGAGCGGTGAAGACAGGAAATCCGTGAATGCGTACGAAAGGCCACAGCCTCACGCCTGTTTCATCCAGAGCATTCAGGACAAGTTGGTGGGTGAGGGAGGAATCACCGACCTTGTGGCGCGAGAGGCTCTGCTCTTCAAGTTCGGTTCTGGAACCGGCAGCAACTTCTCCAACATCAGAGGTGACGGGGAGCCTCTTTCCGGCGGCGGCCAAAGCAGTGGTCTGCTCTCATTCCTGATGATTCTCGACAAAGCCGCTGGAGCCATCAAATCGGGTGGCACGACCCGCCGTGCCGCCAAGATGGTCACCCTCGACCTCGACCATCCTGACATAGAGGAGTATGTCGGCTGGAAGATGAAGGAGGAGGAGAAGGTCTCGGCGCTGATCGCAGGCGCCGCATCCCTACAGAAGCACGCCAACTCAATCATGGCCGCCATCAACTCGCATCCCGGTGAGTTGGAGGAGCAATGTGACTTAGGTGAAAACATCGAATTGGCCAAGGCGGTCAAGAGGGCGGTCAATGCAAAAATCGCCCAACCTCACATCAAGCGAATAATCGACCTCGCCCGACAGGGGTACAAAGCGATGTCCTTCGAACAGTTCGATGCCGATTGGCAGGGCAGCGGCTATCTCACCGTGTCCGGTCAAAACAGCAACAATTCGGTCCGCGTCCCGAACCAGTTCATGAACGCCGTCGAGAATGGAGGGGATTGGCATCTCTATCATCGGACTGAGAAGATGAAGGCCGCAGAAGAGAAGCGACAAGCACGACCCTGCAAAACCATGCCGGCGCAAGAGTTGTGGAATGACATCGCCCATGCGGCGTGGTCATGCGCTGACCCCGGTGTCCAGTTCGACACGACCATCAACGAATGGCACACCTGTCCTGAAAGTGGCAGGATAAACGGCTCCAATCCGTGTAGTGAATACATGTTCTTGGATGATACCGCGTGCAATCTCGCGAGCATCAACCTCCTTCACTTCTATGACAAAGAGAGGGGTGTCTTCAACATCCACGACTATGTCCACACCATCCGCCTGTGGACGGCAACCCTCGATATTTCCGTACAGATGGCTCAATTCCCTTCCAAGCAGATATCGCGCCTCTCCTACGAGACGAGAACTCTCGGGCTTGGCTTCTGTAACATCGGTTCTCTACTCATGCACATGGGTATTCCTTATGATGACCCACGAGGATATGCGATATGTGGAGCACTCACCTCGATAATGACTGGTGAATCCTACAAGACCTCTTCGGAGATGGCTTCGTTCCTCGGGTCGTTTAAACAGTTTAAGAAGAACCGAGAACAGATGCTCAGAGTCATACGAAATCATCGCCGAGCCGCCTATGATGTGGCTGAAGAGGAATATGAAAATCTGACCGTAAAACCGGTTGGAATCGATGCCAAGAAATGTCCCAACGACCTGCTCGAAGCGGCGCGCTCGGCATGGGATTCCGCCCTCATATTCGGGGAGGAGAATGGATACAGGAACGCCCAGACCACAGTCATCGCCCCTACTGGAACCATCGGCCTGGTGATGGGGGCTGACTCTACTGGTGTCGAACCGATGTTCTCCATCGTCCAGTACAAGACACTGGCGGGTGGTGGGACCCTCAGAATCCCCGTCACCGGTCTCAACTCCGGTCTGACCAATCTCGGTTACAAGACGGGGGAGGTGTCTGACATCATCAACTACGTGATGGGAACCGGTTCATTCTCAGGCTGTCCGACCATCAACACCGCCTCGTTGGTGGAGAAGGGATTCACCGAATCGGAGTTCTCCATGATGGACAATTCCTACGCTGATGTCCTCGATGTGAGGAGCCTTGTCTCTCCGAATGTTCTCGGCGAGGACTTCTGTCGCCAGACTCTCCATCTTAGTGAGGATGACTTGGCCAACCCGTTCATCGATGTTCTCTCACATCTGGGATACTCAGACAGTGAAATCAATGCGGCGAATGATTATCTCTTCGGCCGAGTCACCATCGAGGGCGCGCCGCACCTGAAAAATGAGCATCTGGCAGTCTTCGACTGCGCCCAGCCGTGCGGCGCCTACGGCACCCGTTCAATTCGCTGGGAAGCGCACATCGACATGATGGCTGCGGCTCAGCCATTCATCTCCGGTGCAATTTCAAAGACCATCAACATGCCCGGTGATGTTTCCATCGACGATGTTCAAGACGCCTACATGCGCAGTTGGAAGACCGGAAACAAGGCGTGCGCCCTATACCGAGATGGCAGCAAACTCTCACAACCACTGCGGTCCTCTCTCGTCCCACCGTCGATAGTGGTCGAAGAGGAGGATGAAGAGGAGGTCGTCATCCAGCAGGTAGCGAGGCGGCTTCCGCTTCCCGAACCACAAGCGAGTGCGGTCGCACAGGCTGTCACCGCAGCGTATGTCGCCACCCGCAGACCGCTGCCCGACAGCCGCGGGTCGCACACTATCAAAGCAAGAGTGGGTGGCCACACAGTCTATCTCACATCGAGTACCTATGAAGATGGAAAGGTAGGTGAGATAATGATCACCACCTCCAAGGAAGGGGCTGCGTGGCGCTCGATGCTGAACCAATTCGCCATCGCCGTCTCCATCGGGCTGCAATATGGAGTCCCGCTCGATGCCTTCGTCAAATCGTTCACATTCCAGAAGTTCGAGCCGAGTGGAATGGTTCAGGGTGGCTCCAACAGAGTCAAGATGGCTACTAGCATCGTCGACTATCTGTTCAGAGAATTGGCTATCCAGTATCTCGGGCGGGAAGACCTCGCTCAGGTTTCCGAGGAGGACCTCAACGCGATGTCAATCAGCAGACCTGAATCCACGCCCGATGGTGTAATCAGACATGAGGGTGAGAAGAGGGAAATCCAACTCACACTCGATGTCAGCGAAACCGCTGAACAGAAGCGCATGCGAATCGCCCGCGAACGGGGTTTCACCGGTGACATCTGTGCGACCTGCGGTGGCAGCAGGATGCACAGAAGCGGGACCTGTCTGAAGTGTGCCGAATGTGGCTCGACCACCGGTTGCTCATGAGCAGTCGGTGAGAGGAATGTATCGAGGGGTGACACCCCCGCCGCCCCCCCCGTTATGCGGTTGACCACATCAGCAGGTGCGTGAAAGTGGTGGGTATTGGCGTAGAGACGATGCCGTAAGCCGGCGGCGCGATAACAATCCATCAGAATGATGATGATGAATTCCTGCCTACTCCACCATATAGTGGCGCTCGGAGTTACTCTGGGACATTCGGAATCAATATCCTTGCCGGATGGGTGGCGAGCCATCTGAGGGTCAACTCCCTCATTGCTTCATCCTCAAACATGTGAATGCGGCGTAGGCCATGCCCTTGAGATGTGGCAAATATCCCAGCCTTGATACCTGCCTGATTCTGAGCGAGTCTGGTCAGCGCAATTTTTGCCGCTCTCACCACATTGGCCGCATATCGGCGGCTCGCCTCATCCTTGAAAACAATTCCAAGACCGCTGCGGGCGATTTCGCCCTGGTCAACACCGTTTTCTCGCTGCGCTATCATCCCTAAAATGATGAATTGATCGCGCACATGCCTATCCCAGCGACGGAAATCACGCGAATTGTCTCCCTCAGCGGATGGAAACTTCTCATCGAGTGAATCAAGCCAAGAACGCTTCTCACCCTTGAAACGATTCTTGTTCAGTGCGCCCTCCTGTGCGAGTTCTTCGAGGATGGTGGGGGATTTGTCGTATTCTATCATCCCGTCAAAGTCTTGGACAAGCCATTCATTTGTAAGCCAATTCTCGAGTCTCCGCAAAGACCGAGGGTTCGCCCCTGAAGCTCTGTCCACACCGAGTCTGAGCAGGTCTGGAGCCACCTTTCTGAATGATTCGGGGTCTTCCTTGGACCAGATATTGAAAGCGGCGGTCAATTTTTTTATGCGCTCTCTGTCGTCCTTCCCCTTGTCCACTAACTGCTGCCCGGTAGCCATTGTATCACCATGGAGTCGTTCATTCGTATGCATTACTCTTATTTTACTCTTCAGAGGTCTTGAACAAGACAGTTTCATGTTTCATCATGATGTGTTCATGCCATCTCCTGTCGCCATTTCCAAAGGTTTTCAATCTCTGCTTTCAAGTCGAAGACCTCGTTGAGTTCCTTCGCCCGATTAATACGCGAGGTGATCTCCTCGACAAAATCCGAATCGACTGGTTCTCCGACTGTCTTTTCGGCGAATTCAGCAATCGTGATGCCAGCGCCTAATGCCGCGGCCAGTTCTGCTCTGCGTCTCTCATCATCATCTTTTGGCATTCTTACATATCCACTCATGATTTCACCTCCACTTCCCAAGGGGAAAATTCTGATTCACACACCTTGACGGCCTCTTCACTCCAGTTGTGGAGGGGTCCGGAATCGGCCAGAGACGGCGTCGTCCCCTCGGCAAACCAATGGGTCATCTTGCTTTCACCTCTGCCAAGGACCAGCGCACTGTCGAGAATCCTCGCCGCGCTGGCGATGGCCAGCGTGTTTCTATCGGTGGCACTCCAGTACGATGAACCGAATGGGTGGGTGTGAACCCACACCTTGAACGGCACGATGCCACCCGCAGGCGGGTTGAGACCGACGCGAGACTCAGTCCCCCAATCTACGAAACAATTGTCCTCGGCGTCGATGAGCATACTGACTTCTACTGAGGTTATTTCGCTGAACTTATAGAATTCGGACCAGAAGCCGTTCAAGCCGAGCCACGCCATCGACTCTCGTACCGCATCGCCCCACAGGTCGTCGTCACCGATGGCGGATATGATATTCCGCATCGGATGAAGCCGAGGTGTGACTGGTGGTCTAGCTACAGCCATCAGACGCCACCTCCTTCTTCGGTGGCCGCATGTTCACGGGGTGGGAAATACTCTCCCAATCCGGCACCGCCCGATGACTTCGAAGCGTTGCCACCCGTCTCAGCGCCGCCCGATGACTTCGAAGCGTTGCCACTCGTCTCAGCGCCGCCCGATGACTTCGAAGCGTTGCCACCCGTCTCAGCACCAGATCGGATTTCGGGAAATTGGAGTTCTCCGAAAGTCAAGGAATAGATTCGTGCTGGTGTGGGCCGGTGCGGCAGACCGGCCATCCTTCTCAGATTCTGGATGACCCATTGGCTGCCGTGTGCCGCAGCCAATGCGAAGCCCATCTGCACATTACCGGATTCGATGGAACCGGGAATCTGGCACGAAGCCGGAGCGGTGTCGAGAGGAGTCATGGTGGCAACCAAGTGTTTGTCGCAACCACTGTTGAGGGCGACCATCCCATCTCCACAGCACCTGAGGTCAAGCCAACATTCGCTGTTGTCATGCACCAATCTTCTAGCAGCCGGCCGGTCCACCGCTACCACGCAGAGGTCGAAGCCGGCGAGTTGGTCGCCACTCTCCAATCTGATTGGATGAGGTGTCAGAGTGAGAGAGGGAGAGAGGTGCGGCTCCATTCTTTCAGCAACCGCCTCAACCTTGGTCCTGCCCACCATCCGAGGTTCATATCGCTGGTGGCAGATGTTCTCCGTCTCAACCCTGTCATCATCCATGATGTGGATCTGTATTCCACCTACATTATCACTGAATCTTCCCGCTGAAAGAGCCGGAATCAGCATGTCTATCATCTGACTTCCGATGCCTCCAGCACCTACTAACAACACATTGAACGCTCGCATACGAACCATCTATCATAAATACCCGACCTGTTATGAAGCATTCAATCATCAGAAAAAATATGCGAAGTTGAAATGTACTAAAAAAAAAGCCCCTTTTCGTTCATAAATGTTGAAATATATTTCCGTTCTAATTAAAAACAGAACTCCACACGAAGTATCCCCGAGGTATATCCTGATGACATCTCTGTATGCCAAACTCTGCGAGTTCCTCGATGCCGATGAGTGGAATTTCCACAAATTCCCCGATGAGCAGATCGTCCGCGCAATCTTCTCCACCAGTGGGATAGAATGGGATGTTCTTGGGGTGGCTCGCGAGGAGACTGAACAGATCATCTTCTATTCCCTGATAACCAAAACCACCACGCCAAAGGGTCGTGAAAGAGAGGTGTGCAACCTGCTCAACCTGCTGAACTGCCGGACCGTCTATGGTTCCTTCGAGATGGAGGGGGAGAGTGGTGAAGTGATGTTCCGTACCGCTCTTGACCTAGCAGATGTCACCCCTCCGATGGAGTTGATTCGCAATTCGCTTTATACCAATCTGACCTCAATGGAGCAGTACCACGAAGCGATTGTGGCGGTGATGAGCGAGGAATTCGTCACCGCCGAGTTGGCGTTGGCCGTCATCGACGGTGAATCGGAATGAATCGTTGAGTACTCAAGCCCCCTACACAACCGTTTCCCCGCCTTACCACGAAGGGGTCAAAGTGATGGGTGAGGGGGGTTCTTGCGAAGGCATGGTGGATGTGCAGGTTCGTTACCTAAGCGCGCCCGCCCGCCCGCACGCCCGTCCACCCGTAGGGTATTTTGAGGCGAGATACAGGGTATTACGCCAACCTTTGGGATTTCCACCGAGTTCGGCCGAACTGGATGATGATGACAACGCCATCCACGCATGGGTGGAGGCTGAGGCTGGAGAGGTGGTCTCCGTCGGGAGAATCCACCTCATTCCAAACGATTCGTTCGGCGGCTGTGCTGACACCGCCGCCAGTGATGCTGCCACCTGCCCAGATTTCCCGCCTCTGTCACGAGATGGGCATTCAGACGCGGCGGGGCGCAACCTGCCGCCACCAGAAGACCTGCGCCCCGCAGTACAGATACGACAGATGGGTACGCTCCCTGAGCATCAGCGAAGAGGGCATGCCGCCACCATCCTCCGTCTGCTGGAACAGCAAGCCCAACTTCATTGGGGCGACTGCACCGGATTCCTGCAGGCGAGAGTCGCCGCCATCCCGTTCTATCGCTCACAGGGATGGGAATGTTTCGGCCCCACCTACCCAGTCGAAGGAATAGGTGAGCATCGCTCGATGTGGAAGTCCCTGAGAAGTGGGCCTGAAGGTGATGTCTGATGGAGCAGATGAGCACCGAGGCATGGCTGGCCGAGGTCCTGTCTGAAGAATTGGATGTGCGACCTCCGAAGTCAAACCATGAAAGGGAAGCGAAGCACCTCTCCCGCACCCCCCATGTCACACTCTATGGTGAGAGGCGTCCTGCGGGGCATTGTGAACTGCGCAGGATTGGGGCCGCTCTAGAGTTGGCGACTGTCATCGTCGACAAGGAAAAACGGGGTATCGGCCTGTCACACGAACTGGTCCGAATAGCCATCGAGAGGGCTGGGCAAGACCCGATAATAAGTGGACAGACAATGGGGAGTTTCACGCCGCCTCTGGTCTTCTGCTTTACCAAGTCGGCGGCGCTGGCAACCACATTGACGAAGGCTGGATTCAGGATTCAGCCGGCGAGGCGACGGGCGAGCCGATTGTTTCTATGGAAAAGCGCTTCTGCGAATCTCCCTATACGAGTCCAAATCCACCTCGCCGGTGTGAGATTTGTGAGATTTCTGATACTTCTCTCCAAACATCGCCATAAAGCAATGGCACAGGCTGGCAACCTCTCCAACTACCATCTCTTCACGAGAATCGCTGGAGCAAGTGTCGATGATGGGGGCAAGCGTGAACCGCTTACGAGTGGTGATGTCACTGCCCTCGGAATGAATGTGGTACGAGTGACCGAAAAGGACTTCGAGAAGGATGACGAAAGTGGAAGTACCGCTGTCGCCGAGCCAGAAACCGTTCACTCTTGGGACAATGATGGGGGTTGAACGAAAGCGACAAGCGAAGGGGCGGCCCCCACCCGAAGGGGGCGGACCCCCCTTTCGAAACCCCCTGATAAAATCCGATGAAAGCAGAATCCATCAGATGTGAGTTCGCGGCCACCTCCGCGAACTATGGCTTGGCTCAACTTTTCATTTCTCCCTCAGCAACGAGGGAGGTCGGATGAACTATGCCTCGGCTCAGCTCTTCACTACCACCCATTACGAAGGCGGAACACGAGGGGGAGTTCAGTGAACGATGGTTGGAATTTCCTGTAATCACCTCCCTAGAGAACCAAGGATGGGGTAATGCCTCACTACCCGATCCGGTTCACAGGAGTATGGGATGTATGCCCGTAGGGTCAGGAGTCGGTGCATTTGCCGAGGACTTCATCTTAGCGGGAACGATTTGAAGTCGATTCGGCTGTGGCCGAATCTTCCTCCCGAGCGATTCCAACTGACGAAGATACATTCGCGTTTGTTGAAATCAATGATTATTCGTCACGGGGGGATTGTAAGGGGGGCGGCAGCCCCCCTACGGCGGCAGCCCCCCTACAAGGAGCACAGGGTGAGATTCGAACTCACGTGGATTCGATCTGCAGTCGAACGCGTAACCGGGCTTTGCTACCTGTGCCTCGTATTCTTGCCGAATGGGGTCTCCTATTTCAACGCGAGCAAACGCTACTGCCAACCTAAACCTTCGGCGGCTGTGTCACAAGGTTCTTTCAAGACGGCTTTTTCGCATTCTTCCTGCTCGGCAGTGATGACGGGCTTGGAGTCGAATAGAATGGTGGACATCGCCGAGCATTTTGTCGGCCTGCCGGCCGGCATCAAACCATTTCTCGCGGCACCACCGTCAGACGTGGTTCGCCTGACTGTTGGTGAACCCGGATTCGATACTCCGAATCCGGTTGTCGAAGCCGCCATTGAATCACTACAGGCTGGCAACACGAAATACACTCGTTCAGAAGGTTCTCTGGAACTTTGCCGAGCGTCGGCAGAGAGATTGAGTGAAAGATATGGAATCTCCACCACAACAGAGAGGGTCATCATAACTCCGGGGGCAAAACAGGCGTTGCTCTACACCTTCATGGTCTGCTGTGAGCCGGGCGACGAGGTCATACTTCTCGCACCAGCATGGCCATCCTACGACATACAGTGCCGGATGCTGCGACTCAAACCTGTGCATGTGCCTGTCAAAACAAATGATTTCCACCCCGACTTGGATGCTGTCAGAGCCGCTATCACCGAGAGAACGAAGATGCTGGTCATCAATTCTCCGAACAATCCAACTGGGGCGGTCTACACTCCAGAAGAGATTACTGAACTTCTCAAGATTGCTGAAGAGAATGACCTGTGGGTGATTTCAGATGAGATCTATGCGCGCCTCAACTGGACTGAGTGGCCCCACCTCTCACCGGCAAGCCTTGCAGGAGGGGAGGGGAGAGTCATCACCATCACTGGATGGAGCAAGTCGTTCGCCATGACCGGTTGGCGCATCGGCGTGGTCACCGGCCCAAGTGAAGTGATGAGGGCGATGGGGAAACTTCAGGCCAATGCCTGTTCCCACATTCCGTCATTCCTCATGGATGCCGCACTCGCTGCACTCGACCCCGAAATCGATGGGTTCGTGTCGGAGTTCAAGAAATCCTATCTCTCGCAGCGGCGCATTCTGATGGATGCCGTCGCCGCCATCCCCACTCTCTCCATGCCGGCTCCGGAGGGGGCGTTCTACGGCTTCGTCAACATCACTGGAACGGGAATGGATTCCATCACCTTCGCAACTCGCGCTCTTGCAGAAGCGAAGGTCCAACTCATCCCTGGTGGAATCCTCGAAGGGGGTGAGGGGTTCGTCAGAATCTCGTATGCCTGTGATGAGGAGACTCTTAGAGAGGGGCTCAGTCGTATCGAAAAGTGGCTTGCTTCACTCTGAATCGTTGCCAACACCGCATCCACGCCACCCAATCATCCGGAGGTCTTCGGCGCAGAACCGCCATTCACATCCAACACCGCATCCACGCCACCCAATCATCCGGAGGTCTTCGGCGCAGAACCGCCATCGACGGCCAACACAAAATCCACGCCACCCAAAATTCAGCAACGGTGGCTCTCAGGCAACAGTGTGAATGACGGCCTCAGTATTGCTCTATGATGAGAGTTGTATGGGTCTCGACAACCGCTGCATCGGGAGCCGTCAGCCAAATCCTGTCCAGCAATTCGCGTAGCGTATGGGTGTCTGAGACGGAAACAACCAACAGAAGGTCGGCATCCAATCCCCCGCCCACCTCATAGCAGGTCAGTACTCCATCCCACATGGCGAACTCACCGGCAAGAGTTCCCACCTCTGTCCCAGGGCCCAACTTCACACGCACAAGAGCGGAAAGCCCCACACCGCGCTCTATGATGGTGTAGCGCTGGATGACCTCCTCCTCGAGTTTCTTCATGCGGGTTCGCACCGTTCGCTCTGAAACATTGCACGATTTGGCAAGTTCTACGTATGAAGTCCTCGAATTGTCGCGCAAGGCGTTGAGAATCGCCTTGTCTGTGGCGTCTGTTGTCATGGGCTTCGCTTCCGCATTTCGTATATAACTGCTCGGATATGTGGTCCTTCTTGCTATCATTCGGGGGTATCTTTCCGAAATGTGGTAAAATAGTTGTTACTTTACCGAAGCAGTTCGGATGGTTCTTGAAGGTTTTTTTATCTCAGTAAGAGATACAATTAGCGATGATTCGGGTCGGTTTCCTATCATCGGGTTCAAATGGGCTGAGCCGTTGGAAGGGTACATGCAGAGTGGCGGAGAATCGCCCTTAAGCCAACTCAGAGTTCAAGAGTTTCTTGATGATGTCAGCAATCTCGACAGTTGTGAGAATCACATATCGTGGTACAATGTCGATGTGGCTACGATGTTGGAGGGGTGCAGGATTCTCGGTCATTCCACTAACCCAGATGATGGTTCGGCTGTCATCTTTCTTGACAAGAGTGTAGTGGTCTGTGACCCGCGAGGGGGGAGGGTTCAACATTACCCGAAGGGGATGGTCCACTGTTTCATCGATGACAGGAGAAAGGAGGTAAAGAGCGAAGATGATTCTCTCTTTTCGGTTGAATTGTTCTCAATCTCGCCACGCAACGAGGAGTTGTGCTACATCCTGAGTTGCGACTCTGAAGAGGATGTCCCGACCATCCAGAATGAGGTCGCTCGCTGGCTCGGCTGGCTCAACCGCTGAATGGGGTCTACGCTGGTGAGATTCCTTCGCAAGCCCCTTGTTTCAAGAAGTGGAAGGGCGGTTCAAGTCGTCGGGATAGGGCGCAAGGTTATCCAACCGTTTGCGTGACCGAAGGGGTAGGGCGAAAGTGATGAATAGAGCCATCAGCGATATTCGCGGACGAATGGTCATTGACAGCCGAGGAAATCCTACTGTCGAGGTGGACTGTTTTGTGGCTGGAAAACTCGCCGGACGGGCAATCGTTCCGAGTGGTGCTTCAACCGGAGTTCACGAAGCACTTGAACTGCGAGATGGGGATTCTTCCCGCTGGATGGGCAAAGGTGTTGATACTGCGGTTGCAAATATCAACGGTCCAATCCGCGACCTGCTCATCGGAATGGATGTCACCGACCAGTCGGCGATTGATTCTGTGATGAGTGAAGCCGATGGGACAGCAAACAAATCCAACTTCGGAGCGAATGCGATTCTCGGAGCGAGCGTGGCGGCCCTGCGGGCCGCCGCGAAAGTGAACGGCCTCTCCCTGTGGCAACACATCGCCAACGGTGGCGTCGGTGCGGGATGCGACGCGGCAGAAAGGGGTGACGTCAGAGCAAGTCTACCTGTTCCGATGATGAACATCCTCAACGGCGGAAGTCATGCAAACTCGAATGTCGATGTGCAGGAATTCATGGTCGTCCCGCATGGATTCGACGATTTTCCCACCGCATTCAGAGCAGGTGTGGAGTGTTATCACGCATTGAAGGGAGCGCTCAAGCAGGACGGTCTCCTTGGGGGTGTTGGAGATGAAGGTGGATTCGCACCAAACCTGCCTGCCAACGAAGAGGGGCTGTCATACATGGTCAGGGCAATCGAAGGGGCGGGCTACTCGACTGAACAGATCGGCATCGCTCTCGACTGTGCCGCGAGTGAGTTCTACCAAGGCGGGAAATACCACATCGATGGCGACGAAATCACCGGTGAACGACTCGGTGAATTGTACTCTGGATGGCTTGATGAATACCCCATCCTCTCCATTGAAGATGGTTTTCATGAGGATGACTGGGCTTCTTGGGATGCCTTCACCAAGGGTGAAGGCAGCCGTTGCCAAATCGTCGGTGACGACCTGTTCGTGACTCAGAAGGCGCGACTTGAGAGAGGGGTTTCTGATGGGTCGGCCAACTCGATTCTCATCAAATTGAACCAAATTGGGTCGGTGACTGAGACGTTGGAGACGATGTCAACGGCTTGGAAGGCCGGCTTCAGCACTGTCGTCAGCCACCGTTCCGGCGAGACTGAAGATGCGACGATTGCCGACCTCGCTGTCGGCACAAACGCGGGTCAAATCAAGACCGGCGCACCCTGCCGAACCGACAGAACTGCGAAGTACAATCAATTACTGAGAATTTCAGAAACCATAAACGAATACGCCCGACCTTTCTAATCCAATGAAAGAGGGTGGGGGCGGCCATCGCGTCGGACCACTCTTCCTTGTC
The DNA here is from genome assembly GCA_964342465.1 of uncultured Candidatus Poseidoniales archaeon. Taxonomy (GTDB): domain Archaea; phylum Thermoplasmatota; class Poseidoniia; order Poseidoniales; family Thalassarchaeaceae; genus MGIIb-Q1. Next base: position 136,839 of record CAYFFQ010000003.1, on the reverse strand, counting down.
GTCGCACTGCTACTCATGCTCTTGGGAGAACACATCATCCCTTACACGGAATTCGCAGATACCAATGTTGCAGATGGGTTTCAAGTGGAAAGGGTTGCAGACGACCTCGGTGGCCCTGCCTGCCTCGAATGGGTGAATCATACCGCCCTGCTGGTCTGCGACCGAGATGGTGGCACCATTCGAAAACTGCAGTTCAACTACAGCACAGCGGGTTTGGAGTGGAAACGAACTGGTGGGGATTCAGTATGGCTTGATGGATTCTATCAACCTCACGACATTCTCATCCAAAACGACTTCGTCCTAGTCTCCGACCGAGGCAGACTGACCCGCATCAACCATTCGGGATTGGATTCTGATTGGATGAATGCCGTGAAGAACAGCGAACGATGGGTGCTGATTGATGGTGTACCGACGGGGAACCACCAGACGAACAATCTTGACATCATGTTGAACGAGACGGTGATTTGGCATGTTGGCTCGACCTGCAACATCTGTGTGGAGGAAGATGAGCGAAATGCAGCTTTGCTCTGGGTCAATCCGGAAAATGGAGAGCATGGTGTGTTGGCGAGCGGGGTGCGCAACTCATTTCATGGAACTTGGGTGCCCGATATGGGATACCTGTTCAGTGACAATGGGCGCGATTGGGAGGGTGACCACCCCCCCGAAGAGGTGAACCTTCTCATCGCCGGTGAGGACTACGGTTGGCCCGAAGATGGACCTGAAACTCCGATTCCAGAGGGCACAATCGGGCCGGTGGCCATCTGGACACCACACTCAAGCCTGAACAACTTGGCATTCCGGCCAACCGATTCACCTTTTCCGGGTGGGAGTCATACGGTTTATGCCACCGTTTTCGGCTCTTGGAATACACTCGTTCCAGTTGGCCACGAAATTGTTCGCATCGATTTCAGTGAAAACGATACCACCCCACAAGGCTGGCAGGCGGAGACGACTGTCTTCGCCTCGCAAATCAGTTCACCTTTGCCGTTGGCCTTCCATCCAAGTGGCGACTACCTATTCTACGCCACATTTTCCGGTGATGGTAGCCTGTTCGCCATCTATCCAGACAACCACATTGGATGAACCGGTGAATCCTCTACAACTCAGAGTGGTTTTTCGGTGCCGCGCAGGGCTGACTTGCCTTCGTACATGTTGAGAAAAGCGCGCTGGGTGGGATAGGCGAAGTCTATGTCATCGTGTTTGGCAAACTCGGTGAGGACCGCTTCCCATATTCGGTGTTCACTCACTCTTCTCTCCTCCACATTACAGAGGTAGCGCATGGATAGGAAAACTCCTGACTCGCGGGTGCTGGTGTAGACCACTGGCTCAAGGCGACCTATTTTCACCTTCATCTCTCGCTTTGCCTTACGCGCCTTCTTGGCCGCCTCGGCCTGTTTCTCTTCGACCTCGGTGGAAAGTATGCCGAACAGAATATCCTTGGCCGACTGCCAATTTGATTCAAAGGTGAGGAGTACATCCAATTCATTCCAGAGCAACCCCAAGCCGCGGCTGGCATTGAGGACTGTCTCCTCAAGTACGAGTTTATTGGGGATGTGGATTATTCTTCCTGTCGACTGCTCGTGACCGACCCAATCACCCAATTCATAGATGACTGTGGAGAATAGACGGATGTCGACGACATCTCCCATCTGCTCGCCGATGACGATTCTGTCTCCGATGGTGAAGGGCCGATAGACGAGGATGTAGAGCCACGCCGCCATCGACTGAAGTGGTGCGGCGAGTGCGATGGCTACACCAGCGGCAACCAATCCGAAGAAGGTGGCAAATCCGGTCAGCCCATCTATCCAGATTCTCAGGAGTACCAGCAGAACAACGATGTAACTGGCCCAAGTCACCCCGCGCCGCCAAGCATAGACCTTGTCATCGTCCTCTATTCGGGCATCGAAGGCGCGAACGAGAAGGGTGCGCAACAGCCAAACAAGAGTGATGCCGACAAGGGAGACCACCACCCTCTCCTGAACGACAACCGTGAGGCCGGTCTGGGCGAGAACCCAATCCCCTACTTCACCCAACTCCACTGCCATCACCAAGATGAGTCCCGCCATGCGGTTTGAAGATAACTAACTCATCACCTCCTTTGACAGTCGACGGATTGCCAATCCTCACCATTCAAATTTGAATTCCGAATCCTGTTGATTATCACTACCCTGTGACCGGTGAAGCCATGAGGGGGTCGCCCTCGGAGGATGGGTGAAAGGGGCTTGCCCTGAGTTATTGAGAGGGGAGGTGTGGGATTGGCGCGTGAACTGGTTCGCCTTGACGATGTCCACAAATCGTTCGGCGCACTTCACATTCTTGAAGGCATCAACCTGCGAATTGATGAGGGAGACCGAATTGGTGTCGTGGGTCACAACGGAGCGGGAAAAACCACTCTGCTACGCACAATTTCCGAGCAAGACCAAGATGTTGGAGACATTACTCTCGCACCTGCCCTACGCATCGCATTTCTCACGCAGGTGCGCGATATCGAGGAGGAGGCGACGCTTGAGCAGGAATTGAATCGACGTGGTCGCCAATTTCAGGAAATCGAAGATGAAATCGCTGAGATTGAAACTCTGATGGCCGACCCAGCCTTCTATGATGGCGAGTGGCAGAAATCGATGGACCGTTACCAAGAACTGCAAGCGACGATGGCTCGCTCCGGCGGCGCAGACGCCGCCGGCCATGCAAGTGAGATTCTCAAAGCACTTGACCTCGCACACCATCCTCTTGACATTTCCATATCACAACTCTCGGGGGGGGAGAGGGCGAAGGTGGCACTGGCCCGACAACTCGTGGGGTTGGGGGAGATAGACCTCTTCTTTTTGGACGAACCGACGAACCATCTCGACCTCGAGACTCTCGGGTGGCTGGAGGAGTTCCTCGTCAGTTTTGAGGGGGCGCTGCTCATCGTCAGTCACGACAGATATTTCCTCGACAGAGTGTGCAACAACATAGTTGAGGTGGATAGAGGGGGTGTTCGCGGATATACGGGGAATTATTCCTCATACCTCTCACAGAAGGAGTTGTTCCTCCAAACTCTTGAGGAGAGGATGGACAAAGTGAGCAAGGAGATCAAAAGGTTGAGTGGGGCTCTCCAGTCGATGAAGAGGGCGAACAAATATGACAAGTCAATTTCACAGAAACATCACATGATTATGCGCGCACAAAGAGAGTTGAAATGGTTAAAATCGCTGAAACCGAAGAAACGAAAGGCGCTGAAGTTCTCTCTCAAATCGGCTGAAAAATCTTCTCTGGAGGTGCTTGATTTCCGCAAAGCCAACCTGACTTTCGAGGGGCTCGGGAGAGCGATTCTCAATGATGTGACGGTCAGTGTGGGGCGAGGACAGCGGATAGGAATCGTCGGGCCAAATGGGGCTGGAAAGACGACTCTTCTGCGGCTCATCATCGGTGAATTATCCCTCGATGGTGGAGAATTAGAGGTAAAACCCGGGGTGCAGAGTGGCTACTTCCACCAAGACCACAGAACGATTGATTTCTCCTTGAGTCCAGAACAACAGATTCAGAAATTGCGCCCGAAGATGGCTTATGGTGATGTTCGGGCGCTGCTGGGAAGGTTTCAGTTCACCTCCGACCAAGTGAAGATGCCGATGAAGAAGTTGAGTGGCGGTGAGAGGGCGCGGGTGGCGATGCTCAAACTCCTGTTGGAGGAGAACAACCTGCTGTTGCTCGATGAGCCGACAAATCACCTTGATGCCGATGCTCGGGAGGCGGTTGAAGAATCGCTGAGGGAGTACGATGGGGCGCTGATTGCCGTCAGTCACGACAGGTGGTTTCTCGACCAAGTGTGTGATACGATTTGGGAGTTGCCGGGAGATGGGGGGTTGAATGTCTATCCGGGGAATTATACCGACTACGTCCGGCGAATGTCTGGCCTCGGCAGTTAGTTCACGGTGGGCAGAGGGTGCATGAGGGGGGTGAAGCCACATCCAACGGCTTCGCTTGTGATACCGGAAGCCGACCACGGTTTGGGAGCGATGAGGGGTGTGCAAGGGAGCATAACCACATCCAACGAAAAGCGAGCCTTGGCGATTAATTCGCGGTTTTCAATGGGTAGCGTGTGTGCACGGCAGTGGACCCCACGCGGCACCCTGTTCCGCAAAACTTGCCGGGATGGTATGACCCATTTCAGAGGACCCATTTGACAGAACAACCGACTGAATCGGTGCGCGTCGTGGTAATGCTCTCTCCAGCGAGGTACTGCTCAAGCGCGTCCATGAACTCACTTGTCGTGGCGTGTAGCGGATTCTTCGGTGAATCGTCATACCTCCCACGGTAGACAACCTTCCCCTCCCTGTCCACCAGGTAGAACTCCGGTGTCCTCTCAGCACCCCACGCCGCAGAGACCGATTGGTCCACATCTATCAGAAACGGGTAGGGAATCCCCTTCTCACACGCTTCTCTGGTTCTCTCCGCCGAGTCACTCGCGTAATTCGGGTTAGCGGCGTTGCTGTTTATAGCCACAAACCCGAGGCTTTCCACTCTCGCGCGGTGGAAAAGTGACTCGATTCTCGCCATACTACCGACCACATAAGGACAGTGCAGACAGGAGAACACGACCACTGCTCCCTTCTCACCCATGACCTCGGAAAGTGACAATTGGCTCGCTCCCACGCTCGGGTGGGCGTTGGCGAGGGTGAAATCCGGTGCTTGTTCTCCTACATCCAGTGGCATGACCTGCCGTTGGGGTTGGATGGTAAAACAATGTGCCGCTCCGGTTTGATGGAAGCCAGCGAAATGTCCTGACCTGCATTCGCCGGAGGATGGTAAAACAATGTGCCACTCCGGTTCGGTGGGGTTTCTTGCGAAGCGCGCATCTCTCTATCGGGGTTGGCCGGCCACTCAAGTGGTGAAGCGGGTGGTAAATCCAGTGGTAAATCGGTTCGGTGGGGTTTCTTGCGAAGCGCGCATCTCTCTATCGGGGTTGGCCGGCCACTCAAGTGGTGAAGCGGGTGGTAAATCCAGTGGTGAAGCGGGTGGTAAATCCGGTGGTAAATTCGGTGGTACATCAGGTGGTAATACAGTTTGTCACTCCGCCGTATCAGGGAAATCGGTGAAAGAAGTCAAGCGGCGTGCTTGGCGAGTTCAATCCGCACTTCGTCGAGACGGGCGCGGGCGAGTTTGTTGTCTGGGTCGGTATCGAGCACCTTGCGCCAAGCGACCTCAGCGTCTTGGAACTCCTCTCTCTCATGGTGTATGGCTGCGACTCTCAACAGCGCGTCGATGTGGAGTGGTTCGAGTTTCGCACACCTCTTGAAATCGGAAAGCGCCCCATCCGCCTCACCCATCTCCAAGTAGAGCATGGCTCTCTGGTAGTACCCCTCCCCGTAACCCGAGTTGAGGTTGATGGCGGTGTTGAGTGGAATGAAAGCCTCTTCCGCCCTTCCTTGGGCAAGTAGGCAGGCCCCCAATCTAGTCAGTGCTAGTTCATTCTCCGGTTGCTCCTCAAGAACAGCGCGAATCTCTCTTTCTGCCTCATCGAAGATACCGTGATGAATCAGTGCTTCACCCCTCCTGAGTTTGGCGAGAATCAGGTTGGGGTAGGTCATCAGCAGCCAGTCGCAGTCGTCGAGTGCGGTCTGCACATCTTCGGCCAACAGGTGCAGGGTTATTCGGTTGAGGCGCGCTCTGACGTGGTGTGGGTTGGTCATCAATACCTCATTGAAACGGTCCAGTGCTTCGGAGAGGTGTCCTCGCTTGGCTGAAACCAGGCCCTTCACATAGGGGATGACCAAGGCTTTCGAATCGGAGATGTCGGCCTCTTCAATCAGTCGAGCCGCATCGTCAATTCGCCCTTGGTCGAGGGCGATGAGTGCTTCTTCGGCGGCGACGAGGTGGTCGTCCATCAGTCGGCGGGCGCGGTTGAGTGAGATGGTCGCCTCATCGATGTCGCCACCGAGCCGTTGGCAGCGGCCGAGGCATAGCCATGCGAGGCCGCTCTCCCGATCTGCTGAGAGTGCGTCGCGGAACGATGATTCAGCGGCGCTGAGGATATCGGTGTCAGTGTGGCCGGCGTCGCGATTGGCGTCATAATCAGCGAGCAGGAGGCGACCCTTCTGGATGTGCAATTCGGGGCCACCCCAATTGGGTGCATCCTCTATCACTTCCCACGCCTCGTCTCTTCTTCCCTGAAATGTGTGAATCTGTGAAAGTTCTGCCCGAATCAAGTTGTTCGAGGGTTCCTTTTCGATGACCGATTCAAGCCATTCTAATGAGTCTGCAGCTCTGTCACTGCGCTCGAGGAGTGCGGCTTTCAGCAGAATCATCTCAGTGCCGCCAGCATCGAGAGCGCAGGCGTGAACAGATGCCTTGAGCGCGTCAGCGAGCCGTTTTGGGTCGCCGGCAAGGAGATTGGCGAGAAGCGCCCAAGCCTCTCCTGATTGACGGCCGCCGGGCAATTGCAATCCCGCCTCCACCGAATCTATCGCCAAGCGTGGCTCATCTCTACGACGATGGATTCTCGCCTTCAGCAGATATTGTTCGATCGTCGGATTCTGTTCGATTGCTGCTTCGACAGCGGCGAGTGAATGGTCGCTGGAATCGCCCTGAAGTCTCTCCTTGAGGCCGCTGACGAAACTGTGGTCGGCTGCCGTCGCCCTACCGAGAGCCTCAAGGCGCTGCACATTTCTCTCTGCAGTCTCCGGACGGAGAACAGAGAGTCTGCGCAACAGGTCGACATCATCGGGAAGTTGCGAGAGTTGCTCTTCAACCCAGTGTGCCTCCTCCTCGATGTCAGCACTGTCTTTCGCCAGCGCGGCAAGGCATCTCATCGCTGAGAGATTGCCGGATGCGAGGTTGCCTGCCACCTCCTTGTAGCACGCCCTCGCCCAACCATCTTCACCCAACTCATGCGCAATCTCTCCCAAACGGCGCGCCTCCAATGCCGTTAGTGCGAGGTTTTTCGGGCCGTGAATATCGAGTTCTCCGAAAAGATTGAACAATCGGTCTGCGAGTGCCAATACCCCCGCCTCCGGTTTTTCGGAAGTGGTCGTGAAGTCGCCATCCGTCGTATGGGTCGCCAGCATACCGCGTATCGCCACGAGGAGTTGTTCCGCCGCCTCCCTGATTCCGAGGGAACCCATTTCAGCCTCGAGGGATGCTTCCAACTCGCTGATTGAATTGTGCGCTGATATCAGTCCTTTGAGGCGGGGTTGAGTGTGAATCAGCGCGGCGCAGTCATCGGAGAGTCTGCCGACCTCTTCGACCATCAACATCAACTGTGCTGACTGCGCTGACCGCTCCGCCGCCGCTTCGCGGCTATATCTGCGGAAATGCCCGTCCACCTGAATCATCCAGAATATGATTCCCCCTCCGAGTAGTGTGACGAACAGTGTCAGCCCAATCTCAAGCGGTGTCATGTTCACCCCAGCCCACCGACTGCCTACTTGATGTTGACCCTCCCCTCTCCACGCGCATGGGGATTTTCGCACCCATGTTCATACCTCCGAACCACTCCGCTTTTTCCGGCGCTAATTGTGAACTCGGGCCACTCAACTCTTCACCAAATGGGGTTGTCTGGACGATGAATCAAACCTCTCCTCGTTTCCTACATGGGGGGGTGGAGGGCATAACCGGAGTGGGCAAACCATTGACAATGGGGGACAGCCTCGGAAAATCGGTGAAAGGGGGTGGATGAAGGCGACCTGTTGGCTGAACGCCGCCGCCAGTGGCAAGGTCAGGGATTCGATGGAGACGCCATCACCAGCCACCTCAAGAGCCTCGGTGGTAACATCACTGAATCGGTCATCAGAGTCGAGAAGGCTATGGTGCACGCAATTTCGTTGCGCAAGACCGTATCTCGTTGGCCGACCGATTGGAGCGAGAGGGATGAGATGTTGGAAGCACTCCGAAATCCAGCCAACCTACCAGCGTGTCAACAGCGTTGGCAGCATATCATGCGGCGACGTCGCCCTTGGGTTTTGGCGGCACAGGATGCAGAATTGAGTTGGTCGCGTGAAGGGAGAGGTGAAGAGTTGCGACGATGGTTGGAGAGATTGGAGACAATTGATGAGTCGATGACCCCCCATGCTGAGGATGTTGTCTCCAACATCAGGGATGTCGCACGCCGCGAAGTTATGGAATCGGAGGTGGTTCGCCTCGAAGAGAGGCAGTTGGCGAGAAGACAGATTCTCGAAGACATGGTCGCTCACCTGCGTGGTGAACGTGGTTGGGCTCTGACCGGCCTGCAAGGAAATCTCGCCGAGAGATATTCTGAGGTCTCTCGTATCCATGAAATGGACACCACCCTCGCTCAGATAGAGGAGTGGGTGGATGAGGTCATCACCCTCTATGACATCAATGCCAGCAGAGATGTACTGAGGAAGGCTGCTCTGGCGCAACGCATGGAAGATGGTGCTCGTCTGAGGGTGATTCTTGAAGGGGTCGAGCAGATGTGTGCCGACTTCAGCGCTCGACTGCAAGCCGTCACAGGTTGGCTCGCCGACCTGAGACATCGAGGTCTGCATATCGAAGCCCCCACTCATCCACAACCTTCAGACCTGCTCGCGTTAGAGGCGAGAGTGGATGAAACCAACCGTCGCGTTGAGAGGTTGAATCGGGTGTGGGTGAGACTGGATGGGCTCATCTCTCTGTTTCCAGAACACGCAGGAATAGCCGTCGCTCTTGAGGGGCAGGTGGATAGAATCGACCAGATGGAAGAACTTCTCTTCCTGTTGGAACAACGACGTGATGAACGAGAAGGGGAGTCGAGAGCGAGGGTGGCGGCATGGAAGGCCGCAGGGTTCGAAATCACAGGATTGGAATCCTTGCTCGACAACACACCGAGGGCTGGCTGGTTGGCGGTCGAAGAACGGACGAAGAAGGTCAAGGTCTGTCAAGAGATATTACACCTCATGGAGGGTATTGACTTCTCTTTCGAGGGTGGTGACGAGAGAGATGAGTGGCGCACCTTGATGACAGCGGCTGATGTTTCAACAGAGGATTATGACCTTGTCAGTGAGGGTATCGCACGTCTGCTTCGGCGGAATCGCTGGCATCGTGAAAAACTCGATTCCGCCCGTCTCGCACTCTCAGCCGTCTGGCCGGCCAGCCTCAATCCACAGACGCTTTCACTGGCTGAGTATGAAGATGTTATCACCACCCTCTCTGCCGGCCAATCGCTCGCTAGTGACCATCCATTGCACCTCATGACTGACAGGGAAAATCGGCTGCTCGCCGCCGCGCTGGCAGAAATCGATATGTGGCGGCGAGATGGCTGGGATGTCACCTCTCTCGACGATTTGGCAGAAAGAGACCACCTATCTCTCTGGTTAGCACTACCATCAATGCGCCAAGAGGTTGATGACCATGCCATATTGATGCAGCGTCTGTACAGCCTGCCTTTGGCTCGAGACCCAAAACTACTGGCTGACATCAAGCGTGATTCGGCAAGGCCGGACCGTCTCGCTCGCCTGCGGGAATCCTATCCGGAAATCGCTAGGCATATCGCCGGATGTGCCGGTGGCGCCGAGGCTCCGTTCACCTTGTTCACACCCACTCCACCAGAGGTCTTCGCCAAGTTGACCCCTTTGGTTCCTGTGCTGGTTCCTAGTGTTGATGCGGAAGCGCCTTCTGCCGATGACGGAAGAGTGGAGGGTGAATCCTCCCTTGAAAAACTGGAGAATGGTGAGTCAGAAACCCACCAGAAAGTGGAACCACAAACACCTCATGACGAGATGGAAAAAGAATCGCACGAAGCAATCGGGTTGGAGAGTGGACTCGGGGGGGCCACTGACCTACAAAGTGGCGAGGGTGCCCTGCATTCCGCGGCTCAACTCCAGCATCTCAGCGGGGAGAAAAGTGATGCGTGGGTGATTTGGAAGGAGATGAGGGATTCTCTGGGTGGGCCGTTGGACATCTCTCCTCGCGACCTGCGTGTGCAGAGGTTGGTTCGCCTCGCCGACCTCATCGAGCCTACTGATGAGATGGAAGATGATTCTAAGGTCGTCAACTTGGTGGTTCGGATGCAGAGATTGGCGAAAACACTGCAAGGGTGGACGGGACTGCGCCTCGAAAGGAGGAACGCTTCTTCCGAGGGAGACTTGCTCGACACCTCCACTCGGCTGGCTCAAAGATTGGAGGATATCCCGGGACCGGGTTTCTCGCTGCCCACGAACCTCGACACCGAGGAATTGCCCCGGAGGGGAGACTTTGGCCGACTCGCTGAGGAGATTGCGAGATTGGAAAGGGCGGTCTATCTTCCCGCCGCCGGCGGCAAACCGAATATCAAGGCGATGTGAAAGTCGGGATTCGCTGCTTCTATGTGGTGTGCTGTGCGGGGATGAACACCTGTCGGCCGCTAAGGCAGTCATTCATTGAGGTCGCTCAACAGGTCCATCGCCTCAGCCGTGGACAACGATTCTTGGCGTGGTGCGGCCTTGACGGTGTAACTGCTCGCCTCTTTCCTTGGTTGTGGGGCGAACGGGTCGATGGGTGGGTGTTTCGCACTAGGTGGTGGCGGTGGCAGTCCGTGAGGAGGTGGAGGGGTGGCCCCACTACTTTTGGCGAGGGGAACACCGCCCGATGGGGGAGGTGGCAGAATCCCAGCACCGGCTGGTGGAGATGGTGGGGGAAACTGTCCTACCGCTGGTGGCGGCGGTGCATGGACGGGGGGTGCGCCGTGTGGGGGTGGGGGTGGCGGTAGCGGTTCAAGATGGGATTTGGTGGCGAGAATCGGTTGCGTGGGGGCCGCTCCCAGCGGTGTGGATGGAGGGGGTGGAGCGGGTGGAATGGTCGCCCTGCTCTGCCCATCCGCTGCGCTGGCAACTGACGGCGGGGGTGCGGCCGTCTCAGAAGTGACTGGCTCGGCAGATGCTCGCTCTGCCCTAACACCTTCAGCAGCAATTTGCTCAGTTCTTGCTCGCTCAGCCTCTGTTTTTTCTGCTGCTGCCTTTTCTGCTGCGATTCGCTCAGATTTCGCCTTTTCTGCTGCGATTCGCTCAGATTTCGCCTTGTCTGCCGCTGCCTTTTCTGCTGCGATTCGCTCAGATTTCGCCTTGTCTGCCGCGGCCTTTTCTGCTGCGATTCGCTCAGATTTCGCCTTTTCCGCTGCGGCCTTTTCCGCGGCGGCTTTTTCCGCGGCGGCGATTTCGGCCTCTTTCGCCGCCAGTTCCGCCTCTCTATTGGCGAGTTCCTCCTGCCGTGCTGCCCTCAACGCCGCGGATTTCTCGGCGGCGATTCGCTCAGATTTCGCCTTGTCTGCGGCGGCTATTTCTGCGGCCTTTTCAGCCAAAGCCGCTTCCTTTGCGGCAAGTTCCATCTCCTTCTTAGCAAGTCTCGCGTTCTCCTCAACTTCAGCCCTAGTCGCCGCCCTGTCAGCCTCCCGCTTCAGCTCCAATGATACCGCGAACTCGCTTATCTGCTGACAATCAAATTCCCCACCCTGCAACAGATTTTGGATGACATCATCGACTGAATCCATGCTATAATTCATCAATTCCCTGTTGGAAGCAAAACGATACAACAGAACTCGATGGCGACCTCCGTGGGTTTCGAATATCAACAATTCTGGGTCAGCGAATTGAACTAAAGAGAACAATGCCCCAATAATTAGAATCGCCAGAGGTATCCACCCCTTCACCATAAACAAGAGGATGAATCCTACAACTGTCAAGAGCCACCAGATATGCTTGGTAGTATCAAGCCAATCGTAGCGCTGATGGGTGAATCCGGTGAAGGCGCTTTTCAGGGACATGAAATGGTCATCAACCACCGTACCTGACTCCTCTCTTCGTGCTTGGGAGACCCGCAACAAATCACCATCGACGACCATAGACACAGTCTTGTGGCCGGCCTCACTCTCCCAAAGGGGAAACTCGTTGTGCGCACCATCCACACTCACTCTCACCCCGAGTCCAGCCGGTCTTTCACCAGGTGTATAGAATCGCCAGACTGAGGTTGAAATGCCTGATAACAGCGTTAGAACTGCTGCTGAAACAACAGCCTTGGCGGCGCGGCCGAGGGTGAGAACATCATCTTCTGGAAGGAGCCAACGCCAGAGCAGCAGACCAAACAACAGCATCGTGCCGGCGGCGAGTGGTGCCTTTTCGTAGTGAGGAATGATTCGCCCCTGATGGGCAATGACAATCAGTGCCGCGGCACCCAACAAGAGAATGATGGAGAGGGTGAGAAAGACCATCTCGACGATGCCAGCGATGGCGATATCGCCGAGTTCCTGACATAAATCGTATTGGCTGCCGTTGGTGATGTTCGCATCGTTGAGGTTCTTCGTACAGTTGTCATACATGCTGCCAAAATCGTCGGTATGAGTGGTACACTCTCCATCTATACAGACCGTGACCTCCATATCATCGAGCCCTGCTGCCGTTGTCATGGAGAAATTCTCCTCCTCGGAACTGCTGACCTGCCATGCGTCTGAAAACGGAGAATAGACCGATAGGATGAGTGCTACCAACACCAGTACGAAATTCAGTCTTTGGAGTGTCTGTGACTGAGGTGGTGATTCCCTGATGTCAGTCGGTGGTGTCCCTGAGTCGGTGCCGTCTCTCATGTGTATGTGACTGTGTGGGTGATTCCCCGATGTCGAGAGAGGAGGGAGGGCTCCTTCTTGGATGATGGAGACTTGGGGGTCGGTCGCAGGCGGCGGTTCCGGTGTGCCTTCGGCCGCCTGCATGAATTCGGCAAAGAAAGACTTCACTTATCATTCGTGCGCGCTGGTGGAGAGCGGCATCGAACCATCTCGGTTGTCAGCCGAATGGTCACAATCAGAAATCGTCTGTGGCCCAGACGGTCATGCCTTCCGGTGCTGCGCCATCACTCTTGGTGACGATAATCGTCGGCACCCCACTCTCTGCGACAATCTCCAACAGTTTCTCGGTCGCCTTGGTCTTGATGACCAGCGCCTGAGCACCGTCCGCTTCCGCCGCCTCGGCCACCGCCGCCTTGTAACTGGCCGGCTCGCTGGCGCTGCCGTCCGCGAGAATCACGACTGCCTGATTCGCCTTGGCGGGCATGTTCTCCGCCCACTCCTTGACCTCGTCGGGAATGTCGGCTGCGCCGTTCACTGCACCCTCGGTCTTCTCGATGCGGGCGATGACCCTCTTGGCCGGTTCAGCCTGACCGAGATGCTTGCCTATGACCTTCTTCTCGAGGTGCTCCACTTCCCTGCCCACAGGGGCGAAGGCGATGTGTGTGAGATTGGCACCCAAGACTCCAGAGAGTTCGAGGGCGATCATCTGCCCACCACGGTCGCCGTCAAGGAATGCTTTGACCATCGACTTTCCTGAGGCGAGTTCGGCCAATTTTGGGTCAACTCCTGCACCCATGACCGCTATCGCGTTCTTGATGCCACACTTGGCGAGGTTCATCACATCGTTTCTGCCTTCAACTATGATGAGTGCGTCTGACTCTTCGACATTGGGGCCACAGGTCATCTCGGTCTCCTTGTAGGTGGTCACCTCGCTGGTGGTCAGAACGCTGCGAACCTCGTCGATGAGACCGCTCGCATCGGTATCCCTCGCCCGCACGAGGTCGAGCAGGATGTCCTTCGCTCTGTCAACCATCGCGTTGCGCTTGGAAGAGCGGATGTTCTGTATCTCAATCACCTTCAGTTCCGCCGCTGCCGGACCGATTCTTTCGATTGTCTCCAAGGCAGCGCCGATGATGGCACTTTCCACATTCTCAAGCGATGAGGGAATTCGAATGACCCCCGCCACCTTTCCTTTGTTGCTGTCTAGGTCGACATCGATGTGCCCGATGCGGCCAGACCTCTGCAATTTCCTCAGGTCGAGGGACTCTGGCATGAGTCCCTCTGTCTGGCCGAAAATCGCCCCGATGATGTCCTTTCTCCGCGCTTGACCGTCGAGTTTGACGTTCACATGTATCATGTATTTCGCATTACCTGATTCTTTCATTGGTATCTCCTCAGCAGGTCGTGCCGCCCCCCAAACTGGGCCGGTCTTCTCTGGAACGAGCGCCTGTGCGCCCGGTGAGTGGGACAGGTGAGCCTGTGGAACGGCCGACCATACCCCCCTTCAAGAACCCACCGCACCACCCAAACAGGTGATAAAGAGAACTTCGCCTTCGGTTGGCGTGGCTGATGGGGGGGAGCCTGTGCGCACCCGCGAGGTGTATGCGGCGGTCATTGAGGTTCTGCTGCGCGATGGAGTGCTCACTCGTGAGGAACAACGGTTGGCGACAAAATTGGCCATTCTTCTCTTCAAGGACGAGGATGAACTGCGCAGACGACCCGGCGCCATCTACACGGATGTCCTTCGGGGAGAGGTTGTTGAAGGGGGAAGAGTCGTCGGCAGGAGGGAGAGAGTGAACATCTATCGCGAGATGTTCGAGACCGCTTTCGCCAACGCTTCACTGAGCCATGACGAGATGGCTGTCATCGCCCAATTACGCTCTGTGCTTGACATCAGTGACGAGGAGCATCACGGTGCGATGGAACAATTGCGGGGCTCGCTTGAGGAGAGTGTCGAGCCGAAACTGCTGGACAAGGTGAAGGATGACCTCACCGTCGTCATCGACATCGTGGGTGGAATGTTCGACTCGGTGCGGCTGAAGAGATGATGTTGGAACTATCTCTTTTCACGGAGGGGTTTGGTGAGCGTTCTAGGTTTGAGTTCACTACGAGGGTACGAAGGAGGTGCCACCATTCGCTGATGAAACGTATGTTGCGGGTGAAGGGGTTCACGGCCCCATTTCACCTTCGATGCGTTGCTGGATTGTATTGAACTCTGAAGTTTCTCTGTTGGAAAGCGGTAAACTCTGACAAAGCAGCGCTGTCAAGAGGTGAATTATCTAACCAATTGGTTTTCCATTTCTGCTGAGCACGGGAAATGATTTTCGATTCTGAGAAGAGGTGAAATTTTTTCCAAATATCACTTCGCGATTGCACAAAGATGATTTGTGACCTCTCAAAGGGGTCGCCATGCGCTTTCTTGAGCCGGCCGACCCCATCGCGCTGGCCGCCCTCGAATATCTTCTCCAGCGCAACACCACTGATGTCAGACAGTTGTTGGAATGGTTGCCTGAGGCACAGACAAAGCGGGACCGCTTGGCGATTCTTGGGCGGGCGAACAGTTTGATGAGGGAGTTGGAATATGCTGTCAACAGAATCGCCGAGGTCGAATAGATTGGGTTGGCTGTCTGTGACAGTTCGGTTGTGAGGGTCATCGAGGTCGAGAGAAATGGCCCGACCTTCCTTTGATACTGGGATGCCAACCCACGCTCTGGTGCTCGCCGGTGGATTCAGCAAGAGAATGGGTGAAGACAAGAATTGGGTCGATTTCAACGGCGAGCCGATGCTACAATCTGTCCTCCGCCGCCATCGCCAAGCGGGAATGGAATTCGCCATTATCTGCCACGAAGAAGATGGCGAAGAGAAGAGATATCTCACATCTCAAGGCGAGGAGGAGTGGAAGCACCTGACATATCGATGGTTGGGTGAAGGTCTGCCGTGGACCTGTCAGATGTGGCAGAAAGATGTGGAGGTGGTCGGCGGTGCTGGTGATAAATCAGGAGGTCTTCCGTTCAGACACCCCGTGGTCGGAATCAATGGTTTACTTGGATATGCTCTGCATGATGAGAGATGCAACTTGGCGATGCTCACTTCCAATGATGTACCACTCATGGACAGCAAGTTGGTCGAAGTTCTCGCAAGTCAATTGGAAGAGGAAGGCGGAGGTGTGATGCCGCAAATGCAGGATGGGAGCCCTGCGCCACTGCTCTCACTTGTTCGGCCCAAGCAGTTGTTCGAGTCCATCCAACAGGGTCATCAAGATGTGATGGAAGCCCTTCTCAGCGGCCGCAAGGCAAAATCCGCCATTGAGGTGATGCTCGATGCTGGAGTCAAAATTGTCACCACACAGACTCTGCGTGATGGTGGCGTCGACCTCTCGAGGTTGGAAGGTGCAAACACACCTGAAGAATTGGAACTGTTGAAGCGCCGATGGCTCACCCTCAAACTGTGACTGTGATTCAATGGTCTTCAGAGCCGACTAGACCTTCACAAAACGCTTC
>CAYFFQ010000003.1:70553-120731 GCA_964342465.1 uncultured Candidatus Poseidoniales archaeon | reverse complement strand
CTGTGACTGTGATTCAATGGTCTTCAGAGCCGACTAGACCTTCACAAAACGCTTCTGCGGAAGTTGCTGACACCAATGCTTGTGAGCCGTTGGGGTTTCGTCAATCTTTGATGGTGAATCTCCCCTCTTCTTCGACGACTCTCCCTTCAGCGGAAGTTGCTGACACCAATGCTTGTGAGCCGTTGGGGTTTGCTCAATCTTTGATGGTGAATCTCCCCTCTTCTTCGACGACTCTCCCTTCAGCGAGAGCATCTATCACCACTGGATAGAGAATGTGCTCAATCTCATGTCTGACCCTCTCACCCAATGCCTCTTCGCTCTCACCCGCATCGATGGGTGTGGTAACGCTGGCGATGAGTGGCCCATCATCAACACCTGCCGAGACAAAATGGACTGAGGCTCCAGCCACTTCACTACCACTCGAAAGGGTGTCGCGGATTCCATGTGCTCCGGGAAAAAGTGCTCCACTCTCCCCCCAAGGTGATGGATGGATGTTGACAACTCGGCCGAGCCTAGAGGTGAGAAATTCCTCGGTGAGAATTCGCATGTATCCACTACAGACCACCAGTTCAACGCCGTGTTCATCCAGTATTATTGAGAGTTCGTTTTCATGCGCTCGCCGCCGCTCGGCGGCGCTATCGAACTCTGAAGGCGGCGGCAGCGGCAAACAAATTGCCTCAACGCCGTGTTCTGCCGCCCGTTCCAGCCCTTTGACTCCCGCTTTATCGGAGATGACGACAACCGTCAAATGTGAACATTTTCCAGTTTTTCCGAGGTTTTTCTGGTGTCGCAATAGCGCTTCCAACCCCGAACCTGAGCCTGAAATCAACACACCTAAGCGCAGAGGTGTGGAAGGATTTGCCGCACGTGGAAGGACATAGTCACCAAACATGTTCGGGAAACCTCACAGGATTGGGGCGTGGGTCGCCACCTTGAGGGGAAGGGGTCAGGCCACTGCACTTGAGCGAATCGGCTGTTTTTTACCACGATGACTGGGCGCTGGAACTAGGAGGGGGGGTCGTGGTGGCGCGCTTGGAAAGTGTTGACGAAATCGTCGTGAAATATTCTCGAAAGTCGACACCTATTCGTAGAAAACTGTATGTCGCTCTCGGTGTTCTCTTCATCGGCTGTGCGATAATCGGGATTTGGGTCCCTGGTTGGCCTACGGTATCATGGGCTGTACCTGCCGCCTACCTCTTCTCCCTGTCTAACGAGAAATTGTTTCGCTGGACCTTGACCAATCGCTGGTTCGGAAAGGCACTTTTTGACTACTATGCCACTGGGAAGACGCTGCCTTCTCACGCCAAGAAAT
The DNA here is from genome assembly GCA_964342465.1 of uncultured Candidatus Poseidoniales archaeon. Lineage (GTDB taxonomy): Archaea > Thermoplasmatota > Poseidoniia > Poseidoniales > Thalassarchaeaceae > MGIIb-Q1. Next base: position 119,419 of record CAYFFQ010000003.1, on the reverse strand, counting down.
GGATTGCTGTCATCATCACCCTCATGTCTGGGTTCTCCATCTGGGGGACGACTGTGGCTGGCGACCCCGGGTATGGTCAGGCGTTCATCTTGGTTGTATGGGCCTTCGGTATGTATTGGATGGGATGGAAAATACCCTCTCGCCAATGAGGTCTCTATCTGCAAAATAGTGTAAGTTTGGCTCTCGTTACGAACCGTAGGTGACTGAATATCCTGCATTCTTCCAGCCGCTGATTCCACTGTCGAGGTCGGTGACATTCGTGTATCCCAAGTCAAGAAGTGACTTGGCAGCGGTCTGCGAGCGGTTTCCGCTCCGGCAATAGAGGAAAATGGGTGTGTCCTTGTCTGCGGGCAGGTCATCCGTCTGTGTATCGATTTGGTCGTGTGGAATGAGCGTGGCACCATCTATATGCCCGTCGTCTTTCCATTCGGATTGGGTTCTCACATCGAGAAGAAACGCATCTGGATTGTCGATGATGAGGTCATTGAATTCGGATGCACCGACTCTTGTCCATTCACCATCGGTCCCTGTGCAGCCAGCAATGGTCATTGTGAGAGTTAGCGCGATGGCGAGAATTGTCTTCTTCATGGTAAATCCTCTGTCTCATCACTTTTGAGGTTTCGTAAGTGTGCCAATGGCGAAAGGAAACAATTTCGCAATTCCTCTTTCAAGGCAAGTGGGCGGGTCAGTGGCGAAAGAGCCTGATGCCGGTGAACAGCATGGTCATTCCATGTTCGTCGGCCGCATCAATCACCTCTTGGTCACGAATAGACCCACCGGGTTGAACCACACTTGTGATTCCGATTTCGTGAGAGGTGTCGATTCCATCTCTGAATGGGAAGAAGGCATCGGACACCATCATCGCCCCCTGCGCTCTATCGCCTGCTCGGCGGGCGGCGATTCTGACAGCTTCCACCCTGCTGGTCTGGCCTGGGCCGATTCCCACCGTCGCGAATCCTGTCGCTGTCGGTTGCACGAAGACGACACAATTGCTCTTGACCTGCGCACAGACCGCCACTCCGAAGCGAGCAAGCCCTACTTCGGACTCCTTCGCCACTCTCTTGGTCACCGATTTGACTGCGCTCCAATCGACTTGGGGCGCGCCTTCCTCTTGGGCTAGCCAACCGCCGTCTATCTGACGCCATCTCAATACTGGGTCAAGAGGTTTGAACTCCTCAAGAGTCAGCATTCTGCGGTTCTTTTTCTCGCTCAGAAGTGCGAGGGCGGCCGATTCATATCCTGGAGCGATTATACATTCAACGAAGTGACCTCCTATCGCTTCAGCGACATCTATGGTGACTTTCTGATTGAAGGCGATGACGCAACCGAAGGCAGATTCTGGGTCACTCGCCAACGCATCTCTCCACGCTGAAGTCTGGTCGGTCGAAACAGCAACCCCGCAAGCGTTCGTGTGTTTTATTATCACGCAACAGTGTGGCCAATCATTCCATTCATCCCCCGTCAGGGAGCGAGCGAAACGCAACGCTGCATCCAGATCAAGATAATTGTTGAAGGATAGTTCCTTGCCACCGTGTTGGTCGGCGGCAGCGAGGCCTGTTGGTTCTTCACCAGTCAATGTCGAATCTGAAAAACCTGCTATTTGGTGCGGATTTTCGCCGTATCTGAGTCTGTTTAGTGGTCCACCCGAGATAAGTAATTTCGGGGGGAGTGTGCCGGTCGATTCAACCCCATCAAACCTCTTGGCGAGGGTGTTTGAGAGTGCCACATCATAAGCGGCGGTCCTCTGAAATGCAGTGAGAGCAAGCCTTTGCCGCATCTCCAGTGGGACGGAGGCGGGGTCGCCGTCACTCTCTTGCAATATGGTGAGAACATCGTCATATTGGCTCGCATCTGCCATGACCAGAATATCGGCGTGATTCTTCGCCGCCGCCCTGATGAGTGTCGGCCCACCGATGTCCACCATCTCGATGAGTTCATCCATCTCCACCGGAGGCTGGCGGGCGGCCACTTCCTCGAATGGATAGAGGTTGACCACCACCATGTCTATGCGCGGGTAGCCCAGTCTTGCCAGTGTGTCCAAATCATCGGGGTTGGTTCCTCGGGCGAGGATGGGTGCATGAATCGCCGGGTGCAGGGTCTTCACCCTACCGTCAAACACTTCTGGGTGTTCGGTCACTGAACTGACATCCGCCACCTCGACTCCAGACTCCCGCAATAGGCGGGCTGTTCCGCCGGTGCTGACTATCTGCCAACCCATCGCTTCCAATGCCACCGCCAGTGCGGTGATGCCACTTTTATCATAGACTGAGAGCAGGGCGCGGGGCGCGTTCTCTCCACTTCTCTCGGCCACTTCCGTGGTTGTGCCGGGCTGTTCGTCGACCCCCATGTGTGAGACCCGTTATCCCACGATTGGCTCTCCCCTCTTGACCATTTGGCTAAACCCCATCACCCACCGATGAGTGTTCCTCTTGGTCGGGGTGTAGTATCAGGACCTTTGCAACCACTGTCGCTTCCACTGTCAGTCGCCGCGGGCGCTGATTACTTGGTCACACCTGATGAGGGTCATCGCCGTCTCGGTGGCGGTGGAGATGCCGTTCAGAAGGCTTTCAGCCGGCTCGAGGACTTCCTCCATTGTGCCTATGGAGCCATCCGCCTTGATTCCTATGGGGTCATCGCTGCCTGATCTCGCCGCCTTCAGGTCCAATAGGGCGTCAAGAGGATTCACGCCGGTGTTGGCGGCGAGCATCCACGGGTACAATTCCAGAGCTCTGGCGTAGGCTTCCATGGCGAGGCGAGTTCTGTCGGCCACGGATTCGGCGGCGGTGTAAACGGCTGAGGCGGCGGCCATGTGCGAGGCACCGCCGCCGTGCAATATTCTGCCATCGCTGATGGTCAGCGTGACCGCTCTCAGAGCATCATACATGGCGCGTATGCTCTCCTCGGTGGTAACCGTACCACCGACAAGAATGGTCACCAGTGGACCGCTGCAACCATCGAATATGATTCGGTCCTGAACTTCATCCGTGGCCTTGCGTCGCTCCGCTTCAAAGCGGCCAACTTCTCCAAGGTCTGCTCTGCTCAGGTCTGAGATATGGTCAACGATTCGGCCACCGGATGCGCGAGCGAGATTCTTCAACTGGGAATGGTCGATATCACTCAAGACCACCTTGTCGGCAGCGGCCAGTAGATGGAGCACCGACTTCTCAACCTCACCGGATGTGCAGATGATGTCTGCGCCACTCGCCATCACCTGTTCAGCGATGGCTGCGTATTGCTGCTTCTGTGCATCCATGAATCCGGTGAGTGCCTCTGCAGATTGAAGTTCAATCTCACTGCTCCACTTACCTTCCCGAATGGTGAGGGGGGCGTTCAGAATGGCGACGGACACATCTTCCCGCACACCAGCCATTCTCTCTATCGGAATTCTATGTCGCCAATGCACACCTCGGACCAGTGTGGTGTCACCGATTCCTCCCTCTCCGAGTTTGTCAAACAACACATCTTCGGCATCGCTTCGGACTTGTTCATCAACAAGGGATGTCGTCTGCTTCGCTGCATCCACCAGCATCCGAGCGATGTGAGGGTCGCCACCCACGCTCCGCCCGGACAGGGCTGTGGCGGCGACCTTGACCAGTTCTCCACCCCCCATGTCCGTCAGAATCAGCGCTGAGTGTTCAAGGTGGTTGAGGGCTATCTCCGCTGCCACCTGATATCCATCAGTGATGGTCAGTGGGTGCACACCCCTCCGCAACAGCCGTCCAGCCTCATCCAACAACGCCCCGCAGAAGAGGACTGTGGAGGTCACCCCATCTCCGATAGACGACTCCTGTGATTTACCTAGGGAGACGAGAAGTTTTGCCCCTGGGTTCTTGATGAGCAGGTCGGAGAGGACTCTCGCCCCGTCGCCAGTGATGGTCATCTGGCCGTCCCCTTTGTACAACCCCTTGTCAAGCCCCTTGGGTCCGAGGGTTCCGCGAAGAATCGAAGCGAGACTGCGAGAGGCGTGAATCAGTTTCTCGGTGACTTCGATGCCTGTGGTGACTGATGTCGACTCTCTGAGAATCGGAACTGCATCTCTTCTGACTTCCGTCATTCATCTCACCCGAGCAGCGCGACCCGCACCCCCTTGATGAACCTTTGAGCAGACCTTCTCAACCAACCATGACCATGGTAAAGATGGTGTACCACCACATCAAGGCGATGAGAAAACCGCTGATGTTATGCATCTTGGCCCTTCTCACCGCGGTGGCGGAGACCGTTTGAATCAGAGGGGTCTGCCATTCGCCATCAACCCTCTTCGATTCCTTGGCATGGCGCATGAATGAGGCACTGGAAGCCGACAGGCCAGTCGCTAACAGGGTCATCATCAACACCATGAGGACTGCAAACAGATACATTGTCTTCTCCACACCTAGTCCTTGTCCTATCAATATCAGACAGAGGGGGAGGAGGGGAAAGATGTAGGAGAAGGTGTGCCAAAAGAGATGTTGGGTCATCGTCTTATCATCGGCATCGGGATGAAACGCCTGCCACACGAAATCGCCGAGGAAATTTTGCACTATCGTGGCGATTGTCACCACCGCAAGAAGAAACAGGGGGTTGGCCATGAATCCTCTACAGCGGCCATCGGATATATGCGCGCCGGGGCGGGAAAATGTGGAGATAACCGTGTATAGGGTTTCATCTGCGTCGCTTGCCCTTCTTTCCCTGCCCACCTTTGGATTTCCTTGAGTAGGTCTCCTCCCAAGCGCGTCCACCCATTGAGCGTGAAGTAGATACACCCCACGAATCTGCGAATTCGTCTTCAGGAGCCACAAATCCTCTCGGTAGGTCATTTCTTGAGTGAATCTGGAATTTCATATCGTATATCTGCTCCAATGACTTGACTGTGGAGCCGCCTTGGCCGACGAGCGCACCGACTGCTGAATCATCGGTGTAGACTTCTGCGACCCCGCCGCCGATTCTGATATGGTGGATTCTGACACCATAGTCGGAAGAGAGGCGGTTCTTCAGTTGGGCGGCGGCGAGAAGTTCGGTGGTTGACATTCCGTCGCCGCCCGCTGATGAGTCGGCATCAACAATGCAAATCTGTTCACCGAAAGAGAATATCTCATGCAGCACCCTGCCATCGGGGAATCTCTTCACCTGAATCACTGGGCGAGCGAGGTCGGACTGCATTCCTGAGGGTGCTTTGACGCACATCGCCAGTTGCAGAACTTCTGCAATCGAGCCCTTCTCCACATGGATGACGGTGGTCAGAATCTGCGCCAAAATCCCCAGTTCGACTCGGCCTATCATCCTCTGAATCGCTTCCAGCGCAGAGGCTGAGTGGGTCACACCGAGCAGGCCGAGACCGGCGAGGCGGCAATCGCCGAAAACCTCGAAATCGCTGGTCTTCCGCACCTCATCATAGACTATGAAGTCGGGGCGGGCGAGAAAGAGAATGTCTGCTGTCAATTCCATGGAGCCACGGTGGCCGGCCCGCTCAGCGAGTGGAGCATACTGAGTCACTCTTTCGGGGAGTTGCAGGTCCCTTGGAGACTCCATTGTCTTGACCACCGCCCCCTTGCCGTCAAGCCATCTCGCAATGGCACTGGCAAGGGTTGACTTGCCACTCCCCGGCATTCCGCTGACCAAAGTTCCCTGATTCTGTAGGTCGGCTATCAATTCCAGCAGCCGTTCATCGAGTTGGTATTCTTCCAATGTCGGCTGCGCCACCGGCCGAACCACAATCAACTCCCAGCCGTCGGCGAAAGGTGGCCATGAAATGGTGATGCGAAGGTCTCCGACCTGCAAAACCTTGCACCCCTCCCTGTCGATTTCAACGAAACAGTCGCTGCGTGATGATGCGTGCTGTTCCACCACCAATTCCAAATCATGTGCGTAATTCTCTATCTCGGCGGCTGACATCTCAGCCTCACCGAGTTCCACCACCTCAAGACTGCTGATGTGGCCCCGTTTGACCCGCGGCGGGCAGTCCGCCTTGACAAAGACCGTGCTCACGGTGTCGTCAGAGAGAAACTCCTCCAATCTGCCAGGGATGGAAGGGTGGTCGTGAAACTTCGCCATGTGCCACCTCTCAGACCGTCTCGCCCTCGAAGTTCGTCATCGTCCACTGGTAGAGCCAAGCGCTGCATACCGCCACGGTCACGGCTCCGAGAAAGGGAAAACCAAAAGTGCCGATGCTGACGAAGTAGAGTAGTGCGCCGACGAACAACACCTTCAACCAATTCCAGATTGTTGCTGCTCTGAGGTCCAATCCACTGATGATGGATTGATGGTTGCTGACGGCCCACCAGACAAGGGCAACTATACCCCCCAATGTGAGGTATGATGCTACCCCTCCTATACTCGCACCGAAGGCTGCCACATTGAGGTCGTAGAGGGGGCCAAGCAGAGATGCCGCCGGATTCATGTTGATGGGCCAATGGTCGGAGACTCTTGAATCCTCGCCAACTCCATTGAGTCCGACTTCCGGAATAGTTACCAAAGGTGTTCTATTTTCATTTCGGGTTGGATTGAAACTCCGTGTTCTGATTGAATCGAGGATTGAAGTTGAAACTCCGTGTTCTGATTGAATCGCTGGTTGGGGTGGAATACCCTGTTCTATTCGAATCTCAGGTTGAGGTTGATTCGCCCTGTTCTGATTGAATCTCAGGTTGGGGCAGATTCTCCGTATTGCGGATGAATCCCAACACCCAACATAATCGTGACTATCGGGCGAGCAGTGCAATATCAGTTGCGGTTTGCTGAGGAAAGTGCAGCATCGACCATCTTCACTCCGACCAATCCGACATCGCCACTCGCCATCGGCTCGGTACCATCTCCACTCTCCACATGGGTGATGAAAGCGCGCATCTCAGCGGTCAGACTCGGCTCCCCGAGCGGCAACTCGATTCTCTCTCGCGGCGCCGCATCAAACCCACCCCACTCTTGGCCGTGAGCATTGTCGGGGTGGTGGTGCACCCAAAGACCGGAGTGGTCGAGGTAGTCTATCGCCAGTGAGGCGTCGCGCCCTATTATTCTCAGAGCGCGCACCTTTCCCTCTATTCTGCTCCTCCACGAAACCGTGACCAGAGCAGTGACTCCCATATCGTTACCACCGGCACTTGGTGGGAAGTTCATCGTGATAACCGCGTGGTCCTCAATACCCTCAACATCCGAAGGTAATGCAGTACAGCGGATGGAGGAGGGTGGTGTATCCCCCATCAGGTCTTTCATGATGTCCATGTCGTGGATGGCCAGAGCAGCGATGACTCCGATGTCCGGGCGCGGTTCCCTCACCGAAAGTCGGTCTGTCTCGATGTGCAGAACTGGCCCGAGTGCGCCTTCGGCTATCATTTCAGCAGCCTTGCGCACCGCTGCGTGGTATCTGAAAAGGTGACCGACCATCAGCACCCTGTTGGTCTCAGATGCACACTCGAGTACCTCCTGAGCCTCTGCAGGGGTCATCGCCAGCGGCTTTTCGACGAGCACATCAATTCCGCTTCGCATCAAGGAGATGGCTAAGGGTGCATGTTGGGGGGTCGGTGTGGCGATTGTGGCCGCGTCCACCCCCATACTGCTGAGGAGCGTTGCATCAGTAGTCCATTCGCAGCCGAACTCCGTGGCTAAACTCTCTGCCCTCTCTTCATCCACATCACAGACGACCAGAGAAGAGATGACGCCCTCGCCCAGTAGTGCAGAAAGGGTTCGGACATGGTTTCTACCCCAATATCCCGTTCCAACCACCGCCATGCGGATTCCCATGTGGCGGGCGACACCGCACCTCTCTTTCACGATGCCGGAACAGATGTCACTCCTTCCGCGAGAGGTGCCTCTCTGATATATGGCGGCTGTGAGCGGATGGTGTGCCGGGACTTCTCATCGCCGCTCTGAGAGACCTTGACCCGCCCGCAGGAGGGGCAGAAATGAGTCTCGCCACACTTCTGAAGGGTGTGACTGAGACGGGCCCACTTGAGGATGCGGGAATAATCTACCACCCCTGTCACGAAGACCCGATAATCGACCCCGGTCTGCTCAGACCATCGTGGTCCGTCTCTCTTTTCCAGAGCGGTGCTCGCGGGCGGGCGAGCGGTTTGACGGGTGAGAGTGAAATCGCTCGCACTACCTTTCCGCTTCCGATAGAAGACCGCTGGTCCGGGCTTGCCTGGAGATTGCGTGGAAAAGACGGGCAGCCACACGAAGGATTTCAGAGGCGTCATCTGAAGAAGGTGAACCAGAGGTTCGCCACCGAATTGACGAAGGGAGCGGCGCCTCTTGTTGAAAAGACGAGAAAAAGTGGACTGAAGATGGTGGGAGTGACTCAACTTCACTGGTCAGCAGGGGCGGCCGAGGTCTTTCAGGCTCTCGGAATACCCTACATCGTCTTCGTCAGAGACGAGTTGCAGTTCATCCAACCTGACCTCTATCGCCGGAGTCTTGAGGGGGCGGCGGCGGTCTGTTGTGCCGGCGAGGGGTTGGCTCGACAGGTTGCTGGCACTTTCAACGTCGCACAGACGAGAAACGTCCGCTTGCCGGTCAATTTCGGAGAGAGGTTCGGGGACCTTGGGGCCGTCGAAGAGGCGCGTGCGGCCGGCTTGGCCCGCCGCGCCGCCGCCAACGACCTGCATCGGCCACGAATCGCCATAGTAGGCGTCACACCGGAGAAGGGGTACGAATTCTACCATCGCCTCCTGCCACAACTCCATCAATGGTGGCCGGAAGCTGCGGTGGATGTCTATGGCGGCGGCGCATACGCTGAATCATTGTCAGTCCATGAGAATGTGACTTGGCACGGCCACACTCCAGTGGAGGATGTGTTCTGTGGAACCGATATACACCTCCTGACTGTCCAATCCACGGGTTCGTGGGGCAGAGTCATCAACGAGGCGGGGTTATTCGGGGTACCGTCTGTATCGATAGACATAGGCAGCCAGCGAGAGGCAGTGGGTGAGGGAGGGGTGGTTCTCTCACCGGACTCTGGGTTGGACGATTGGGTCTCAGCGTTGAGGTATGTCTATGAAAACCGCGATGGACTCGGTGACCTCGCTCGACAGCACGCTGGAATCGTCGACCACAGGCGCTCTGTAGCGTCGTTCCGCTCGGTCATCGAGGATGTCGCGCAGGGATGACGTATGGCTTACACGACCGTTTCACCTGACGACGCGCAATCACTTGTGGCGGCTGCTGGATTGGGAAAAATTACCGAGTTTTGCGACCTCGCTGGCGGATGGGCCAACTCAAATTATCTGGTGACCATCGAGGGTGGCGAAAAGTTGGTCCTCAAAGTGTGGGATGAAAGGACTCCAAGTGAAGTGGTTGAGGTGATTTCGCACACCTGTTGGTTAGCTGAACATGGGCTTGCGACTCCCACCCCCCTACCATTACGGGATGGAGGAATGATGGAGGTGAGGGACGGTCGTGCATGGATGTTGATGCCCTACATTCCCGGTGGTTGGCTGCCTGCCACGCCGGCTTCAATGTTCGACCTCGGCCGCACTCAAGCCGTGATGCACGCCATTCCGCCAAACGATACGATTCCGACTGAATTCGCCATCGGATTTCCGCTGTGGATGAGATTGGTAGCCGAGGCGAGGAAAGAAGGTGTCATCACCCCTTTCATCGAATTGTTGATTGAGGAGATGGCCTACCTGAAGGCGGTGATTCCGTCGGATTTGCCAAGCGGCATCATCCACGGTGACATCTATCCCGACAACGTCATCGGCAATGACGGAGAGGTACTCGCCATCCTTGATTTCGAAGAGGTCTGCATTCAATCTCTCGCCCTCGACCTTGTCACAACCTTCGTCGGATTCTGTTGGAAGGATGGCGAGGTGGTCACGGAATTGTGGGATGCTCTGCTGGCTGGATATGAGAGTGTGCGGCCTCTGACATCCGAAGAGAGGTCAGCACTGCCCGACCTGCATCGCTATGCCACTCTCGCAGTCGCCGCTTGGCGGTACTGGCAGTTCGTCATCAATGTACCAGGCACCATCCATGCCAACCGCTATGTGGAAATGGTCGAAAGGTTGGACAAGCCGACCCCCTTGTGAAAATTGAAGGTGAAGACGAATGCTCTCGGACGGCGTAACCCTCTTGAGAGGTGAAGGAGAGGGGGTGGGCGATGGCAATACAACCGAGTGGTGATGCGAATCGCCTTACAAGACCGAGAAACGAGAGGATGCTCGCCGGTGTCTGTGGCGGGATTGCCCGACGTTATGGTTGGGACCCTACTTGGGTTCGCATCACCTATGTCGTCGGCTCAACACTTTCCGCCGCCTTTCCCGGCATCCTCGTCTACCTTCTCCTGTGGGTTGTGATGCCCGCTGAAGAATGAATTGGAATGACCAACATAGAGACTTCTCCTCTAGACCAGAGGTGAATTGTGATACCTGTTGAGGTTTGAGTTTGAAGCCTAAGGGTCACCGCAGCCGTCACCGCAACCGTCTTGCTGGATTTCCCGCGTAGGTCCCAGATTCGGTGATGTCTCTAGTGACCACCGCCCCTGCTCCGATGACGACATCATTGCAGATGGAGACTGGCATGATGGTGGCATTCGTTCCAATCGACACGCGGTCACCTATCTTCGTTTCAGCCCACTGACTCTCGTCGCCGCGGGCTGGACCACCTGTTCGGAACGGGTCATTGATGAACATGGCACCATGACTGATGAAACAGTCCTCACCTATACTCACCAACTCACAGATGAAGGCGTGTGACTGCACTCTCGTCCGCGCCCCGATACTCACTCTCTTCTGAATCTCCACGAAGGGGCCGACAAATACATCGTCTTTGATGGTGCAACCATACATGTTGACCGGTTCGATGATTGTCACACCCTCTCCGAACTCGACATCGACAATATCAGAGGGGAGGCGGCGGGGTTCACCCATGCATTCTGCCACCATCCCCTCACACTTCAACACCACCCCGAAAGAACTACAACATCAGATGATGTCGAATACATTGGTAATTGTGGGAATTGAAATTGAACGGCGATTCCTCGTCGATGATGTGGGGGTGGTTCCACTTTCTGATGATGGCGTCCACATCACTCAATACTACCCACCCATCGATGTCTGGCTGAATTATTGGACGGGGGGAAGGGAAGAAATTCAAAAGCTGTTGGATTCTCCACTATCATCGGTTCGCATCCGTAGCATGAACGAAGATTTCTATGCGACCATCAAGGGATATTCCGCTGGTGCATCGCGGGATGAATTCGAAAAAAGAATTGAAAACAATGAATTGATGGAATTAGTAGGCTCACACAACCATCCAATGATTGAGAAGGTTCGCCACATACTCCCCGCCCCTGATGGGTTGGAATGGGAAGTCGACATTTTCACCGGCCCAAACAACGGACTTGTCATCGCCGAGATAGAATTGCCGTCGCCCGACCATCCTATCGACATCCCCCCCTGGGTCGGTGAAGAGATAACCGGACAGGATGGGGTCTGGTCAAACCACGCATTGGCGCTGACCCCTCGCCCGAGAGGTTAGGTGCTCTGCGAATCTGATGATATATCTGGTCATTTGCCCCTCTCCAAGAGTAGGCAAATGGAAAACCCGAAACCGGGTTCAATTACATCGTTATATCTAGAAAATATCCCGAATTAAGGTGAAAACGAGGTGACTGCGGCAATGATGCGCTCCACCTCATCGTCGGAAAGGTGGGGGTGAACAGGGATGGAAACCACGCTCTTACAAATTGCCTCGGTGATGGGGAGTGCTCCCTCGTTGTGTTGTGGGTGTTCCTCGTACAGGGGTTGGAGGTGACAGGGAATGGGGTAGTGAATACCTGTCGAAACTCCGTGCTCATCCATGTGTGTCTGGAAGGCCTCTCGGTCAGTGACCCTCAGCACATACTGGTGCCATGCGTGAAGTACCCCCTCGCGAATCTTCGGTGGTGATGTCCATGAGAGTGTGGAAAATGCGGCATTGTATCTCGCGGCTATCTCATTGCGACGGAAGACCCATCCATCGAGATGCTTGAGTTGTTCCCTGCCGACGGCGCACTGCATCTCAGAGAGACGGAAATTCGAGCCGAGAAAATCATGTCTGTATTTGTCGAGACGGCCGTGGTCAATAGCCATGCCAATTTTCTCGGCGAGGTCCTCTCTGTTGGCGAGGATTGCCCCCCCATCGCCTCCAACCGCCATGTTCTTGCTCGGGAAGAATGAGAAGGTTGCTAGGTCTCCCATGCTGCCGATGCGCCTGCCGTTCAATTCTGCACCGTGCGCCTGGGCGCTGTCCTCTATCAGGGGGATTCCATGTGATTTGGCGATTTCAAAGACTTGGGGTGAAATCGGTTGACCATAGAGATGAACTGCGATTATCGCCTTGGTTTTCGGGGTGATGGCTGCCTCTACGAGTTGGGGGTCAAGGGTGTGATACTCCTCTTCCACATCCACGAATACTGGGGTTGCGCCGACTTGGTCGATGCAGGTTGCGCTGGCGATGAAAGTGTGTGATGGAGTGATCACCTCGTCGCCCGCGCCGACTTCGAGGAGGCGTAGTGCTGCGATTAGTGCGGTTGAGCCGTTTGAGCAGGGTGTGCCGGCAAGTGCGCCACAGTATTCCGCCCATTCTGCTCCGAAAGCCTTTGAGTGGGGGCCTTTTATCCACCTGCCAGAGTTGAGTACATCCAATACCGCAGTCTGCATCTCTTCGTTGATGAACATCTTCCCAAGTTGGATTTTTTCACCCACTCTGCCACCTTCTCATCCTGTCGGGTGCGCCTTCACTACTTCAAGGCGGGGGAGCGGCGCGCCCCCGCGCGTTCATACCGCACAACGGCTCGTCGCTTCTGTTCCCCTTCGTTGCTGACTCGGTCGGCGCCTTCAGACACCAACAACAAACCAAACCGTTTGATTCAAGACAGATTGGCTCCCGCACCACCCCCAAGCAGGGGTTGCCAAGCTTGGTCAACGGCGCTGGGATGAGGTCCCAGTCCTCAGTGGTTCGCAGGTTCGAATCCTGCCCTCTGCACTCAGATTCTTTCCGATGACAACGTTTGAGGTTCGATTCTCACCTGCAACGCGTGAACAGCCGTGGTGATTCTTCTCGTTCAGTTCACGCTCAGTCGACCGTTTTTGCTTCGCAAAGCCCGCTCTCCTCGCAGGTTCGAATCCTGCCCTCTGCATCAAATTGCAACATGATGACATCCGATGGAATCAGGGCAGGATTCGAACCCAGCGCCAACTGAACAGGTAGAAATCATAAATGACCGTTGGCGCGATGGTTCAGAACTGGACCGAGCGAAATACAACGATGAAAAGTCGAAGCGAGGGAAGTTCTGAGCCCAGCGCCAACTGAACAGATAGAAATCAGAAATGACCGTTGGCGCGATGGTTCAGAACTGGACCGAGCGAAACCAATCAATGACTCATCAAAGCGAAGGAAGTGCTGAACCCAGCACGAACTGAACGACATTGCATCAGAAATGACTGTTCGTGCGATGGTTCAGAACTGGACTGAGCGAAATACAACGCCGATTCATCGAAGCGAAGGAAGTTCTGGAACGATGTGTAAACCCTGCCCTCTGCACTCAGAATCTTTCCGATGACAACGTTTGAGGTTCGATTCTCACCTGCAACGCGTGAACAGCCGTAGCGATAATGAGTCATTGAGGCGAGGAAAGTTCTGGAACGATGTGTAAACCCTGCCCTCTGCACTCCGGCTGGTTGCTATTCCCTCCGATTGGAAATGGGTATTCGCCTTCTGCAAGGGCTCCTCTTGGTTCAGGGGTCCTTCCGTGGTCATCCTGAACGGAATGAATGGTCGTAACCAAATTTGCTTCGCATCACTCTGGTGCTATCGAAGTTATTGATTTGATAAGGAGGGGCCACTCGCATCAACCTGTGTCCGCATCATCCGAAGGGTCGCGGGAATCCTCACCGATGGGTCATCATCTCTTCGTCGACTATGTGAACTTCTGGCCACGGGCAGACAAGGTGGGTGAATGGGTACTCTCCATCATGCGTGAGGCGGTACGAGGGGCAGGGGTGAGGGAGGTTCACACCCATTGTGAAGAGTTCAGCGGCAAGGTGAGCCCACCGGGGTTCGCAGCAATTGTGTTGATTGACGAGAGTCATGTCACGGCGCACTGTTATGCCGACCGAGGAATTCTCGCAATCGATGTGTTCACCTGCGGGTCGCACGACCCGAAAGATATCGCTGATTCCATCCATCGCCGCTTGGCTTCCGAATGCCCCGAAATGGAGGTCAGCCAGCGGCGGGAAGTGGGGCGTTTCGTCGTCTGAGGTGGGTAGATGAATGTACGCGAGTTTGTGGACCGGCACTACCACCACTTCAATGCTGGTGAGTTGCGGCGTTGTGTACAATCCCTCGAAGACTTCCATGTCAGCGGAGGGATGTTGTTCATCACTCTCGCCGGAGCGATGTCGACGGCGCGCATCGGTCTCTCACTTGCTCCGGCGATTCGGGCGGGGTTGGTCCACGCTATCTCATGCACCGGAGCAAATCTCGAAGAGGACCTCTTTCGTCTGCTCTCGAACCAAGACGGGCGTGTCGTGGCGTGGAGGGAACTGACCCCTGAAGATGACCTGAAGTTCAAGAGAGAGGGGCTGAACCGCGTGACTGACACCTGCATCAACGAGGATTCTGTCAGGAAATTGGCTGAAGTACTGACTGAGAAATGGATTTCTGCTGCCGTAGCCGGCATCACCAAACCAGCACACGAATACCTCTTCGAAATCATCGATGAATTAGAAATTTCTCCTGAATCTTGGCGCGAATCGTGGCTTGTGGCGGCGAGGGATTGTGGTATTCCCATTTTTACACCGGGGTGGGCTGACAGCACTCTCGGTAACATCTTCGCGGCGAGGGTGATGGATGGGTCGGTTTCCGACCCCAACATCATTGCCAGCGATGTGCAGCGGATGGCCGACCTCGCTGAGTGGTATCGTCAACAAATCGTTCCCATCGGCTTCCTTCAGGTGGGTGGTGGGATTGCTGGTGATTTCCCAATTTGTGTAGTCCCCATGCTCCGACAGGATTTGGGAGAGGATGTACCACTATGGGCGTGGTTCGCTCAAATCTCGGAATCCAACCCTTCCTATGGTGGGTATTCGGGGGCTCAACCGAATGAGAAGATCTCTTGGGACAAGTTGGGGATCGATACTCCGAAATTCGTAATAGAATCCGATGCAACCATCGTTCTTCCATTGATTTTCCAGTATTTGTTAGAGTTCTGACAGTCGGGAGAATTCACATATTCCACACGCTATTGCCGGATTGTGGTTTTGAGTTGCCGGTTTCCGAACACTTATGGGGTGGACTACGGCCGCCAATTTGATGCGGGACTGGTCTCGAAGGCGGCGGCGCAAGGCGGTGGTCCGCGAAGTATCACCTGCCTTCACTGGAGCGTTGGCGAAATACTTCGGCGACGGCCCGACTGATGTCGCTGCATCTCGGGCCGCCCATCAGTCGTATGTGGCGGCACTCAAAACCCATGGACTGGAGGTGACTGTCCTACCCGCTTCTGCAGCACATCCTGACTGTTGCTTTGTCGAGGATGTCGCCGTCGTCGTCGACGGTGCTGCTGTTATCTGCACTCTCGGTCACCCTTCACGCAGGGGTGAGGAAGAGGGTGTCAGGGAAGTGCTAGGAGCACATCTTGAACTGATTGAGATGCCGGATGGTGCTACTCTCGATGGTGGCGATGTCGTCTTTTATGATGGGACATATCTGGTTGGCCTGTCTGAGAGGACGAACAGGGCGGGAGTTGACTTCTTCACTTCGGTCTGTGCCAAGAGGGGGTTTGAGACATTTCTCTTTGAGGTCCCGCCAACCACCCTGCACCTCTCCACCATCTGTTCCACTCCTGCGCCGGGGTTGTTGGTGGCTGCTGAGGGGCATCTCACACCTGAACAGTTCAATGGATTGAGGGGTGATGTCGTGTGGGTCCCCAATGAGGAGTCCTATGCCGCCAACACCATCGGATTCGAAGGTGGTCGGGTCATCATTTCGGCGGGTTATCCACAGACCAAACGAATTCTAGAGGAGCGAGGGTTCAAGACGACTGAAGTGGAGATGGAGCATATCCGAGCCGCCGATGGCTCACTAACCTGCCTTCGTCTATTCATCTCATAGAGCCGGTGAGCCTTCCGGCATGTGCCATCCCCACCGGCATTCTCCGGTCTGCGAGTCACACTGAACTGCCCCAATAATCAATGGGTTCAACTGCGGAAGGGGATTCGGGTGCTCATGCACTCAAGGGCGGTGATGCTCGCTCTGCTCATCATCACCTCGATGCTGACCGGCTGTTTCGGCAATGATGAGAATATACCCCCAACCGCTGATGACCTTGAAATCGGTAATGACACATTGACCGGCGGTGTCTTTCAGAATGTCAAATTCTCAGCCAAGAAGGACCTGTCGGTCTTCATTCCATATCTCATTCAAAATCCAGACAGCGGCTTCGTCCAGAACTCTACTGTCATTGATATTTCAGGGGGGAAGTCGGTTGAAGTCTCCATTCTCTCCCCTCCTCGCGCCGACAGTGTTCTGTTCATGGTCGGTAAGATGGGTAGGGTGTCATGGCCGGTTAGGGAAGCAAACATCTCTTGGTTCACTTGGGTGAACGATGGTGGTCCTTCGTCCGCTTCGGTGAGCGGTATCATTCGGGAAAAATTGGTGAACTCCTCTCTCGATGCTGTGAACTCCACTGGCCCTGTCGATGAGCCCGTCGCCTACCGTACGGTCTCGGTGATTCGTCCCGCCGCACCGGGGTATGGTGTGGCTGCGGGTGGTGAATATGCGACTGGAATAATGAATGGAAGGGCGGTCTATGACCGCCTGCATGAAATCACCGACCCCACACCTGATGTCACCGATGTCGACCGCAGAATGGGATATTGGGATAGGTGGGCCGGTCAGGGAAATCCCGCCTACGAAGATGCTGCAAACTACCTTGTCGCCGAATTGGAGTCATTCGGCTTGGAGGTCATCAAGCATCGCTACGAATACACGGACATCTTCGACAAACAGAACCCTGAGGCCCTCAACATCTGTGGTTACCGTTGGGGAAAGGTGGTGCCGGATGAATGGTTGGTTTTCGGGGCGCATTTTGACATCGCCCCGCCAGCGAATGGGGTAATCCCTCTCATTGACCCACACATCACTGGAGAGAGGACTTACGGCACGAGGGTTGGTGCATACGACAACACCGCAGGAACAAGTATGGTCTTGGAGACGGCTAAGATGATGGCGAACTTTGATTCTCGCAGAACAATGGTTTTCTGTCTATGGTCTGGTGAAGAGGGTGGCAAACGAGGTAGTGATTACTGGACTGAATTCTATGTCGCCGAGGACAACCCGCAAGTCACCGTAACCAACTATGTCAACCTCGACATGGCTGGAGTGAACTGGCCAGGGGGTGGTGGTGCCCCGCATGGTGACCCGGAACCTGCACCTGATGAAGATGGATATCCGAAGGATGAGGAGGTGTGGCCGATGCGCGTCTACATCGGACCTACTGAATCGTATGAAAATCTGAGTCAAGAGGGAATTGTTCGTCTTTCGGAGTGGATTGGTGTCGATGCCCTCGGATTGGAGGAGCAAATCGGCACTCTTGTGGGCGAAGGGTATGAAGAAGACACTTGGAAATACGATGCGTGGGTCGCCGCAGACCGCCCTGAAATCACCATCTATGAGGATACTACGGCTCGCTCTGACCACGCCTCTTTCCAAGACAATTTAGGGACTGTGACCGTCGGTTTCGGCGGCTTGGTGGATGGTTATTGGTGCTATCACCAGACCTGTGACACTCTTGAGGAGATGGAAGAGTGGATGGACACCACCGGTAAAGACTATGGCGAGGAAAATAGTGGAGTCACAAATCTCTGCAACTCTCTTGATTTCATCACTTGGTGGGCCGTCTATTCCTTTTTCCACCTTGATGAGAAACCTATTGAGAACACCATCGCACCACCGGCGTGAAATAGTCAACGACAGATACTACATCTTACTTACACACTCTGTTCCATTTCGGAAGGCGGTGGGGCTGGGGGTTCTGTTCTCCACATCTTTTCGGGTGAAAGGATGGGTGAACGAGGCCGTTTTGGGTGTGGTGTGGGGGGGGTTCTGTTCTTCATGTCGAGTGAATAGATGATATGAACGAGTGGGGTGCAGAGATGGCTCTCACATCACATCGATTAGAAGGCGATCCCCGTCATTACTGAATATACCAAGAAGACTGTGACGATGAGCGTCGACCAAAACAGCGGTTCTGACCACGACTTCACTTTCGCACCATCAAGTGGTCCGAACGGGAGCATGTTGAAGGCGGCTAGAATGGCGTTACCCCACATCCAAAAGGTGACGAAACTCACCAACAATGGATTGGGAAAAACCGGTAGCAACACCGTTGCGGCTACGAAGCCGATGAAGAAGAGAGCGATGTTGGTGAGTGGTCCAGCGATGGCTATCCTTCCGTTCTGACTGCGACTGACCCGGCCAGCAACCATCACCGCACCGGGAGCCATGAAGACAAAACCGAGCAGAGCCGCAATAGCCAATCCTATCTTGAGGCCGCGGGGGTCTGCTCTGAACTCGGCCCAACAACCATATTTTCTGGCCACCACTTTGTGGGCGAGTTCGTGGAGAATGAAGGCGGGCGCTAGCGCGAACATCGAGAAAAGGGTGAATTGCACCAACACGAGGAGAAGTGGACCCAGCGGAGTTTGCAACATGGTGAAAATACCGCCAAGCCGCACGAAAGCGATGGCGAGGGAGAAGGCGAGTGTGGCAAGAGCGAGGTCGTTCACCTCCTTTTTGGAGAAGTGAAACAGTGAGCCGCTGTGGTGGGATATTCTCTGACTTGGAACATCGAATAATCCACGAAAAAAGGGTTGGAACGGGTTTCCCTCAATCTGAGTCACAACAACTCTGACCTGTTGTTGTTGGGGTGGGATGGTGCCATCATCAATTTGTGAAAATGGGTCGTCCTCAAGCATACTTGCCCTCGCATCGCGAGCCATGTATTGGGGATTGGCTTCTATCCTTTGAGGGTTCGCAAACCGGTATAGTTGAAGTTATAGGGCCACCTCTCACATCTGATGTCGGGTGTCAGGAGAGCGATGTTGGAACTCGGCATGGCCACATGTTGTGTGCTATGTGATGCTCCTGATGAGGTGGGGAGCAAGAGGTGTAAGGCGTGCATTGCGCACCACCGTGAGATGCGGGAAAGGGTTGCTTCTCTGCCACCGGAGTCTTTGGCTGGACAGTGGGCGAAACAGTTGTTGCAGATGTTGGCAAGACCTTCTTCCTACGAATATGATGAGGTTCATGGAGATTACATGGCGGCCTACGCATCACTTCTTGCCGGGCAGTCCAAACAGGCGAAGCCGATGACACCCGCTGATGTGGATGCTGCATTCGCCGCAGCGAGGGGTCGGGAACGGGTGAATCCGATTCGAGATATCGCCAACCAAAGCCGCTGGAAAAATGAGACTCCTGACGAGACTGAATTGGCCCAATTCTCGGAAGAACTGCCGGATGACGTTGTGGATGAGTCGGGTGTGCGAACGATTCCAAGTAAGGAAATCAAACGAATCGACCGCTCCGACCGCTCTGGAGAAGACGCTGAACTGGTCGCCCGAGTCCAAGCGTCAGCGAAAGCGCAGGGAGGGGATGAACAACTGTCCGACCTGATTGTCGACCTTGCAGTCGGCGAGAAGAGGGCTGAACGCAAGGCGTGGTCGGACCTCGTAGGAGACATTGAAGAACTCCTTGACGAAGAAGATTTGTGAGAGTGATTTTGGGGTTTGAGCGCTAGTCACCTTCCACCGGCTGGTCAGAAATTCTCTCTGACATAGTTGACACCGTTGATGAAAACATCCATCCCCTCTCCGACCCAATCCTCACCTATCTCTTCCCTCGTCCAAGTGGCACCCAGCCACTTCGAGTGGTTGGCTTCCGGATGGGGCATCAGACCGAACACCAATCCCGACGGGTCGCACACTCCGGCGATATTACGCATGCTCGCATTGGGGGTGGTTGGATATGGGAGGGGGTCGTCGCTCGCACTTGGATATTCGTCATTCGGGTCCACATACCTCGCCACCAGTTGACCGTTCTGTTCATAGGCATCCAACAGGTCTTGTCTCGGTACGACGAATTTCCCCTCTCCATGCCTAACTGGTGTGCGCATGCGCGTCAGCCCCTTTGTCCAAATACAAGGGCTTTCCGAGTTGAACTCAAGTGTGACCCACCTGTCCTCATACTGGCCGGAGTCGTTGAGGGTTAGTGAGGCGGTCTGCTCAAACGAGACCTCGTCATCTCCGGGCAGAAGGCCCATCTTCACCAACACTTGAAATCCATTACAAATACCGATGACGGGTTTTCCCGCTCTGACGAAACGGCGTACCTGTTCCCTCATCCCGAAGCGCAGGCGGTTGCCGAGAAGACGTCCACTGCCGAGGTGGTCGCCGAATGAGAAGCCTCCCGGGACGGCGAGAATGTGATAGTCATCAAGCGATTCGTCTCCATTGACAAATGAATTGACATGTACTCGCTTCGCTGTCGCGCCGGCCATCCTGAATACTGAAGCAGTCTCATGGTCGCAGTTGATTCCGAAACCGAAGAGGACTGCGACTCTGACTTCGACACCCATCTACTGACCACCACCATCAAGGGTTTTCTGCCACGCTTTCTTCAGACGGGACAAAGATGTGGAGAGGATGGGTTCGCCGCCTCTGTTGATGGTGAATTCGTCGCTGTCGCCGACCTCTCCGATGTGGATGTGGCAATTGTCACCCATCATCAAATGGAATCCTTCTGCATCCTCTGGGCGCACAGTGACGATGATTCGGCCTAGGCTTTCACCGAAAAGGACCCCCCAATCATCAAGACCTTTGCAATGGCCA
Organism: uncultured Candidatus Poseidoniales archaeon; assembly: GCA_964342465.1. Taxonomy (GTDB): domain Archaea; phylum Thermoplasmatota; class Poseidoniia; order Poseidoniales; family Thalassarchaeaceae; genus MGIIb-Q1. The sequence continues at coordinate 98,585 of CAYFFQ010000003.1, read as the reverse complement.
AACATCGCCTCCGTCTCCACGATGCATCCTGCACCCACGCCGAAACAGGATTCTGCCAATGCGGGAGCAAAGCCACCATCAGAGCAGTCATGGGCGCTGGCCACCAAGCCCTCACTCATGGCGGCGGTGAGAGAGCGGTAGAGTGAGAGGTTTCGGTCTGTGTCTATCTCAGGAACCTTGCCGCCGATGTCGCCACCGGTCTCGGACTTCAGTTGCCAAGCGAGTTCACTCGCCCCGAGTTCCTGATGCGTCTCTCCGAGTACATAGATGAGGTCTCCTGCCTTCTTGAAATCACTCGAGACTGCTTTTCTGACATCTGTGTGATTGCCAAGAAGGGTGAAGAGAAGTGTCGGGGGGACGCTTATCTTCTTGCCATCGAGTGTGGCATCATTCTTCATGGAATCCTTGCCGCTGATACACGGTACCTGGTAGGCGGAACAGATGTCGTCGATGGCGCGGTTCGCCCTGACCAGTTGCGCCAGTTTGTAGCGGCCATCGGGGGTCTTCTCTGATTCCACGGGGTCGGGCCAGCAGAAGTTGTCCAACCCTGCCATCTTGTCTAGGTCAACTCCGACACAGACTGCGTTGCGAACCGCTTCATCGATACAAGCGGCGGCCATCGCATAGGTATCCAAATCGGAATATCTCGGAATTATTCCACATGAAATCACCGCACCCTGCGTCTCGCCATGAATCGGAGCGATGACCGCCGCATCCCCCGGTGCATCATGGTCAACACCACAGAACGGTTTGATGACCGACTGGGCGATGACTTCGTGGTCATAACTTCTCACCCACCACTCCTTGCTGGCTATGTTCGGTCTCGCCATCATTCTTCCCAAAAGTTCCCCCATACCATGTGCATCCAGCGCGGGGTAGTTCGGTGGGGGATAACTGGGGTTGCGCCATTCGCTCTCAAGATGTAGTTGGGGAACGCCGTCGTGTAGGAATGCTATCGGCAGGTGGGCGACTGTGTGGTCATCATGCACCACATGGAATGCTCCGTCATCGGTGAATTCGCCAACAACAGTCGCCTCCACTTCATGCAAGGCAGCTAAATCCTCAAACCTCTTCCTCTCCTCGCCTCTGACACCAACCGTCATTCTCTCCTGTGACTCTGAGACAAGTATCTCCCATGATGAAAGACCGGGTTGTTTGAGAGGAACCGCGCCGAGGTCTATCCGCGCCCCTCCCGTCAGTTCTGCCATCTCACCGATACTGCTCGACAGGCCACCGGCCCCGTTGTCGGTGATGACCTGAATGAGGCCTTCGTCCCGCGCTTCTAGAATCATGTCAACCATTTTCTTCTGTGTGATTGGGTCGCCAATCTGCACGGCTGAAGAGGGGCTTTCCTCGGTCAATTCGAGGCTGGAGAATGTGGCTCCATGGATGCCATCACTGCCTACCCTGCCGCCGACCATGTAGATGATGTCGCCCGGAAGGGGGGTCTTCTTGTGGCTCTCTCTGCCATCAGGGAGGTGGCGGGGCATGAGCCCAACCGTTCCGCAGTAGACCAGAGGTTTTCCCAAGTATCTCTCATCGAAGACGATTGCTCCATTGACCGTCGGGATTCCCGATTCATTGCCACCGGCTCTAACTCCGGCGTGGACTCCGCGGAAGACTCTGCTGGGATGGAAAAGGCCGGGGGGGATTTCACCTGAATAATCGGGTGGCCCGAAGCAGAAGACATCGGTGTTGGCGATGGGGCGGGCGCCCAATCCTGTCCCGAGTATGTCCCTATTGACACCTACGATGCCGGTCATCGCCCCGCCAAACGGGTCGAGCGCGCTGGGTGAATTATGGGTCTCAGCTTTGATACATAGGCTCCAATCCCCACTCCATTCAATCACACCTGAATTGTCATGGAAGAGACTGAGCAGCCAATCCACCCTTTCTGCGATTTTGAATGTGGGTCGCATGATATGGGTTTTGAAGAGTGAGTCTATCTCGACATCTTCACCTGTTTCATGGTCGATGTGATGTATCTTCGCTGCGAATATCTTGTGTTTACAATGTTCTGACCAAGTCTGAGCGAGGCATTCCAATTCTACATCAGTGGGTGCCGAGGGATGGAGGCCTGATGCTGCCCTCTGGGCGCGGACATCGGGTTGGCGATAGTGAGATTGGATGGCCCGCATCTCCTCGAGATTCAAGGCCAGCAGACCCCGTTCACTGATAGCGAGTAATTCGCTGTCGGATACCTCCAAGTCAATTGACGCTGGCTGCTGAAACAGGTTTTCTGGCCGCGTCGGAAAACCGAGTTCGCCCCATTCGCCCCGTTGAATCAAATCTTTGGTGGTTATGGCAACCCTCTCAATCATCGGATTGTACAGTTGAGAAGCAACCCAATCCGAATCGGTGTTCTCTGGAATACCGAAGAAGGCATAGGTCATGGTGGTGGCGACGCTGACATCCTCTCCTCGACAGGAGAATCTTGTCATCAGTCCGTCAAGTCCGGCATGGCCGGCGTTATCCGTCACACCCGGTTTGAATCCGATCTGAATGACCAAATCCGGTTTCTTCGAGAAAATTTCTCCGTTGTCAAGGTGTTTCGAATCATATACACCATGTTCAATCACCGGGTCGCAGAAGACCTCATCCACCATCTTCCCACACTGTTCATCACTGAGGTCTGCCTTGACGATATACCCGATTATTGACCGCACCTGTTCAACTTCGAATCCATGGTCGCCGAGGAGTTGTCTGCGCACCGACTCGCCTCTGGTATCAGTTAGGCCCGGCAACTCTCTCGGAGTCACTTCGACCCTGTGAAGTGCAATATCACCCATACGCCTAACCCCTGCTGATTGACCCGTCACGAAGGCCCCCCATCAATGAAGCGGCTACGCCCACTCCTCTCACCACATCAAGCAAGCGTATTCTTCAGGAACTGTCCGGTGTAGGAATGCGGTGTCTCCGCCACCAGTTCAGGCGGTCCAACCGCAACCACCTCTCCGCCACCATCGCCACCCTCTGGGCCGAGGTCTATCACCCAATCTGCAGATTTTATTATGTCAAGGTGGTGTTCGATGATGATGATGGTGTGTCCATTGGCCCTGATACGCAACAACACGTCAATGAGTTGCTGAATGTCGGATAGTGCAAGCCCCGTCGTCGGTTCATCAAGGATGTAGATGGTATGTCTGTTAGCGGGGCGGTGAAGTTGAGTTGCCAGTTTCACGCGTTGCGCCTCCCCGCCCGAGAGTGTGGTCGCCGGCTGGCCCAAACCGATGTAGCCGAGCCCGACATCCTGTAATGTTCTGAGCATCTTTGACAGGCGTTTGTGTGTAGCGAAGAATGCTACCGCTTCATCCACTGTCATCTCCAACACATCAGCGATGGAATGACCCCGCCACTCCACCTCTAAGGTCTCCCGCGTGTATCGCCTCCCTTCGCATACCTCGCAGGTGACCCAGACATCAGCAAGGAAGTGCATCTCCATCTTCTGTGAACCTGCACCCTGACACGCCTCACACCTGCCCCCACGCACATTGAAAGAGAACTGGCCCGGTCTGTACCCCCTCTCACGGGCGAGAGGAGTTTCTGCAAAGAGGGAGCGAATCTCACCGAACGCCTTGGTGTAGGTGACACTGTTTGAACGCGGTGTGCGGCCGATGGGGGATTGGTCGATGACGATGACTTTGTCCACCTCTTCGATACCGGTCAGAGAACCATATTCAGCCGGTGATGCTTCGGCGCTGTTGAGTTCCCGCTGAAGGGCAGGTGCGATAATTTCTGAAACAAGGCTGGATTTGCCCGAACCGGAGACGCCGGTGACTGCGGTCATGCAACCGAGGGGGATGTCAACATCGATAGATCGCAGGTTGTTTGCTGCCGCCCCCTTCACCTGCAGATATGTCCCGTTGGGGGTGATTCTTTGATGTGGAATCGGTATTGATGAGCGGCCGGAGAGATAGGCTCCAGTAACGCTTTCTTGATGATTCTCCAACTCCGATAATGGACCACTGACCAGCAACCTGCCACCATTCTTTCCAGCACCGGGACCGAGGTCAACGGCCCAATCCGCCTGCCTGATGGTCTCCTCGTCGTGTTCAATGACCAACAGTGTGTTACCCAACTCGCACAGTTCCCTGAGGGTTGCCAGTAATCTCTGATTGTCTCTCGCATGCAACCCGATGGACGGTTCATCAAGAACATACATCACTCCGGTCAATCGCGTACCTATCTGGGAGGCGAGGCGTATTCTCTGGCTCTCACCACCGGAAAGTGTGTTGGAGCGACGGTCAAGGGTGAGGTAGTCAAGACCTACGAAGGCGAGGAACTGGATTCGGGATTCTATCTCCTTGAGAACCTCGCCGGCGACGAAGAGGTCTCTTTCCGAGAGTTGTTCAGCGGTCTGCACCAGTGGGGTGGCCGGTGCCTCTCTCTCCAATCTCGCCCAAACCTCGGTATTGGTTCTACCACTCCGCCATTTCTGCACCACAGCAAGTGATTCTAGAACGGAGGCGGCTGAATAGGAGGGGAGTGACAGTTTCCCAACTGTCACCGCCCGAACTGCGGGATTGAGTTTGGCGCCATCGCATTCGATGCAGGGTCGGTCGACCATGTAGGATTGTAGCCGAGAGCGGCTGCGCTCGCTGTCCGTATCGCGATAACTCCTCATCAATCGGTTGAATGCACCTTCCCACGGTTTCACCATCTGATAGACTGAACCCTTCTCCGACTCGAATTTGAAGGTTATCTCGGTTGAGCCGGAGCCATTGAGGATGATGTCTTTGGCATCCTCATCCAATTCCATGAATGGAACATCGGTCGGGAAGTTGTAATGTGCCGCAACCTGGCTCATCTGACTTCGATACCAACCGGACATCATCGAGGTCTGGAAGGGGCGGATGCAACCCTCTTCGATGCTCCGCCCCCCGTTGATGACAAGGTCGGAACTGAACGCCCTATTGACACCGAGGCCCTGGCAGGCTGGACACGCCCCGAGTGGATTGTTGAATGAGAAGATTCTTGGCGAAAGTTCCGGCATGAACGTACCGTGCGTCGGGCAAGCGAATTCCTCGCTGTAGGGAATCACTTCGCCCCGCCCCATGCTCCCCACATGTTGACCATCGGATGAGTTGTCGCTGGATATGCTCTCACATGCAACCGTGCCGCCACCGAGGCGCAGTCCCGATTCGACCGCTTCTGTCAACCGTTGTCGATTACTCCGTTTCACTCTGAGTCGGTCAATCCGTACATCGATATCATGGCGCAGATTCTTCTCGAGTGTCGGTGGGTCGGTGAATTCCTCCTCCCGCCCATTGACCCGCCCATGAAGGAATCCTTGTTCGGCAAGTGTCTTGAAGAGGTCTGAGTGGGTGCCTTTTCGGTTTCTGATTACGGGTGACCAGATGGCTATCGCGTGGTTTCCTGCTCGCCAGAGAATATCGTCAACTATCTCTTGAATTGTTCGTCTTGCCACTTGTTTACCGCATTCAGGGCAATGTGGTTTGCCAATTCTCGCATACATCAAACGCAGATAATCCTGAATTTCAGTGGTTGTCGCTACGGTTGAGCGAGGGTTGTGTGAACCCTGTTTCTGGTCGATGGATATTGCTGGTGACAGGCCTTCTATACTGTCACAGTCGGGTTTTTTCATCTGCCCGAGGAACTGTCTTGCATACGATGAAAGGGATTCGACATATCTGCGTTGACCCTCGGCATAGAGTGTGTCGAAGGCGAGGCTTGACTTACCCGAACCGGAGACGCCGGAGACCACGACGAATCGTCCTCGGGGAATCTCGACATCGATGTTCTGAAGATTGTGGGTTCTCGCCCCTTTGACGACAATCCAACCATCATCAGGCCGAGGGGAGACTCCTTCATCCACCATCACGACAAACCCCAGTGAACAACGAGCGGGCGTCGGCTGTTCTTGAACTGATGGTTGAATTCAGGGGAACAGCATCATCTCAGCCAGAGGGCATCAACAACTTCTCCCCTGCTACCATCGACCCCGATAGGAAGAAGGGTCAATCCATTGCAATCCACCATGCTTCTCAGGTTCCCACTTCCCTGATTATCAGGTACTTCCGCCACCAACTCATCGCCATTCACACGGATGAATACCCGCCGAAGGGTCACCTTACGCTTCGCTCCTCGGGCATCGTCTAGCAGTTTCACTCTCACTCTTTCGAATAGTTTCGGCCCCCTCTTATCATCGTGGTTCCAGCATTCGGCTATCCACGGCGAGACCACCATCATGAAGACGACCTGACTACTGACTGGGTTGCCTGGCAGACCGAACAGGGGAGTATCCTTCCACAACCCGAACAGCGGAGGACCCCCTGGTTTGATGAGTACCCTCCAAAACCGCATGTCACCCTCTTCCTCCATCAGTCGCCTGACAAGGTCCCACTCCCCCATACTCACTCCACCACTAGTGAGAATGAAATCGCACTCTGACGCAGCGAGGTCAAACAGTTTTCGCAACTTGTCAAGGTCATCGGTCTCAAAGGAATATCGGACCGGCTCACACCCCATCTTTTTGACCAAACCCGATAGAGCTGCGGTGTTGGATTCGTATATCTGCCCCGCTTCAAGTGGCTCCCCGGGCTCAACCAACTCATCACCGGTACCGATAATCGCCACGCGTGGAGGAATCAGGAGTGGCAGTGTGGCATATCCCATCATCGCCGCCAGCGCAACTTCTGCCGGGCCGAGAACACTGCCAGAGTGCAGACCTAGTTCACCTTTGGTGATGTTTTCCCCCCTTCTACGGATGTAGGAGGGGCGGGCGGGGCCGGTGATTGTCACTTGACCATCCTCAACAGAACTGTCCTCCACCATGACGATGGCATCCGCTCCGGCTGGAACCGGTGCTCCGGTCATGATGCGACAGGCGGTGCCTTCCAGCACCACCACATCTGAACTGTCACCTGCTTGAATGGTGTCGATGACCTGTAGGGTTGTTGGCTGGGTATTACAGTCTGAATACCTGACTGCCCATCCATCCATCGCCGAGTTGTCAAAACGAGGGTCATCAACTTTTGAATGAATTGGTTGACTGAGGATTCTGCCACCTGCATCGGCTAGAGACACCTCTTCAAATTGAGGTATGACTGTTGATGATTCAACAGCGATTTCGACGGCCCGCGCAATCGAGACATTCTTCTCCATCGCCTCGGCGATGAGGTTCAAGCCCTTGAGTTCGTCGCCGAACATATCAAAAAGCGATGAATGGGGGTAGATGGTGATGAGTGGGTTGGAATTGCCCCTGCTGCTTGTCGGCCTTTTCCTCGTGGCAATTCTCTATTCCAGTGTCGGCCATGGTGGTGCATCGGGTTATCTCGCCGTCATGTCACTCACATCATACGGAATGATGGAGGCGGCTTGGCTCAAGCAACACGCGTGGTTTCTCAATCTGGTGGTGGCGAGTCTCGCCTTCTACCAATATAGAAAAGAGGGTTTTCACGACTTTCGGCTGACAATGCCGTTCATTATTGCTAGTGTGCCGATGGCGTTCATCGGTGGATTTCTGCGTATCGATGGCATGGTCTATGACCTCCTCCTCTCACTCACCCTGCTTTGGGCCGCTTTGAGATTGTTCAACTCGGTGGCCGGGGATGAATCGTATGAGTGTGACATTCCCACTTTCAGCAAAGCCGCACCTTGGGGGGCGGGGATAGGATTGGCGAGTGGGGTTATCGGGGTGGGTGGGGGAATCTTCCTTTCACCGATAGTCCTCCTCAAGAGATGGGCGACTCCGAAGGGGGCGGCAGCCACATCTGCACTTTTCATCTGGGTCAACTCCATGTCCGGTCTCGTAGGAGCAACCGCTTCGGGCCAATTGACTTTGGAGGTTGATACTCTCACATCTTTCATCGGTGTCGTTCTCGTCGGTGGTTTCATCGGGTCATCCTATGGTGCGAAATTCGCTCCGCAGACAGCCATTCGAAAATTATTGGTCGCTGTGCTGTTACTCGCAGCCGGCAAACGTCTACTCGGTTTGGCGGCGTTGCTTGTCACCTGACCTCATAAACCGACTTCGTCTTCGTGGCCGCATTCAGGATATGCACATCTGACTTTGTATCGGTCCCTCTTGGGTCGGGGAATTCTGTTCATTGAACCGCACATCGAGCATTGGTGTTCAATCTCTTCGGGTTGTGTCTGTTCCTCAGAAGCGGATAGAATATTGCCGCTTTCCGTCGTCGACCAACCAATCTTATCGAAATAGGTCTGTTCGCCCTTCATCTTCTTGCTACGAAGAGTGAGTTTCATCTTTTTCTTGCGGCGGCGCTTCCTTCCACCCTGCGCGCCCTTCTTTGCCGGCTTCTTCGCCATATCAACCGAACCTTGCACTACACATTTCCTATTAGATGATTGGTATATTCTGAGATGTTGATTCAAATGAGATAAGTGACTCTGTTCTCTGGTTGATGGACGCTCATCCCTGCTTCTTCACATATCTCTTTCAACACCGTCTGACCATCATCCCTGTTACCATGGAAGAAGACCACATCCTTCGGTTTCACTTCATTGATGAAATTGACTATCTCCGAATGACCACAATGTGTTGAAAAGGTGAACTGGTCGACTTCGAGATTGATGTCGACGCGATTGGAGAAGATGTCGAGACGACCATCGTCAAGTAGCATTCGACCGCCGCTTCCCTCGGCTTGATAACCTGTCAGCAGAATGGCGTTTCGCTGGTCGTTCCTCAACCTATTGAGATACCAGAGTGCTGGACCACCGTCCAACATCCCACTGGTGCTGACTATCACATCGGCAGCAAGCGCCTTCTTTCTGTCAGATTTAGATGACACCAGGCGAGCCCATCGGCGAATTTCGGAAAGAGCGTCTGGGTCTCGGATGTAGGTCGGGTTGTCAAGAAAGTGATTCAGAATCTTCTTCCCCATGCCATCAAAATGCACATTGAGGTCCAAATTGCTGTTCCACAGGTGCATGAGAATATCTTGCCCTCGGCCATTGGCGAACGCCGGCACTAAAGCCACACCGCCCCTTTCAGCCACCTCCACTACCCGGTCAATGAAACGTTGTATCTCCTCCTCTCTGTTCGGTTGCTCCCTACCCGCATAGGTGGTTTCCACGAAAAGAATGTCTGCTTCTATCGCCTCGGCTCCGCTCACGCACGGACAATCGCGCGTGTCAAAATCCCCAGTCCAGAGAATGGTCCTGTCTTCCGTCTCAATCTCTATCATCGCCGCTCCAGGGATATGTCCTGCCCTGTGAAACCGCCAACGCCATCCACCGGTCTCAACCCATTCTCCAAATTCATGGATGACGATGTTATCCAACGCCTCTTCCAGATCTCTTTTGTCCCATGGCAGTGGTTGTTTCTCGATGGAACTAACCTTGTATGTATCACGCCACACCATCTCAAGCAGAGCGGCGGTCATTTCAGTACAATGTAACTTAGCACCATGTGACGCGATAACCCACGGTATCAAGCCAGCGTGGTCAAGATGAGAATGGGTAAGGAGCACATCCGAGACATCAGGGCTTTCTTCAGGAAAGGATGGAGGATTCGTCGGCACGAATCCATAATCAATGAGCAACCGGGTGCCAGATGGTCCTTCAAGAACACAACCGACATTTCCTACTTCATCACCACCCCCGAGAAAGTGATACTTGACGAAGCCCTCCTCTACAGATGTGTCATCAAATTTCGAAGTCGACCCCGGAGTATAGAGAACCATCTCAATCAATGTGGCCTGATGACCGTCTTCTTTCAAGGTTGGCTAGAGGTATGACGCCCCCCACTAATTCCATTGGAACTAGAGAATTGTCCACCTCACTGAGATATGCCACAAGAATACCAGAAAATAATAGACTAATCATTATAATCTATCCGCGGTACGACTTGAACATCTGTTGCTTTGCTATTCATCATCTTTCATTATGTCAATCTGTTGCTTACTCATTCCTTTCCACTGGAAACGAAGGGGTCCGTCGGATTATTCAAGACGATTCCTCTCATCGAGCCGACTGCAGGTTGGGTGAGTGGGTTTGCAGGATGGCTCGGTTCTCGTCGTCGATGAGTCACGGTGCTATGGGTGCGCCGCTTGCATCACCTTCTGCGCGCCCCTCGCTCTTTCTCTCAAGGGTTTGCTGCTGGTGGTTGATTCGGAAAGTTGCACCCTTTGCCAACTCTGCCTTCCTTCCTGCCCGGTTTTCGCCCTTTCCATAACTCCGAGGAATGGTGTGTGAAATAATGGTACGAATCGCTGTTTTGAGTGATGGTCTGGTAGGTCTCCTCTCTTCTCATCTACTCCTCGACCGGTTATTTCGAGACATTGAACTTCTTTATGTGGATGAGAGGGCTGAGATCGGGTTTCCCAACCAGGGAAGCGGCATAATCTCTTCACCAGAGAGCGCTTCAATTCTTGCCGGTTGGTCAAACGTCATTGGAAATGAAATCGAATTGGCTGTGAACAGCAACCTCGCAGTCTCAGTGGGGTGGTTGGAGAAAAACCTCGCCTTCGGTCTTGCTAATCGCTGTATGGATTCAAAATTGGAAATTTCGGTTCGAACAGAGTGCGAAACCTTCACCCCAACCTCTGTTGAGTTGAAGGGGGCGGGTCTAGTAAATGGGATATGGTGTGGAGACCATGTCATCGATTGTCGCCGGCCAAACTCAGTGGAATCATTGCGAGGCGCCATCCAATTGACGGCGAGCCATCAATCATTTGAGAGAACCGACGGGCTTTGGGAGTGTTGGAGAAGGGCGGGTGAGGGCAACTCAGGGGGTGGAGTGCTTGAACACATCACAGGCTATTCTTCATCGGTGGATGAGATGACGGTCGACGCAGCCATCCAGCGAGCGAGGGAACTCATCGCCCCAGTTCTAGCAGTTGAGGACGAGAAGGGTAATTCAAAGTGATAGGTGTTGTGGGGGGGGCGATGACAGACCGCGGCAACCAACCCCTCTTGGAATTCGTCGCTGCGAGGAGGGGTGCTCGTCATATCACCTTGATAGACCCGGACTCACAGCCCAGTGAGATAGCAGCCGCGCGGTGTGTAGCCGCTGTCAGGGCTGGTAGCGGGATGATATTCGTCGGCGGCTCCACCGGCACCGATGGCATCAATGTCCATGAGACGGTGGTGGCGATTCAACAAGCTCTCGCAGACGAGTCTGAAAGAGAATCTGATGGGGGCGTGGATTGGCGCGTTCCCGTCGTCCTCTTCCCTTCAGGAGCGAAGGCGTTCTCCCCCGCCGCCGATGCCATCACATTCATGATGTTGATGAACAGCACCTCGCCCCGTTTTCTGATAGAGGAGCAGGTTTCCGGGGCCCTTGCCATAAGAGAAGCCGGTTTGACCACCCTGTCCATGGGGTATATCGTCTGTAGTCCTGGGGGGAAGGTGGGCGAAGTCGGGCAAGCAGACCCAATCGCAGCCGATGATATCGAAAGGGTGTCTGCCTATGCCGTCTGTGCCGAGTCCTTCGGTTTCAAACTGCTTTATCTCGAGGCGGGTAGCGGCGCCGAGAAACCGGTATCCCCGGAGTTGGTAAGTGCGGCTCGCCAATCATGCAGTCTCACATTGATAGTCGGCGGTGGAATCCGCACCCCTGCTCAGGCCGCCACCGCAGTCTCCGCCGGCGCCGATTGGATAGTCACTGGCAATCTGACCGAGCAGATGGACAGTTATGAGGAACTTGAACAATCCCTAAGAGAAATGATATCTGCATTTTGATGAATCAATCATCAAGGTCTTCGATATCCTTCAACACAGGCGCCGCCCTCCCACCAGGAGAGTTAGCAAGGCCCGGCTCGGGGATAGAATCATCATCTTCTATCCCCGCTGTTTCTCGTCTGGCTTTCATCTGTTCGTGAGAGCGAAGAACCTCGAGGGAATCTTGGAAAGCCCCACTCACCACCTCACGTGTTCTCTCCGAGCGGCGCAGGCCGTCCACCTCGGCAGACACCCTCTCATGAACATCTTCAAGGGCCCTGAGTTCGGCGGTCCTGTCAGCCAATCCCCCCTCAATGTCCTGGATCGTCAACCGCATCTGTTGGATCCTCTCATCTCTCTCAAAGACCTCTCGATGCAATCGTCTCTCCCGTCTTCGCAAGGCTTCATATTCGCGATTTCTCTCCAACAGGCGTCGCTTCAACTCCTCTATCTGTTCCACGAGGTAATCGTGTTCAGCAGAAATGGAACGGGGCCCATCCATCAACCGTTGCAATTGGCCTTCCACCTCCTTCAGACGGAGGTCGCGCTGTTCGAGTAGACCCTTGGTCTGTTCCACCATCTCTCTGAGTCTATCTCTCTCATCACACAGGGTGTTATTCTCAGTCTGTTCCATCGTGATTGTTCTGTGCGCCTCTTCCAACTCTCTGTTCAACAGTCTCACTTCGTCTGCGGTCACCGAGGTCAGACCCGCCTCAGTCGCCCTTTCGAGAGTGTCTATGAGTTGGTCGAGTTTCGCCTCCATCTCCGAGATGACATCTGTCTGCTCCCCAACTTTCGCCTGAAGTGATGCCTCACTTCTTTCTAACTCATCAATTCTGAGAGCGCCCACCGATTTCTCGACAGCATCTTTCTCTCTTCTGAGGTCATCAACCATTCTCTCAAGATGGATTATTTTCGTTTCCCGGTCTTTCAAGTCCTCTTCAACCTTCAACAGCCGCGCTCGCTCAGGCGCCCCCAACTCGTTTCTCTCTTCGAGGTCCAGTTCCAAGACCCTGTTTCTCTGCTCGGCAGTGGCCATCTGACGGTTCGCAGCGGCCAGTTCCTCCCATGCAGTGATTACTTCATCAATCAATTTTTCAGAGTCGAAGCCAGAGAGCATACCAGCGAGAGCAGCGCGGTCTACATCATCACCTGAACCGGTCTTTCCATTGGTGGCGGTGGCTGGCCCCATGCTCAATCAACTCCCCATCGAGAGAGAACCATTCTTGAACCTTCACATTGTGAAGGCGGTCTTGATTGGGTTTGTTCACCCCTTCTATAGTCACCGAACCGGCTTCAACTGATGGCGGTGTATTGGTCATCCGGCATCTGTAGGGCCAATTTGAGAGCACCGTCCGCCACTCTGACCATCGGGTCGTCGGCGCACCATACTCTGACATCCCCGATATCCGCCAACTCGTCAGCGATTCTGTCAGCGAGACCATCAATCAGCGACCCACCGCCAGAAATGATGATGTTATCCCGATACATATTCTGGTATTCAGGGTCAGCACCCGCAACGATTCCTTTTACGGCTCGGACAATGTGTGGCACCAACTCCTCACATGCTATCTGCACTAAGTCACCGACATCGACAACCTGCTTCTTTCCTTCAACGGACAGTTCGACCATCTGTTCTCTCTCTTCTCCACCGACGTATGAACCGGCTTCTTTCCACTTGCGAACCATCTCTTTGGTCAACTGTGCGCCGGTGAACTTCTTGGCGACCAGTTCCATCAGTCTCTCATCTATCCAGTCCCCAGCCTCGGAAATCGTGATTTGGTCATCTTCATTGGGGAAGGTACCATAGATTCTGGCGATGTCAGTAGTTCCCGCACCGATGTCAACGACGATGCTTCCACCGATTTCATCGAGGCCGAATGCGACTGCAAATGGTTCAGAGACGACCATTATCGCATTAACCTGCCCTCGCAGAATGCTGACTAGATTGCTCTTGTCGACGAATGAGATGTGTGATGGCGAGCAGATGACGCCGAACACCTCATCGTATTCTTCTGGGTCTACCATCTCGACGAGGTGGGTGACGAACGACTTTGCGGCTGCAAGGTTGTTTTCGTCATCTTGTGCCACTCCAGCAGAAAGAGGATGGTAGAGGTTACAAGCCAATTTGTTCTTCAGAGCATCATCACCGAAAAGAGTGTCTCTCTTCAGGAAGTTGCGAGCAATCGGGTCCTTCGGTTTCCCAACCACCGTCCGAACCGTCTCCATTTTTGCTGTCGAGGAAGAAATCGTTGATTGGAAAGTACCCAAATCAATACCAATGTACAGTCTTTCACTCATCATCATCACCTGTGCGCGGCACTATCGCCGTTGGCAGGGAGAACCCTTCATGGTTTGAAGGTTGACCTTCGGTCATCGCCCCGCCGCCATCATGCTGGTGCTTCAACACCTTCCAATCAATAATTACAATACCGACGATAAACAAAACAATCACCGCGGCAACAATCGGTGCAGTCACACCCATGAAATCACCCCACTGCACCGTATTTTTATCATTATCAATCGAAATTTCGTCCCACCCTTGATTGGAAACAACAACCTCCCGATTAATTCCCTTTATCGCCAACGCGAATCCGATTTTGTCACCCATCAAGCCGACCACCCCCTCATTCGGCCCAGAATGAACATGTCGGGCGACGACAATCACTTGCATTGAAGTAATGCCAGCAAGCGATGAAGATGGGATGTGGACACCTTCGATAGTCTCTATCGAATCATTCACACCACTCTCGGTGAAATCGTTTCCGAAATACACCCTCCCGTCATTGAGAACGACGAGCAGGTCCAAGTCATCTCGCGCATCGATATTCGGAGCGGAGTTCCAAGCAAGTCTGACATTGAAATCACTGTTTGGTTGCGGTGTAACTGTCCATGAAACCTCCTCTTGAGTAGAGAGGAACGGCCCGACCGCCCCACCCCCGTCCCATTCATGAGTGGATATTGACGAAGAATCTTCATCAATCCAAGTGGCCACCAGTTCCTGCCAGCCGTTGTCATGCAATCGGAACGAGTCGTGGACCCAGAGGTCTCCACTCGGCTCAACGAGAGCATCATCCCCGTCAGAGAGACCCTCTTCAATTCGCCTGAAATCGACCAGATTGGAGAGGTTGATCCGACCCCACCCCTGAGAATTATCGGGTGCTGGTCCGAGAGACAACTCCGCCTGTCGCCCCCCCTCAAGTGATTCACCACTCAATGTGAGGAGAGCCCGAATCAGGGGGCCAGAAGGGGTGAATCCTTCTGCGAGCATGATTGAACCATTACTCAGATTCGGTTCACTTGCTGCAGCCCAGTCGGGTCGGAGGCTGGTCGTCGGGACACCGTTTCCACTTCTGTTGTCGGTAATCCAACCGTTTTCGACCATCTGCTGAATCACGGCCGCCGCCGCCGCTGCTTGTGGAGTCGACATCGAAGTTCCAGTTGAAGTTCTCATATCATCGTTATACGAATCGTGAATTCCGTCCGCCTTCGCAGATGATATCTTGACCCCCGGTGCAACGATGGTGACCCCCATTCTACCCTGTTGGGTTTCATTTCTGGGGGAGAGGGTCCAGATATCCGCCGACCCGTCGTTGTGAGCTGCACCAACCGATACAACATTCAATCCGTTCGCCGGCTCCAACACCTCAGCGCCGGTGTTACCAGGCGCAACGAAGGATACTGACCAAGGAACTTGATACAACCAAGTGTCAAACATCGATGTGCGGTGGGTGTACTCAGACGAGTCATCCCCCCAAGAGTCAGAGCGAATGACCGCACCATGTTCCGCCGCTTCTGAAAAGAGGCTCTCAATTGCAGGGATGTGCCACCCATCGCCATCAACGACATCTTCGATTACAAGTTTGGCCCCATGTGCCATTGATGCCCCACCCCGTGGAACCGCCTCACTCCATCTTCCATTGTTTTCGGCGTCGATTTCCCATACAGAACGACAGGCGAGAGAGCCTGCGATGTGAGTTCCGTGCCGATAATTTTCATTTGACGGTGAATCCCAATCATCAATCGATTCATTGAGAAAGAGGATTTTCCTGTGATTTATCCCCGGTGTTCCTGTAGCATTGTTCCATTCGCTTCCCGGCGCGCCGGCATCGGTTGCTTCACGGAAGCATGCGTGGTCTCTGTCGATTCCAGAATCGGCGTTGGCGATGACAACACCACTACCATCAAGTCCCAACAACCACGCCGGCCAACTCTCATTCAAACCGTGTTGCATTATCGAAGCCGAGACATCGTTCCGCCCTTCAGTCTTCAAGACAGGTTCAACCCAATGCAAGCCATGCATCTGCTCAATCGCCGGCCACCAATCACCAAATATCTCCGGCGGTTGGATAGCAATCACATTGGGAGAGGGAGACAACCCCCTGTGTTTCACAACCCATTCTGGATTGAATCCGAACCGGTCTATTTCAGAGAACAACCGTTCAGCCACACCCTCTGGGAGAAATGGCTCCATCACCACAAGGAACGGCCCGACTTCGCCACCAGAACCTCGATATTCTGTGGTGCGTGCCGGCTCAACATCACCCTCAAGGGCACCCCAAACCAGGACTTTCCCACCCCCCAACTCTCTTAGTGGGTGAACATCCAAGTCGTTCCATTCCGCCCAACTCCTGCTAAAGAACAATTCAGAATTGATGATATTCTCGCCTCTCAGAGAGTCATCTTCAAACAGGCCCGTGGGTAATGGCATGATGAAAAAGAGAGAGAGTGCAAGTGCGGACAACCTCCCAGCCATGGTGTCCAGTAGCGGCCATCGCGTTTAAGACGGCATCCCAAGTCGGAACATCCGATGAAGGCATACAGAGTGGTGGGCACCTTTCCCAACGGCAAGAGGATTCAAGAGTTCACTCAGGATGTGGTGGCGGTTGATGAAAACGATGCCCTGCATCGAGTCCTCTCCACGCTTGGGAGCCGCCATCGCGCCTCCCGCCGCGCCATCAAAGTGACGACCATTGAGGCCATAGACCCCTCCACTTCAACCGAAGCGAAGGTCATCTCTGCTTTCCGAGATGGTGGTAAACCAGCCCGAGCGACCAGCACAGCAACTTCCGAAGAAGAGTGATGGCCGAACCGTCACAACCGTCTTGACATATGGCCGAACCCTGAGTCTCAACACTCGGGATGTGATGTGGTGCATATTCTGCTGGTTCCTTCTTGGTATTCCCATGTCGGTGCGCCTCTACTCGGCAGTTTTTACAGGGAACAGGCCGAAAAACTCTCAGAGAGAGGACATAAAATAGGTATTATCTCCGCCAGATTTTTTGACTTCCCGAGCGCCGAATGGATGAAGGAGAAGACAACACCCATCACACTCACTGAAGAAAATGGGCTGTCGGTTGTGCGGGCCGCCAAACGCCTTTGGCAACCAGGCCCCCTTCATAGAATTCCTCCGATTTATCAGGCGAGTGTCAAATCGAGGATAAAACTCGGATTGAAGATGTTTGATGTCTACAGGTCATCTCATGGAGAGCCGGACCTGATTCATGGCCACTGCGCCCTCTGGGGTGGAGTGGTTGCCGCGGCAATATCAGAAAAACATGGGATTCCACTTGTCATAACCGAACATTCGTCGGTGATTCCGAGAGGTATAGCGGGAATCCGTGAAAGAAAAACAGCGCAAGAGACATATTTCAAAGCCGAGCAACTTTGCGCCATCAGCGAATCACAAGTAGAGGATTTGAAGCGATGTCTTGAGATAGATAATTTGGAATTCATAATCACCCCACATATGGTGAATGATAATTTCATTTTATCCAACCCTGTGGTAGAGAGCAAATTCATTTGGATGACCGTGGGGAATCTCGTCGATGATAAAGGGCATGATACATTACTACGCGCATTTTCAAGATTGAGTGACTTGGATTGCGATTTATGGGTTGTTGGCAGCGGCCCCCACCTCAACACCCTACAGAACCTCGCTGATGAATTGGGTATTTCCCACCGAGTCAATTTTCACGGGCCGGTGAGCAGAGACGGCATGCCGGCACTATTCGCTGGATGTCATGCACTGGTTCATCCGAGCAGATATGAAACCCAAGGAATAGTGATAATCGAAGCACTGGCGACCGGCAGACCGGTGGTGTCCACAAGATGCGGCGGTCCCAACACCGTCATTAGTGATGAGGACGGTTTCCTCACTCCCATCGATGACCCTGAATCATTGGCCGAGGCCATGAGCTCTTTGATGAGACAAGAGTGGGACCCCACGTCAATCTCCGAGAGAGTGAGAAAAAGGTTCAACAGCGACATCATCATCAACCAGTTGACGGAGATATATGAATCCCTGTTGCGGTGAGACGCGGGGAAGCGGTGGTGCTTAGTCGCCCCTAGGAAAGAGGACGACGGGAAGGCGCCAGCCACCTCCATCAATGAGGATTACAAATTCACCCAATCATTACTCCATCGGAGCCGTCGAGTCAACCACCCTTCAATATCCTCAATGTGATTCGGACTCTTCAATCCAATCACCTCTTCAGGGTCTGAGCAGGGGAATCCAACCACTTTGTAATCCAAGTGCAAACACCCCTTTGTCATCTCATTTGGAAACCCCAATTCACCGGATTTTGTTGAATAGGTGCGCAGATTTTCGTCGAATAATTTGTGATGTAGGGGTGTCAATATGTTGTCTAGCGCCGCTCTTGAAACCCAATACCCTCCGACATTGGTTTCACCCCATTCCGGAACCTCAACACCGTCAAGATGAGTTTCGAGAGACCCCACCACCTCTCCCTTTTCATCTCTTATCAAGGGCGCGTATGGGTGGTTTCGTATCGTCGTCGGCATTGTAAATCCAGCCCCACTGCTGACATGCATGAAATGCGATGCGGAAACACTCTCCTCTCTTACCAGAGGTTGAGTCCCAAATGTGACATAAATATGTTCTATGGAATCTTCCAACTCACCCAGAGCACAATAGACAGCATTTCCAGTTCCCAGTGCATCTGGTTGAGCAACGACGGAAACGGGAAGGTCAGCGAACTCATCCCTATAACGAGCGGCTAATTCAGGGGGCGTGACGAGTATCATCTGTTTCACCCCAATCGGATGGTTCTGCAGCATCTCCAACACAATCCTTGTTGAAGGCACTCCATTCAGAGAGATGAGTGGTTTATGTTCATTGATACCCCTCTCCTTCATTCTAGAACCCTTCCCCCCACACAGAATGACAGCGGCAGTTGAAGCCCTACTTGGTGGAACCGATGGAAGATAATTTGTGGTGTCAAAGATGCTCACTCCCCCTCCCGGCCTGTGGTAATGATAATCCGAATCAATGGATGAGAGGTTCACATCGGCATCACACAACGCCAGCAGATTACCACCAAACCCCGCCCCCATCACCTTCACACCATACACACCATCAGTTTGCAGAACCGCGTCAGCGATATCATCCATCAGTTCGGTTCGAATTCCATAATAATCCCCCGCCTCATTCCATGAATCAATCAATAACCCTCCCAACACATCGGGAGAACATCTCTCCAACCCCAGTTCCCGCTGAGTTGATTGACACCGTTCATATTCGTTCATTGCGAACCGAAACCTGTCTTTCACATCGACACTCGCCGCCTCATCGTCGAACAGAGCGGGGTAGAGCCCCTCTATTCCGCGGCAGGAATATTCGGCACAGAAATCATTCAGAACAATTTTTTCCGGTAATTTATCCAATAATTCATCCGCATCGTCAGGCTTCCATTCACCGAGAATCCGAGGAACAATCTCTCTTGCAACAAGGGCTAGGCGGTTGAACGAGTTCAGAACATCACCTCCTTTGTCGGAGGGGTGGGTGAAGATGGTGACCCAGTATTTGTCCGATATATTCCGAGGAACCGCGATGTATTCGTATGAAAACGGCCGAAACCCCAATTTCAGGAAATTTCCCACTTTGGCGAAAAGCATCGTGGCATGGTCCTGCATTCCTCCCCTTGTTCCACAAAACCACTCACCTTCAGAGGTGGCTGTGACCAGTTCTTCCCTCCCTATTGGAAGACCGTTGCTGAGTCTGACCGCCATCATCGCCATCGTAGCCAGCGCTGATGAGGACGACGCTCCTGAAGCGGGAGGGATTGATGAATCGACATACAGATTGAATCCGAATGGGACATCATAATCAATAGCGGTTCTGTATATTGAGCCCATTATGTAATTGGCCCAGTTCGGTGCAGGGCTCCCTCTGTCTCGCAACCATTCCAACCAATCATCACCAATCTTCAGCGAAGAGTGAACAGTACCGCTCCAATCATCGAACGATTCGTCAGAGGAGGAGCATGAGACAGAGCCGTCATCACGCGGTCCGACGACACCCCACATGGTCTGACCATCACTCGCCATCGTCAGGAGTTCAGGCGAGAATCCCCTCCAGTAATCAGTATGGTCTGCCGCCACACATATTCTAGCCGGAACGGAGACAATCCAAACAGGCCCGACGCCAAATTTCCCCTCGTATTTTGTCAGCAGTTTCACCAATTCAGGCCTCTCATCCTCAAGGATTTGTTTCATGGTCGTGGTATTTCTCGGCTCGACCATCTTGATTCACCCAAACAGCATCGAGACACTTGATGAGAGATTGTTCCGGTATTCCTGCCTCTTGGAAACACTCATTCAATCACCCCTGACAGAATTCATGGATTCTTTGACGATCTCATCCACATTCAGGAGGGGCCTCCAGGTGACAAAATCATAGATTTCAGAATTATCGACATATCCTGACAACTCGTATTTCGCCGCCTTGATGTGTTCGATGGTCGCACCACTGACCCGCTGAATACGCTCGGCTAAATCAATCACCTTCACCCGCCCCCCCCCGCCAACTGCAAAGGTTCTACTTCTCTTCACATCCCGTCGAAGGGCAAGTTCGACCAAGAGTTCACAAAGGTCAGAGACATGGATGAGGTCCTTCATTGCACCACCATCCCCCATCACACGAATCACTCCATCTCGTTGAGATTGTCTCGCGAACGCTCCGACCACGCCGCGTGGTGTTCCATCCTTCCCTACACCCTGTACACTTGAACAACGGAGGGTGGTGGTCGGCACATCACTCCCAGCGAACAACCCCTCCATGACCATTTTTCCTCGCCCATATCCATCCATGGGCATAACTGGAGATTCCATTGAAAACGGGGAAGCGGTTGAGGGATAGACTCTGATGGTGGAGAGTGAGATGAGGTGTTTGATAGCAGATGACTCGGCAACCCCTTTGACCCGTTGAGCCAACTCCCCTATCTTTGATGCCAAGACATCTTGGTCAGCACCCTCGGAAGGCAGTGGACTGGCGAGATGTATCAGACAGTCGCACCCCATATTCTTGATTTTTCGAATCAGATATTCATCGGATTCGGTTCTGAAATCAATGACGGCACCCCGTTCACCCAATTTTTCCATCAGGTGTGAACCGATGAATCCGGTAGCGCCGGTCACGCCAATCATGTTCTCACATCAATCCAATCCGAGTTCCACCACACAGTCCGAGATGTGTTTCTCCAACTCCGCATCGGTGAACATGACTCCATCACTGGAATTGTATTCGACCATATCTGATAATCGGCTCCCCTCCGGAGCCGACCATTCTCCGACCGGTGGGGCGACGATGAAGTGGGATTCAGTCTCATACAATCGGTTCATCTCATCGCTGGTGACTAGGTCCTCATGCAACTTCTCCGCTCTGACCAACCCTCTCTCCTCAATTTCAAAGCCATCACCGGCTACAGGCATCCCCGACAAGACCTTGAGAAGTTGCCCGAGGCTGAACGACTTCATCTTGAGGACGAAGATCTCCCCCCCATCACACATCTCCACAGCATCCAAAACAAGTGCAGCCGCATCAGGAATAGGCATGGCGAATCTCGTCACTCTCTCGTCGGATATCCACACCCCTCCTCTCTCACGAATCCCCTTGACCATGGCAGGGATGACCGAACCGCGCGAGCCGAGTACATTACCGAAGCGAACACAGGAACAGCGAGTGGAACCACTTGAGTTGCCGTCGATGGTGAGTTTTTCGGCCACATATTTCGTTGCACCCATTGTCGAAGTTGGCGAGACCGCCTTGTCAGTGGAGACCATCATCACGACTTCGACCCCCCTCTCCTTGGCGATGTCCACCACATTCTGGGTACCGAGGATGTTCGTCTTTACAGCCTCAGTAGGGTTCTGTTCTGAGATGAGAACATGCTTCAGGGCGGCGGCATGGATGACGATGTCAACCCCACCCGAAAAAGCGCGTCCCAAAGCCTCTCGGTCACGAACATCCCCGATGACGAATGAGACTTCGCTTCTCTCACCCACCTCCTGTTGGAGATAGAACTGCTTTGAGTCATCACGAGAAAAGATGATGACTTCTGATGGGGAGCGAGTCAACAGTTGCCTGACAATCTCTGAGCCGATGGAACCGGTTCCGCCGGTCACCAGAATACGACTACCGGAGATGCGCACACCTTTCCCTCTGTCTCCATTGAGCCGATGCTTTGGTTATGGATATAACCCACTCAATTCGCTTGGCGACGGCTTCATGACCCCCGGCACGGCCGGAGAGGATGGGGGGAGCAGGTTGGCCGATGCTGCTGAATTGCAGAGGATGTCGCGATTGGTGGAGATGAACCGCCAGCAACTCTCCATCCTCAGTGAACAGATCGAGATTCTGAAATCCGCTGTTTCAGAGCATAGCGAATCCCTTCTCACGCTGCGCCGGCTTTTTTCACAGGATTCGGAATCACAGATCCTCATGCCGTTAGGTGCAGGTGCCTATGTTGCGGCCGGCCGGCCTGCAGGTGATGGTGTGGTCCTTGACATCGGGTCGGGGGTACAGGCTGAGAGGCCGCTGGGCGAAGCGATGGAATTACTAGAAGAGAAAAAGAAATCCATCATGGAACTACTCGAAGAATTGGAGGGTGAATTCACCGCCACCGAAGAGACCATCACAATTCTAGCCACACAATTCACACAAGGTGTCGAGGCACTTGAGGCCAATCATTCCACAGCCACATCCGCTGAGGAATCGATGGGTGGCGAGCATTCTGCTGAGGAGAAGTCGGAAGTGAAGACACAGCAGAGTAAACCGCGCCGTCGAAGAAATCTCTCCGGTGAGATGACGCTCGATGATTGAGGTGATATTATGGGATTTTTTGACCGGTTCAAAAAACGGGTGAAGGAGGTTGCTGAATCCACGGACCTTGACTCACTTACTGCTGAAGAAGGCAGTGAGGAAGCGGAGGCCGCCAAGCAATCGGGCGAACAACTGCGCTCCGATAGAGAGGCCATCCAATCCACCCCGCCGGTGGTGGGAGAGGATGAAGACGGTTGGGAAGACATCGCCCAAATAGGACAATCCACGCAGAGTACCACAGACGATGATTGGGATGACTGGGAAGATGACCCGGTTGTCGAACCACCCCCCACCACCCTTGACAAGAAGGAGAGGAAACGGCTGGAGAGAGCCGCCAAGGCAGCGAAGAAAGAGCGTCAACGGCTGAAAAAGAGAGGATTTGATGTCGAACAGCAGGTCAGACCCGAGGGCTCGAAGGTGGACCTTCACATCATGCGCTCTACAACAGGCAGACAACTCGTCGAGGTGAAGAGCGCGCCAAAAGGCTCGTCTGGCCCCACCGAAATCGCCACCCATACCGGCAAATCGCTGAAGATTGACCTCGGTGGCGGGGTGGTTGAGAGTGGGGGCAAGGTCATCAAAGACGGCGAAGCCCTACGGGTGATGATGGAAGAGTTGGAACTCGTCCTCCTCGAATCAGATATGGGAAACACCTCGATGGAAGAGGTGATTTCCGCCCTCCGCACGGAATTGATAGGCAGTCAACTGAGGAAGGGAGCAGACCTTGCAAAGGTGGTTGAAGCATCCCTGAAGCGCGCCCTCCGCTCTCTCTTGGTTGCTGGGTATTGGGACTTTGATGCAACCGTGGAAGCACTTGTGGAGGCAGGCGACCTACCGGTGGTCATCATGATGGTCGGTGTCAACGGAACCGGAAAGACGACAACCACCGCCAAGATTGCCAACCGATTGAAACAGAGAGGCAGACGAGTGGTGCTCGCCGCCTCCGATACATTCAGAGCCGGAGCCATCGACCAATTGGAGACCCATGCAGAGAGGTTGGACATCCGCTGCATCAGCAGCCAGCGTGGCGGCGATTCAGCGGCCATAGCCAGAGACGCCATCGAACACGCCCGCGCTAGAAGAATGGATGTCGTGATTGTCGATACGGCGGGGCGAATGCAGAACAAGTCGAACCTGATGGAGGAGTTGAGAAAAGTGCATCGCATCACCCGCCCCCACCTCGTACTCTTCGTCGGTGATGCATTGGCAGGAAATGATGCGGTTGAACAGGCCATCGAGTTTCAGAAGATGCTCAAGTTCGATGGCGCTGTGCTATGCAAACTGGACACCGATGCGAAGGGGGGAGCGGCCCTTTCCATAGCGCATGCCACCGGCCGGCCGATTGTCCTCGCCGGAGTGGGTCAAGGCTACGACGACCTCTTACAATTCGACCCAGATTGGCTCATCGAAGAGATTTTCAATTGACATCCCAATCCCCTCTTCTTCTCCCCTCCTTGGAGGATGAATGTAGAGAAGATGGAACGATCAGAAGGCGTTCACTCGCCAACCCTTCCCAACAAGATTTTGGGAAAAATGACGATGCTGCATTTTCTTCTCGGCTCAATATCTTGTGTGGTCCATTGGCGACGAGTCCACGGAAAGCGAAAGGGTTGAAGCGGATGACGGTAGGGCAGGGGTCGATGGCAGCAGGTTTCTTGGAGAGTGAAGAGAGTCAGAAGTTCTTCGGATTGATACAGATGTTACAGCGCTCGGCCTTGGTGGCATTGGGACAGATACCGGACCATGAAGGCGCATTCTCAACCAACATCGAGGAAGCAAAAGCGGCCATCGACCTGATAGCCATTCTTCAGAAGAGAACCACGGGCAATCTCGACGACATGGAATCCAATCTCCTACAGGGAATTTTGACGGAAATGAGGCTGATGTTCGTCAAAGCACCCAAGGATATTGCAGTAAAGGAGCAGGAAGAGGCAGCCGCCGAGGAACTCAAATCCACCTTCAGCAATCCTGCAGACGCACCGGTGGAGATACTGACTTCTGCTGACGGCGAGGAAGAGGAATAGCCAACCGACCCTTTGATGAGCAGACCAGCGGTGGCGAGTGATGAGTGGTTGGTGTGGTTCGCGTTACTGAAGTGGATGACGAGAACGCTCCGCTGGCGCTGTTGGTCGACAACAATGAAATGACCCTCTACCGGCTTCATGAAATCCTCCGACAGCAGGACCATCGGGTGTTAGAGTGCAAGAACGGTGACCAAGCGGTCGACCTTTTCATTACCGAGAAACCGGATATCGTCTTCATCTCCTTGGATATTCCCGGACTCGATGGTCACATCACTGCGCTGGAGATGAGAGAATCGAGGAACCAGACCCGCATCGTGTTCATCACCCCCCACAATAAACTCACCCTCGCCCGCGACGCCGCCTTCAGCGCCGGTGCGGTGGCCCTTCTTGAGAAACCGGTCAGCCGGACATCGGTGGTGGAGCGATGGGAGGATATTAACGGTGTGATACCCGATGCACCCGGGCTCGCCGACCTCGATGAACTGTATCCTGATTTGACTTCGGCCGAAGAGGATGATTCCGCGGCTGTTGACCTGCCACCCCCACCCCCACCATCCGTCCTGCCCGCGATGGCTCCACCGCCGAAGAGAGGTGGGGGAAGGAAGGGGCTTCTCATTCTAGCGGCTCTTCTTTTCATCGGCGCGGCGGGTGCGATAGGTTATGGTCTGATGGAGATGGGATATATCTCATTGTGATTGTCGATAATCACCATTTTTCTCCCCTGCTCCTCTATCCCTCCCGGCGCTTGTCGGGACGGAACCACTCATCGGTTCACCCTCCACACCACCACTCGCCGGCTCATTCTCCACACCCCCATGCACGGCTCTTGTCGACACCATGCGTACAGGGACATACGGTAGAATCACCGAGCCGGCTGGTGCATCCGTTGAAGTTTCCACTTTGTACAACTCACTACTCAGCAGACCAGGGTCACAGGCGGCGATTCTCATGTCGAGGCGCCAATGGTTCCAGAATTGCCAGGCGGCGAGAGCGAGCAACCCACCAGATACAGCGGCGGCGACCAGCCACAGGGCCATATCAAGCGCATCCATCATCACCTCCATTGAGGCCCACCCTCTCAATCTTACGCCGATTTGGGTGGCCGTGACTCTGCTGACCCTCCCCACCGACGAGCATGGTTATGCGGGGGCATTACAACAGCGAAAATCATCTTCACCTGTCAGAATAGGCAGCGACTCATGTATTTGACCGCTCCAGTAGGGCGGCCCATGAAACATCCGCGTATTGCTTGGCCGCACCCCTCGCATCGGCGGCCTTGTGTATTCCACTGCCGACGATAATTCCATCCGAGCCGGCCGCTATCGCCTCGGTGGGGTCGCCATACCTCTGACCAAGTTCTGCATCACCAGTGACGAGATTGACCCCCGGTGTCCAGAGAATCTTGACATCCCCGACCAACTCTCTGAGAGCAGCCACCTCCTCTGGTCGAGAGCCGTTGCCGATGAACCCGAAACAGGCAGGGTGATTTTTACCGACATCGACAACCGCCTCGGTGTATCCGGGTATCTCCAACAGATTCCCAGCACTGCTCATCTGAGCGAGCAACAGAACTCCTCCCATGCGGCCGACATTCTGCCAACCCTCGGCCATACCATCTAGAACGGAGGGGCCGGATATCAGGTGAGCGGTCATCAGGTCAGCCCAAGCGCGTGAGTTGTAGACCCCCCCCATCTGGTCGCGGGCGATTTTACCGATGTCACCATGTTTCCTGTCTTCGAATATGAGCATATCATAGTCTTTGGCTCGGTCGCAGAAATTCTGCCACGCCTCTGACTCCCAATCGTCGACTAGGTCCACATGGGTCTTCAATGCAGAGACGAACGGGCCGACCTCCTCAAGCAGGTCGTTCAACCCCTCCATGGTGTATCTGTCAGCGGCTAGAACCACCATACTCCGCTTCGCCACAACCGTCTCCATCCACCGTCTAGCGAGAGGTGAAGGATTGCTCGTCCATCTCTCACCCCACACTTCGCTTGGTTGCATTGGCATCACGGGGGTAGTCGCATCTCTCAATGTTTTGCCCACTTCGGGACGGTGGCGGGATGGCCCCATCCCATCGCTGAATCAAACCCAACCATTGTCGAGAATGGGTGGTATCGAATCTATGATTGCTTGCTCTGGACCTCTGAAAGACATACCCATCTCATCCTTGGCCGGGGTGGCATCGAAGGTGCAGTGGTGTCGGAGGTGGGCCCGCGCCCATTTGACCGACATTTTTGGATGAAACAGAGCGGCTAGGAGGCAGATGGTGTAAGGAAGGGTTCCCCTCGGCCACTTTCTCTGTGGATAATTCCGCCTCAACACATCAGCGACATCACTCATCCACATATCCCCTCCTACGACGAGATATCTGCCACCATCAACTCCACCATCCAAAGCCCTGACATGCGCTTCCGCCACATCGCGCACATCCACGATATTGATGTGAACAGGCAGGGATTTCGGCAGTGCCCTCTTCACCAGAGCCTCGATGTAGGAGAGGCTTCCACCAAGATGCCTCCTTGACATCGGTGGGCCGAACACGACACACGGGTTAATCGTCACGAGGTGTGGCCGCCCCTCCTCTTCCAACTGCGAATGCCACTCCCTGAGCAGCCGCTCAGCACCCGCTTTGGCAAGACCGTAGGCGTTGTTTTCCAGTGTCGCATCATCAGCCCAAGACTCAGATGTGAAACAGACTCCATCAACATAGTTCGTCGGCCGTATCGCCGCCGTTGATGAAGTGTGAACAACGCTCCGCACTGAGCCGGCCGCCGCCACCGCATCGCAGATGTTCTGCGTACCGATGATTGAGGGGTCGACCACATCCTTCTGAGGGTCTACCCTACCTACATGGAGCGCTGCGGCGGCGTGGATGACCGATGAACAACCAGCCACCGCATCGAACACCTCCCGGCGATTGAAAAGGTCCATTTTGACGACCTCAAGCCCCCCGCCCTCACCGATTGGCAGCGACAGCAGGTGGGCCACCCTCTCCGCATCATCCGGGGCCCTCAATGCCGCCCGCACCACCGTACCACGGGATAGCAGATTGGCGACGATGTGAGAGCCGATGAAACCACTCGCCCCAGTCACCAACACAGTTCCTTCCATCATCTCTGCGAGCCCTACCCATCACAAAACGGTTAGTGATGAACAACTATTCAACAACTTCAAACACACACCATCTTACCAAAATGAATCGTTTCTGAGTTCGGCGGTGTTGTGAAGTGTTTCTGAGTT
>CAYFFQ010000003.1:63723-70453 GCA_964342465.1 uncultured Candidatus Poseidoniales archaeon | reverse complement strand
GGCGGTGTTGTGAAGTGTTTCTGAGTTTGGCGGTGTTGTGAAGTTGAAGAAAACCCTCGTACCAATCGAGGTGAATTCGAATATCCGCCTCTATACAATCGGGTTCATCGCAACAGTTCGTCAATTGAATTGACCACAACTTGAGGATTTTGAGGGGCGGTATCTAGGTCGTTGAGTGTTGCTTCACCGGACAACACGAGAACTCCGATGCACCCCGCCCGCGCAGCCATCTCCATATCGGTGTACAACCTGTCACCGACCATCGCACAGCGGCTGGGAGCCAACCCCAACTCCTCGATCTTGTGCAGAATCATTCTCGCATTCGGCTTGCCGCAGACTTGCATCGCCTCCACACCCGTCGTCGCCTTGAACAGCGCAAGATAGGCCCCGACATCAGGCAGACCGCCATCCGGCGAGGGGCAGACGATGTCGGGGTGAGATGCTACCAACGGCACTCCGTTGTGGAGATGAACGGAAGCGCGCCTCAACTTTTCATAGTCAATCTCAGTGTCATACCCGAGAACCACGAATTGAGGGTCCTCGCTCAGAGTCCGTACACCGACCTCCTCAAGCATATCCCTCAGACCCTGAGTCCCGACGAGAAAGGTCCTGACAATCTCATTTTCACCCAACCAAGAGATGAGGTCGTGCGTGGAGAGGAGAATCTCCTCAGGTTTGGCGGGAATTCCGAGAGAGAGCAATTTTTCCACATATTGAGTCACAGATTTTGACGAATTGTTGGAAAGGAAGAAGCGTCTGACCCCCATCTCATCACACCGAGAGAGAAAATCCACTGCTCCGGGGATGAGTTCTCCACCAAGATAGATGGTTCCATCGAGGTCCAAGAAGACCGCTTCGATGCCAGCCAGTGATTTATCCACTATTTCACCTCAGAAAAAGAGCATTTTGAGAATCTTCCAACTGCTCTGCATCTCCTCCTGCGCCTTCTTGGAGGCGAGAGAATGTTCCAACATCTCCTTGATGCTCGGTTTCTTGTTCGCCTTCTTGATGAACCAGTTCATCAACCAAGTCCTGCGAACCATTTTCTGCATCTTGAAACTGTTTGTCAGTTCCGGCCCCAACCTCTCCCACAGTCGATGCATGTAGGTCTCGGCAGCCTCCGTCGGCAGACCACTGGCATGTGCTTCTCTGTCAAAGATGGAGGTTGCCAATTTCGCACTCACCAAAGCATTACCCACACCCTCTCCACTAAACGGGTCGACCAGCGAGGCAGCGTCGCCGACGCAGATTGCACCAGCCATCGCCGACCGCCGTGGTTGGAAGGAGGGTGCGTGCTTGCGTGGGCTGCCGAATGGCAACTGATGCCCCCTTCCACTACCCTCTATCATCGTCGCCTTTTCAAAACGCTTGGAAAAGACAGGATGCTCTTCGATGACCCATTTCTGCAACTTCTTCAGTTTGACCGACTGCTTGTTCATATCAGCGATGACCATGCCTATCCCGACGTTCACAACCGTTTTCCCCTCTTCATTGACTCCGACAGGGAAGACCCACCAATAACCCGGAATGACCTCTTTGATGAAGTGAATTTCGATGGGAATCCTGTCCCCTTCACAACCCTCGACATCCACCCAATATTCACGGTACGCCCCGCAATAATGGCGGTCGTCACGCATCGGCTCGTCATGGCAGATTTCGGTGATGGTCTTGGCTACCGGACAGGTGTATCCCCCCGCCCCAATCGTCAGTGGTGCAGTGAATGTCAGTGCCGCATTGCCCGACCTCTTGCCACCGACAACTCCGGTGACGCCGGTGATCTTCTGACCACCCCCCCCATCCGCGACATTCACTTCAGTGACAGTGAAGTCCTGAATCACAGCACCGTTGTTGAGGAGAACCAACTCAGTAGCACGTTTGAACATCATGTAGTCGAACTGTTTGCGCGGCAGCGCGTAGCCCGCCTGCTTGTTCTCCACCTCATCCTCGGGAAGCGAACAGTGGATGTGTTGACCATTGGCAGAAGAGAAGATGATGCCAGTCACCCTGTTGTGTGGTGTTGATTCGACCATCGGCTTCACACCGAGTTCCTCGACATGTTTGAGGGACTTGCCACCGACCGCATCACCACAGGTCTTGTCCCGCGGAAAAACGGCCTTCTCCAGCAATAAAACACGGTTTCCAGCGATAGCGGCATAGGCGGCCGATGCCGACCCGCCAGGGCCGCCACCAACGACGATGACATCGAAAGATGAACCACCCTCAGGAACCTCTCCGCTTTCAATCGGGTCGGCCCACGAAGCAGTGATACTATTCACCCCCACCGCCGACGCCCACCATCGCCCCTTCAATGTCACGCAGGAAAATCAGAGCGGGGGATGGAATGGTTGATGCTTGAACACCGCGTCGGTGGGGTGATGAGTGAAATCATGGTGGTCTCCACCACCCTCCCATCTGACATGACCGAATCGGCGGTGCACACTTTCATCATGGAGTTCATTGAAACCAATCTCGCTGCCTGTGCGCAGCACCACTTGGTGAATTCCATCTATTCATGGAAAGGGGATGTCGTCAGTGAGAGAGAGTGGCGAATCATCTTCAAGACGAGTGAATCACGCCTCACCCACCTCATCGATGCGATAGAGGAGAAGCATCCATACGAGGTCCCACAGATAAATTGGGTGAGTGAGCGGGCGACCAAATCATACCGAAAGTGGGTGGAATCGCTGACGAAGGGCTAAAACCCCTCATTCCGCCGTAGGAAGCGCCTCGATTGTGCCGGTCGCAGAATGCAATTCCCTCATTGACTTGAGATACCCCTCCTTGTCTCCTTCGGAGACAACCGACTCACTGGCCTGCCAGAGGGAGGAGAGGGCAGGCACCCAGTCACCACCCCTGTCGCGCACCGAAGCCTCGTAGTGCCACGCCTCCCCGTCAGCCTTTCCATGCAGGGTGACCCACGCCCAGCCGAGAGAGGCGGCGGCCCCGTCCTTCCTCTTGCGTGCCATGCCGATGGTTTTGCCGACACCCTCACTGCGAGCGGTTTTCACGAGGGTGTCAGCGAAATCCAATGGCGTTGGAAGTTGGTCTGAACCCCACGGGAACATCTTCAGCATTCTGACGTTGCTCTGCATCTCATCGATTTTTGTGAGAAAGCCACGGAAACCCTTCATCGCCGTCAACTGCTGTTCGTACACCTCGTCAGCAGCGTCGCCACTGAGTTCAAACATTTCCTCCAATACATCGAGTCCATGTTTCGCCCAAATCGCTTTGAGAAATGTGTGGGCGCTCTCCTCAGCGACTCTGACCACATCCGAGGCGAGCCAGTGAGCCTCGCCAGCAGCATCAACCCTGACCCCTGTATCGAGGGAATCAAG
This sequence comes from uncultured Candidatus Poseidoniales archaeon, assembly GCA_964342465.1. Classification (GTDB taxonomy): domain Archaea; phylum Thermoplasmatota; class Poseidoniia; order Poseidoniales; family Thalassarchaeaceae; genus MGIIb-Q1. The sequence goes on along the minus strand of CAYFFQ010000003.1, from coordinate 67,118 downwards.
GACGACGGATACCGCCTCAATTTCAATTTCACTGCCTTGAAGGGCGGTGAGGAAGCCGACGACATCATCTTCAGCGAACCATTTCCGGCCCAACATGAATCCACTCTCGAGTTGTTCGGCAAAAGTAGAGTGCAGTACCTCCTGCAATTTGGAATCGGGGATTTCCAATCTCATCCATCTCTCAAGAACAGCATCCATCGCTTCCTTTGCAGAATCGCTGACTTCCATCTCAGCAGGCCATCCCTCGGGTGAGAACCGAACTGTGACCTCTGCCAATTCAGAGATTCGAGGCGGCGACACCGTCAATGCCAGATTCTGAATGAACCCATCATTTGAAGCGGCTAACGCCTGCAAACCCACCTCCACAGTCGAACCGCTGTTGAACTCCATGCGGATGCACGTCTCATCTGAACCCACCCTCCAGATTCCGCCGTCATCCATCTTGAAACCGAGTGGTGAGGATTCTAGACCACTTTCCAACCACTCCGTGGGTGCCACGGCATCCAATCCGGTGCAGACAAGCCTCTCACCCCAGGCGAAGAACCAATACCCTGAGCGAGCCAATTCCTCCCAAGCGAGCAGTCGCAGCACTGGGTCCGAGTGCATTTGTAGGCCCAACAGGTGTGCCGGCCGTCCACTACCTCTGCGCAGGAACGAGGAGGAGCCATACACCGGATGCTTGAACACTGCAACGGTATCGAAATCCGGCTCATGCGCCGCAGCCATGGAACCGGCGAGAGCCCGCGCTACAAGGTCACCCTTGCGAGCAGCCATCCGTCTGTGCAACCACTTCCTGTCCTCGCGGTTGAGGATGACCCGCTGTATCTCCTTTAGGCACGCTCGCATCTTGTCCCTTCTGCCAAACCCTCTGCTCGTAGGGCCGGTGACTTCGGGAAGGATTGATTCAGGCTCCTCCAACAAGACATTGAGATTACGTCGCAACCTCTTCACTACTGAGCCGGACGCCTTCTTGGTGCCACGCATCCTGATTTTCTGCTTCTTCTTACCAGGGAACTGAACTTCAGATGGGCCGGCCATGAATCATCCCCGTGCAAGCGAGCAAGCCACCCCCCTTGAGGGCAACGGCTCCACCCGACACCATTCCACGGCGGACAGATGGGGTTGGGAATGGCGGAACACCCCCCCCTGAAAGTGAGAAACGACCTTCCACCGAAGTATTTCTAGAACAGGTAGACCCGACGACCGACATCCATCGATGACGCGACTCAGGTCTTGTGTCATACTCTCTACATTTGCCACCGAGCAAGAGCGCGCTTCTCCAATTCATCCAGTCTGCCCGGAATGACCAGACAGTGAATCAAACCACCCTCTATGGCGGCTATCTCCGAAAGTCGACCATATCTCATCCGCTGACTGCCCCTCCCCATGTCACTACAAAGAACCACTCTCCAAGATGTGATGTCGAGCCCCAGCGAATCGGCAGAGCGTCGGATGACATCCACAGCCACGGCTGGAGACATCGGCATCTGTTCACCCACCCCCATACCGGTCGGGTCCAAGTCGAGAAGTACCAGTGAATGTAGTCCGGCAGCGCGGTTTTCAGCAACAAGTTCAATTGGCGAAGTGGCTAGATAATCGCCGTATGGGTATGCGAGCGTGACCACTCGCCCGAATCTGTACGACTGTAGTCCGACAGCCCCAGTCACGATAGTCGTCACCGATATTCCATGAATGATTTCACACCGCACACCGCGCTCCAAGGCGCGCAATTGCAGGTCCACATGCGTGGTCGCTTGAAGTGGGTCGCCGACCACCATCAAGGCGACGGAATCAGTGGCGGCGAGTTCCAACAACCTGTCGGGATTTTCCACATCATTTCGCATGATGCGGGTATATTGCCCGACGGCCGCCGTCAATGCTTCAGAAGCACCGTCCGGCAGCAGAGCCGTATATCCTTCAAGGAATCTGTGCCGGCAACTCTTCACTCTGTCGATAGCCGCCACAGTCATCAGGTCGAGGTCACCCGGCCCCACTCCGACCAACCAAAGCCCACATTCTTCCCGAACCACCCCTCCACCTCCGTCATCGTCAAGCGAGTGCATCCTCTCGCAACCTCGAGACCGATGCGTCATTTGAGAGTGCCGAAGCGCGCCACGCAAGAGGTTCTTGAAGAAATCCGGCGCCACCCGTGGGCACCTACCGGTCTGCGTGTACTCTCGGAGGAGAATGACAATCTCGTACCCTTGGGTGGCGCGGCACCAGAATCACTACCGCCACCCTTGAACGGATTTGAGATGGTGATGGCCGAACAACCCACACCACCACCGAGGATATGGTCCGACCATCTACCCAAGTTTCTCGATGCACAGACGATAGAGGAATACAGAGGACTCTGGCCCAATTCTCAAGAGCCGATGGGAGACATCCTAATTTTCAAAATTGACCATTCTATGGCAGAGTACTCTCAACAGGTCGCCTTGGCAAAACTGACCCATCACAAGAGAGTGAGAGCCGTGTTCAGAGACCACGGGGTGGAAGGAGAATTCAGAATCCGCCGGCTTGAACCACTCGCAGTTCGTGATGGAGATGAGATTCTCGATGCCAAGGGCATCGCACATCTTGAGGGTGAAAACCGGAATCGGCTTCTCTCCACTCTGACGACTGTACAGGAGTTCGGAGTGGGGATAACCACCGACCCCTCACAGGCGTATTATTCTCATCGGTTGCAGGGTGAAAGGGAGAGAACGGTCCAGACAGCGCGCAGGCTCTCCGATATGCTCGGCCGGCCAGTGGATGTCGCAGACCCCTTCTGTGGGGTGGGGCCGGCATTTTCCCACCTGCTCTCAGTGGACGAATTGGTCGGCGGCTTCCTTGCCACCGACCTGAATCCACAGGCCATTCCACTACTGGCAGAGAACCTAGCAAGGTCCGGCATCGACACCGAAGGGGTCTCAGGAGACGGTATCACAACCCTTTCAGTTCAGAGATGGGCTGGCCTTGCCGATGCCGTGAAGTTGGCTGATGATGAACGATTCATCCATCGTTTCGACCTTCTGTTGGTCAACATTCCACACCAGACTCTCGACACCCTTCCGCTTTTGCTTCCCCTGTTGAGACTGGACTCCCCAGTCGTCATCCGCGGGTGGCTGCTCGCCAGTGATTCCGACCTTCCCAAAGCGCAGAGAAGGTTGGTGCAAACCCTTCCCCACACACTTGCAGACCATCCTGAGGTCGAGATAGAGAGGAGGCGACAATACAGCGCCACAGAATGGTTGTGCAGGTTCGAAGCTTGGCTGAGGCTTCCAGAGTGAGGTCGCCTCCACCCACTCATACTCACCTAGGGCGCAGCCCCCAACCGTCCCGATTTGTGTGCCGTCGCCGCCCCAGCCATCCTTGTGCATGGGGCATCCTCTGAGAGGCGGGCGTCGAGGCAC
>CAYFFQ010000003.1:44494-63623 GCA_964342465.1 uncultured Candidatus Poseidoniales archaeon | reverse complement strand
CGCCCCAGCCATCCTTGTGCATGGGGCATCCTCTGAGAGGCGGGCGTCGAGGCACCCATTCGCCTCAGCCATCCTTGTGCATGGCGCAGAATCGCCGGTCTGGTGAACACCTCTCCATCACCGGCGTGACCGAGACCGCTGCCGCCCATGTGCAAGTGGGTCGGGGAGTGCGCTTCAGGCAGCCGCGGATGCTGCCGTTGCCACCCCCGCACCAGCACGGCGGCCGACAACAGGCATCCTCAATCACAGGCGCCCCGACCGGGATTTGAACCCGGGTCGGAGCCTCGACAGGGCTCCATGATAGGCCACTACACTATCGGGGCAGAGTGGAATGGGCGGGCCAAAGCCAACCTGTATTTAATGAGAACCCAACTCCGCAGACCGAGTCACATGGCGTCAGTTGGGGGTTCGGGCGATGGCGAGAAGAAGAAGAAGAACCGTAAAAGTCCACCCACTGGGCCGCCGTCAGGACCTCCGAAAGGGCCACCGTCAGGCCCTCCGATGGGTATGCCGATGGGTATGATTCCCGGTATGGGGGCGGCAGCCACCCCACCTCAAAGACCTGCAGAACCTCCACAGAAGAAGAGCACGGACGAAGGAGAACCCCCTGTTGAAAAAGTTGTGAAGGAGTCGGTTGAGTCAGCAGATGAGGAGGGCGGGCAACCGACTGGTGGCGATGGCCTGCCATCCGATGTGGGTGATATGATAGGTGCAGCGATGGTAGCCACCCCAATGGCCGAGGTGGAAGCCCTCAGAGCAGAAAACGAATCCCTGCGCAACGCAGTGAGCAACGCAACCAATCTGATAGATGAGATGGACAGCCAACCGATGCCCCCCATCGTCGGTGATGGTTTCGTGGTCCCAGCCCATGTGGTTGGGGATTTCGTCCGAACCGGTCGCCACCTCCAGCGAGAGGGGCTCTGCCATGCGACAGTGGGAAGTATCTCGATGCTCTCACTCGACCAGCCGAATCTCGTACACATCACACGCGAGGACTCTCCTCTCGGAATGTTGGATGAACGCCACATCATTTCTGGCAGACTCGGTGAAGGAACCCCGTCTGGTGCAGGAGATGCGTGGAGAATTCACACCATTCTGCTTGCGGTCACTTCTCTCGAGAACAGCGGGAGAGCCGCCTGCGCCCACCTCCCAGCGCCATATACGACAGCAATGTCTCTAGAACAAGACCTCTTCATTCTCAGGCCACCGGACCTAGCCGGCAAGGCACGTTTCGAATCGGTTGTGATAGTGGACTCCGATGATGTCAGTGAAGAGGACTTCCTGCGCCAACTCTCCGAAGGAGTGCAGCAGTCGAAGTGCAAAGCAATCGTGGTCAGAGGCGGCGGAGTCTACGCCGTCGGCGCCGATTTCAACGAAGCGTGGGACAACGCCGCGGCAATTGAGCACAGCATGAAGATAGCATACCTAGCGCGCCTCGCCGGCATCGAATAGAACAGCGGCAAGTTCATTGAATTGAGTCAGTCGAGCCGGAGCGAGAGCCATGTCCGAGTCACTGGTGATAGATGTCGTCGACAACGGTGGTCAGTGGACCCATAGAGAGTGGAGGATGCTCAGGTATCTCGCTGTCGATACACAGATTATCCCCAACGACACACCCCTTGCAGACCTACGCGAGTTGGATGGGCTGCTCCTTTCGGGTGGAGCGGCGCGAGTTGGCCTCACAGGTGAATTGGGCAACTGTACGGCATACCTCTCTCTGAACATTCCGATATTGGGTATTTGTGCGGGTCATCAGTTCATGGCTCGCCACTACGGTGGCGACTGTGGTGAAGCGGAATCACCGGAATTCGGAGCAATGAGAATCCAACTCGTGAACGGCGGCGGAAAGATGTTTGAAGGGACCCCCGAGAGTCAGGTTGTGTGGGAGAGTCACAACGACGAGGTGACGGTGTTGCCGGAGGGATTCAACATCACCGCGAGCAGCCCGTCATGTCAAGTACAGGCGATGGAGAACGAGGTTGGTGACAGATTCGGGCTGCAATTCCATCCAGAAGTGAATGATTCGGAATTTGGGGCTGAAATAATGGAGAATTTCGTCAAAATATGCCGCCAATCAAAACTTTGAACGCTCTTTGCAAAGGGCGAGGTTGAAAAAGGGCGGGCAGGTCGGCCGAATACATGGAGAGAGTGTACACCTTCCTAGAGGACCGCATGTTCATCTACCGGTGCATCAACATCAACTGCAAAGAGAACCACCGCGTGAAGGGGTGGACACAGTGGATAAACTGTGAGGCCTGTGGCTCCAAAGCCCTCCCCAAAGAGGTGCTTTATCGCTGTCTCAAGTGCGGTGTGCTAGAAGCGTTCAGCCAAGAGAAGAACGGTGTATCATGCAGGACCTGTGGGTTCAGGATATTCATCAAACCACGTCGCTCGGGAACCGACCCAGAGGAGGGCGGGGAAGCTGCACACAAGATGATAAAGGCAGACTGATGGCGAAACCGCCGACTGCTCGGAATCATCATTCTCTTACCGATGATAGGGGGGTATTCCCCGTTCACTCGCCGTCTGCAGATTGAACAAACCTCATCAATCGCCGTTCGTCCTCCCCCCACGATGACGGAGAGGAGGTTGGTGTCGAGTGGAACCCCCTTTGAGCGGGTTGCCGGCTATTCGAGAGCGATTCGTGTGGGCGATTCAGTCCATGTAGCCGGAACCACCTCCACAGATTCTGATGGAAATGTCCTCGCCAAAGGGGATGTTGAACAGCAGTGCAGAATAATCTTCACCCGAATAGAGAAGGCGTTGCAAGAGGCGGGAGCATCGATGCAAGATGTGGTCAGGACCCGTATGTTCGCTACTCGAGCAGGCGACTGCGACACCATCATGGTCGTTCATGGTGAGATTTTCGCTGATATCCGACCCGCTGCAACCCTTGTCGTCGTTCATGAACTCGTCAACCCGGAGATGCTTCTAGAGATAGAGGTGGAAGCAAGACTATCTTGAGAGGTAGTCCCTTTTTTGAAACGCTGAGTTCAAAGACTGGGAGCACCCCACCCATCCTGTAATGCCTAGTTGGTTGCAGAAACACGCACCACGCCGGTTCGATGAACTGGCGACGAAGGACGAGGTGCGCCGTGCCCTTTCCACCGTCAGCATCAGCGGCGCACCACCCCACCTGCTCATCACCGGCCCCGCCGGAGTTGGAAAGACCGCCGCCTGGCAACTGGTGGCGCGCCAAGTGCTCGGCCGTGGCTGGCGCTCGACCGCCCACGTCTTACAGGCGAGAGATTTGGCGAGGTCGGGCGATGCGATGAAGAAGTTCGAGGAATTTCTCAGACCGTATGGCCGCGGCTCGAGCGACACTTTGGCCGGCCGCACATCACTGGAAGCATTTGACCGTCAGATGTGGGATAGCCGAACCGATGACAGCCCGCCACCCGCAGGAGTGGAAATCCAACCATTGGCTGGCGGTCAGACCCCCATCAGCCGTCTGATAATCATCGAGGATGCCGACCATCTCGGGCCGAAGCGGCAACCCTACCTGAGGCGAATGATGGAATCGACATCATCCACATCTCGATTCATCTTCACCGCTCGCGCTCCGAGCAGAATCATGGACGCTCTGCGCAGCAGAAGCAAACAGATTCGGATGCCTGCGGCATCAGATGAGCAGATGAGATGGATTCTCTTGCAGGTGGTAGCCAAGGAGAATGTGACTGTTGCAGACGGCCTCATCGGCGACATCATACACATCAGCGAAGGAAACATCAGAAAGGCACTTTTCACCCTTGAACTACTGGCGAGAACAGGTCAGGCCGAGGACCGCGGTGCAATACACCGCCTCGTCGCGGCCTCCACTCTACAGGGTGGCAGACTGATGATGGAGATGGCCCTGAGAGGGCGCGTTGTCGAGTGGCGCTGGGAGACTCGCTATGGTAGGAGAACCAGAGTCCTCACCGGAGCGATGGCGGAACTGGACAAGATGATGAACGAGCAGGCACTCGATTCAGACGATGTGCTCTCACAATTGCACAGAACACTGACCTCTGGGCGGTTGATGCTCAATCCGGCGTTGCAGCAGGAGTTGTTGACCTCACTGGCGGAATGTGATGCCCGTATGGCTCGCAGTTCCTATCACAGAATCCAATTTGAGCGCTTTCTCCATGAGGTGTCCGCTGCAGGGCTGGCGTATGGAATGGTGATGGTTTGAATCCACAACCGTCATGAAACATGGGTCACACGGCGGCATGGGCGCGTGGCCCAGCTGGATAAGGCGGCGGCCTCCTAAGCCGCAGATCGCGGGTTCGAATCCTGCCGCGCTCGTAGCAGACGAGCCACATACCGAGGTGAGGGGTATGGCGGGGAGTTTATGATGCGACGGCGAGTGGCTTGCTTCGATGGAAGCATGGGATGTAGTGGTTGTAGGCGGTACCGTGGCCGGCCTTAGGGCGGCCGTGGCGGCGGCGGATTCCGCAGCGACGGTCACCATCCTCGAGGAAGGAGCATTGGGTGGTGCCGCTGGAAACATGACAGTCGAGAGTTTGGCGGTTTCCGCCAACGAAGCCAACCCGTCTAACCACGCATCCGATACCATCAGCGCAGGTTGTGGAATCGCTGACGAGCAGGTGGTAACGACCCGCACCGCTTCTGCGTTCCCACATCTCAGCCAACTGGAGCAGTGGGGTCTGAACCTGCGCCGCGCCGCCGACGGCTCACCCCACCTTTCAACCGCACCCGGCCATTCAACCCCCAGACTCGCAAGCACGGGCGACACCACCGGAAGGGAGGTTCACACGGTCTTGGAAGAACAGTGCATGAAGAGAAACATCCCCCGTCGAGGAGACATTCAGGTTCTCTCGTTGGTCACCGAGGGTGGTGCAGTGACCGGATTAATCGGTCTTGATGTGCAACAGGGTGAGTTGTTCTCGATGAAGGCGAAGAGCATCATTCTTGCAACAGATGGAATGGAGTCATTGTGGAATGGCGGCAGTGGCGGCTCGGGACTGTGGTTGGCCCAATCGGCGGGAGTCATACTCGCCAACATGGAATTTGCGGCATGGGATGTGATGTCGATGGAGGTGCACGGCCTATCTCTGCCCTATCCTATTCTCGCAGACGGTGCGGCGGTCCGCCCCGCTTCCGGTGGTGAGGTTTCCCTCGCCGCCGAAGGTGGGATGTTCAAATCGATGCAGGCGGTACTTCAGTCCGGCGAGCGTTGCGTCTTGGACGCCCGAGTTCTCGACCGAGGGGTCGCGGCTTGGTATGGAGACACTTCCGAGCGTGTTCACTCACGGCTTTCTGGAGACATGAATGAGACCGTGATACCTCTCGGAGCACGGGTTAGAACAACTCTGGGGGGCATTCCGTGCTCCTATGATGGAAAAGCGGTTGGGTTGGAAGGCCTCTTCGTCGCCGGTGACTGTGCATGCAGCGGCTTCCACGGCGCAGACATGTTGGTGGGGAACAGACTGCTTGAATCCCTTGACGGAGGAGAACAGGCAGGTCGGAGCGCTGGCAGAGCAGCCGAAACGGTTGCTTTTTCTACTTCAAATGCGATATTGGGGGCGCTCGGTGCGGCATCCCGCCGCTTCGCGGCGATACGAGACGACACCGACGGTGGAGTGACGCGAGGACAGGCTGCCACCAGACTGAACGAGATGATGACCGAGGCGATGGGAGTTGAGAGAGACGCTTCGACCCTGCATTCAACCGCCAACAGGTTGGCTGACCTCGCTGGGACACCGATCACTCTCTCTGACCACAACCCATTGATGAACACCGAACTCGTCGAAGTATTTCGACTGAAGGGTATGTTGCAGGTGGCCCAATCAGCATTCGCCGCAGCGCAAGCGCGCCACGAGCCTTGCGGCAGTCACAACATCGGTTGATTTCCCTGACAGGTTGACGGTGGCTGTCTCAACCCACTGTTCTTGGCGGTTAGCGGCCAGACATCCGTTGATTGCCCAACTCCCTCGGGCGATGATGCTGCACAACCGTAACGCCCAGCATTGTGATTCGGATGGATTGAAACAGTTGCATCGGCAAAACATTCACCACCCCCCACTTACTCCCCAATCCATGAAGGGAATGGCTTGGCTTGTCACCCTGCTCTTCATATCCATCCCCATGGCGGGTTGCCTCGAAGGGCCTGAGGACGAAGAAAAATGTGAAGAGGGCCTGTCAGTATCGGAATATCTAGCGGACCCCGATGAAGCGACCATAGCCAACATCAACACCCATGATATTGATGGTGACGGAGTTGACGAGATAATCTCGACCCGCCCCTTGGATGGTATGGTGACCATCGCTCGCTGTGACGGGAGGGAGTGTTCCGAGGAGGAGATATCAGCGAATCTGACGGCCCCGGTTCGCACTCATGTGGCGGATATGGATGGTGACGGAATGAACGACATCGTGGTATCTGACATCGGTATCCTCCCGCCTGCTGACGATTTGGTCGGCAAGGTCGTACTGTTCACGGCGGTCGACGGCGGCGGTTGGCTACCCACCACTCTGATAGAGGGCATCGGCAGGACCGTGTCAGCCGAGTCAGCCGATTTTGACGCCGATGGTGACCTTGACCTCATCGTCTGTGAATTCGGAAATCTTGAGGGCAGCATCTTCTGGTTGGAGAATAACAACAGCACATGGGAAAGACATCCCATCGACAATCGCTCAGGCGCCATCCACGCCTTCCCATTCGATGTCGAGGGTGATGGTGACATCGACATCGCAGTATCACTCTCTCAAGTCTACGAAGAGGTGAACATCTACAGGAATGACGGTTCGGGCAGATTCACCAAGAGAACTCTGGTGAACGAGGATGATTCGTATTTCGGTATGTCGGGAATCGAGGTTGTCGACCTCGACCAAGACGGCGATTCTGACCTCATTTTCACTAATGGTGATACACTGGATATGGACCTCCCCGAGGTGATAGAGCCGCATTCATACCACGGAGCAGCATGGTTGGAGAACGATGGAAACGGTGAGTTCATCCGCCACGAACTGACCCGCGTATGGGGGGCATTCACCACCCACACCATTGACCTTGAAGGGGATGGGGATCTGGACATCGTGCTTGGAACCCTGCAATTTTCCTTCATCTTTCCCGACTTGGAGAGAATCGACCTCATCATACTCGAAAACAGTGGAAATGAGAACTTCGTCAGGCATGAATACAGAGAGGTGTACCGCTATCTCATAACCTTCGATTCGGGAGACATCGACGGTGACGGCGAGGTAGAACTCGTCGGCGGCAGCCATCGAATCAATTTCGAGGGGCCGAGCCACCGCGGAATCGAGTTCAGGTGGGTTCCATCAGGGGGCTGCCGATGATGGATAAGACCCTGTTCAGCAGAATCATTGACGGCGAGATACCAGCCTCCTTCATCGCCAAGAGGAAGCATTGGGTGGCCTTTCTCGACATCAACCCCCGCACCGAAGGCCATACTCTGATAGTTCCACGCGAAGAGAAGCAGAGAATCAGGGAGTTGGGCGAGGAGGTGAGGAGGGCACTGATGGAAGGGGTGGCCGAAGTATCATCTCGTCTCTGCGCCCATTTCGGCATCGAAGACTGCACGATAGTAGTCCACGACGGCCCATCGGCAGGTCAGGAGATTCCCCATGTCCACATTCATGTGATCCCCCGCCGAGAGGGGGATGGTGGCCACTCGCTGCTCGCCATGTTTCCCAACTGTCCAGCACCGGGGGTGGTGGAGTCGGATTATTCCGCTCTGGCTGCTTTGGCGGCTGAATTGTACTTGGATTGACCAGCCGCCGCATTCATCCGAGATGGGTGACTCGGAGAATCGATGGCAGAGGATGTCGACCATCATGGCGAGGAATTACCCACTCTCACAACACGCTCCTCCAATGTCAGACTTGACAACTTACTGGAGTATCATAATCCGGATTTCAGCGATAGAAGAGTGGTAAACCCGACCTTTTGGAGAATGGTCAGGGGGATGATTGATGCAGGTGTACGGCATCAATTCAGATCAGTCAGTCATCAACAGGACCCCTTCTATGACACCGAGACGCCGGGGGTGCTCGCGGTCAGTTGGCATATCGCCGGACTGATAGACCCGATGCTGATAGTGAAACATCTGCACAAACCCTACACCTTCGCCGGCCGCCATGATATCGTCACCGGCCCGATAATCGGATTCTGGGGTCGCCATCTCGGAGTTCGACCCCTGCTTCGGCAGGCTGAGATACAGCGAGGCCATGTCGACCCATCAACCGCTAAATCTCTGAACAGCAGCAGTCTGTTGACAGTGGCATCCAAACTGGCCTACGGTCAGGCTTCACTTCTACTCCCCGAAGGGCATTCACACCAGAATTCCCATCTGATTCGGCTACGAACCGGACCCCTCCGCTCCGCCTTGAACGCCGCGGCAATCGCCAACCACATCGGTCAACCGAAACCGGTTATCGCCCCAATCGCCCTCAATTTCAGGAATCCGACCAAGTGGTTCTCCGATGTTCATGTCGAATTGAGTGCACCTATCGAGATTCCCGACCTCACAGATGAAACACATGGTGAGCGGCTGATGGATGGGTGGTTGGAGCCGGACGAAGCCACTACACTGGCCCTGCGGGACCTGTTGCGAGACCGCCTTGCACCTCTGACGCCGGACGCTCCGGACTGGGAGACTTGGAGGGCGTGGCTGCTCATGGCACATCTCAGGGCTGAGAGCAAGGGAGAGACACTTGAGGGGTGGTCGGCGGAGGTCGGGGCCGCGCGCGAGGTGCGAGACACCCTGCGCGGTTCATCTTTCGGTGCATGGCATGGACCGGAAGGAAAGAACTCAGAAGACCCGGCGACCACTTCTGAAATCACCGAGAAAGCGCGACCATTGTCAGACCTGCTACACGAGCGGAAGTTGGATGGCCGAACTCTTGCGAGCCACCCATTGAACAGAATTGGTGGCAACCTGCTCAAAACCATGTTGCTCTTCCCCCTGATGCTTCTGTTCGCCCCCTTTGCGCTGCTTGGGAATGGGCCTCAGTGGCTCATCGGAGAGGCCCTTTCGCGCTTCAACGGCGAAGCATTGGACAAGCGAACCACATACCAATCCCTACCCACATCTCTCGGGGTGGTCTACATCCGACCATTTCTCACTCTCCTTGCAGCGGCGTTTCTCACCACTGAGGTTACCAATTTCATTCACGACATCCACATCATTCCCTTGATGGCGCTGATGTTCGTATTCATCTGGGTGTTATCCACAATCGGTATATCCATCTGTAGAACCTGGCTGTCATATTTTTTTGATTCCATGTATGGTTTCAGGGTGTGGAAATTGCGTAGCGGCCAAGATTGGGGAGCAATCAAATCGGAAGCTGGGGAGATATCCTTGATGCTCGGTGCGCTCAAATAGGACCACGCCGTCGAACCTTCGTGGGCGGCGAGGATGAGGAGAAGATCCGCGCTTGGTTGACCAGTGAAGGTCTAGAGGTGAGAGAGAGGAGTGACAAGCGGGCGGATTTCCATCTGATGGTGCGCTATCCACCAACCCCGCATGGGCATGTTTTCAACATCGCTTCCCCCAGACAGAGGAATCTCATCGTCGTTTCGACGGTTACTCAGGTGGACGCCGGCCAGCAGGATAAGATGCAGACCATGAGCCTTGAAGATGGTGAAGGCTGGGAGGGGTGGTTGCATGAGAGCCGCCTGCACCTGACCAGAAGCGGAGTTGATTGGGTACTTCATGTGCGTGCATCCACTGAAAGTCCCCCCGGCCCGTTGCAGGCATTCAATCTCAGCCGACCCATCTGGTCGGACGGTCTCTCGCAAAATGAGTTGATGCAGACCCTGAGAAATCTGTGGCTGACCAAATTGGCACTCATTCACGAAATCAAGTATTCCTTCGGTCCCGGTGTCGGCCGCCCAGGGCCAGTCGATGACTGGCAGCAACAACAGGGAGTCCAGAAACTGCCACCGCAGCGGGACAACATGGTCTCAACCGATGAAGGCGGTTCATTTGGGGCTGGATTTGACCCACATGAGTGGCAATGATTCACCAATTAATAATGTCATTTAATCTGACGCGGCGGGGTCGCGGTTAAGTAGGAAAGGTAGGCCATTTGGACTGACGCAGCGGCGATGTAAGGGAGATGGTGAAGGATGCGGCAGACAAACAAGAGTATGATGATGGTTCTTTTGATGCTGATGAGTAGCCTGTTGGCAGGATATTCCCCGGTGATTGAAGAGACGGAGGCGGCCCAGGTGGTAATCACCGAGGCGGTGCAGATAGTTGATGGCGGACAGGTCAATGACCGCATGGCCGCAGTAGGTTCGGACGATGTTGGAAACATTCACATCGTCTGGTCGAGGAACACCCAACACCTCTACTATTCCATGCTTGACCCGAGGGCGCAGACCCTCATATCAGCGACGCAGATTTCCAACTCCGGAGCCCACCGCGCCTGGCACCCCGACTTGGAGGTCGATGACACAGGCAAGGTTCACATCACTTGGGCGAATCTCGCAGGGCAACACGCCATCATGTACACCCTGCTCGACCCATCACTGCATGTTCAGGACGGCTCTCCCGCCGATGATTCTGTGATTTCCGTAGTCGACGACACGGTTGTCAGCCAGCGAAATCAGAACCGGGATTGGCCGGCCATCGCAGTCGATTCACTCGGTTCCGTCCACATCGTATGGGAGGATGCCTACGAACAACTCGACAAGTTCTACCAGCAGCCACAGATATACTACTCCATGTTGGATATTGACCTCGTCACGAGAGATGCGATGACGGCGATTGATGACACACTCCTGACCCCGATAATCGGACACAAGGGACACCCCGATATCGCCGTGGACGCCGATGACTTCGTTCAGGTCGTGTGGGACGACACACGTGGAGGGAAGGTGGAGTTCGCAGCACCCATCGACACCTCCGGTTCAATGTATCAGGAGTGGGGCGACATGTGTACCGTCTTCTATGGCGGGTCATTCAGCAATGGCGGCTATTTCCGTGGTATCAAGCCGATGTTGGAGGAAGCCAACATCACGGTCTATGAGACCCTATATCTGTTGAGTGGAAATACACCGGGTGCCGCTTCCTCTGGCAGTTGTGCCACCGCCTATGCCACAGGTGGTTCAGGTGGAAATGTTCGGCCGACGGCACTCGGTCTCGTGCCGGGCGACGATTCCGGTGGCATCAGAGAACTGACTGAGGTGGTCTACAGCGGTGCTGCCACCAACCTCCCTTCAGATGGTGGATACTACTCCGAGTTCTGGGGTCCAGGCTCAAACTGGGCCTGCCTCTCATGGAGGGACTCGGCGGGCAATGTCCCCGGTAACCCCCCGACTCAGAGGGACCACAAGTGGAATCCCAACGCAACCAAGATAGTGATGCCCATCTCCGATGAAGGGCCATACGGTGGTACACCATTCGACTCCAATGACCCACAGTCCATCAACGAGGCTCACGACGCCTGTGTGCTGGCTGGAGTCACACCGGTTCCGATGTATTCAGGCAACAACCAGCAGGTGGCATCGGCTGCTATCGATTTGGCGAAGTGCCCCAACGGCCAGACATCGACCGGCCCGAGAATCTGTCCCGGGTCGACCATCAGAAACACCAACGCCGGCGGGCAGGCTCACGCCTTCCCATCCGGCGGTTCGAATACGATGAGTCTCCTTGTAGAGGCGATGATTTACCTCGCCACCAACAACTCACGTGAGATATACATGTCAGTGCTTGACCCGCACGCCTTCATCGACAACCCACCAGGAACATGGACCTACGGTGACAGCGGCCACTCGATTCAGGGCAACTCGTACCTTGAATTCATCGGACCATCCGTTGATTCCAACGGAATCGGCAGTCTAGTGGTCGTGAATGATACGAGAATCACCATCGATGACGCCTTCTCGCTGCACCCATCCATCGCCATCGACTCATCCGGCAACACCCACCTCGCATGGATGGATGGCAGAGGTTATGGATTTGACAAGGATGACAACTACGAAGTCTGGTACACCCGCCTGCGCCTGCGCGGTTCAGGTGAATGGAACGGTGTGCCGGGTGGATTACCATCATACGGAATCAAGCAGATCTACGATTACCCGATCTCCTTCTTTGAAGGCAAGAACAACATACCACCATCTCGCCCATACGCACCATCGTCATACATGCCGGCCATTCTTGCTGATAATCAGGACAATGTCCACATTACCTGGCTGGAGAACTCAAACGCAACTGCTGGCGAGGAGATAATGTACACACGACTCAATCATACCAACGATGCATATCCGGACGGCATTCCTCTGAACTCACTCGCAACCTATGTTCTCGATGAGTGGGAGGCGGTTCCGGTGACCAAGTGGGCCTCGGACAAACTCGGCCCCAACACCGGCAGAGCCCCGGAGTTGAGCCAACCACCAGCATTCTCCAATGACCTCGGGAGTGGTGCCCACATTGCATGGTCGGACACCACCAAGTGCGACGGTACCTCGAACAACAACATGTACACCATCTGTTACACCCATGTTCTCACCGGGCAGGTCGATGTTTTCCTCGAGGATGGAGAGGCTGATTGGTTGCACATCATTGAACCGGGTGAAGAGACCATTTTCAACATGACCATCAACAACACAACGCCCGGCCCCGTGGACCTTGTCGCAGACACATATTCCCTGAACACCAGCATGATGTGCATCGTGCCACAGGAGATTGCCGAAGCACACGGGATATCCTCTCAGTGCAATGCTGGAAACTGGTCAATGACTCTCTTCTTCGCCAACAACCATACCGCTATCTTCCCCGACACCGATATTTATCTGAAGGGTGGAGAATCGGCCAGAATATATCTGCGAGTAAGGGCCCCATCAATCTATCAGGCGCATAATGATGAAAACGCCTACATCACCGTCTCTGCGGTCTCCCACAAAGACCCAGCGATTCGCTCCGACCGCTTGACACTGACCATGATGGATGTGGTACATGGCATCCAACTCGATACGACACACACACAATCCGATGTGGAACAGGGCCAGACGGCAATTTTCTCAATCACCATCACCAACACCGGCAACGTCTTCGACAGTTTCGCCTTCTACGACCCCAACACCATCGAAGGGCAACAGGAATGGCTGCTGCCATTCGGCTGGCAGATTCGATTCCCCCTACAGGTATCTCTCGACCCCGGCCAGTCGGTGACCAAGAATCTTGAGATAATGGTGCCGACGACACAGGAACCGGGAACATTCGCCATCTTCCTCAAGGGATGGTCGATGGGAGAGCCGCGCAAATCGATTGCAGCGGGTTCGATGGATGTGCTCGAACTGTATGTCAATGTCTCGATTCGCTCGACCGGCAACATCGTTTTCGAGATATACGACACGACCGACTATGTGTTGCCGGGTGAATGTGCCACCTATGCCATCGATGTCATCAAGCATTTCCAGCCGGGTTGGATAATTTTCACCACGCCGGGTGCACCGGAGGCGCGCCCACAGGAGATTCCTGAGCATGTGTGGAGAGAGGACCACTGGACCCTCTCACTCGACTTCTCCAATGCTCCGGGGGGCAATAATCAGGCGATGAGCGAACCGCGCCATTGGTCACCGATAGACCATCCGTACACAGTCACGGCAGTCGTCTGTGCTCCTAGTAATGCTGATGCCGGGTTGGGTCCGGCCTTGACGGTCAAGGCGCATTTGGACGGAGCGAGTAGAGTCTCGGATTCAGTCGTACTCGCAACCAATGTCATCCATGTATACGACTTGGAATCAGAGGTCCTCGGCGCCGAACCACCGTACCAGTATACAGTCAACCCCTCCGAGAAACTGGAGATTGATATCGCTACGGAGAACCTCGGCAACGGTGCTGACCGCTACGACATGCGCGTCGCCCGTGTCACCGACCTTGCGAGTGGATTGGAGGTACTATGGGATGTGGATATCCCCCGCGCCATCCTCGGGGAACTTCAGCGAGGAGAGACCCAGAACGCCACCGTCACAGTCAATGTCCCAGACATGGTGGAGGCTGGAGAGTATGAGATAGTCGTCGACATCTTCAGCGAGGAGTCCTATCCCGATGCGGCGGGCAGACCGACCAGACTCAGGGACACCATCACTCTCGCCATCACCGTGCGAGAGTTCCACGACATGCAACTATGGCTTGACCCATTCGTCGAGTCGGATGTCAAGACCACCGCGCCGGGCAGAACGGTGAGATTCAACCTCAATGTCACCAATAACGGCAATGTCGCCGACCGCGCCACCCTGCACAACCACACAATCGACCTCTCATCAGGAATGTGGAACGAAAGGCCCGGGATGGGCCATTTGGACAAATGGCAGGTGAGTTGGGCGTTGATGGATGGACAGTTCGAGATACCGTGTCGGCAACTAGCAGTCGGAGACACCGCCCCAGCCGAGGAGTGTGTAAGACACGCTGACGGGACTTGGATTCTCCCTGAGATGGAAGCCTACACCACCATCCCAGTTGTCGCGCTGGTCAATATCAGCACCGAAGCCGCACTAGGAAATCAGGAATTGGGGCTGAAGATTCGCTCGCTGTTCGGAAACATGATGGATGGCGGAGACACCGATGACAGCGAGTCATGGGAGGGTGAACTTCTCGACACCAATGAACTGGTTGTCACCATTCGTTTGAGGGCTCCCAACCTGCGATTCGATGACGTGGTCGCTGACAAAAGGTCGGCGGATGTGGGCGAGATGCTGCCCATCACCGTCTTCATCGTCAATGACGGAAATGTCCACGCCACCGATGTCCATGTCATCGTCTGTCAGGACCAAAACAGGGATGATGTCCGAAAGAACGGCTGCGATGAGGAGAATGTCGCTTACCGACAGGTCATCGGTGCGCTGATGCCACCAGATGCTGCTGACAGGGTTGAGCCGGCTGAGATAGTTCTGCTCTATCCAGTAAAGGCGGGAAGCCACGACATCGTCGTCATCATCGACCCGGACAACATGATTGTAGAGTCGAGCGAGAGGGACAACATCTTCGAGATAGATGGTGGCCTGAAATCGAGCAACGGTTGGATAGACCAAGCGACGGAGACGATGGGGGCATGGAGCGTGCCGGCTATCATCATCCTGCTGACACTGTCCCTGCTCGCTGTCGCCGGTTTGGTCATGTATGGCCGCCGTAAGGAAGCAATGGCGAAGGTGGCGGAACAGAGCAGCCTGATGGCCACCGACGACATGTTCTGAATTTCCGAAATTCGAACCACCGGGTAAAAAACACCCACCACTTGCCTACCGAGGCGAGCCGGCGGGCTGTCTTTATTACAACGCAGGAGCTTATGGTGGAGAAGGGACAGAGGTCTTCCGACCGTCTGACTTTCAAGTGGACACCGTTTGGTGCGAGGCATGGAAGGCGCCGCACCACCAGTGGCGAAACCGAATCGCCTTCCTTCATCACTGCTGATAGCAGCCCTCATCATTTCCCTCATCGGAGCATTGGGGTTGTTCACCTCTTTCCCCGATGTCAACGATGAACTGCGACCCGACCATTTCAATGAACAGGTTCTCTCACCGGATGAGAAGATTCAGACCGAATTGAGGGGGGCGCGGGTCTACGCATTTTTCCAGAACACGACGGAGAAAGATGGTACGGACGGCACACTGGAGGTGACCACCGGAGGTGAGGAAGTCATCCTGCGGGAACCCTCGTTAACCTCTGGAATCGGCGAGATGCAGTTCTCCGACAAGTCCGTTTTCAAACCGATCGGTTGGATATCTCCACCGACTACCGCAGAATATGAACTCACTTCCAAGTCCAATCTCACCATCTACATGGTCGACCAGACGACAGTCAGTGAAGAGGTGTTCACCAGACCGGCGATTCTCACTTCCTGCCTGCTCCTCGCCGCAGGATTATGCCTGCTTCCGATTTCAATCATCATGATGGTGCGGCGAAGACGAATCGCCGCCCAAGCAGGAGAGGTTACTTTGGCCCCCAACCTCGCTGACCGGCAGAACCATTCTGGCCTCGACTCCTCAGATTTGATGTTCCACACTACTGACCAACTCTATACGATGGTGAAACTAAAGGAGAAGTATGGTGTTGAATTTGAAGTGAAATCCGACGACAGATTCCAACTTCCACAACACCCACCACCAGCACCCTTCAGCGACAGACCTGATGTGGCTCACTCCACAACAGCACCAGAAGCAGCGTATGATGCCTCAGGGGAGCCGACTGAAGTCGAGGTAGATTCCACAACCGAGCAAACCGCTTCCCGAGAAGATTCGAAAGGCGGAGAATGGAAGGAATGGGATGAGGGCTGACTATTTTTCCAGACTCTTTCCCCGAGCCCGAGCATCCTCTATCGCCCCATCAGGCATGAAGAACAGGTCAGGAACCTTCTCTGAGAATTCATCATCCCAGAATCTCTGAGACCTTGCCCAAATCTCCTGCTCCACCGACCACGCCAACCACTGGTCGACCCATTCACAAGCCTCTGAGACCCTCTCATCCCCCTCCCCGACTTCACGCAGGACACGATTGAGCATTCCGACGATGACGGTGTTCGCCGGTATCATCGCATAAGTTCCGAACGGATTCCTCTCCGTATCGACGGTCCTCTGTTCCTTCCACAGGGAGAGAAACTGGTCATAGACGAATCCGACTCCCAAGACAACAGCGAGCACGCTGAAGGCTATCAGACTCAGACCCCAATAGGTCATGGGAATACCCACCATCTGCGTCTCTCCGTTGAATCTCCATGAGACATACGGCCAGATGAGCAGGGTGAGGGTGGTACACCAGAACCCCATGGAGATGAAGGTCTGTGATTGCTGAAGTCGCCAGTATTGTCGCATGAACCACTTTCTGAACATCACTCTCGCCTCCACCCCTTCGCCTTTGATGGTTGCTCCTGTTGGTCAACTCCATTCATCATTTCATCCCCCTCTCTCGTAGCGCGGTTATCATAGCCCCCACATATACTCGCAGGGCCGAGGGAGACCATGACTGCCATGCGCGCCGTTCTTGTCGGCCTCGGTCACAGAACCGCATGTTATGCGCATTATGCCAAGGAGAACTGCGATGAGATGGTGGTGGTCGGTCTTGCCGACCCCGATGAGAGAAGATTAACTCACTTCGCTGAGAAATGGGGGGTTCCACCGGAGAGGTGTTTCACCACAGCACAGGAATTGGCAGAGGTGGATAGGTTTGCCGATTTCGCAGTCAATGGAACGATGGACGAACTTCACATCGAGACGACGATTCCACTGGTGGAAGCGGGTTATCATGTTCTGCTCGAGAAGCCAATCGCACCCGACGAGAAACAGTTGATGCGACTCCGAGGAGCGGTGAAGAAGAGTGGAGTGAAAGTGGTCATCTGCCATGTTCTGCGCTACGCCCCCTTCTATCGCCGGATAAAAGAGAGAATAGTGGCCGGAGAGATCGGTGAAATAATGCACATTCGTACCTCGGAGAGGGTCTCATATCATCACAACGCCGTCGCCTTCGTGCGCGGAAAGTGGCGAAAAAGGTCGGTCAACCCGATGCTGCTGGCTAAGTGTTGTCACGACCTAGACCTCATCTGTTGGTATCTCAGTGGCGTCAGGCCTACCAAGGTGTCATCCATGGGCGGTCGTCATTTCTTCACTCCTGACAACGCACCGCCCCTAGCGGGCGAGAACTGTTTCAACTGTGAGATAGAGCGAGATTGCATCCATTCAGCCATTCGCCACTACCTTGACAACAGATGGTGGCAGTTCTATGCTCTCGCTGGACAGGCGGAATATGAAACGGGTCAGGAAGTCGACAGGGAAGCAGCAGAGTCCCACCTCTCCAAGGGCCAATACAACACCTGCGTCTGGAAATCCGACGGTGATGTGGTCGACAGGCAATCAGTGGTCATTGAATTTGAGAACGGGGTCGTAGCCACACATGACCTTGTCACCAACACCGCTAGAGCAACGCGCACGGTCGACATCACGGGGAGTGAAGGGGAGATATCAGGAGATATGGAGAGCGGTAGGTTCACCATCCGTCACGCCAACCCGCTGAGCGGCGGGGAATTCATTGAGGAAGTGGTAGACTGTGGTGTGTCGGGAGACCTGCATGGGGGTGGCGATGCGAGGCTGGTGGCAGATTTTCTCGCCGTGATGAAGGGGGAAGAGCCGTCAATCTCCACCACAACTCTTCAGGATTCATTGAACAGCCACCTTATCGCCTATGCTGCGGATAGGTCGATGCTGGAATCGATTACAGTTGATTTGATGGATGAACGGCGGTAATCCCAGGGTTGGGTTTTTACAGGAGGGACAATTACACAACCATGAGTTGGGTAGTGTGGTTGACTTCGGCGCTGCGATGACCATACTTGAGAACAAAGCGCGCAGAAGCATTCTCGAGATGTTGGTGCGCGAGCCGCATTACCCGCTTCAGATATCAAAACACCTCGACATCAGCCAACAGGCGGTGATGAAGCACCTGAAGGTGCTTGAAGAAGCGGGTTTTGTCGAATCAGAGAGGGTGAAGAGCGACAGAGGCGGTCCACCCAAGCGGATTTTTTCGGTGAAACAATCCTTCAGTCTGAGGCTTGACCTCGGCCCCGACCTCTTCCGCGCCGAACATCGAGCCCTGCCCAGAGGCGGACCCGTCAGACTCTCATCACACCTCCCCCCATCCGCGAAAAAGATCGCTCGAGAAATAGGCGGGCGGCGTAAATTTGACCTCGCCGAGGCGCTCGAACTCGTATCACAACTCAATAACTCACTAGAGGAACTCGACGCCCAGAGGGATGCCCTGATAGCACTGCACCAACAGGTGATGAACAGGGTTTCGGATACTGTGGACGAGCATTTTCACGAATACGAGGAACGTAGTCTTGTCCACCATCTTCTCGAACAGCCGGACAGGCCGGTTGACCTTGACCTGTGGTCCCAGACCCTACGGCTCGAGGTGCCGGAAGCAGACGCCATCATCACCGAGGTGAGGGAGCGAATGATGTTCGAGATAGCCACCAGCACTCGGCGAGTGATGATAGCCGGCAGAAAGACCCCACTTCCTTGGTGGGCTGCGCTCGGTGGCGACGATTGAGGGGCCACTCGTGGCCCTCTGTGCGGTGTGTTGGCTAACAGGAAAAAACCGCGAAGGAAACTGGGTAAACCAGAAAATCCGTCACAAGAAGTGGCGGGCGAAACCGGGAAACCCGAAAA
>CAYFFQ010000003.1:0-44394 GCA_964342465.1 uncultured Candidatus Poseidoniales archaeon | reverse complement strand
TCACAAGAAGTGGCGGGCGAAACCGGGAAACCCGAAAATCCGTCACAAGAAGTGGCGGGCGAAACCGGGAAACCCGAAAATCCGTCCCGGTCAGGGTCTACGGCAACTCAGGCGAGCCCGAGTTCAGCCAGTTTTTCCGGCAGATAGGTATCTGTCACGAAGTCGAGACCGTATTTCGCCAATGACTGCTGCTCAGCCTTCTTGCCGAGGTCGAGCATCATGGTGATCTGCTCCTTCCACCACCCATCCGAGAACCTCGGGTCGCTAAGCTCCGCCTTCAGTGCTTCCACATCCTTGGCGGAAAGGTCGTCCGAGGGAAGGTCGTAGGCGAGAATATCATCCGCCGTGATGCCGAGGTAGGTCGCTGATGGGGTGGCGAGATATTCCGAAATGTGTGCCGTTTTGATGGCTCCGAAGGCGATGCTGGCGAATATTCTGAATGACCACGGGTCGCCATCGAGGAAGACCACGACAGGAAGATTCCACTCCTCGTTCATCCTCTTGAGAATTCTCCTCGTGGAGCGGGCCGGTTGTCCCTTCAGATGCAGCAATCCGGCCCGATGGTTCTCGTCGAATCCGTTCTCAACCAATCTGTCAAACATACCACCTGTCTCGACTGCCATGATGTAGTCAACATCATGCTCGATGAGCCGCAACTTCTCATCCTCGACGTTGTACGGAATCCCATAACCGGAATCCCCCACATCATCGCGAGCGTTTATTCGCATCCAGTCACCCCTTCTGTTCAATTCGTCAAAGGTGATGTTGCCGATGATTCTCGCTCCATCCTCTTCTGGGCGCAGGCGGAAGTCCTCCCGCATGCAGCGGGTCACAATCTCAAGGTCTTCGGCGAGGTTGTTACTCTCGTTCTGTGAACCGAACTTTCCGTTCCCCCAACCCTCTGAGATGTAGTACATCTCCCTGAGTGTCGAGGATTTTCCTCCATCAATCATCTCTTCGATGAATTCGATGATGTGGAGGGCTCGCAGCAACTGGTTCGCCGACCGGAGTGATGTGGCATCCCTGACAGACCTCTTCTTGCCATACTTGTAGACACCAAGTCTCTTATCGAACTCGATGTTCTTCTTGGTCCGCACCGGCAAGGTCATTGTCGGCGCATCACCCTTGCTCATCCTGTCGTGCATCTCTGCTGCCACATCGTGCAGTGATGAAATCACATTTTCCCCATTCTTCTTTTTACTCTGTGTCATTGCTTGTCACCCCATTCTCCTAATCCGGTCTGTCTGCTCTGACCGACATCATCACCATCTCCCGTCTCGATGGCTGCCTCCGAGGTTGCATCCACAGCCCTATCTCTCACGCCTGAGATGGAATCATCCCGTTCGACATCCTTCTCAGCAGAGGGGATAACCCCATCCGAGAGGAGAGCATCCTCCTCACGTCTGATTTCAGCGAGGATGTTCTCATCCAGTTTCATCGCACCGATGATGTCACCCGCCCCACGGAAGAAGACATCAAACTCCGTCCAGTCGCCCTTTTCAAACCCGTCTAGAGTGAAGGAGATGGTGATTTGCTCACTTGGAGGAACGGTGTCAAGTTTCCACTTTCTCAACCCCCGCGCTTCGCGGCGACCGGGAATGTTCTCTTCGACCAGCGAAACCCCCTCCTTCTCAGGCCATGTGGCAAGCAAGGTGTATTGGCGCGGCCTAGCGGTGTAATTGAACAGTGTGATGTTGCATCGGGTGACCTTTTCAGAAGTATCCCACTCCACCAGTTCTTCCACGAACACCGCATTCATAATGCTCGTTATCACGGGGCCAAGGTCCGGTTCCGTACGGCCGAGGATGGCGCTCGCCTTGGTGGAAATCTCCGGCAGAATGACATTGACCAACTCAAATTTCTCCTTCGCCTTTTCCCGCTGTTTCGCCTTCTTCTTGTGGTTTCTGAGCCCCCTTCCCACCTCCTGTAGGGCGAGTTTGATCTCATTGAGAACCTCTTCATTGTCGGCGAGTGCCTCCTTCGCCTCGCTGGTGAACTGAACATTTGTGCTAGCGAGATGGACGAGAATCGCAGCGGGTCCCTTCGGAATCCCACGACCACCCGGATGGTCGAGACCATACTTCTTCCAGTCAACACTTTCGATACCCTTTGTCAAAAGACAGCCACCCTGCTGATACATCAGAGGCACCCGGTTGGCGAATCGCAGGACTTCGACCGGCCCGTCGGCCGGCAGGTCGGTCCCGAAAATCAGTCCGACCTCCACTTGGAACGGGTTTCCATTGGTCACTGATGGAGAACGGGTGACCGTGGAGACGAATCGGGAGTCGATGGCCTTGGACAGACCCTTCTTGATCAACAAGTCCTCAATCGGAGAGAGACAGTCTGTAGGCGGGGCGAGAAGTTTCACCTCCCTAATGGCGTCGAGAATCGCCTGCGCCTCCCCCGGCTTGATAGTGGTCGGATTGCGAGCCTCATCAACTTCAGCCCGCTCGAGAATCTCTCGCGCGGCGCGCATTGATACCCCTGAAAAGTTATGGCGCAGGAAACTCGTCATCCTCCGTTCATCTGAATATCTGAGGAATCGCTGAAGTGAACCGATCTCCAACCCATGTGGATGGGGTCTTATCTCCCTCACTGGCGTGGGAAGTGTCTCGGTCACACGAGGCCACTCTCCCTCGTCGAGAATTCCCCCCTCCTCGTCATAGACCTTGAGAGAGATGCTGGCGTGTGGATTTACGATGGAAGTCATTCTCAGATATTGGTGGACACTCTGTCTCCCTCTCTGGTACTTCGCCTTCATCACCGCTTCAACTCTCACCCCATGTTCTATGGGTGAACCGGTGGTGTCAAACCAGTAATCCCGTTTCCGATGGGCCGTTATCGCCTTGTTCTTCTTCGTGTCGAGTCCGATGTCGACATATACCGCGGTAGGCTCACTCCTCACTTTGGATATTACATGGGTCTTCTTGCCGGTGGTCAACTGACTGTACATGACAACTCCTGTGATACCTATCCCCTGCTGCCCTCTGGTCTGTCTGATGGTGTGGAACCGTGAACCGAACAGCAGACTGCCGAACACCTTGGTAATGGCATCGGGGGCAATCCCCGGTCCATTGTCTTGAGAGATGAGAGTGAGGCGGTCTTTCTTGCCAGCGACCCTGCGAATTTCGATGTGGATGTCGGGCAGGAGCCGCGCTTCCTCACAGGCATCCAAGGAATTGTCAACCGCCTCCTTCACCGCTGTGATGATTGAGCGATTCAGGGTGTCGAACCCGAGGAAATGCTTGTTCTTCTCAAAGAATTCACTGATGCTTGCTTGCTGCATTTTACTCGAAGTAGTCGCCATGTCCGTTCCTCCTCCTCCAGTACTCCCTCATCCGAATGAGAAGGGGCTGGCAGGTGGCAATCCGTTCGGCTTGTATCGCCGCACATAAGGATATGCGGGAAAGGTGAGCCGGCACTCCCATTTCCCCCTGTTGGCCGAGTGACGATGGGTGCAATCAGGTATCAGATATCGGCCGACAATAGTGGCGGCGGCCGCACCAACATCGTTTAGAGGGCGGTGAACTACTAGACGGATGACAACACAATTTGATGGTGATTCCTGTATTGTCAAGGTGATTGCAGAGACAACCCCCCAATCCTTCTTGTCCTATTTGCAAATAGTATTTGGAAGAGGGGGGAGTCATGGTGAAAATCACAGAACCTTACCCACAAGGTCGCTGACATGCTTCGGTATGGGTATATTCGGTGCGAGGTCGTCTGAGGGTACTGCGGGGAGAATCCTCGTTTCGAGAGGGAGAAGCCCAGCCCACCAACACCCGTTGATATCATCCACATCGTCGTTGGCTCCCTCATCTCGGACTTTTGCGACGGCAGTATCGATGTGGACTGCGACCACTGAGGTAAGAGCCAGTTCCTTTGGTGTCACATCTCTCGCTTCACTCCAACGCCCAGGGCAGATGTTGGCAAAAATGGCTTTGAAACCCTTCCTTTTTCCTTCATCGTCCTCTATAATCTCCCCTTTCCCAAAGAGAGTGACTGAGC
This sequence comes from uncultured Candidatus Poseidoniales archaeon, assembly GCA_964342465.1. Lineage (GTDB taxonomy): Archaea > Thermoplasmatota > Poseidoniia > Poseidoniales > Thalassarchaeaceae > MGIIb-Q1. Next base: position 40,386 of record CAYFFQ010000003.1, on the reverse strand, counting down.
GATAGTTCAGTGATGTGTGAAAGAGTGAACGGGCGAGGACAATGGCATCGATGTTGGTGAAATTGAGACAGATATCATCTCCAGAACCGGCCCTTGCCAACAGTCTGCTGACAGCTGAGCCGTGCAGAAATATGGTGTCACCATCCCTCCCATGCGTGCATGGAATGACGAATGGCCGCCCACCTTCGATGAAAGCGACCTGACAATGGAGAGTTGAATCGATGATGGAATGAACCAAGGCGCTGTCATAGGATGCGCGGCTTGGAATCCGTCGTACCTTGCTGAAATCTGTGGCCTCGTATTCACTCATGCTATCGTGCGGTTCCTGCCCGACCATCATTATTTTCCCAATTAGTTGAGGGGATGTGTGGGCTACCCAGAGTAACAGTCCCAGTCAGCGCGCCATCCTGTAGTATCCACTTTCCGTAAGTGGGGCTACTTGGGGAAAAACGGGGTGGAACCCCCATTCCTTGAAGGAAAAATTGGTCGATTCACGGGCGGCCCCTTTCACTCATTGAAGAGGTCATCTCGCCAAGCGGTTATTCTGCCGGTGAACGCACTCGCCATCACGGTCAGTGGGCTGGCGAGATAGAGGCGACCGGGGCCCGAGCGACCAGAAAAGTTCCTGTTTATCGCCGAGACGGTGACCTGCTCAGAATCTGTGGACACCCCGGGGCCTGCGCCGATACACGCTCCACATCCGGGGTCGATGAGATGGATGCCCGCCTCTCTGAACAGGTCACTCCAACCCATTCTTTCGGAGTATTCCTTGACCGCCTTGGAACCGTATTGGATGTAACACTCCACATCATCGTGGATGCTCCTGCCAACTTCGACGGCGGCGGCCACGACTTTGGCATAGAGTTTGAAATCATCTGCTTTGCCCGCCGTACACGACCCCGCATAGGCGATGTCGATGGGGACTTCACCGATCTCTGAGATGTATGCACCATTGGTGGGGTCGGACGGAATTCCCCTGTCCGGGTCTCCGGGGTGTGCTACCATCGGGCGAATGGTGGAGAGGTCGATGGTGTGTACACCTCCGTCATACTGAGCACCTTCATCGGGTAGCACAAATGCGGCCCTGACCGTCTCAGCGGTGAGTCCGGGTCGCCGTTTCAACATCCATTCAACCGTCACTTCATCCGGCTCACAGATTCCCGTCTTCGCACTGCACTCAGTCGCCATGTTGCAGAGAGTCGCCCGTTCATCCATCGACAGAGAAGCGAGTCCCGGCCCGCCGAATTCCATTGAACGGTCCAGAGTCTCAGATGCCCGAGCGTGAGTCCAAAGAATATGAAGAATGATATCCTTGGCGGTACACCCTTCTTCAAGTTGTCCGACCAGTTCGAAACGGATTGATTCCGGGACCTTGACAAAGGCGAATTGATTATGGGCGAGATTTGCGTATTCCGTTGAACCAACCCCGTAGGCCAACGCATTGGAAGCACCTCCCATGCAGGTGTGACTGTCCGTCGCCTGAATGAAATCCCCTACATCGATGAACTCCTCGCGTGCCACTTGGTGACAGATACCCGGGCTCACACCATCCACGGCACTGTAGTCGCGCACTCCGGAATGCGCCTGAAACATCCTCTGATACTTCCTCAGAACCTCAATCTTGTCGGCGAAGGGAGCGAACCTCTCAACCTCAGTCGCGTATAACAGGTGGTCTTCGAAAACCGCGAACTTGGCTGGGTCAGGAAGTGAATAATCGGCTCCGTATTCCAGTTTCAGGAACTCATGCACCTGAGCAGTGGTGAACTCATGTGAATACCCACCATTGACCTCTGCGAGGACCGCCATGTGTGGTTTGACGAAGGCATCACATTGTTCGGAGAGGAGTTTTTGAGAGATTATCTTCTCACACATGGTCATAGGCCTCTCCTCACATTTCACATCAGGAAGCTTGACATCACCCTCCTTCATCCGTTTTGCAAACCGCAGAATCCCCCCACTTTCGATGATGAGTCGTGTGATTGGGTCATGACGGTTGGTGAATTCACTGAGAGGGATGCTCTCACCGTTCTGAAGTCGTCTCAGCATCGAGTGGTCACCCATCAATTGACCGAGGTTGATGTTGTTCCTTTCATGGATGGGTGCGAATGAAGCGGCGATCACAATTCTGATCCCCGCCCATCGCTCCGCTTGAGCGGCAGTCTCCCGACTGCTACCTGTTCCTTTGCGATGACCTGAGACTATCACCTCAAAACCACCGTTGACTAGGTCCTTCGGGCCGAAAACCCTCTCACCACCAACGACCAGGCCGGCGTAGGCGTTATCGGCAATCTTACCGGGGTGGTGGTCGAAACAGACCCAAGCCGGAGTCATCATGTCTGTATTGATATCGTCGAGCAAATCGTCGACTGTCAGGTCATCCATGGTGAGATTAAGCCCTTCATGTAGTTGTTTCCTGATCAATTCTGCATCTTTGGTGAGAAAGAGGACGCGGGCGCCTTCATTCAGAGACACTGATTGTGGTGGCCGCCCGGCTTCCATTCATACCCATCCTGCCCTTTGGGCAGGCTCGGCGATGAGAGGGCATTATATCACCATTCTTCAATCATTATCAAACGACTTTCACAGGTGCTGGTGGATGTATGTTAAATGACCGCCAACCCTTAAATAACCCCGGCCGGCCGCCGCTTATAACTTTCCCTTGTAGATTGAGTCTCGGGGGGTGTGTGGACGGCGAGAAAATGAAGAAACAACCGACTCAAGTGGAAGATATTGTGAAATGCCCGGACTGCAATAGCCGCAGCCTTGACCACGACCAGACTCGTGGAGAGACCGTATGTCAGGATTGCGGGCTGGTCATTGAGGACAATGTTGTCGACCAAGGTGCCGAATGGCGTGTTTTCAGCCCGGAACAGGGAGACCAAAGAGCGCGAACAGGAGCACCCATGACTGTGATGCTGCACGACAAGGGATTGTCGACAGACATCGATTGGCAGAACAAGGATTATTCCGGCAAGACCATCAACAGCAGATTTCGTTCCCAGTTCTATCGAATGCGTAAGTGGCAGAAGCGGAGCAGAGTTTCCAACGCCACCGAAAGGAATTTGGCAATGGCTCTAGCGGAACTCGATAGGATGGCGAGCCGTCTAGAATTACCCAAGACGGTCAGGGAAGCAGCCGCGGTCAACTACAAGAAGGCCGTGGAGAAGAGATTGATACGCGGGCGCTCAATTGAAGGCGTCGCCGCTGCCAGCCTCTACGCAGCCTGCCGCCAATGCGGTGTACCCCGAACTCTCGATGAAATAGGTCAGGCGAGTCGCACCGGACGTAAAGAGATAGGCAGAACCTATCGCTTCATGGTGCGCGAACTGAAGATGAGAATCATGCCCACCGGCCCAGAGGACTACATCTCTCGCTTCTGCTCCGGTCTTGGATTGGACGCTGAAGTCGAGGCGAAGGCGTACGAACTCATCAAGGCCGCCCAAGAGAAGGAATTGACGAGTGGGCGTGGGCCGACAGGAATTGCCGCCTCCATCATCTACATCGCTAGCGTGCTGTGTGGGAAAAGGCGAACCCAGAGAGAGGTCGCCGAGGTGGCAGGTGTCACTGAGGTGACTATTCGAAACAGGTACAAGGAACTCATCCAGAACCTCAACATCGAACTCGATATCTGAGTTGTCGATCTAATTGAATCCGGCAACGGGCCGGTGAGGGAAGTACTACCTCGGGCTTTGCCGGTCTATTGAGAATCACCTGGTCACCCTCCGGAGAGTTGGTTATGGACCGCGGCCAAGTGGAAGATTGGTGCTGCACACCCCACTATGGCGCGCAAACATAGGTAGTGAAATGAGGGCAACCTAAACCCCTATAATACTACGAACATATTCGGGATAGCAAGTTAAGGGCAACCTAATTTCCCCCAGCCATGGAGAGCAGAATGGTGCTACCATTGGCGATGGCGAGTGAAGGAAGCTTGGTCAAGGTCATCGATATTCATCTCGGTCGTGATTGGCAGCACAGGCTCGCTGAAATGGGCATCAGAATAGGAGAGGAGATTGTCATTCACCGAGTGGAAAAGGGCTCCATCATCATCACACACAATGAGAGTAGATGGGTAATTGGGTATGGCCTTTCAATGAAGGTCGAAGTATCTCCAGTTGACGAGTGAACGGGTGGTTCAGTGTCTACCTTGAACATTGCCATCATTGGGAATCCCAATGTAGGTAAGACGACCCTCTTCAATGCGTTGACCGGCGAGAGACAACATGTAGGAAATTGGCCGGGGGTAACCGTCGAGAAAAAGAAGGGTTTCCTAACTCATCATGGAGTCGAGATGACATTTGTTGACCTCCCAGGTACATACAGTTTAACGGCCCGTTCGGAGGACGAGAAGATTGCAAGGGACCACCTCCTTGATGAATCACTCGACATTATTCTGCAGGTAGTTGACTGCAGTCGTGTGGAGCGCAACCTCTACCTGACAACCCAACTCTTGGAGTTTGGGAAGCCAGTGGTTCTCGCTCTCAACAAGCATGACCTTCTGAAGCAGACAGGGAGGGAGTTGGACAACCGCAAACTGATGACCTTCTTGGGTGTTGAATCGACATTTCTTGTCGCTACGGATAAGAAGGGGGTGGAGGGTCTTCTTGATATTTTGGTCCGGAGTCTAGAAACCCGTCATTCCCATCCACACGCAATAGGATTCGGTGGCAAGATAGACACCACGATAGGTAAAATTGTCAAAGAATTGGAGATGGCAGAAAACATCGCTGGAAACATTCCCCTAAGGTGGTTGGCTACAAGACTGGTCGAAGCCGACCAACAGGCGAAGGAGATGGTGCTGAACAGCACATCTTCTACCAAGGTCGATGAGATTCTCAAAGAACTTGATTCAGAGATGCTTGAGATAGAGATGGCAGATGCGAGACATAACACAATAGCAAACATAATCCCTCAGATTCTGAGTGGTGAAAAGGTTGTTAGAGATATAGGCGACAGATTGGATACGATTCTCACTCATCGACTCCTCGGCATTCCGATTTTTCTCTCTATTATGTGGGTGGTCTTTCAACTCACATTCACTGCCGCAACTCCTGCAATGGACATGATAGACGGGATGTTCGCCGCTATTGCCACTCGATTAGCAGAGGCCGGCCCCTCATCTTGGTGGGCTTCGTTGTTGGGAGATGGAATCATAGGCGGAGTAGGCTTCGTGTTGGTTTTCCTTCCCAACATCTTCATTCTCTTTTTTCTATTGGCGTTACTTGAGGAGTCAGGATATCTATCCCGTGCCGCATTCTTGATGGACCACAGCATGCATCGCCTCGGACTGCATGGGCGCTCCTTCATTCCGATGCTGATGGGATTCGGTTGTAATGTGCCGGCTATCATGGCAACTCGTTCTATTGAGAATTGGCGAGACCGCCTTATCACAATCACAGTGATTCCATTCATGTCGTGCGCCGCCCGTTTGCCTGTGTTTATCCTGTTCGCAGGCGCCTTCTTCGGGGCGGCGGCGGGAACGGTCATCTTCTATCTCTACTGCCTCGGCATCTTAGTAGCCGTCCTCACTGCGAAACTGATGCGACAGTCATTGATGAAGGCAGAACCGGCCCCATTCATCCTCGAACTTCCACCTTACAGACTGCCTACCCTGAAACATGCAATTTCACACGCTGTTCTGAACAGTAGGCACTATGCCAAGAAAGCAGGTGGAATCATCCTTGTGGGGGCGATTCTCATTTGGATTCTCGCGACTATGCCAAATGGGGTGGAGTATGGCGGTTCAGAGTCGTGGGCGGCCACTCTCGGGAAGATTTTCGAACCTCTGTTCACACCACTTGGTTTTGATTGGAGGATAGTCGTCGCTCTCATTTTTGGATTTGTTGCCAAGGAGGTTGTGGTCGGTGCGCTGGGGGTCATCTTCGCAGTTGGTGCATCAGGTGGTGCCACCCTCACAGAAGCGATTCAGGCCGACCCAATATTCACTCCATCAGTAGCCTTCTCCCTGATGGTGTTCACTCTCCTCTACACTCCTTGTCTAGCCACGGTGGGTGTCATATTCAAAGAGACGAAATCATCAAAATACACAGCCATGATTGTTTCATGGGGGTTGATGGTAGCGTATGTTGCCGCATTGGTTACTGGTTGGGCATATTCTTTGATTTCTTGGTGAGGTGAGTTGATGGACATGAAGAGTATCCTCAGAGCCTTCACTTCAGGAGTGAGTTCTGCCGATGGACTTGCTAGAAAATTGGGTGTCAGTAGTGATGCTATTCGCTCAAGGTTGGACACTCTATGTTCACTCGGTTATCTCGAAGCCGTTGGGGACGGTTGCGAAGAATCCAAATCCTTCGCCTGCTCTGGTTGTAGCTCATCTTCGGCGTGCGCTAGTGAACCTGCTTCACCTTTGACTGGATGGCGGTTGACCGACAAAGGGAAGAAATTGGTCGCGTTGAAGTGACCGCTCGCGGGAAAATACCCCCTAGATATTTGCCTATCTAGATAATAGGTCGCTGAAGAATGACCCTACCATCCTTGATTGTTCTTGTGTTGGGATTGAACCAGCGACCATCAGATCTTTCAGCCAACAAATACAACAAAATAATTCGCAAACCGCAATAATCGGAAGTGGACTTGAAACTACGGCAGGCCATAATTATCCCGAGGTTAGGCTCCGTGAGCCGCTGAGTTGATGCGCCGAGAGTGACTCGGGGAAGGTGATGGAGGCTCCAGCCCATGTCGCCCGCCGCCTTCTTTTTGCCCTCGCCCTCGCCCTCTTGTTTGCCACCTCACTCTCTCTCATCGACGGCAGACTACCTCCTTCAGAATGTGAGGATGAACAGTTTGAATGTACCTCTGGCGGAGACATCGGTTGGTTACTCCCCATCAGCACCGCTCTCATCTTCACCTTGGCCACCCTGCTCCACCTCGGGGTTGAACGGGGGGTCGATTCACCACTTCTCAGATTGTTCCCAGCAGATGGTGAGTCAGCCCAGCGAGATGCCATCGTTGCAGAGATGCGGGAATCGCGTGATGAGGACGAACTCTCTGATGCTTGGGCCGGCCTTGAAGCCGGCCTGTTGTCCGCAAAGACTTCGGAAGAAGAGTGACTATACGGGCGAAACCTTGACCCACCAAATACCCTCGGAAGCATTGGTGAGCAGATGAGCGATGTACCGAACGGACTGTATTACACTAGTGACCATGAGTGGATGAGGGTGGAAGAAAAAGAGATTGTGGTTGGTATCACCGACCATGCGCAGGATGCTCTTACAGACATCGTCTATGTCGAACTTCCGATGGCGGGGGATTCAGTGGCTGAAGGGGACGAGTTTGCCAGCGTGGAATCGGTCAAATCAGTCTCAGGCATCTTCGCTCCAGTCGCCGGAGAAATAACAGCAGTCAATGAAGAGTTGGAGGATTCACCGGAACTCATCAATCAGCAGCCATACCATGCGGGATGGTTGGTCAGAATGCGCCCCGTTGACATGTCTCAGGTGAAGGGTCTGCTTGACGCGGCCGGTTACTTAGAGGTCATCGGAGAGTGAACTCACTTGTCATCCCTCGACACTGAGGTGGAATACACACTCTATGTTGATGGCTCCTGTCAGGATAACCGCAATGTCACCAGTGAGACACCAGCCGGTTGGGGATTGGTCGTTGTAGCCGGTGACAACGGCTCAACGCGCGGTGGCGGTGAAATCGTCGCCGAAGAGAGTGGATGTGTCATCACCGACGAGAATCAAGAGGCCCATCTCGGCGCTGAGGTAGGTTCCAACAACACCGCAGAACTGAGCGCCATAGCGCACGCATTGCGCTGGCTTCTTGCTGAAGGGGGCGAGGGCCCAGCCATAATCAAAGCCGACTCGCAATACGCTTTGGAGATAGCACAGGGCAACTGGCAGGCCAAAGCCAATCGCCGATTGGCAGAGCGAGTCCAACAACTGTGGTCTGAAACGAGTCGGATTCGCCCCCTCAGTGGAGAATGGGTCAGAGCCCATCGTGGCCACCGTTGGAATGAGCGAGCCGACCATCTCGCATTCAGGGCCATGAGTGGAGAAAAACCCCTTCCAATTCAATTTTGGAAACCGGGCAAGAGGTGACTTTCACCACTCGCTGAGTGAAGGGGGTGGAGCAATCAACCCCCGGTGCGGAAAGGAGTTGCCGCAAGGGCCCGGAGTGCCGCCATAGGCGAGGCAACCATCCATGGGCGCGGAAACGAGTTGTGCGGGTGGGAATAATGGAGTAGCGGGTGCGCTGACTTCGACGCAACCATCCATGGGCGCGGAAACGAGTTGAATACGTCGTTCTCCCATCGAGTCGGCTATACGCAACCTCCAAGGGTGCGGAGTAGAGGATGACCAGCCATCTAGGCGGAGACACCTGACGGTGGTTCATTCATCCCTCAACGGCCCGGAGATGACAAGCCACGCATAGAGCGCATGCAAACCCATCAAGCAGACATAGAGGAGCATTATCAACGGCGCCGGGTCAGGGGTCTCAACAATCCCTCCATCGGGAATGGCACCGAGCAGGAAGAAGAGCAGTAGCCCGATACCAGCATCTGCCAGTGCCAACAGTGGAATCCGTTCCATTTCGATACGATATCCATCGAGATAGGGAATGATTCCACCCCTTTGAAAGATGAATCTGTGTTTTGCCACCCACAGGAAACCCAATCCCACTAGTCCGATAACCCCGATTGTGAACGAGGGAGCATCCCACGGCCCAGCAGGCGCCCCCCACGAGAAGAAAGTCTGGCCGACGAGAACAGCACCGATGATGGTGTGCAAGCCCCACTTGACATCCTCACCCATACGACTTCCAAGAGGGCAGCCCCCTTCAATGGAGAGGTTCGGGTAGTGGACCATCCTCTTCGAGATGAGTTTTCCAGACATTCACCCTCTCTTCATCCCTGACCCCCATCACACTCCAGAGAACGGCCAGTGAATCACCCGATTGAGCAGTCAGTTTTTTTGCGATGGTGGAGAATGATTGCGGGTCGATAGACTGCATTCTCATCATCAATTCTCTCATTCGCACGCCTGCGACCTCATCCATCTCATGCCAGAGTGGAGTGAAGATTTCTGCGGAGTCGATTCGGTCAAGTTCGAGATAGTCTCTGAGACAACATTGGACGAATTGGCGGCGGATGCTTACATCCTCATCAGCAGCGAAGTGCTGAAGTCTGGAGAGAAATTCCTCCTCATCAATTCCACTTAACCCCTTCAGCGAACTTACCGCCGCCGCCCTCGCATCAACCCTGTCAGATATACTGAGAGCATCTAACAGGCGGAGTGCCTCGGGATGCGAGTTTCTCAGAAGAGATGGTAGGATGGCAGCAAGCGCCATCTGCACCTCTGGCGACGACCGGCACTGCAATGATGAGAGAAGCATACTGCCCGCATCATGGGATACTTCAATGAGTCGAGGAATGCAACCAGCGAGTTCCGCTGCAACTGCATCTTCTGGGCCGTTCACCAACCTCCCGAATCGTTGTGGAAGAGCCATCTCATCAACCAACCGCGGCCGCTCAAGCATACTCCTCATCCACTTCACCAGTAGCCTTTGCCTCTCCGCACCCCCCATTTCGAGTGAATCCATCACCCAGTGGGCCGCATCGATTCCGGTTGTGTCATCGACCAACCTCACCTCTCGGACAGCGCTTGGATTCCAATCCAGTTGATGCCTTCCCGATGCTGGTCTGGTTGGCCACCTTCCAGGCGGCGAGGTCATGGCGATACTCTCAAGGATGTGGTAACCTCTGTTTTCGGCCAACCCGCCTCCCTCCCGGCACAGTCCGATGAACAGTGCGATTCCGACGAACCATCGCGCCGCATCAGGTACTTCTCTGTCCAACGCTGCAGCGAGCCATCTCTCACAGAATCCGAACAGAATGATTCTAGCGGCCTCATCAATCCTCTTCAACAACCATTTCTCACCCTCTCGTTGAGGGTCGACCGAAAGCGATAGACGATGTGGAACTATTCCCTCTCTGCATTGGTCAAGAAGTTGTTGAAAGGTCGCACGGTCTGATATGAACAATCCTTCTGCCTGCCGAATCACCTGGTCAGGGGTGTCTGGAATCATCGGAGGCAACGAAGCGTCCACCAGCGGCGGGTGGGGGAGAGGCCACTCTAGGGGAATGGTCTTCAACAACTCTCTCAGCAACTCTGCGGTGTGAGTGTGGACGATGTCCGCTGTATTCTGCCGCTGCCGGCCACTCATAAGGAACACATCAGTAAGTTTCGCGAACAATTTTGTGAATCTTGTACGGCAACAGGGCGCGGTTCACCGGTGTGACCTCAAGTACTCGCGAGTCATCCCTTCTCCTGATATCTTGAAGGAGTGGGTGTCTGCTCTTCTTGTGAAGAGTGAGTATGGTCGGTTTGTCCACTTCAATCGCCTCCCGCACTATTTCGACAAAACTTTCAGATTCAACAGCAAATTTCCCAATCTCATCGATTACGATGACTTCGTAGTCATCAATTGCTTCTTGGATGGCGGGTATAGCCAATTCAGAGACAGCCTCGGTGTCTATTCCAAGACCGAGGACACGATTCCGCGAATCTATGTCTCTGTGGGCGATGGTCGCTTCCTCGCCGGTTTGGATGTTGACGAGAGAATAACCCACCCGCGAAGTTCCTTCAAGAATCGGAACGGTCTTCACACCGCCGATTATCTTGTGGCCACCACCACCTTCACCACGGCTTCTCAACTCTTGAACACGCTCATTCTCAAGCATGTCAACGACCTTCTGCATCACCGCGCTCTTACCCGAGCGGGGTAAGCCGGTGATGCCTATCTTCGGATGAATTCCCATTGATTACACCTCAGTCCCATAGTGGCATTCAGACAGGCTACGCTGACACTGAACTTCACGAGAGGAGTTATACCATTAATACTTAATCCATCAATCCGTTTCCGGAATCGGGTTCAGAAACACGGTTCAGATGCGATGAGAACGGGTGATTTCCTCACCCATCTTCACCGGTAGCAACTCCAATTCGTAGTTGTTCACATTATTGTTCGCCGCCCAAGCGCGTGACCATGCATCCAACTGTTTGGAATTGAGAATCTCACAGAGCCAATTCAGAGCCTTCACTCTGCCTCGATGTCTCTTCATCAGACCCTTCATCGTCTCATCAGGTATCATCAGATGGTTGACCGAGTTGCCGATGACACTTCCTGCTGGCAGAACGACCCAGCGCAGTCTTCTCGTCTGGTGTGTGTTGACAATCGCCTGACAAGCGAGGCGGGGGTGTTTTGAAGGTTTGATATCACCCCTCCAGAGAGCTTGTTTTCTCTCCGGCGCGCCGGAATGGATCTGGCAGTCGAGTGAAGGATGGTGCAACCACACCTTCTCTTCATTTGACCTGAAATGGACCCCCCTTACCAATGGAACACCACGGCTTCCCTTCTTCCATGAATGGATGTCATCGGTGCAATTGGTCTGGTCAACTTCGCCGACTCTGATTCGTACCCTGTCTTCCTTGCAGCAGAGCCAATGGTCGGGGTCACTCAGGCGCGGTGCTTCGGCTAGGTCGTCGATTATGGTGAGCACGTGGTCTCGCTCTTCCCTGCTTCTCGGCAATCGTGGAATCGCCCACTCCCCGCGGCTCCAAGTCTCCCACCTACCTCTGTCCAACTCCATGCACGGCACGGTTGGAGAGAGACCCTGTCGTGAACACACCTCGTTCTTCTCCGCCGGTCCATAGAGGAGGACCCCGTCGGTTTCACCCCCTACGGTCACTGCCAGCACCAGTGCACCCTGCGAAACTCCTGCGAAGAGGCGCGAGGATTCTGGGAATTCCCAGACACTTGTCCATTCGTGGTTGTTGACGAGAAGTGTTCTGAGCGAGATACTGCTCTTCTCCCTCAACAGGCTGTCGGGGGTGACGATTCGGATTCTTCCACCGGTCTGGGTGACCTGAAGGCTCCTCTCGAGGAAGAGCCGGTAGAGATTCACATTGCCGCGCAGAGTCGAGAATCTGCGGTTTCCATCGGCATCACATATGGAGCGGAGTTCTCTACCCAACTTTTTCCTCAGTCTCGTTCCATCCTCATGCCCCCTGAATCGGTCTTTGATTCTCAGCCAAGGCGGGTTGGTCATCAGAAGGCGGGGCTGCTGGCACCATGGCCAACCATCCTTGAGGCTGTCACCGAGCCTGACGGCTCGAGATATCATCGAGGTGGCTTCACCTCTTCCGATTTCACCCTCATTCGGCTGGTCATCGATGGAAGCGAGCCCATATCGCACCAATTCGAGATAGATTCGTCGTCTGCTTGCTCTACAGGCCGCCTCACAGACATCGAGGAGTTGCAGGTTGGAGAGCAATATCCGAGTGTCATCGGCTCTCTGTTCAGACCTCATCTTCTCGGTGTTCTCGGAATGCCACCTGATGAGGCGGGCAGGAAAGAGACCACCGCCGACCGCCGGCTCAGCGAAGGGAAGGGGGATTCCACTTCTCGTTCTCTTGCCAGCAGCAATCTCGGACAATGTCTCCTCATCTTCTTCAGGGGAGCATTCATTCCTGTTGCTGTTGATGTTTTTCACATGAGCATGGAAGCCGGGAGGGAGGGCTGCGACACTCAACATCGGCAGGGCCGGCGCATGGATTTCTGAGGGTGTCTCCGGCCTTAATTCATCAGCAACCATCGCATCCACCAGGGTCACTGGAGTGGAGTGGGCGCCGCGCGGGCTTCTCCCATCCTTCTCGGCATCGAATCTGCACAGCAGTTGGTCGAGGACATGGCCGGCGTCGGTCAGCAGACTCGCCGGCAGAGTCGGCCACTCTTTCGGAAGTACCGCAGGTAACGGTAGCCCTCTGCTGAGGGCCTGCTCCCAGCAGTCAAGCCAGATGTCAACCTGATTCTCTCTGTCGGGACATGCTCTATCAAGTCGGGCATACCATCCACTGACATTTCCTGAACGCAATGCGAGACCTCCCGAAGCGGCAGGCAGGCCCCCTGCATCCAGCCCCCGCGAATATCCGGAACCAACCCTTCTTGAGTAATCTCGTCCCGAACATGTGGGGCAAGGTTCAGCCGCTGCCGAGCAGTTCATCGCCGGCGATTCTCATGGTTACAACCGCCCTTCCGCGCGCCAACCAGTGCCAACCATCTGTGACCCAATCATATAGTTCGTCCAACCCCTCCATACCGACGCCAGCCGCTTCCGCCATCCGCTCCAGCACCACCACTTCCGCAGGATGGTATTCTCCGTCGGCCGCAGCGAGAAGTACGGAGTCCCTGAGAGCGACCTTCAGAGTACCCTCTGTCGCCTTCGCCAACAACTCCTCCAAGTCCGCAGGTCGCCGCAACTTCTTGCGCGTCTCCTCTCTCACTTCCGGTTTGAGGAGAACCCGCCCCATGAACGCCTCCAGCGCAGCCATCTCCTCGCGGACAAGCGCCCCATCGGAGTTTGCGAGCACAGTCAGTAGTTCGATGTAGACCTCTTTCTCAGCGGGTGAGAGCATGTCGACAGCATCAGGCAGCATGCCGCTCATCACTTCACCTCATTCGATGTTAAGTAGGTCTAGGCCCGTCTGCATCCAATCATATCCACTCATTACCCATTCCAGCAGACGGTCGATGATGCCCTCATCGAGTCCGAGATGCTCGGCGATTGCTTCTAGAGCGAACTGCTCCTCTTCATCGATGTTTCCATCCGCCGCGGTCATCAGAGCAGCATCTCTCAGGGCGAGTCTTCCAGAGACCTCACCAAGTTCGTCGAGACACTCCTCAAGCGATGGTGGATACTTGAGGTATGAACGAATTTCCTTGCGTTGAGAGGGGGAGAGAAGAGCGGTTCCAAGTCTCTGCTCAAAGACAGCCAATTCGTCGATGGTCACCTCATCATCGATGTTGATGACATAGGCCAATAACTTAGCATAGGCGAACCGCTCGTCGCGGGGCAACTCATGCAGTGTGTCGGGAAGCATGGCGTGGCGAGGGGCGGCCCATCTAACAAACCTACCCCGTGCTCACCTGTTTGTCTATCTAATCCTGAATATGGAGGGAAATCCCACCTTTTGCGTCCTACAGTAATTACACCCCATTCTCAGCAGAATCCGGAGAGCCATTTCAACCGTGATTGTTCCGTTATTTTCTCTCCACACCAGAGGATGAAATAATAGAGTGGACTTCAGTTAGTGAGGTGATGTCAAACTATCTGTTCGCTTTCGGCAGAACGGATGTGATATGTGAAATCTCGGACCACCTCGCCATCCTCGTTGATAGTGAAGGGGAGAACGAGTTGGTTCTGACCGAGGAATCGAAGGGCCTTTCATCCCTCACCGTGACCAGACCCATCCAAGATGGTTCATCCTCCCGTCCAGTACACGAATCCTCTGATGGTGTCAGAGAGGGCTATTTCTTTCGTGGCTGGCTGGTTGACCACCACGCCAAACACATCTGTCTGGGTGAACGAGGATTGGGGGAATATCTCCGAACAGAGAGGCGCGATTCACTCACCGCCTCATCGCTTGACAAGGAGGGGGCCTATGTTCTTGCCTCATGGGGTGATGCTCGGCTGACTTTCGAGAACGATATCTTCTCTCAACTTCCAGCACTCTTCTTCTCAACCTCGGAAGTCGTGGTCGTTTCAGATTCACTGTATGTCCTTTCGCGTGTGAGGATGATGATGGGGCTGGAGAACAAAATCAACCGCGACGTAATACACTCGAGGACTTGGACACACGGTCTTGCATCAGCAGCGATGTCCAACGAATTGATAATCAAGGATGTATTTATGCTCACTCCATCATCCTATCTTGATGTTGACCTCAATCTGATGCGAAAATCAAAAAAATTCGGTATTTCCACCCGAAAACCGGCCAACTTGGTGGTCAGGGAATGCAAATCGGTATTCAGCGGCTCAGCAACGGATTATTCCGAGGGTTTGCAGGATGGAATCAACCAGGTCAGGAGCCTATTGAGTACTGTCGCCGGTCTCGGTATTCGGCTGCGGTTTGGGCTGTCAGGTGGCTTGGATTCAAGAGTGCTTTTCGCCACTATTCAAGATGTACAGGTGGTGATGGATGGATTGGACATCAAATCCAGCACCCATGAATCAAGGATTGATGACTTGAGGGTGGTCAGGATGATGTCTGAAAGAATGAGTTTCGAATTCAACAACGAATCTTCAGTTCCATCCACCACCCCAAAAGGAATAGATATTCTCCGGATATCAAACCCGTTCGGTCATTGGGTTATATCCAACGCCGGTATCTTTGATATGTTCTACCTCTACAACTCCTATTGGTCCAATCCCGTCGTTGCAGAGTTGGGTGGGCATGGGGCCGAGGTCATCAAAGGAACATTCTACGGATTGACGCTCAGGGATATTCCGTTGGCAAAACGAGAAGGCGACCGTGAATCGATTTACTCGGAGATAGAGGGAACGCTCGCTGACCATGGAATCTCAGAGTCTGACCCTGCTGCCATGCAGTGGCATCACCTGCTCTACAAATCGGCGATACAAAACGGCAGGTTCGTGCGACGAAATCTATTGGGGCTCAGGCCGTTTCTAAATCAGACACTCTGTTCACTCGCTCTTTCAGACATCAATCCCCACAGACACTCTTCTGAAAAGGGATATGGGTTGATGCTCGATATGCTCTCTCTCTGTTGCAAAGACCTCGCCACCATCCCCTTTACCAATCCCAAGTATGACATGACTCCTGAGCAAGTGGATGAGCGAATCACAGGGCTCAGCGGAGGAGGACCCCTACCAACTCCCCAAATCTATTGTGTCTCCGGAGGAGTGAAGGACATATCCAATGGGCCGTGCGCGACATTCATGGCTTTGGTTGAACATTTAGAGATAGAGATGGATGACCAGAAGGGCGAGTTGTTACGTCTCGTTGAAGAGTTCTGGTCACAGGTTGCTGACGGAGCAGAGAAGGAGGTCTATTCCATGGCATATAGTGCTGCAAAAAAATGGTTAAGTGACTCGAGTAAGGCCACACCCAATGCCGGAACGCCTGCCGCAAAGTTGGTTTCCATAGCCATCCTCTTCGGCAACCCTGTATTGAAATTCGGAGTGGATGCGAAGAGTGAACCCGCGCGCCAATCCTCGGAGTGAACAGGTTCTTCTCCTCTCGAATCAGGAAAAATGTGCCGTGCAGAACAGACCTCTCGTCCACAGACCTCAGTCGTCGAGTGTCTCAACATCCGACTCCTTTCCAGTAACAACAGCCCGCAATCTGTTGTTGTCTGACTGTAGGGCGTCGAAGATGTCGTATTTCACACCCAATTCCTCTGCGAGAACCCGTAGGGCATTGGAATCCTTCGGCAGGCACTTTCCTCCAAATCCTCGATTGAGGCCGAATATCGGGTCGAGATGGCTTTCCCCTATCGGTTGGGCTTGGTCGGCGGTGATGATGTCTCTGACCCTGTACCAATCCTCTCCCAGCCCCTCACAGATGTCGTACATCTGGTTGGCGAATATCACCTTCATGGCGTAGAAGGTGTTTTTCGTGTATTTCACCAACTCGGCCTGAGTGGGAGTCACATGATAGGTCTGGTCGCGCTTGAGAACCCCCGCCTCTCTGTGTTGTTGGAAGACCTTCTCAGCAACTCCTGCATGATGGGTTCCACAGACCAGAATATCCTGATTGCCAAAGTCCTCCAAGTGCCTCCTCTCAACGAGAAATTCCGGCGAGTAGGCGATTTTCAGTTTTGGGTACCGCTCATGGTAGCGTTGAGTCGTTCCCGGCACGACGGTACTTTTGATGACCGCAGTAAACCCATCCGGCAGGGCCTCCAAGGTGGCATCGACGATGCTGGTGTCGCAGGAGCCGTCCTCATCACTCATCGGTGTTGGAACGGCGATGTAAGCCATATCGACATTATCAATGACATCACTCAGAGAAGTACCCCTTACAGGGTCATGGATGAAGAGTTCATGAGCATCTGAAAACCAGTGTTCTATTGCACCCCCGACGATGCCTGCGCCGATGATACCTACCCTCATGACTTCCCCGACCGACGCTTGTCCGAACCCCTACTATCAGTTTTGTTCAACCTTTCGGTGTGATTCTATTATAGGTGGACCCCTTGCAGCGAACACCATGGAGGATGTTGATGATTGGACTTCCATCTCCGGAAGCCGTCACTCTCTCATCGCCGGTCCAACTGCCATTATTAGCAACCTCTTCAGCCATAGACAGGTTCTCACCCATTTCATCAAACGAGATTTCAGGGTCACATACCATGGCCACATCCTCGGTTACGCCTGGTCTTTGATAGAGCCATTGATATTCACGGCCATATTCTATCTCGTTTTTGTCATTCTCAGGGGTTCGGGCGACGAATATCTTCCCTTGACCATCATGATAGGCATCCTCTTCTTCAACGCCTTTTCAAGGACTGTGAATGGTTGCACCACTGTTCTGACGAGAAACTCGGGATTGATTCAACAGATCTATTTCCCGAGAGAAATCTTCATCGCTTCAATTACTGGATTTCAGACATCGAGGTTGATGTTGAGCCTAGCGATAGTTTTTCTCTACATGTATTTCGTGGCACTTCCCCCGACACTACTGTTGCTCCTCCTTCCCCTCTCTATCTTCGGCATCACTCTCCTCGGATTCGGCCTCGGAGCGATTGCATCTATGTTGCATGTACGCATCAGGGACACAGGCCAAGTGGTCCAACTGCTGATGCGGGCGGGTTTCTTCCTTTCTGGCGTCTTCTATTCCGCTGAACATATCCCCGAAGAGATACTAGATATTCATTTGATGAATCCCATCGCTGTCTACATCGAGATGGCGCGGTCGGCGGTCTACGGCGACATGGGTGTCCTCACAGTTCAACACATCGGCACGGCAATTCTATCCTCATTTCTATTCTTCTTCATCGGGGCGATGGCGTTCACCCGATTTCAATCGAAGGCGGTGAAATACCTTTGAATTCAGATATTTCAGTTCGTCTTGAGGAAGTCACCTTCGACTTCCCGATAATGAAGAGCGGCCCAGCCCACCTCAAGGAATTTCTCACTGGGAGATTTCGCAGTCGGCGTGAAAGGGGCGGTTCATTCCGCGCCTTGGAGGAAGTCTCCTTCGATGTGAACAAGGGAGAGGTGCTGGGAATAATCGGTCCGAACGGCGCCGGGAAGAGCACTCTACTGAGATTGGTTGCTGGAATCTACAATCCCGATAGAGGTGTGGTGAAGACGAGGGGACGGGTGGCCCTTCTAGCTGGATTGGGGGCCGGTTTTCAGCGTAATCTAACCGGTAGGGA
This sequence comes from uncultured Candidatus Poseidoniales archaeon, assembly GCA_964342465.1. GTDB lineage: Archaea > Thermoplasmatota > Poseidoniia > Poseidoniales > Thalassarchaeaceae > MGIIb-Q1. The sequence continues at coordinate 22,179 of CAYFFQ010000003.1, read as the reverse complement.
GAACATCTACCTCAGCGGCTCGATTTACGGATTTACTCCCAATGAATTGTATGACCTTGTCCCATCAATAGTGGTGTTTGCAGGAATTGGAGAATTCATTGACCGTCCTATCAGAACCTACTCATCAGGTATGCGCGCCCGCCTCGCCTTCTCCCTCGCCTCCCACCTAGAACCCGATGTTCTCTTGATAGACGAAGTGATGGGCGTCGGTGATTCTGCCTTCAGACAGAAGTCCAAGAACCGAATCATTGAGATGGTCGAAGGCGAATCCACAGTAATAATAATCAGCCATAATGAAAAGATACTGAGGGAGATGTGTGACAGAGGAATCTGCATCCATAACGGAAAGGTCGATATCGACTCGACTGACATGAATAAGGTGATTGAGCGTTATCAAAAACTATCAGCCTTGAGAGGAGAGTGAGCGTGTGAGCGGTTCAACAGACATTGTGAAATCGCACTGGTCTCTGTGTGATGGCGCTCGGGAAGCGGCAAGACTGCTCTGTCCGAAGAATGGAACCATCATCGAACTGGGTTCTGGGGAGGGCACTTCAAGACTGACAAGATTTGGCACGGTTCATGCCGTCGAACATGATGAAAAATGGCTGCTCGGTCACCCTCGGGTGAAGTATATCCATGCCCCCCTAACCCCTTCCGCACCGATATGTGGAATGGATTTCTCAGAATGGTATGACCCAGCGGTGTTGAAGGAGAATCTCCCCACCACCGCCGATTTGGTGATTGTCGACGGCCCCCCTGCCGCCATCGGCAGGGGTGGGCTGTTGAACAACCTCTCACTTTTCCCCATAGGGGCAGTCTGGCTGATTGACGATACTCTGAGAAGAGAAGATACGATTCTCGCAGATGCGATAGCCATGCGTTTGCGTTTGCTCACCTATCGGTTCTGGAACTTCACGATTCTAGCACCAGAACCTCTTCCCTCGAACATTCTTTCCATAATCCACGGGGCGTCGTGGAGGGTGTTGGAAGGTGAGGATGATGATTATGTCAGAAAATATCACCCACATTGGAGTGGAACGAAATGAGATGGGTGACGCGACATTTGCCATTTTGGCACCATCAACCTCCACTCAAATTGTCAGCGCGAAGGCTTGTCATCATGGCCATGGACCGTCCGGTTTCAATTCCGGAAATGGAATCCATGATATATGCTGAGTTGCAGAACGACGGTGAAGCGGCCCTTGCAGGTCTGAGGGAAGGCATAGAATATCTTCGTGAGAAAAGATTCTACAAGCGGGACGGAGCTAACCTCTTCGTCGCCACACTCCGAGCGGTCTGCACTTACAACCCCACCCTCGGTATCGAGTTTGGGAACAGTATGATTGATGAAATTCCAGACAGCCGTGCAGTACGAACGATGGTCACACATCTCAATCGTCAGGGGTTAGTGGAGGACTCGCTTGAAATGCTCAGACGATATCCACGCGATGGATGGTCCGAGGAAATCGGCAAAGTGCTGAAGAAACGGCTGTTCGGGCCACCACCAGAGAATGAGAGTATCGGTGACGCACCTTGGCTCTTTGAGATGAAGGAGGATGCCAGACTCGAGGAGACCCCTACCTTCTTCCAACATCCCTTCACAGAAATTGAAACTGAACTTCGCAACGGATTCTCCCCAAGATTTGAATTGACGGGTACATTACTCATCAGGGTAGAGGAGCCATATTCAGCAGCACTAGTATCCTTCACATTTTTTGATGCAAATGATGTAGAGATCACAGGAATTGAACCTTCAGGATTGGTCCGTTCTAGGACCGTCGGCTGGTATTCATACCTCAAACAGGATGGGGAAACAGGTGAATTCTGCATTCAATTCGAACCACCGGTCGGAACTCGAAGATTGACTCTCGGTTTCAGAACATGGAAAGCGGAATCTGAGATATCCATTGCCGGCGGGGTTGTAATCCAACCATCAAAACTCGACGCATTTCAGCAGGATGTTGTCCAGTTCACCAAAGATGTCAAGAGGGCCGCCTCAGATTCGATTATCTTCGTGTTTTCAGGAACGACGTTTGTGCAGGACCTGCGCGCAAATCGTCCCATACGGCTGACAAGAGAGTTCCTGAGTAGGGACATACCGGTAATATTCAACTATCACAGATGGAAATGGAGTGACGAGTGGCCTCCATATCAAGGGGACCTGCTTTTACAGATTCCAATAGATGTCACGCAAACGATGCTTGGGGACATCGCCGAGATGGATTTCGGTGGAAAAAACAAGATATTCATCGTATCCTATCCCCACCCCTCCATCTCCAAAGTATTGAACCGATTCAGATTGAATGGATGGATGACCATCTATGATGCGCGAGATGAATGGGAGGAGTTTGAAAAGGTCGGTCAAGCGAAGTGGTATCGCACATATCATGAGAGATACATCACACGGAATTGTGACCATGTGACCGCTGTCTCCAAACCTTTGGCTGACAAATTGGATGGGTTCGAACCATTCAATCCAGTCATTGTCGTGCCCAACGCCCTCTCACCACATTTCCTCTCAGCAGGATACAGATGGAAAGGTTCTAAGATGACAAAAATCGGATATTTTGGCCACCTGACCGAATCATGGTTTGATTGGGAGTCATTGATATCAATCGCCCAATCACGCCCTAACTATCAATTCGAGATCATCGGTCATTCTGCACCGGAGTTTGATTCACTCCCTGAAAACATAATTCTGATGGGCCCGAAGAACCATCCTGAAATAAATGAGATAGCGGCGGAGTGGAAAGTGGCGATAATACCCTTCAAGATAGGACCATTGGCTGATGGGGTTGACCCCATCAAGATCTATGAATACATGGCTTTAGGCCTACCCACTGTATCTTTCAGGATGCCGCAGATCAAGTCCTATCCATACACAATCACAGTAAGTAACATTGAAGATTTCTGTCATGCACTCGATGAATATGTGTCGTTCCGCCCCCGAAAGGAAAAACTAACAACTTGGCTGGCTGAAAACAGATGGCAGGACCGAGTTGATGTCTTCCTTACCCTCGGTACTTCGGCCGCTGAAGACAACTTGACAGGCACGGGGGTGAGTGAGTGAAGGTGTTGTTTCTCTACCGATATGGCATATTGGGGGGGGTGTGTACTCAGTTGTTCCACCGATTGAGACATCTCCCTCCCGATTCGGAATTTGAAGTGCATTGTGGATTCAGAAGTGATTATGGAATTGAGAAAATGCTCTCTCCGTATGCCACCCTGCATTTCGGCCTCAATGAGAGTTCGACCATCGGATTTCTCCGAACCAACGATTTTGACATGGTTATCGTCATTGACACAGAGGAGTACATCTCTGCGCTACGAGAGTGTAATCAAGATGTGAAGAAGGTCATTGAAGTCCATACCAGTATCGAAAAGAATCTGACCTATCTCAGCAGATTGTCGGCAAACGATGCAGATTCCTTCATCACGGTATCTGAATACATGATTGGGCGAATCGAACATCACCGTTCGGACGAAGTTTCAAATCTCACCATCCACCAATTTGGCAATGTTCTCGACACCAAACTATTCCTCCCAGTCAAGGTTCAGGGTTCAGGCCCACCCCCAGTAATGTGGGTCGGGAAGGTTGATGACCACAAGGATTGGCGCGCCTTCTTCGAGATATGCGGGCGAATAAACGAGGTTGAGCCAGAAGTGGAATTCTGGTTGATAGGTGGCCAAACCTGCCCCACTGACCTAAGTGATGAGGTGTTCAAGACTGCTGAGGAGATGAAAATAATCCAACGATTCAGATGGTTTGACAGAATCGAGAACGAGAAGATGGCAGAACTGATATCCCATGGAGTTGAACGGGGGGGAATCAATTTGGTCACTTCACATGGAGAGTCATTCGGAATGTCAGTCATCGAGTCACTTCTCGCCGGTTGTCCGGTGGTTTCGACATCAGTCGGCGCTCTTCCTGAGGTGGCGTGTGATGAACCGATGTACCAACTCTATCAACTGGGCGACTTCGATGCCGCGACCGAGAAATGCCTCATGCTTCTTTCCGACCGAGAGAAGCAGAGGGCCGTGAGAGACGAACTTTCAGAAAACAGGCAGCGACTTATCGAGGAATACGACAGTTCGATTCACTCAGTCGAGTACTGGAATCTGCTCAGGAACTTGATGGAGGATGGAGAATGAAAGGACCGATAATTCTAGTTGTGGGTGCGCGCCCCAACTTCATGAAAATCGCACCGCTACACGCTGAATTGGAGAGGCGAGGCATACCACAGTTGTTGCTCCATACAGGCCAGCATTATGATGAAAACATGTCAAAGGTCTTCTTTGAAGACCTCGGAATGCCCCAGCCTGACATCTATCTCGGCGTCGGCTCAGGCAGTCACGCATCTCAGACGGCGAGGGTGATGATGGATTTCGAAACCATCTGCCTAGAGCACAATCCATCGATGGTCGTGGTTGTCGGCGATGTCAATTCAACACTCGCCTGTTCGCTTGTCGCGGTAAAACTGCACATTCCCTCTGCTCATATCGAGGCCGGCCTGCGCTCTTTTGATAGGATGATGCCGGAGGAGATCAACCGCATCGTCACCGATTCAATCTGTGACCTTCTGTTGACCCCCTCTCCCGACGGTGATGAAAACCTCGCTAGAGAAGGAGTTGCTGCGGAGAAGGTTCACCTCGTTGGGAACATCATGATAGACAGCCTCCTCATCAATCTAGACAAGGCCGAGGAAAGTGATGTACGGGAGAGGCTGGGGCTACTACGAGGAGAATACGCAGTACTCACCCTTCACAGACCGAGTAATGTGGATGTGATGGAAGCGTTTGACGGTATAGTTTCAGCCCTTGAGCAGATTGGCACGGCCACCCCCATCGTCTTTCCCATTCACCCAAGAACGATGAAGCAGGCGGCTAAGTTCAAACTGTTGGAGCGCCTTGAATCGATACCAGGAATCAGAATCGTGGAGCCTGTCGGCTATTTGGATTTCATACGACTGATGTCTGGAGCGAAGATGGTACTCACAGATTCAGGCGGCCTTCAGGAAGAGACCACTGCCCTCGGCATACCCTGTCTGACGCTGAGGGAGAACACCGAGAGACCAATCACCGTCACCGAAGGAACGAACAAGGTGGTTGGAAACGATACAGAGACAATCATCACAGAGGCAGAAGTGATTCTTTCCTCTGGAGGAAAACAGGGTAGAATACCAAAACTTTGGGATGGCAATACCGCGCTAAGGATTGCGGATGTCATAGTTGATTACCTCGATGAAAAGTGATACAAGGATTGGTGGGCACGAATGGGACGAATAAGGGTCCTTCATGTCCTTGCGAACAGCCGCCCCGATTTGAACGGCTATGCGGTCCGCACCCATGATGAACTACAGGCACAGTGGAACAGTGGAAAAGTACACCCAATCGGTTTGACTTCTCCATTCTATCCTGAACGCCCCTCTCTCATCCACCCCTTGCAAGTTGATGACATCAGGTATCTACGATGCATCCATCCCTACCACGATGAGGCGTCAAGGGGTCTATCCTCGTGGTGGCTGCGCCGAAGAGCGGGCAAGAAACTCGCACGAACCGCCCATCCCTCAAAATCCACAATCACCCCACCCTCAACCCCCACCTCTACCACCGCAAAAAACCACGACAGTTCTGTGCCGGTGCACCGAGATGAGGTCGGACGGGAGAGGAACCCAATTATTCTGAACCTGCTCATCAAACCGGCCCGCCTCGCAAGAAAAATAACTCGCCACATCTATCGAATGGTGCAGCGGATTGTGAGGCGAACCATCAGATTGACCATTCGTATATCCCGCCGCAGCCGTCGTTTTTTGAAACGGAATATTAGGAGAGCGACCCGCCCCGCCCGCGCCATGCTCAGGCCCCTGCCGATGTGGGTGGAAGAGCGATTCCTGATGCGGAAAATGAAGAGAGAAATCATCATGATCGCCGAGCAGGAGTCCATAGAGATAATCCACGCACACACTCCCTATCGTGTCGGTCGTCCCGCCCTGTTGGCGGCGAGAAAACTTGGGTTACCATTCGTTTACGAGATGCGTGGCATCTGGGAGGACACTGCTGTAGCCAATGGCAGGTGGAAACCGACGGGATTGGCTTATCGGCGATACAGGAGAATGGAAACCGAAGTACTGACCTCCGCTGACAGGGTAATATGCATCAGTCAGACACTTGCCGACGAAGCCGTCTCCCGAGGCGTCGATTCCAACATCATTCATCTCGTACAGAATGCCGTGGACCCGAGCAAAATAATTCATCCAAACGAATTGGAAAGAGTAGCCACCGAAGAAGAAGAGGCGCACCTGAATGAGACGATTGAGCGTCTCGAGAGAACCGAATCAACTTGTGTAGTGGGCTATATCGGCAGCCTCCGCAACCTCGAAGGAGTGGACCTGACCGCTGATGCTGTGGCCCGTCTATACTCAGAAGGGCGGGATGTACGGCTTCTTGTGGTGAGCGGAAAGGCCAACCAATCGGCACTCCGTGAGCGGTGTGAACGACTCGGGTTAGGGGAGAGGGCGATAGTTACGGGCCCCGTCCCCCATGAGAGAGTACCCCACTACTACGACCTGATAGACATCTTCGTGGTCAGCCGCCCTGACGCACGTGTCACTCGCCTGGTAACTCCACTCAAACCGTTTGAGGCGATGGTAATGGAACGGCCCATAATTGTCTCCAACCTACCGGCTCTTGCTGAAATAGTGGATGATGGAGTGCGTGGTCTATGTTTTAGAGCAGGCGATGAGAGAGACCTCGCCAACAAGATATCCACCCTGATGGACAACCCGACTGAGAGAGAGAGACTCGGTGCCGCCGCCAAGTTGTGGGTGGAATCGGAAAGAATCTGGCCGGAGGTGGTCAAAGGCTCATTGGAGGCATATCAGGCACTTTTGAATTAGTTTGAATCCTTCGTCCATTCGCTTATTCAGATTTAGCCGTGGTAGCCTCAGAACATCTGTTCATCATCTCTGAGATTGCAGACTAGATGCGCACCGATTTCGAGTATGAAATCACAACTTCGGGTCATCATCTCTGAGATTGCATGGCTCGGGAGACAAGACTCCATCTGCAGCCAACTTCGCAGCAGCGAGAAGCGCATCAGGAGTCCCACAATCCAACCATTGATGCTCATCTATGTTCACCAATTCCGCCTGCCCATCTTGCAGATAGACGCGATTGACATCGGTGATGGTGAACTCCCCCCCTCTATTAGCGAACGATTCATCCATTATCGACCAAAAGTTCTCATCAAAGAGGTAGATGCCGCCCACAGCGACCGCCGAAGGCGGCTCATCCGGCTTCTCGACGATGTCGGCGATGGAACCATCCTCCCTAAACACCGCTACCCCGAATCGGTGCGGGTCATCCACCGTCCTGCCGAGCAGGAGACATCCGGGCGCATCATTCGAGTCGGCCCATCTCCGCACATCATCCGCAAGGTCGTAGGTGACGATGTTGTCAGAGAAATATACGAGAATCCTGCTTCCCTCCACATGAGGTCGTGCAAGGCTCAAAGCGTGGTGGACACCGAGAGGTTCCTCTTCGATGACATAGTGTATGTTCTCTCCGCTGAGTCCACACCCCACATGCTGGGCAATCTGTCCGATGAAGCGATTGCCGATGATGGTGATGTCCTTGATGCCGGCTCTGCGGATGGTCGCAAGAGCGTAGTCGATGACCGGTCTTCTGTGAAGTGGCAACAGGGTTTTGTGGGTGTATCTTGTGTAGGGCAACAGACGCGAACCGTGGCCACCCGCGACGAGAACCGCCTTCATCTCCATCGGAAATCCCGAACCGTCGGCGGGGTCATCTCCTTTTATCGCTTCACACCGGTGAGATGTCACTGGAAAATGTCGGAACCAACTAGATTATCCGCGCACAGTCTCTCTACACAACCATTCATTGACCATTCTTCATTCACTGTTCCTGAGGTCATTGAAGTGATCCATTGCGACGAGGTCACCGAGTTTTTCCACTCCAGCTTCGATGAGTTGGGGGTCATTCATCTCGGCCAGCCTCCACTCCTTGTAGGCCTTGGCGGCGGCGGCTTCGTTGGCCTCTTCGACCATCTTCTCTGTCTTGGTCAACTCACCCTCTATCCCTTCCAACTCCGGCCGTGCCGTCATGGCATCGACGCGTTTCATGACCTCACCGAAGGTCTCTGCCCCCACACCCTTCGCTGGGCCGCGTGGGTCTTTACCTCTGGTGCGATAGACGACGCGTCCCTTCGTATCGATTGTCTTGGCCAGTTCATCGGCCCGCGCTTTGATGAAGAGTTGACGCAACATCTGCATCACCCCCGTCTTTTCGAGAATCATACCGCCGGCGGAGAGTGGCAACTTCACATCGTCGATGGAATCAACATCCATCCCCCTACCTGCCAGAATATCATCTATCATCCTCATCGTATCGTTGGTTATTCGGGTGGTGCTGTACACGGCGAACAGGATGGTGGCCATCAACCAGCCTGCGGCAATATCCGCCTCAGGGTGATACCCGAGTGGCTTCTGCCACCTCACCAACATCAGAACAGCAAACCCGATGAAAAGTTTGGTGACACCACCACTGAGAAACTCGCCTCTCCAGACTCTTCGCCGCAACCTCTCTCGCAGGAAATCAGTCACAAGACCACCTCAGGTCAGGTCTTCGGGTAGTGACTTGAGCCATTCCAACTCGGTCGTTCTCTGTGGTTGGCCGATTGGAATTGCTTCAATGACCGGAATTGACGGCGGTGCCAAACCCGACCCACCCCTCCTAGTGGAACGACCACCCATGACCACGGAATCCTGCACATTCACATTGGAGGTGCGCGGCTCTAGCGCCAACTGTTGGAGGAGGTCGGTCAGAGTACGCTGAAGTTCCCTGTTCCCTTGCGTCACCTCGTCGAGAAGTTGCTGTTCCGTCGTCTTGTCATGCACCGCCTGATTGGCGAGCATCCTCTCCAGTGAGGCGAGTGTCTCCTCCCAACGGTCATGCCCCGTGTTGGTCTGAGTCTCCAACCTGTTGAGAAGCCTCTGCTGACTGCGAATCAACTGCTGTGCCTCTTCCATAGACCTCTTCTGTGCCTTCAGCGCCTTGCGCTGACTCTGAATCAGTTTCCGCGCCTCCGGCGCCCCGACGGAATCCCTCCTCTCCAATTCACCGAGAGCGGCCCGTAGTTGACTGTCACGGTCGTGGACCATTATCTGCAACTGGTTACACTGGTTCGCAAGACTCGACAACTGCTCCTCACCATAGGAAATTCGAATTGCTTGCTCAGAGGCCAATTTCGAATATTTCCTCCTTTCTCGGGCGTTATACGGAGAGTCGAAGAGGATGGTGGCGAGTATTCCCCCACCAGCCGCCATCTCCACCGCCGCCCCTAACTCATTGAACAACCACACCCCGAGGAGAGCACCAACCATCATCGCTCTTAGGCGCGGCATTCCAACAACCCTCCTTTTTCCGCGTAGTTATTGACAGTTTCCTGTCTTGGGTTGGTGGAGTATCATCAATTCAGGGTGAACATGTCTTCCTCGACTTCCACCACTTCCTGCCTCTCTAGGAGCCACTCGAGCGCCTCGATGACCTCATCCGCACTGACCCCTCTCGCTTCGACGGTGTCACCCAAATCTTCCAGACTGAGGGGGAGTTCGCCCCTCCCATCCGCATCCTCAAGTGTCAGTAGAACCAACTGTGCCACGATGGCAAGCAACGGGTCATCGCCAGCCTCTCCGGGGAGATAGTCTAGAAGTGCGGTGGCGGGGTGCTCGTCATAGTCTTCGACGGCATCATCCCCCTCCATCTCGACCTCTTCGGTGTCATCGGCGCTCCCGAAAATGTCGAAGAGGTTCATCTGATGCGGGTCACTCCATTTCACTTCGTCGAGAGTGACCCCCTGCTTTTTCAACCGCTCGCACAGAGCCTCCACACGGCTCAACCGCTGTTGTAACCGCATTCTCTCCTTCACAAGGTCAGCATCAATAAGTTTCAACTCCTCTCTCGCTCGGCGGGCCATCCACTCTTCGATACTCCAGGTGGGGTCCAATCTGAGCATCGTCTCCCACAGCCCCCTTACTTCCACTGGAAGTGTGTTGGCATCAATTCTCGCACTCTCATCGGTATCGAACGGTCCGCGGGCTGTCACGACGATGTTGCCCTTCATGGCGGTTGATGAAGTGTTCGCCTCCTCATGGCCCGAACATAGCCAATGGTGGCGTTCATGTAGGTAGAGCCTTTGGCCGAACCGATGCCCACCTACCGGTTGACGATTCTGCCCGGCGACGGCACCGGTCCCGAGGTCATCGCTGAGGCGGAAAAACTTCTTGATTGCATCGAAAACAACAGCAATCTCGTCTTTGAGAGGACAGTCATTCCATGCGGGGGTCAGTATTGGTTGGAGACCGGCGAGGAGTGGCCCGCCGGTTCGTTCGAGCATTGCCGCGACAACTCTGACGCAATCCTTCTCGGAGCGATTGGTTGGCCGGGAGCAGACCTGCCGAACGGCGACCTCGCTGGCGGGCAGGTCATCCTCGGTCTCAGAAGCGGGTTGGAACTCTACGCCAACATCCGCCCTATCAAACTCTATGAAGGCGTTAAGCACAAGATTCACGACCGATTTTCGGAGGTGTGGACCCCCGCTGGTGTGGACATGCTCATTCTCAGAGAGAATACGGAAGGACTCTATCACGGTCTCTTGAGGCGCTCGGCCCTCCGCGCACAGGGAGAGGACCTCCCACAACTTCCGGAGATGGAGTTCGACGGACTGAATGGAGAGGTCGCGTGGGACGCTAGACCGATTTCACGTAAGGGTTCTGAGAGACTCATCCGACTCGGGTTTGAATACGCCAAGAGGAAAGGGGGTGCGCCTTCGGACGGAGTCAGCAAAGTCACCTGCGTCGACAAATCTAATGTGACGAGTGGCTGCAAACTCTTCCGCAGAGTGTACAATGAGATTGCCGAGGAATATCCAGAAATCAGCAATGATACCACATTCGTCGATGCTTTTTCGATGTGGATGGTGAGAAATCCGGAATGGTTTGATGTGGTGGTCACCAGCAACATGTTCGGAGATATCGTCACTGACCTCGGAAGTGTGCTTCAGGGAGGTATGGGGATGGCAGCCAGCGCCAATGTCGGAGACAACCATGCCTTGTTCGAACCGGTTCACGGCTCCGCACCGAAACACGCTGGCAAGGGCCGAGTCAATCCGATAGCAACTCTCAACTCCGTTCAGATGATGATTGAGTGGCTCGGAATGAAGAACGATGACGAGGAGGCCGAACGAGTCGCTGACCTTATCGAAGAGGCGATACGCGACCATCTGAAGACAGGTGACTGTCTGACTTATGACTTGGGCGGCACCGCCTCAACTTCAGAGGTCGGCAGCAGGGTGGCGGAGAGACTTGCCGAGTTGTTACAGGCGACAGCCACCCCCCAGACATGAGGAGCAACTCTGGGTGATGCGTTCCACTCAAGTGGCGCACATTCTAATCTCTCGCCCCAACAGTCGGTGACAATCTGAGGCATGGGGGTGGTTGAGCGTCATGCATCCCTTCGCTGGCGATAATTCTGTTGGAACAACTCCCACATATCACGCTCGACCTCAGCCCGAATTACATCCTCAATCTCGGCCCGGATGTGTTCGTAGAGGTCCCCTACCAGTTCCTTCCGGAGTTCCTCTTCGAGGCTTATACGGATGGCATCCCTTTGGGCATCCAATTGTCTGTGGACTTGGGTCTCCAAACGGACGCAAATCTCCAACAACCAGTCCTCATACGGCTCCGGCAGGTCCAATGCCTTCGCCTGTTGTTTGAGACTGTGGATTGCCTGAGTTCTCACGGGGTCGCCATCTAGGTAGTCGGCTGCTCCGGTGGCGAATGAAATCAATGTCTCAACGAAGTCGCCTTCGTCGATATCTCCCCCGCATCCAGGACACACCTCCACTCCGTCGTGCTGGTGCGGAATCTCGCTGTGGTCGAGTGGAGTCACTCGATGAGTGGGTTTCCTGAATTCGGCCTCGTTGAGTGAAATCGGTTTGGAGCGAGGCCGCCCACCCCGTCGTCTTCTGAGCTTCTTCTTTGCCTCAGAATCTTCGAGGTCGAAGTTTGCCTGAGACATGAAAAAATCCGCTGCATCGGCCGAAGTCTTTGTTCTCTCCACCATTTTCAGTCATAGATAGAGGGCCCTACTGACTGAAAAACGTTGTTCCGGCCTGAGTGGGCGTTTTTTTACTATTTCAAACGAGAAAGCATTACACTGAGCGCCGAATCGAGTGCCGATTCGTTATTCCATCCGATTTCCGCCTCTGACACCCCCGCCACCAGTTCTGAGAGCAGTTGTGGAACCATTCTCCTCAACTCGTCGACTATCGTGACAGACGCCATCTTCGCACTTCTTGACATCGGATTGAGGTCGACGACGATGACCTGTTTACCCATGCCGACCAATGCCTCGCATCTATCGCCATCTTCGAGAGGGACGAAGATCACATCAGCACTGAGTATCCCATTTTCACAACAGGCGGCCCTCGGCCCCTCCAACCGCGGAATCACCCCGTCAGGTTCGCCTCCGAGTATCCTAACTTCAGCGACTACCTCAGCCCAGTCGCCGACCCACCCCCGAGGAGCATCCCCTCTCATCACCTCTGTTTTCAGACTCTCCAACCGATTCAGTAGGGCGGCCATTCTTTCGGCGGTCCGATAATAGATGTTGACCTCAATCGGACATCTGAGGACAGCGGCGCAGCGGACCAACTCAGCACCGGCAAGCGCAACAGCATTACCATTGAGGGATAACACACATCTCTCAGCACCTGCCATTATCGCAGCGGCGTGAGCAATCGCCCTTCGTGCCGATGCACAGGTCGCTTCTCCGAGCAGATAATCGAAAGCCTCTCCACGACCATGCGCAATCAGGGCTGAATCAGCCAGCAATCCGTCGGCGGCCGCATCGGTTAGCAGTCGTCTTCCCATGAGTGATTCGTATCTCGGGTGACTGCGAGGAACCTCGCCCATCCTACCCCCTCCTCTCACGCTCCCTCGAAGAGCATGGTCAGGTCCAAGGGGGGACAACCGCTGTGTAGTGAACTGGCGGAGACAAGGTCAACTCCCAAATCCCTCCAAACGCGCAGGTCATCGAACCGGATGCTACCACTTCCCTCTATGATGACGGTCGTGAGAAAATGTCGAGAACGGAGGTCGCCCAGTACATTCACGACCTTCTCCGCATCCATGTTATCGAGCATGATGGTCAGTCTGTCGGTTCTGCCTTCTGCATCCATCCTCAGATGCCACGCTTCGGCGGCGGTCACCGCCTCATCTATGGTAGTCACTTCTAGAACGATGAAAGCACCGGAGTTCTCGAGTTCCAGTTCGTTGACGATTCTTTTCACTCCAGGTGCCCTCTTTTCGTCATCTCTGATAAGCGTGGCAAGGTCGTTCTCCTTTATCATCGTGGCATCCCCTCTCGTCAGTCGGTGGGTGAGCCCCCCACCCAAGTGAACAGCCCATTTATCGAGCATCCCCCAGTACACCTTCCGCGTCGATGCGACCCGCATCTCCTTCGCTTCATCAACCCATTTCCGAGTGTTTGTGGTGATTCCCGAGAGGCGCCCGAGGATGTTTAGGATGATTCTCTCTGCCGCCAATATCTGTTTGCGGCCACCGGTGAGAGTCATGATGATTTCACCCTGTTCGACATCGTCTCCTTCAGAGACGAGATATTCGCCTTCCGCCCCCGGCATCCACTCGTTGACGAGGTGGCGCACGGCAGCGATGCCGGCGACGGCCCCACTCTCTCTTGCCATCACCTTTGCAGTGACCTGATGTTCATCGCGAGCGAGGAGATTGGTGATACCCTCGTCACTCATCAGGGCACCCGTCCATCTTCGGATACTCGCCATCAACAACTCAGTCGGCATTCCTTCCACCCACAGAGCACTACTCCTGTCATGCGGGAGGTGAGGGTGACGAACCACCTCATCCATACCCACCTCGAATGGCCGTTCTCCTTTGAAGGATGCGCCGACCAGCATTCCCATCCGGCCACGAAAATTCTTCCATTCACGGCCGCGAACAATCTGCAATATACGGCTGAAAACAGGATAATCGAATTGAACACGGATTTTCATAGGAGAAAATCCAGATTACCGAAGTACGGCATCCAAGGTACCTTCTGCTGCAGAGAGGCAGGCGAGGATGTCGTCAATCGTCGCCTTCAGTGAGGCTAGGGAACCCGAAGAAACCCGAACGCACAATTCCGCCTCTTCATCCCGCACCGTCATGTGGATGGAGAAATCATCAGCATCATCAGGTGAAATCGCCTTCTCCAGAGCATCAGCATGGTCTGGCTGGCCACGCCATACGACTTCCACACTGTACATCAAACACTCCTGAACGCCCCCCACTCTTCTCATCTCCGGTCGGAAGAGTGGATAAACCGACACCACTTCCACGGAGTGGTGAGCGAGATTACGGGCGCACAGTCGGAACCCCCTTCCGCCTCTCTAGAACCAGCGTCAGGGAGCGAGATGAATCCCACACCACTCCCTGAAGTGGAAGCGGAGTCGACGGTTTTCATATCCAGTTCAGCGCGTATCACCCTACCCTCCGAGATGGCTCGCCACCCGATGGTGTTCTGGCTCGCACTTCTACTCATCACCACTTCGATGCTCGGTTTCGCCAACGGTATCGACTACATAGAGGGCGATTCGGGCTTGATACGCCACAGACGATTCATCAACATGGACGCGCAGGCTGCTCCTGCTGGAAGCGCCACTCTGCTCGGGCAGGTCGTATATGAGAACGGCCAACCGGCTCCGAATCACATCGTTCAAGTGACCGTGGAGAGAGAAGATGGGGTGGTATTCGATAAGGCGAACACGACCGACGACAACGGCAACTTCCGTATCGATGAGTTGGACCCCGGAGTCCAAGTGTTGCTGATCGCCAACGGCTCCCGAGGGACAGCCCAGATGGTTCAACACCTCGTGCTGCTCAATCCACCACCAAAAGTGAGTTTCGAGCCGACAGGGTTCACCTCACTGACATTGGTTTTTCCAAGTGATGAGACATTCGCCGAGGAGAGTTCCGATGGCTCATTCATCAACCATGTCCCGTACGAGGCGAAGAACGAATTGGAACTCTACGATTCATCGGCAGCGGGAATCTATGTGATGGTCGGAGTAGGATTCGCAGGAATCGCCTTAATCGGCCTCGCTGCCACGGTGATGGGATACAGGAGCAACAACCGCGGAATGCTGCGGATGGCCGCCATCCTCCTCTTCTTCAGTCAAGGGCCATACTCCTCTGCCTGTTGTTTCGGACTTCTCGCCTTTGCACTGACCTTTGCACTGCCAAAACCGCAGTCATACTGAACCCCACCGGGCGACAAGCGCACCGCGCCCCTTCCCCGCTTCCTCTTCGAAGCAAAACTTCGTGCCCCACCGGGCGACAGGCGCACCGCGCCATCTGAACCCCGCCGCATGATGAGCGCACCGCGCCCCCCCTACTGCCGAGAGAGTGTGACTACAGACCACACTCAACCCGCATTCGCTCGAACCACGGACCAACGACAGAATGGGTGGTGACCAGTTCGTGACCGTTCAGTCCCTTCATAGCCCGCAATATACCGTAGTTCGCCCAATCGGCACCGTTGGGAACTTCCCCGCCGAAGAAATCCCCGTTCATCCCGCCACTCATCTCATTCATTTGGTGGAGCAGGTTCTCGTCCGGAGGCAGGTCGAACATCTTTCCTCGGCTCTTTCCGACCATCCGCATCACCACACCCCCCAGCCAGACCGCTTTCCACTTCTGGAATCTACTGAAACTTTCCACTTCAGAGACATAGGAGAGAGCCTTCCGAGATGCGCCATAGGAACTGTAAATCACCGGAACAATTGATTTTCCGAGCACC
The DNA here is from genome assembly GCA_964342465.1 of uncultured Candidatus Poseidoniales archaeon. Taxonomy (GTDB): domain Archaea; phylum Thermoplasmatota; class Poseidoniia; order Poseidoniales; family Thalassarchaeaceae; genus MGIIb-Q1. The sequence goes on along the minus strand of CAYFFQ010000003.1, from coordinate 6,288 downwards.
CCACCACTGAAATCCATCCACTCATCTTGGTGGCTGTCCTCTCCCGAATCGGGGAAGATGTTTCCTCCTTCGAAGTTGCTGTTGATGTAGTGAAGAATGTCGTTCGAATCATTTACTTGTGTGCCATCACTATCGACGAAAACCGGTACAGCAGTCCACTCCGACCAAGCGAGTTCCCCTTTCTTCATCGGGTCGACTTCGACCGTGTGAAAATCGACACCTTTGTGGGATAGCAGGGCGCGCACCTTCCAGCAGAATGGACACGATTGAAACAGGTAAAGAGTCGGCTTTCCCCCGATGACTCTCTCTGGCACAGAGAGGCGCTGCACCCCACTACTCGCTCTATCCACACCCCTTTCGCTCACCGGATTATTTACAACATTTCGCCTTTTCATTCAGAACAGTTATCATGAAAACAGAGGCGGAATTCACCCATGATTCCAATAGCGGGTCACCATCTCGGCTGGATACACCGCGGTGGAGTGAGTTGATTTGATGGCCAAGCATTCACATTCCGAATCGCATGGTGTATGGGGGCTGTAAATCCGTGGTGAAACTACGTCTCCTCCCAGAGGACTTCCGAGTCACGGAGACTGGTGGGCCAACGCCGGCCACAGATGAAGGGTGGAAAGAGATGGAACACCGCCTCTACCGTCTAGAGAAGAAGGGGCATGACACAATTTCCCTTCTCGCTCGCCTTTCGCGAGAACTGTCGCTCCCTCGCCGCTCCTTCGGGTTGTCGGGATTGAAGGACAGGCATGCGGTGACGAGCCAACTCGTTTCACTTCCTCGGGGTCGAGGAAAGGGTCTGCCGACTGAAATCGGTCAATCCATAGGAGATGGTGGTGATTTCAGGGATGATGGCGAGATTGGGGAAGAAGCAGATTCCGAGGCTCAAGACGGGTTCAGAGAGGTTGGCAACGAGCCAGATTCCGAGGATTTTGGCGGAGAAGCAGATTCCGAGGAGTTTGGCGGTTTCAGCGACGGTGATGGTTGGAGACTGACTCTGCTGGGTGGTTCGGCCGAAAAACTCCGCAGTGGCAGCCATGAATCAAATCGGTTCAGGATAGTCGTCCGAGACATCACCCGCGAACAGATTGACAGACTTCCTCGCCGGCTTGAGCAGGCCAACATTCACGGCTGGCCGAACTGGTTCGACACTCAGCGGTTCGGCTCGGAGGTTGCAGGCGAGTTGCCCGGCGAGTATATCGTCGTAGGAGACTATGAATCGGCGATGAAACTCACTCTGACGCGGCGCAACAAATCCGACCGCTCCGACCGACGCCGCGACAAGCGTGTGATGGCTGAGAAATGGCCTGAGGTCGGTGATTTGAAACTCGAGCACAGGCCGCATCAGAAACTCATCAGAGCCTATAATCGCGCCACGGAAACGGGGGCCACCGCCCAAGAACTCTGGCGCAGAGTCTACATGGCGATGCCATACGACATCAGAGGGCTGTGGCTCTCTGCATGGCAATCCAGCGAATGGAACGCCCATCTTTCCGAACTCCTGCACGAACACCTCCCCTCACATCTCATGCGCGAGGTGGAAATCGGGGTGGGTGGCCCACTCTACTTCCCCGAAGTGCCGAGCGGCAAGCGAGGCAAACCGAAGAGAAACTTGGTCGAGCGAATTGAGGTGATTCTCCAGAATCTACCTGAAACACTGCAATTACCCCATTCTGACCTTAACCTGAGTGTGATTGACCAACACCTTTCCGGCCATCATCGTCCCGTCATGGTTCGCACCCCCGTCACCGCTGAAGAGGAGGAGGTCGATGAGATGAGGAAACGGCGAGGGAAAAGATGGAAGGTGACACTTGATTTTGAACTTCCACCCGGCGCTTATGCAACCGTTCTTGTCAAACGCCTCTTTCACTGAACTTTCTCCACTCCAATGTCCGTCCAGACCTGTCTTCGGGAGGGGCGGCTCTTCCCCACAGATGCTCAAAGGTGGTGAATCAATCCATGCCATTGTTCGTTATGAAAAGAGGAATGGCCAAAATGAGGCCGCAGAAGGCAGCACCGAAGAGGCCACACACACCTGCCGAACCGATAGATACCAATCTCATGGTCTCACTATCCATTTCCGGTGTGTTCGGCATCGGAGTCAAAGCCGTCACAACGATTCCGAGTACCCAAGCGACGGCGAGAACACCCCAAGCGAACCAGATACCCTTTTTCTTGTATTCCTGTATCAGCCAACCTGAATACATGTAGGCCGCACCGGTCAATGAACCGAGTACCCCTTGAACAACATAGACCCATGTCGGTGTCAGATATTCTTCTGAACCGGCTCCGCCGATGTCGGTCAGCCATTCGTTAAGGTAGCCACCCCCCAAGGCTGAGGCAAGACCGGAGAGGATGGAGAATCCGCCATAGACCATCAACAGGATTCCTATCACCTTAGCCGCTTGGTTGGGTGGCCCGGCATGGACCATCGGTCCACCGTAGGGATTTGCAGTTCCGCCGGCACCCTGAAAGACCTGCCCACCTAACTGCTGGGACGGTAATCCTTGGTCTTGAGGTGCCCCCTGCATACACCCTTGCATGTCTTGGGGGTTTTCAAATCTATTTCTGAAAATCAGCTGCGGTAAATATCTACAAAACGCACCAAATCGCCATGTTGAGATTGAGGTTCAAGGATGGGTTAGCCTCTCGCGGTCACTCCGTTTGGCATTGAGGATACGGTTCTTGCATTGGCTTCCCTTTGGCGGTCACTCCGTTTGGCATCGGGGATACGGTTCTTGCATCGGCTTCCCTTTGGCGGTCACTCCGTTTGGCATTGAGGATACGGTTCTTGCATTGGCTTCCCTTTGGCGGTCACTCCGTTTGGCATCGGGGATACGGTTCTTGCATCGGCTTCCCTTTGGCGGTCACTCCGTTTGGCATTGAGGATACGGTTCTTGCATTGGCGGCAAGAAGAGGTCTGAACAGTCGCGGTTGACAACAGAGAGCGAGAGCACACTCGCGCTTGTGAGACCCACCGACACCGGAGTCAAGGAGACCGGACTTGGCACATAATCCTCCGTCGTCTGGGTGATTATCAATTGGATTCCATCACCAGCAGGGATGACCACATCCATGCCGAAGAACTCCATCTTTGCATTTACGGTCTGTCCAGGGAAGAGAACCTCACCCTCCTTTCCGCCACCATGGAATCGCAGGTCCATCACCGCATGACCGAGGTGCATACCACTGCTGGCGAGTACCATCTCAACACCGAGGTGCCCACTCGTCCCGCCGAGCAGGAGTGAGGTGGTGGCATCGATATGCAGGGTCGGATTACCCACTATACGGGTTTCATTTTCAAATTGGGAAGATGAAATTACCAATTGAGAAGTGGAAGTCACAGTAGTGCCACCAGAATCAACTTCGAACTCATCGAGGCCGAACCTCATCCACTCGACATCTTCGGGCGGGTATTGGCTCTCAGTTCGCCAGCCACCCATGTTATCCTGAATTTCCGCATGAAGTGCGGGCTGTGGCCCGATGTCCCGAAGGTAGTAGTCAAACCATTCTAACAGGTCATCAGCCCAATCCCAGCGCAGTGTGTAAGGATACGCCTCACCACCACGCCCGCTACTCAACCCTTCATGCCCAGCCTGCCGGTCAGGGTAGTCGTGCCCCCATTGCCCGTAGAGCCCCTTGGTCTCGAATCCGTTTTCGATGAGGATGTTGTGGGTGGGGAAGGCCATGTGCGGGTCGACATTCCAGTCCTGCATTCCATGGATGATGTAGACCGAACCGCCGTAGTTCGTCAATGCCTTGTTGAGGAAGGTTCTCTCCTCCCAGTAGTCACTTCCCATCCACGCCAAGTTGTCGCCGGCGAGGTATGCGCCGACTCCAGCATAGTAGCCTTCGAGGTAGCCTTCGCAGGCGTTTTCAACGTCTTCCAAATCACCATCGAGGCCGAAACTTCCGTAGACTCCGTTGTGCATGATTGCACCTCTCGCTTCCATGCTACCGTTACGCCACATCAGGTCGTGGACTCCGATGAGGCCTGACATCGGGACGATGGTTTTCAGATGTGATGAACCCATCGCCGCTGCTTGCCACGGCGTTGAGCCGTCGTATGATTTACCGATGATTCCAACATTCCCGTTGGACCAAGGTTGAGTACCCAACCATTCCACCGCGGCGTGAATACCTCGTTGTTCATCATCACCCATCAGGTCCATGCAGTGATTGCTCTCACCAGTCCCGAAGACGGAGACCTGTGCAACAGCGAATCCGTGTGGCACGAAGTTCTCAATGAGAAACCGACCCAATCTGTCCGCTGGTGTGAGGGCATCCACATCGCCGTCGTTGTAGTAGGGGCCAATCTCCGAAATTACTGGAACCGCACAGATAGTCTCTCCATCAGCCGCCAAAGTGTCGTTGCTGACCAAAGAATCCCAATCGCACCCTTCGATTTCAGGTAGCCAGAGGCCGAGATGGATTTCAGCGCCGCCGGTCAAGCCGGCGCCACCGTCAGCGGCGGTGATGGTATCAACGGGAACATAGATTGAACGCACCTCCTCAATGCCGTGAGAGCCGTTCCACGACACTCTGCTGAATACATCGTCGTTGCGATACTCCATGCCTGACCGTTCATCGACAGGCGGCAACCAGTGTTGTTCTCCACCATCAGTCGGGTCATTGACCAGTACGCTTGGGAAGAAGGAAGCGACCATCATCATCAGAATGATGAATGCGACTGTGGCTCCGACAGCGATGTTCAACTGCCGCCGTTCCCGAACCGCGACAAGAGAATCCCCCAGTCGTGAATCAGCATCCTCACCCTCAATCTCATCGGCGACTTCAGCATCAAGGATGCCCCCCTCACCCTCATCCATCACCATTCCCCGCCCCTCTCATTCGTTTTGAGTGCAACGCACGCCTGTGATGACAACTACCCCGGAAAAAATGTTGCGAATCCGGACGAGGATTGATGAGAATTGCCCCCACGCGTGTGATGACTGAGCATCGCACCGCTAAGGTCTGCACTCGATACCGAATTGCCCCCACGCGTGTGATGACAGACATCCCGCACGACTCTATCAGAGGTTTCGACATGAATTGCCCCCACGCGTGTGATGACAGACTGAGTTGGGTTGAGGCCGATTCGATGACCACGCCGCCGCACCTTCGTGTGATGACAGAGCATCGCACCGCTAAGGTCTGCACTCGATACCGAATTGCCCCCACGCTTGTGATGACAGATTGAGTTGGGTTGAGGCCGATTCGATGACCACGCCGCCGCACCCACGCGTGTGATGGTGAACTCCGCAATCAATGGGAATAGACCGTCACCGAGTAGCCGCACCCACGCCGGTGACACCGACTTCTGAGGAAAAATGCCCATTCATCCGGACGAGGATTGATGAGAGCCGCACCTCTCGCCTTTCTCGATGGCGGCCGGCCTCGAGCGCAGACTATTCGCCCTCCAACGGATGGAGGCGACTGAAGTAGAAGTCTACAAGCGACTTGCAAGACGCCAGAAAGACAAACACAACCGGCAAATCCTCGAGGAGATAGCGGAAGAGGAGAAGCGACATGAAGAGATCCTCGCCAACGCGACTGGCAGGGTGGCCAAGCCGTACGGATGGAAGGTCTGGTTTCACACCCAACTCGCAGTTCTTCTCGGGCTAACCTTCACCGTGAAGATGTTGGAGAGAATAGAGAGGAACGCCTCCACGGAATACCGAAAACTGGGGTATGACGACCTCGCTGATGAGGAGGATTCGCATGAGGAGAGGCTGATAGGCATGCTCAGGGAAGACCGCCTCAAGTACATTGGAAGCATCGTCTTGGGAATGTCCGACGCGCTGATTGAACTCACTGGGGCGCTGGCAGGCCTAACCTTCGCCTTTCGCGACCTCACGATGGTTGCTCTTGCGGGGTTGGTGACGGGAATAGCCGCCGCCTTCTCCATGGGGGCGAGTGAATACCTCTCAAGTCGTAGTGAGAAAAAGGACTCATCGCCATTCGTTGCCGCTTTCGCCACCTCGGTTGCTTACCTGCTGACGGTCTTCCTCCTTGTGGCTCCCTACTTGATTTTTGACCCCAACGGCGGATTGACCTACGGGTTGGAACCACACATCCTCGCTCTCGTCTGTACTTTGGTAGTGGGAATGGTGATAGTCGCCTGTTTCAACTTCTATGTCTCGGTGGTGGAGGAGGTCTCCTTCGCGCACCGATTTTTCGAGATGGCGGGGCTGCTCATCGTGGTCAGCCTCATCTCGTTTGGAATAGGGTTGGCGCTGAGTGAGTGGCTCGCCGTCTGAACTGCTGCCGGCGGCGGCC
>CAYFFQ010000002.1:0-227762 GCA_964342465.1 uncultured Candidatus Poseidoniales archaeon | reverse complement strand
ACACTCTGCTTTTGGCTTGGCTGAAATGAGACATGGTGCAAGCCCTCTGCCAGCACTGGCTATGTGTGATTTCCACACTCCACTCTTGCCTGAAACCCGACGACGGCCCCACACTTTCATTTTCTGAAGAAATCAGAGGTATGACGCAGATTTGAGACCGCCCCCTTGGCTGGAACCCGGCGACGACCCCACACTTTCATTTTCTTAAGAAATCAGAGGTATGACGCAGATTGGACACCCTGCCTCAGTGCGTAGAATACATCCCCATCCTTGTAGTAGTCGTTTGAGGTGAGGAATGGGGCATAGGTTCGGTTGCCCCATCCATCTGGTACGCCATTGTCATCCTAACCCTGAAGAGGAGGGGGGTGGTGGCAGACTCGCGAGGGAGTAGGAGGACTGCTGACAGTGTACGACACTGAGGAAAGTCCCCTCTCCTCCATGCAGATGCCCCGGCACAAGTCGGGAATCCGGAAGGGTTGGCTCTGCAGAAGAAACGAACCGGAGTGGGTGTGTACTGTGAATCCGAAAGGACGAGGTTGCCCATTTCCAGCTGAGACGAGCAACCGCATCGGAGCAAGTCCAAACAGGTCTGTTGACGTGCATGACCGAGGACCGGGTAGGACGCAAAGTTGAATGCAGTCAACTGAAAGGTGAACAGAAAGGGGCTTACTCCCTACTCCCTCGCACCCTCGACAACCTACAGTAGTGGTCTCTGGACTGAACAATCTAGGTGTTCTCCCTCTACGCGGGAGTTTCTAGAGTTGGCAACTCACCAGCCGGTCTCACAATGCAAGTTCTCCCTCCTCGCGGGTGGTTCACCGGAGCAGTAGCGGCATCCCTGTATGGCCCTGATGATGATGCGATTTCAATCACCGAAGAAGAAGGAGGTTCCCCTATATCGTAAGAGTCGTCCCGCCCTCTAGACGAATCGCATTCATCGCTTCACCCGGTCTACACAGTGTCACGACCATTTTCTGTCTCCCTCTTTTCGCAGAAATCATCGCCTCGACCTTAGGCCCCATCGAACCCGGTGGGAACTGGCCATTGGCAAGATGTTCTTGTGCTTCAGTTAATGAAATTGAGGTGATACTTCGCTCTTCAGGTGTGCCGAAGTCCAATTTAATCGAATCCACAGCGGTCGAGACTATGAACAGGTCCGCTGCTATTGAAACAGCGAGTATGGATGATGCGAGGTCCTTGTCGATGACCGCTTCAACCCCGCGAAGTCCGCCATCCTCTACTACAACAGGGATGCCTCCACCTCCGCAACAGAGAACCACAGCCCCTGCCTCAAGTAGAAGTTCTATAGCATTGAGGTCAACTATTTCAACGGGTTTCGGTGAAGCGACCACCCTTCTCGGACCGGCGTCGTCAGTTACTCCCAGAACCCAAGATTCAGGTACTGAATCAAGGTTGTCTATTTGTGGCCCAATAGGTTTTGTAGGTCTTGCGAATGCTGAGTCATGTTGGTCAACGACAACTCTCGTCAGTAGTGTCACCACCCGTTCATGGCGCCCCCTCCCTCTCAAGGTGTTGTCCAATCTAGTTGCGATATCGTGTCCGAGGGTGCCCTGCGTAGCGGCAACCCAGTTGTCCAATCCGGCAGGTGAAGGTGGAGGGAAGGATGAGGCAAGTCTCCGGTCATACAACGCCTCTTCCATCAGCAGCAACTCACCGACCTGCGGCCCGTTCCCGTGCGTCAATACCACCCTGAAGCCAGCTTCGAGAAGGTCCACAACATCTTCAAGAACAGCATTCATCACAAGTTGAGCAGACTCGTCGCTTCCCTCTTTCCCCATCATTATAGGGTTTGATAGTGCGTTACCCCCCACCGCATAAACAGCAATTCGCCGCCCGATTCTATCCGGTACATCGGACATGGGAACAACCGTCGGCCGAGATTCACCCCAATAGATGTATCCAACTGTGGTAATCCTTTGTTTCAAATGGGGGAAGCGATTCGGCGACATTGAGTATGGGGGTCTGACATGGGTAAGGATGTGTGGGTCAAGCAGGTACTCGATGGTGACCACGACGAAGAGGTGGTTGAACTGAAGGGTTGGGTCCATCGCGCCCGCGGCTCCAACAAAATTTGGTTTCTGGTGTTGAGAGACTCAACCGGAGTCATCCAGACAGTCATCAAGAGAGATGCGGTTGGAGATGACAGTTTCGAAGCGATAAAAGCCTCTCTCATTGAATCCAGTGTAATACTCACTGGAGAGGTGAGGGTGGATGAGAGGGCGCCCGGCGGCCATGAACTGGTTGTCTCGTCGGCGGAGGTTGTGGGCGAGGTTTCTGCCGACAATCCATTTCCGATTACAGAGTCTGCGATGGAATCGGCAGACGGTGGAGAGACCGAGTTCCTACTCGACAACCGCCACCTCTATCTTCGCACCATCAGGATGACGACGATGTTGAAAATCCGTTCATCCGTCTTCGGTGCCATACACAATTACTTCCGCGACCGTGATTTCATCGAATATCAGGCACCGAATTTCGTCGCTGGTGCTGTTGAGGGCGGCTCGACACTGTTTGAAGTACCATATTTCGGAAGAAAAGCCTACCTGACACAGTCGTGGCAGTTGTACGCTGAGGCGGCGATGCCGGCTTTGGAGCGACTCTACACCATGGCGCCATCATTCCGCGCCGAAAAGAGTCGCACCCGCCGCCACCTCACCGAGTTCTGGCATGCAGAAATGGAAATCGCTTGGGCGGGGAATTCAGAAGTCATGGAACATGGAGAGGCGCTGGTGAGAAAGATAGCCTCGACCCTTCTCGAAGAGCGTTCCGAAGAACTCTCAAGTCTAGGCAGAGACTTGGACCTCGTTGCAAGATACGCTGATAATCCCTACCCTCGTATTCGCTACGATGAAGCCGTGGAAACATTGCAATCTATGGGTGTCGATATCGAATGGGGGCAGGACTTGGACTACTCAAAGGAGAAAGTTCTGACTGAGGATTTTGAAGTGCCACATTTTCTGACTCACTACCCTCGTATAGCAAAACCGTTCTACCATCGCCCAGACCCTGATGATGAGAAGTATGTACTATGTCATGACTTACTTGCTCCTGAAGGATATGGTGAAATCATCGGTGGGGGGGAGAGAACTTGGTCGGAAAAGGAGATTCTTGAGCGGATCGAGGAGGAAGGGACCCCCAAGGAGCCGTACGAGTTCTACATCGATGTTCGCAGGTACGGTGGAGTGCCACACGGTGGTTTCGGCCTAGGGGTAGACCGCGTCTGTTCTTGGTTGGCCGGCGCTGACCACATCAGAGAGGTTATTCCCTTCCCCAGAGACTCTCGTCGAGTCACGCCTTGAAGTCGTTCATCCGTCACGGTGATAAATTGAATTTGCTCTACCATCGTAGCGGGTACAACTCTCCGTGCGGATTGTGTGGAGTATATGTCATAGAAGGGGTGTATCAAACCCCTCATCGAGAGGGTCGGGCAGAGATGATTCGTCCACCTGTTGCTCAGTTTGTCTATCTATAGTTGACGATTGAGGCCCCACTTTGCTACCTATTTCGCCATTTTGGCGGGTTATGATGACAGCAATCGAAATGCCTAGGGTGAGTACCAACAGGACCGCAACCCCCTCCCTCGAAATGCCCCCACCCCGCTCAGTCAACAGTAGTACGATGAAGATGAGGAGTAGAGAAACAAGGGTGGCGGGGAGAACTCGCCTCCATTCCATCAATGCGCCGATTGTCCGGCCACTTGATGAACCCCACCCATCTCGCGTGGCCATGGACTTCAATATTGACAGTGGTAGTGAGGTGAGGAAAACCCGCCCCAAATCCTCTGCGTCAGGGTCATGTAGCGGTTGGTTGCTTACCTCCGTTTCTTCTTGGGGTGAGACCAAGGAGGACGCCTTCGACCAATGCCTTGTTGACCTTGGCCTCGGCGACTCACGAATCGTCCGAATGACCGGTGCCATGTTGCCGATGGGATTTGAGGCGATCTCGCCAGATGACCTACCTCTCGGCTCACTTGTTGAATGTCACCTCGCTGAGGCCTACGCAGAGGACGGCGACACCGCTTCGGCCGGTGTCGCTTGGGCGCAATGTGAAACGCCAGAGGGTGACGAATGCGCGATTGTCGCCACCATCTCATCAACCGCCGGCTACGAGGAGTGTGAATTGCTCTTGAAGCGGACACTGAAGAGGAAGTTGACGAGCCGCGACCTTGAAGTCACCTCATTCGATACTGCTGTAGACGAAGTCACCGCCGGTGAGGGGCATCACGGTTGCGCCATAGCCGCCCTAATTCTGCCTGATACTCTGAAAATGCAGACGGTAGAGGTGGGCAGGGTGAGAGGAGGCTTAACGAGAAGCGCTACAGATTCATCACCTAGCCACGGAGTCACGAAACGGGCCGCCCAGCGAGGTTCTCAAGGTGATTTTTCCTTCCAACTTTGAGGTTTGGAGATGGGGCAAGATGAGACGCCTGTCATGGTCCGATGTCAATCCTGTAGTGCCTATTATGGTGCTCTACAGATTTCAAATCAGACACTTTGCCCGAAGTGTGGGACCGTCGGTGGGACTGTCGTTGAGCGCGCCAAGACAACCAGTGAACTCGCAAAAATGGTCGCTTCAGCAAATTCTCCGAGGGAGATTCGCCATCTGCTAGAAACACGGTTCGAAAAGGATTCCCAACCGTGGCAGGTGGGAAATCGGGATGTGACTCCATCTCGGATAGTGAAGATTCTGCGCCAATTAGTCGATGATGAAGGATTGGTCCATGAATCTGATGTCATCACGGTTCTAGAGCAGAGAGGAGTCATACAATCAGATGCCATTGGAATCATTGAATCCGTTGAGGCAGAGGGGTTTCTGCTCAGGGTTGAAGATGGCGTGTGGCGCTGGGTAGAGTGAACCACCCGAGTAGGAGTGGGCGAGCCGTAGGGGAAGTTGCACCGTGTTGAAGCGCACATCCCGCTCTGGGTAGAGTGAACCACCCGAGTAAGGGGGGCGGAGAAGCAGTCGCAACCTGTTGAAGCGCACATCCCGCTCTGGGTAGAGTGGACCACCCGAGTAAGGGGGGGCGGAGAAGCAGTCGCACCGTGTTGAGGTGGTAGGCGGGGGAACGATTCCCTGTTCAATCTCCGCCATTATATCTCTCATTAGTGCCGGGTCTCGGTATCAGTCTGATACAGTTGAACTCCTCTTTTCAAGACGATGAACTCATCTTTTTTACTGGGTGGATGGATGGACAGGTTCATGAAAGATAGGTCGGTCGAAGGGCCGTTGGGGCCCGTGGGTTAGCCTGGCCTATGCTTGGGCGTTTGGGACGCTTAGACTCCAGTTCAAATCTGGACGGGCCCACCTCAATTCACTCAGTCGTATTGAGAGAGATGAGTAACGGAAAGCACTTCATTCTGACATGGGTCTACAACCAGTTCATCCCGTCGTTGAAAGTTGCCATTTCTCTCCTCAATCCAACAAACACATCCTTCAGAATGGAGAGAATCCTCCCCTTTTTTAATGGAGAATTCAGAATCCATCATGTCGAGGGGCGGTTCGGAGTAGGGTCTCCCCTATTCCCATCAAGAGTTCCCCGGCCGCTTGGTCAAGCATCGAATATGGACGCTCCCACACTTGTTGGTCAGTTTAACACTGAGGCGGGCGAGCCACCCGCGGTAGGTGATTCTATTCAGGATTGGTGCAGGGGTGCGCGAGTGAATTCCCTGAGAAGGGTGGTGGCGTAATTTCCGGGTGGAAGAGTGAATTTGAAGTTGATGCACGCACCTTCCGGATGCCATCTATCCCCAAGTTGTGGCCCCTCCTTCCATCTTGCATTCTGAGAGGAGAGGTCCACCGATGCTGCCTTGGCGAAGGAGAAATCAGAGAAAATCCCTGTCGTAGCACGAATTGTTCCGGAACTCGAGAGGCGAGGGATATCCTCCACAACCCAAGTGACTTCATCCAAGTCTAGGTTGGCCAACACCTGCCCCTCAAGTTTGGAGACTTCCCTTTCACAAGCGTTCTCCTTTCTCCCCGTGAGACTCGCACATACGGTGAGACGACCTAGTTCGCAGTTCCTTGAGATGCGCGCCAAAGTTTCATCCCGCACGACTGCTGCCTTTGACACTTCCACTTTCCCTTCTTCTGTGATGGGACCGACAACATCTCCCAATACCGGAGTTGCGAGGGGCATTCCACTCTCAAGTCTCTCTCTGAGTATGTGGTTGAAGGACAACGATTGGATGGCGTGGACCATCATCAATTGGAGATTGTTTGGAAGCCTTCTGTAAGCAGCAACATAATCGCCGGGTTTCTTGAGCAACGATTCGAGAATGTTCTTCTCGAATCCGAGATGTTTTGGAATGATATCGAGGCATTTTTCGACATCTCCACTTTCACGCCATTCTGCTCTGAAAGCAGCGACTTCCTCACTCTCTCTGAATCCAGGCATGCCGAGATAGGTGTCGATGGCCTCCTTCCATTCGCCCTTGACGACATGGCTGCCGACAACTGCTGTCACCGGGCGCATCGAGCCGAACCTTTGCGGGCCGACCCAGTTGGGGAATCTTCCTTCGCCAAGCCGCTCTTCCATGTTGGCGACAATCTTCTCCACCTCGGCGAGTGCCTCATCCTCGTTCATCGGGTTGCCACCCTCATCGGCACATCCCCTGACGGTGATACTGAAGCGGTTGGAGGTGTGGCCACCCATCTTGAGTTTCTGATGTGTTCTCCCCAATACTTCAATCTGAACATCAGGAATGGAGGTCTCAGCAACCCTTTTTGTTGGAGAATCCACGACGAACAACTGCGTCGTCACTGCCCGTTTATCCTTGGTTCCTGAGAACCAGATTCTCTTGCGCGAAATCTTAAGTTCGCGGGCAAATCTGTTGACGAATCGATTTGTTTCCCAGTTGGTAAGAGTGGCTTTGACGACTGTAAATCTCCCTTTTTCATCAACAGCAGGGATGTCGGCTTGTTCAACGACTCGGAAATCCTCTATCCTCGATTTGATGACCCCACCAATTCCTATCCCTTCGGTTGAGAAGAGGTCTAGGCCGATAGAGGTGGCGATTGAATCAGGGCTCATGATTGACATGCCTCAGGTGAGTTTCACAGAACCGAATTCCGAAGCGAGGTCGGATGAAAGCGAAAGAAGAATCTTGGAAGGATTCTTTCCTTTCTTGGTGCGGAGGTAGAGTTCTGGTTCATCGAGACCTGGGTGCCCGATGAAGTAGTTGCAATATTCGACATCTGAATTGTTGTTGAGCCGTGAACGGAACAGTTGTAGGGCGGTATGGCTCTCCCCCACCAGTCTCACTCTGAGTTCTCTTCCCTCGTTAAGCAGCACTTTGACGCCCATGATTATCGCTTCGGCGACCTGCGACCCCATTTTGAACCTTTGGAGAAAAAAGGGCCGTGGGAAAACGCATCGCCTCCTTCCTTATGAAGGGGTTGAGGCTGGGCATAGTCATGCGTGGGAGCGATGTGACAGAGCGCATCGCCCTTCTCACTTCCATCTTCAAATCCGGTTCATCACTCATCCTTGCCGGAGCGATGATTCTCACCCTGCTATTTTCTTATGCCTTGTTTCCGCTGCCATCGTTCCATACCGATTTGGATGAGTTCGCACCGAGGGGTGAACATGAGACTGCAGAGGTGCGAATAGAAGAGGCATTTGGACAGGAGAGGAAACCCCTTTTTGTTCATGTGGAAGCTGACGATGGCGGCAACATACTCTCAATTTCACATTTGCAACAACAGCAATCCGACCTTCAGTTGATACTGAATTGGTCGAACAGTCATGGACACTTCATCTCTGAATACATAGCGGTTTCAGATGTTGTGGAGAGGGGATTGGATGAATCATCATCAACAACCGATTTAGCCACTGCCACAGATTGGGAATCTCTGCTAAACGAAACACTGGACTCCGATGTATCATGTATGGACGGTGCTGCAAGTGATGACTTGTTGATGATGGCGAGTTTCGGGAGAGATGCACTTCTCAACCGAGATTTTAGATTCGAGGATACAACTTGTGCGTGGCTTGACTCAAACCGCAGTGAAGGCGATGCCACGCCTTCTGCATCAAGCACCCTGTGGGTCTTCTATGTCAGAGAGGATTTGGATGACATCAGCCGTCAGCAGATGGCCAACCTTCTGAGAACCGAGTTTGATGAGTTATCGGAATCTGGCCCCCTTGATTATGGGGTCATCTCAGATGATGTGCTCAGTTATGACATAAATGAAGGAACCATCGATAATCTTGTCTGGCTCATAGCCGGCGCCTTGGCTGTAGTAGTCGTCATCCTCGCGGTGGCATTTCGTTCTTTCCGAGGTGTGTTGTTTCCCCTCGCCGCCCTCTCTATGGCGATTATCTGGACTTACGGCGCATTGGCTTATTTCACTCCTACCTTCTCCGTTCTGCATGTCGCCGTGGCACCTGTGGTTCTCGGGCTGGGGATTGATTACTCGATACACCTACAGAGGAGTTACGAGAGGAGGAGGTCGTCGGGAGATGGGACACCCGAAGCGTGGGCTTTCGCCCTCAATGACTTGTACCTCGCTCTGACCTTGTCGGTTGTGACAACGGTTGCCGCCTTCCTCTCCAATGTCGTTTCACCCCTTCCACCAGTGCAAGCCTTCGGCATGGCGCTTGCATTCGGGGTGGTCTCGGCGTTTGTGACTTCTACCATCGTTGTCGGAGCCATGCATGTATTGATGGAGAGGAGCCATCACAAATTCAGACCAGAATCCCATTGGGCCAAGATAAAACATACCGCAAGAGAAGTGGTGATTACCCAGAGAAAGACACAGGCTTTCGTTCTGATTCTGGTGGTCATGATGACGGTTGGAAGCGTGGTGCTTGCAGCAGCGAGATTGGAGACGGAGTTTGACTTGAGCGATTTTCTCGATTCCGACATGGAAGTGATGCAGACTAGGAATGATATCTATGACTCCTACGAGGCTACGGGATGGCGGCCGGTCTACATCCTCTCTCAGCCCATGGCCGGCGAGTCATTCATCACCGACGATGAGCAGTTCATCGAGGCAGATAATCAGATGCAACACAGAATTGAACTTTCCCCCCGCGTAGTGATTCCTCGCTCCGCCGGAAGTGGCGAGGCGATGGTCGAGTCTGCCCATACGGTTCTGAGAGATGCCATCAGGGCTGATGAGGAGTTCGGTTTCTTCTACAACCTCACCCTAGTGGGGGATGACCTCGGAGTTCTCAACGATTACGAGGCCGGTGACACCGTCGCAGCCCTACTCTCTCTCTCTCGAAATGAGAGTACAGGGGACATGTTGAGTGGGGCCACCTGGTCGGAACGGGTCGCTTCGGTCGCTTCATTCACCTTCGATTCCGATGTAGGGTGTGAGGGGGGATGTATCCAATACCTGAGGTATGAGGTGATGATACAGGTCTCCTCGAACAGCGAATCCATCGAAGCGGTGGAAGGTCTGCAAAAGGTGATTGAACAATCGACAGGAAAATACGGTGTGCAGGCCGACATGTTCGTATCTGGTGATGCCGTCAAACTCAATCTTGTCCTGCAGGGTCTAACCAAATCCCAAATCGAATCAACTGCAATCAGTCTGGTGGTTTCGACCATCGTGCTGGTCGCCTTAACTCGCAGAATCGGCCCTGCAGTAATCGTTGTGACCCCAGTCGCAATCGCTGCCATCTGGGTTGTCGGAGCGATGGCCCTACTGCATCTGAATTGGAATGTGCTTACGGTGATGGTCACCGCACTTACCATCGGTCTCGGCATAGACTACTCTATCCATGTGTGGCGAAGATTTGAGAAACTGAAGAAAGATTTGGAGCCGTGGGAAGCGATAAAGGAGATGCACTCGAAGACCGGAACGGCGTTGGTACTTTCTGCTGGCACCACCGTTTGCGGATTCATAGTGCTCGGGTTCTCCCCAATGCCGGTGATTCAGGATTTCGGTGTGGTCACCTCCCTCACAGTCATCTTCTCCCTCGTACTCGCTCTTGGTCTGATGCCGATTCTTCTCGCTGCAGACAGCCTGAGAGAAAACGGGTCCAAGAATGATGAATGAAAAACAACCTCGTTCTATCACTTCTCATTTAACAGGGTAGTGATGTCGATGTTCTGTTCCCGTCCGACTAGAATCAGCGCCATCCACAAAGTGACATCCCCGAGTCTGTTGCACTTATGGCGAGCCCGCCGCATCACTTCCTGTTTAGGTAATTGGGAACTTGTTGCTATAGATTGTAGTAGGGAGGGGATATTCCAACCCCCTCCAGAGTCTATCTCAGTTGGGGGGAGGGGAACATCCTGAGATGGTGTCGGACTGTTCGACAGCCTCTTCTCGTCTTCCACAGGAGCCGCTTCAAGTGGTGTTACGAGGTGAAGTTGCCCCTTTTCAGAGTCGACGGTGGCCCGTAGTGGTGGGTCTCCAAGTAGTGAACCGCGTGGGAACCAGCCCAATGGCACATCGACACCGTCTATTTCGAGTGTTGGATGTAGCCCTTCACCGGATGAGGTGAGCCAACCACCAGCCACTAACTTGGCCAACAACTCCTCTGCATCAACGGGAGACAACCAGCCTAGGTCCAATGACCATGTGCGTGAAATCGCTGAGGCTTCGAGTGCCGTGTCACCCCAAGTTCGCCAAGTCATCGCAAGAAGACGACGAATGTCCTCAGCAGCCTCAGCATCTCTTCTCATCTTCTTCCCTCCACAAGCCTCGCCCCGTCAACAGCCCAACCGGCAATATTATGGTTGCTGCGAAGTGAAATCTCAGCACCCTCGTCGGGGGCAAGCCACCAGAGGAACCTCATCCTCAGATGATTCGGTATGCGGTCCATCACAAAAGCGAGGTCCCCCTTTCGTTGACTGACCAACAATACCTGTTCCGGAGCAATTGAAACAACTTCCTCAAGGCGGGGAAAAAGAGTATCAGTGAGGTAAGTAAGGTCCGTCTCACTAGGAAGCCATACAGTCAGCATAAGTTGTTCTGACACTGCGTGACCGAGGGCTATCTCCTTATCCTCGGCCCATAGGTCTATGCCTACTCTGACACAACCTAACATTAGCAGGTCCATTACTAGTTTGTGAGAAGTTAATCTCGCATCGATTGCGACCTCTCTTTGGGTTGCAATGAACTCTCTGAGATGCTGTAGGGGAAGAGCACCGACACGCCCTCGGAATTCGATGTGCAACTGGTGATTGGTCAGTCTCGAATCGTCAATGGAAATGGGTCCAGGCCAGAGGCCATCATCACCCCACACGAAGCGAGCCCATCTTCCCATAGACATTTGGCAGATGTGATGATGCTTCAATCCTGTGGAGTGGTTGGGAGAGTATATTGACAAATGCAGTTTGGGGACAATGATAAGTGGAGATGCCCTCTGCGCCGCATCGGCCATAGATTGGGTGATTGCCTTATTAAGGACCAATGGCAAGGTGATTGCAATGGATGAATACATCGCAAGAGACCCACGAACCGGGTTGCCTATTTCTAATGTGAAGACAAGGGAGAAACGGAAGCGAATCTCTGATTCCTACGCACCTCCAGATGGAGTTTGGGACGCCATCAGACTTTTCGAGATACTTCCCCTCTGTCGGGGAGAGATTGCAAATACGGAGGTTAATTGGCTTGAGAAGAGGCACATGGTGACCCGCGTAGATGCTGTACGTGCTTTACCACGAATTGTTCGCAGGGAGGTTTCAGGGGTCCACACCGAATTACTTTGCGCCCTGCAAGACGAACAGGATGAGGTGAAAATATCTGGATTGTTTGCTTTGCCATATTGTGCAATTGTGTGTGATGCCGAAGATTTCTTCGCTCGATTGGATGAACTCCTAGATGATGATAGTGCGGTGGTCAGGAGTAATGCGTCAGAATGTTTGGTCAAAGTTGCACCCATTTTCCCGTCAGGGATTGAACATATACTGTCGCGAGAATTGCGGAATGAGATGCCAGTTCGCAAAAAGGCCGGATTTAAGGCTCTAAAAAAGTTGGCTAAGGAGTGGCCTGAGGTGGCAGCGCTTCATCTTGACGAACTGCTTCGTTTGGACGACAATATGACCAGAATTGAGGCGTCAAAACTGCTGCTATCTCTCAGCAAGGCACCCTCTGCAGCCATTTGGGACCTAATTCAATGGTCACTAGCCGATGAGGTGGATTCCGTGCGAGCAAATGCTGCAAAAACACTCCCTACCCTCGCCAACCACTCCCCACACATAGCCAAGGCGTTGATTGAGAACTCATTGTTCGACCCAAGTTCTGCGGTACGCAAACATGCACTTCGTGCCCTTCCCTCTGTTGATTTAGGGGGGCCACGCATGATGAAACTCTGTTTGGACGGTGCTCGACATGAAGACCCGGATATGCGTGGGGCGTGTATCAAGATGATTCCAAGGTTGTTCACCGAGTCGCGCATGAGAGAAGAAGCAGACCTGTTGCTTCGCCAAGAAACCCGCCCAAACCTGATCAAAATTCTCGAGGAGATGGTTTATGACCCAGAGTTGGAAGGTGGAGAAGATGAGAAGAACAGATTTCTCGCACCCTCAGAGGCGCCGACTACGGAAGATGGTATACCGTTGCCGTTGCCGGATTTGGTTGTCAGGGATGGCATGGTGATAGATGTTACTCGGGTTGAGAGAGGAGAACTTCCAGAGCAGACCGAATCATTCCCAGAGGATTCTGAGGAGTGATTTCACTCGGATTTCGCCCGACGACGATGAGCAATCTGCCAAATTCACAAATCTACACTCAGTCGCGATTTCACTTGGACTCCACCCCCTATCATGACCAATCCGCCAAATTCACAAATCTACACTCGGTCGCGATTTCACTCGGATTTCGCCCGACGACGATGAGCAATCTGCCAAATTCACAAATCTACACTCGGTCGCGATTTCACTTGGACTCCACCCCCTATCATGACCAATCTGACACCGACAACAGGTAGCCTAGCAGGTTGTGATTTCACCCAAGCAATCCCAACTTTTTACCCCCACGATTATCCACCCGCTTGCGTCACCGTTAAAGAGGGGCGGCAGGTGGGCGGCTCGCTGAGTGATTACATGAGTACCAATTCAAGCGATTGGAAGGCGGAGCAGTTCGAGCGTCTTTGGCATGGCCGCTCCGCTAAAGGAGAGAATCCGGTCAAGGCAGCGAAGTTCCGTCAATACATCCGTGAGCATGTTCGACAGAAGATTCCGGACATCAAGTCGGTGAGCCGCAGGCGGGCCGAGAGAAAGGAGGGCGGTGGCGTACATCTCGATGAAAACCGCTACTTCACCAAGGAGTATTGTTTCAAGTATTGGATGGGTGAACTTCAAGCCGAGATTCGTGAAGCGGAAACCTACTGAGCCTGTGAGGTGAGCATCTGGTCGGTGAAACCGCACTGTCCAAGGTCAAGTTTTCCCAATGGGACCTACCTGAGGTCATCCTGACCGCCCTCGAGGAAGCGGGTTGGGATTATGCTACTCAGATTCAGGCTGAAGCGATTCCTCTCGCTCGCTCTGGCCACAATATCGTCGGTCAGGCGAGAACCGGTTCGGGCAAGACCGCAGCATTCGGTATTCCGTGCATCGAGGCGTGTGAGAAGAGTGGAAAGACTCAGGCCATCATCATCTCGCCCACACGCGAACTCGCTCAGCAGATTGCCACCGAATTGAATTGGCTGCAAGGTGAGAAGGGTTTGACAATCCTCACTGTGTACGGTGGCACTGATATCGAAAAGCAGGCCAAGAAACTCGATGCCGGGGTAGAAGTCATCGTCGGAACACCGGGGAGAATCATTGACATGTCCAAACGAGGTCACATCGACCTCGCCAACATAACGACTCTCTGCCTCGACGAGGCCGACAGAATGCTGGACATGGGATTCTTCCCTGACATTATTTGGGTACTCGAACGAATGGTGAATCGCCAAAGAACCATGCTGTTCTCAGCAACTTTTCCCGAAGAGGTACTCGAAGCGGCGAACACCTTCATCTCAGAAGCGGCACATGTCATGTCGGATGACCTAGGTGTGGAAATCCCAGAAATCGACCAATTGTACATCTCCGTAGGTAGGGGGAACAAGTTGTGGGCTTTGGGGAGAATACTCGTTAACATGGATGATGATGACCAAATGATGGTCTTCTCCAACACGAAGAGGATGGTGGACCTCTTGGTTCAAAGACTCAACAAATTCAGATTCCAATCGGCCGGACTTCACGGCGACCTTTCGCAGAACAGGAGAGAGAAGATCATCGAGGCATTCAAGTCAGGTCGCGAGAAGGTGCTGGTGTGTACTGATGTCGCGGCGAGAGGAATCGATGTCGATGGCGTGACCATCGTCGTGAACTACGACCTGCCATCTGATATCGAGAGTTATGTTCACAGAATCGGCCGAACCGGAAGGATGGGGAGGAGTGGTGTAGCGTGGTCATTCGTTTCTAGAGATGACGAGGCGCAGTTATCCAAAATAGCAGCCACTTGGGACCTTAACATTAGTGAGTCAGAACCACCATCACTGCCAGAGGGAATTGACCGTGAACCGGTCAAGAGGCAGCAGGATTGGGATGAAGTGGCAAACAATTTCGGCATGGTTTCTCTCACCATATCAGTCGGAGCAGAAGATGGGGCGAACAACCACACCTTGACAGATTGGGTGCAGAGACAGGGGAAGTTGGACACTCTTGCAATCGGTGAAGTTTCAATAGGCGAGAATTCTAGTCAGGTTGAAATCCACCTCGAAAAAGTGGAAGCCGCCATGCGGGTTCTTTCCGGTAAATCGTGGGGCGGAAATAATGTCACTGCCGAATTGACCAACTGAGAATATCCGCTATCTATCCAGCACCACTCACTCCTCTTCCCCATCACCTTTCTCGGGGGATATCCTGACAAGCGAATAACCAGCGACAGTCAATCCGATGAGCGCCCCCCGCCACGCCTTTCCAGAGATGTTGTCCCACTCACGAATCTCCTCAGCGCACAATGCGGAAATGACCCCCTCACAACCATCCGCCTGCAACTTCTCCACTCTCGCTTCCTCATCAAAGAAGAGAGTGTTGGCGGAAGCGAGGACGACGAGCAATGAGATGGAGATGAGAGCGACCCTGCCCTTGGAGAGAGTCCTCCTCACACCCCAGTGGCTCGGAGGGGGAATGTCGGGGAACAGTTTCTCAGCACTGTGGACCTTTTCTGCGCCCCTGATGGCAAGGAACCAACCCAACCAACCAAGGATGATGACCAGCATGAAACCGACGCTCAGCATGAACTCGTGAAACTCCCACATCCCCGCCCAACAGCCGTATTGGCCGGCCGCATCGGCGCACCCTCTCACGGCGAGGGGGTAGAGAACGAGAAGACGAGCCATGTTGAGAGTGAACAGGATGATGGCCATGACTGAGATACCCTTCATCTTCTCGCTTTTGGTCACACCGGGGGTCATCGCTATGAGGAATGAGACGAAGGCAATTTCGTGCAGGCCGACGCACTCATCTGATACCCATAGCGGAGATATCGAACTTCCAACGAAGTCTGGGTGGTGGAAAGTGACCACTGTGTTGAGACCGTTTTTTGTTGAAAGTGTAATAGTTTCAGAGCCGAAGAGAAGTGAATGGAAATTGTACCAAACCCATGTGATGAACTCTTGGTAGTATGAGAAGAAATCCTCAGGATATGTGACCCAGCGGTAGAGGAGTTCTGCGGCGATGAGCAGACCCGAGGTGGCCAAAATCACCCTCAATCTGCTGCCGATCTCATGCCAAGAGACATCATCAGCAGGCCGCTCCATGTATCGTGCAGAGCGTCCATCATTTCAAAGGGTCTTGTCCACATGGGTTGAAAAGTGGTTAGATTTTCCAAGCGTCTGAGGAACCGTTGATGCTCACCTTGAACCTGCTCGGCTATCACTGCCCAGTTCCGGTCTATGAGACGAGAAAGGCTCTAGAGGGGCTGGAAGTGGGTGACCAACTTGTGGTCATCGCTGACGACCCTGAGACAAAGCATGATATTCCCATTCTACTGGCGAGGTGCAGTGCAAAGTTGCTTTCCATGACCGAACAGGCCGGCGAATTTGAATTCACGATCGAGAAAGTTGGTGAATGATTTGGCAGTCCCACCTCATACAATAAAAATCGTAGAGGCGGATGATATTCCAGCCGATGCGAGGCTCCCCACTCGCAGTGGTGAGTTCAGAGTACGAGTCTTCCATGAGTCGGCGACAGGGTTGGACCATGTCGCTTTGACGCTTGGTGACATGGGTGGTCCAGACCCGGTCTTGGTACGAATCCACTCGGAATGTCTGACCGGTGATGCCTTCGGAAGTTTGCGGTGTGATTGTGGGCCACAACTCGAGGCGGCGATGCGGCTGATTCAGGAGAAGGGTTGGGGATGCATCCTCTATCTGCGTCAGGAGGGGAGAGGAATTGGCCTGATGGAGAAGGTAAAAGCTTACCATCTTCAGGACGAGGGAGCGGATACCCTTGATGCCAATTTGATGCTCGGCCATCCAGTTGATGCGCGGAACTATAGAATAGCAGCGACAATCCTAGGCGAGATTGATATTTCCGAGGTCTGCCTGTTGACCAACAATCCCGACAAGGTCGTGCAGATGCAGGAGTTGGGAATCAACGTCGTAGAACAGATGCCGCTGATAGCCGGTGTCGGGGTTGAAAATCTAGACTATCTCACTACCAAGGCGAACAGGATGGGTCATTCCATCGATGTCGAGAGACTCAACGGAAATTAATGAACTCGAGGAACTCATCCGTGGCCGTTCAGAATCGGTCTCGGCGAATTTTCCCTGGTGCTAGTTGTAGAGCGATTATCGAGCCGAGAATCAAAATACCCGTAATCATCCATATGGTTTCGGTCGAGACACTAGGTCCGAGCGAGCCATCGTTTGCATCTTCGGCTTGAGCGGGTGCGAGAATCTCAATCGTTGATGCGTATTCGTTGTTTGTTTCAGAGATCTCAAGAATGTCATGCGTCGCATCGACATAGACTCGTAGAGAGGTGCTGCCCACATCGGTAGGTTGCCAAAAACAACTGGTACTAGCGAGGCTGCCTGCGGGAATGTGGGAAATATTCGCAGAATATATGAGGGTCTGTCCGTTGTAACAGCGAACGGAGACCATCGAGGCGGCTGCCAGCCCGTCATTGCGAACGAAAACCTCGAACTCGACCATGGTGCCGGCCTCTAGGCTGGCGGGGTCAAAATCCACCTCTTCAATCGTCAGGTCGGGGTCAGAGGTGGCGAGAACCGTGAGTTGTTGCCTGACCACATTGGTGCCGTCTGAAATGGAGACTACAACATCGAATGTTCCGGGAGAGAGGGGGGCCAATACGAGGTCTCCAAAGTTGTCAATCGTCGCCCACGAAGTGTCGGTGGAGATGACTATGTCCTGAATCGGTGTGTCGATATCTGATACTGCGAGAGGTAGTGTCACGACATCACCTACCGGCGCGAGGACTTGTAACGGAAGTATCGCGTGTGTCGGCGCATCATCCTCTGCTGAGACGGTCACATCGATTACCGTCGACCAAGAGTTTCCCCGCTCGTCAAGAACTTCGACGAAGACAGGGGTGATTCCAGACATCTCTGACTGCTGCGAGAAAATCAATTGCCCTTCCTCATATGTCAGGACGACTAACGATTCATCCTGAGAGTATGCATTCACAATCAAGTTATCATTTGAAGTGATATCATCTGCACACGAGTTGAGGAATGGGACCACACTCCCAATTCCGTCCTCAATCAGATGGATGTCAGCAGGCCGCTCACAGGTCGGGTTTCTATCCCATTCAACGATGAAACCCCCTGTCAGCACTATGTCTTCAACCACAGCCACCACAGTTTCTGCGCTTCCGTCTGAAGACCATTGAAATCTCGCCCCAACTCCGATGCTCAATTCATTCCCTGCGTCTGGAAGATGGCGGCCGACAGGGAGAGCCAGCGAGAAAGAGCCGGCGACCATCGGAGTTGTAGTAAGCAGTGTACTGCCCATGGCGAAACTGAGATAACTGAAATTGGTGGACAATCCACCAACTTCGCCAGTGACATACCCAGTGATGTAGAGGGTGGGGTCATTGAAATCGACCCTCAATCCAGAGACGCAACCATCGTATATCGTCGTCTCGACTCGCACATATTTTCCACCAGAAATCGACATTCCATCATTGTAGGCTACGCCACTAGTCCAACTGACACCGTCTTCACTGCTTTGGACGACCATCGAGGATGATGCGTTTCCATAGATGTGAAGCCTCCCCCATGACTGGTCGTGGGGCAACATCACAGATTCGCTCACCCAAGTAGCATTACCCCCTGCGACCGGCTCCAAACCACATGTTGTTGTGACGAGGTTGTTGTGCTCACCATCCTGTATCGAGAAATTGGAAAACGGTGCCATCTCCATGGTTGTGCTATTTACCGATTTTGCTGAATCCAGACCGGACCAAGGCCCTTGGTATGTGAAACTGATACCAACTGCATCGAGTTGAACTTCGCTGTCATCAATTCCACCGACGCTCACATAGTCAACAGTCACCTGTAGGGTGGAGAGAGAACTCCATGTCCAGTTATCGACTTCATCGAGTGAGAGTTGGAGGGGATTGCCCTGCATGTTGTCGACAGGGGAGGGTGTATGGGCGAACTTGTGCAGAAGGTGGATGTTTCCCCCCCAATCCAATTCGAATCTGACCTCATCATCCTGAAGTGTGTCAGGAATCGCAAAAGAGATGAGAAGAGTGGCATTCAACAACGGGTAATTCGTGTAACCCCATACATCGAAGTCGGTCACCTCCATCTCTGGCCCTTTTGACCATGAATATGCACCATCAGGCGCGCCGAGTGAGAAATTGTCCCATGTTGGGGAATAGGAGGACCAGACGGTGACGCTGTCCCTGTTCGTCGGTCTGTCGTGGGTGATTGAGAGATGACCATCCGTGACCATCGCTTCTGTCCAGTGGGCGCTCTCGTCGGCAGTGTAGCCAAACTGAGTGGATGTATCCCATCCCGATGCATCGTTGAAAGTGCCGGAAGGGAAGAGGTCAATCGGCTCAGAACGGATGACTGTATCAGCCGATGTGAATGGGATGAGGATTGAGGTTGCCAAGAGAAGGGTGAACAGAACTGCTGGTGGGCGATGGCTATTCAGCATGAGGTGGCCTCAATAGGCTACGGTATTCAACCCGTCGCATGTCTGAGTCATCTCTATCGACATCAATCCGAAGTTCGGCAGGGGATGATTGAGACCATGTTGAACATCTACCATTGAGTGAGGTTGATTAGGGGCGGTTCTGTCGGCGGCTCACCTAATGGCTGCGGTGGTCTAGGGGTTAGGACGGTAGACTGTGGATCTGCCAGCCCGGGTTCAATTCCCGGTCGCGGCCCTCTTGATTCTGAGTGATGCTTGGCATATGCCTTTCTATGCGGAATGATGCTTGACGAGGCCGCCTATGGCACATCAGAGGCAAATCATCACATTCGTAGGACCCCTCATCCACTCTCCACTCACCTCATGGAAGAGATGCCAGTAGCAGCCCCCGAATACGGATAATCCTCTATTTTCGGAGAATGATTAAAGGTGGGCCGCTACTGATAGTGTTGCTTCAGCAAAGATGGCCGCGTCCATCTGGGGGCTGGGGCGGGGGTGCGCGCCGATGGGACGGTTGAAAATACGCATTGAATGTGACGAATGGATATATGAAGAATTTGACATCAATTGAATCTCTTTTTTCTGCCTGTAATGAGCGCGGGTCGCTGATGCTCGGAAGGGGAAACTCGCGCACCGCCCACCACTGTCTACCATTTTTTCGGGTAAGTGTCTGAGGCCATCAGAACGGTATGTGGTCGAGCCACTTCGCCAGAGGTCATTTGTGGAATTTTGTCTCCATCAACCGACATGGTGCCGATGGCCACCACTTCCCCTTTGAGTGAAGTCAGTACGACCTCATCTCCACGCTGCAACCCGGAAGTCAATCCGGTAATCCCCGGTCTAGCGAGAGGGGCGCCGTGAGATACCGCCGCAACCGCCCCATCCTTCATGGTGATGTTAGGATAGGAGGCGAGCAGTGTTTCCATCGGCTGAATGACCTTACGAATCGCTCTGTCATCATCGCATTCCTTCCACAGGTGAACGGCATCGGCGAGTTGTTGCATCGTCACCGCATCATCCTCCGTGAATCCACCCGTTGCACTCCTCCGCAGTTCGGAGAGTTGGACATCTCCTCCAAGTAGGAGACCGAGGTCTCTAGCGATGGTTCTCACATAAGTTCCCGCTTCGCAGACGATTTCCGTCAACAGGTCAGAATCAATTCTCTCGATGATGGCGAATGTATCGATTCTCCGCTCTCTGACCTGCACTTTCACCGCAGACTCTTTTGGTGGGACATTGTGGATGGAACCCCTCAATGCAGCCAAAGCGTCTGCCAAGGCGTCATCCCTCGTACCGTCGGGAATGGTGAACAGGGCAATGTACGTTTTATCTCCCTTGAGAATGTGACTGGTAAGGCGCATGGCCGTTCCACAGAGAAGGGTCAGGCTACCCGTCGCGAAGGGGTCAAGTGTTCCTCCATGACCAAGTTTCTCCACCCCGAGCATATCACGAGCCCACGCTGCCAATTGGTGGCTGCTTGGCCCGGATGGTTTGTCTATGAGAATCCAGCCACCCTCTAGCAACTCATGGACATCACGCTCGTCAGGTGAGCGACCAAAACGGACATCGGAGACGGCATCACCGTCAAGGGTGTTGAATTCTGGTATCAGATCACCTCTCGTCTGGTCAATTCCTCTATGACACATTCCTGAACCTCTCTCGAGTCCAAGGAGTCTGCGTCGATTATCAGGGTGTACGGTGATAAGTCATCAAGGTCGAATTGGTATAGATTTGAATATCGTAGTTGGTCGGCCAATTCCCTCTCTTCGATTCTTGCTGCGGCATCTTTGATGTCTCCGCCTTCTCGATTCACGACCCTCTTCGCCCTTTCGTCGGTGGAGACTCGTAACCATACTCTGACACAATCAAGGTCCATTCGATATGCCCACAAGCCAGCCAGTCTTGACTCGATTATCTCAGGGCCTCCTAGGTCTCTCATAGAGTGGCGTAGTCGTTCGTCGAGGTCTATGTCGATTTCAGGTTCTTCATCACATTGGCGTGAAAACTCTTCCAATGATAACCCTCTCTCTTCCGCTACCATGCGAAAGACCTCTCCCCCGTTCAGTTTGGTCCATGAAAACCTTTCACACAAACCGTTCACCAAGGTGGAAGTACCACTGCCTGGATGGCCACTTACGGTGACCAAGACCACATCAACGCCTCCAAGTATGGCGACAGAGTACGCATCTCAATCTACCGTCTGGAGCCCGCTCTACATCATCGGAATCACAATCTGGGCAGATGGTTTCGATTGTCGCTTTCAGAGGTTTGACCTGAGGGGTTTCAGCGGTTTGTTTTTTGTTTCTTTTGCGTGGACCATCTCTGCTCTTCTTCCGCTTTCCACCAGAAGTGCCCTTTCCGGCTGCTTTCAAGTCTTCCAGCATCGGTTCTGGAATGGTTTCACCTGCAAGGACGAGTGGGTGGGAGCGATACCTGAAGAGTTTGATGTGGCGGTCGACAATTCGCCCGAGGGGGGCAGAAGTCGTAATGTAGGTGGCTATCCACGCTGGGAAGATGAGTACGCGGTCGTCGAGAAGATTCCATTCTGGTTCCCACGGCAGGCTAACATAGTCTACGCGGAATGATTCAACGCTGAGTGCCATCCATGAGAATATGGCGATGATGAAAACAAATGTGAACATCATCGGTTTCATCATCGAATTCTGAAGTTTCATCTGTTCAGGCATCAACCGCTGCTGAAGTTTCTGGATTTTATCCATCCTCACCTTGTCCCGGTCAATTCTCGCATCATTCATCAAGTTGCGAATCTGCTTGTTGCGGTGGGCGAGATGTGCTTGCTTCATAGGGTCCATGAAGAGTGAGCGAAAGGCAGTATTGACTACCATGATGGATGACCCTACGAGGAAAACGGTGAGAACGAACCATTTGTCTGCGAAGGGAATCAGAGGAGTTAGCACGGAGTCTGCTGAACTTGCAAGTGTGTTTCTGATGCTCGGGTTGATTATCAAGACGGACATCAACACGAGGAGGAGCAGGGGGGTCATCATCGAACCGAGGCCGGGAAGAGGTTCATCCCCTCCACCATCTGCCATGTCATGCGGGGCCTGAGTCAATCGCATGAACCCTTCGCATTGACAATCCGAAAGCGGGGTAATGATTTCCCTTCTGCTTGGCCCAAGAAGGGCGAAAAGGTATCCGGTGTTCTCCACAAATCCAGTTTCACGAACAATCGTCATCTCATCGTAATTTGGTTGTGACCAATAGGCGGTAAGTTTGTCAAGCATCACCATCAACGGGATTTTGAGGGAGCATGGACAAACCGGAAGAAGTGCTTGCGTCAATCAGAGATGCGATGGCGGCGCAGGACTTTGCCCGGGCGGAAGGTGAGTTGAAGGCCGCCAGTCGGCGTTGGAAAAACGAACCGGAGTTCTCCGTCCGCCACGCCAACGTCCTAGTGATGATGGGGCGCGATTCCGAGGCGCTGAAAGTCTATAGAAAGGTGATGAAAAAGGCTCCAGAGAGGCTAGATGCTTGTCAGGGTGCAGCTCAATGCGCCCTCGCTATCGGCAAGTCAAAACTCGCTGAAAAACTGTTCAACAGAGCTGTTGGACTGGGCATCGATTTGGAGGAAGCGGCTCTCGGAATTGCTCGCTGCCTCCTACAGAGACGCCTCTATCTCGACGCTTGGAAAAAGGCAGAGACGCAGTTCAAGCAGGGTGGCAATCGACACCGCGGCCTCTACGAACTGTTGCAGGAGATATCACCCCAAGTAGGAATACCTGTGCCGCGGTTCGATGAGTTCGATTCAGTTTCGCTCAATCAGATTCAAGATGAAATCAGAAGAGATAGTCCTGACCTGCGGCTTGCAACCCACTCTTATTCCGCCGGAAGCATCGAGGCAATGGCTGGTGTTGACCGCAAGACTCTAGTTGACGGTGTTCTGTTTGACGACGAAGAACTGTTGAACATAAGAAATACCGGCAAAGGGACGACCAACCTCGGGATTGACCTCTCTTTCATGGGGACTACCAGCGCCAGTGGGCAGGACATCACTGACACTGCATCGATGAATGGTGTTGAGACACTCGACTCCGAACATCAGAGCCCGACACCATCAAACACCCACAATACACCTGTGGGTGAAAGTGACCTCGATTTGGATGCAGTCGCTACCGATTCTCAAAACCAAAACCGGACTGAAGATGGCGCTCATCAATCAGGTTCCAAAGTCACGAGCAGCGTTGAGAGTGGTGTATCCGACGACCCTTGGGATGATTGGCCGTGACCTAACGAAGGTTGAACCATCACCTGACTGAAACCATTCCCATCCCTCGTCTCTCGAACCGCTCAGAAGGAGCGATGTCGGATTGACTGAAGAGGGGGGGTTCATTCAAATTCGAATGAGCAGGTGGAACAGACGTTGGCACATTGGTCGTTTGAAGAGGAACAGATTGGGCAAGTGCGTCCATCTACGACCTCTTCCCCTTCTATATCGCCGTCATCAACAGCCGCTTCTTCGGCTTCAACAGAAGATGAGCCACCGGTAATCTGAGCGAGTGCCGCATCAATCTCGCTTTCCTCATCGGGGCCCCCGCCATCGGATTCGGATTGGCCATCATCAACTTCGTCTTCTGCGCTAGCGGCTTCCGCAACTTCGCTGACTTCTTCTTCGTCAGAGTCATCCTCATCGGAGTCATCGCCCTCGTCGGTGTCACCCTCCTCGGCGCTGCCATCCTCATCATCGTCGCCGGTGCCAGCCTCGCTGTCGTCGTCATCCGCGGTCTCCTCGCTGACATCATCGTCATCACCACTGCTGTCGTCGTCATCCGTGGTCTCCTCGCTGACATCATCGTCTTCAACATCCGCTTCTTCAATGTCCTCCTCTTCTTCAATCGCTTCAGGGGGGGCGGGTGGTAGGTCAATATCCAATTCGTCTCCGAATGTCGCTCCTCGGAAATCCTTGGCTTCGCTTACCTTGTACTCGGCACCTGAGTCACCGACCAATTCGTAAATGACCTCGATTCTCTCATCTTTTTCGATTACGGGGATATGCCATGACACCTTAACTCCGTTCTCGTCATCGGCCTTCTCCATCTCAGCCTCCCTGACACCGGAGTCAGAGCGAATGTTGTAACCCTTAATCTCAAAAGCGGCGGGCACAACATCATGGATGATAAGGTCCTGCAACGCTGAATCTGAGCGGTTCTTGAACATGATGAGAACCTCATATCTGCCAGCGCCGCCGGCGGGGAAGACTTCCTTGCCGGTGTCGAACTTTCTGCGTTTATGGATGATGCGGATGGCTGGTGGTTCGGCAACGGTTCTGACTGCTACCGGCCCATATCTCTCAGCACTGAAATCAACCTTCAGAGGAGCGGCGACGGTGTCGTTGTCAGGGGTCGGGTCTGGGGCGACCAGTGGGTAGGTTATTTTCATCGTCTGACCCGGCTCAAGCCCAATAGGTCCCTTCTTGCCGATGGTGATGAGCATGGTGTGTCCCGGTCCATCTGGGCTCACGGCGGTATCTTCGAGAGTAACACCTTCTCTGACATCGATGCCGAATTGCTCGCGAATGAGTTCGTTGTCGTCAATGGTACATTGCACCTGTTCCAAATCTGGGCTGTTAAAAATACCTGGTACATCGTCGGTCAGGCGCATTAGATTGATGGTTGCAGTACCGCTGTTCTTGATGACAATTTCTGCATTTACAGTCGCCTCCCTATAGGTTCGGAGGACCTCTGCAGAGTAGTTCTTGTCAACCTCAGCCTCCAATATGCTGATTGTGTATTGCTCCAGTTCAAGCGTGCCATCGGTGGAGTGCGTCACGCGTGGAATGACGGTGAAATTCATGTCCTGATTGAGATTGGGTTCCTCAGTAGCAGCTACGATTGCTATCTCGCTCTCCCATCGACCATCAGGTTTGACATCTTTCTCAACATCTGATTTGTCAAAGAGATATTCCTCGGCACCAGCCTGCTTTACCTGAAGCTTTACTAGGTCAACAGCGAATGATGAACGATTCTCGAAGATGGCCTTACATTTCCAGTTGTCCGGCCTCTCGTCCTCATCGACCTCCATGTAACTGAATCCGCGGCAATATGCGTCGAGTTCGTGGATGGACATGCCTGACAAGGTCGCTTCGGCACGGTATGTGGCGGTGGTTGAACCTGCGGCCACCTCATCAACGGTTTCTGTCAGTAATTCAGCGGTGAGTTCCAACTTGCGAACACCTCCGGGGGTAATTTCTCCGACAACCCAGTGTAGACCATTCTTGTTTTGAGTGTGAAGTTCACCTTCTGCGATGGTCAACTGGCTGGGGATGGTTCGGTTGACTTCCACATCGTAGAGTGGAACCGGGCCGACGTTTTCTACTTCAATTCTGATAGTTATAATTTGAGCATCTTCAGAGCATACAGCAGATGTACTGACCGCCTTATCTCGGTCGGGCTGAGTGTCTATAATTTCCCGTACTGTGAGCATGTTTGGGCCAGAGACGCTGTAATCCCGAGTGTTGTCACTTCCCGCTTCGAGTTCCTGAATCAGTATGTGACCATCTTCAACATCGGTGGCTGTGAGATTGTTCATGAAAATGTCAATGTCCCAGAGGCGGTCCTTCTCAGACGGATTACTGATGGTCAGCACGCCGTCAACATTCTGGCTAACAACTTCCCCACCGACAGACAGGGTTGTAGTTTCAGTCTCATGGAGACTCCCCTCGAGTTTGTCACCAGGAATCATGTCAACCACTTCAAGAGACCGAATCCCAGCTCCAGCGTGTTCAACGCCGTCGTAGGTCGTATCCTCTACATCATCAGATTCTGAAATCGGTCCAGCCTCGCCAGAGTCAGATTCATCAGCGTGCGCATCACCTTCTGTGGCGGCCAACGGGTCACTCTCATGAGATGCAGGTGCCTCAACCTCAGCATCACCTTCAGTCGGCAGTGGTGCCAATAGGTCGAGATTTGAAGCCGCAGACTCAAGCAGAGCATCAGCTTCACTTCCACTGTCACTCTCCTCGGAGTCAATACTCAATCCCCCGAGCAGGTCGGCAGCAGAAGAGAGAGAATCCACCAATGGCTCGGCTGGTGCAGCAGGGGGGTCTAGTGGTGCTTGTGGGGCCTCCATCAACGGAGGTGGTGGCGGTGGGGCGGCATCCATCGGTGGAAGGGGGGGGGCGTCCATCAATGGAGGTGGTGGTGGGGCGGAATCCATAGGAGGGGGCGATGGTGCTGCCATGCCGGGTGGCGGTGGTGGTGGCGCTCCCATGCCAGGTGGAGGTGGTGGCGGAGTACCCATACCCGGTGGGGGTGGTGGCGGGGTCATTCCGGGTGGTGGTGGCGGGGGTGCGTTAGTATCTTCATCACTCATTGTATCTCTCTCCCTGATAGGGGCGAGGTTCGCCAAAGAGTCTCCTTCTATAACAATTGTCAAATAATGGTCAACCTTCACCACTACCGACATTTTGGCCACCTGATGAAGGAATGACGAATCCTTGAATAACTGTGGGTGGGGCGATTGCACCATGGCAGGTGGAGATGGTACCGCGCCGCCGGTGCTTTTTGTGGTTGGAACGGCAGGCGCTGGCAAGAGCACTTTGGTCACAGCCTTCCAAAGGTGGGCTCGCTTCCTAGAGATAGAAGCCCTTACCATCAACCTGGACCCCGGGGCTGAGAGAGTTCACTATGACCCCGAATTCGATGTCAGGGAACTCATTTCGCTATCCGAAGTCATGGGTGAATACGACCTTGGTCCCAATGGAGCGCAGATACTGGCTGCAGACCTAGTTGCTGCTCAAGCGCATGAAATTCAACAGGAATTAGATGGCCTCGCAGGTGACTTGATGGTGATAGACACTCCTGGGCAGGTGGAATTGTTTGCATTCCGCGAGGCATCAAGCCATTTTGTCGAGGTGTTGGGTCAAGGCAGAGCGGCTCTGATTTTCCTCTTTGACCCGATGCTCTCACGCACAGCATCTGGATTCGTGTCGCAGATGTTACTCTCCAACATTGTTCATTTCAGACTGGGATTGCCGGCAGCAAACTTCCTCTCCAAGGCTGACCTCCTCGATGAAGAGGCATTGGAGAGGGTACTAGAATGGGGTGACAGTCTCGATGCCCTCGAAGCCGCTCTTTACGATGAAGCGGGTGGGCAGAGAACCGAATTCGCCATTGGTCAACTGAGGATGATGAAGCATTCTCAGGTTGAGCCGGGATTGATTCCCCTCTCCAGCGAGGAGGAAGAGGGACTGGCTGATATTCTGTCATTCGCTCAGAACCTCTTTGGGGGGATGGCGGATTCGAGGGATGGATTCGCTGAGGACATCGGATTCGAGAGAGATGGGTGGAATGAATAATGGTCGGATTGCTGGCAATAGATGATGTTTCTGACGATTTGCTTTCACTGTTGGAGTGGGCGGTCACTTTCAAATCGGATGCAGAAGTCGCTCCTACCTTTACGCCGCTTGACGGGATGACCATCGGGTCCATCTACGAGAAACCGAGTACAAGAACGCGGGTCTCTTTCGAGGTTGGTGTCAATAAACTGGGGGGCCATCCACTAACTCTCCTCAAGGGGGACATCCAACTAGGCAAATCCGAGACCGTCGGTGATACGGCACAGGTTCTTTCGCGATATTTAGGGGCTATAACCTACCGTTGTTTCGCTCATTCCGATGTAATGGAACTCGCACAGAACGCCACCGTTCCAGTCATAAACGCTCTGTCAGACAAACACCATCCCTGTCAGGCCGCCGCCGATATGATGACAATTCTCGAGCACAAGCAGGAACTGAAAGGAATCAAGGTCGCTTGGGTCGGAGATGGAAACAATGTACTACACGACCTTCTCTTGGCTTGTGCCATTCTGGGATGTGATATCGACTTCGCTGTTCCCAAGGGCTACGAACCCGATGAGGATGTAGTTGAGAGGGCTCGCCGATTCGCCGATGAGTCTGGTTCTGTCATACGAATGACGAACGACCCATCAGAGGCCGTCACTGCGGCCGATGTCGTCTATACAGATGTCTTCGTATCGATGGGGGAAGAAGGATTGACAGACAAGATGAGGGATTTCGATGGGTTTCAGGTCAATGCAGAGTTGGTTTCCAAGGCTAATGATGACTATATCTTCATGCACTGTCTACCTGCACATCGTGGAGAAGAAGTAACTGACGAAGTCATTGACAGTGACGCCTCTGTAGTGTTTGACCAAGCAGAGAATCGGATGTGGGCTCAAATATCACTGTTGACTTACTTGTGCGACAGAGAGGCATGGGAAACTTATCAGGAACTGATGAAGTACTGAGGGAGATGAGGGTTGCCGAGAGCAGCAATCCGAGATAATAATCGAATCTCCCTCAACCGAGGTGGGTGATGATACCACAGGCCGTGAAACCAAAAAGGCCGAAAAGAAGAGAACGTTTCAGCATCCTCGAGGCCTTTGTGTCTTCTCCTTTGGCGATTGGTGCTTTCACCATCAACAGGTAAAACATGGCTGGGCCAAGAAATCCGATGAGGGTTTTGGAGAATAGGTCAAGTGCAAAAGGAAGTCCCATGCTGATGAATCCCAATAATGCACAGAGCCAGGCAATCGCGCGAGCCTTTTCTGGTCCGATTTTCATTGGTAGCGTCTCTCTTGAAGAATCACCGTCCATATCCTCTACATCTTTGATGATTTCCCGCGCCGTCCCAATCATCATTGTACAGACCGCTACCAGCCATGGTAATGGGTCAGTCCCTTGTCCAACGGATGCTGCACCGAATACGATAACTACGGCTATCAATCCTGAGACCGAGAGATTCCCCAATAATCCACGTTTTTTTAATGACGGACTGAAAGGAATACCGTCAAATTCGTAAGAGGTCATCAAAAACAATGCAGTAAACCAAATTGCGACTGAATCAAGCCACTCATACCGACCGATATACATCTCCGCATGAATGATGATGCCGATTAATGTGAGGGCTGATATGGCGAAGGTAGCCATTGAAAATCGTTTGGCGGCTAGGATGGAAATCGCTCCGGACGCCAATGGTCTATTGGGGTGGTTGATACGGTCTCCCTCACTATCCAGTATGTCGTTCAGGGCGTTCCACCCACACATAAACGAGGCCACACTCGCAGTATGCAAGGCGATGGGAATGCCAACATCACTTTCTGCGATGCCACCGACTATGAGTGCGCCGACGGGTACGGTGACAATACCCATCACAACATTGACGCCGCGGGCGAGTGTCCACCACTCCTTGCTAGTCATCTATCGGGTACGGAGTCGCGTTTAGCCTTTGATGCCTACGCAACATGGTCCCCTTCGCTCTGACATGCGAGGTCCCAAATGCAGACTGTATATCTGCCACCGCGAAAGAAATCTCGCACATGCCCCACCTTTTCAAACCTGATGTCTTTGGCTAGGATGTTGCCGACCTGATTCATGGTTGCCCCCCATGAGAAGCGGTCATTGAGGTGGTCGAAAATATCAACCGTGTTGGACCTGCCATTCTCATCAAGATAATCCACTACCGCCTGCCTGAGCCTCTTGGTTCTGCTCATGCGACCACCTCTCGCTCCTTCTTGACCGATTCAATCAACTTGCGCCAGTTAGGTTTAGGATTGATGTGGGCAGATTGAACTCCCTCATTCCGCCCACCTTCTCTCTTGTTGTTAGGGTGGGCGAGATGTATCCGTCCACTAGAAGACGCCATCCTGACTAAACCCGTGTGTGAATAAACATCACTCAATAGGTCTGTAGAACTTCTCTTCAAAGTTCTCAGTGGCACTTCGACATCCCCAGCCTCTATACGGCAACTATTCTCATCATCAATTCTTCTCGTTTGCATGGCCCTAACCACTGCGGGGTGTTATATCAACAAACGATAAAGGGAGCTGGGTAAAAGTGAAAGTGAAATCATGCCTATGCTGTGAATTTTAGGTGAAAGTGAATCCACTACACTTCCTATCCAACATCAAAACCCGATTCTTTCCGTTCTAGAAGGACGAAAGAAACACCAACGCACATCTGTGGCTCAATAACCTTAGACACGATGCTCGCCACTTGGTTGATATACCGAAGGTATGTCGGCGGGTTGCTCGGCTCGTGTGGTGTAGCTCGGCCCATCATGACGGACTCTCGATCCGTCGACCCGGGTTCAAATCCCGGCACGAGCATCTCGTTATCATCCAATGTCATAGTGATTCCATCGGTTTCAGTCGATGCTCGTGCCTTGCATCAAACTTCCTTCGCTTATTTGTAAGGAGGATTGAATCGCTCAGTCCAGTTTGATTGCCCATCACGAGCACCTTGATCGTAGTCAATCTTTGACGGTGCTCGTGCCTTGCATCAAACTTCCCTCGCTTATTTGTTAGGAGGATTGAATCGCTCAGTCCAGTTTGATTGCCCATCACGAGCACCTTGATCGTAGTCAATCTTTGACGATGCTCGTGCCTTGCATCAAACTTCCATCGCTCGGATTGTCATTAATTTCATTCGCTCAGTCCAGTTCAGCGGCCCATCACGAGCACCTTGATTGTAGTCAATGTTTGACGGTGCTCGAGCCTTCGGATAGATACTGAACACACAACAGATTCGCAGTCAATACTCCACTGTCGATGAAGTATAGTCCCGGCAGGAGTCGAACCTGCGTCCCCTGGACCAAAACCAGAGATGATGGACCACTACACTACGGGACTCGTACCCCCTCGCGAGCGCCCTCCCGTTTTGACCTTGACGCACAACCAAGCGCCTTTCGGTTGGCAATCCCCTCCCTTGCAGGCAGCCAAATTGGACGGCCATACATCGCCTCTTCAATTTCTGACGAAATCCTCTATCCAAGGCACGCCCCCAGTAGAGGAATGACGATTTATCCTTTCAAGACAACACTGCGACTCATTCAAGGACTCATCCTCTTTCGCAAGGCTAATGGTAGTCAGCAAACAGCAGTCTGCATCTAGAGGGTTGATGCCTTCACTTTTCGTCTGTTTCCTGATAGTGCAGATTTCACCAAATCTCTTGCTCATTGAAAACACGGTAACCAGCGCGGAATCTCCCGTCTCGCAACCCGCTGACTTGGTCGAGGAATACCGCTTCAGCGACCAACCGACTATCTATCCACCGGCAAAATCATGGTTCACCCGCGCAGATGAGATGGTTGATGTGTTAGTACTGACGCGGGACCTTCATGCATTAGGTGAGTGGCAGAAAAAACACGGATTCGGGGCAGAACAAGCATTACTGAAAGGGGGTCAATCGTTTGAAAAAAGTGAGATTGATTCAGATTCCATTCAACACCGGAAGGTAACTGCAACCGCACAGATGGTCCCCAAGTTGTTGGGGGTGAGAGGAGTCATCTCCATCTTCGAGGACCCCGGAGTCCCGAATCCCATCAATTCGGAAAGTGGGGATGCACCTCAAGTAAATTCGGTTGTGACCGGCCAGTTACACGGGGCTGCCGATTCTTGGCTCATGGGCGTGGATGGGGGAGGTGTCAAAGTGGCTGTGGTCGATTCAGGAATTGATTTTGCCCACCCAGACCTCAATGGAACTCAGGCGCGAGTTGACGACCCGACCTCACCATACGATGGTTGGCCTATCA
Organism: uncultured Candidatus Poseidoniales archaeon; assembly: GCA_964342465.1. Lineage (GTDB taxonomy): Archaea > Thermoplasmatota > Poseidoniia > Poseidoniales > Thalassarchaeaceae > MGIIb-Q1. The sequence goes on along the minus strand of CAYFFQ010000002.1, from coordinate 196,117 downwards.
TGTGGGACCCGAGAAGTATCGACATCTGGTTGGCAGATGGAGATGCCTATCCAGACAATGGTGGCTCGTATTATTCCGATACATCGAATTTGGATAACGACTCAAACAATGATTCATTCCTTGACCTGACCGGATTCAACATCTCCGGAATACCTCCTTCACTTTCAGGCGTTTACCATACCGGCCAACATCCCGATTCGGCATTGAAGACAAGGGCCGGCGGCGATGTGGATATTCTCGTTGTGGATGATATCACCGCCGGCGTCTACGAGACGGTCTATGTCGACTTTGACAGGGATGGCCAGTTCGGTGAAGAGATTGCCATTCGACGGGGTAATGAAACGGCAGGGCTGGACACCAATGGTGACGGACTTTGGGACCAGTCAGCAGGGCTCGTATATTGGGTAAGTGATGGGGTGAACGGAGTGCCGTACTCCTCCACATACTCTGCACGTGCTGGTTTTCAGAATAGAATAGCCTCAGCGGGCGACCTCGTTCTATGGATGATTGATGACCAGAATGACCCCGGTGGTAATCACGGGACACTCTGTGCATCGGCGGTATCTGCGCAGGGGTCAATCGCCAATGGAAAGGTTGTGGGAATGGCTCCCGGTTCAGAATTGATCGCCGTCGCTGATTTCTACGCTGGCGGGTCTTGGATGGATGCTTGGCGATTCCTCACAGAAGGTTACGATGGTGTCACTGACAGTGGCGATGAGGCTCAGGTCGGCTCGTTTTCGTTCGGCTGGTCAAATGTGCATAACGATGGCACCGACCAGATGGCGCTCTACCTAGACTGGTTGACAAGGGTTCACTCAAGGAACACAACTATTCTAGTTGCAGTAGGAAATGGAGGACATGGCTATGGGACAACTGCCTCTCCGGGTGGGGCACATGGCGTTGTTTCAGTCGGCGCATTTTCGTCGCAGACGGGTCAGCCCCATGGTGGTACTTGGGGTGATGCTGCTGCATGGTCAAACCGTGGTCCCAATGCCGGTAGCCGCCTTGACCCCGACATCGTCACAGTTGGTTGGTCGGCTACTGGAGATAGAGGATTGAATGAAGTCACTAACGCAAACTCTGCCTATAGAACATGGGGTGGCACCTCATTGGCGACTCCCATTGGTGCGGGATTGGTGGCTCTCATCTATGAGGCGTGGATGCAGGAACATGGTGTGTGGCCTGACGCCATGACAGTCCGAAATCTGTTGATGTCAACGGCTGAGGACCGAGGATATGACCCTCTAGTGCAAGGTGCAGGGTTTGCAGATGTCAAGCGGGCCATCGAGGTGATAAAGGGTATCAATGGCTCGGCCTGGGTTGAACCTGCGTATTGGATGGCCGGAGCCAATCATGGTACTCATCGTGAGGCAAACACCAACATCATGATGGCCGGACAGACGGCGTGGGCAAATTTCACAGTGAACAACACAGGTCTCACTCCTCTGAATGTCTCATGGGAGGGTGCGACGCTGACCCCTCTAGCGCACCACTCAGAGGTATGGAACTCATCCACATCTCTCGGTTGGGATGGCTATCAGTCGTCGCGGCCTGACCTGCTCATTCCTGTACATATCAAGGGTGATGCAAATCTCTCACTACCAGCAGGCACATCAATTGTAAGGGCGAGGGCTGCTCTTGCCGGTGCCGGTTTCGATGGAAATAACGACCTCTCCGAAGAGAACAGAGTCCATGTAGAACTGATGCGCTGGCATGATGACGATGGTGATGGTCGTTGGTGGACCGACTCCAATAACAATTCGTTGGTGGATAGTGGGGAAATGGAATCAAGTAGCGAATACTCTATGGTGACAGCACATACCTATGCCTCGGGACAATCCGAAGTGAGAATCGGACAACCACATAAACGGAGCGGGGATGGAATACTGCTCGGGGTCTACCGAAGGAATATCAGAACGGATGTCATCGACCCGATACCGATTGAAGTTGATTGGACTGCGTTCGGCCCGGACAATAATGCGACTTGGTTGGACATCTGTAGTGGCAACACATCCATCCAATCGAGTGGAGTTCATCATCTGAATTGTCGTGTCAATGTTCCAGTTGACGCAGACCCTGGAATCAGACAGGAACAGGTACACATCACCTTTGAGGCAAGCAACATTTCCCATACATGGGCCGTGCCAGTTATAGTGAATGTAGCATCAGATGGTCCGATGAATCTCTCCCCACTGCCAATAGATGGTAACATGTCGAATCAATCTCTCTATTCCGAAACATGGTTACAGGGTGCGCAACGATGGTCGTGGAGGTCGGAGTCGGGAGACTGGAAATTCGTGACCTTTGATTGGCCGTACAATCTCTCAGGTGATGGAGCAATCGTCATGGATGTGGATTGGCCTGACAATCAATACACAGATGTAGATGTGTTCTGGATGAGCGAAACTGGCCATCCTTACTACTCTGAGGACCCTACCGCCTACGGCCAATACAACCTCGTCCCAGAAGTATCATCGAAGAGTGAGGACCTCGGTAATGGAAAATACCGGTGGCAGACATCGACTGGTGGTAGCCATGAGGTGCTGATCGCGGAAGCCACCCCCGGCATAAAACAGATGATGCTTCACTCCGTTCGCCATGGGGTGAACACAAATGACAATCCCGTGAATATCAGTGTCGGGTTGGTCGATGCCATAGATGGGTCACTGACTCGTGTGGTGAGAGATTGGGCTGATGGAGAGGGCGATGAAGTGATTACCATCGGCTCGACATTGCCCATCGATGTCTCTTCGATTGAGGGATTTGGTTGGACCCAACCTGTTCTCCTCCCGAGTGAAACTGCTACGCAGGACACACCTGGAACTTGGTCATCCTCAGGATATACCCATGAAATCGATGTAGAGGGTGCTGAGTTGTTGAAAGTGGAAATAGATTCACTCGCTACCCTAACTGACCTCGACCTAGCACTCTATCGTGATAAAAATGGAAACGGAGTCCTCGATTGGGGGAGTGAGCAGATTGCAACCAGTGGAAATTGGAATTCAGCCGAAGAGATTTCTATAGAGTCGCCGACGGATGGAAAGTGGTGGGCTGTGGTTCACGGATTTGATGTGCCTTCTGGTAATGTCTCTTTTTGGTTGAGGCAGACAGTCATCGCTGGCAACTCTCTCCTCATCAATGATTTTACTCCATTGAACCAGTCAGACATTGTCACCCGCTTCCCCAATGGCAGCAGCGAGTTGGGTGGTCGTATTCCCATATCTGCTTTTGATGTGAACCTTTCACTGTCACTTCCCCAAACCTCCGGTCTTTGGGAGGGTTTCATAGTCGTAAATCTCGCCTCTGGTGGTTCCATCAGGCTTGCCTACGATTATCGATTGGAAGAACTTCCACCACAGTTGCAGTTCATGACCCCTGCAAACTTGACTCATACCAATCAGACTATTCCCTTGAGAGTTGAAGCGCATGATTTCAGCGGTGGATTCTCTCTCTCAGAATTGTTCATGGATACCTCTCCCCTCCTCGAGTGGAGAAATGCTTCGTACACGGTGGAGGGTTTGGCGGAGAAAGGTGGTCCGACCCACATTCTGTCTGATTCGTGGAGCCATTGGAACGAGTTTGCGACTGAGGACGGTGGTTCTCATTTCCATCTCAACAATGGCAGTCTCGTCTTTGAGGCTGAAAATGCTACCTCTGTAGTAGCAGGGGCGGATGGAAATGCACCGAAATGGGTTGAAACACAATTGATGGGGGAGACGATAATGGCTTCCTCTGATAATTCGGGTTGGCAGTCATCCACCTTCTCAGATGGTGATGCACTCCAGTATCCAATAGAATTTGACAATGCTGGAACCTACTATCTATGGGCGAGGATGAACGCCAGTAACGCCAGTGATGATTCCATCCATGTTGGCTTGAACGGTTCCCTCATCACCCAGTCGGGGCCGATGAAGGTGAACCCATCGAACTCGTGGGAGTGGACCAATCTCGGTGGTGGCCCATCGGCAACGCCTATTCAATTTTCAATTCCGGCTGCCGGGAGATACAACCTTTCCATCTGGATGTATGAGGATGGCATCAAACTGGACAAATTCATCATCACCGATTCTTGGTCGTTCGTGGCCAGCGGTAATCCACCCTCTACACAACCCATAGTCGACATGATATTGCGCTCAGCTTGGCTCAACCTCACCCTTCCGGCGGACAACGGGTGGCGCACATTCAACGCCTCGCTGTCAGATGTGGCGGGCCGTGGTAATTCCAGCCAATTGATGGTCAATTACGATGATATCAATCCAACCATCATGGTCAATGGCTGGAAATTTTTGACGAACAACTCAATAATGCATATTGAGGTGCAGACAGAGATAGGCTCGTCCCTGTATCTGAATGGGACTGAAATTGCGGTTGACGAAGACGGCCGCGGTGAAGCAGAATTGCTTCTCCATCCCACATACTGGGTCAATCTGAATGGAGATGGCAACAATCCTTCCACTTGGGATTGGGTCGACCTCAACACCTTCACTCTAGTGGCGAGGGATGCAGCCGGTAATTGGAACAATCTCGAATTTGATGTCGCCTACGATGCTTGGGGTGCGAGCAACTATGGACAGCAACCACAGATCGGTCTGCTCGGCTATTCGGGAGATTCGGATGATGGGTCGTGGCGTCTGACTGAATTGGCCCAAACAGATAGATTGAATGCAAAGCAGTCACCAATTAATGTGGAATTAGACCTATTCTATGACACACGAATTGTTTGCATCCAGATGATAGATGAATCCGGTATTGAATGGCAGTCGTCCTGCACCGAGCGTAACCAACCACCTTGGGGTGATGACATTTCCCAGCATATGAGAGCAGGCGCACCACCACCGGAGTCCGACCTACTCACCCTCTTCACTGTGCCAATCAACCATAGTGGCCTGCCTGACGGGAGGTGGCAACTGTTCGTTGAAACTCAGGATTGGGCTGGAAATTGGGGTTGGGAGAACTTCACACTACTGTTGGACAGAGAGGCACCACTGGTCTCTTGGGTGAATCCGATTTCCAATGAGACATTGTTTGACCATCGCTTGGTAATTGAGTGGCAATTATCGGAGTACGCACAACATTCCTTGACGGTCGATGGCGAAATCGTGGGCGAATTCGAGCCCGGACAGTTGGGTGGACAGTTCGCCTTTGAGTTGGAATCTATCGGTAGCCATCAACTCTGCCTACTGGCGCAGGACCTCTCCCTAGGTCCTGACCAAAATATAGCGATCGACTGTATTGATGTCAATATGTCAGACCTACATTACATTCCAACGCTGACTGCACAATGGAACCATGGAATCGTCAATTCTTCTACAGTATATGCAGACCTTACTCTTGGGGTGGCTCAAGGATGGGTAAGCAAACTCTGGGATGGTAATAATTGGGTCGTTCAGAATGGTTCCGAACTCGCCGGTGGTGAATTGAAGATTCCTGTGCATCTGACAGAGGGCGAGAATCGTATTCGGTTTGAAGTAGAGGCGCTGGATAGAATATATCTTTTTGAGTTGAAGGTGACTCTTGATTCGCGCCCACCAATTCTTTCTATAGACTCGCCAATTACTGGTGAACACACTGCTGCAGAGACAATAAATATCTCCGGTGAATGTGAGTCCGACCTACCTCTCACAATTAAAACCGGAGAGGGTAGCACTTATGCAACCACTTGTTTTGGCGGGAGATACTCTGAACCCATCAGTTTACCTGAAAACGATGGTGAGTTTGGAATATCTGTTTCTAGCATCGATTCTGCACTAAACAGTAGAACTGTGCATAGTACAATCGAAGTGGATAGGACCGCACCTCTCGCCACACTGTCATGGGGTGATTCGAAGTGTGACACCCAACCTGTCAAGACCATCTTCGACATGCATGGAGTCGCCAACTGTCAGTTGGTCGTCAGAGCCGACCTGCTCGATGACGACATTGCATTTTGGTCATTGGCGGCGAAAGAGAATCGGCAGGTAGTCGCATCAGACATGGGCTACCTGCCCGCATCAGACCATCTCATTCTCGAGATTGGAGATGTGGGCCGCCCCGGATTGTGGAGAGTTGAATTGGTTCTCATTGACCACGCAGGTAATAAATTCACAGAATTCGTTGAGAATGAGTTTGTTGCTACTGAGGCCTCTGCATCGGCGAAGATAGTCGCCCCCGGTTCATTTCTGAATGTGATTTTTCTCTGTGGTCTGTTCGGTTTGCCTCTCCTAGCGGTAAGAATGAGGAAGAGAATCTCTGACGAGATTGACCCGATGATATCACCATTAGACCCGGAGTTACTCTTAGACATCAAAGATGGTGAGGTAGAAGAGAGTGGAGAGATCGCTGCAGTGGATGAAGGTAATCTCAATGAAATATCAATTCCTTCTTCTCACGGACCGGTCGGTAGGCCACCAGCAAGCGTTGAGGAGTTGGCAGACGCCGATGCCACCATTCTACAACAGGAGAAGGATTCTAGAATCAACAAGTCAAAATGATGAAATGCAATCATTCATCGCTGGCCACCATGAACGCAGCCTCTCCATCAAGAGCATCGGCGTTCATCTCTTCAATCATCATTCTGGTGGTTTTTGCGCCACTTACCTCAGTCAGTGCCGTTGATGGCGATGGTGATGGCTTGGATGATTCTATCGATGACTGCCCTTATGCGAGTGGGAACTCCACCATTGGCTATTCTGGATGCCCAGATGGTGATGGGGACGGAAATCCCGATTTTGTCGGGGCATCGACTGGAGATTGGGGTACCTCCATTCGCGAGGTCTACTACAATGTAGGTGGTTCAGGATTTGGTAGTATCGCACATGCCGTGAGTTGGGAACCCGACGGTGTCTACTTCGCCGGTGCTGGTCGTTCTGGGGTGGTGAAACTTTTCTCCTCATCCGGCCAAACCATATCCACCCTCTACACCTTGAACGACGATGTGAGGTCACTCGCCTTCTCCCCCAATGGTTCGTATCTTGCTCTTTCCGGCGATTTTGATAGTGTGGCCGGTACGGGGAGGGTGCTCGTCTTGGAGATGAATTGGGCTTCATTCTCGGCTTCCATCGTCGCCAACCTATCATCGCTACACAGCGGAGATATATATTCGGTTTCTTGGACCTCGAACGGCTCACATCTATTGACTGGAGGAGAGGGGAGAATCATCAGGATGTTTGAGGTGAACACCTGGACAGTCGGAAATTCCTTTGAGATGCCTGATATAATCTACAATGTTGCCACCACACCAGACAGCCGACTGGTTGCCTCGACTCACGGTGAGGAATCATCTCTGAACATCACTTCAAATGGGTCAACTCTGAATACCCATCACAACCATTCGGCAGTAGCGCGAGGCATGGCTCTCAGTCCGGATGGTAGGTGGCTACTTACATCCGGAGATGATGGGACCTTATATGTCTACAACACCATCAACGGCTCGTATGTCACGGAGATCCACAACGGGTTCACCGATATCAATCAGATATCCTTCCATCCTTCAGGTGCCTATTTCGTATTCGTTGCCGATTCCAGTTCGGCCAAAATATATAGGACAAGTGACTGGTCCTCTGTTGGTACATTCGCAACCTTGGGGTCATCCAACAGCAGGGGTGCTCGCGATGTAGCTTGGTCTCCAGATGGATTGAAAATCGCCTTCGCTCAGACCAATGGAAGAATATCGTTGTATGTATTGCCGGAAGCCTACATTCAGGTGAAGGGTGAGATTACGGGAGAATTGATGATGAACAGATGGCGGTCAAATTTCCCCTCTCACCTCCGTCCGCTTCTACACATGAACCAGACTTTAACGCAAGCTACTCAGGCTCTCTGCAACGGAGAGTCGATTCTCTCGGGCAATACGGTCAGGCTGGCGGAGCACATCGCCTCTCCACTGGCAAACCACTCCATTTCCGGACTATCTGACTGTACCTCGTCACCGCACCGGCTCCTCGAGATTCCAGTCGGACGGATGCCCGCAGCCTTCCTAGTCAAACAGGGTGGGTTTGCTGAGGCGTGTCTCTCGCAGATTGGCGGCTTATCGATGGGGCAGTTGCGTTGGGTGCTCTCTGCAGCTAGTGATGCGGTGTTGGTGCAACCCGCATGGGCGCCTCCCCTTGAGTTGACTTCTGTGGCTCCGAACAACGATGTCGATGGGGTCAGAGAATGGAGCGACCTCCATTCGAGTTGTCCACAAGAGCCAATCCATGTCTTCGGTAGGTGGGACAATCGTTCTGTTCCGATAATGACTGCAAGGTTGCTCACCTGCGCGGATTGTCAATTCGCTGAGAATTTCTTCACTTCCTCCTCGTCGAGGTTCAGGACGGCGGATGAGTCACGGAGTGATGTTTTGTATGCCATTTCGCAACTCGACAACTCCCTCGGTTTCACAGAGATGAGGGTGACTGAAAATTATAGTGGAATAACTGTCATTCCAATTGCCGATAATTGGACCCATGGAGCCGCAGACCACATTTCTGCGGGCGGGGTTTCCATCTATCCATCATACTACAACAGTTCCAACGGAACCTATCCAGCACAGGCAGATTATTTGTTGTCACTCAACGAAGCAGACCTCGCAAAGTTCTATGATTTTCTCAACTGGATGCTCTCGGACAGCGCGCAGAACCTATGGCATGACATAGGATTCGTACGGTTGGGTATTCTCTCGCGAGTGGAGGCATGGGCTCGACTCGGAGTCAATGCAAGTCATCTTCTCCCCGATGCGGATGGGGACGGTGTCTGGGATGGTGATGACTCATGTGCCGGTACTTGGCTCGGAGAGAGCGTTGATGAAAACGGCTGTGCAACTCACCAAATTGATAGCGATGGGGATGGTTTCTTTGACCACGAAGACGACTGTATCAATGAATCCGGCCAGTCAATAACACCCTCATTGGGCTGCCCTGACCGCGACCTCGATGGTTGGATGGATAGCGCAGATGCCTTCCCCGACGAGGCGAGCCAATGGGCTGATGGTGACAATGACACATTTGGCGACAATTCGTCTGGTGTGAATGCCGATGATTGCCCCCTCGCCAGCGGAAGTTCGACTAGGGACCGACTCGGTTGCCCCGATTCCGATGGTGATGGTTGGTCAGATGAAGATTCAGAATGGGGTGTTGACGACGGTGCAGATGCATTTCCTCTTGACCCTGAGCAATGGATAGACAGTGACGGTGATGGTTGGGGGGATAATTATTCCTTCACCCTCGATGGTGGTGGCCTCAGGGTTGATGAGGCTGGTGACGCCTATCCGACCGACCCTACTCAATGGGCTGACAGAGATGGTGACGGATATGGTGACAATCCTGAGGGTCAATCGGCAGATGACTGCGCTGATTTGGCCGGTACTTCCACTGAAGACGCACTAGGTTGTCCTGACCAAGATGGTGATGGTTGGTCAGATGGTGTGGATGTTTTCATAGATGATGGAACCCAATGGGCCGACCTTGACGGTGATGGTTTCGGAGATAATTGGGCTGGAGATTCGCCCGACCACTGTATCGAGACTCCAACCCTTGAATTGCCTTATATCGATGAAGTTGGTTGTGGCCCGTCGGAGAGAGATAACGATTCAGACGGTATCATGGATGATTTGGACCTCTGTCCTAATACCCCGTTGGAACACGCCGCTATAATTCGACCAAATGGCTGTGCGGAAGTCGAAAGCGATGACGATGGCGACGGGGTGATGAATCCTGACGATGGGCCGGATGGTGTCTTCTCGGATGACCCCACTCAATCCGCCGACTCCGATGGCGACGGCTATGGTGACAACTCTTCAGGAACTGATGGTGACGCCTGCCCCAACAGACATGGGACATCGAGTGAGGACCGGCGAGGTTGCCCTGATGAAGATGGAGATGGGTATAGTGACCCAGAATCTGGTTGGGGTCCCGAACACGGAGCAGACGCTTGGAAGGTTGAACCCACACAATGGTCGGATGCAGATGGAGATGGATTCTACGACAATTATGACAACCCTGCGTGGACCGCCACTCGCGAAGAGGGCTGGCCGGGACAATATGTCTCGGGTGCGCGGTTGGGTGACAAATGTCCACTCGTCGCCTCTGAAAACTCATATCCCGACCCCGGTTGCCCACCTGAAGATGTCAATCTCCTCGATTACAGTGACAGTGGGTCGTCCTCAAGTGGCCTTCCCACATCTCTAATCGTCGTACTCGTCTTAATCGTTCTTGGCCTAGTTGGACTCTCAAGTGCGATAGTCGTCAAGCAGAAGCAGAAGAGAGCAAAGAAACTGAGCAAACGACGGCAGAGAGGGGGCATCAAAACCTCGGAAGTGATGGGTGCATCGAGTGGCAGTGACGAACATTACCCGCATTGGGAGTTGCTCGGTGAGATGAGTGATGACGGTTACGAATGGCTCGAATGGCCGACGGGGTCCGAGCAGTGGTGGTATAGAAATGAAGAGGGATATTGGGAAGAATGGGTCTGACCAACGAAATCGGTCCACACTGAATCCACCGGCCAACTTGAGCATTATGGGCTTTCTCATTTATCGGATGGGTCCTATTGTTCTTTCATCTATTTGTGGAGACGCAAGGCGATAGGCTGAACCCGTCCGGCTCCTAACCCCTATCTTGATTCCTCGCCCAAGTAAGACTAACAGACCAGAAAGCCTTAGGTCCACCAATCGCCTACCTGTGAGAGGATCTTTCGCCCTATTATATTTCACAGTTCGGAATGCCAAAGGCCCACGAATCGCCTACCTGTGTGTGGACTTCTCGCCCAAGTATATCTCACAGTCCGGAACGACAATGGCCAACCAATCGCCCACCCATATGTTGATTCGGGTAGGTTAAACTCACACACTGGAAGTTTTCTGTTTCAGAATCGCTCACATTTGAGATGATTGGATATCCTCTATAATGTCAGAGCGAAGCATGAGAATCGCCATAAAGAGACTGCGTCCCGACGAGGTCATGGAGATTCAGAGAATAGCTGTCATCGGCGCCGGTCAGATGGGGAACGGAATCGCTCAAGTCGCTGCCGTCGCCGGTTATGAAGTGACCATGATTGACATCAAAAAGGAGTATTGTGAAAAGGGGATGGACACTATCACCCGCTCGTTGTCCAAATTGGTCAGTAAGGAGAGACTCACTCAAGGTGACGCTGATGCTACACTGGCGAGAATTAGCACAGCAACCGAATTGGCGGCTGCATCTGATGCTGATTTGGTCGTCGAAGCAATCCCAGAGATTCCAGACCTCAAATTCTCTACATTCAAGACTCTTGACCAGGTCTGTAAATCTGATGCAATCCTCGCCTCCAACACGAGTAGTATCAGCATAGACGAGATAGCCGCAGCCACCAGCAGGCCTCAGGCAGTTATCGGGATGCATTTCATGAATCCAGTTCCAATTATGAAACTCGTGGAAGTCATCACCGGCTCTGAGACTTCTGATACGGTGACATCCGCCGTCACCACCGCTGCGGAGAAGATGGGCAAAACTGCTCTCGCCTGCAGGGATTCGCCAGGATTCATCTCCAATCGCCTACTCTGCCCGATGCTCAATGAGGCGATTCTTGCACTGCAGGAGGGAATTGCCGAACCATCTGCAATAGACGGCATCATGAAATTGGGGATGAATCACCCAATTGGCCCGTTGGCCTTAGCGGACCTCATCGGTCTCGACACTGTTCTGCATATCATGGGGGTTCTACACCAAGGCTTCGGGGATGACAAGTATGCACCCGCACCTCTTCTCGTTGAGATGGTCGAAGAGGGGAAACTAGGAAGGAAGAGCGGCGAGGGTTTCTACTCATACAGGTAAGGACACAGGACCTCAGACGGCTGCGGATTAATTTCCGAACTGATTGCGTTTGTTCTGCTTGGGTCACGACCCCCGTTTACCAGTTCAGTGAATAAGGTTCAATGGCAAGTGACGCTCGTGTCCCATCGTTAGTCAAGAGAATGAGAGAACCACCGTCGGCCTCGTTTGGCGAGCATGGATGAGGCAACTATCATAAGAGGCATTGTCGGGGTGCAGTCTGGGTTTGACATGGCGGGGACGGAGAAGGTCGAGATTCGCACTCTGAAGGTCGGGCGCTATTGCGCTGTCGATGATGAAGCATACAAGATTCTCAGAATCTCGAAATCAAAGCCGGGCAAGCACGGCAGTGCCAAGGCGCGGCTTGAGTTGGAGGACATATTCTCAGGCAGTAAACGAAGTTATGTTGGCACCGTGACTGACAAAATCAGCGTTCCGATTATTGAGAAAGGGTCTGCCACAGTCACCCACATACAGGGTAATGAGGTTCATGCCATGGATGCTAAGACCTTTGAGATGATGGTCTTGCCACTGGAGGAGGGGCAGAATATCGAATCGGGTGGCGAAATCATGTGGATGGAAGCGATGGGAAGATTCCGCATAATCCGCGACCATTGAATCGCAGCAACTCAAGTGATGAATGGTGAGCCGAAATGAGTGTCAAGCGTTCGGCATACCGTCAACCGCTGACCGCAGAAGGTATCAAGGCGATAGAGGAAGGTAGTCTCACTTGGCTGGACCAAGAGATGTACAAGAATCTTAACACCGGACTGCTTGAACAATATCTCGAAGAGAAGAACCTCGAAGAGGCCTTCGAAGTGTCACATTGGTCGCTTGGAAAGGTCCTCACTGGAATACTGATCGGTGCAGTCTTCAGTGGTGTCACAGCCTACATCGGGCTGAAAATCGGCTTGGCAGTCTCTGCCGCTTGGTACATCGCCTATCTTCTCGGAATGGCGATGAGATGGTCTCCTTCAGAAGTCAATATCGCCACCAGCGCCACCACTGGTGCCACTCACGCATCAACAGGGTTCATTTTCACATTTCCAGCTATTTTCTTATTGGCTACAAGTCCCAATTACGAAGTTTCTGGAACTCATCTGATTAGCAATGTAGATACTTTTCAATTGGCATTCATCGGCATCATCGCCTCGATGTTCGCTGGATTCCTCGGAGTGATGTATTTCATCATCTTCCGGCGGGTATGGCTGGTCGAAGACCCTCTCCCAATGCCGGGATTTGAAGCGACACTCGTACTGCTGGATATCGCCTGCGATGTATCATCGGGGGCGGCGGAGCAGGCGAAGGAGTCACTCAAGACAGTCGGTATCTCCACTGTGGCCACGATGCTATTCATGTTCCTGATAGATTATCCACTGTCGTGGAAGAGGCATCTTGACGGGGTGGCGGCATCGGCGGTGGATGTCATCGCTCAGAAGGTCTCATTCGCCGGCACCGCCCTCTCTTCAATTTTCAGCCACCATGCACTCCATCAGCCGGCCGGAATAACTACCGTGGAGGGGCAACATGGGACTTGGGAGGGTGTGTCAAATGGCATCACTCACTATGACCCGGAGCGGTTCAATCCCTTCGAATACACATATCTCGGAATAGAGATGTCTCCGACTCTCTTCGCTATCGGCTGGTTCATGCGACTGAGGGTTGCTATTCTAGTAAATCTTGGCACTCTTGTAGCATGGTTCTATCTTGTGCCGTTAGCAGTCGCCTTGGATGTGCCCGTCTACATCGCTGCTCTCGGCGACTATTTCACACTCTCAGACATCGGCGACCCTCAGACCGTTCCACATAGTCCAGTAGTGCAGATGGTGGTCTATTCAACCCTCATCAGGGTCATCGCAATTGGGGCGATTCTCGGCGGTGGATTTCTTGGACTCGCCAAGATGGCTCCTACTTTCATCAACATCTTCGGTGACATCAGCAAGGCGTTCAAAGGAGAACAGGGTGCTGAATACATCGAAGGAAAGGGGTGGTATGAGTGGCCGCTCTATCATTTGCCGATTTTCATTGTCATCTCGTTCTTCGCCATGACCTTTATTTTCACTATCGGTGGATTCCCTCTGATTCCAAGCCTAATTTTTGCAATCATTGTCGGCATCGCAACTTTCCTGCTTGGCGCCATCGCAGTTCGCGTTATGGGTGAAACGGGCATTGAACCTGTCAGTGGCACATCGTTCATCGTTCTCTTGGGATTACTCGGGCTATTCCTCAACCTGCGCGACACCTTTGGCCTTTCGAAGGAGGAGGCAATCCTGTTGGGTTTGGTTGGAACGACAGTCTTTGGGTCAGCCATCTCCATGTCTGGGACAGTTGTCGGCGATTACAAGAACAGTCTCTACATAGGTAATCGTCCTTATCATATCTCCAAGGGCAACATCTTGGGTGTTGTTCCCGGAGCCATTCTTGGAGCGGGAGTGGCAATCTTTCTCTCCAAGATGCTTGCAGACGGCAGTATCAATCTGCTGGCACCGCAAGCAAACGCCTTCGCAACATTCACCATTCTTCTGGCCGAGAATGAAGGCAACCTCTACGCTCTCGGACTCGGCTTCATTCTCGGCTGCTTCATAGAATGGGCTACCGGAATGGGCACCTCTTTCGGATTGGGTATGTATCTGCCCACTCTCGCCACATTCCCGATGCTCATCGGCGGTGGACTGAGAGACTGGTGGGAGGCGAAGAGACTCAAACCCAAAGTTGAGAAGATTCGCCAAAAAGAGGGCAACAAAGAGGCCGAGCGTCAGCGCGCAATCATGTTGCTCGGCACTTTCATGCTCGCCGCCGGAATGTTGACCGGCGAAGCGTTTCTCGGGGTTGAAAGTGCCGTTTTCGCTGTCGTCGACGAGTTGCCGACTGGAGAGGAGATTCCCCTATTCGACGGCGAGACACCGATTCTCGACAGTGACGGAAACCAGATGATGGAGTCAGAGGTTCTTGGAGACCTGTCATGGTATCCGTGGGCGAGATTTGGAGCCTTCGTGGCCATGAACGTAATGATAGGATTGGGTATCTATTGGTTGTTCAGGAAGGCTGGAATCATCGGTCCGAAAGATGACTTGCTCGATGCAGAGTTGGGTTAAGGTGTTCTCTTTGGCTGAAAAGCCACCTGCTTTCGCTTGGGTAGTTCTCACACTCTCGGTAATCTCTGTTTCCAGTGCCGGTGCAGTCTTCCAACTAATTGACGAAGTACCACCGCTATTGCGTGCTTCATGGCGTCTTCAGGCGACCTCCTTGGTGTTACTGCCCTTCTTCATTTCCCAACTCCTCAGCATGAAAGGGAGGGGGCGAGACTATCTTGCAGAGATACTGAATCGAAGAGTCATCTCCATCATCATCGGCTCGGGAATCTGTCTCTGGATTCATTTTGCCACATGGGTATGGTCGCTCGACCACACATCCCTGACCCACAGCCTCTTGTTCGTCACTGCTCATCCTCTCGTCATTGTTGTTGGGATGGTGATTCTCGGTAAATCCCTCTCGCCGCGGGAGATGGCAGGCGCGATTGTCGGTTTCATCGGTGCTGGAGTGGTATTGTTGGGTGTTCAATCCGAAGGGGATGCCACTCTGATAGGTGATACGGCAGCCTTCATCGGAGCGGTGGCTATAGTTGGCTATCTCGCCGCCGGTAGGGTGTTGAGAAGGTGGGTGCCGCTGTTCATCTACGCCTTCCCAGTGACCGTTATCGCATCTCTGCTGCTGGTGTTGTCATCAATTCTACTCGAAGGAACAGGTTTCTCCTCCGAACACTCACATCTCGAGGTCTTTGGATGGTTGAAGTTTTCATGGCTGTCTGCTGTCATTTATCTCGCATTGGTGCCAGGGTTAGTCGGCCATACCGGAATAAACGGAGTGTTGCGATACCTCGACCCACTCGTCATTTCAGTGGCAGTTCTATTCGAACCTCTCATAGGCTCGGTCATTGGCTGGGCTCTCGGTACAACCACCGTCCCAGCTGTTCACACTTGGGTGGGGGGCATGTTCCTAATAGGAGGGGTGATATTGGTGACCCTCGGACAGGGTTCCGTCGACGGAGCAGATGGCGATACATTGGAGGGGTGAAGGATGAAACACACAGTTCTAGTGACCAACGATGATGGCATCGAGGCTAAGGGTATAGTTGAGTTGGTGCAGGGGCTTGTCGATGCAGGTTATCCCGTAGTGGTCTGTGCACCGGACCGAGAGAGGTCAGCATCCACCATGCACCTTACTCTCCATCGACTCTTACATCTTCGTCGAAGAGATGACTTGCTATCTCTCTATAGATTGAAAGAGGGCGGGCCGGAACTGCACCTGTTCGATGTCTCTGGTTATCCAGCAGACAGCGTCCTTCTCGCCCTCGGCGGTGGTCTTCCCGCAGGCACTCCGACACCAGCGGTGTGCCTCAGTGGTATCAACCGCGGCCCAAATATGTCGGTTGATGTCCTCCATTCTGGGACCATTGGTGCAGCGCGGCAGGCTGGAACATGTGGCCTGCCGGCGATTGCGACGAGTATCGATTCATACGAGCCGATTAATTTTGATGTAGCGGTCACAGCGACACTCGAACTGTTGGAAAGAGTGTGTAATATCATCCCAAATGTCCCGGCGAACCTCGGAAGGGTTCACGGTAGTAGTTTTCCGCCTCTGGGTGAAAATGGAGATGATGTCCTTCGCAATGCTCTGGTGAAAGGGGATGTCTATCTCAATCTCAATGTTCCCCTAGGCTGGGACGGAGATTTTGCCTCCACCCACCTCGGTGGCCGATGGTACAGAGACCACATCACCATAGTCAGTGA
This sequence comes from uncultured Candidatus Poseidoniales archaeon, assembly GCA_964342465.1. Lineage (GTDB taxonomy): Archaea > Thermoplasmatota > Poseidoniia > Poseidoniales > Thalassarchaeaceae > MGIIb-Q1. The sequence goes on along the minus strand of CAYFFQ010000002.1, from coordinate 179,565 downwards.
TGAAGGTGATTCGCAATGGAAAATCAAACTCGGCTCCGCTCATATCGAGGATGAACCTCTATGTCACGGAGATTCACATTGTGTCAATTTGGGAAAGGCTAGTGTATCCACTCTTGGCACATGGCCACAGGGCCACCCCCTCTCCATATCTGATGAAGTATTGGCCGCAACCATCACCGATGCGGGACTGCCCCCTTGGGTTGGCGATGATTGACTCATGCTCGTCCATCTGCGAGGCGGGAGTGCGGCCTCGCGCTTGCGGCGATTAACTCAGACCAGTCCGTCGGTTAAGGTGGAGTGCATCCTTGGGTAGTCAGCGATTGACCCAGTCTCGACCGTCAGGAAAGGTGGAGTGCATCCTTGGGTAGTCAGCGATTGACTCAGTCTCGACCGTCAGGAAAGGTGGACTGCATCCTTGGGTAGTCAGCGATTGACTCAGTCTCGACCGTCAGGAAAGGTGGAGTGCATCCTTGGGTAGTCAGCGATTGACTCAGACCCTCCCGTCACCGATGTGGTGGACTATTCCGATGACAATATGCCCTTGTAGCCATTTCTCGCCAATTGAAAGAGCAGTTAACCGCTTGAGTTGAAGGATTCCTTCTTCTTCAGCCGTGAAAGGTTGGTCGTCTGACAGGACGAACCCGACTGGCCTCTCCCAATCAAGTAATTCAGTGGTTGCCAAATCATCTGCATCGGCAGTCAGGTGAATGACCTGACAGTTCTCACTATCCCATTCATCCAATGTCGTCTCGAGATTTCCCCATGAGTGCGACATGCCGTGGTGCACTTCCTCCCATTGGCCTACCACAGTTCTCTCCTTAAGGAGCACTTTGCCGATCTGACCGGCTATGGCCCGCTCATCAGGGTGAACTCCGCGCAGAGTAGAACCATCAAATTTGATTCTCCTTCCGCTTCTGTTGCCATGCAGGAGGTGAAGGATGACTTCGGTATCCCTACGGATTCCGTGTGAGAGGAAGAGAGCCGCATTTACGGCTCTGACGAGGACATCGATTCGGCCACCAGCAGCGGCCAAGTCATTCAGATTCAATTGGCCGGCGGATTGGGCGCGGTGGCCTACGATAGCGAACTTTCGCCGACCCATTCCACCACCTCTAGATGGCGATGTCGTCGTCCATATCGCCCATCATCTGTTTCATCTGCTTGCGAAGCGTTCTGTTGCCTCGCACGCCCTTCATCATCTTGCGCGAGCGTTTCCACTGGGCAATGAGTTCCCTGACATCCTTTTCTGTAGTCCCAGAACCTCTCGCAACTCGTCGAATCCGCTCTTGTTTTAGGAGGGTCGGTTCGTTTTTCTCTTCTGCGGTCATGCTATCCATGATGATTCGGAACTGTTCGAGATTGTCCTGCATCTCCTGCTTCTGTTTTGTGGACATGTTTCCCATTCCACCGAAAAATCCCATAGGCATATGTGAGAGAATTTTGTCGACGGTTCCTATCTTGGACATCATCTCCATCTGTTTGTACATGTCATTGAGGGTGAATCTTCCCGACATTAAACGGGTGGCGATCCTAGCCGCCTCTTCTGCATCAAGGTCATCGGGGGCGAGGTCGACTAGACCTCGGATGTCACCCATTCCAAGCAGTCGCGAAATGAATCTGTCAGCCTCAAATCTATCTAAATCTTCAATTTTCTCGCCTTCTCCGATGAAGGTGATGCCGGCTCCTGTTGCCGCCACTGCGGAGAGAGCCCCACCTCCACGGGCGGTTCCGTCCAATTTGGTGACAATCACACCGGTTATCCCGACAAGGTCATGGAAAGAGGCAGCGACTGGCCCTGCAGCCTGTCCGACCTGCGCATCAATGACGAGAAACCTCTCTGTAGCATTAGCGACCCTGTGAATCTGGTCCAATTCATCCTGTAATTCCTGGTCCAGCCGGTCACGGCCGGCAGTGTCGACGATTACGAGGTCAGCGCTGCCAACGGCTGCGAGGCCATTCTTGACAATGGTCAGTGCGTCACTCTCCTCTGGTTCCCCATAGACCTCTACCGGAGAATCTGCAAGCAGTTGTTTCAGTTGCGCATAAGCGCCGGGGCGATGTACATCGGCCTCAATAACCGCCACCTTCATGGCGTGTTTCTTTCGCCACCACTCGGCTAGTTTTGCCGTCGTAGTGGTCTTTCCTTGACCATAAAGACCGACCATCAGAACGGTCTGATTATACGGGACTATCTCACGAGGAGAACCGAGCAACCGAACAAGTTCCGTGTAGAGGATGTTCAGTGCATGGGTTTGGAGTGTGATTCCTGGCCTCGGCTCTTCATCCCTCATACGGGAATCCAATCGTTCGGCGATTTCCTTCGTCTGTCGCACATTGAAATCGGCTTCCAACAGTGCCTTCCGAATGGAGCGAATCATTTCGGCAAGTTCAGCCTCATCGAGTTTTCTTTTCCCTTTCAATTTTGAGATGGCGGTGAATATTCCGCTCCTCAATCCTTCGAGAGCCATTCACTCCACCGAACCTGCGGCGCCGGTGCTCATGTTTGAATCCGCCGCCTATTCATTTTACCAGAGCAGAAGAAATCAGTGGCAGACCTCTGAGCCATGGGTGAAGTTGGGCGGCGAAATTACACTCCCTCGGGCAGACATAGACTATTAGGCGACCGATTATCTTCGTGGGCTTAGTGGCGCAATGTCACCTCTGTGGTGCAAAGAATAAATCAGAGACGATAGGCTCGCCTCCTCAATGGCAGTGGATATACCGCAGATGCAGATGCAACTGCTCATCGCCTTTGGTCTTCTCGGGGTTTACGCCGGTTGGCGGGGTGGTATGCGCCGGATGGCGGGTTTCTACGACATGCCCAACGCCACCAAACACCTCGGCTGGGGTATCGTGGTCGGCTCAGCCTCGGTCTACTTCATCGACGGTTTGTTCATTCAGGAGGTGGCCTACTTTCGTGCTGTCGGTGTCGCAAATCTCAGTCTGATGTTCTTTCTCGGTCTCCTCCAGTCACTTGTGATTCACTACCTGCTCACCAGAAAGGGTGTTCGTCTGTTGCGCGCATCCCCCACATCGGGATGGACTCTCGGTCTTGGAATGGGGGCAATCATCTGCTCGTATCTGATGATAAGGATGGCGTCACCCGGATGGCCGGGATATGTATCGGGCTTCACTCCTGAGATGATTGCCGTCGGACTTTGGATAACCATTACCCTGCCTGTCGGTGAAGCTGCTCTCGGCTCATGGCAGGGTGCTGCAATCACCCTGAAAAAACCTCTTTCAGTTATGTGGCAGACGGGCATATTCAGAGGACTGTTGCTGATAATCACCCTTCTTTCAGTCACCGCCCAGCCCATCTTCCTGCTTATTCTTCCACTGGCTGCATACTGGGGATTCACAGTTGCAGAAGAAAAATGGCTACCTGCTGCCCTACTCCCCTCAATCAAGCAGGAATACGAAAGAACAGTGCGAATGTCTGAGAAGAGGCGGCGGCAGAAGCGAGAGAGAGAGAAGGGCGAGTATGTCACCCATCATGAGGATGAGTAGGTCTTCATGCGGCCTGCTCATCGGCTCAACGAAGATATACATCTGTATCGGTAAATGGACACCACAAATCACACCCTCACTTTCGTCGTGAACACCTCACCGTGAGCAATGGCTCCACCCTGTATACGATTGTGACTACAGGTCAAAGATGACCGCAGTTGTGCAAACTAGTCCCATCGTATTGGAGTTACTGAATCAAAGTGAAAATGTGCTGTTACTCTAGAAGTCTGATAGATGTCAACATAACCGTTATCGTGGTCTGTCGGACAGACAATAATGATGTCGCATTGCCCATATTGCATGGAGCCGATGCAAACTTCGAGAACCATCTGTCATTCTTGTGGCAGAATCACCGCAGGTTCACAAGGGATGCCACAGCGAGTTGCAGGCCGGTCAAACCGGACTAGCCCGAGAAAGGTTGAGTTCGGGGCCGACCCGAGAGCGCGAGCGCGAGCAGCAGCGGCGCGCAGAAGGAAGAAGAAATCCGGCCGACAATTTCGCAATCTGGTGCTTGTCATCGCCATCGCCTTCGTATTTCTCTTCACTCCTGCACAAGAGCATGTGAACAGGCAATTGGAGATGTGGTTGGGTGACCTGTGGAAGTCCATCGGCCCTGCGCATGAGTATCCAGTTTCAACTCAATATACACTTCAGAGGACTGTGGAGATTGAGAATTGGGATTCTGGAGAACGACACTTTCTCTATCATCTCCCTATCCCGATTCAGAGGACCAGTCGAGGTGTTGAATCAACAACTTTTGAGAGAATAGGCGGATTTGACCAAGCATTCTCTCTGCAGATGGTGACGAATATGGTTGTGGGGCCGACCACACCCCACATTTCCGTACCGGTTTATGATGAACAGTATGTCGTAGAGGCCGACGCAGTCTCGCTCGGAGATGGGTTCACCGAGGTCTACTGGCCGCCCAAAGGAAGCGGTGAAAATACTTGCGAGTATGTGCGATGCTTGATTTGGCAAGGTGATGTTCCATCCAACTCCCTTGCCCGTCTCGTAGTTGAGTACGAGATCCAATCATTTTCCTACACTTGGGCGGATGATGGGACAATAGCAACATCGATTCTTGGAGAAGCCAACGGTATGAACATAGAGAACTCCGGAGATTTTTCCGATTTGTATCGCCAAGGTTGGGTCAAGTCCACCACGGAGTTGATAGGCGAACAACATCAATGGTATGACCGCAATCCTAGTGGTGGCAACCGCGATTGGGCTATCGACGGTGACCACCCCCTTGTCACCGCCACAGCAGACAACATCCTCGCTTCCCTACCGTCCACTCAACAGGACAACATCTATGCCTTTGCACACGCAGCTTTCATCCATGTGCGAGATAATGTGCAATACGGACAGGGATTGGCCTATCCTCCGAGAAGTGGTCCAACTTGTCTAGCACAACAAATCGGTGACTGCGATGAACAGGCGAACGCGTGGATGAGCATCATGCGAACCAAGAATATTCCGACGTGGTATGAATTTGGCGCTCTCACCTCTTTGGGTCATGAGGTCTGGGAGGCTCATGCGTGGTCATCCATCCTAATTCCATACAAGGATTCGTGGTGTATCGAGAATGGCATCGAATTGGACAGTTGCTACCTAGAGGGTTCGGTCGATGTCGTCAACAACAAGTGGTTGTTGCACACACCGACAGCGTTTTCAGAGTTTTTGGAGCCTGCGAGTTTTCAGGGGGAAGCCCCTGATGAATTCTATAAAGTGATGTCCATCAATGCATTCCAGTATGGTTGGAGTGAAAATTGGCAGACAATCGATGGGCCATTTCACAACGGTGGCACTTATAAGGTGCCATACATAACAGGAGAGTGAACAATCAAAAGCGGGCTGCCTGCCCGATTGATTGTAGAAGGGTGCTGCCACATGAGAATCGTCATCGGTGGGGCGGGGGAGGTCGGCCGCGGTGTCGCCAAGAATCTCAGGTCGGAGGGAAGAGACGTCGTTTTGATTGATTCTGACCCGGTGGCCATCAAGGAAGCTCAAGCCTTGGATGTACTTGTCGTTCAAGGCGATGCGAGGGTGCGGTCCGACTTGCTGGAAGCAGAGATTGAAAAAGCAGAGGTCTACATCGCAGCAACGCAACGAGACGAATTGAATATGTTGTCTTGCGCCCTCGCTAGAGATATTCATGCCAAGACAGGAAACGGCAGAAGCCTGACTACCATCGCTAGAATACACGATGCTGAACTGGTTGAGCAGGAGGACGACGATTCGCTCTTGAGGTGGTCAGGTGTCAATCACACCGTCTGTTCAGACCTGCTCGTCATCAATGATTTGAAAGCAGGTTTGAAAGGTTCTGGGATGGAAGAGGTGCTTTCGATTTCCGATGATGCCTGGATTACGGTAGTAAAAGTACTTCCCGAAGCGAGCCAATTGGTTGAATCCACGCCCGCAGAAGCCGTTGACAATATAGATGGTCTGCCTCTTATTTTCGCCGCTAAAGAAGTTGGCGGTAATGCATTCATTCCAAAACGAGAGACAATCATCAAACCGAACATGAAATTGGCTTTTGCTACTATGGGGGAACACACATTCCGGCGAATTCTAACCGCTTGCGGCCATCAGCCTCCACAATATAAAGACAAACCGAGGATTCTCATTTTTGGGGCGACGAGGTTGGGCAAACAGATTGCCGAGTCATACGTCAGAGACGGCAGCAGAGTGACGGTCATCAGCGAATCGTTGGAGGAAGCGAATGAACTCGCCGCCGGAGATTACGACAATTTCAACCTAATCGACTCAATCTACGGAAATCCGCTTGACCAGGACTTGCTATATGAATTGGATATTCAAGACCATGACATCGCCATCGCTGCACTCGCAGATGACCACCGCAACATGGCCGCCACCATGCAGGCTGCAGAATTGGGTGTGGCGAGGTGTGGGATGGTTCTCGACGACAGCCAACTCGCACAGGTTGCGCACCGAATAGGCCACACTACTGCAATCAGTCGCAGAAAAACAGCCATCACATACATTCTCCAGCATGTCCACAAAAGAGTTCCGGGGAAATACACACTTCTCAACTCGATGAAGGGTATCATCAGTATGTCAGCGAAAATTGAATCCGGTAGCAATTTGGTGGGAAAACAGATTGCATCCTTGGAAAAAAAGGGCTGCCGAGTCGCTTTTATTGACCGCCAAAGTAGGAATGGTGCCACTGTGTCACATCGCGGTTCAGAACTCCAGTTCTTCAAGGAGGGGGATAGATTGGTCCTCTTCACTACAGAGAGACAGGTGACACAAGTCGAAAACAAACTCCTAGGTGGGTGAAACGTGCGAAAAGACATTCTCGCTTATGTCATCGGGTGGACTCTGATTCTATTCGCTGGCCCGATGTTATTGGTCATGGTCGTTGGCGTATATTGGTCTGATTTAACCTTCGTCGTACGCGCTTTCACAATCCCGATTCTCATCAGTCTCGCGGCCGGTTATGGGTTGGTCGTTTACGGGCGAAGTGAGGAGGGGAGTACTCGTCTCAGGGATAGGGAGGCGTTCGCTGCAGTCGCTCTCGGTTGGCCAGTCGTTGTAGCCATCGGCGCCCTTCCCTTCTGGTTGGGGGGAATGTTCCACGGTCCGTTCGAATTAGTTGCTGGAGAGTCCACTCTGAGAGAGGTGGCGGGGGGATATGTGAGGGCTTGGTTTGAGGCCATGTCAGGATTCACGACGACGGGTGCGACGGTCATTGACCGAAATAATTCCCCGCTCTGTACGCAGTTCGTTGAAGACTGTATCAACTCTCAGGACAAGAGTCTGCTTCTATGGCGCTCATTTTCTCAATGGCTGGGAGGGATGGGAATCATCATGCTCGGAATGTTGCTTCTTGCTCGCTATCTAGGTGGCGGCATGTCGATGGCGCGGGCGGAACTGACAGGCCCCTCTCTTTCGAGACTCAGGCCAAGAATCGAACAGACTGCAAAGGTGCTATGGGGCATCTATATCGGGCTGACACTTGTTGAGATTGTTCTCCTCGCTTCCCTCGGCCAGATGTCGGGTTTTGATGCCATCAATCACGGTCTGACGACCATGCCAACCGGTGGATTCAGTACCTACGATGCGGGGATTCCGCACTTTGACAATTGGGTGGTAGAGGCGATAATCTGCCTCTTCATGGTCGCCGCAGGAGTCAATTTCTCACTCTACCACTTCACCTTGGAAGGCGAATGGAGGGCAGTGCTAAAGGACCATGAATTGAGAGTTTATCTGCTCGTCCTCCTCTCCGCGACTGTCATTCTGACGCTAAATCTTAACAGATCTTCTGGATGGCGATTTGATGATTCCCTGCGTCACGGCATCTTCCAAGCGGTTTCAATCGGGACCTCTACGGGTTATGCCAGTTCGGATTATGCTGCCTGGCCGACCCTTTCGCTGGTCACCCTGCTCTTTTTGATGATAGTGGGTGCGTCTGCCGGCTCCACAGGGGGCGGATTGAAGATTCTCAGGCTCAGGATGGCCTACCTTCTAGCGTCGAGGGAGATTCATCGTATTGCCAATCCGAAGAAGGTTCATCTCGTCCGCCTCGATGGAAATGTCGTACCAGATGACAAACTTTGGATGATAGTAGGAATGCTCTCTTGGTGGGCGGTACTGGCGATGGCAAGCATCATGATTCTCGCCTTAATAGAACCTGAACTATCATTTGAAACGGTCATTTCTGTAGCCATATCCGCATTGGGTAATACCGGACCGGCGATGGACTCTCTCGGGCCGACCCAAACTTGGGGGTCTCTGAACTGGTTCAGTCTGTTCATTACATCGATTCTGATGTGGTTGGGCCGATTGGAGTTGCTCACAGTATTGGTCTTGGTATCAATCAAAGTATGGAAGGAGTAGACCTACCCTTCATCAGGTTGATGTCGCTCAGAAAAATGAGTTGCCACTGAGGACGATGGTCAGAAAAACTCCAATTTCTTCTGCCCTTGTGGTAGACTCTTGGTTTCCGAACCAGTGTCGCTCACCTCTTGCTTGATAGGCTCCACTTGTAGAGTTGAATAACGCATCTCCTCATATTTTTCCACCAATTCCTTGGTGGATTTCAGATTCTTCTTCAATCCATGCAATAGAACGTGTTCACTTCCATCCAAATCCAATTCCATACTTAGTGAGAAGTCATGCACAGGTGGTGCTCCATCCCCCTCATGAAGAGCGATTAGAGGGGGCCACAGTTCTTCTCTCGCCGCGGCTTTGGATGAAGCGGAGAGGGCCGCCAATTTTTCAATCAGTGAACCGCGTTGCCACGGTTCTCGTCCTCTTCGCAGGAAGGCGGGGTAAGAGAGAGATATCCTGCTCTCTGCCGACAGTTCAGTGGTCACGGCCGCACTGAGGGCGGAGAGGTTGCCAGACCAATACCAACTTCTGTAGGCGTTGTTGCGGAACATGACACTCAATGCTGTGTCTGCGTGTGAACATGTTACGGCAGACTTGTGAAGAGCTGAGCGCCCTCGGAAAATAGAGGAATTGTTCCATGAAACCCATGCCACCAACTCCCGCGGAGTGATTTCAAGTTCTCGGCTCAGCCTGACAGCCTCAAAACTGCTGCCACACCTGTATAATTCTTCGAGACCGGGAAACAGGTCCAATTGCTGGTCTCGAAGCCCGCGACTGAGTTGGGCTTCGACCTGCTCGAGGTCGATATGGTCACAACCAACTTCAACTATCATCTGTAGGTCACGGACCAACGCTCTGATGTCCCCCGGATTGGCTGACACCAGTCTCAGCAGAGCACCGCGGTCTACCCCGACAGATTCCTTCTTGAGAATGGTGTTGGCAATAGACAGCAAATCCTCCTGTGTCGCCCTGCGGAATTGGACTAACTCAGCAAGTCTGAGAAATCGGTCGCGGGTACTTCGCCAATTCTTGTTTCGCCTCCCCCACAGCCCCATCGGCTCATTACAGGTCATAAGAATTGGTTGTTGGGTGCTTTTCAACATCCTGACTAGTTCGGCCTTACCACCAGAATCTCCAGATAAACGCTGGTGTCTCCCTTCTTCACCCCTCGTCTGGGCGAGAGTGTCGCCTATTCTATTCTCGCTGACCGCCCTCAGACCTCCATGAAGATGGTCGACTTCATCGAGAAGGATGAGAGTCTTGGAATTGCCTGAAAAATCAAAAGACCCGTCCAATCCGAATGAGAAATTGCTTCCTCCCCCAGCGACCTTTCGGATTGCAGCAGCGTTCCTAGAGTCGCTTGCATTCAATTCAACGACGACCCATCCAAGGTCATTGGCAATGGCGTTCACGACGCTGGTCTTTCCGATTCCGGGGGGGCCAGTGAGAAGCAATCCCCGTTTCTCAGGAGTTCCTTTCTGCCATGATTGCAACCACGATTCAATCCGTTTCCTCGCCGCATCGTTGCCTAACAGGTCAGCGGAAGTCTGTGGCCGGTGCCGCTCGGTCCAATCGGAAATGGACTCAATTCCCCCTCCCATTACACTCCTCTGTGGTGCGAGGGGTTTTGAACCTTGATGAATGAGAAAGCGAGACCTCTCTGTTCACCTTTCCCTCTTCAGAATAGTTCTGAGAGGGTTCCTCTCGAGAGATGTTCAATCAGTTGTCGTTGAGATACCCTTGTCTGCTTCTGGTCATCTCGCCTCCTCAGAGTGACAGTTCCATCTTCGAGGGAGGTGTGGTCCACTGTCACTGCCCAGGGAACACCGATCTCATCCGCCCTCGCATATCGTCTGCCTATTGATTTGGTTCCGTCGTAGTAGATTGAGGCGCTGTCCACCTCTAGAAGACGATGTTGAATATCGACGGCGATGGCTCCCATTCCATCCTTTTCGAATAGCGGCAACACAACCACATCGTATGGGGCGATGCTCTCGGCGAGGTGCATGATAGTGTATTCATCCCCACCCTTCCGTACCCTCTCATGAGCGTGGTCCAAGAGGTGCCAGATGATTCTATCAAGTCCAAACGCAGGTTCCACGACATGCGGGAGGTACCATTCCCCTCTGATGGTCTCCTGAATCCTCTTCTCGACCACCATCTCCTCGGTTATTTCCACACAAGAGCCGTCGTCTAGAGTCAATTGATGGGGGAAATTGTCAGGTAAACTTTCCAGTTCTGAAATCGCTTTGTTCACTTCCTTCGCGAGTTGTTTGAACTGCGGCCCGGTTATGGAAGAGCGGGGTGAAACGACCATCCTGTCCACCTGTTCGGGTTCTGAAAAGGCCCTCCAAGCGCGTAGTTCTCTACTACCTGATGCAACTTCATGTGCGGCGAGGTCATAGCACCCCCTGTGGGCTATTCCTACACATTCGACCCAACCATACGACCCATGCATCTCCAAATCCCAGCAATCCGAGGCGTAGTGGGCCATTTCATCACCTTCATGCTGGCGAAAGCGAATACGTTCCGCATCGGCGCCGACTGAGATGAGAAAATCGTGGGTCAATGCCATGAAATGGGCGACTGTGGGGTGGCGAACGATGTTGTCTGAAACAGCCTTCCCGATGGTCATTGAGAGGGTTTGAGCCGCTTCCCCGCGGGGGTCGGGAACGAGATTGAAAGGTTCACTCCATGCGAGTAGGTCAATCGACTCATCAGATTCTGGGTCTATGAAATACTCCAGTTCAGCCATGTTGAATTCCCTCTGACGAATCACTCCTTGCCTCGGGCTGATTTCATTTCTGTATCCCTTACCCACCTGAATCGCGCCAAAGGGAAGACGGTCACGGAAGTGGCGTAACAGGTTCGGGAAGGTGAGGAACATTCCCTGCGCAGTCTCCGGTCTCATGTAGGCTTGTCTGCCACCGCCGGTGGCTCCAATTCGAGTTGCGAACATGAGATTCATCGGTCTGGAAGCGACCCATTGGGCAGATGCGCAGGATGGGCAGCCGATATTGTGCTCGGTGAGCAGGCCGTCTAGTTCAGCTGCGGTCAGCATATCTGGATTAGGGTGATACTCCTCAACGAGGTGGTCACTTCGAAAAATCGCCGCACACTCACCACATTCACTGGCGTGGTCGTTGAAGGCGCCGACATGGCCACTCGTTTCCAACACGGCGTGAGGTGTGATGGTGGGTGAGTCGATCTCCACAATATTGCCAAGTTTCAGCCAGTGCTGCCGCCATCTCTCCTGAATGCGCCGGAGGATTCTCCCCCCCACAGGGCCATAGTCGAATAGACCGGCAACACCCCCATGAAGGGAAAATGCAGGGAATATGATTCCTCGCCGCTTGAACAGTGACATCAGAGTATTCACTCTGTCAACCCCCTCACTCATCACTATCTCCGCCCCCCGCCACCGCTTTCGGGTTCTCAATCCTTCGCCCCTTGAGTGGTTGTAATCACAATTCTCACCGACGGTTGGCTATCTAGAATCGTTGTCGGATGGCACACATCGGCCTAATTTTTCTATGTCGATAACGGATTGACTGACAAATCGGTAAGCAGACTGAATAATAGGAATCGGCTCGGTTGAAGTATGGGGCAGGCGATGGTTAACATTGACCAAGCCGCTTGTAGTGGATGTGACTTATGTCTCCTTCACTGCCCTTTCGAGGCGCTGCAACCGATGCGCCATACACCAGAAGGAATGAGGAAGAGACCTGTGGTGGTTCTGATGGACCGCTGTGTTGGTTGCCTCTCATGTCTCGCCTCCTGTCCGACGGATGCTTTGAGGGAAGTGATGGTCCCACCCAGTGCCAGTGAATCACCTCTCCATGTAGATAGAGATAGTGACCCGCCCGTGGATTGTGTACTTCGTTGGACCAGCAGAAGCAAGAATTGGGTGTGAATTACATTTTGGGTTTTTTTGGAACAATATAGTATCATTGCGGGATGGCGAGGCGATTATTATTCAGCCTCTTGAATAATTATTGAATAACCAACTTCTTATACTCAACCAATACCCTCGTATTGCTAACATAGGCGGGGTATAATATGGCTGAGATATTACACCTTGAGGACGAGGCTGAATCGGGGGTTCTTTTCGATTCTCTGTCGCAGCCAGTCCGTGAGTGGTTCAAACAGAAATTTCCCGATTTCACCGCCCCGCAAAAGATGGCGATTCCATCCATTCAGAATGGCGACAACCTTCTTCTCTGTAGTCCTACTGGTAGTGGAAAGACACTGACAGCATTCCTATCCATAATTGACAAACTTATTCGCATGTCCCTTGAAGGTGAATTGGAGAAGAAGGTATATTGCGTCTATATCTCCCCTATCAAGGCGTTGGCAAACGATATTCAGAAGAACCTTATTGGCCCCCTCGAAGAGATAAAAGAGAGATTTCTTCCCAAGCGAGCGCAGGATATCAAGGTCGGACTGAGGACTGGTGATACGAGCCAGTCCGAGAGACAGAAAATGTTGAGGAACCCGCCCCACATTCTCGTCACCACACCTGAAAGCCTCGGCTTGGCACTTGCATCTTCCAAATTCAGACCCTTGATGAACGAACTGAACTGGATAATCCTCGATGAATTACACAGTCTCGTCCCCACCAAGAGAGGAACCCTGCTCTCCCTGACGATGGCGTTGTTGGATTCGGTCATCCTCACCCCAGTCCAGAGAATTGGCATATCCGCAACCATGGAGCCCCTTGACGAGGTGGCTCGCTATCTCGTCCCAGTCATGGAGCACTCGCCACCGGTGAAGATAGCAAAAATCAGTGGCGATAGGGAATTGGACTTGGACATCATTCTCCCCGACCCGCGATTTGGTGACCCGACTTTTGACCACAAGATGATTTTGGAGGCCAATGTTGAGAGAATCCTTGACCTCGTGGAAGCACACACCACCACGATTGTATTCGTCAACACAAGAAGGATGACGGAAGAGATTGTTCAGAAACTACGTCGATTGGCTGGTTGGGAGCATGAAGGGATTGAAGCTCACCACGGCTCCATGAACAAAGCGATTCGGAAGGATGTTGAACATCGACTGAAGAACGGTGAACTCAGATGTTGTGTATCATCGTCTTCGTTGGAATTGGGTATTGACATCGGCGCTGTGGATTTGGTTGTTCAATTGGGCTCCCCCGGAAGCATCGCCACCGCCCTGCAGAGAATTGGAAGGGCAGGCCACCATGTAGGGGGTATTCCACGCGCACGTTTCCTCCCCACCGCCCCTCATGACCTCGTGGAGTTGGTTGCCCTCCAGGGGGCTATTATGACCGGAGAGATGGATATACTCAAGTTCCCTACAAATTCTCTTGATGTACTGGCCCAATTCTTGGTCGGGCTGACCATTGTTGGTGAACAGGATATTGATGAGACTTTTGAAATGGTCAGGCAATCTTGGCCGTATCAGACATTACCTTATGATGATTTCATTGAAGTTATTGATATGCTCGAGGAAGAGAAAAGATTGTGGGTTGATTGGGAAGAGAATTCCATCACCAAGCGCGGTTATTCGCAGATGATTTATTACACCAATCTTGGGACTATCGCTCCAGACAACAACTATCTGGTCCTCAACACGGATGGCTCGATGATTGGTCAATTATCGTCCTCATTCGTCTCCAGTGTCAGACCGGGAGATGTCATTCTGTTGGGTGGGACGACGTACCGCATACAATCCATTCAAGGCTCGAGAGTGAATGTCACGCCAGTCACTGGTTATCGGCCTACTGTTCCGTCGTGGTCTGGCGAAGCACTGAGCAGGTCAACCGAACTATCCAATGCTGTTCTGAAACTGCAGAAATCATTGATGCTTGCCCTCAGAAGGCAGCGAGACCCTCGCCGTCTGTTGAAAGAGGGATATGGTTTGTCAGGCCCTATATCCGAAGCGGTAGCGAGATTCATGGAACTGCATGTGGCAGAGTCGTTCGAGGTGCCGGGGCCGAATCGCATCATGATGGAACAGATTCAGGGTGGACTGACTACCTACATGGTGACGACCTGTCGCGGAAGAGCGTTCAATATGACACTCGGATATTTCTTTGCCGGTATCGCCACCGCAAATGAGATTCATGTCCATGAGATTTCCTTTGATGAAAATGGTTTCCTCGTCAAACTCTCCGACGATGTTGAGCCGGCAGCATTTCCTTCAGTATTCGCGGCCAAAAACCACAGAGCCGTGATAGAGTCCTATCTGATAGATACTCAACTGTTCACCAAGAGGTTCAGGGAAGTCGCTGGCCGCAGTCTGATTATTCCACGACGAATTGGCGCTGACGAAGTTTCACCACAGCAATTCCAGCAGAAGGCTGATGCTCTGTTCAAAGACCATCGAGCAGATAAGGATTCACTACTTATCAAAGAGGTGTTCAATGAAATCTTCCATCAAGACCTCGATTTTGATGGGCTCGACCAATTCGTTTCCGATGTTGTGAGCGGTGAATCGAGGATTCTGCATACAAGAGTGAAGATCCCTTCTCCAATTGGAATGAATCTCTACATGAGTGCATTCGAAGACTTGCTCTCCATGCGCACTCGCGCCTACCTCATCAAGGATATTGACCCAGAAATTCTCCGACGAATGCTCGGACAGAGGGCACTGCAGACACAATTGGATGAGGGTGAACTGATTTCATATTACAACGCCAAAGTCGCCCCACCGAAGGATGCCGATGGTCTACTGGAGTTGATGGAGGTTGGAGGTGGTCTCGACAGAAATATCGAACATCCACTCTACGCGCACAAATTGCACGGTATCGCAGAAGAGGCGGTCAGAGAGTGGGTGAGAAAATTAATCGCATCCGAGGACATTGTACGAATCAAAGATACAGGCCATCAGGGCATTGACCACAAATGGTTCTCCAAGAGAATGGGGGATATCCACGGCACTCTCGGTGTGCTTTCCACTCATCACGCTGAGGAACTAGACGACTTGAGAAAACTCTACACAACGGGCCTGACATACGAAGTCAGCACTGAATACGATGATACGCAGCCGACGAATTGGGAGGCGAGAGAACTCTCCGACCCACATGAGTGCCTGCGCGTCAAACTAGTTGACCTGCTCGGCTCGGAGGGGCCTCAGACTCTTGATGTTCTATTGGAGAGGTTGCCATTTCCCAAGGTAATGATTGAGAATATCCTCCACGAATTGGAGGTGCGCAATGTCGTCACCATCGGATTCTATAGACAGACAGACGAAGGAGAATTCATCCTCCGTGTTGACGAACATTATCTGACCGGAGGCGAAGAGGATGTGGTCGCCTACCGCAATCTGCAGAATCTACTACTGAACAAGTCATTCAAATTACACGATGACCCTCTCGCCGCCCTCGAAGAACATGTGATGATTCAGAAGATGCAGGAGATGTTAGACAGAGTCAAGGAATTCAGGTTTTCTGACTGGAAGGATATGAAGCATGACTCAGATGTCGTGATGGGAAAGTTGCTCCATAACAGAATCGGATACACCAAGAAAAGTCAATTGCCACTGTTGTTGGGCTTAAGGCCTGAACCATGGGTGGGAGACATGGAGGCAAAATTGCTGGAGAAGGTTCCAAAAGGCCAAAATGTGACACGGCAACAGGTGTTGATAGACATCCCTAGGGATGATGACAACAAGCATGTTCTCAACCGAGCGAAGTATGCAATAAACAACATGGAGAGACAATTACTGACTGTCAAACAGTACGAAGAAGCTGCAGAGAGAAAGAGAAGTCTCCCCCTCTTCCATCGTGTGCATGATGTCTACTCGCCGATGCCGTTCGCCGATGCGGTGGTCGAATTGATACGCAGAATCGGCCCAGTAAAACGTTACACACTCGGTTGGTATGTCTCTAAAGCAGGTGAGGAACTAGACAGGACATTGAAGATGCTCTATGATTCAGGGAAAATATCCAAAGTGATGGCTCTGCAACCCGGATTAACCGATTTCTACTGTGTCCCCGACGATGTTGCCGAAGTCAGAAAGAGAACAAGAGAAGACAGGCAGATGAGAATTCTAACCCAATCCGACCCGTTCTGTTCTCGATTCATCCAAGAAGTCAGGTTCGTGCTCAAACAGGGCTGGTATTATCCCGTCTTCAAGGGAGTTGACCCAGTAGGTAGGATATTGATGTACAAGGTGAACGACTACCTCGAGGTCAAGGATGTGCACATTCCTCACGCTTATCTTGACGAATTCGTCGAACAGTTTGACAGGTTACTGAACAATTATAGGGACACTTTGGTCGAGATCTCCGTCCTGACCAATTTCAATGGAGAAAACATTTCTGAGGCGAGGCCCGAGACCATATCTGCATTTGAGAGAATCGGGTTCAAACCGATAGGTGATGGCCAGAGGATGATTCGCGGCGGAATCATGGACCCAAGGCCAGTCAAAGAGTCTAACCGAGTCCTCTTCCACAACCACCGTCTGCATCAAGAGATGAGAAGTGAAAATGAGACCATTGCTGTCAAATTGGTCGACGAAATTAGAGATGACTTCGCACTGCGCGGTAGATGTGAATCTTACCGCGTGAACTTAGAATCGATGGCGAGTGCCAACCAACTCCATCAAGGAACCAACCTGACCGGTCACCGAGTCTATGCA
Organism: uncultured Candidatus Poseidoniales archaeon; assembly: GCA_964342465.1. Taxonomy (GTDB): domain Archaea; phylum Thermoplasmatota; class Poseidoniia; order Poseidoniales; family Thalassarchaeaceae; genus MGIIb-Q1. The sequence goes on along the minus strand of CAYFFQ010000002.1, from coordinate 162,597 downwards.
TCGTACGCACACTTCGAGAGATTGCTGACGGTCAGAAACCTACCACCCAATGAAGAATTGACAGATATTCTAGAATTCTTCTCCAACAATTCCGACCCCGCCATCTTCATGGAAAGACATGCCCTCAAACGCTCCGAGTTCAGGAAACTCGCACAACCGCTGATTCGCTCGGGTCACCTCGTACAGGATTATAGAGGTGGATTCAGGACAGTTCATCCACTCTTGGTGTCTGACCTATGGCAACACAAACAGGATTATCTCATTGACCTTGTCAAGGATATTCCGGTCATCACCTTCAAGCAGTGCTCCAAATTGGCCGGAAAGCCATTCAAACCGGAGGAGGTGATGACGGTGCTTCAACATCTCGTCGACGCAGGCCATCTCATCAAGGGATTCTTGTTGGAGGACCTCAACGAGGTGTGTTGGGGTAGAAAAGAGATGCTCGAAGGCGGTTCTGACATCCCCCCGATGAGAGATTTTGTTCTTCCTCCTTCAGACCCACTCTCACTATATTTTTCCGGGATTCTGCGCGAGCGATTCGGGTTTGGTTCTGCATATCTTGTATTCTACGACGAAGAACCTGTTGCCGCCTTCAAAGCCAACACTCGCAATAAAATCATTGAGGTTAAGGACATAGTCTGTGACCCCAAACTGGAGAAGGAAGTGCTACGAGTGATGAAGGAGTTCGCCTGGGAACATAACATGCCGTTGAGCGGTGAAGTTCTTGAAAAACTGAAGAAGAAGCGGTGATGCCACCCGCCTATTCTTCCACAATACCGTTCCCAACCTTTGGATAGAGTCGTGCTTATGAACGAAGCCACTTGTACCGAACGATATCTACTGTTTACTCCAAACCATTTGGACGGCGGTGGTCTCTCTCTAGCGTACTGGTGAGGTAGGTAGGATGAATAATTGTCCCTCTGTACCCTCAGATTATCTCAGAAGTGGTTGATTCGGCTCGTTTCGGATTAAACACATCCATCAATCGCAGAATGTTGTGATGTAGTTCCGGTAATATCTCAAAGAGAACAACGGCCATCAGAAACATCGCCGCCAGCGAGCCGACCTTGGCCACATAAGTGTGTGAGAAATCGAACATGGAGAGGCCGAGCCAATTCCAATCTCGATAGGCTATATCGAGGTAGATGATGCCAGCGTTCCTGAAGATGTTCAGAAGATGGATTACTGGAACTGTGATTATCAACCCTTTGATTCTGTCCTTCCAAGGTGACCGCTGGAGGGCGACCAAGGCGCCAACAAAGACAATCATCGACTGAAGCGCACTACAAGCGAGTATCATAGAGACACCGGCAGGGGAACCGTCGTTTGAGAGAATGGGAATAAAAAATCCCCCTTCCCCAAGAGGTTCGAGGTAGAACCAGGGTGAGCCTTGGAACTCATTGAATGGGGCAGTCGTGCCGTCCGCGTACTCCACCATTGCTTGACCCACTCTCAGGTCGGCGACACCGGCGAGTCGGAGGAACAACACCGCTTGAACTGCCGTCAGCCATACCAATCCTACTGAGAGAGTTGGAATCCAAGATAATGCGAGATAAGGGAGGGCTGACCAGAACACCGCACCCTTCAACCACTCCAGTGGTTCTATGAGATGATGCCCCTCATCCCTTCTGACCTCAAAAAGTGCGAGCGAGATGCCAAGTGGAAGTGTCGCTGCTGACATAACTATCAGCACTGGGTCGGATATTTCGACATAATGAGGTGTGTCAAGGAAGAAATATAGTCCAACGAAAGCCCAACCGACGGCAGCAATTCTGCGTTTGTGAACAGAATCTGTATAAAACGAGAAACCAAGGCTAGCGAGTGCGATGAGAGCGAAGATGACTCTGTATTCCTCCATCAAGATTGCTCCCCTCGCCAGCCGACATCCCCCATATACATCGTCGGTTATCTTCCCCTGATGCAATAAGTCGTAAATAGACTACCCGTCAGCGATTGTATCGAGAGAACATGGAGAGCAGTGACTTCAACCAATTTCTCAGCGGCTATCGGAGGTCACTTTCTCACGCCCTGAATAACCTTGAGAGCGATGCACTGCATCGGCTGACATTGGAACTTATCAGGGTCATGGATATCGATGGAACCATCCACTTCATCGGAAATGGTGGCTCAGCAGCCACTCCATCTCATTCTGCCGGCGATTGGAGCAAGGAACTGGGCATCAAGACTATATGCCATACCGATAACATCGCCTCATTGACCGCCTGGGCGAACGACACTGGGTATGCCAATGTGTTTGCCGGCTCCCTTTCTACTTGGGCTAAAGAGGGTGATTTGGTCATCGGCTACAGTGGTTCAGGGAATTCGGAAAATGTTCTCAAGGGTATAGAGAAGGCGAAGGAAATTGGTTGTCGTACTGCTGCTGTGACGGGGAACTACAACAATGGTCGTGGCGGAAAACTTGCTCAGCAGGTTGACATCGCGATTATTTGTGATACTATCTCGATGGAGCAAATTGAGGACCTGCAACTCATCATCAATCACATGGTAAAGGAAGCGGTGAAGTTGGAGAGAAACCTCCCCAGTCATTCTTGAGGTGAGATGTAGTGCTTCCGAGCAGGCATTTGAACAAGTTGGATGAGTTCATTGAGCCCATTCCCCTTCCAAACGGCGAGAATTGGGGGGGGGATATCGCTTACTTAGACCGAGATGGGGTCCTAAACATCGGTAGCGAGGCATATATCAATTCGGTCGAAGAATTGCAGGTCTTCTCCGATGCCGGTGATGCCATCGCAACATTGAGGCGTGCTGGATTCAGAATCTGTATCGTTACCAACCAATCACCAATTGGCCGTGGATTTTGGGGGCATGACAGATTGGCAGAAATCCATTCCGCCCTGCAAGCAGAGTTGTTGTCACAAAATGAAGATGCGCAACTCGACCTGATTCTATACAGCCCCTATGTGCCGTGGAGCGCTGCTTGGGCGAGGAAAGGAAGACCGGGTATGTTGCAGGTCGGCAGACAGATTCTTTCCGCTGCCGAGAATGGCAAATCCGTAGGGGTTTTTGATTACGGCGCAGACTACAGTTCTGTCGATGAGGGTAGGTCATTCATGGTCGGTGACAGAAGAGCTGACATGATGGCCGGCCTCAACTTCGGTATCAGAACATTTCATTGTCACCCGGACATCGGCATCAGTGATGTTTTGGCAAGGGTACTTGACCCACTCGACAAAGGCGACAATGTTCAGTAATGAGCCAATCCTAATAGGCGACCGGCCGGCGATACGCCTACATCCGGAGGTAATGTGGTGGCCTTCATCGGATTGGATGACACAGACCATCTCGGCGGGGGTTGTACAACTTGGGAGTTCAACGAACTTCTGACCCATCTTGAAAGTGAGGGTCACAAACTAGTCGCCCCACCACGGCTGGTCAGATTGTGGCCATTCGCCCCCAATCGGACCAGAGGCAACGGGGCATTGGCGGCTGAAATCAATCCATGTGGCGACTTCGATGCACTGGTTGGGTCAGTGAACAGATGGTTTGACAGTTCATTTCCAATCAACGAAGAAAGTCAGTTGAAAGAGAGGAACATCAGTCCTGCTTTGGTTTTGGCAGACCGAGAATTATCTGCACACCTATACTGGGAGGCGGTTCGAGGAAACGTCAACTTGGAGGCCAGAAGGGAAGAACTCAAGCAGATTGAGGGACTCCACATTTGGAGCAGATGTGAAGGGCGAGGTTTGATTGGTGCCTCCTCTGCTGTTGCGTGGCCGCAGTCTGGTGACCATACTTGGGAAGCGACAGCGTGGCGATGTAGTGAAAATATCGGTACAAGGCGTTGCGTCGACGTATCGGTCGTCAACGAGATGTGTTTGAAATTCAAAAACACAGTCTTGAATCGCGACCCGAACTGCACCCGCACATTGATTGCTCCTGCAACTCCGTGCCCCGTTCTATATGGAATTCGTGCGGAAACAGAAAAAGAGGCAAAACAAGCTCACCTATGGCTTCAGTCTCAGGCAGGAGTGGAACAATCCAACTCATACAGAGTCCACAAAACCAATCAGGCCACAGGAGACCACCTCGTCTGTCTGCATACAGCCTTGGTAGTCGGACAACCCCTTGAGGTAAGGGGTGGTCACGCACATCTACCAGTTTCGAATGGTCAAGAATTGTTCAACCTCGTTGCCTTCAAAGAGGGTGGGGAAGTGAACTATCTGCTCAGGCAACTCGAAGTCGGTGATGTCGTGGTATGGGGGGGTCTGCATTCTGGTGAGGGGGATGTTCATCTCGAATTGCTGAAACTCTCCGAGGCTGTTCCTCGCAAACTGAGACGTCCACATTGTCGGTGTGGAACCAGATACCGTCGGCAGGGAAGAGGACAACCATTACGCTGTGACTCCTGTAAATCCACCACAGACTGTGAGTGGCTGGCATCAACAACAAGCGATGCAGGATATTTTGTTGAACCACCCCTTTCACAAAGACGGCATCTCGCTCGACCACTGAACCGTCCGGCGAAGGGGTAATTGAGTAGCGCCGCTTCGCAAGGGCATGGAAGAGGGAATCAACATAGCATACGCAGTTCTTCTTTTGCTGTCGGCTGGCCTCCTATATGTGATGTGGAGAATAATGAAAAGAAATCAAAGCAACCTAACTGATGACAATTTACCAGCGATTGCTGGTGCCGATGAGTTGACGGGGGCGGCCAAAGACCCATCGCAATTCGATGAACCGGATGATGAGGCTCTTGAAGAGATGGCTGATGTTCTCGCTGCCGCCGCAGAAGCGCAAGGTATTGAATACCAAGAATAGGTCAAATGTAGACTTTGAAGTGACCACCGCCTCAATTTATCCATCTCATACGGATGACGGATGTCAAGTCAGTCCACTCGCTGACATTCTCAAATTGACCTCGCATTCCCCTGTCTTTAGGACCCTATATCCCCCAGATTCTTTCTTGGTGAGTCGCCAAGTCGTTGGCTCCAATTCTTTGATGGACGCCTCGCCCCTTATTCGCCATTCTACTTCTCCCCCAGCATCCGAGTAGAGTGATGATACCAACAACAACGAGCACGATGACCTCTTCGTCGCAGCATCGAGTCGTCGTATTGCGTCGAGTGTGATGGTAGAGACTTGTCCGGTGCGAGGGGTCCAATCATCGATAACGACTAGATTCGGATTCAAACTGGCGAGCAGGGTGATTACATCGTTGATGGCGTTGATATTCTCCGCACCAAATTCCACCAGATGAAACTTGGCCAGTAATGATGGTGACAATTCCCCGAAAAGTTGGGCAAATCTCGTGCTGTGTGGTGATACAGAACAAAGCCAGATGACCCTCCCTCCGGCGAGGAGTACTTGTCTGCCGTATTGTAGTGAGAGAGTAGTCCCACCGGCACCCGACTCAACAGCAAGGTGGGTAAGACGAGGCAGTTCAGGAAGTCCCATCAACTACGGGGAGAATCCGCGGCTCTTGAATACTTAGTCCATTCAAATACTGTGAAGGCAATCACTATGACCATCTCACCTCTGCGCTCGGTTATGAGCGATGGTGATGACGGTGAGCGCATCACCAAGAGAGCCCTCCCTGCCTTCGAAGAAGTTGAGGGGGACCTTCGGGCGGCTATCCGTGTGGACGGCCTGATTGGCACCGCCCTACGAGACAAAAACCAACACGGTCCAGCAGGGATGATTCTACTACTCGTCATCACCGCCAGTCTGACCGGACTGGTCTTGGGTGCACTGATGCTAATCACCTGATAATGACGCCACAATTTTTCCGTGAGGATGACTCTCAGTGGTGCTTTAGCGGTTGACCAACACAGATATTTGCGAGAGGAGTCATCCAAGGTGGATGGTCATTCTAGGGCCAGTCGCGCTAAGGAAACTGCTTCATCGACCAGTTCTGCACTGACACCGAGATGATTTTCTGGTTGGAAGAGGGAATGCAGTTCATCGGCGTCAAAAGTGGCACTGATGGCTGGAGTCATGGCGCAAACATCCTCGAGATGCATCCCCTGTTCGACTGCTTGCATTGATGCGGTGCGCAGAACTTCGTGCGCTTCATCCCGAGGTATCCCTCGCTCAACAAGGGCAAGCATCACCTTCTCCGCCATGACCAATCCCTTCTGAGCATCTATATTCCGCTTCATATTGGCCTTGTCCATTACTAGTTTGGAGAGAACTCGGTCACACTTCGCCAAAACATCATCGAGGAGCGTGACTGAATGGGATAGAGTGAATCTCTCGGCGCTCGAGTTAGCGAGGTCACGCTCATGCCAAAGAAGTGCATTCTCCCAGGTCGGCAGCATCATCGCCCTTACGACTCTAGCCAGCCCACAGGCGTTTTCAGCGGTAATCGGATTTCTCTTGTGTGCCATGGTGGAAGAGCCGACCTGTTTCTCGATATCAAACGCCTCGGCTACCTCTCCTATCTCACTCCTCTGGAGGTTTCGCACCTCCTGCAGAACCTTTTCAACGCTGGTTGCGACATTCGCCATCCATGAGACCCATTCGATATAGCGGTCACGGCCAACGACCTGTGTGGTCACAAGGGGTACTCCGAGGCCAAGATGTGTCAGAATCAAGTGTTGAAGTTCACGCGCATTCTCACCTTGAGCGGCCCCTGTCCCGACAGCACCGAGAAATTTCCCCACCGCAACCCGAGGCCCCAATTCTTCCAGCCTTACGAGGTGACGGCGGAACTCGTCGAGCCAGACCGAGACTTTCAGTCCGAAAGTGATGGGAACGGCCGCCTGTCCGTGAGTGCGGCCGAGGCAGACGGTGTCTCGCTCTCTTTCTGCGAGGTTGGCCATTGTGGTGAGCAACACTTTGAGTGATTCGGTCTGAATCGCCAATGAATCTCGGATCTGTAACGCAACGGCGGTATCTACGATGTCATTGGAGGTGGCTCCAAGATGGATACACCAACCGGCATCTCCAGCCGCCTCCGCCATCGCCTTGGTAAGCGCCATGATATCGTGACGGGTCTCGTTTTCGATCTCCTCAACTCTCTCCTTGGTCACATATTCTGGCGAGGAAATAGCTTCCACAGCGAGGTAGTCCTCTTGGCTCACCCTCCCAAGTTCCTTGTGCGCCCATACCAACGCTCTCTCCACTTCCAATTGACGTGAGTGTCGGCCACTATCAGACCACACCTGTTTGATACCGTCGCGTCCATATCTGTAATCAAGCGGACATAGGGGCATGACGATTCCTAAACCGGCGAGAGGGGGGTTGTCTTTGAGGATGACGCATGAGGCTAATCCGCAAGATAGGCAGAGTTCACCACCATCTCACCGCGTCGCCCATCCCAACTCACATCCCCTTCGATGTGGATGGTACCGTTGAACCAAGGTGCTGATATGACCGTCGTTTCAAACTCGCCCCCCTCACCATCACAAGAGAAGCGATACCTCTCTGCGAGAGAGAACAATTCGTCAAGTGAATTGGAGTCGATGACCCTTCCGACCCACTTTTCGTCCAACCCATCCGCAGAAACCGAGGTCATCTTCAGAGTGAAGCCATTTTCGATGAGTTCACGCATGTGTTGTGAAGGGGATTTGTGCCAGAGCGGTGTATAGGAGTGTATCCCTAGATTCTCTGCCATCCGTTCTATTCTGGTCTTCTGGTAGTCACTGCGCAGGGCTCCGCACACCAATGCATCTATGGTGCAGGTAGTATGCAAAACGCTGGGAGTAGTGTGGATTTGGTTTCCAAATATCGTTTCACGCCTCTCGCGAAGATTGTCACTCCTTGAACCGGGTTCTTCACCCTCGATGAGTGGGGTCACATCGCTGTGCGACTGGCTGGTGCAACCGGCCACCCCATCCCCCTCTATGTATAGAGCCAAAACCTCTTGAAGTTCTTGCATCTCCTTCTCCTCATCGCCGGAAACTGAGACCGGTAGCCATGGAATTCCAGCCGCAGATGCTTGAATAGCGGCGATTTCTGTAGTCGGTATCTGAAACATCAGTGAATCATCACCTGCAACCCTCACCGTGACGATTCCCACGACCTCCCAACCGCGAAGAGTGGCCCACCAAACAGCATAACACGAGTCCTTCCCCCCTGACGAGAGTACTAAGACTCGCATATCCATCGCAGACGCCAGCGGCACAAAAGAAGTTGGTTGCAACACGATGCCGCTCAACTCTCTCTCAAGGTTCATAAGAGGCCGACCGACAGCGGCGCTCAGGTGGGGAGATGCAGCCAAGCGGTAGAGGATATGACCACGGGATTACGACATTCAGTCCAGACGGTAGATTGTTTCAAGTCGAATACGCGAGGGAGTCGGTCAAGAGGGGTACTACGACAGTCGGTCTGAAGTATCGAAGTGGCGTTTTGCTCATCGTTGACAAACGCATCGCCTCACGACTTATAATCGCAGAATCAATCGATAAGGTCTACAAGATTGACGACCACATAGGATTCGCAACATCCGGTCTTGTTGCTGACGCACGGCAACTCGTCGCTCGAGCCCGCGCTCAATGCCAAATCAACCGTATCACCTACAACGACAGAGTTCCAGTGGATATCCTCACCAAGAAAATATGCGATTTCAAACAGTCGTTCACCCAATATGGAGGTGTTCGCCCATTTGGTACCGCCCTCTTGATAGCCGGTGTCGACAGCAACGGTATCCATCTCTACGAAACAGACCCGAGTGGAGCCTACCAATCCTATCAGGCGGGTGCTGTGGGTAAAGGGCGCAATGCAGTGGTGGAGTTCTTTGAATCGAAATGGAAGAAGAATCTCTCCCTCAACGCCGCCGTCAAACTCGGACTTGAGGGACTTAGAGAATCTCTCGATGATGACCTCAACAAGGATGCCGTTGAGATAGCGGTTATTGACAGGAATGGCTATCGTCTTCTCGAGAGGGAAGAGACCATCGCTCACATCGATAACCTGCCGGCCAGAGAGGAATGACCCTGAACCGTTCAGTTTCCCCATTCACCTCGATGCCTGAGCAGATTGCCAATTTCTCTTCCAATCAGTGGGGGGATAATCGATTTCACTCTACCCTCACATCACATTTCGTAGAGAATATCTACCCCCCAAATTTTGGTAGATTGTCTCAAGTCAATGAGCGGTTTCATTGACCACCTCCACCCCAAATTCACATTTTGGAGATTGTCTCTAGTTGATGAACGGATTTTGGAGACCATCTCCATCCCCAAATCGCATTTCGTAGAGCATATCCACCCCTCAAATTTTGGTAGATTGTCTCAAGTCAATGAGCGGTTTCATTGACCACCTCCACCCCAAATTCACATTTTGGAGATTGTCTCTAGTTGATGAACGGATTTTGGAGACCATCTCCATCCCCAAATCGCATTTCGTCGTCAAGTAGGCTTCTGCCGAGGTGCGAAGATGCTATTGCGTGGGTAGTGGTGTGAAGTTACAGGGATAGGAATGGTTAGTCTCGATGATGCCGTCATCGCTCGCCTTGAAAAGGGTGGAAAAAGGTATGAAATCTTGGTCGACTCAGACCTTGTCCACCAGTGGAAAGAGGACCCCGAATCAGTTCAACTCGACGACCTGCTTGCCACCGATGAGGTTTGGCACGATGCAAAAGGAGGTGAGCGGCCGACAGAGGAGAAGTTGGTCGGAGTCTTTGGGACCACCGACCTCGCTGAATGCGTAGCGAAAATCCTCCACGAAGGAGACCTTCAACTGACCACAACTCAGAGAAAAAAAATGGTCGCCGAAAAGGAGAGAAAGGTCATACAACATATTTGCAGTCACGGTATAGACCCGCAGACCAAACTGCCCCATCCGCCTCAAAGAGTAGAGAATGCTCTCGTTGAGGCGCGCTTCAAAGCCGACCCCTTTCAACCGCTTGACAAACAGGTGAAAAGAGCGGTGGGGATGATTCGGGAATTGATTCCAATTTCATTCACTACCGTACGACTCGCCTTCAAAGTCTCCGGTGCTAATTATGGTGCCGTCTTCGCCATGGTGAGGGAAGATGTCCAACGAGAAGAGTGGCTTGTCAATGGTGATTGGGCATTCGTTGTGGAAATTCCAGCGGGTATGAAAAACGACTACATCGGAAGAGTTGGGAAAAGAGCCCCTGACCTCTCTGTAAAGGAATTGAAATGAGCCGCACACCAAGCGCCTTTGGGATGCAATGGTTATAGAGGGATGGCCGGTCGGGCGGCTCGGAGATAAGATATGAGTGATAGTGGCGCCTCGGACAGGCGCACTTCGGTCGCATCCGGCGACCTGGTGATTCCTGGCGATAAAATTGAGATTGAAGATGGCTGGAAGCCGGGTAGCGGTGTCCTCATTGCAAATGATGTCATGGTGGCCACCAAACTCGGTCACATTGACATCAGTGGAACAACTGTCAATGTGAATCCCGTTCATACGACCTACTTCCCACGGCCAGGTGACCTCGTCATCGCTGTTGTAGAAGGGATGAGAGCGAATATCTGGTTCATGGAGCTGAATGCACCGTTCAACGCCATACTTCCGATGAGCCTCGCACCGAACAAGGTGGAATACGGTGGCACACGTGATGCCATGGATGTCGGAACCACCCTCCTCTGTCGGGTTCAGGAGGTCGATGAGTCTCACTCAAGTGTGGTCACTATGAAAGGTGTCGGATTGAGGAAAATCAACTCTGGATTCGTTGATACCGTACCACCGCATCTGACCGAACTACTTTCCAAGGGGCATGATTCGATTGTGCAGCATCTGAAGGATGTCAGCGGCTGTCGTATCATCCTTGCCGCCAACGGCCGCGTCTGGGTTGATGGCCCAGAATCCAGCATCAGAACCGTCAGGCGCGCATTGGATTTCATCAAGGATAATCAGAATTCAAGTTCATTGGATAATGAGTTGAGAGACCATCTGAATGGTAGAAAAGGAGAGTGAAATAATGGGTGGATACGGAGATATTCAGATGATTGATGAAAACGGATTGAGGCAGGATGGCCGCAAGGCTGGAGACCTTCGGCCCATTGAGATGGAACTCGGAGTCGTTCCAGTCGCTGATGGGTCAGCCAGTATCAGATGGGGCACCAACTATGTAATCGCCTCAGTGTATGGGCCAATGGAGGCTCATCCGAGGAAGATACAACGGCAGGAGAGGGCTGTACTCGATGTACGATACAATATGGCCCCCTTCAGCACCACCGACAGATTCCGGCCTGGATTCAATCGCAGGAGCCGAGAAATTAGCAAAGTGACTGCTGACGCATTGGAATCCGTCGTCCAACTCGAACTTTTTCCAAGAAGCAAGATAAGAGTTGAGATTGAGGTAATCTGTGCCGAGGCAGGAACCCGATGCGTCGGCCTGACAGCGGCTTCTCTCGCTCTTGCCGATGCAGGAATTCCCATGACCGATATGGTGGTGAGTGTGGCCAGTGGCAAGGTGAACGATGTAGTCGTCTGCGACCTGAACAAGGAGGAGGACAACTATGGTGAAGCTGACCTGCCGATGGGGGTATTGCCAAACAGTGGAGAATTGGTCTTTTTACAGATGGATGGTGACCTCTCACCCGCACAATTCCAAGAGGCTTGGGATTACAATATGGATGCCGCCACGGAGATTCATAAAATCATGAAAGTTGCTCTCATCGCAAAATATGGAGGTGAGTCATGATGGCACAACCACTAGTTCCTGAACTACTGAGAGACCACTTGAGAGACCTCGCTGAGAGAGATGGACGTATCGATGGCCGGGCACAATGGGAGGGGAGGGAATTGTCTCTTGAAGTAGGTGTTCTAGACCGCGCCGAAGGGAGCGCACGCGTGCAGATGGGCAACACCATTGTCTTCTGTGGAATCAAGTTCCAACTTCAGACCCCTTATCCGGATAGACCCGATGAGGGTGGTCTGATGACCAGTGCCGAACTCAGGCCTGTTGCCGGCCGCCATCTTGAGGCTGGCCCTCCAAGTCCCGAAAGCATTGAGATTGGTCGCGTGGTGGACCGTGGAATCAGAGAATCTGGGTGTATCGACACCAAAGACCTCTGCATCATTCCCGGAGAAAAGGTGTGGCAGGTGATTATCGACTGTTTCGCCATCAGTGACGATGGCAATCTCTTCGATGCTTTTGGCCTCGCCGCCATCGCCGCATTACACAACGCCACCATTCCAGCAGAGAGGTTCGATGTCGGTGAAGACCGTCCTCTCCCAATAAGAAAGACCCCGATAATGTGTTCCTACCACAAGGTCGGGGGCCGCTTTGTCTACGATGCCAACAGAGAAGAGGAGGTGGGTGGCGATGAGCGAATCCACATCACTCTCGGAGCAGATGGCCATGTCCACTCCTTACAGAAGGGATTAAAGGGAATCTTCTCGGCGAGCGAATTCGCCGAAATCATGGAGGCAGCCAAGCGGAGGAGTGCCGAATTGAGGGAAATCGTTGATTCGTTGTGAGGTGAACAGATGTCTAAGAGAACTCAAAAATCTGGAATCGGGGCGCGTTTCGGGCCGAGATACGGTGTCAGCGTACGTCATTCTGCCACTTCCGCTCTGAAAAAAGTGAAACGCTCCTACACTTGTCCTGTCTGTCAGTATCAACGGGTTAAGAGACAATCCGCAGGAATTTGGGCTTGCAAAAAGTGTGGGCACACCTTCGCAGGTGGAGTCTGGCAACCGTTCACCCGTGCAACTGATGCTAACAACAGAATCATCAGGCGAAGTGCGGATGGGGCGACGGCAACAGACATGGCTGTGATTGCGAGCAGAGCCGCACTTGATTACGAAAGGGCTCTTGAAGAGGCTGACGAAGATGCACCTCTTGCTGAAGTTTCCACGGGGTCGTCAGATGACAGCAGCGAAGAGGAATGAACCCTGTTCGGCAACCATTCACCTTGACTCACATCCTGACATTATCGCCTTGAGAGCCTCTCTCGCTGGAGAGGAAGTATCGATTGAATCAAACGATGATTTCCACAAGGTCACCGTTGTCGCTGTGAGTGTCTCCGAGTTACGAGCCAAACTCAATTCTGTATTGCGCTCACTGCAAGCGGCTTCCGAGGCTCTTATTGAGGTTGACCGCGCCAGAAACCACTAGAGGCTGAACCATGTCACATGAAGAATTACGAATACAACTGCAGAACATCGCAACTAAACTGCAAACCACAGCACAACAGAGAGCTGCGGTTTCGGGCCAATTGAAGGAAATTTCACGAACGATCCAATTGCTCTCAACCCAAGATGCAGAGAGAGCGGTCTATCGGAAATCAGGAGAGGTACTACTTGAAGTAGCCGACAGGGAGGAATTGCTCGAAGAACTACAAGGGTCAAAGGTTGTTATCGAGCAGACACTCGAACAACTTACCATCCGAGAGCAGTCTCTCAAACAGAGTTATGATGAAATCGTCACTAGTTTTGAGGGATGAGATTTGGTTGTGGATGAGGAAGACCTCTCAAGACTTCACCAGTGGGTGAATAGTCGCTTAGGTGAAGGAGTTATCGCAGTCATCACTCACAAGAATGGGGATATGGATACCGTCTCATCGGCCATTGTACTTTCAGAACTCTTGGGTGAGAAGGTCAAGGCATGTGGAATTCACCTCTCCAAAATGGCGAAGAAAATGGTCGACATCCACGGTGGGAGTTTCACTAAAATGGACCAAAAGAACACACTTTGGCCACGGACTCTATCTGGTGTCATAGTTGTTGACTGTGCTTCAGTGGAACAGAGTGGCCTGACTATCCCTCGTGGCGTCCCCATCTGTGTGATAGACCATCATTCTGGGGGCTCAGAGTGGGGCGAGGCAGATTTAGCAATCCAATGGCCGATGTCGTCAACTGCTGAAATTGTCTACGCCTACGCGGCGGAGTTTCATTCCGCTCACATGACGAGGGATTCAGCTGCTCTGCTGCTGGCAGGAATCATCACCGATACAGGCCGTTTCAAACACGGAGATTTTAATTCACTGAAGACCGCAGCCGCCATCGTCGAAAAATTTGATTTGAGCCTTTCACAATTCATCGAAGAGATGGAATCGGGGGAATTGAACACCTCCCAACGACATTCCATCGCCAAGGCACTCGTAAGATGTGAGGCTATTGATGCTGGAGAATGGTATCTTCTACATACCAGAGGTTCGACTTGTGAAGGAGTCGTGGCACACGCATTGTTAGCCGCCGGAGCAGAGGTATCTCTTGTCACCCGCAGAGCAAAAGACGAAACGAGATTGATAGCACGCGCCACCCACAAAGCAGTCAACCAAGGATTACATCTTGGGGATTTGCTCTCATCTCTGAGGGATACACTCGGTGGTGAGGGCGGAGGGCATGCTGGTGCGGCCGGTTGGTCGGGGGATGTACCACCTATTACTGCAACTTCTGCGTTCATTGCATCACTTTCTTCCACAAGGAGGGATGGTCGTTGATTTCAGGTCACAGATTGTATTTCGCCGCCGGAGGGGATGCTCTCACGATAGCAGAAATCAAGGAAATTGATGACAAATTTGGTTTGGCTGATTCTGCCGCCATCGCCGGAGACAAGGAGACTCTGGCTCTTGTCATGCCTCTCCTATCCGATGCCGAGAGGTCGTTCATCGCCTTCAGACATGCGCAGATAACAAACGACCTTGTGGCTGCTACCAATCATCTACGGGATTGCGTGGAAAGCAGTAGAAGGAGCGACGTGAGGAACCACGCACTCGAAGCACGGGCGAGAATGGAATGGGGATTGTTGCGGTTCACGCAAGGTGAGAAGGTGGAGGCTGGTAGTGACCTCAAATGGGCCATGGAGCGGTTCAAGGTCTTGGACGAGGGTTCCCGCGACCATGGCCTGTCGATTCTCAATATGGCTGCTTGGCATATCGAAGCGGGTGAGAAGATTATGGCGTTGGCGCAACTCGCACAGATAGACAGAGAGGGCCCCCACGAACCAGAAATCATCGCTCTCAGCAGGTATCGTCTCGGCGAGTTGTATTTCCAATTGGGTGATTACTCATCTGCCCAGAGACATTGTTGGGTTGGATTCAATGGCCTGCTGGATGCAGGTATCAACGATTTGGCAGTAGAGGCGGGCTTGCGATGGCTTGACATCAGTCTCACAAATGTGAGTGAAGAGGGCAGGAGAATGTCGACAGTCGTGTCAGAAGTCACCCCGAGAGACCTCGGGCAGAAAGGAGAGATTGTCACTCATCCGGGAGACATCGAATATGCGTTGTCCATTCTCTTCGACCAATTAGGGGACGATTATTCAGGAGAGGTCCGCACCGACCTCTGCCTGTTGATAGAAGCAGAAATGAGCATTGGCGGTACTGCCATCAGAGATGAAATCAATCGCACTGGCATGGTTGACGACGAAGAATTGGCTTCTCTACTCTCACGGCAAATCGGCTGAGTCTGAACCTTCATCACGAAGATTCGCCTGCGCCTGCTCTAGATACTCGGAGGCCCAATCCTCTCCACTCGTCACCAAGCGACGAGCTAGGAAGAAGGCTGATGAAAATTCACCCTCGACCATCAACCGCTGCAATCGTTCAGACTCACTCTCACCACTCTCCGAATCCGAGGATTTCTCTCCGGCGGGGGGCGCTGTTTCAGATGATTGAGTCTTAAGGGCGAGATTTTCCATTTTCCTGAGGAATTCATCACGCCCCGATTCTGTAGGTCGGCTCCACCCCGTAGCCGTGCCATCCAGTTTTCTCTCCATCCGAATCCTGAAGGAATCCCTGACATCCAATTGTGGAAAGTGAATCTGTGCTTGGTCATAACAGAACCACGCCTCGTCAAACTCCTTCCTTCTCTCGTGCAGTCTACCGAGTTCCACCCAAGCCTCATGGTTGTATGGCCGGTGAGCAAGAAGCCGTTGTACCATGGTGATGAACATATCCTCATCTATCGTTCTGATGCGTTCAAGCCGTCTTCCGAATAGGATGTTCGCTCTCACATCAGACAGGTCGAGAGAAAAAAATCTCCTCTGAAATTCTCCCAGCCCCTCCTCCCCGATTGATTCAAACCAATAATCGGGGTCAAGAGGGTCGGCGGCGAGAGTGGCCGCAACCAATTCAAACCCATGCTCGACCATATTGACCGAAGCGAGTTGGTCAACCATCAATGGGTCTCTGCCGAGTATGGTGAAAAGGTCTGTGATGACTGCACGCATGCCGCTATCATCGGCGGCCAACTTCTTCGTCTCTGCGAGAATCAACCAGTTATCCTCGTGGGTGAAATCGTAGAGAACCGCCTGTCTCGCCGCTTGCTCGGCCCAGGCGAGATTCGCATCATCGGGTGGGCAGTCACCACTAATGAGATTGAGGAATTTTCGCGCTTGTGCCCGATGCCTGTTGCCCAACGACCTACGAGGGTGTTGCAATTGCCCGGCACTACTCGTTTTCACAACCCATCCTCACCTTCTCTTGCAATTGAACCTTTTCTGTCACCTGTCCATTGAACCATGTCCCGATTCAGGCATTGGTTGGTGAAAAAATACATGATATGATACGGTTTGCTCCGAAGTTCGGAGTAACAGTGGCGCCCCGCTCGCCTGCCTAGACTGATGGTGGATTCTCCCCTTCTGTTCCACCCATGCTCCGTTCGCTCGGTTACTTTCCTACAAAATGGTGTGACTAAAGGTGTGAGATGGTTTCGGATTTGGCTCGGTCGGATTGCCCGCAAACGATATGTGGAATGGTGGGACTAAATGTGTGAAATGAATTCGTCCCTGTTCCGTCCCCACGGAATCGTGGCATTGTAGCCGATTTTGGATGTTTTTCCAGCCTCATTTCTGGTTGGGTCAAGGGAACTTCCTTTCTGGGCATGTAGAATGATGGTGTCCTTGTCTGGTTGCCAGCGGGTCATCAGTGCCCATTCGACTCTCGTTGGGTCTGATGCATCTATGTCATTATCGACTACAGTGACGGCTTTCATCGAAGGATGCCCGCGGAACGCAGCCAAAATTGCATCGTTAGCGTCGTCTTCAGATTTAGGAACAATCTGAACGACTGCCGACAACCAACCGGAGCCACCAGGTGTCATTACCACATCAGTACATTCACAAACTTCTGATACAGCAGTAAGTATCGTCGGAGCCCTCGGCAACCCCATCAAAGCGTGATGTTCTGCCCTTGCGGGAAGTAGGGCGTGGAATACAGGGTCGGCTCTGTGGTGAATAGAATGTACCTTTATTAGTGGTTCTTTGCGTACCTCATCGATTGTTCCGGTAATGTCGATGTATGGTCCTTCATCATCATCTTCCAATGTGATTGTAGCCGTCAATGCGTACTCTGCATCGGCTGGGACCTCGATTCCATTGGGTAACTTCACTACTCGTAATGGTCGCCCATAGAAGCGCTGGTGCAAACGGGCAGCGACCGTCATCTCATCAATAGGTTCGTTGAATGACATCGCTGCTGCCAGCAGAACAACAGGGTCTGCTCCATTCACGATAGCGACATCAACTTCATCCCCATTGGCACGCGCTTCATCGACCATCGTCCTTAGGTGGCGAGGGACCAATCTGGCTACGATATGTGATTGGTCGCGTATGAATTGCCGATGGAAGGAAACATTCCTCCTCCCCCCATATCTAGCGATTATAATGCTCGCCGACATGTACTTGCCTCGGTCTTGCTGGTAGTGGTGGGGTATGGGTAGTTGATTGAGGTCAACTGGTTGAATTGAGTTCTCAAGAACCTCGGCGCCATTTTCTACAATAAGTGGTTCTTCCCTGTTGGGAACTGCATTGGCTAGTTCCTGCAGGAAATCTCTCGGGTTGATATCGTAAGCCACCATCATTCGCTCTCTGAGACAGACATTCGCTGCCGCACGATGTTGAGATATCCCCTCAATTTCTTCAAAGAGAATGACTGAATCTGGGTGTAGTTCAATCACCTCCCTCATGCCGTATTTCGGGGATGTACCCTTCGCCACCACAGCACCTCTAAGGTGGTCTCGAAATGCCATTAGAACGGCGAGTCATCGACTTCGCTTGAAGGTTGGGTATAGTGCAATTGTTCTCAGTCACTGAGAATTTTCTACTCTTTCCAAATCCTGTTGCTTGCTTCAGAGGCACTCTCCCCCAGCCCGAATAATCAATGACAGTGCGAATGCCTCATATACGCGGGGTAGGTCGGCGGGCTACTCAAAGGTGTATCCATGGGTAGAGGACTCTTCTCCGGCTCGAAAATGAAGCGAGACCGCCAGCGATTTCGCTGGAAGGATAGAGGATACAAGAGAAGGGTGCTGGATCTCAAGAGAAAGTCCGACCCGTTGGGCGGGTCAGCGCAAGCGAAGGGCATAGTCATCGAAAAAGTCGGAATTGAGGCAAAGCAGCCGAACTCAGGGATTCGTAAGGCTGTCAAGATCAGCCTCATCAAGACGGGAAACAAACTAACCGCGTTCGCCCCAGGGGATGGGGCCATCAACTTCATCGATGAACACGATGAGGTCATGGTCGAAGGAATCGGTGGACGTATGGGGAGGTCATACGGAGATATCCCCGGTGTGCGATACAAGGTTATCAAGGTCAACGGAGTTTCTCTCGATGAGATGGTCCGTGGCCGCAAAGAGAAGCCAGTCCGGTGAGGTGGAGTTATGAGCGAAACGGAAACCAGTGCAAGCGATGTCCTTGATGAGATCGCAGTTGAGGCAGATACCGTCGACGATTCACCAATCGCCGGAATTGGCACCCTCGTTTTCGGAAAGTGGGATGCTTCGGCTGTCTCTTGTGAAGACCCAGGCATTGCTCCCTACATCAATCTCAAAACCGTAGGCGTGCCGCATTCAGGTGGTCGCCATGCCAATGCTTGGTTCGGCAAGAGCAAGTTGTCCATCGTTGAGAGATTCATCAACGGACTGATGAGAACCGGAAGTTATACCGGTAAGAAAACCACTGCCACAAAGTCCTTTGAAGAGGCTCTGGAGTATATCGCCAACAGGGATGATGTCAACCCGCTGCAGACCTTTGTTGATGCGATTTCCAATTCTGCTCCGATGGAGGAAATCACCCGAATCAAGTTCGGTGCAGTCAGTCAACCCAAAGCTGTTGACAGCGCACCGAGTCGCAGAATCGATGTTGCACTTCGTAATCTAGCCAAGGGTTCAACGCAAGCGACTAGAAAGAGTACCCGCACCCTGACACAGGGGATAGTCACTGAGATTAGCAAGGCGTCATCCGGTGATGTGACCTCTTTCGCCATTGGAAAGAAAGAGGAAGTTGAGAGAATCGCTGCTTCGGCACGCTGATTCGGTTCGCCCTTCTCCTCTTTGAGGGATTTGATTTTCATGGATGAAGATTCAGAAATCCTGAAATCTACTAAAATACATTGGTTAAACACCATTTTCTTGATTTCCACACCGATACTAGCACTGTCGTTGTCGATTTGGCATGGTATTGTCTTTGGAATATCCTTTGTTGAAATTTCAATATTCATCTTTTGGTATCTCGCTACAGGTTTGTCAATCACAGTCGGCTACCACCGATTATTCTCCCACCGCAGCCATGAGGCAGTTTGGCCGGTTCGCCTTGCTTACGCCCTATTTGGAGCTGGTGCGTTCCAGAACTCGATTCTTGAGTGGAGCAGTGAC
The DNA here is from genome assembly GCA_964342465.1 of uncultured Candidatus Poseidoniales archaeon. Classification (GTDB taxonomy): domain Archaea; phylum Thermoplasmatota; class Poseidoniia; order Poseidoniales; family Thalassarchaeaceae; genus MGIIb-Q1. The sequence goes on along the minus strand of CAYFFQ010000002.1, from coordinate 143,121 downwards.
CACAGGAGACATCACAAACAGACTGATACCGATGAAGACCCCTACAATGCTAGGAGGGGATTTTGGTGGAGCCATATACTATGGGTGATGGTCGATGATGATGTCGCCGGCCCAAATTACTCAAATGTCAAGGATTTGCAAAAAGATTCGGTAGTGATGTTCCAACATAAACATATTTTCTTGATTGGTTTTCTGTTCGGAATGGTGCTTCCTGCTGCAGTCGGTTACAGCATTGGAGGTCTGTCAACAGGAATCGGTGGATTCATCTGGGGTGGACTCATCCGTACAGTTCTTGTCCACCACGGTACATTCATGATTAATTCAGCCGCTCATTTTTGGGGAAAACAGAACTTCGGAACCAGTGATTCCTCAAAGGATTCCTATTGGTTGGCTTTCTTTACTTTTGGAGAAGGATTTCACAATTTTCACCACACATTCCAAACCGATTATCGAAATGGCATCCGCTGGTGGCATTGGGACCCATCAAAGTGGTTAATTTGGTGTGGGTCTAAACTTAGATTGAACTCAAACCTCAAAACCACTCCAGAATGGACTATCGGTGTAGCGCGGATGCGAACAAAGTTCAAGAAAAGAATCACCTCTATGGCTTGGGGCATTGATGTTCAAACTAGGTATGAAGAGATATTGGAACAAATCTGTGCAAACTTCAAAGCAAAACAGAGAACTCTTTCCCTATTAAAGGAGCAAATGCTTGAGGAGAGAAATGTGCTGAGAAAGTCAGTAAAGTCACAGATGGCAGACTTGAAGAATTCACTTACAGAAATAGAACAACAATTCAACAATTTGTTAGCTGAGATGGCCAAAAATTCTCCAGTAGTGTGACTGTCGAGTGGTAGTTCCCCCACACTCACCTCGTAGTTTATCCTTAGGCCTCGTCGGTGGCCTTTATGAACCAAGTTCGGGTCGGCCGTTTCAACATAGGTGATACCTCATGGGACGTAAAGAAGACAACATCGCAAAAGCGACTGAAGTGATGCATTTCCGAGACCAGATCAGGAACCTCTGCATCGCCGCACACATCGACCACGGAAAAACCACACTCTCAGACAACCTGATTGCCGGTGCTGGCATGATGAGTGAAGAATTGGCCGGTAAAAGCAGGGTTCTTGATTTCGATGAGCAGGAGTCTGCTCGAGGTATCACAATTAACGCCGCATCAGCATCGATGGTGCACAACGTCGAAGGGAGTGATTTCCTCATCAATCTCATTGACACCCCCGGGCACGTAGACTTCGGAGGGGATGTGACCAGAGCAATGCGTGCTGTCGACGGCTGTTTCATCCTCACCTGTGCAGTAGAGGGAGCGATGCCGCAGACTGAGACAGTGGTTAGACAGGCCCTCAAAGAGAAGGTGAAGCCAGTTCTGTTCATCAACAAGGTAGACCGCCTCATCAACGAACTACAGGTCACTCCAGAAGATATGCAGGAGAGGTTCATGAAACAAATTACCAAAGTCAACAAACTCATTCGACAGTTCGCTCCAGAGGAATACAAGAAAGAGTGGCAAGTCAGTGTCGCAGATGGTACTGTCGCATTCGGCTCAGCCTACCACAACTGGGGTATTACTGTACCATATATGCAGAAGTCGGGCATCTCTTTCAAGGACATCTTTGACTATTGTCACAACGAACAACAGAGAGAGTTGGCCAAGAAGGCACCAGTACACGAAGTTCTCCTCGACATGGCTGTCACCCAACTTCCAAGTCCAGTTGTCGCTCAACCTTACCGTATCCCCAACATCTGGTCGGGAGATGTTGACTCTGAACTTGGTACGGCAATGATTGGATGTGACCCTGATGGCCCTCTTGCATTGATGATAACCAAAATCTGGATGGACCCACACGCTGGCGAAGTAGCCGTCGGTAGAATCTATTCAGGTTCGATAAATCACGGAGAGAGCCTGTGGGCTATCGGGGGAAGCAAGGCTGAGCGAGTTCAGCAGGTCAGTATGATGGTTGGAGGAGATAGAATCTCCATCCCCAAGATAGTCGCCGGAAACATTGCTGCTCTGACGGGCATCCGCTCAGCCGCTGCCGGTGTAACCGTTGCAAGAGAGCCAGACATAACACCCTTCGAAGCCATTCGCCACTACTCTGAACCGGTCGTCACCGTCGCTGTCGAACCGAAATCCATGAAGGACCTACCGAAGTTCATTGATGCACTGCGCTCGTTAGCCAAAGCAGATGCGTCCCTACAGGTGACCACCAATCAAGAAACTGGAGAAGCACTTCTCGCCGGGATGGGTGAACTTCACCTTGAAATTACCACCTATAGGATTGAGGAGGAGCAGAACATAAAGGTCTCTGTCTCGGAACCGATTGTCGTCTACCGTGAGGCTGTTTCTGGAAACAACCACGGCCATCCCTTCGAGGGCAAGTCACCGAACCGACACAACAGGTTCTATGTCGAAGTCGAGAAACTCCCCCAAGAGGTCGTCCAAGGACTCAGAGAGGGTGTGTTCGGTAGTGGAACCATCCGACCCAATGACGCCAAGGAAGTTGGACGTAAGTTCGGTGAATACGGGATGGATAAAGACCTGATGCGAAAAATCTACGCCATCAACGGTACAAATGTGCTCGTCAATGACACCAAAGGTATCCAATATCTCCACGAAACGAAGGAACTGCTCATTGAAGCATTCAATGAGGTGTGCAAGAGAGGACCGATTGCTGAAGAACCCATCATGAGTGTCATGGTAAGACTGACCGATGCGAAGTTGCATGAGGATGCTATCCACAGAGGACCTGCACAGACCATACCAGCAATGAGAAATGCCATCAAGGGAGCGCTGGTACGAGGTACAACAGTGCTCATGGAACCTATGCAAAAAATGCATGTTTCAGTACCCAATGATTGGCTTGGTGGGGTCACGCGAGAGATTACCCAGCGCCGTGGGGAAATTGAGGACATGCCAGCAGATGGTGAGACCACCACCGTCATCGGCAAGGTTCCAGTGGCCGAGACTTTCGGATTCTCAAACGATATCCGCGCCGCCAGTCAGGGTAGGGCTGTTTGGAACTCAGAGAACTGCGGTTTCGAGGAATTGCCGCGAGCCCTCCTAGAGAAGGTAGTCGGTGAAATTCGTGAGCGTAAGGGACTAAAAAAGGACATCCCAGGCGAATCTTACTACGGCGACTGAAATACCGCACCCCCATTGTTGTGCCACTCGCATCCGTCTACCGCTCGATTTTCTACTCAGGTTGGCTGGGCAAACATTGCCTCTCTTGGGGGGCATTGGCGCTAGCGGTAGGTCAACAATCTATGGTGGCCACTTTACCACCCGACCAAAAAAAGGCCTACAACCCCTGTTCTACGCCTACTCGCATGATGAGATTGGAGCCACCCCCCAATTCGGTCAAGTTGTGGCTGTCCGTGAAACTCAGGTGGACATCGAGATATTCATGACATCCTGACCAGTTGCCAATCGGTTAGTTGTCTCAATATCTCCTTGGCAGGGGAGTCTGGAAGCAGGTTCAGGCGTGAGTGCGCCGCCCTGTGGAAATACATCGCCTTCTCCCTCGCATAATCTATTGACCCAGCCGAGTGCAGTTCAGAAAGTGCGAGGGAGAGTTGTTCAGGTGTACAATCCTCATTCTGGGAACCGAACAACGAGTTGAATGTTGTCAGGATGGTTGGGTCCTGCTTCAGCGCGTGGATTGCGATTAGCGTCTGCTTACCCTCGATGATGTCACTACAAGCTGGCTTTCCGAGGGTTTCACTATCACCAGTAGCATCAATCAGGTCATCCATCAGTTGAAAACAGAGACCGAGATTCTCCCCCCATTCCGCCATCTCATCTACGACATGGTCGTCGGCACCGGATAGCAGAGCGCCGGTCCGCGCACAAGTGGTGAACATGGCTGCGGTTTTTCCTGAAATCATGGTCAGATATTCGGATTCAGTGACATTCTCTAGGTATTCGAAATCCATATCCATCTGTTGCCCTTCAGAGACCCTACGCACCATTTTTCCGATGATGGAGACCAGTTCACGCAAATGTTCCGAGGAGATATTGTCAGAGTCACTCAATAATTCAAAGGCCAACGCCAACATGGCGTCACCAGCGTTGATTGCGGTTGGCAAATCGTATTCAATATGGACTGCAGGACGGCCACGCCTTAACTCATCATTGTCCATGATGTCGTCGTGGACGAGGGTGAAATTGTGAATGATTTCAATTGCAGCACCGAGGTCATAGTGACACTCTCTCGCACCCCCGCACGCTTCGGCAACGAGTCTTGGGAGGATGGCACGTAGCCTCTTACCACCCCCTTCGAGAAGGTGAGTCATGGCGTTTCTCAATCGTTCGTGAGTTGATATGTTCAGGGCATCGAAAATCTTTTTGTTGACAATTTCCGAATGGCTTGTCAAAGTTGTCATCAGGTCATCCCCGCCTAGTGGTGATTTTCCATTGATGTGATGAATCTCCTCATCGATTAGTGAATCCATGTCGTCCAAATTATCCCACCAATGGTCTAGGAAAAGGTCCTTGATATGTAAGAACCACGGGGCGATGACTTCTCCATTCTGGGGCGAACCGTTCACTAATAGGCCGAGTTCTTTTTCATCAACCCACCTCACTTCCTCAACCTCGTTGTGGTTCAATGTGAGTCGAACATCAGCCCGTGCGAAGAGGATGTGGTCCAACTCATGTTCCACCCAAATATCGTCAGCACGGGCTTTGTAAATCATCCGCGATATGAGTCGGAAGGCATCGGGAGATATTTCCGTGGGATTGATGCCCAATTCCTGTTCCAACTTGCGAATCGCAGCCGATATGACGCCGGAATCACCATCCATTTCTCTCTCATCCACAGTGTCCAAAGGATGACTACAACAACTGTTGGCCCATACCGAGGGGAAGGTGATCTTTGATGCGGCACGCTTCTGAACCAGTAATTTTCCTTCGGAATTGAATAATAATACGCTGAAGGCACGGTGCAGGAAACCGGCACCGGAGTGACTTTCAACCTTAGACATCGAACCGATTTGTCTGTCGTTCTCGTCAACTAGGATGACCCTTTCACCCATCATTTCGGTCTGCGCCTCGTCATAGGTATCGCCGAGGATGAAACTCTCTGCCGCTTCCAAACCGCTCACCTATTCACCGTGAGAGGGATTCGCCCTATAACAGAGTGGTTCGGAATCTCCTACGGAGATTCAGCCAAGTATTCTTGTTCCTATGGTATCGCCATCTTGAATTGCTCTGCTGATTCTATCCGGGTGTTCACCATTCAAAATCCAAACATTGTCAACTCGTTCAGCAATCGCCTCGGCACGAGCCAATTTCAGATGTATTCCCCCAGTCACATCTGTCTGGGAGGAATGTACACCTTCAAACTCCATACCACTCTTCCATTCTCGAATCAGAACAGAGTTGTTGTTGCTAGGGGGGCAAGTCAACACGCCATCGGCTCCGCCCATTGCGAATATCATGTGGGCAACACCCATTTCCAATGCCGTTCTATAGCAAATGTCATCGCCACTCAAAATGCCGAATTCCCTGTGGCCATCACAGCGCACTACATCCCCATAAGAAACATCAACAACATCCGATGACAATGAGAATGGAATGTTTCCTTTGAACTCTGGACCAGTGTTTGATGCCCATAAATGAGGGGGGTGAACCGCTACTTTGACGCCGCATGAGGTCAGTCCATCGGTGACATGTTTGTTGAGTTCAAGCATATCTGCAATCACCGAGTCACACGCTTCATCTTGATTCTTGATTTCCGAGGAATTCAATTCCATGCCGGCTATGCGACCTTCGTGTAATCTCCACTGCTTGGCTTTCAAGTGACCGAAACTGCCTGCCCCATGCACGATGATTACTTTGTAGCCATCACCTACTATCTCAGCGACGGCTTCACACAATCGTTTGATAACATCATGTTTGACAACACGGAGTGACGACTTGTCTGTAATCAAGCCACCTCCGAACTTGATGATGACAACATCTCCCATGTCACGGCGACATGGGTGTCGGTCAAGTGGATTGCTATCCTGAGGATTGGAAATATCATGATTCGGATTTAGGGGGAAATTTTGGGCCTGATGTATGTATCGCCCTCTTTTCTCCTGAAATCATTGCGGAATACGATTGTTGTATCACCCACCGGATTGATGTAGGAGCGCATCGAGCCGTGCATCATGGCTGAACCCCCGACCGTAGACCAATTCCGTAGATATCTTCAGGAAGAAATCGTGAAGGCGACGATGATTGCTAACTCCGCTGAGCAACAGAAGAGACTGTGGCAACTTGAATCCGCCCTCGCTCAAGCGATCAAATTCGCTGACGAGGTGAAAAAGAGAGAGGACAACAAACAAACGGTCTTCACTGAAGGAGCGTCGGTCAGGGTGCTCTCAACATCAAAGCCCACCGCCGCCATGATTCACCACTCGGAGAACTGTCCGAAGTGTGATTCATTCCTCGCTGAAGACATCTCTTTCTGTCCCAGTTGCGGTCACGAGCCAAATGAACAGAAGAAATCCTGAAGAAGACGCTAATCAACTGGCCGTAGACCCGTTGCCGCGCCGAGCGTAGAGAGATGAGGAAGATGTGAAAGCCGCTGAAATCACTCACCGAAAGGTCGAGTGGCAGTCAGGGGTGCAATTGAAATCGGCGGTCAGTCTGTTTATGCTGACGAACAACTGTTCACTCTTCTTCGTCGCCCCACTCTTGCAGCATCAACGAATACTCAATATCGTCCTCGGGAACGAGTGACAGAAATTGCGGTTCCACATTCTCAGTAAGATAGACAGTGCTACCTGCCCTAAATATAGTGAAACCAGACGCAATCATCTGAATAGTATCTATTTCGATGATGAATGGTCTACTGTGATGAACAGCTCCAGCACTTGCAGCATTGGTGATGGTTTTTGACAGATGGACATTCCTTCTGTTACCTGGGTAAATACCCCCCTCAAGAATCAGGGTTGCCTCATCCCTTGCGCATGGGTAGTAGAGCAGTTCTGGGATGTTGTCAGTTGGGAGGTCCAACTCAATCTCAACCGTGTGGGCATAAGTTGCGCGTACATTCCCTCCGCGCAATTCGTACCTACCCTTTGGGTCGGTCTCTACCACGGCTTGGATATGGCGGTCTCTGAGCCAATGTTTCCTTCGGTCCTTGCGAGCGAGCGCGTTGGAGAGTTCCCTGACAGAAACCCATCCATTTATGTCCATTTCCAAATCAAATTTTTCGGGAAAATGTCGCAAGATTCCGGCCATCCGACGGGCTATCTGGTCTCTCTCTCTATCATTCATTATGAATTTTCCTTCGCTGTTGCATGCTGGGCACAATTCCCCGTCAAAGTAGCCGTGTTGTTCGCACTGTCTAATCATCAATCAGGGCGAGTCGCCCTCCGTTCATAACCGCGACGGTTCGATAGAGTATTGAATGGGGGCGGCATGTCCCTTCCTTGACCCTAATCCCTTGTCAGTTCAGTGACAATTATCTTCTTGGCAACAAAGGATTATCGCTGATGGGAAATAATTCGCTCGTGTAGATACGCAACCCATATCACGGAGGTAGTCCTCGTAATGAGTAATGGCGTTCAGGAAGGGGCCGCTAAAGCCAACGAGGGGGCTTCGTGAATCACGGGAGCACCTTTCTGTAGAGGGTGAAGGTGATTGCCCTAGGTGCAGGGGGAATGCGACCACCTCTTCCATACCTGGATTTCTGAAATGTGAGAAGTGTAGTTACGAATGGCAGGACCCAGATGCTGAAATCAGCCGAAAACATCTTCAGCGTGATTCAATTTCAAAACAGTCCAAATTGGTTGAACAGGTAAAAAATGAACTTCAAAGTGGCACCGGTCTTTCAAGAGTCCTTGGCATCGACGACAAACTCTCTTCCGAGCAGCATGATGGCTTGGTGAGGTTGCAAGACAAGTGGATGGAGGGGCTTCATGGGCATTACAATCCTGCATCCGAACAGCGAACACCTCTCATCGTCAGATTTGATGAGGACGACAACATCGTTGACAGCGAAGTTGGGCGTCTTATCATCTTGGACAACACATTTGATGGGGGTGAGGAGATTAGAATCGAATATCCTGGAAAAGGAACCGAGTTCTACTGTCTCAACGGAGATGACACATTTGGCTGGAGGGCTGGAAAAACAGTTGAGGAAACGGCTAGGAACATCGCTGCAATCATCAATACTTCAAGTCAATTTGTGTATGCCAATCAGAATGAAAACATAGTGACATTCGAATTACAAGATGAAAGACTCAATCCTGCTGCCCTCGTTCTCTTCGTCGATGACCCCGGTTCAAAGGACATGGTTGCAGAGAAACAAGGAGTGACCTTGGATGCTGAGGCAGTCAGCATCGAATCAGATTATCAAATAGCCGTGGAATTGGTCCTTTCCGATGGAATAATCACCCCGAGTGAAGACCAACTGCTCTGGGCGATGAGACAGCACCTGAACATCTCAGAGGAGAGACATATCCACATCGTAACGGCTCTGTTCGGGGATGGTGTGACTAAGGAGTGCAGCGGGTGCGGCGAGCCTGCGCCACTCTACAAACAACATCTAGCGTGGTGGTGCGACGGCTGTCAGATGTGGCTGTGATTCGCCAACTCCTGCAACTTTCCAATAGGTATGATTGATATACCGGCTTCTAACGAGGCTCTTTTGCGGTGAGGCAATGGCGACGGACACTCTCTACATCGGCGTAGATTTGGGGACCTTCAGGTCGGTTGTGGTTTCCAACGATGGGCATGAAGAGCAGGTATTGACCGTCATCGGAACACCAAAGGATTCGATTGCCAAGAATTTCCTCAGAAGGGATGTTCTCTTCGGTGAGGAAGCCCTGAAAAACAGATTGGCACTAAACCTCTACAGGCCATTGGAGCATGGTGTCATCAAGGACACACCTGAAGACAAAAAATTCATCGCCCACTTTATCAATCACATGATAAACCTCACCGACCCCGAGGATTACGATAGAGTCGTCGCTGTAATTGGAGCACCTGCGGAAGCGAGTCATGTCGATAAAACTGCTATTTTTGATGCTGCGGCTGGTACTGTAAATGCCTGCATGATTATCTCCGAGCCCTTCGCAGTCGCCTATGCACTCGATATGCTTGACCACACGCTGGTCGTTGACGTGGGAGCAGGAACCACTGATATCTGTAGAGTGTATGGGACCATCCCCCGTCCCGAAGACCAACTTCACATCAATCGAGCCGGTGATTTCATCGACAAATCTCTTATCGAGGAGATACAGAGAAAATATGTCGGCGCTCAAGTTACTAAGGATATGGCTAGAAGATGGAAGGAACAGCATTCGTTCACCACAGCATCCCCACCTCAGGAACCTATTATCGTTGATTTCTCCATTGATGGCAAGGCGATGTCGCTCGATATAACCGACTGTGTATCAACAGCATGTGAATCAATCGTCAATCCGATTATTGAAAATGTCAAAGCTCTCATTGCTGACTCCAACCCGGAGTATCACGACGCCTTCCGCCAGAACATCATCCTCGCCGGTGGAGGTTCTGGTATACGCGGATTGGGCACTACAATTGAAGAGAGACTCGCTGACCTCGGCGAAATCACCGTTCACATCGTTGAAGACCCGGTCAGACTCGGTGCACAGGGCGCCCTAAGATTGGCGCAGGAAGTTCCAGAAGAATACTGGAAGAATCTGACCATCTCAGAATGATTCATCACCCACTTTCCAGCGAGAATGTGCTTCATTTCACCACTCTATTAAGGGCGGTTGCATAGGTTGTTCGTCCCTCCTGCATTGCCATGGACCTCAAATCCTGGGGATGATAGGTGGTGAGGTATCCACCCTACCGCCCCCCACAGAACACATCAGGTCACCCAATTTCGGAAAGCGATGGTTCACTCTTCCTCGGCAAATTTTTCTACTGTTTCGACAGAGACGAGGCGACCACTGCAAAGGGGACAAATGTCATCAGGATTCAGTTTATGTGCTATCACCGCAAGAAGAGAATTGCAATGGGGGCAGGAAGCGGCCACTTCTCCTTCATTGAGATTCAATGTTGCTGCGAGGAAGTCTTCTCTCCCGAGGTACCATGCTATGAACAGAGGATTGTTGAAAGTTGGAAGTCGTCTGTACATGCCAAACACAATCATCGCCAACATGACCCCCAAAGCCAAGGAGAGGAAATCGCCGTTCAAACCTGACATGATATCGGCAAATCCTACGATTCCGCAGACGAACATCAGGAAGACCCAATGAACTCTGGCCCACTTGATGGCCCATTCCTTTCTTGACCGGAAGCCGATGTAGACAATCATCATCATTACCATGACGAATGCGGTGAGCAGGCCTTGTGCGGAAGAAGCTCCATCACGGTCGGAGACGACCATGGTCACACTGAGGAAAAATACCAAAAGTGAGAGGAAAAGGAGGGTGTTTGTGAGCGACTTGTACAGTCTCTCGATGGCCTCGGACTGCCCATCCATGTGCAGTCCAACAGAACTGTGTTCATCACATTAATGGAAACCATTTCTAGGATATTGCCCTCTACCGAGAAGGACAAAGTAATCAGAGATGTTCAGTTCATTGCGGCTGAGGTTTTTTTGTTTCATCATCTCCCGATTGGGATACATTCACTGATGTTGAAACCGGTAGCGGTAAAGAGCAATAGCCTACCCGCTGAAATGATGAGCGAAACAGGTGATACCGATGTCGACATCAAATCGACTCATCTATCCGGTCTGAAAATCATTCTCGGCATATGTGGTGGAATTGCCGCTGTAGACAGCGTGAGGATTCTACGAGAACTCCGCCGCCACTCCTGTGAAGTCGTCGTCATTATGACTCATTCCGCCCAACAGATAATTTCCCCTCTCGCAATCGAATGGGCATCGCGGGGGCCAGTTATCCTTGATTGGGAATCAGATATGACCCAATTGGACACTTTTGATGCTGTTCTGCTCTCTCCTGCCACCCGCCACTCCATCTCCTCCTTCGTTCATGGTCTTCTAGACACCCCCCTGCAGATGGCTCTCAGCGCTGCGAGGGGACGAGGAAAACCCATCATGGTCATTCCGAGTATGCACGGAACTCTCTCAGCAGACCCAGTGACAGATGAGTTGTGTTCACAATTGATTGGTCATGGATGCAACATCCTTTGGGGTTCAGAAGAAGAGGGGCGCCGGAAAACACCTGAACCGGAGTTAATCGTATCTGAGTTTTCTCATTTCGTCAATTCAAGGCTGGATAATCGCAAGCATGTCGCTATTACCTTAGGTGCAACAAAAAGTATGTTGGACGATATCAGATTTTTTGCCAACACCTCTAGTGGTAAGACCGGTTGGGCGATAGCAGAAACACTCTATAGAGAGGGGCACGAAGTTACAGTAATTGAGGGAGCAACGACTGTTCAGCCGTCAATTCCTCTATCATCCCTTAAGGTGGAATGTGTTGACGAGATGCTTGCCTCATGTCTCGCTCTAGCAACTTCTGCCGAGCCACCAGACGCTTGGGTACATTGTGCAGCGGTGCTTGATTACTCGGTCGGAGAGAGAGAGGCAGGAAAGAAAAAATCCGGCTTTGAAAAATGGACTATCTCCTTGCGACCGACCCCTAAACACATTGAGAGTCTTTCAAAACACACATCTGACAAACTTCGCATCGGGTTCAAACTGGAATCGGAAATTGATGATGAATCCCTGATAAAGAATGCTGAGGCGACCATCTCGAAATACAATCTGGATTTCTGTTTCGCCAATCTCCTAAGCGAGGTCGATGACTCACAACGTCGAGGTATTTGGTTGGACGGCGATGGCAACCAAACCAGCATCGGAGACTTGGCTCACCTGACAACTGTTATAGCAGATGTTGTCACCAGTTCAACGAATGACTGAATCAGTGTTATTCCTCCCGCAATTTGCCGACTTAACCTTCTACGCGGCTTACATAGGCATGATTTGTATTCTTGTGGCATTTGTCTTTGAAACACGTGGCAGGTTGGACAGTCGGTCCCTTCAATACCTACTTCTGATGGCTGTTGGTTCAACCATTCTAGGGCTCAGAGCTGTTCACACGGGAGAGTGGGCATTTGTGGTGTTGGAACTAATCTGGGCTGCTGCTGCTGTGGTCGCTATCCTCAACCCTACCCCCTCTGTTTCCAACGATGAACCAGCGTAGTATTGAAGCGGTATGGCAAGGCCGACCCCACCATGGGAAGTCAGGACAAGGCGAAGCGCGGCATTCCTCCTAAGAGTGATTTCAGCGCTTGGTATCCAGCCATTGTGGAGATTGCGGACCTCGTGGATAAGAGATATCCCATCAAGGGAATGGATGTCTGGCGCCCGTACGGTTGGAAGGCGATGAAGTGCATCGATTCGCTTACCCATGATGAGATGGAGAGAACTGGCCATGAGGAAGTCAATTTCCCCCTACTGATTCCAGAGGACCTTCTAGAGAAGGAAAATCGATTGGTATCCCGTCTGAAGGCTGCGCGCGAGGCAGGTGTAGACCCGAACGAACTCAGGTTCGACGAAGAACCAGAGGGATTCAAGAAGGAGGTGTATTGGGTGAAACACGCAGGAGAAAACGAACTCGATGTACCTATGTTCCTAAGGCCGACTTCAGAAACTGCTATGTACACTATCTTCCCCCTGTGGATAAGGAGTCACAATGACCTGCCTCTGAAGACCTATCAAATCGTCAATACCTTCCGTTACGAGACCAAACAGACCCGTTCATTCATACGAGTCAGGGAGATTCACTTCTTCGAGGCGCATACCGCCCACCGAGATGAAGATGATGCGACGAGACAGATAGAGGAAGACTTAGAGATAGTCGAACGAATCATGTATTCACTCTGCCTCCCCGTCATCATTTCAAAGAGGCCAACTTGGGACACTTTCCCCGGTGCGTGGTACACCATAGCCATCGATGTTGTGATGCCGAACGGACGAACCTTGCAGGTCGCCTCCTGCCACCATTACCGCGACCAATGGGCTGAAGCATTCGATATGACCTATGAAGATGAGGAGGGAGTCCAGAGGAACTGCCACCAAACCACCTATGGAATGTCTGAGAGGTTGCTAGGTGCTGTTGTCGGCACGCATGGGGATGACCATGGCCTAATTTTTCCACCAGCAGCAGCGCCGATTCAAGTGGTGATAATCCCTGTCGCAATACACAAATCGCCAGCAGTTCTAACCACTGCGATTGAGGTTTCTAACCTGTTGAGGGCAGATGGCCTGCGAACCCATGTAGATGACAGGGACATCAGGCCGGGTCAGAAATTCTTCGACTGGGAAATAAAAGGGGTACCGCTCAGACTCGAAGTCGGCCCGCGTGACATCGAAAATGGAACAATTTTCGCCGCCCGCAGGACAGGTGGAAAGGAGCCTCTGAACATAGATTCCATCGTCGACTTGGCAGGCGATCAACTTCAGATGGTAGAGGATGAACTTCGTTCCCGCTCTGCTGATTCGATTTCCAATACAATCAATGTACTGAACAGTATCGATGACGATTGTCCTTCCAACCTCATCTATGAAGTTGCTTTCGATGGTAATGATTCCGATGCAGAAGTCTTGGAGAAGGGCACGGGATTGACAATTCTCGGGGATGCACTTGAGCCATTCTCTGAGCCGAGACCATGCATCATATCGGGTAAATTAACGACTCGACGGCAATACTTAGCCAAAATGTATTGACTTTCACTCCATCTTCTCCCACCTGTCCGTTTGAGGTGGGGGTGCTACTGTCAGTGCCGCTACTACCTGTGCAAGTGCCAACCTAACTGGCCATCTTCTCCCACCTGTCCGTTTGAGGTGGGGGTGCTACTGTCAGTGCCACTACTACCTATGCAAGTGCCAACCTAACTGGCCATCTTCTCCCACCTGACCGTTTGAGGTGGGGGTGCTATTGTCAGTGCCGCTACTACCTGTGCAAGTGCCAACCTATCTGGCCATCTTCTCCCACCTGACCGTTTGAGGTGGGGGTGCTACTGCCAAGAACATCGGGGTTCATGAGGTGGAAAATCGTACCAATAACCATCTGATGACCAATAATAGTCCCAATACTAGCAGAATAACATCGGGAATCCCAATGATGCCTTCACTTATCGGGGGTGACCAACCCCATCCCGAGGATAGTTTGTGAATAGAGAGCCAATTCAATTTGGTGTGGCCAGCAGACGGACAACCACTCCCTACACACGATGAGCCGAGAAATGAGAAGGCTCCTAGCAGATTGAGGATGGTGAGCAGAAGAATCGATGACCCACTATAGAGAAGGAACCTACCGCTATCGGACTCAAGGTCGCTGAATGGCTTAGAAGTAGGGTGCTCGAACGGTTCGAGAGGGGGTGGTGGTAATTGCGGAGAGGGAATGACCTCTATCAACAGGTCAGTTTCTTCCTCTTCACCGAGGGTGTCAACCAATGCTCGCTTGGATTCACCCCTTGATAACCCCATATTCTCAAGGAAATCTTCCCCATAGATGCGTTCAGCCAATTTAGCGAGAATCGCATCTTCAGCGAGAGCGTCGGCACCGAGTTCGCCATCGAGAAGTTTGTGGAGTACCTCCTCTCTATCGCTCAAGGTGACACCTACACCTGATACGGATGGTCATCCATTATTCAAGCCATTGATGAAGTGATGCTATATTCACGCAACTTCGTTCGACATCATCACTCTCGCAGCGTCAACAATATCAACGGTGTCCATTCCATATTTTGCGAGAAGTTCGTTTCCATCCCCCGATTCTCCGAAATGGTCTCTTACACCGATTCTCTTCAGTGGGGACGGGGAGTTCTCAGAGAGATGTTCAGCGACTGCACCACCGAGGCCACCGATGATGGAATGGTCTTCGACGGTAATGAATCCATAGCAAGTGGCGGCTAATTCGTCCAGCAATTCGCCATCGAGTGGTTTGAGTGTGTGCATATCCACAACGGTTGCGGAGATACCTTGCTCCGACAGAATTTCAGCGGCATCCAAGGCTCTTTCGACCATCACACCGATAGCGATAATGGCGACATCCCTCCCGCGGCATAATACTGAACCCTTGCCAATCCTCAGTTTCTTGACCGATTCGGAATCATATATTCTACGAGTTTTGTTTCTGGCAGTTCTAGTATAGGATGGAGAATCTGTCGCTGCCAGTTGGACGGTCAAATGGGCAGTACTCAGGTCATCACAAGGATGCAAAACTTGCATGTTAGGGAGAGTTCTATAGATTGCAAGGTCCTCTATCGATTGGGCGGACGAACCGTCTGTTCCGGTGTGAACCCCTCCATGACTGCCACAGATATGGACAGGGATATTCGGTCTGGCAATACCATTGCGTACCTGTTCGAATCCCCTCTCAGTGAATACCGCGAAAGTTGAGGCGAAGGGTTTGTAGCCAGAAGCGGCTAGACCAGCAGAAACAAGCATCATGTTCTGTTCAGATATTCCTAATGAAATCGTTCTATCTGGATATGCTTTTCTGAATAGTTGACTCTTGGTGGATTTGCCGAGGTCTGCTTCAACGACAACCACTCTCTCATCTTCGGCGAGAGTCAGAAGACCCTCTCCATAACCATCCCTCGATGCGGCGCTACTCATGCCAACTCCTCCATGGCGAGGGTGAACTGTTCATCGCTCGGCGCAGCCCCATGAAAAGCAGGATTGTCCTCCATATACGAGACACCCTTCCCTTTCACAGTATGGGCTATTATCACAGCAGGACGGTCAATGACAGAATCCATCCAATCCAAAGCATCCAGAATCTGATGGAAATCGTGACCGTCACAGTCTCGAACGGCCCAGCCGAATCCGCGGAATTTCTCGCCTACATCAAACAGCCTCATCTGTTGTTCGACGAAATCATCATTTTGGATGCGGTTTCTGTCGATTATCACTTTCAGATTGCCGACCTGATGATGCACTGCAGCGATAGCGGCCTCCCAGATTTGACCCTCTTGAATTTCGCCATCTCCCAGCATGACATAGGTGGTTCTTCGTGACCCATCCATTGATGCTGCAAGCGAGCAACCAAGACCAAAGGAGAGCCCCATTCCGAGACTACCTGCAGAAAAATCCACTCCGGGAGTCCATTTCATGTCCACATGACCCTGACAGACTCCTCCGAGAGTTCGGAACGAATTTAGGTCTTGCTCGCTGAGAAATCCCATTTCATTAAGAATCGCATACACGGCAGGAGACGCATGGCCTTTTGACATGACGAAACGGTCCCTTTCCGGGTCGTCGGGATTCGAAGCATCAACATTCATCCGAGTCTTGTATAGAGCGACGAGAATATCTATTGCCGAGAGAGAGCCGCCAGGATGTCCGGCCTTGATTCTGTGTACCATTTTCACGATCTCTCTTCGGCAACGAAGAGCACATTCCTCCAATTCCGAGGTCTCCATCATCAACTCTCCTGAAGCGAGGAGTCACCGTAGTGCCTCCCCCAGCCCATCTTGCATTTGGGTCAGCCTTTGATGATTTCCTTATATTTGATGCACTTCAATAACCCGCAATCGCCTTATTCTGTTTATTGAGGAGTGTCAAGCGTCTATGATTGACAGATGGACAGACTACGAACAAGACTAATCAAGGGACTTTGACCCTTTCGATTATTCTGCGGAAACCGTCAGAAGCCACCACCAACCAATCTTTGGCCAATCCAAACCTACTACCTGACAGCGGCAGACTGCGCGTCACCAGCCAGGTGAAAACCCCGAAAAACCAGAGGAAAAACAGAGTTGAAAAGAACGGTCCGAGAGTACCGAGGAAGGATAACCAGCCGTTGGGGGGTATGCCGACGATGATGAATACTGCAATCAAAACCCCCATCAGAGCTTCGCCTGCAATAAGGCCGGCAGAGAGAAGAGTACCACGACTGACGAGTTCCTTGCCACGAGAAGCAGCAGCGGATGAAGGTGTTCCCTTGAGAGTTCCATCAATTCGCAGGTGGGCGGAGCGTGAGACGAGATGGTTCAGGATACCGCCGAGAAAAATTGTCGCCGAGAGATAGAATGGGAGATACATTCCGATGGCGATTGACATGATCGGAAGTTTTGGACCGTTTCCACCTAGGAACCAGCGCGCCCCTATGATAATGAATGCGACGAGGACACCCAGCCCCAACATGGGATAGTTGACTGACCCACCGAACATTCCTTCGATGAGAGTTCCGATTATCTCCGCTTGAGGTGCTTCAAGCACTTTGGAACAACCCCAGTCGGGATGTGGATTGGCTGCACAGTATGTGGGGGTGATTCTGAATGCTTCATTGAGGACAGTCAGGGTCAATGGAGCCACGACTGCACCGACAAGAACTCCGATGAGTTCTGCACTCTGCTGTTTCCACGGCGTTGCCCCTACTAGGTGGCCGGTCTTGAGGTCCTGCATCACATCTCCGGCGATGGCAGCATTGACCGCCACGACTGATGCGATGATGAGTGTAGCATACATTAATTCGGCCTGTTCCATGCCTAGAATCACCCCTCCGACAAACCACACCACCAATGTAGTAGCCATCAAGGTGGCAATGGTCATACCTGAAACGGGTGAGTTGGATGAGCCGACTACCCCGGCGATGTAGCCGGCAACCGCTGAGAAGAAAAACGCAGTCAGCGACAGGAAGATTGCGCCCACAACTGCGAGCAGAAGCGAACCAGTCTTCCACCAGTAGAAGAGGAATGTGAGAAATGCTATTACACCTAGGGCGGTAGTCGCATATTTCATCGGAATGTCACGCTCAGTTCGAATGATGTCTAGGTCGCTGTCAGCAGAGGTTGCGCCAAGGGCTTTCTTCAGTCCACTGGCTATGGTTTTGCGCATATCTACCAATGTCCATAGACCGCCAACGACCATACACCCAACACCGACGAAGCGGATATGTGTCGCCCACAGGGTCTTGAAGCCATGCGCAATATCTGTGTCTACCGGCCAACCGTAGGTCAGCCCGTAAATGGGAGTGAGAATGAATACTCCAAGCACCGCTCCAAAGAAGATGAATGAGGCGATGTTCAACCCGACTATCCAGCCTACTGCTACCAGTGAGAGGGAGTAATCAAGTGAAGAGTACAATCGCATTCCGACGACTTCGACGGCCACCTCTATCTTCGCTTGCGTCAACTCAAACCCTTTGACCATCCACCCGTATAGTGCACCTAGGCCGAGCGCGTAGAGAATGACCACCAGTTGTGAGCCACCCTTTTCTCCAGCCACTAAAACTTCCTCGCAGGCGATACCTTCCGGGTAGAGAAGTGCTTCTTCAACGATGAAAACTCGCCTCAGGGTGATTGTGAAGATGGTACCCAACACGCCACCGAGAACGGCAACGATAAATGTAGTCAGAGTATCCATTTCTCTGCCCATCACCAACAGAGCAGGCATGGTGAATATTACGCCCGCAGCGAGGCTTTCGCCGGCAGAGGTCATCGTCTGAACTGCATTGTTTTCTAGAATGTTGACATTCTTGAATCTGAACATGCGCAATAGAAGCATCGACATGACTGCCGCGGGGATGGAGGCGGAAACGGTCATTCCAATGTAAAGACCGAGGTAGGTGTTGGCGGCGGTCATCAACGCCCCGAGGATGATACCGAGAACGAGAGCCCTCTTAGTCAACTCGGGAAGATGGGTGGTGGCAGGGATATACGGCGAGTCGGCCATACACCTCGCACGGCATTTGGTTAGTCAATGCTACGCTATAATCAACAAGAATACATGCCCCAACCCGCGTCTACAAATACAACACCTATTCTGTCCCGCTTCGATAGGGTATGGGGGGCACCACAGCCGATGACAATCCCGCTGTAGATGAGGAGGTGACCGATTGGCACATCCTCTCAATTGACCATGCCTTCTCTCTTCTCTCTTCTTCGACACAGGGTTTGTCCACAGTCGAGTCTGCCAAGAGACAGGAGAAGTACGGACTGAATGTATTGAAGGGGAAAAAACCGCGTCATCAAATCTTGAAATTGCTGGACCAATTTCGCGACCCAATGGTCTATCTGTTGATGATTGCTGCACTTATTGCATATGTCGTGGACCCAGATGACATAGGTACCCCAATTTTCATCTGTATCGCTCTCTCATTGAACGCGATTTTTTCCTACATTCAGGAACAGAAGGCCGAGCAAGCCATGGAGTCACTGAAGAAACTCCTAGTAAGCCATTGCATAGTATTGCGAGATGGCATGGAACACAGGTTGTCCACAGAGGATATTGTCCCCGGTGATATTGTCTGGCTGGAAGAGGGTCTCAATGTACCCGCTGATGTAAGAATGATTGAGGTCCATCAATTATCAATAGATGAGTCATCTCTGACTGGCGAATCTGATGTGGTCTACAAGGATACGAATCCATGTGAAGAAGGGGCCATTCTCCAAGAGATGTCGAACATGGCATTCATGGGGACAGTCGTCTCCTCTGGGCGTGGCCTTGGATTGGTTGTCAGGACAGGGATGAGCACTCGCCTCGGGGATATCGCCACTGGGTTGACTGCGGTTGAGACACCGAAGACACCACTTGAGGTGAAACTGGCTTCGCTCGGCAAGTTTCTCGGTTTGGTTGCCATCCTCTCAGCCTTGTCTCTATTGGGGTTCAACATCGTTGCAGCGTTGCTCGAGGGCGCTGAACCTGATGCGCTGATAGGTGTCATTGCAGACCAATTTCTGGTTGCTGTCGCTATCTTCGTCGCCATCGTCCCGGAGGGATTACCTATTATTTTGGTCATCACTCTCGCATTGGGAATGCAGAACATGTCGGCAAAAAATGCTATCATCGCCCGAATGAAGGTTGTTGAGACATTGGGCTCAGCGACGATAATCTGCACCGACAAGACCGGAACCCTGACTCGCAACGAGATGTCTGTAAGGTCTTTTTTCTGCGGTGGAGAGGTCTACTCGGTGAGCGGAAGTGGGTTTGACCCCACACAGGGAGGTCTGAGAATAGGAACGAACCATATCAGTGAGACCGAGATGGCTGAACTGAAAGTAGACAGGGGGTTCAAACTCGCCTCAGCTTGTTCGCTCCTTTGCCAAAACAGTACAATCCGAAAGGATGGCGGGGATTGGAAGGCGATTGGAAATCCGACCGATAGTGCATGTGCAGTATTTGGTTGGAAGGTTCTAGAGCCGGTAGATTCCTTCCGCAGACAGCATCCAAGATTCAAGGAGTTCACATTCGACAGAACCAGAAAAAGAATGACGACCATTCACGAATATGACGGGGAGAGATGGGTATTCTCCAAGGGTGCCATCGGCCCCTATCTCTCGAGAATCAGCCATGTTGTACATCGCGGTCGCGTCGTTCCGATTCGTGACGAGCATCGGATGCGAATCGGAGAAGTCAATTTGGGGATGGCAAGACAGGCTCTGCGGGTCATCGCCCTGACTGCTCGCCCATTAAGTGGTGAGGAGGACATGGACGACATTTCTTCTGTGGAATCGGGTTTAATCTTCCTCGGTTTGGTAGGCATTATGGACCCACCAAGGCCAGAAGTTACCATCGCCATCGACAAATGTAAGCAGGCAGGTGTGCAGGTGATGATGATAACCGGCGACCAACAGATGACGGCGATGGCGATTGGCGAGGAAATCGGCATCATTCAACCTGATTCGCGATTCGTGACTGGCAAAGAACTCAGAGAAATGAGCGATGAAGAATTAGATTCTCAACTCGACAAAATCGTTATGTTTTCACGGGTCACACCAGACCAGAAACTGAGAATCGTCTCCCGTCTGCAAGCGGTTGGGCATGTAGTCGCCATGACTGGTGACGGTGATAACGATGCGCCAGCCCTATCGAAGGCAAACATAGGCATCGCCATGGGTCTGGCTGGAACGGATGTTGCGAGAGAAGCAGCAGACATGGTGTTGAAGGACGACAATTTCGCCACCATTGTGGATGCTGTAGAAGAAGGGAGAAAGATCTACCTGAACATTCGCAATTTCGTCAGATATCAGATTTCAACCAACGTCGCGGCTGTTCTCCTTATCATCGTAGCCACGTTTCTGTTTGGATGGCGGCTTCCCATGACAGCAACCCAACTGCTCGTCATCAATATCCTGATGGACGGCCCCCCTGCCCTCGCCCTCGGAATTGAGAAGAGGCATGGCGATGTCATGAATCAGCCCCCTCGCGCTCTAAGGGAATCACTACCCAATCCTAGTGATAAACGGATGATCGGATTCCTTGGGATAGTGATGGTGATTGGTACCTTGGCAATATTCTCATTGGCCGGAGGAGGTTTGGTCACATCAGAGCCATGCAGTGGCCTGACGCTTGATGATAATCCACAATTCTTCGATGCGGATGGCAACTGTGATGAGGGGGTTTGGATTGAATTTGCAGAGGGTAAATTTGACCATGCACGAACCGTTGCTTTTACTGCATTTATCATGTTTCAACTCTTCAATGTGGTCAACTGCCGCAGCATCGATAAGTCAGCTTTCGAACTCGGTTTGTTGAATAATATGTTCATCAGTTACTCCTTCTTCATCAGCCTCGCCTTCCTCATTATATTTGTCCAAGGCTCTTTCATCACGGTTCCTTTAGTAGGAATAACGATGGGAAGTTTCCTCTCCACGATACCATTGGCTCTCAATGACTGGCTGATGATTGTTGTCGTTGCATCTGGAGTTTTCTGGATTGAGGAATTTAGAAAATTCATGGTCAAGTTGCGGAGTAAACATTCGTGACTTTGCTCTTGATAGCCGTTAAATCAGTTTGGCTCCGCCGAGTACCTGAGGTGCGTGACAGCGATGGGATGGAGCGAATTCGCCTCTCGGTCGAATGCCGGCAGTAATGCCGAATGGAGGAGCAGGATAGAATCCTTGACAAACCTCTACGATGTAGATTCCGAAATCTTAGAAATCATCGAAAAAGTGGAGAATGGAGAGAGGTTATCCAGACAGGATGCTCTTTCCCTTTATCAGCGATGTGATGGTCCCACTCTCTCCATGCTAGCCAATTCTGTAAAGGTGAGCCGTTTTGGCCAAAGGGTTTTTTTCAATCGTAATCTGCATATCAATCAGACGAATATATGCACATTGGCATGCCGATTCTGTGCCTTCAGGCGAAGTAAATCAGCGCCTGATGCCTATCAACTGAGTAAGACGGAATATCTTGACAGGTTGCGCCAATTTGATGGACTCATCACCGAAGTACACACAGTAGGTGGCCTACACCCAGAATGGGATATCACATTCTATGAAGACCTATTTCAATCGGTCAAAGCCGAGTTCCCGTATATCTCCATCAAAGCACTGTCGGCAGTGGAAATAAAACATCTATCTGCGAGGTCAGACATCTCCATCGAGAGTGTCCTCAGAAGATTGAAGGGCGCAGGATTGGATTCTTTACCGGGTGGTGGTGCAGAAATACTGGATGATGGAGTCCGTGATGTGATATGTAGAGGAAAGGAGTCGAGTTCTGACTATCTGGATATTCATAGAACTGCTCACAAATTGGGCATTCCCTCAAACTGCACCATGCTTTTTGGAACCATCGAGAGCGATGAATTGCGCATAGAACACCTCTGCAAGTTACGTCAACTACAGGACGAAACAGGTGGATTCCAATGCTTTGTGCCCTATCCGTTTCTAGCAGATAACAGCAGACTTCCCGAAGCTAGGCTCGCCTCATCAGAAGAGGTCTTGAAAACGATTGCCATTTCACGATTGATGCTAGATAACATCCCTCACATTAAGGCCTATAGAATGAATATAGGTGACCAAATCGCATCACTAGCCCTTCTCTCAGGTGCCGATGATATCGATGGCACCGTCAGTCATGAGGAAATCATGCATTCAGCCGGTTCTGTGACTTCTCTGGACGATTTCGATGAGCAACTAGCCATCTTGATTGAATCAGTAGGTTGCTTTGCTGTTGAAAGAAATACCGACTACACCAAATTCCGGTCATTTAGAAGAGAGAGGCACGGCTCAGGTGGCAGTGACCCATCCACGGCTGTCCGTCAGGAGGTGTGAAAGGTGAGGGAATGGTACGATGTGGTGGGAAAGGTCTCATTCGTCAATTGTGACCCTCTCTACCACGGCTTGTCAGATAAGTGGGAAGTATTGGCTGCCCCACCTGCGTGGTTGACCACACATCTGTTGAAGAATGACTGTTTGGTCGCACCGATTCCTGCCGCGGATTATGCGCTCCATCAAGAAGAACTAATTCTTCTGCCAGAAATCGGAATCGCTTCCAACGGCCCTGTCGGAAGTGTGTTGCTCTTCAGTGATTTCCCAATTGAGGAGATTGAGTCTGTTGCTCTTCCCACAGACTCCTCCACTTCTCGAAAACTCCTCTCTTTCATACTGGACAAGAAGGATTGCCATCCAGAATATATCGAAATGGGACCGGACCTCGACGTGATGATTGAGAGATGTGATGCGGCGTTGCTTATCGGTGACCGCGCCCTCGATGAAGCCGTGCGGCATCCGAACAGAGTTCTGATGGATTTGGGAAGTGAATGGAAGAACCTCACTGGTCTTCCGATGGTATTCGGAGTCTTTGCCGCAAGGAGAGATTCCCCGATTGAAGCATTGAGGGTGCTTCAAGCAGAACTCTGTCGGTTGGGTGCCAAGTTCAAAGAGGATGAGAACCACCGCCAAGAGGTCATGCGAGCCATATCGGAAAGAAGTGGATTTGAGTTGCCTCGCATCACGGCCTATTTCGATGAAGTGACAAATATACTCGATTCCACATTCATTCTTGGATTGGAGAAGTTCATCTCTGAGGTCTGTGAAGTGGACGGTGAAATCGAATGGCTGAGTGAGTAATCACTTCTTCCTTCGCTTTACTCTTCGCCTCCCCTTATTCTTCGCTTGCTGGTCACTTTCTCCATCTTGATTCAGCCCCTGCTCGAAATCTATAACGGACTCACTCACCTCTGTAGATATATTTCCGCCTGTAATCTTTCTCAAGGCCGCCATCATATCCTCTCCCTTCGGGATTTCTGTTGTCTCGCTTTCATCATTGTTAACTGAGTTATCTGTATTAACTTCTGCATTATTATCTGTCTGGATGACCTTTTCTGCCTCTGCAGCCATTTCCTGAGCGATTTTCTGGATCTCCAACTCCTCATCGTGATACTCCTTCGCCTCGCCATAGGGGTCAAGATTGTCAGGGTCTTCGCTGTCCCAATACGCACCATGTTCCGAGTAATGCCATTGCTCCCCATCTGGAGCCTCTCCCGTTTGGGTGATAGTGCCCGGCACTCTCCTCACCCTTTTGACAGTGCGCTGGTCGGGTGGACTACGGTCGGGTTGACCACGGCGAGGTCTGTCTGGTGGATGATGAAGGGGTTGAGGTCGTCCCGTCGATGATTGGGCGTCAGGTGACGCCGCTGGTTGCCGTCGTTTCGATTGGCGACGGTGTGATACTTGCGGTTTGTCGTAATCTTCAATATCCAGGTCGATGACATTTCGCCAGCGAGTGACAAGAATAGCGACAAGTATGAGAATGAATATGGCAACTATAGGTGCCCAGAAATTGGATTTCAACCAATCAAGAGCAATGTCTGAAACTGTTGGTTCAGGTGACGGTGGAGAGTCGATGAAAATATCCATCTGTTGAGAACTCGGATAAATTGGGGATAGGTAAGAGACAGTTTCACTTTCATGTGTTATCACCAGAGTGAAAGGAGAGTTGGGGGTCGACTGGGCGGCGGTGTGCACAGGAATTGAGACATTAGGGTCAAAACTGAAGGAGAAAGGTCGGTCAACATCATTTGACAATGTCATTTCGATTATCCAGCGAATCTGAATTTTTGTTTTACTGTCAGTATGTGTAGTGTCTATCAAACCGGTGCGGGCGTTGCATTCGACGGATGTAGATATGCGGGCTGAGTCGTGGACTTTAAGCGCCCGCTCCCATTCTTCAATCATCTCTCGCTCGCTTATTCCCGCACAAAGCATCGATTCCATGGTGATTGCTTCGCCCATGTCAACCAAACCGTCGGCGGTGATTCCTGATGCAGCAAGGTCACGAAGAGATGCGCTTTGGCTGGCGTTGAGGAGATATCTATCCATGACCTTGACAGTGTTTTCGTTGAAGGTCACAGAAATCTTTCTTGTCGATTCGGGATTGGGAAACAAAGCGCAATCGATACCACCACCACATGTATATTCAAAATCATCACCGATGCCGTCGCCGTCATCATCGCTGTCAAAAGAATCAGGAGTTCCATCCTCATCGTTGTCAACGCCTTCCTCGTCAGCGAAAGGCGCCCAATTGTTCTCTCTGAACAGAGTAACATGTGAGGTAAGTGAGGTGACAGCGAACTCCGCATCGGTGGGTGACATGGAGAAGTGGGACACTCGGTGGCCGATTTTTATTCGATTTGCTATGGTGAACGAGACAGTATCGATTACTATCAATTCCGGTGAAGACGATTGTATCAGAAGGAAAAGTTCCTGTCCACTGGTTGACCATTCCATCTGCAATATATCACCTGCAATATCCATCGAAGTGAGATAATCTCCATCAGGATATGACCTCACCTGAAGAAGAGATTGAGCCAACCATGCAACCATCTCTCCATTGGGGGAGAAACCACAATCAGTTACGGAAAACTCGTTTCCCCATTCTCTGTCGACCGCAGTGGTTGAGCGGTTCCACATCAACAACTGGCCATCGCTTCCGCCACTGATTAGGTGACCCCCGGATGGCGCATGGTCAATACAATTGATAGAGCCGACATGTCTGTCATTGTATGCGGCGAAGTGATTGGTTGAATCGTTGAAAAAGTATTCATTTACTCCTTCTCTCTGATTGGGTGATGCAAACACAGGTTGTCCATCAAGGATTGAAATGTCGTTGACATTTGTGCCATTGTCATTCAAGCCAAACCGTGTCCAACTCTCAGTTTCGTACAATTCAACCGCAAGAGTGTTGAGATAGGGGCTTTCCAACCCCACAATCAAAACCGAATCATCTGTAGAGAAGGAGATGCTTTCCACCGTACCACCGGCGCCAAATCTCCCTTCGAACTGGCGGGTTTCCGTGTCGATGATTACAACTTGGTCTTGAAATGTGACTACCAATTTCGTCCCATCATTGGAATGTGTAATCATCTCGGAATTTGACATTAGATATGGATTGGTCAAGACATCACTGTATGGATGATTGACTATTGGGTCAGCAGCGGATATGGTGATGGCAGAAAGGAGAGGTAGAATCAGAATGATGATGAATAGAGAAAGCCTCCGCTTCTCCGGTTGACTGCCCATCAATAAATACGAGGAGGGGCATTAGACAAAGAAGTTCCCGCTCCCCTGTTTCGCAAATTATCTATTTCCCCACTGGTGAGGAAGGTAGGAAATCGTGGATTCATCCACCGCCATGCCCTCGCAGTAGCGCCATATCGTCGCCAATTAGGGGGAGTATCCACTTGTTTGTGGCGTTATATCGGCTTTCTCGCTGAAGCATCCGAGGTGGAATGGCTTCCCTCAAGAGATAGTCCCAATCTGACCACTCTCTAGAGTGTTCTTGAAGGAACATCTTGGGAGAAATGGGTTCTGGGGTTTCACCGTTGGAGAAAAAACTCTCGCGGATGAGGGGGAGATGAAGTGTTTGAGGGGAAAATGAGTGCTAAATCCGGTGGTCATGGCTAATGAAATAATGTTTCTAATCCACTCCGATGAATTCGATACCGTCGACATCGAAATCTGCGGGTACCATACCGATTTTCTGACCCTCGGCAAGAAACAGCCGCACACTCTCTCGGCCTTCAGGACCATAGTCAATTGTCCGTTGATTGACATACATCTGGACAAATTTTGAATTAGTGGATTCATCAATCCCACGACCCCATTGGCGAGCGAAGGCCAAGGCCTCATCTGGATTTGCAATTGCGGTTTCGATGCTCTGCCTGACCCATTCTGTGATTTGTTTGCACAGTGTCTCTCCGAGGTCCCTACGCACGACATTCCCCCCGAGAGGAAGTGGTAGACCGCCGGTTCTTTCATTCCACCACACTCCGAGGTCAAGTAGTAGGTGCATCCCATGTTCGTGCCAAGTCAATTGTCCCTCATGAATGATAACTCCGCTGCAGAACTCCCCTGAGGCAATACGCGGCATGATTTCATCAAATGGAACTACCACAGTCTCAACTGTACCCACAGCCAATTTCAATGCAAGATGCGCAGAAGTCTTCTCGCCTGGAATTGCGATGGGTTTGGAGAGAGCCTCTTGCAAAGTAATCTCTTCCGAAGCGACCAACATAGGGCCATATCCTTCTCCCATGCTGGCGCCGCAGTTCATCAACGCATAATCGTCGGCTATCGTCGGCAGTGAATGAATGCTGACCGCCGACACCTCGTATTCCCTCGCCAACGCCTTCTCATTCAGAGTCTCTATATCGAGAAGTACATGCTCGAAGGCGAATCCCGGTGTATCTATTCTGCCTGTGGTCAAGGCGTGAAACATGAAGGCGTCGTCAGGGTCAGGTGAGTGGCCGACGCGAATCACTCGCCTATGAGACTGCATGTTGGCCGGCGAGTGGGTCGCGGTTGTGAATGTTACTGAAGTGGACTCCGACAGAAAGCCGCAGATGGACAGACTCAAAGACTACCTCGCATCGGCAAAGGGTGAGTGATACGATGCCAGACATCTCGAGGTTGGGAATTCATCAGGGTGAAATTGGTCCTGTTTGCGATTATTGTGGAGCGAGATTGACCTTCGGCCAAGCCATTCCCATAGATGAAAAATACTCCTGCCACTCTTGTTATGTTCAGGAAACGGGGGCTATGAGTTCAACTGATGGAAAAGAGGTCAGCGGTCTGACGATGGATTGAACGCCTATCTTCAAATGGTGTCGCTTCCCAAGTGCAATTGGTTGAGATGGTCGAGAGCAGATGGGCGGGTGCTGCTCATAGGTTCAATATCTGGTACAACCGAGCCACAGCAGATTGTCTGTGGCTGCCCCCTCGTCTTCGTCATCGAGAGTGGATGTTCCAACAGTGGAGCGAAGGAAGATACGACCGCCACATCGGGTTCAACACTCAGAATGAACTGATCTCCTACCTCAAACAGAGAGGGCCGAAGAGTTGTTTCTACTCAACAGCCTACTACGCCGATGCGAGTGCTAGAAAAATGGTGGACAAAGGATGGAAGGGGGCTGACCTAATTTTTGATTTGGATGGTGACCATCTCGATTATGTTGACCCATTCAACTTTCCTGAGATGCTGTCAATAATTCAGATGCAGGCCTTGAAATTATGGGACGACTTTCTTCATCCAGAATTCGGTTTTTTGGAAGACCATCTTCACATCACCTTCTCAGGTCACCGAGGATTTCATCTCCATTACCGTCATCCTGACATTCTCGGGCTTGACAGTTCAGCTCGCCGAGAACTGGTCAACCACATCCGGGGCGTCGGTTTAGATGTCGGTGCGATACTCAACAACTCCTCACAGAATGGTTGGAGTCAAAGGCTGGATTCTGGAACTCAAGTCATTCTCTCCAAACTCGACAAAGTGAATGGCGGTGGTAGTGAAGGAAAGGCCACCTGTGGCGAGTTGTGTTCCATTATCAAGGAACGTGCAAAGATGCCAGACAGCCGCGAAAAAAGTTGCAGCCCAGATCGTATGGCCCAACTTGCGGAGAAAGTTCAGCACCCCAAGAGGAGGGAAAATCTATCGGGGGGGTATTATCACGCGCTTGGGAAAAAATATGAACATTTGTTTCTCGAACTCGTCAAGGGTGACCGCTCAATCATAATCGGTAATGCTGGCGAGACCGACGAGGCTGTGACAGTTGACATCAAAAGGCAGATTCGTTGGCCGACATCCCTGCACGGAAAATGCGGTTTGCAAGTGACTTCACTCCCGCTTTCGCGGCTCGACCCCGAATCACCAAATTCATTCAACGCACTATGTGAGGCACTCCCTTTCTATGATGATAAAATAAGAGAACTTGAAATTTCCGTTGATAGATGTATCGTCGGAATGCACGATGTAGTCAAAGAGTTCACTCTCGGAGAAAGAGTGAGTGCTGATGCGAACCTCGACACCTTTCTCACTTTGAAGGGTTGGGCGAGCCCTGTGAAAGCACAATAAGAGAGAATGTACCTCATTCACATCAAGCCAATGTTAAAGGTGGATTGTTTGTCACCCCTAATTGACAGGGTGGTAGCATGGCCTTCCGCAAGAGCAAGAAGAAGGACATCCCGCCGCCGATGGGCTCGCTACCCCCGCCACCGAGTCCGGCAGTCCTACCACCCCCGCCTTTACCTAGTGGAGCAACCCTTCCTCCACCACCGACACCACCTATAGCCCCTCTTTCAGAACCTCCCCCCCCTGCTGCTGTTGCACTTCCACCCAATTCTGACGAATCCACGCTATCCACCGAGGCCGAGAGTATCGGTGAGGCCACCGTTCAGAATGAAGAGGAGGTGATTGTGGAGGTAATAGAGGACGAAGAGGTAGTGAATTATGCCGAACTCTGGCAGAATCGTACTGAAAAAAACCTACAACAGATGTATGGACACATCGACAGAATGGGGAGTAGTGACGTCGGTAGTCTGCTTGAGAGATATGCTGACAGATTCGGCCATGACCTTGACCGTGAGATCATTGTGATGAGGAGAGAGGAGAGTGAATCTAGACGGTCGAGTGAACCAGTTGTAGAGTTGATTTCTCAACCCGAAGAGAGCGATATTGAAGCCGAGGAGATGTCCGTTGACGAGGAGGGGAGTGAACATGACCTTGCCGTAAGATTGGCTGACCTCGAGGCGGAGATGAGGCCTCTAAAGGCGAAGTTCGACACTGCTAAAGCGAAAAAGAAGCAAGCAGCCATCGCCAAATTCGGCAACCGACTGCGCCCGATGGTAGAAGAACGCAAAATCCTCAAAGGGATTATTGCAGGTGAAATCGATATTTCAGAACTCGAAGAGTTTGATGCCGAGGATGGGGAGGTTGACGAGACCGATGAAGATGACGAATTCGTAGAATTCTTCTCAGTAGTCAACAATCTACTCGGAGACATGCCTGAAGATTTCATCAACGAGTTCATCGCCTCCAAGAGTTTCAAACTCTTTGAGAGGGTGGGAGAAGACCCAGCCAATACCAACACCAGCATGCGCAAGAAGTTCTTCAACATGGTCAATCAGGAATTGGGTTCGATTCCGGACGACAGATTACAGGATTTCATGTCCACACCTGGTTTCCAACTTTTCATTGAAATGAGTGAAATATACGGGGAGTGATACGAATGGGATTACTTGAGAAGGCAGGACAGATGCAGGATAGTGGGAAGAAACCAACTACAACCAAGACAAAATCAACCTCACCCAAGCCGGTTAAGGCCAAACCACAGAAGAGAGTGAGGAAGAAGAGGGCGAAACGAGATGACTTGGATGATTTCGAAGCGAGAGCCAAGGTAGCAAAGGTGATGCCCGAGGAATACGAACTTCCCAAGGGTGCAGCGAGGTTCGCACGCAGTCTGGTCGATTTTCTCGTCTCATACGGGTGGATGGTTCCACTATTGGTAATCACCGGCTATGGAAGCAATTTCAACCCGACTCCATTCATTCTTATTGGTGTACCCATCTTTCTCTTCAATGTCTTTGCGATGCCAATCTGGAAGCGGAGAACAGTTGGCAATTTTGCCTCTTTGACCACCTATGTGACATACAGAGGAAAACCACCCATATTTCTCCATCAGACCTTCAAGGCTCTGACTATTCTCTATATCCTCGCCGGACTTATGTTCATCGCTACGGCTGGTTTCGGCACGAATTCAGGACTCAACACCACCAATCTTGGTATCGGTGTTGCGATTCTCATCCTACCATTAGCAGACATCATTACCTTCTTCGTCAGGCATGAAACCAAACAGGGTCTATGGGATTCAATGTTCTTCGCCTACATGGTCAAGCATAAAAGAGGAGATGAGGAAGAAGCGAGTGGTTTCTTCGGCAGACTCGAGTCCTCAGGAGACTGGTTCAGAGACAAGGGTTGGCTCGGCTCCGAAGAAGATGAAGATTGATTGCCTCAGCGTAGGGGTTCGTGCGGCGTCTTCAAGGTTGGGGCAGTCCCTCGGGCCACCACTCACAGCGCAGTCGCTTACCGCCCGACCACACAGGTTGGCCTCTCTACTCACAACGCAGGAGCAAATCGGGACAGCCCGCCCAATCACACAGAAGTGCAGACTCAGGCCCCCATCGGGAGATATTGTCTGGGTAGGACTTCAATTGACGGTGAAGAGGGAATTATATCCAAGTGAAACCTATACTTTGCCTATTTGTCGCCGTTCTCTTCAACCTTCTGTTTGGCGAATTCTCGCATATCCTCAGCGACCATGCCCTCCTCGATACCCTGTTGGTCGGATTCGTCGATGATCTCCCTTCCGAGGAGAGTTTCAATAATATCTTCGATGGTGATGATGCCATTGGTCCCACCAAATTCATCTTTAACGACCAACAGTTGCTCCTTGAAGTCGAGAAGAATGTCCAATGCATCATCGACTGATTGGTCAGGATGAACCTTGTGAATCGGCCGCATCAACTCCCGCATGGTCAACCCATATTCATCATTAGCGGCCCGCCTGAGGATCTCGCTTCTGAGGACAAGTCCACCTACCTCGTCGATGGATTCACCTAGAACGGGCATCCTGCCGTGAACCATGATGGGCTTCTCTTTCAGCACCTCATCCACTGTCTGTTCTGCCCCAACCGCATTAAGGACCACGCGCGGAGTCATGACATCCCTTACCATAATGTCACGTAATTTGAGAAGATTGTGAATGACCTCTTCCTCATCAGATTCAATCGTCCTCTCCTCTTCTGCCACATCAACCAATGCGACCAGTTCTTCACGAGTGACTGTCTCTTGGTCATAGGCAGGGAAGATGCTTCGCAGCCATTCAATGGGAGCAACCACCCAAATCAGCCCATAGATGAGAATCTGAAGCGTGATGGCGGTGAATCCGGCCAATTTTTTTGCATAGAGAGTACCGACTGTCTTTGGTAGAATCTCCGAGAAGAGCAGAACTCCGAGAGTCAAGAATGCGGAGGCCACCCCCATGATGACATCTAGGTTGGCACTATCAGCGTAGAGTTTCGCCACTTCTGTCCCGACACCCAATGCTCCGACCGTGTGGGCTATCGTGTTGAGGGTGAGAATAGCCGTCAGAGGCCGCTCTGGGTCGGTCTTGAACTCTCTCCACTTGGCCGCGTACCGCTTGTTATTCGCCTCCATAACTGCTACACGTGAGAGCGAGATTGAGAGAAGTACAGCCTCTAAAATTGAACAGAGAAAAGAGACGCCGATGGCGGTGAAGGCAAAAATCAGGAGAAGAGTATAGCTCATCTGAGTTCTATTCTCCGGCAGCGGATAACTCTGACCGAACCGCTGGAAGAGTTGATAGCCTTTGAAAATTACCATCATCAGTGAATCTGAGATTTCGCAGAATCATCCGGCGACGATTCTCTCTAAATGGTAATTCCCATTAACATGAGGCGAGGCCGTAGCAACATGGGTGAGCCGGACCATGTCCTCATCTGTGTGGCATGGCCGTATGCGAATGGCCCTCTCCATCTCGGTCATGTAGCCGGTTGTTACCTTCCACCAGACATCCAAGTTCGATACGAGAGAGCAAAGGGAAATCGCGTCCTTCTTGTGAGTGGAAGTGATGAGCATGGTACACCGATAACAGTCACGGCAGAAGAAAACGGAATCACTCCGGAGGAAGTCGTTGAAAAATATCACCAGTTGAACAAGCAAGCACTCCTCAACCTCGGTTGCGTATGGGAACCAAACATCGATGCGAGAGGGATAGAATATGGGGGTGCCCTTTTCAACAGAACCTCCGATGAAGACCACAAGAAGTTGGTACAGGAGAACTTCCTATCACTGCTCGAATGTGGCTACTTCGAACAGAAGACCATGCAGCAGTACTACGAATCTCGTGCTGACGGTGATGGCAGATTCCTACCCGACAGGTATGTCGAAGGAAGGTGCCCGAATTGCGAGAACGACTCGGCAAGAGGCGACCAATGCGACGAGTGTGGAACCACTTACGAAGCATCTGAATTGAACAATCCGAGGTCAAAAATGAATCCACATGCAACCATAGAGATAAGAGACACGGAACACTTCTTCTTCCGCCTCGACCTGTTTCAGAAATCTCTCGAACTTCACGCACAAGACAATTGGGGTGTGTGGAAGAACAATGTTCGTTCAATGACCAAGAATTGGTTGGATATGGGCCTCAGACCGCGTGCAGTGACGAGAGACCTCAAGTGGGGGATAGAACTTCCCTTGCAAGGGGATGAGTGGCAGGGAAAATGTGTCTATGTTTGGTTTGAAGCAGTACAGGGTTACTACACCTGCGCTCGCATCTGGGCGCAGCGGTTCGCCGGAGCACACTCCGATGGGGCTGATGCTTGGAAGAATTGGTGGATGAATCCAACCACAGGTAAACAGCC
The DNA here is from genome assembly GCA_964342465.1 of uncultured Candidatus Poseidoniales archaeon. Classification (GTDB taxonomy): domain Archaea; phylum Thermoplasmatota; class Poseidoniia; order Poseidoniales; family Thalassarchaeaceae; genus MGIIb-Q1. Next base: position 109,709 of record CAYFFQ010000002.1, on the reverse strand, counting down.
ACGCCACCTCTATTTTCTCGGCAAGGACAACATTCCGTTTCATACGGTCATCTGGCCATCCATCATCATGGCTCTCAACAATTGTCACGCTGGGGTGACAGAGGAGACGGATATGCGGCCGGGACCGGGAGAACTTCACCTAGAGGATAATGTGCCGGCGATGGAATATCTCATGTTGGCAGGTGGGCAATTCTCCAAGAGTCGAAAACACGCAGTTTGGCTCGACTCCTTCCTAGACCGATTCGACCCCGACACACTGAGGTATTACTTATCAATCAATATGCCAGAAAATCATGATACAGATTTCAATTGGCCGGATTTCGTTGAGAAAGTGAACAACGAACTCATCAGCACTCATGGGAACTTCGTCCATCGCGTGTTGACACTGACACATAGGCTCAAAGAGGAATTCGGTGCAAACCCCCTCACTCAGTTCGACTCTACCGTGATTCACACCGATTCAATCCAGAGGGTTGAGGAATTGTATACTCTCGCTGGCAGCAAACTCGATTCGCACCGATACAAAGAGGCGCTCAGAGCGGTGATGAACATCGCTCAACTCGGCAATCAACTTCTCCAATCTGCTACTCCTTGGAAGTATCTGAAAACACCCGACAAGGTGAGTGATGAGTGGGTGAAGGAACGAGAGGTGAGCCTATCCTCACTTGCGCTCGGTTGGCGACTTTGCCGCACTCTCGCAATCCTGACAAATCCTTTCATCCCTTTCAGCGCACAGCGCATCTGGCACTCACTCGGTGAGGGTGGCGATGTCTCAGAACAACCGTGGGAGAATGCTATAGATTGGGGGGCTCCACTTAATTGGAACGATAGCACTCCAACTCCACTTTTCACCAAACTTGACTTGGAAGAAATTCTTGCGACTGAGAAATTACTCGCAGAAGAGAGTGAAAGCGAAGAGGTTGGAGCAACCCACGCCATCAAAGGTGGAAAGAAAAACGAAGAGGTAGATAAAGTGAAAGAAGATGTTGAAGGAGTCGCATATATTGCATTTGAGGATTTCATGAAAATCGAGATGCGGAGCGGAGTGATTACGGCTGTTGAGGACCACCCCGATGCAGACAAATTGTATGTTGTGTCGATTGATGATGGTAGTGGCGAGGGCAGAACTGTGTGTGCCGGATTGAAACCGTATTACACAATCGAAGAAATGACCGGAATGAGTGTTGTTTTCATCGCCAATCTGAAGCCTCGGAAACTTAGAGGGGTGATGAGCGAAGGAATGTTGCTCGCCGCCGATGACGGGGTTGGAAATGTCCGTCTCGTAACCATTGATGGGGATATATCCTCAGGTTCTCTTGTGAGGTGAGAGTTTGAAAATTTACCATAACCCTCGCTGTTCCAAGAGCAGGGCTGCTGTTGACCTATTGGCTGAGAGGCAACCAGACATCCGACAATATCTCAACTCCCCCCTAGATGAGAGTGAGATTCGAGCAATCATATCTAGACTGCATCAACCACTCCACGAACTCATCAGGTGGAACGATGGCGACGCCCCGCCGAAACCACAGGTTCTCACTGTCGACTTCGTGGTTGAACTTCTGCTCTTCCTTCCCAAGTTGATAGAGAGACCCATCGTTGACGATGGAACAGTTGCAGTAATCGGCAGACCGACTGAGATTCTGTCAGAGATGTTCGGATAACTCATCGTCGCGGAATAATCTAGCAATTCGACCCGTCAATTTGCTGAAAGAAGTGACTGCAACCTCTGTCGGAAGGGTCTATACCCTCTCCACTCTCATCCCGGACATCGCCGCCATAGTCCCAATCTGAATCGCTTCCATAATTGTTTTAATTTTACTGTTGTTTTCATTCACCTATATTGTTCATTGATGTGCGGAAATTCATTGAATTCACCGATTCTATTGAAATTAAACTCTGACCCATCAATTAACTCGCAGGGAGCGAAGTCAATCAAGAGAGTGGGATGAACCGATTCCCCCATCACCCTTGCTACGCATGAAGGAGGTGAACATCACAACCACCCAGTTCCGCCACACCACGAAGAAGCCCGTTAACCGAACTCAGTTTCCATTCACACCGGTAGGCGTTCGGCCACACCACGATGAAGCCCGCAACCCAAACTCCGTTTCCATTCACACGGCTAGCCGTTCCGCCACACCACGATGAAGCCCGCAACCCAAACTCCGTTTCCATTCACACCGCTAGGCGTTCCGCCACACCACGATGAAACCCGCGCTATGCCCGACAGAGGTGCTACGGCACTCAAAGGGTTCAGCCCTATGCTACGAAGCCGGCGCGGAGCACAAGAGAGGTGCTACAGCACTCGAAGGGACCAGCACTATGCTACGAAGCCGGCGCGGAGCACAAGAGAGGTCATCACATCAGCATCCCTGCTGAGCAATTTATCTTCGACGGCAATACCGAGACCGGCGCATCAATCATCATCAGGCCGGTCAAAGAATTCCCATTGTAATTGGACTATTTCTTCATTTGATTTCGCTTGTGCGTAGGCTTTTAGCGGTTCTGCGTTCAAAGAGAGGAACTGTTCCCCGAACCGAAATGGTGAGAGGATCGTCTTAACCTGTTCATTTCGCCCAAGTAGTTTGAGGCTGACAGCCAGAGCTTCGACGGTTGATAATCTTCCAGGTCTTCCCCAAGATACTTCATTCGCAGCCAATACAACAGGGAGAGTCCTCGGCTTCAGGTTAGGTGAAGCGCGTTTCAACTCTTCAAAAGATGTGTCACACTTCTTCCAAGAACAGTCCAATGCAACCAATGCACCACCTCGCTCTACGAGTTGCAAATCCTCAGGACCCAAGATTAACTCGGCACTCGGGTCCAACAAGATTCCCCGTTTGGGTGCATGATTGATTTTGCCGTGGACAATGGCCAAACCGCGCCTCTCCAACTTCCGCGCCGTACACTTCCGAGGGTCGTCCTGTGATAGGTGGATGATGTGCAAGGGAATGTCTAGAATGAGCTCACTTCTCCCCATGCTTCGCCATTTTGAGGTAGTCTCCGAGATTCATCGTTCTTGCATCCCTGTTGCCAACAGAGCGGTTGAATTCAATATCGCCGGCGTTGGTGAACAACTGTATCCCCAAGGTCTTTTCAAATTTCTTCGCCACACCGTCGACAGGTCTCTGCCCCGCTTCACACCGTTGAATGACATTGATTTTTTCCTTCATCTTCAATGCCAGCGAGCGTTGGTCCCAGCCCTTCTCTTCTCTTGCCTTACGGATTCTGGTCGAAAAGTCCTGAACCAGTTCAGACTCACCTCTCATCATGATGTCCTTTCCTGCGGTTCCCAAACCGCCGTATCCGCCGGATGTTGCAGACCTCTGCTTTGAAACAGCTTGTTGAACATTCTTTACTGCAGCCTGTTTCTCAGGGTTGATTCCCATGCTGGATTGACAGTTTTTACACGCTTCGATGAAGGTGCCATGTGCTTGTACACTCCTCGTAGATATGCCGTCAGTTCCGCACAGTTCACATGTCGCCATCTTCTCTCATTAGCGGCTATGTGTCACCCTATTTTAGTCCATCTTCATTTGACACCATCATCGCCCACCTTGAATCTCCGAACAATTTAGTTGAATTGCCAAACTGCTCATTCGAATACTTCACAATACCAATGAGAAGAGATTCCTGTCATCATCCTTCTATGATACATTGATAGAGGACGAGGGGGCGGAAGACAACTGGGAATCGGCATGGTTTCAGACTCAGATGCACTCCATCCAGCGGATGACGACAATGCACCCTCTAGGGCGGGCAGCCTCATAGACAGCACCATTCGCAAACTCGAAATGGAATATCAGGAGTTGAAGGAACAGGCGCAACAACTTATGCAGGAACGTATTGATTTGGAAAATCAGGTATCCCGCCAAAAGAATCAAGTCAAAAGATTGGAGGAAGATGTCCGTAATCTTCGTATGCCTCCGCATGTAATCGGCAACATTCAGGATGTTCTAGACGAGGAGAGGGCGGTTGTTCGCTCTAGCAACGGCACCGTCTTTCTCGTCACATACAACCGCGCAATAGACCCAGACCTGATGAAACCGGGTGCGCGGGTGGCCCTCAATCAGGACACCCTTTCGATAGTCAATGTACTGCACGATGCTTGGGACCCATTGGTCATGGGTGCTGAAATGGTCGAGAAACCAACCATTACTTTTCACGACCTCGGAGGATTGGATGAACAGATTTCACTGGTGAAGGAATCCATTGAGTTACCGCTGAAGAATCCCGAAGCATTCACAGATTTCGGCATCGAACCCCCAAGTGGCGTCATCTTGGTCGGCCCACCAGGGTGTGGAAAAACGATGCTTGCAAAGGCAGTCGCCAATTCAACGAATTGCACCTTCATCCGTCTCGTCGCCTCAGAACTCGCTCAGAAGTACATCGGCGAAGGTGGAAGAATGGTGCGAGAACTGTTTGACCTCGCTCGGGAACGTGCACCTTCAATCGTCTTCATCGATGAAATTGACGCCATCGGAGCCAAGCGACTGGACTCAGCCACCAGCGGCGATAGAGAAGTGCAGCGTACTCTGATGCAGTTGTTAGCTGAACTGGATGGGTTCGACCCTCTTTCCGATGTCAAGTTGATAGCCGCCACCAACCGCCCCGATATTCTAGATGAAGCTCTACTGAGACCTGGGAGATTTGACAGAGTCATTGATATTCCACTACCTAAAGAGGAAGCGAGGCGGTCGATTCTCGAGATTCACATGGGAAAAATGCCGACGAGCGCCGGAGTATCGTTAAACCACCTCACCACCATCACCTCCGGTTTTTCCGGTGCTGAGTTGAAGGCTTTGGTCGTCGAGGCGGGGATGTGCGCTATCCGAGAGCAGAGGAAGAAGGCGACTAAGGCCGACTTCGCCAACGCTCATGCCACAATAATCAAGAAACAGAACGAGAGGAAAGGCGATGCTCCAAACGACCTTTGGACCTGATTCCTCCTGAATATGGACCCGTATCTCGAACCTGTGCAGGCGCAATTCATTTCATCTGCCTTCATAGCCGAGTGGATATGAGTGGGCGATTGGTCGAGTGTGTTCCCAACTTCTCCGAGGGGAGGGACGCGAAAATCATTGAGAGGATAACTAACTCTATTCTAGAAGTGGAGGGTGTGAAAATCCTCGATGTGGACATGGGTGCTGACTTCAACAGGACTGTTGTAACCATCATTGGCGAGCCGGATTTGGTCCTCGAGGCTGCCCTGAGGGGTACGGGTACCGCTCTTGAATTAATTGATATGTCCACTCATAGTGGAGAACATGCGAGAATGGGTGCTGTGGATGTCGTCCCCTTCATCCCGATTATTGGGGTTACTATGGACGAGTGTGTGAGACTCGCTGAATCGTATGCAGAGCGGGCGGCGGAGATGTATTCACTTTCTGTCTACTTGTATGCTCATGCAGCGAGGACATCTGATAGGGTCAGGCTGCCGGACATTCGCCGCGGGGAATACGAGGCATTGGAGGAGAAGATGTCAAACCCACAGTGGGAGCCGGACTATGGACCTACTGCGTTCAATTCAAAAAGCGGGGTCACTGCCAGTGGTGCAAGGCCTGTGCTTATCGCCTACAATGTCAATCTTGATACTGACGACAAGTCCTTTGCCAACTCCATCGCCGGTAAATTGAGGACGAGTGGTACGATTAGAAAGGATGAGAACGGTGAAAAAATGTACGATGATGAAGGGAATGTCCTGAGAAACCGTGGTCGCTTTCACGCTCTTCAGGCAGCTGGATGGATGTATGATGAATCAACTGCACAGGTTTCCATGAATCTCCTCGACTTTTCACAGACTGGTCTCGCTGAAGTGACTGAAGCGATTAGAGAATTGGCTGCTGTGGATGGGAGGAGAGTCACTGCCGGCGAATTGGTCGGATTGGTTCCATTGACCGCCATTGTCAACGCCGGCAGATTCTATTCGGGTGATGACGAATCTATAGAGGGATTGATTGAGGCTGCTGTTGAGGGATTACAATTGAATGTCCTCTCTGAGTTCGATGCGAAGAAAAGGATAATTGAATATGCAGCAGGTGTGATGAATGACTGATTTTGCAGAAATACGAGTGTGGAGGATGCTTAGGTTTCTCGCTGATGGTGCAGGTGTGATGAATGACTGATTTTGCAGATATACCCCAAATTGCGTTTGCTAGAGCACTCGCTTCAAGTTCTCCGACGCCGGGGGGGGGTTCAGCGGCCGCTGTGGCACTTTCCCAAGCAGCCGGTCTAGTCATCATGGTCTCGGATATCACCCTCGGAAGGGAGAAGTGGGAAGGGGGATGGCAAGCTGCGAGAACAGCGAAAGCCATCGCCACCCCTCTTGTAGAGAAGGGGTTTGACTTGGCTCAGCAGGATAGTGACTCTTTTGATGCAGTGATGGAGAGTTTCAGGTTGCCGAAACAGACTGAAGAGCAAAAATCTGAGCGAAAGAGGGCAATTCAAGATGCAACACTTCACGCTTCACTCGTCCCCCTGATGACTGCTGAAGCGGGATTGGAATTACTGCTGACTATGGCGGACCTAGCAGAGAAAGGCAATGCAAATGCTGTGACCGATGTTGCGGTTGCCTCCCTTCTCGCCTCTGCTGCCTGTAAAGGCGCTCTATTCAATGTCGAAATCAACGCCAATTCTCTAGGCGAGAGAGGTGAAGAACTCCTTGCGCGGGTCAAGGAAATTCGTGAAGTTGCCAGAACTGAGTCAAGAAAAGTGATGAAGACCGTCTACGACCGGCTCGAATCCTAAGGTGTGGTGGGAATCCTCATTCACATTTTTTTTCTCGATGACCTGAGAAGAAAGTTTTTCTATACCTCTTCAGTGGCCCTGCTCATTCAGTATCTCCTGACAAAGGAGAAAATCCCTCATCAACAACCGAACAATCTGTCGCGGCAAATCCTTCAAATTGTATGAGATTATGAGTTTCTTGCCAAGGCGAGAATCCGAGCCGATGCGTGACGAAGCCGTTCCTTCTGATTGAATGAGTGTGTTCAGGATTGTAGAACGCATAGAGCCTTACGGAGACGAATAAAGGCATCCTCCACTTCTTGGACGCTCACCGCCCCGACTGAGACCCTGAACCATCCACTCTCTTCTTCAAGCCCAAAAGCCTGGAATGGCACAACTGCAACACCTGCTTCTTGCAACAACCATCTTCTGACCTCTTCATTCGTAGTCACACCTAGGATTTCGAAGAGGTTGAATCTGGTGGAAAGGTAGATTCCACCTTCCGGTGGAATATAATCAACAGGTAGGCCTGAATTTTTCATTTCCGAGAGCTGTGCAAGGAGAATATCCATTCTTTCGGAAATGCGACCATTCAGGTCGGCAAAGAAATCGGTGAGTAATTCTGGTCGGCTGTATGTTTGCTCGGCTGCTAACTGAATCGGTCTGGCCGGCCAAGCCCCCAGATGGCCAATCAGAGCGACAGCGGGAGGTGCCAGTCGTGGTGGTAGAGTCATCCAACCGAGCCTCAGACCAGTAGCAGTCAGGGACTTTGAAATCGCATCCAATGTCACTGTGTACGGCGCAATCTCTGGCCTGAGGACTATAGGATGATAATGCTCCTTCCCGGCGGCGAGCATGGTTGAGTAGACTTGGTCATAAATGAGAATAACTGGCTTTTTCCCCTGTGATTTCCTCAGTTGATTCTCTCTGATTATCACATCGCAAATCGCCCCCAACTCATCCGCTGAAAAGCAAGTTCCAGTCGGGTTCAGAGGTGAATTGAGAATCAGTACTCGGATTTCTTCAATGCGCTCTGCGACACCTTCAGCAGTTGGGAGAAATCTGCTTTCGCGACTACCTCGGATAGGTATGTCAACCGCATCGTTCAGATGAACATAGTAGTGGTTGTTCCATGCTGGAACCCCATGAGCGAGGCCATCTCCGGGCGATAGGAAGAGACGAAGTGATGCATAGAGGGGAGGCCTCGCCCCGCTGCCGACGATGACACCTTCAGCAGAGACTGGATATCCATAGCGTGAGGACATCCATCCAGCAAGACTCTCTCTCAGTTCAGGTAGGCCGGCTGCGGGTGGATAATTTGTCTCGTTAGATGCCACCGCATCGGCAAGAAATGAGATGAAATCCCGTGGTACTTCGAAATGCTGAGGCGAAAAATCACCGACAGTGAAAGCGGCCACTTCGCAACCCTCGGCCTTCATCTTTCGCACCTCAGCAGCAATAGTGAGAATCATGCTCCTCTCAATTCCGTTGGCCATGTCGGAGAGGTACCACTCCGCTGCCCCATCATCCATACATGCCCTGCCATCGCAATCAGTCCATAGACTACACCATTGACAATAATCAAAACCGACCCCTCAACAGCAGATAGACATGGAAGAGTGGGACGAGTTGCGCGCCTCTATTGAAGAGGGCATCCCAGACAACCTCCCCCCTCACCCCGGACACTCAATGGAAGTTCCTCACGCACCCATCCGACCAGATGTGCTCACCGCAGAAGAGAAACGGTTGGCTGTCCACAACGCACTCAGATACTTCCCCCCCCACCAACATGCCACACTCGCAGAGGAGTTTACACAGGAGTTGAGGGAGTACGGACGAATCTACATGCACAGATTTCGACCCACCTCATTCGAGATGCGTGCCTATCCGATGGCCGCCTATCCGGCGAAATCGAAACAGGCGGCGGCCATCATGTTGATGATTCAGAACAATTTGGACGCTACAGTCGCCCAATTCCCTCACGAATTGATTACCTACGGTGGGAATGGCGCCGTCTTCCAAAACTGGGCTCAATATCGATTGACCATGAAATATCTCAGTCAGATGAGTGAAGAACAGACATTGGTGATGTATTCTGGCCATCCCCTCGGCCTCTTCCCTTCCAACAGGGAAGCCCCAAGAGTGGTGGTCACCAATGGCATGGTGATACCGAATCACTCCTCGCAGGAAAACTACGAGAGGTTCAACGCTCTCGGGGTTAGTCAATACGGACAGATGACTGCTGGTTCATACATGTACATCGGCCCGCAAGGAATTGTCCATGGAACCACCATCACCCTGATGAATGCAGCGAGGAAGTATCTCGGAAGAAACTCAGAGAGTGGATTGGCCGGTGTGACCTTCGTCACCAGCGGGTTGGGTGGAATGAGCGGGGCTCAAGCGAAAGCGGCTGTCATCGCCGGGGCATCCTGTATCGTTGCCGAAATCAACCCTGTGGTAGCGGAAAAACGCCATGCACAAGGCTGGGTAGACCATCTGGTCGACGACTGTGATTCAGCCATAGATATGCTCGTCGAATACTCGGAGAGGGGAGATGCTGTAAGCATCGGATATGTAGGTAATATCGTCACCCTGTTGGCCCGAATGGTGGAAAAGGAGGTGGCGGTCGACCTTGGAAGCGACCAGACATCTCTTCACAATCCTTGGTTGGGCGGATATTATCCCTATCAGGTCACCTTCGATAAGGCGAATGAAATCATGGTTTCTGACCCACCCAGATTCAAAAAATTGGTGCAGGAGTCGCTACGACAGCATTGTCGATTGGTCAATGAACTGACCGCTCTGGGAATGCATTTTTGGGATTACGGCAATGCCTTCCTTCTCGAATCGAGTAGAGCGGGAGCTGATATTCTCAGAGAAAACGGAGATTTCAGATATCCATCCTATGTTGAAGACATCATGGGTCCTATTTGCTTCGACCACGGTTTCGGCCCTTTCCGGTGGGTCTGTACTTCCGGTGAAAGCGAAGACCTTCGCCGCAGCGATGATATCGCCTCCGCAGTATTACAGCAATTGGCAGAAGATAGTCCCGAGGACATCAAGCAGCAGATGTTGGATAATACTCGTTGGATTGATGAGGCGGGAAAAAACAACTTGGTAGTGGGAAGTCAGGCTCGCATTCTATATGCGGATGAAAGAGGGAGGCGTGCAATCGCTCGAGCATTCAATCAGGCCATCAGCGACGGCGAGATTTCAGCACCGATTGTTATTGGGAGGGACCACCATGATGTCTCCGGCACCGACTCACCCTATCGAGAAACAGCCAACATTTCAGACGGCTCGATGTTCACCGCAGACATGTCTGTTCACAATTTCGTAGGTGATTCGTTTCGAGGGGCTACTTGGGTCAGCCTGCACAACGGTGGTGGTGTCGGGTGGGGGGAGGTCATCAACGGGGGTTTCGGCCTACTTCTCGACGGCAGTGATGATGCTGATAGGAGATTGGAATCAATGTTGAATTGGGATGTCAACAACGGCATAGCAAGAAGGGCTTGGGGTAGGAATTCCGGCGCATTGAAGGCCGCGAGACGAGCGATGGAGATACATGAAAATCTGACCATTACCTTGCCGCAGACCGCTGACGAATCAGTAGTGGACAGGTGTTTTGACGAATGAATCTACAATTTTCATGATTGACTATGATTAAGACCCATTCACCGGTCGCCGGCCTATGAGCGTTGTTCTCAACGGTGAAGGTCTGACCATCCATGATGTGGAGAGGGTCGCTAGAAAAGGTGAGATGATTGAGGTCAGTGATGAAGCTTGGTCGCGGATTACTGCCTGCCGCAACATGATCCAGAGGAAAATTGACAAGCACGAAATCATGTATGGAGTGACCACTGGAATAGGTGAGTTCAGCGAAGTCGTCCTCACCCCCGAACAGACGCAACAATTCCAGAAGTTCCTCGTCTATTCTCATGCCGCAGGAATCGGGGAGCCGATGCCAGAGGAGGTCGTCAGAGGAGCGATGGTTGGGAGAATCAATGTCCACTGTCACGGAAACTCCGGTGGTCGCGCCGAGGTCACCGAATTGTTGGTGGAGATGGTAAATCGCCATGTCACACCTCTCGTCGCTTCCAAGGGCTCTGTCGGAGCGTGTGGAGACCTATCTCCGATGTCTCAGATTGCGATGACGATGATGGGCGAAGGGGAAGCATTCCACGACGGGGTGCGAATGTCTTCCGCTGAAGCATTGGCTAATGCGGGGCTAACCCCAATCACTCTCGAGGCTCGCGACGGTCTATCCATCATCAATGGCAGCAACATGCTGACAGCGATGGCCGCTCTTACCCTGTGCGACGCTGTACGATGGCTAAAATACCACGACATTTCTGCGGCGATGACCCTTGAAGCGTTGAATGCCAACATGCTCCCCTACGACAACAGGTTGCACGCATTGAGGGGCTTCGCCGGTTCAATTGCCTGCGCTGAGAATCTGTTGAAATTGACGGATGAGTCTCAAATTCTTAATAATGGCAACAAGAAAGTTCAGGACGCATACTCACTGCGCTCGACACCTCAGGTGGTCGGTTCACTGAAGGATGCTATGGGCTATGCCATCTCGCAAGTGGAGATTGAATTGAATGGTGTGGGGGACAATCCGGTCTTCCTCGTCGACGAGGAGATGGTGATTACAGGAGCTAATTTCCAAGGCTCCCCCGTCGCACTGCCGATGGAAATGGTTGGCGTTGGCTTGTCGATGGTCGCCGTCCTCAGCGAGAGGAGATTGAACAGACTTACCAACCCTGCTCTATCCGGAGGATTGCCACCATTTCTGACCGAGAGGCCGGGACTTCATTCGGGTTTGATGGTCGCCCAATACACTGCTTGTGCCCTCGTTGCAGAGACAAGGATTCTATCACATCCAGCAGCCAATCAGAGCATCTCTGCTGCCGCCGACCAAGAGGATTTTGTCAGCATGGCCATGACCACCACCCAAAAGGTTCGCCAGATTTTAGAGAATTGTTTTGGTGTTCTTTCCATTGAGATGATTGCCTCTTCGCAGGCTATTGACATTCGCGGATTATCACCCGGCAGAGGAACCTCAGCAGCGCATTCGGTCATCAGAGGGAGCATCGCACACCTCGACGAAGACCGCCCCCTCTTCCCCGACCACGATACGATGGTTGAACTACTCCACTCAGGCGAAGTACTGACAGCTGTTGAAGCGGCAGTCGGGCCACTTTCGTGAGCCACAACTGAATGTAATCCTGTGCTAGAAGCAATTGATGGTTGTTGGCAGGAGTTGGCATCTGACTATTTCATCGCGCTTCGGCGAGAAGTGATGAAATCGTGCGCTCAACATCATCGATGCCCGTCAATTGCATGATGCGGAACCTCAGTTTAGTCGCTTCAGTAGTGAATCCGAGGGCTTCGAGTTCCCGTATTCTCCTCTCACACTCAGAGGCTCGGCGCACCAACTCCTCAACGGCGAAATATCGTCTGTATCGCTCGGCTCGTTCTTCAATTAATAGTATGGGTTCAACTTCACTGATGTCAAATCCCAACTCTTTCCATTGTTCTAATCGACGGGAGAGAATTGCCCTAGAGAGGCTGCTCTCAGGTATGCGGCTCAAGACGACGAGGCCCTCTTCAATTTCTATCTTCTCCGGCAAACCTGAAACGCCCTCTTCTTGTCGTGTATTTGGGTCATCATCAACATCAGGTGCGGGGGATTGAATGGTATCGGTCGTTGACAGGAGATCGGTATCGTCACCTGAACCGAGTTGCTGTTCCAAGTCATGTTCCAGTTCGGAGAGAATGTCGAGATTCGGCGCGCCTCGTCGTAATCTGGCCACTTCTGTTGAGGAAAAGGCGAGTGGAGAGTATGGCAGGACCAATTCCCATTTCAGTCCGACAAGGGTATCAGAAAGTGTTTCGATAAAGTGCATGGTTGCTTCGAACCCATTCAGTTCAGAGAGATATTCTACTGCATCCAGCCAAATTATCCCTGAGCCGTTGTTGACGAAGTTGGAGATGTAATGGTTCAATTGCTCCAAACTCGGTTGCAGGGCGTGAGGGTCATTTCTCTCAGTCAACCAACGGAATTGGATACCATCCAACCTGATTGCCCTAGAAAGACGTCGAGGTGACAACCGAGAGAGAATCAAGATACCGCGGCCGTCAGATTTCATGGATTGTACCCATCTTAGCCCTTGCCGCGGTTCTTCCATCTGCACGCCATAGACCTTGGCTGTAGATGGTGGCCATTGCAACTCCCACTCCCCCACTGAGCCGCTCGCTGCTTCCCTTATTGATGCCTTCGGCAGCGGATGGTAGGTGGCGATTGGTTAGAGAATAATGGTTGTTTATCTCATCAATCATTATATCATCGGCTCGGTTGGAATTGAACGAGGCGAGTGGTGTGAGCGGTGAGGATTCTACTTCCAACGGCGATGTCGCGATGGCAATGTGCGGCGGGTGTGACGCCTTCATCCCTGCTGATTCGGCCAGTTGCCCGGAGTGTAATGTATCATTCACAGGGGTTCAGGAAGTCGACAGAGGTGAATGTGGCGCATGTCACGCCATCATCCCACTGGAATCGAAAACTTGCCCGAGTTGTGGTGCTCAGTTCACCCTTGACGACTTGATTCAGACCGTCAGCAATTGGATGAATGAAGAAGGTATGACTGCTTCCTCTCTATTCGGTGCGTGGGATGCCAACGGAGATGGGGTTCTCTCGGGTCTTGAAATTCGGAACGGTCTCAGGGGAGCGGGACTTGCTGTACTACCTCGGCAGGAGATTGAGAGATTCCTCCACCAGATTGACCTCAACAATGACCAGATGATTTCACTTGAAGAACTCTCCACCGCACTTTCCGTCTCCCTCGGTGGTGATGAGGACCCCAGAGATACTGAAACGATTGATGAAACCGATGCGGATGCAACAGAAGATGAGTCGGCCACATCCAAGGATGGTGACGGCGCAGAGGATGAAGACTCTATTCCGCAGGAAAAATCGGACGATGATGCCAGAGAGGGCGATGAGAATGATGAGGTTCGCCCTGATGAAGACGAGGATGAGAACGAAGTCGATGAAGAAGATGATTCCGCAACCGTCTCAGACGATGATGATGAAGATGATGATTCCGCAACAGATTCAGATGATGATACGGGCGATGCAGATGGTGAGGAGCAGGGAAGCGATGCGAAAGAGTCCCTTCTTAACGCTCTGCACCACCTCATCACGGACAACAACCAAAATCTCAGCAATCTGTTCACAGAGGCGGATGAGGATTTCGATGGTAAAGTCACTCTCGATGAGTTGAAAACCGTCGTCTCAGAGAATTTCAGCGATGACTATTCTGTTGAAGAGGTGGCTGAACTACTCCAAGCCATAGACACTGATGAAGATGGTGCAATTGACCTTATCGAAATGGTGGCGGCGGTCGAGGACCCTGACGAAGTTGAAGAGAGAATTCGTAAAAAGGAGAGGGAAAAACCGACCTCATTTGATGTCTTTATGATGAGTAACGAAGAAAACATCTTCCCGATTGTATGGAGTTTGGTCGTGATGTTCACGGCAACGGTTGTAATCAATGTCTATGGGTTCTTCTCGAACCTGTTTGAATGTGTTGCTGGAGATGATGAGTGGCTGCAACGATATTGTGAGGAAAGCACCAAACTCAATCTCTTGGACATCTTCTCGCCCAGCGACCCCGCTTCCTGGAGCCCAACTGGGGTTTGGGGTAAACCAGATTATATCGCCGTCGTTCTTCTCCTCGGCCTTCTTGTTGCTTCCATTTGGTATCGCAGTCGAGTCAAGAGTATGAAGGAGACCTTCCGTAAGAAGAAGAAATCTGATGATTCAGACGAATCCACTAGGGCCGAGGAACCTGATGAAGAGGGGTCAGAAGAGGACGAAGAGGAATCGCAAGATTCTGATGAAGAAGCTGATGAAGATGACGACGCTGACGACGAGGAGAGCGGTTCAGAGGGTGATGATGACGATGAGGCAGACGATGAGGACGGAGAATCCTCTGAGGAGGAAGACGAAGACAGTGATGATGACGATGAAGAGGAGATCGACATCGGTTCCCATGTCGGAGTTGAGGCTGATGGCGAAGAATGGTATGGCGTAATAGTTGAGTTCGACGAAGATGACGACGAAGTTCTCGTCAAAGACGATGAGTCTGGAGAAGAGTATTGGGTCCCATTCGACTCCATGTTTGTTGATTGAAATGAGTGAGCCGACCTTGAATGTCTTCAACGCCATCGAATGTTGTCCAGATTGTGGATGCCTAACCAAGAAGGGTACCCTGAGGTGTCCGGAATGTGGTTTGTTTCACTATGACATCACCTCCCTTCCTGAGCGCGACCCACCCCCAATCAGCAGCAATGAAGTAATCAAACAAGACCTTGACCCTTCCCTCTATAGCCTCAACCCCAACTTAAATGTCCCCTTGCAAGATGACTCAGAGGAACATGAGGACGTTACTGTGGATTGGACCGATTCGACCACAGATTTTACACTGCCAAGAGAGAACTCATCAGTAGTCACTCCATCTACAGGTGAAGAAGAATGAGAGTGCAGAAGAGGCTGCTGAACACTTCACCTACTCGGTGGGTTGTTCTCGCTGAGTGAGGAGGAATTATTGTGCAGGAGACAATGCAACTGCGACAGCATCCCGGCTCCGACCCACCACCTTTCAACACCTCTATCAAGAATATCAAATGGCAGGATGGCGAGGCGTGGTTGGCATTTGATGAGACATGGTGCTATCCCATTGGTGGCGGTCAGCCCGCCGACATCGGAGAAATTGAGATTGATGGCACCACATACTTGTTCGACCGAGTTAAGAAAGCAGACTCTATCTTTCACAGGGTCAAAAACATCGAAGCAATCGCCATTGAAATCGGGACTGATATCTCAGTCTCAATTGATGTTGAATGGCGAAATAGGATTGCGAGAATGCACACCGCCCAACACCTCGTTTCTGCGGCCGCCCACGAATTGTTCAATGCCCCTACCATCGGTAATCAAATCGGATTTGACAAGACGAGAATTGACCTCGGCGTTGCCGTCAGAGAAAGTTTCTCTAAGGAAGAGTTGGAGGCGAAAGTGAGAGAACTCTCGACCTCTCGGCTGGCCGTAGATATGTCCTTCAGGTCACTAACTGAACTGCAAAACGACCCTCTGGTAAGAGTGAATCTCAATGCGCTTCCGAAACATGTCACAGAACTTCGTACCATAACCATCGAAGATGTCGACATCTGCCCTTGTGCGGGAACACATGTCGCCAACACGGGGAAAATTGGTGAAATTGAGGTTGTCAAGGTGAAATCGAAGGGTCGTGGTAAACTTAGGGTTGAATACATCATCAATGATTGAACATAAAAACGATAATCCCTAATGCTTGTTGTGTATATTCAAAGAGGTGGACACCCCCCTCAAATTCGGGTTCACAAACTGTAAATGGGCCCGGGCGGAATTGAACCGCCGATCTTCGCCATGTCAAGGCGACGTCATAGCCCCTAGACCACGAGCCCTTGTTCGCTACGGTTGGCATCAGCTGATGATTTTTGAAATCTTACCACTACATCCATCTTCAGAGCAGAAGCCTGCAACCCTCGTTCGACCATTACTCATCTTGATGAGTTGTCCGTCCTTTATGGGCCCATAAGTCTTGCACTTCAGACAGAAGCCGTCGTAGCCCGCCATCGCAACCGGCTGCACCAATGAAGGCCCCATTATCAATGCTCCGCGGCATGTGCTTCTCATAGAGGCCCCAAGTGGAAGCCGAGAATCAAACAATCAGGCCATTCACCCCCTACCCTCTAAGGGCCAAATTGAACATTCTTTGGAACAAGGTAATCTGCAATCAATGCAAAACGCTGCACTGCGAGCCTGTTATTTGAATCGTTCATCGGCTCGATTTCTGCTGATGTCGGATAATGCACATTATCCGCCCACATGTGTGCATAAAATTGGGGCTGGTTTCCCGCCGAAAGCAAAATCGGCCCCCGAACCTTCACTCCGACTAGACGAAACAAAGTTGTTCCCCGCCATAAGGCACTATCCACCTCGAGTGGAATAGACGCGGGTTGAGTTGTCGGCGCAAACTCTCTTCAGACCAGACCTCGCTGGCAGTGGAATAGACTTGGGTTGAGTTGGCGGCGGCTCTAACCTACAGGGATGAAGTAACCGACTACCGCCGCCTTGGAATAATGGAATAGGTTTGGGCAAGACTACTTGTTTCAACTATTCATAGATGTGATGATTTCACCGTTGCAGATTGTTCCAATGAATGGATTGATACCAGGTGTAAGGCACCATCCGTCCACCTCCTCACCCCATAGAATGTTGAGAGAGGCTGGCCCACCCTCGGTAATCATTCCTGCACTAGGATGGGCGGTTGCCGTCAAAGTGGTTGCTGGATTTCTAGAACTCGCTACCAACGCCGCTAGGGGTGTGACTCCACAACGATGCACCGCGAGGCTGGCAGCGAAGGGGAGGCTGAGGCTGTGACAGTTGGGATTGAAGTCCGTGGCCAACGACCACGCCCAGTTGTTTTCCGTAGCCGTAGCAAAAGGAGGCCAATGGTCGATGCCTAGTGTGTAGGGGGTTCCTGGCAGAAATCCGATCATCACACCTTTGTCATTGCAGGCAGATAGAGATTCTTCGCTGCTATGGGCTGCGTGGTCGGCTGTTCTCGCACCGAGTCCTGCTGCCAACTGAGCACCCCCGCCATCTTGGAACTCATCGACATGAAGTCGAATCTCCATCCCCTCATCTAAGGCAGCCGTACAGATTCTCTCCGTCTCCTCAAGGGTGAACCAACCCGGTTCGCAAAAGACATCGGCCGATGTCGCAATTTGTTGAGAAGCGACAGAAGGGAGTTGCTCGGTGATGAGTTGTTCTACATATTCCGAATGAGTAGTCCCTCTGGGGCAGGCGTGAGCACCTAACCATGTATGGCTCATCTGAAGTGGAATTGACCCATCCACTTGGTTGGACACATCAAGTATTTTCAGTTCATCCTCTTTTGTTAATCCATAACCACTCTTCGACTCGAGGTGAACAGTCCCCATTTTCAAAGCGATAGCAGCCCTCCTCAACCCCTCTTCGTAAAGGAATTGTGAGGAAGCCATTCTAGTGGCGGAAACTGTCTTGGCGATTCCCCCCCCGGCAGCGGCAATCTGTTGGTACGACATACCACGGCGCGCCATAGAGACCTCCTGCGAACGGTCTCCAGCCCAGATGAGATGAGAATGAGCATCGATTAGACCCGGTATGACAGCCCTGCCTGCCACATCCCAGACCTCTATCTCGTCATAAGTGGTAATCGACACACCTGCTTGACCTCTCCATTGAGGTGCATATTCCTCAATCATGGATTCTGAATCGGTGATTTTGCTGATAACATCATCTGTAATCAAGATTGAAGTATCATCTCTCGACAACAGTCCTTCCTCGTCGCTCAATTGTGTGCCCTTAAGAGGCCCACTTACAGCGGCCAAATCGAGGTGGGCGAGTTGCCCGATGTTGACCAGCAGCCTTCGCATCGTCACGCCGAGGAGACATCAGGCTTGAAATGGTGTGGCTTGGCCGCAGACATCGGTAGTATGCGAGAGGATGGCCTTTTCATTGGCATTGAATCCACTGCCCACACCTTCTCTTTCGGTGCGGTTGAGCGGGGAGGCATTCCGATTCCTTCCACATCGGTCTTCTTCAGACCCGAAAGTGGTGGCATCCATCCTCGCCAAGCCGCAGACCACCACGCAGCTGCAGCAAAGCATCTCGTTCAGCAATTTTTCCACTCACCGATTGACTTTGACGACCTGCGCGGAATAGCATTCTCTCAAGGCCCTGGATTGGGTCCTTGTCTGCGCGTGGGCGCTAGTGTGGCGCGTGCTCTTTCAAGCAAACTTGATGTCCCCTTGATAGGAGTGAATCACTGTGTGGCGCACATCGAAATAGGCCGCCAGCAGTGCGCTATGGATGACCCCTTACTTCTCTATGTTTCAGGAGGAAATACACAGGTCATCACCCGGATGGCAGGCAGATATCGTGTTCTTGGGGAGACATTGGACATCGGCATCGGCAATATGTTGGACAAATTCGCCCGTGAACATGACATGCCGTTCCCCGGAGGCCCAATAATCGAACAACTCGCGGTGAAATGGATTGAAGAAAACCCTGCATCAAGACTGGAAGATTACCCGCTCCCCTACGCAGTTCATGGAATGGATTTGGCCTTTTCCGGACTTCTCACTGCAGCATTGAGGGCGACTGAGAAGGGAGCACCATTGGCTGCAATCTGCTGGTCACTGCAGGAACACGCTTTCGCCGCCTGCATCGAGGTGGCAGAGAGAGCGATGGCACATTGTCAGAAGAGTGAATTATTGCTCGGTGGCGGTGTCGCCTGTAATCTGCGTATCAGGGAGATGGCAGAATTGATGTCTGAGGAGCGAGGGTCCGTAGCGGCGACACCTGAACCACGCTATTGTGTTGATAATGGGTCGATGATAGCCACTCTCGGACGGCTTCAATTTTTACACCACGGTGCCACTGAGTTGAAGGATTCTGCGGTTAGGCAGGACCTACGTACTGACGAAACCGAGTTGCATTGGGTCGCATGAATCCTCATCTTCAGAAATGTCTACAGTTGGTGATTCGTCATCTCCAATTCACTCTACTCCAACCTCTCTTCTCCAATAGCCGAGTGTAAGAGTTATGAGGGGTGGGCATTAGGAGGCGATTCAACAGAGGGTGTCCATCGGTGCATAGGAGAAGAAGGCGACCGAAAAAGGGGCCGGATGACATCTATGCCAAGAAAGGGTCAAAGCAACAGAAGGGCCCCCTCCCGAGAGAAAAACGCTCCGCCCCAAAACCAACTTCCTACATCGCCGACCATACTCCTCCCCCTCTACCACCTGTCGAGGATCCAGCATCGTCAAAGAACGTCGCCATTCCAGAGAGTTATCTCTCACCAAAGACAACCTCACCACAACCTGAACCTGAAGTTGAGGAAATAGATGACATGGTTGCGCCCGTCGTCGAAGATGATTCGGTGGTCATAGAGCAGGATAATGGTGACATTCGTGATGAAACAGAGATAGATGCATCAACATCTCAATCCGAGGTGATTGAGGCGACAGTCACTGCGACACCTGAGGTGCCAAGCGCAACGTCAGAACCGGCCGGGCCGGCGGCAGCGGCAGGAAAAGTACGTAGTATTGGCCTCAGAAAAAACGACGAGACGAAAAAAGAGGTGAAACCCAAACCGAAGGTTGAGGATTACACCAAAGACCTGATTTCCCAGAGCAAACAATCTGCGAGAGATTCTGGAATTGAAGTTGCGGAGGAAGTTGGCGGCATACTTTCAAACGAGGAATTGTTGGCAACCATCCTACCTGAGCACCTCATCACCCGAAAATCCGCCAGCGAAAAGCAATCCGAGGAAAAGCGTCGCCTAGCACAGAAACGAAAGAGGGCTAGGGCTGAGGGGGCACCAGTCAAACGGGTTGTCAAATTGAACCGACGAAAATATATGGAATTCAAAGTTGATTTGCGCGAAATCATGCAGGAGGAGGATGTCGCTGAGGAGGAACGGGCCGGTCTCCTCGGCTCAACTTGGGCCAAAGGTGAGAGGCAGGGTATAGATGATGCTATCGAGTTCATCTCAGAGAAATGTGAAGACGGCATCCTCAGTGAAGATGCAGCGAACAGAATCATAAAAGTCTTGAAAGGATATAAGACCAAGAGGTGATTGAATGACGATGATTGAAAACGATAAAATTGTGCTTGTACACTACAAAGGGACTTTCCCTGAATCAGGTGAGGTCTTTGATACGAGCGAGGGGGGTGAACCGCTCGGCTATCTCGTTGGACACCAAAACATGATCCCTGGGTTCGAGCGAGAGATGATGGGGGCCGCATCAGGTGAGAAGCGAGAGTTCACGCTGATGGCAGAAGATGCTTACGGTGAACAGACCGAAGAGGCCATCATCGAGATTCCATCCACCGAGTTCCCGCCCGACTTGGCTGTTGAACTCGGCATGACTCTAGAATCAGCGATGGGTCGATTCAGAGTGGTAGCATTGACCGATGCCTACATCAAATGTGATTTCAACCATCCATTGGCTGGCAGAGCTCTGAAATTCGAAGTGGAAGTAGTTGAAATCAGAGATGCGACTGAGGAAGAGATTGCCCACGGACACGCTCACGGTGGCGATGGCCATCACCATTGACCAACAATAATGACTTGACTCCTCTTCGCCACCACAGGTGAATGGATTGGCGGGTGATGACTCGACGAAAAAAACTCGCGCTGGCATCCCCATTCCGGAGATACCCCTTCCTTGTGTGGATGGACAGCAGGACCCTGAACTTCCCGGCTTGCCACCATACACACGTGGCGTCCACTCCTCAATGTACAGGGGTAAGGTTTGGACGATGCGGCAGTACGCTGGATTCAGCAGCGCCAAAGAGACGAACAGGAGATTCCACCAACTTCTTGAGAAGGGTCAGACCGGCCTCTCAGTCGCTTTTGACCTGCCAACTCAACTCGGTCTCGATTCAGACGATGCCATGTCGATAGGAGAGGTTGGGCGAGTAGGAGTCGCCATTGATTCAATACATGACATGAGAGAACTGTTCGATGGCATTGACCTTAGATGCGTCTCTACTTCGATGACCATCAATGCTCCCGCTGCGGTACTCCTAGCTATGTATGTCGCCGTCGCAGAGGAGAGGGGAGTTCCACCGGTCGAATTGAAAGGGACTATTCAGAACGATATTCTCAAGGAATACATCGCTAGAGGAACATATATTTTCCCACCTGAGCCTTCAATGAGACTGATTACAGATGCCATTTCATGGTGTAGAGACAACACACCCAAATGGAACACCATCAGTATATCTGGGTATCATATCAGAGAGGCGGGTGCGACTGCGATTGAGGAATTGGCGTTCACACTGGCCAACGCGATTGCTTATGTTCAAGCGACAGTAGATAGTGGATTGGATGTTGATGATTTCGCTCCGCGGCTCTCCTTCTTCTTCGGTTGTCACAATGATTTCTTTGAAGAGGTCGCCAAATTCAGGGCCGCCCGAAGGCTCTGGCATGACCTGATGAAAGAGAGATTCTCACCTCGAAATGAAAGGTCTTGCAAATTGAGATTTCACACCCAGACTGCTGGTGTCACATTGACCGCCCAACAGCCATTGAACAACATAGTCAGAGTATCATATCAAGCACTGTCGTCCGTCCTCGGTGGCACTCAATCCCTCCACACCAATTCCTACGATGAAGCGATTGGTCTTCCCACTGACAAGTCTGCCACGATAGCTCTCAGAACACAACAGATTCTCGCTGAGGAGACCGGGGTGAGGGATGTCGTAGACCCGCTCGGAGGTTCGTGGTATGTTGAGCAACTCACCGATGAGATGTATGCAAGGTCGTTGGCTCTGATAGAGGAGATTGACCGCAAGGGTGGTGCATTACAAGCGATTGAAGAGGGTTTTCAACAGCGCCGCCTCCATGAATCTGCATGGGCTGAACAGATGAATCAGGATAATCTTGAAACCAAGGTGGTCGGCGTCAACCACGCTATTGAAGCAGAGGAGGATAGACCTGATGGTGGACAGACGATTGACCCCGACCTGCAAGCGATGAAGGTAGAGGGATTACAAGTGTTGCGAAATTCAAGGAATCCCCACAAGGTTGGACTCGCCCTTTCTGAACTGAAGGTCGCCGCAGATGGGGGGGGCAATACCATGGAAGCAATTGTCGCTGCGGTCAAGGCGGAATGCACATTGCAGGAGATATGCGATAATCTGAGAGAGGTCTTCGGCACTTATCGGGCTGTCAGCGGAGTGTGAAGATATGGTGAGACTGGACCACATAGGCATCGCTGTGCATGACATCGAATCTGGTAGAAGGTTCTGGGAATTGATGGGATTGAGTGCTACGGGAGAGGTTGAGACGAATGATGAACAGGGTGTGAAGTTGCTCTTTCTCCCACTACATAGGGGTGAGCCACCGCAAATCGAACTCTTAGAGGCGACTGCTCCTGAAACTCCGATCGGTCGATTCATCGAAAAGCGTGGTGCCGGCGTTCAACAACTCGCCTTTGAAGTCGATGACCTCGTCCAAACGATAACCAAATTGACCTCAGCGGGCGTTGAGATGATTGATTCGACACCGAAGAGTGGTGCTCATGGTAGCAAGATTGCCTTCGTTCACCCAAAATCCACTGGCGGTGTGCTGGTAGAATTGGTTGAAAAATGAAATTGGTGGTGTGATTCATACCAACGAGAGTAAGGTCTCGCCTCTGCTCGTAATCTAGTGCTGCCAATCGGTGCGAACTAGCCTCGCTCACCCATCTCACCTCTGCTCCTTCAGATGGCTCGGGGCTCGATGCCGGTCTGAGTCCCACCCTCCAACCTGTGCGCAGGTGAATCAATGTGGCAGGGGGCGATGCAGGTCAGAGTCCCACCCCTCCAATGTGTGCGCAGGTGAATCAACGTGGCAGGGGTCGATGCTGGACAGAGTCCCATCCACTCAACCTGTGCGCAGGTGTATCAACGTGGCAGGGGTCGATGCCGGACAGAGTCCCATCCACTCAACCTGTGCGCAGGTGTATCAAAGAGGATACGCCACAATATAATCAATGTAGATGCGGATAAATGCGAGCCCACCTTTTTTATCCATTGTATCTCCGCCACGGGAACCGTCAAAACCAACCTCACGGTCGGCGCTCCATGCAGAACTGCATTGAGCACCTGATGGCGACCCACAATCTGAATGCGGAAACGGTTAGGGTTGAGGTGGAGTTCCTTCAAAACGCCCTCGAAAACCTGCGGGTGAATGGAGTCATCTCCAACGATTCATACCTCGATGCGGGCGCCATCGAAGGTGGTCTGTCGATGTTGGCAAACCTTCTCGACCTCGGCATTTCTGATGAGGAAGTGCGCGACCACCTCAGACAACTACATGATAGGGCGGGCAGAATTGATGAAGCACACCCCGCCTTGGGTGCAGCAGTGGCCCTTTGCCGCCGGTGATTTCAACCATGCCCAACACCCTTCTCTCAGTTCGCACCGTCAGCAAGAATTTCGGAGAAATCACCGCATTGACCAACATCTCCTTGGATTTCAACCGCGGTGACGTTGTTGGATTGGTCGGTGGGAATGGAGCAGGGAAAACCACCCTTCTACGCCTACTCTGTGGACTCTATCGCCCAACCGACGGCGAAGTCGTCCACATCACCAAGAACGGCCATGAAAAACCCGTAGACACGGTGAGGGAGAGATTGGGGGTGGTTCCAGAAGCATCCGGTCTCTATCATCGTCTCACGGCATGGGAAAACATCCGTTATCACTCACGAATCGCCGGAATACCCGACATTCAGGCGTGGAATCGAACTTTGAGAATCGCCAAAGTCTTGGACATCGAAGATGCACTTCACCGCGCTACCCGAGGATTCAGTCGTGGAATGCGTCAGAAAACCGTTCTTCTACGCGCCCTTGCACACGACCCAGAATTACTCCTCCTTGATGAGCCGACTGCCGGTTTGGATGTGACCAGCGCGAGGAAGGTGAGAGAACTCGTGGGAATGTTGCGAGACCAGGGGCGGACGGTAATCTACAGCACCCATCACCTTGCTGAAGCAGAAAAGGTATGTGACCGAATCGTAGTCATCCACAATGGGACACTCAGGGCAGACGGAAGCCCCGTGCAACTGATGGAGTTGACCGCCACCCATACTCTTGAAGATGCCTATGTTGCCTTGACACCTGATGCGAGCAGGGAGGTAAATGATGGTGATGAAGAGGGTTGGTTCCAACAGAAATGGCTCTCTCTTACAACGATGAATATCTTCCGAAGACGGTTGCGACAAGGCCAAGTTGAGGAGGAAGAGTGATGGCCCGTCATTCGCTCAAGGTCTGTTTCACTGTCGCACACAAGGAGGTGTTGGAGGTAATACGAGATTGGCGTACAATTGTCGCCATGCTCGTAGTCCCACTCATCCTCTTACCCATCATTTTCGTGGCACTTCCCCTCTTTCTCGCCGGAGAAATCAACGAACTTGAGTCGGTGAGTCTGACCGTCTTGGTGGAGGTCGTTGAGGGTGAGAGTGTACCTGAAGGACTCACACACCAATTCAATGGCAGCAACATCACCTTTATTGTCGAAAAACTCGGTGACGAGAGTGACCTTTCAAACCCAGGCGAGGACGGAAAACGGTTGCGGGAGGGGGTGCGAAATGGAGATTTACATGCAATTTTAAGATTGTCACCGACGCAGACCAACAGCACCGAATCGTGGGAATATGCTGTTCTTTATGATTCTACCAACGAGAGGTCACGGGAGGCTTCCAACCGCTTGAAGGATGGAATCTCAGGTTGGGAATCTGAGGTCATCAACCGAAACTTGGCGGTCACCGGTCTGACCTATGAAGAAGCGGTTGACCCTATCAGTTGGTCTGGTGCGCCAGCGGATGCCGATGTTGCCACCGCTTCCGAATTCACCGGATTCACCCTTTCTATGATGATACCCCTGATGGTCGCACTGTGGGTGGCATCATTCGCCATGCAGCCAGCGATAGATATGACCGCAGGTGAGAGGGAGCGAGGAACGATGGAATCTCTCCTCTCGACTTCGGCCAGCCGCTTTGAACTCCTGTTTGGGAAATGGCTGGCGGTGGTCATCATCGTATTGGTCGTCGTCTCATTCCAGAGTTTGTGGCTGATTTTCGGCTTCCTGCTACTGTTCCCAAGTGGAATATTCTCCCTTCCGGATTTGACAATTACTGCAATCGGTGCGCTTCTGCTGGCAATTCTGTTGTATGCCATATCTGTCGTAGCCATAGAACTCGCACTCGCCGTACGCGCCCATTCGGTCAAAGAGGCTGGCACGACCCTCGCCCCACTTATGCTGGCATTCATCGCCCCACCTATGTTCGCTCTCTTCGTCAATCTCGAGGGTATTGAGTTGTGGTGGTTTGCCGCCCCCGTCCTGAATATCTGCCTCGCCATGAGAGAGGCTCTGCTCGGGGTGGAAGAACCTCTGCACATCCTCATCTGGGTCTCGACGAGCCTGCTTTACACCCTATTGGCAGTGGCTTGGGCCTCACGGCAGTTCAACAGGGAAGACTTGGTCGAGAGTATCTCATGAGTCGCCCTGACTAATACTTGGATAATACTATAGTAATACTTATCAATGGGCCGACACCCGCCGAAACCAATGCCGAAAATCAGTCTCGATATGCCCAGCGAACTTTTAGACGACCTGAAAAGGCATGTCGGCGACCACAGGAAGTTCGTCAGTCTTGCAGATGCAGTCAGAACTGCGTGTAGGAAATTGTTGGACCAACTCGATGAGATTGATGAGAGGCACGGTCGCATCAATGGTGATGAATGATGGTTGCAAGAAGCGAAGCAGAGAGAGCGGTGGATACCCTCGTCCGCTTCATAGAAGGGGCGAACGGTGACCTCAGAGAGGGGCTTGTGAGTACTCCGAGAAGAGTGATTGACTCCTTCGAGGAGATATTCTCCGGCTATAACCAAGAGGCTGCTGAAGTTCTCGATGCCACTTTCAACGCCGAAGGATACGATGGAATCGTTCTTCTGCGTGACATCGAATTTCATTCCACCTGTGAACATCATCTCCAACCATTCAGTGGCAGGGGGCATGTTGCATACATTCCGACTGACCGAATTGTTGGGATCAGCAAATTGGCGCGAATTATCGAAATGCATTCGCGCCGACTACAAAATCAGGAACGAATAACCAAGAGCATTGCTGATGACTTAGAGAAACACCTGCGGCCGTTGGGTTGCGCTGTCATCCTCGAGGCAGCTCATGGCTGTATGCAGTGCCGCGGTGTGAAGAAACAGAACTCGATTATGACCACCTCGCAGATGCGAGGTGTCTTTTTCGACAGGTCAGATGCTCGCACAGAGTTGATGCAACTAATCAGGAGTGCGCCGCTGTCTAGGTGAAGTCGATGAAAGAACAGCCGCCTGAACTGACCGCCCTTCCACTCGCAACCATCATCGATGAATCCATTCTCCCCCCCAGAGGAGTGACCACCGATGACCCCCTTGACCAGGAGTTCCCAGTGGTGGAGATGTTCTACTCAATCCAAGGAGAAGGGTATCATTCTGGTGCAGCGGCAGTCTTCATCCGTTTTGGTGGATGCAACCTCGCTTGTGAATGGTGTGACACGAACTTCGCCGAGTGGGAGAACCTGACTCTTCGCCGAATAATTAGGGAATTGGCTCCATGGGATTGCAATCGCATCGTCCTCACCGGCGGCGAGCCGGCATTACAGGACCTTACGACGCTTTCAAGAGTTCTCAGACCAATGGGGTATGAATTATGGCTTGAAACCAACGGCACGATTGAGGTTCCCAAGGATGTCGTAAATTGGATTTGTGTCTCCCCAAAAGACCAGATCTACCCAAATGTCAAAATTCGGCAACTCGAGGGTGACGAACTCAAAGTCGTCTGGTTGGGCCAGCCACTCGAGATGTATGAAGAACTGATGAAAGGATTTTCCCACCACTATCTACAGCCGCTGTATGATGAGGAGAGAGGGGTGGAATGGAACGGCAGGAACTTCCGGTCCACGGTTGAGATGGTCAAGAACAACAGCGGTTGGTGCCTCTCCCTACAAACTCACAAATGGCTGGGAGTTGATTGATGCCGACTGGGCGAGGGGTGATGAGTATGAGGAAATGTGCTGTCATGGCTCTCTCTGGTGGGATGGATTCCACTTCACTACTTCTACACCTACTGGCTGAAGGTTACGAAGTCCATACAATCTCATTTGACTACGGTCAGAAACACCACATCGAACTGCAACGGGCTGAAGCAAATCTGAATTATCTTGCCCGGAACGGACATCATGTCACCCACTCATTCATCGATTTGACCTCAGCGATGTCATCGCTTCACTCAGCTTTGACTGATGAAAGGGTCGAAGTTCCAACCGGACATTATGAAGAGGAGCAGATGAAACTGACCGTCGTTCCCAATCGCAATGCCATTTTCGCATCCATTCTCTATGCTCACGCACTTTCAACAGCGGTGAAAGAGGGAATACAGGTAGAGATTGCATTGGGGGTCCATTCTGGAGACCACGCAATCTATCCGGATTGCCGACCTCAGTTCTACCACGCCCTAGCAGATGCTTTCAAGGCAGGAAACTGGGATTCTGATTCAGTTGAGTTCACTCTCCCCTATATTCATGATGACAAAGAGGGTATTCTCAGGGATGCGGAACTATCCATCGAAAAACTCGGCCTTGATTTTGATACCGTCTTCGCAAACACCAATACATCATACAATCCAGACGAAAGGGGAAGGTCTGCTGGGACTTCTGCTGCAGATGTCGAGCGAATACTCGCTTTCCACGCCATCGGGCGCATAGACCCAGTCCCTTATGTGCGACCGTGGGAAGAGGTTCTCGCTGATGCACTCGCCACTGAAAAGCGGTTCAGGGAGATGAAAGCATGACTACAAGCATCCGCCGCTGGGTAGAAAGTGACAGCGGTCACCGAGTGCCCAACCACAAGAGTAAGTGCCGCCACATGCACGGCCATAGGTATCGGTGGGAAGCGGAAGTGGAGGGAGATGTTGTGACCCAGTCAGGTGTCTCAGAGGAGGGAATGCTGATTGATTTCTCCGACATTTCGAGAATCCTCACCGAGAAGATACATGACATAGTCGACCATGCATTCATCGTCTACGAAGGAGATGAAGAGGCGCGCCAAGCCCTAAACATGATGGGGAATGAACATCGAACCGTGGTTGTTCCATTCATTCCAACGGCCGAGAACTTGGCGCAGTGGGCCTATCAACAGGTCGCGCCCCACATCAAGACAGCGTACGGGAATCGACTTAGATTGGCGGCGATGCATGTTAGAGAGACCCCGAAATCGTGGGCAACCTGGCGCCCCTGACTACTCATCCTCTCCGTAATGTTCTCGCATCACATCGCGTGATTCCTTCATCACTCCAAGAATGCGATGGGCCTCATCATCGAGGGGCATCCCCCGCATGATGACTCGCTTGAGAGTCTCAGCAATGCCTCTTCGTTTGTGCTCCTGCACATTGAGTACACCTGCCAAATCGTCGCTGTAAGTGTGAATCATCCTCCGAAGTTGAGGGTCCAACAATCGCTCTTCCTTCACTGTCCTCGGCAAACCCTCCTGCCGACCTAGTCCGACTCGCATGAGAGCGCGGTGCATCTCGTAGAGAATGATGGTGACGGCGTGGGAGAGATTGAGGATGGGATAACCCTCCCAAGTGGGGATGGTCACAGACATGTCACACAGTTGTAACTCCTCAGTGGTCATTCCGACTCCTTCGCGCCCGAAAACGATGGCGATTTTCCCCGTCAGACCTGTCGTCCTCTCCGCCAGTTCCTCAGGCATGATGAAATGACGAAAAGAGACCTTCTGATTCAACTCTCTCTTACCTGATGAGCCGATGACCAATGATATGTCTTCCATGCAGGATTGCCAATCTGAGTAGACCTCTGCCGCCAGCAAAACACTCTTGCCGTGCTTAGACCGTGCGAGTGCTTCATCCTCGAATCGATATCCCTTCCGAGCGATGATGCGCAGTTCACCGAATCCGAAATTTCTCATCGAGCGAGCAACGGCACCGACATTTCCCTGACTCTCCGGCTCAATGAGCACGACCACAAAATCTGCAGACCTCTCAGGGGGCGGTATTGGCAGGTTCTTCCCCATACTCACTCCTCCGAATCATCTGGTCGCCACGCCTCAATAACAACGGGGTCAACGGGTTGATAGATGAACAATATCCACTGACCACTCTCCCTGTCGGGGATGGGGATGCTCCTCTTCGTTACACCCTGTTCGCCCAACCAGTTGAACAACATCTCCACAACCCTAAGGTCAGGGTGCCTGATAAACGGTGGTTCGTGAGACCAAACAAACTCAAGTGGCTGGACGGACAAGCGCCCTCTCACCTCAATCCACACGACGCTGCTTGTAGCGAGTGATGTAACCTGCAATCCAGTTACGGATTCTCTTGTTTGCGAGATTTCCGTCCTCGTCTCGCAGGTCAGTGAATTGTTCAACCAATTTTTTGTTCTCGTCGAAATCGACGCCGAACTTGTCCGGATATTCTTCACATAGTTTGATGGCGCGGATCTTCACGAATGATGGTCTGATGTTCCCCATGTTTTCACCTCAATACTTTGCCTCGTCCAATACGACTTCGATTCTCTCGTCTCCCTCTACTCGGTTGACGACGACATGGATGCGGCGCGGTGGTTTCTCAATGCCCCTCTCCCAGATGACCTCATTGACCGCCTGGTCAATCCAAATCTCCTCATCATCCTGCACTCTCATGTGTTGGGAGATGAACTTTTTGAGAACTTCAATTGCTCTTTTTGCTCTCTTGGTTCGCTGGCACGCCCATGCTGCCCGTAATGGAACAGTGTAATTTCTCGAGCCGTAGTAAAGATTCTCAGCCATTCACATCACCTCTGCAATTTGCTCCTTCGCCAGTGGTGCCTCTTCTGATGGCTGGTCATGTTGCGCCCTGTGCGCTGCATGACCCAGACAGGTACTCTTCTGTTTCTGTTGGTGACCTTGTTCAAACGCTTCTTTTTCGGTGCTGGTTTGTTTCTTGCCATTCATCTCACCTCATATTCTTCGTATCGAAGATTCCCGCTTTGATTCGGACAGATTCCTCAGGACTGCTTTCAGAATGTCATCAGATACTGGAGTTTCCAACTGACCGCGGTTGAAGAGATTGAAGAGGTGTCTCTTGACAGCAAGGACAACGTCTCCGCGGGTCATCTCAAGAGTGGCGAGGCGCTGCCTTGCTTCTGGTGTCAGTATGGTTCGCATGGCGGTGTTGAGTACTTCCAACTCCTGCGCCTCGGTGGCTTGCGCCTCTTCGGTGGCCAGTTGTTTTTCAACCTCGGATTCGTATTGCTGTTGAATCTCGGCGCGACGGGCCGCCCTGAGGCGCTCCAATTCGGAATCTTCCGCCACCATAGCCTCTGACACCGCCCCCACCTACTTGAATCAATACTTGGATAGTCCCGGCGCAATGGCTTCTGCGTCCGGCCTCACAGCAAATGCCGCATCATCAAGCAGTTTTTGGCCGGCCGGAGTCAATCCCCTGCCGAGGTTCACATTTCCCGCTAGATTGGTCTTGATTTCGACAAGGCCAGCAGTTTCCAACTGCTGTAGAACCGTGCGGATGATGTGCCGTGAACCCGCCTTCGCTCTTGACGGTGAACTGCCCCTGTCCTGAGCGCCACCGAACATCTGAGCGAGATGGTTGACGCCCACCGGCGCGTTGAGGGCGACCTTGCGCAACACCGCAGCGGTTCTGATTTCCCACCAATTCTCCTGTGTAGGGGCCCTCTCGCGGTGAATTCCTGTCTTCACGTGTTCAGCCCATGCGGGCCGTGAGACACCTTCCATCTCAGACATCTTCTCGGCAACGAGGGGCAGCAGCAAGTTTGCTGGAACATCGTGATAGGTTGTCATCTACTACACCTGAGTATCCCGCCGACCGACCATCCATATTTAACGCAACCGCCCCCCCTACGGGGGGATTGCTTCCAGCAAGACGACAGACCCTCTCATCGAGATTAACTTTCCTGATATGCCTGAATTGCTGGCCACATCGTCCACTCGACGAGAATGTGTCGGCAAATTGTGGGGAGGGGGTACGAACTGCCATGAGTGAATAGCATCAACTTCAAACCGGCCTCACCAGTCGGCACTTCATGGAGAAGGCTCTTGCTCGCAACCCCAACCTTCTTCGGACCTTGCTCGGTCTTTCAACTACTCTGATTCTAGTACTTGGATATGCGGTATATTCTGCTTCTCTCGACAGTGAATACTACATTTACGAGACGACCCTAAAAGAGGAAATCGTCATTCTTAGCGATTCAGGAAACGACACATCTGACACCCTAGTTTGGTTGGCAACAACCAGCGGGTCTGTCTCATGGACCAACTTTACACTGGAGGGTGCACCTAGTGGCTCAATCCTGAGTGTTACCAGTGGCGGAAGTCGCTGGTGGTCTCACCCCTCTCTCGGAGATGCAACGGCGGAACGATTTGTCTGCTTGGAACCAAATTCCGATTTTGAGATGGTGAACCACTGTAGTTATTCTTTCAATCATCAGAGGGAGTTGGATGAGTCAGGAAGTGTTCTCCTCAGAGGATTGCTCAATGAGGAATTACCTCTCTCCGGAAAGGGAACCGTAAGGGCTGATGATTTGCAATCAGCGACGGAGATGTCAGAGGAGATTCTCAAATCTTCCAACTCTACCGTGACATGGTCGATTGAACTGGTCAACAGCGAACCTATAGACCGCGGTAGTGTGTCACTGACCTTCACTTCAGTTAAGCACGATTTGACAACAGTCGAACAGTTTGAATTGAATCCTTTTGTCGAGTCTGTCTGGTCACTTACAGCACTGATGACCTGCTTTGTCATGGGACTTGGGCTACCGTTGGGAATCTATTACGCAGCCAACCTGCGGGAGAAGAGAGTTGAGTTGGAGAGGGCATCCGTTTCTGAGGAGTGACGTATTGACTGAGCCTTCTCGCTTCGACTCATCAGACACTATTACGGATTCATCCGAGAGTACGGCTATCCGCATCCAAGTGGCTATGCCACCAACTTCTCATCAACGATTCTCCCGAAAGTGAAAGGGCACATGATTTCTTCAGATTGCAATACCGGTCTAAAGACCGGCGCATTCAAATAATGATGATTGGGTTTGGAAACGGAACACATGCTTACTGCAAGCCGAAGCCGGTCAATCCTGCTCGCCCTCATTTTCTTGTCATCGACACTTATAGTGATAGAGAGTGACTCTATCAGCGAGCCTGTTGAGGCTGCCAGTGGAATCGACGTCCATCCGGTCTCTTTTGACATCACCTATGTCAATTCCGCCGACCAGACAACATATCGTCTCTTGTCGAGCCACGACCCGTCCGACGGTGGATTTAATCGTCCAGTCAGCCTCTATCTGATAGATGCAATGGTCAATGTCTCATCGACGATATCCGTCACCGTTCAGAACAGTGGTACGACTGCGAGTGGTGCATTCACCATGCGTCTGGTGATACTGCACAACGAATACAGTGGATTTGAGATCTACAACCAAACGGTCAACGTGGGCTCAATCTCAGGTGGTTCATCGACAACCGCAACAGCAACCGTTTCACCCAGATATGGTGGCAATCACACCTTGGTTGCTACTACTTTGATAGCCAACGATGACAATAGAGGCAACGATGCGTTGAGCAAATCCTTCGCCGTCGGCCAAGTGTATGATAACTGTGACACTCAGGGTGGTTGGACCTTCTCTAGCGGATGGCAGACTGATTCTGCCGTCTCCCTCGTCAATTCTGCCTTCAATGTGGGAAGTGGAGGTACGAGCAGTTCCTATGGCGCCAGTTGGGACCGCTCCCTCACCTCCCCCAATTTCGATTTCTCCAACGCCCACGATAACCCGAACACCTACGCCAAACTCGGATTCTTCTACACCGGTTCTGCTGGTAATGGAGATGGCGTCAGAATTGAGTGGTGGGATGGATCCACTTCATCATGGGTCAACACAGTCAACAATGGATTTTCCTTCGATGGTGTCGTCGACGCCGACCTGACCGATGGCACAAGTTGGCTGATTCAAAACGAACTTAATCGTCCGGGTGGAAGCCAACGGCCAGGATTCAACATTCCCACTTCTGTGCTCAATTCCGCCACCAAGTTCAGGTTCCGGTTCATTTCAGATGCGAGTGACAACGGAGCGGGATATTGGATTGAGGATGTTGTCCTTCTCTACGAGGAGAAAGCATGGCCTGAAGAGTTCGGTGTCTCCATGAGCAAAGGTGTGGACGGCCACGCCCGCAGAGGACATTGGGCCGACCATGTAGTGACCGTCCAGAACGATGGCAATCTCACCGATTACTATCGCCCCTCGGTATCGGGATTGCCTGCAGACTGGGACTATCAGTTCGTTCACATGTCTGGCTCCACGATACTCCCTTCAATGGACATAGAGTTAGGCCCGGGGGAGAGCATCAGTTTCAAAGTGCAAATCAAACCGGGAGCGAGCGCCACCGTGGGGTCACACGCCGCCACTGCATCCATCTCATCCACTCTCGAACCATCTACAGGAGCGAGTGTCACTATCACCACGCTCGTCGACCCTGACTACATTCCAGCGTGGGATGTGATTCCACAGACCCACTACTGCCTTCCAGGCACCTCCTGTGAATTCTCTATCAACCTGACCAACATCGGTGATGGTTCTGACACGTTTTCAGTGAGTGCCACTCCGGTCGTTCAGTGGACGAATTGGACATTCGATATTTCCTACAACCAACCCCCGACTGTGACCATTCCACCGGGAAGTTCAGCAATCGTGCAACTACAGGCAGACATTCCAAACACCGCACTGCCGGGACAGACCGCTTCCATCGATGTAACCGCCACTTCACAGGCAGACCTCAGCGTCACTGCTACCATTCGTGTCAACCTCACAGCATCTATGATTTCTAATGCCGGAGTAGGCGTCAACCCCGTTGATATCCCAGCAAGCGGTTGGTGGGTGGAACCCGGTGACTCCCTGACAATTCCATTCACAGTATGGAACAACGCTTCAAGTCAGGATTCCTTCGCCTTCTCCCTTGATAATTCGAACCTGCGAGGTTGGAATGCCACTGTCGCTAGCAACCCCAACCTCGTCATTAGGTCGGGTGAGGCGGCGAAGGTGCAAGTTGAAGTCATCGCCCCGAGCAACGCCCAGGCCGGCGACCCAGCCCCGATTCTCACTCCGATAGTCACTTCAGTTCTCTCCGGCTCAACCGCACTTGCCAACCCATACGGGGGGATACGAGTTACCATGTTGCACGACTTGGTACTACGCAATCTCTCCACACATGAGTTTGTCACCCCAGGTTTTCCTGAGGCTGTCACCTTTGAAGTGGAGAACAGAGGGAACGGACCGGATTATGCAACCGTCACCGTGAATGGAATACCCTCCACTTGGATGTATCACATTGAAGTCGGAGGCAGCGAGCAGTTCGGCCCAATATCACTCTCGCCATCCTACGAGGGCAATCACATCGTTCAATTCCAAGTTGTCTTCACACCCCCCGGTGGTGAAGAAGCGAATCTTCAAGTTGACCTGAGTGTCTCTGTCGCACCGGAGAGTGGAATCGACCTGAATGAGAGCGACAATTCCTACGATTTCTCACTGCATACTGAGAGGGTCACGCGACCTGTCTTGACGATTGATACCGAGAAGTTGGATGTCAGGACCGACTCACTTCATCTTGTTCAGTTGACACTGATCAACGATGGTAATGCAGTTGATGGTGACATGAGAATCAGAATCTCATCAGACAGTATGCACCTAGGAATCTTCTCAACACTTTCCAATGGCGGGCAGGTGACTAACCTCGACCAATGGATGGATACACCTCTGCCACCACAACAGGAATTGCATCTTGAGTGGTTGATAAGTGTGGCATTTGATGTCCCTGTAGGCACTCAGGTCACATTCTCCGTCAATGTCGAAGCGAGTCCCGACAATCAAGGCAATTCGCAGGACATCAATGAATCTCTGACACTGACAGTCGCATCTCATCGTGAATTGCAATTCTCCCATTCCCTGACCAACGGCGAGGAAGTGGAACCTGGACGAAGGATGTTGTTCAAGGTCAATGCCACCAGTTTTTCCTCATTCACCGAGGAGATGGAGTTGAAGGTCTATGGCGGTGAAGAATGGTCGGTCATCTGCAACAACATCGAGAGTGATAACCACCGCTGGATGTTGGTCGCGCCTTCGACAAACGACCCTACTGGCAGACAGATTGCATGGGATTGTGAACTCACCGCACCGAGTCGAGATTCAACAACCCCCCTCGCCTTCTCGATACTTGTTGAAAACCAAAGTGTCTGGTCATCAACTGCGGCGATATCATTCACCACACCAGTCGAGGAACCCGGTGGCTACTTTTTCGCCTTCGGAGATGTGGAGCAGAATCTGCCCCTCATCATAGGCATGGCAGCATTGGTATTCCTCATTTTTGTTGGGGTGATGGTGATTGCCATCAACAGGAAGCGGAGGAGCATCGACGAATATGACGATGAGGAGGATGAAGAACCGGTATCGGTTTCGCATACGAATCAGCCTCAGAAGCAGCACCCCACCCCTCAATCATCAATTGTTCAAGTACCACAACATCCAACTCACGCCCCACATCATCCGCCCATGCACACCATGTCTGCACAATCCGGCTGGCCTCAACCCCAACATGCAGTGGTCGGACCAGCGGAGCAGAGCGGAATTACTGACGACCAGTACCGCGCTGCGGGGTGGAGTGAGGAGAAGATTGCAGACCTACGCCGCCAACAACAGCGCGAGGCCGCAGAGTGGGCGAGTCAACAGGCGGCGCAGGCCCAACAGCAGGCCTACTCGGCTCAGATGCAAATGCCATCTCCCCATCAGTCGGTGACACCTCATACGGCCATACATCTGCAGCCGACTGTTGCCCCACAACCGATTCAGCAGACTTCTCCGCCGCATCACAATCAACATCCCGTATCCCACACTCCATCCTTGGATTCTGCCTTCGGAAGCCTCGGAGTCACCGAACATCAACCTGCAGCAACAGATGCAGGAAGTGGAGAAGGTGACAGAGCAGGGGCCACCGCTCCGCTCGACAAGGATGCTGCATTCGCTGCCCTCGGTGCTCCGATGAGTGCTGATGATGCAGCTGACAGTGTTGAAGCAACAGCGAATACGATAGAGCCACAAGATGGCATCCCACCTCCTGATTCCGCCGATGAAACAGTTGAATCGGAACGAGTTGATAGGGGCGTTGAAGAATCGACAGATAGCGGAACACTGATTGAGACGAATTCGTCTGAGCCCGCAGGCTCGGCGACAGAGACTGAAGCCACTCAATCAATTCCTGTCGTTGCCTGTGCATACTGTAACAAGAACCTCGGCCCCGATGACCGTTGGCTCGAATGCGATGATTGTGGTATCTACAGCCATGGCGAATGTCAAGAAGGAGAGAAAACCTGCGCACGATGTGGCGCATCCCTCTGAAGAGGTCACCTCCACAACCGACCCAATCAATGACTACGGCTCTTCGGGAGCATCCCTCTGAAGTGGTCTCCTCCTATTGGCACGGTCGGTTGCGTGGCTCATCCCCAATTGACCATATCACCCTCGATAGGCACTATGTCCACTCCTTGAACATCCTCTATCTCCCCCTCTGGGTCGATACCGGGGCCTGTGAGCCAAGCATCCTCGAACTCACACCTTGAAAAGAGAATGAAACCCCTCTCACCCAATTGTTTCAAGGCCGCCTCGCAGCGCTCGAACGCAGGTGCCACCTGTTCGCCGAAGACCTCATCCATTGTCCTCACTATCTCTTCAAAGGTACGATGACCGTCAGCCAATTCCCAAAGAAGAGAGTTCATCTCATCCAGTGGCCGAGAGAGATGGTGTGGCGCTCTGAGTATCCTAGCAAGAAACCCTTCAATACTTTTGAAGTTCTTACGGTGACGCAGAACCACGAAACGACCCGAAACTCCTGCCAATCCTGTTTCGCAGCGAACTTCTCCTCTTCTTCCCCACCAGACTGGTGCGCGGACCGGAAAACAGCCTTCCAGTGAAGACCCTCTCGGTTGTTCACCAATGTCAATCTTCCCCATTCCATGACCTCCATTCGTCATTATAGCGTTGTGGTGAATTAGTAAACTCTACTCCTCTCTCTCGCTCACCATCACGTAATTGACCATGTCCAGATTACCAACGAGACCATGCTGGCTATGCCGATGAAGGCGACAAGCCGAAGGAGTTCCACCTTGCGAGTGAAGTTTCTGATGTACCAAGAACCTACGCCACACAGGGCGCAGAGCAGGAGGAGAAGATACCATGCAACCGGCACATTACATCGCTGGATGAATGGTGGTTAATGATATGTCGGCACTTTCCTATACCCTCTGAAACCTCTGCAATCATTGATTCATCCCTGAAACCATCAAAGGGTGGAAGGGTTGCGTCGCCGGTTGGGGGATACTGTTGCAGAGATTGAAACATTTCCTCCTTCAACTGGATGAGTTCCTCGCCGGATATGCGCGGCTCTTCGGAGTCGGGGTTGTGCAACCACTCTATCGCCACCTCTTTTTCTTCACAGTCTATCTGTCGCTCTATGCGATTGTCATCCTCACACCACCACTCTTCGGGTTTATCGCCCTGTGGTTTGGTTACATCGGTGTATTGGCTATTGGCCGCGCTTGGGCTCAGAATGAGAACCTCAGGGCGCGCATCGCCAAGAAATTGGAGGAGAGTGACCCTGACAGCCTGCCCGACCTTCGTGGCACCGCTGGATTTGCGGCCTTGCAGATGGTAATTCTCGTCCCACTATTGCTTAGAACTTCAGATGGCCTCTTTGACCTCTACGCAACGCCCGCTGAAGCCACTATGACCACTTGGGCACTGTTCGCCCTCGACCTGCTGTTCCGTTCGATTCTAGACTGGTCGGAAGTGTACGGGGTTCACATCTCCGGAGTCGGACTAAAGGCCACTGGTGGCCGCCATCTAGTGATGTTTATTCTGCTTTCGATAGATTACATGGTGATTCAAACCGCCATCAGAATCATCGGCATCAACACGACGATAGAGGAGGGTGTGGCAGTAGCTGGTAAAGACCCAGAGATGGCCTTCAGATTGGGGAGACGAGCCTCGCCAAGACTTTCTCGAATACTGCTTGGGGAAGAACGAGAAATTGATGAGAAGAGGAACATCATCGAAGCGATGGGGTTGATCGGTGATGCCTCCGCTGCCGAGGCCCTAGTAGAATCTCTCGCCGAGGTTGAACTGCACGCTGGTGCCATCGCTTCACTTGTCATGGTCGGGCACTTTGATTCTCTGTTCAAAGGGATTCGACATAGCAATCCAGCCGTCAGGAGAGGCTGTATCTCAGCTTTGGGTAGACTTGAAGATTCGGTTGCAAACGAAATCTTGGCGGAGGCAATTCGGGATTCCGACGCAAGTGTTCGCAGTAGCGCTTTTCGGGCGATTGGGAGAATCGCCCATCCTTCAGATATTCCCCTTCTCAGAGTTGGTATCGCTGATGAGGTGGCCGATGTACGATATGCGGCACTTCAGCAGTTCAGCAACTTCACCGGAGAGGAGGCGATGGAGATTGTATTCACCGCAATGGCAGACCCGGCACCGATTATCCGCAGGTTGGCTGCAGAGATTCTTGCTCGATACCCTCATCCCCGAGTTGTTCCCATCCTCGCCGCCGCTCTTCAGGATGACAACCCTGATGTCGCAGCAGCCGCAAGCAGGTCTATTCAACACCTTGAATCGCTGGTGAAGGCTGGGGTAGTATAAATGGCGAATTATTTCCCTTCACATCTTCAATGAATAGCACAGCGCATCAACAAAATTCATCAGGTATAATTCAGTTCAAAATGGAGTACTAAAGAGGCGAAGGCTTATCCTTGACACTCAATGGTGAATCGGTGGGTGTAGTTGATGAGTGGCCATGGTCATGAGAGTTGTCCAAACTGCCAGATGGTTCTTGAAGGAATGGAACCGCTCTGCCCGCAGTGTGAAGGCGACCTCTACGGCATTCCGGCCAAGCCCTCTACCAAGAGGGAAAAAGCCATACAAATCGCAAAAAAGTTGGAATCAGAAACCAAGGAAGCGATTGACAATGTGGCAGCAGCCACGACGCAGACGATGAAAAAGGTCAGCGAGAAAATCGGCGAACATGAGATACCGGTGTTCACAAATGTGAATCAGGTCGGTAGTGAGGCGGTTGAGAAAATCCGCGGTTCTCTCACAAAGGACACCAGCGAGAATGGTGGCGAGTCAGAACAATCTAACTTGGCTGCTGCAGCATCACAATGGGATGATGAGTGGGACAACGATGAAGAAACTACTTCCGATGAAGTCCAATCAGCCCCCTTGATGGACATCGATGCGATGTTGGACAGAGGTGAGATGTTAGTCGCAGAAGGTCGTGAGCAACAGGCCCTCAAACTGTTCAATCAAGTTATTGCCGAGGACCCGAGCAACGCGATGGCGTGGTTCAACCGAGGAATCGTGCATGAGATGTCGGGGCAGCGAGATGATGCGAAAAAGGCATTCAAGGTGTGCGTTGACATGGACCCTACGCACGGCCCTGCAGCAGCCAATCTTGCTGTGATGTTGGAGAGAGATGGAGAGAAGGATGCAGCATCGAAGATGGCTAGCCGAGCGTTACGAGCCTTTCCTACTCATGGCGAGTTGATTCGTATTGCAGCTCTTTCCCCGTCATCTGGTTCTGAAGACGGCTCACGGGGGCAATCCCCGTCCACCGCTGCGTCACTCGGAAGCACCTCGCCGCAGATGTCCACCCTTCCACCACCTGACGCCACAGCCGAGGGAAGGGGGGAAGCGCAACCTGAACCATCGGTATCCACCATTGGACCTGCGGTGGAGCAATCTCTACCACCCGCCACAGAATCGGCCACTTCCTCCGTTACTTCTATTTCAGAAGAGGGGGCTGTTGATGCCGTTTTCGACATTGAATCAACAGTCGAAAAGGCTGCAGAACTGGTCAAACAGGGCCTTGCAGAGGATGCTCTGGAATTACTTCGCGACCTTCTCCACAAAGAGGCGGCAGAACACCCGCGAGCGTGGAGAATCGCGGCTGCGTCAATGGCGCGGCTTTCGCTCACTGACAGCGCCATAGAGGCTTTTACCTATGCGCTGGATTTGGACAATTCAGATGCGCCTTCATGGTTCAATCTCGGTGCACTGCACCGAAGAAACGGACATGAGGATGCAGCAGTCACCTGCTTCGAAGCGGCTATCGGACTGAAACCGGATTATGCCAAGGCGTCTGCTGCACTCGCTGAGATTCTGACTTCCCGAGGAGACCTTGCTGGTGCGATTGATGCTTGGAGATACCTGTTGTCCATCGAACCAACCCATCCGGGTGGCTCCACTCTAGCCGGGATTCTCATCTCTATCGGAGAAGGCGAGGGGGAAGTTATCGAAATGGCGACAGAATTGCCAGTGACCATCCCAGAGGGACCGGAACTGGCGACAGAAGCCCTCGGCTACATCTCCGACGACGGCTCTGTCGCCAACACAATGATGCGGGCGAGGGCTCTCACCCTTATCGGCTCTTATCCTGAAGCAGTCGGAGCTTGGCGAAGTCTGGTTGAGGTCGACCGAGACAATCCTGAATTGTGGACTGGTATGATGAAGACCTTCATCGCTGCAGGTGACCAGACTACTGCAAACAAGTGTCGTCAGAAGATTCACTCACTAACCGGAGTCCCTTTAGATGCTCCTAGCGAAACCGAGGTGAGTAGTACGGATGGGGTCGCTGAGGGGGATACCACTCCACCGAGCGAAGAAATTGCAGAAACGCCCACGGATGGGGCCGCTGAGGGAGATACCACTCCACCGAGCGATGAAGTTGCAGAAACGCCCACGGATGGGGCCGCTGAGGGAGATACCACTCCACCGAGCGATGAAGTTGCAGAAACGCCCGCTGCACTCAATCAATTTGCATCCGAGATGGAAACCGAGTCAATGATGGACGAAGCCTCAGAGCAAATGGAACTAGGAACAGTCGAGCAAGTCGAGCCGAGCCAACAAGTCGAGGTGGAGAGTTCTGAGGCGGAGCCACAACAACCCACCGATGAAGGATGGGGCGATGACCCATGGGGTGACGACGGTTGGGAGGCAGATGACAAGGCTGTTGAATCTGTCACTATCTACTCTGTCGAGGGGGGGCCGGAATCGACTGGTGAGAGAGGAGAGATTTCCGCCACAGAGAGCAGCGATATTACCGCCGCTGAAGCGGTCTTGGAAAGCGTCACAGAACCAGATGATGCTCCACAATCCGAACCATCACCAGAGGTTGACCTAGCCAAGGCGGCATTGGACGCACAGGCCATCACCGCGAGGAGCGACGGCGGCACCGGACAGATTGACTCGAGTTCTGTCGCTAATCAAGATGTGCAGTGGTACAATAAGGGATTGGCACTGATTTCAGAGGAGAAATACAAAGAAGCACTCGCCTGCTTTGAAAAGGCTCTACCTTCTTTCATGAATGATGATGAGATGGTGGTCGCAATCCTGAATGCGAGGGGGAATGCCTTCTATTATCTTCGAAATTTCAAGGAGTGTATCGATTCATACATAAAAGCGCAGAAGGTCGACCCTAGCAGAGTCACGGGCGCCACCCTTTACAATATGGGGACTGCTTATGCTGAGGTGGAGCGGTATGACGATGCCATCAAGTGTTTTGAATACGCCATGTCTCCGAAGAGAATCTCACCGCTGAGTGGTGACCATGCAAAGATGGCAAAAGAGCAGATTCGACGCTGCAAACTACTGCGTAAGGAGCAGGAGAAGAAACTGAAGAGGTTGGCGAAACTGCAAGGATGACCACGAGCCACCCCACCCCTGTTCTTCCAAGTTAAGGCGTGATTGGATTGCCAATTATTGTGCCGACTATCAGGCAGGAATCACATTGACCGCCTGAACCTTATACTCTGGACATCTAGTGGGGCCGTCTGAAGATGAGCTCAGCACAGAATTCACACCGACTTCAGGGAAATGGAAAGTGGTGAACAGATTCCCGATTCGGACAGCATCAGAAACCGACACTCTCATCACAACCGAATTGCGTGGGCTCTCCAATCTGACCATCTGACCATCCACGACCCCCAACCTGTCGGCATCTTGTGGATGCATATCGAGGATATCTGTCTCTCTGAACTCGAGCAGGCTCGTTCGGCGAGTCTGGGTTCCAGAATTGTAGTGAAAGATGTTCCTTCCCGTCACGAGGATGAACGGGTATTCTGGGGACGGCTGTTCATTGGGTTCTTCATATAATGGGGCTGAGAAGTTGCCAAGTCCTCTCGAAAACCTACCTTGGTGCATTACCGTGGTCCCTGGGTGTCCACTGGCGGGAACGGGCCATTGCACGGCATCCGGTGAGTCCAAGCGGGCATAGTCTATACCCCTGAAATTGGGTGTTAGTCGAGCCAGTTCATCCCAAACTTTCGAAACATCATGGGAATCGACTATCGGATGACCCATCGCCTCAGCCAACTCAGCAACGATAACCCAATCCTGTTTGGCCTCCCCCGGAGCATCAAGGGCCTTGCGAATACGTTGCACTCTTCGCTCTCCGTTCGTGTAGGTACCATCAGATTCCAAGAAAGATGCGGCCGGAAGCAGGGCGTGGGCAAACTTTGCCGATTCACACTCGAAAATGTCCTGTACGACCAGCAGTTTCAGGTTTGAAAGGGCGTTCTGGACAG
The DNA here is from genome assembly GCA_964342465.1 of uncultured Candidatus Poseidoniales archaeon. Taxonomy (GTDB): domain Archaea; phylum Thermoplasmatota; class Poseidoniia; order Poseidoniales; family Thalassarchaeaceae; genus MGIIb-Q1. The sequence goes on along the minus strand of CAYFFQ010000002.1, from coordinate 66,633 downwards.
CGAGATTGTCAGGGTCGGTCTGGGCGATGTCGGAGCCTATCATGTAGAAGGCGTGGAATTCTCCATCCGCCACCCTCTCGAGCAGAACCGGATATGGTGCCCCCGCTGAGGTCGGAAGTTCAACACCCCATTCATCCTCATACGCCGCCCTCACCTTCTCATCATCTACCGACTGGTAGTTCGTCAGTACATTGGGAAGAGCACCCATGTCACAGGAGCCCTGCACATTGTTCTGTCCTCTGAGAGGATTGATTCCGCACCCTGCTCTGCCTACATTGGCTGTCAACAGGGCGAGACTGGAGAGGGCCATAACTCCCTCGGAACCGTGACTGTGTTCGGTCATCCCCAATCCGTGAACAGACATGGCAGATGGTGCTGAGGCGTAAAGAATCGCTGCATCTCTGATGAGATTCTCAGGAATCTTGGTGATATCTGAACAGCGCTCGAGGGTCATTTCCGCCACCATTTGTCGAAATGGCTCAAGATTTTCGCATCGTCTCTCCATCCATTCCTCGTCGGCTTCGAGTCCTTCTTGCAGAATCACATTGGCCATTCCCTGATACAATGCGACATTGGTTCCGGGCCGGAGTTGAAGATGAATGTCCGCCATTTCGGCCAATTGAGTTCTCTTGGGGTCGGCGACTATCATCGCCATCCCTCGTTTTCTCGCTCGCTTGATGCGAGACCCGGTCACTGGATGGCCGTGCAGCGGATTGCAACCCGAAACCAGCAGAAGGTCAGTGACATCAATGTCAGCGAGACTATTGGTCCCTGCACCAGCTCCGAAAACCGTCATCATCCCCTTCACAGTTGCGGAGTGACAAACTCTTGCACAGTTGTCGACATTGTTGGTGCCGATTACAGCCCGCATGAACTTTGAGCCGAGGTAATTCAATTCATTTGTGGAGCGAGATGAGGTGATGGCTCCGATGGAATCTGGACCATGTTTTCTCTTTATCTCCATCAATCTATCTCTGATGAACCGATATGCTTCATCCCAACTCACTTCTCTGAACTCATCGTCAGTCGAATTGCGGATTTTTGGTCTCTTCAATCGGTCAGCATGATGCACATAGGCAGAGGCGAACCTCCCCTTCACACAGGCATGACCTTGATTGACCGGAGAGTTGTGAGCCGGTTGCATCGACACCAGCCTCCCACCCTTGACCCCTACATCGAACTGGCAACCGACGCCACAGAAGGCGCAGGTCGTTCGCACTACTTTCTCCACCATCCCATTCTGCCGTTGTATCGTATCCTCCAATGCACCAACCGGACACTCATCGACGCAAGCACCACAGGAGACGCAGTCCGATTGCATGAACGGTTGGTCAGCACCAGCGATTATTCTGCTGGCGAAACCCCTCCCATCCAACGAAAGAACATGGCTTGCTTGAATATCATCACACGCTCGAATACAACGGGAGCAGACAACGCATTTTGAAGCATCAAAAGTGAAGAAGGGATTCGATTCATCCACTGCAACCCCGCTGTTGGCTGGTGTATTGCTATAGCGTACACCTCTCAACCCGACATCGGCAGCGACATCCTGTAATTGACAATCACCGTTGGCTGAACAGGTCAGGCAATCAAGTGGGTGTTCACTGACATACAGTTCGGTGATTCCCTTTCTCAAATCCCACAGTCGGCGAGTGTCGGTTGATACCACCATACCTTCCTCCACAGAAGTCGTGCAGGATGATGGATTACCCTGCCGTCCATCAATCTCTATTATGCAGAGCCGGCAAGAGCCAAACGGCTTCAAGTGTGGTGAATCGCAGAGGCTTGGGATGGATATTCCACTCGCTCTCGCCGCGCTCATCACCGTATCACTGGTGGAAGCAACCACAGTGGTTCCGTCTATAGTCAGATTCACTGACCCGTCACCCATGCGAGTCACCTCGGAATGAAGAGGGCCATCTCAGCATAGAACTGCGAACCGGATTCATGGCCAACCCACCTAGTGCACATAGCGAGGTATTGGTCATCACATCATCGAGGCTGGCCAATAATTCCCTATCACCATCCCTCTCATCGTCGGCGCCAATTCGGGCGAGCAGTTCAACCGCTCTCTCTGTCCCTATTCTACAGGGGGTACACTTTCCACAACTCTCATCTCTGAAGAAATTCATCAGATGTCTACTCTCAGACCTAGCGTCGAATGAAGAATCGAACATGACAAATCCGCCATGACCGAGTAGACCACCAGCTTCCGCCAATCCCTCGAATGACAATTCAATATCATCGATTTCTTCTACTGTAAAGAATGAACCGAGTGGACCTCCTATCTGCACCGCAGATACTCCTGTCAGAGAAGAATGTTCGGACAACACCTCGCCAATCGTCCCCCCGAAAGGAACCTCCACGCAGACAGGCCTCTCTGTCGCCCCAGATGCTTGAACCACTACAGTGCCTCGGCTTCTCTCGGTGCCGAGTCGACCCCACGCTGACGCACCCTCCCGCAGGATGGCGGCTGCCAAAGCGAAGGTCAGAACATTGTTCACAATCGTAGGTTTGCCGTAGAGTCCGGATTGGGTGGGGAATGGTGGCCTTGCTCTCACTTCACCCCTGCGCCCCTCCAACGATTCCAGTAAAGCGGTCTCTTCGCCGCAGACGTATGAGCCGGCTCCGACTGCGATGGAGATGTCGAAGGTCGGGCCGAGGATGCCAGCACTTCGCGCTTGTTCAAGTGCTTCATCCAATACAATCTTGGCTCGAGGGTATTCATTCCTTAGATAGACCCACCCTTCAGTGGCACCGATGGTTTCAGCACAGATTTTCATTCCCTCTATCAATCCATGTGGGTCACCCTCGATTATCATCCTATCAATAAAAGTGCCAGCGTCTCCTTCATCTGCATTGGCGACAACATATTTCACTTCACTATCCTCAGATGTTGCTGAAGCCCACTTGAAATGGGTGGGGAAACCTGCCCCACCACGGCCTCTGAGGCGTGACAACTGAAGTTCAGAAATGACCCCTGCTGAGCCCAATTCGGCCGCCCTCTCCAACCCTTTGTAGGCACCATTAGCCATCTGAGAGGCGATGTCGACTGGGCAGCAGAGTCCAAAACGAGCGGTGGCGAATCGCTGTTGTGAGGATAACTCGGTCAATTCCTCGACCTTGCCGAGATAGTTCGCACCACTATCAAGGCTACCAGATTCGAGAGATGCCACTACCGAGGGGATGTCGCTGGCGGTGAGTGGGCCGAAGGCGTGTCTGATTCCCTCGACCTCAGCCTCCAGCATCGGCTCCAAATGATATAGACCACGCGACCCAGTCCTAGTCAGGGATATCATGTCAGCATGGTTCAAGACCAGATAATTGGCAATCTCTTCAGCACCCTGTGCGACACTGATGCTGTCGGCGCTCAAGAAAAGTTGCAGACCTTCGCCTCTGTGGCTGATTGGAGAGGGGAATTCATCTCTCACCACGGCTGGCCCAGAAGTGCAAAGCCCCGTACATCTGAGTTCACCAACTACTTCCCCCTCACTCTCTAGGCGTCCAGCCAGTTCCACCGCTCCCCTCGCGCGGCATGCCTCGCCAGTGCAGATACGAACTGTGAATTGATTAGGTCTCAGTTCATCGTAGTATCCGATTGCCCCCCTCACTTTCGCCGGAGTTGTGCCATATTCGTCTGCTATCTTGTTGATTTCATCAATATCGAGTTCGTTGCCGCTGCTCGCCTTCTGCTTGACGGTTTCCAGCATCTCATGGCTTGGACGAGAAGGGTCCCATCGTCGAATTCCATCCATGATAATGACCCCGGAATCTGGCTCTTCACAAGCGACCTACTATAGCCAAAGGGCGTCGCTTTGTCAATGTTCGCGGCCAGTTGTATCTCATTTCGCCATTCTCTCCGCTGCACCCAATAAGTATTCAATCAGACATATCAGACAGTTGGATGAGTAATGGAAGCGAAAATTTCCAGCAAATATGATGTGCAACATCATTTTGGGAGCAATCTCCATGCACCAGTATAGGCGTTGAAACTTGAATCGGTCAGAAATCCAATCAGAGTCAGGCCAGCAGACCTAGCGGCATCAACCGCCATCGTAGAGGGGGCACCGAGGCCAGCGATTGCGGGAATGCCGGCAAAAGCTGCCTTCTGTACCAATTCGTAACTGATTCTACCGGAGAGCATCAGAACCGACTTATTCACCGGCAGCATACCATCTCTGAGAAGATGGCCGACCAATTTGTCCAAGGCGTTATGTCGGCCGACATCCTCCCTGATGCCGACCAATTTGCCTGAAGCAGTGAAAAGCGCGGAGGCGTGCAGGCCGCCCGTCCCTCGGAAGAGTTTCTGAGCAGAGAGCAATCTCGAAGGGAGGGCATTCAGGAGTTCTGCACTAAGCCATCGGCCATCTGAGAGATTGAGGCGGCTCGGTATCTGCAATCCGTCCAGTGTCTCCCTTCCACAAAGGCCGCAACTAGAGGAGATGGCGAATCTGCGGCCAGCCAATCCGTCTGAACTGACCAATGCATCATCGAGAACTAGGGTGATGACATCCTCTGTGGCAGAGTGTTTGAGAATCGCTTCTGCCGATTCAATTATTCCTTCACCCAACAACCAACCATAAACTAGGTCAACGTCATCACCGGCCGTTCTCAACAGGATGCCCAGTGGCTTCGTGGCGCCACCGCGATTTATTCTCACTTCCAATGGACCCTCACATACAAGTATGTCCTTACTTGATTTGAACTCGTCGCCCTTGAAAACTTGGACAGGTTTGGTTTCAACCGGTTGCCTCTCCACAAGCGAAACTGATTGGTCACCCTCCTTAATGGTTCGTCATCACCATACAGTACATCAATTGGTTCAAAACGGGTGAACTTCTCCAATACTCATGGCTGATGGGGAGGCCACACTGCGCGAGCGTTTTGTGGACATTGGATTGGATGACAAAGAGGCCGGTGTAATCATCCTTCTCGCAACCTCAGAGCCATTGAAGGCGAGTGAGGTCGGGGCGAAAGTCGGCATCAGCAGGATGGATTCATACAATACCCTCAAACGATTGCAGGAGAGGGGATTGGTGAAGGCAACTCTTGACAAACCTATGCGTTTCGCTGGTCTGTCCGTCTCCGATGTCTTTCAACAACTCATCAACCACGAGGAGCAGGAACTCAGACGAATTCAAACTCATCTCGAAGAGTTCACCAAGGGTCAATCGCGACCCTACACCCGCCACCAAGAGGTGGGAGAAGAGCCGAGTTTCTCTGTCGTCAAGGAACGGAGTTACATCCATGCAGCAACCAATCGAATCATCGAAGATGCGGAGAATGAAGTATGGATGCTGCTTGGCGAATATGGAATTCTGCATATCGTCAAAACGAGAGTAGTTGATACCCTCAATGAAGCAGCAGTTAGGGGAGTGAGAATCAAGGTACTCGCTACCATGAAACAGGCGACGATGAAGTATTACGAGATGCTGGATGAAGCAATTGAAATCAGGCACAGTGACTCGGTCTCGATGCACGGATGCATCGTCGATGGCGATGTCGCCGTCCAGAATGTCTTCATAGAGTCCAATCCCGTAGGCAGAGGCCGAGCTGATACTGCCTTGGTCATCGAGGCCGCATCCTATCTCTCTGCTCAACTCGACCTCGTTGAAACTGCGTGGAAGAACTCTACCCCGTTTTCCGTTGCCAAGAGCCACATAGAGAGGGGCGAAAGTGCTGAACCCCTCCATATCAATCTCGGTGCAGGTTCCTTCTATAGACGCTTCAAGGAGTACATTGCGAGCGACCTTTCCGACCAACACCCAGACGGTGAAGGATGGACCAACGCCATCTTGCGCGAGGGGGAGAAAATCGTAACCCCCCAACCAAGTCTCCCACAATTAGAGTTTCTCGGCTTGGACATATCAGACCTGATGCGAATGGTGGGGAGAAGAATTGGCGCTGAACTTTCACTCGAGATATCCTCAATCGTAGATTCCGATGCCGAGTTCTGGGTAGCATTGAGCGAAGAGTGGAAATTGATGGGCATGGGCAGCATGGAGTTCGATGGCGAACCACCCTCTTCAATCAGGGTGAATGATGCCGGTTCATGCGGTGGGGCGCCTGATTTCGGAAAACCATTCTGCAACCTCGACGAGGGGATCATTGAAGGCATCATTGAGTCACGCCTCCACACCACCAGCGCCACCGTCGAAAGAGTGTGTAGCGGCGAGGGCGGAGGCAACTGCCACTATGTGATTCTGTTGGGACAATTAGAGACATGAGTTTTTCAGAGATGGGATTACCACCGATGTCATGGACTGCCCGGCCGATGTGGGAGTTCTGTCGGAAATCGGCAAGGGAGGGGATTTTGAAGTCCACCCTATTGATGTATCCTTCAGTGAGGTGGCGCGGAGTCGCCTGCTTGAGATTCTACAAAACGACAATGAAGATGTAGTCCTTAAGGTCGCTGTTCACAGAGGAGGATGTTCCGGCTATCTCTACGACATGCAGGTTGTCGATAAACCGAACGGAGAGGACCACCAATTCGCTCAAATCGAGGGCATTCCAATCGCCATCAGCAATTTTGATTCCTCTCTTCTCTCAGGTATTATCATTGATTTTGAGGAGAGCCTGATGGGTGGTGGGTTCAAAATCGAGAACCCCAATGCTCAGAGAGGATGTAGTTGCGGGAAATCATTTGCCTGACCCTATATCGTCTGTCACACGATTGGGTTGATAGCGAAGAACAGCGAAGTGCTCCGAATCATTCACTCCACCCAATATCGTCTGTCACACTTCTTCTAGATGGTTTGTGGAGATAACAGTGGCAATACACTTGGATTCCCAAATTACTCACTTGTTGGAACCGAAGTTGGGGGCAATCATTCTCTCCCAAATCTTCGCTGGCAAGAATCGCAGTTGGCGAAAATCTCTCTCGGCCCAAATCTTTCTCTCCCAAATCTTCGCTGGCCAGAATCGAAGTTGGCGATAATCTCTCTCGGCCCAAATCTTCGCTGGCCAGAATCGCAGTTGGCGAAAATCTCTCTCGGCCCAAATCTTCGCTGGCCAGAATCGCAGTTGGCGATAATGAGGACATTCACAGAGCGACACCCTCGTCGCCGGATGATGCAACAGCCATTTCAACCTCTGAATCGGGGACTGCCGCTGTCGCCGACGACTCGCTCGTCTCTCGGTTGGGCTTCCTCGGCGGTTTCTTGGGGGGCAGCGTGACGACTCCCTCCTCAACGAGCGAGGGAAGCGCCATCAAGTCCTCGAATCGTATGGTCGCCTCAAGTGATTGTTCAGGAAAGTGGTGGTCATTCTCAAAGAACTCCCTCAACATACAGATGAGGCGCAACGAAAGACTACCATCTCTATTTCTGATGAAGGAATACAACTCTGGATTCTCATCTTCTATCAATTGCATATGGAAGCGGTCACGTATCTGCTTGGCCCGCCTCGCAGTTGCCCATTCAATCAGCGCCCCTACAATGGTCGCAGTATAGAGTACAACCATGATTGAAATTGCAAAGATGATCGGGTCACGCAAGCCCACCCCTGGGAAGGTGATGGTCAAGAAGACCTGTCTGGTGAGTAGGAGGAGCAGACCTATCCCTACCACTGGCGTGAGAAGGTCGTTGAGAATGGTTTCAAGAGGGATGATGCGCCGTTGTGCGTTGTCAGCGAAAGCGAGTTCTCCGTCGATGGCGACAGCAGTCACGATTGCCAATGATGCGAGGATGATGTAGACCACCCCAGCTAACCCCAACGCATAGATGTCTGGCAAACTGATGTAATGTACGATGAGATATGCGAACAACCCGAGAAAAACAGTGGTCGGCATTCGGTGTAATGCCTGCATCCACACATCGCCACGGCGAGCATCGCGAGCGAGTTTTGGCACACCGATCAATTGCCAGTTCGTGTATTTCTTGATCAATTTGACAATCCAAGCGAGCAAGCCCTGTTCAATCATCACCCATTCTGTCAGTCGAAGCAGAGGGATTAGGGGGAGAATCAGGAATACCGCGAAAACCGAAAGGAGGGGCCACAGAATCATCGATGGAAGAATCAGGAAGTGTGTGGTGTTGAGTGGATATAGCAGGTCACTCTCCAATCTCCCCTGTTCCTTCTCGTTGAGACCCCACCCTCGTGCGGCTTTGTCCAATGAGGAGCGGAATATCTGTAGCGGGTAGCCATGTGTGAGGATTCCTTGCACCATTTTTCTGTATTTTTTGTGAATCTCGGAGCGAAGTACCTTCCTTCTCCAGAACCTCTGTGCAGGGATGGTGAACAACATCGGAGCGACGAGCAGTCCCACCACCAAGGCGAGCGTGGTCGGGTCATCTACAGACCATTGCACAGCCATCGCTGCCCTCTCGCCTTCATGAATAGGTCGGTCAACGGCTCATAGAATGACCGCTTTGGAGCAGGTGCCTCGACAACACATATTCACTCCAACACTCTGAATATGATGATTAGAGGATAGGTTGCAAGGTTCAGGTTCACTCCCCTACCCAGTGCTAGGTGCTTTTACTAGGAGAGGTGGAGAGTGGGTTTGAGATTGAAGGGCGAAGAACTGAGTTCAGGTGGCCATCCGGTATGCGTCAGCGACTTCATCCCAGTCAACGACATTCCACCACGCTTCGACGAAATCACCTCTGCCTGGACCAAACTTCTTGTAGTACGCATGCTCCCACACATCGACAGTGAGGATGGGTTCTCCCTCACCCTCCATGATTGGATTGACTTGATTGAGGCTCTTGGTCACGGCAAGTGTTCCGTCTTCTCTGACCACAAGCCAAGCCCAGCCACTCCCGAACTGGGTCAAGGCTGCTTGGGTGAACTCCTCTTTGAAAGAATCGAAAGAGCCGAAGTCCCGTTCGATTGCCGCGGCGATGTCGCCGGATGGCTCACCTCCACCGTTCGGTGAGATAAATCGCCAGTAGAGACAGTGGTTCCAGTAGCCGCCGCCGAGGTTTCGCACCGAATTGACATCACTGAATCGGGTGAGCAGTTCCTCAATGGGCAACCCGTCCATTTCCGTCCCCTCTATGGCGGCATTGAGTTTGGCCGTGTAACCAGCATGGTGCTTGCTGTAGTGGATTTCCATGGTCAGAGCGTCAAGATGTGGCTCACAAGCATCGTATCGAAAACCGAGTGGGGGCAGTTCATAGGGCATTTCTAGTCCATCTCCGATGTGCAATCCAGACCCGTTGTCTAATCAATACTTGTCATCGTAAGTTAAACAGAATCAAGGCAACCTTGATTGAAGTCCGATTGTCGCCACTGTCACGATGGCACGTATCTGTGTGACCGACGGCATGGAAGCGAAGGCTTTGGCGAAGTTGGAAGAGGCTGGTCATGAAGTCGTTCTGCACCACTTCACCGCCGAGGAGTTGGGAAAAGGTGCCTTGGCTGAATACGACGCGGTTGTCATCAGAAGCGCTACAATAATGACTGCCAAGGTGATTAAGGTGAGTAGTGGAAGAAAAGGGTCATTGAGGCTGATTGGTCGCGCCGGAGTCGGTGTGGACAATATCGACTTGAAGGCGGCGACCAGAGCGAGAGTTGCTGTCTGTAACACCCCTGGTGCATCAACTCATGCCGTCGTGGAACTTACTATCGGCCATCTGCTCGCTTCGGTCAGACATATCGCCACTGGTGACAGAACTCTTAGGGCTGGCGAATGGCAGAAGAAGCGATTGAGTGGTAGTGAATTGGCTGGTAAGCGACTCGGCCTCGTTGGCTTTGGCAGAATCGCTCAGGGAGTAGGTCAGGCTGCGAGAGCATTGGGTATGACGATCCACGCCTATGACCCATACCTCCCCCCAGAGATTGCCGCCGACCTGCACTGCACTCTACACGACGATATTGACGAGGTTTTTCGCCTCTGTACACATATTTCCATCCATTGCAATCTCACCGATGAAACCAGACATCTGGTCAACTCCGAGAGAATGGGGATGATGCCACGCCTTTCGCCGGAGGGTGTTGAGTGTGGGAACCACATCGTCAACTGTGCGCGAGGCGGAATAATTGACGAAGTCGCTCTCCTCGAAGCCCTTGAAGAGGGGGTCATCACAACTGCGGCACTCGATGTGTTTGAGGTGGAGCCGGCTGGAGACAATCCACTGCTTCAACATAGAAATTTTCACGGCACCCCGCATATCGGGGCAGCAACCGATGAAGCACAAGGGAGAATCGGTCTCGAAATGGCTGACCTCATCTGTAATTTCTTCGATGGGAGAAAACCCAAATCAATCATCAACCCTGAAGTCTTCTAATACGGGCATCTGTCACTAGAGCGAGCGGCCCTTTCGGTGGCGACCTCGTGGGAACCCTTCTCATTCGCGGATATGATGGGCGGGGAATGGTTCTCTCGGACAGAAGGACTCTCGAAGGATTAGATGTTGATTTGGTCGAGGCGTTACCAGAGGGAGGAAAACGATGGGCCTGCCTGAGTGAATGGTTCAGGTCACTCATTCGAGTTTGTGCATCCTCACCAACGCCTCGCCGAACTCCTCCAACTCAGCGATGATGCTGATTCCTGTGATGGGTGCGTTCAGTGGGAGACCGGCATCCTTCTTCGCCTTCCAAGTCGAGGAATTGAATTCTACGAGATGACTCGTTTTTCCCCGGAGCCTTTCAACATCTGAAGTTGAGGTGGCCAGAGGTGGGGGGGGGAATTTTCGGATATCAACTGCGGATTCGCCATAGAGGGTGGTTGACAAGTGGTGGCTGAAGAATGGGCAGATGGGAGAGAACATGGTCAACATGTCACGGACGATTCTATGAACTGTCCAAGCGGCGATATCGTCTCCATCATAAAGTCTTGACTTAGCCATCTCCAACCAGTGGCTGGGGAAGATGCCTGTGCCGAAATTTTTCAACGATTGGGCAGCTGTATAGATATCTATAGCATTCCAAGCAGTTTTCACCGTCGAGTTGACATGGTCGAATTCTGACAAAATCCACAGGTCTTCCACAGGCAGATTCTGTGGTGTGTCATTGAGATTCTCGGGCACATCGAACTGGCTGGCGAACCGCGCCACATTGAACAATTTCGTCAGAACTCCGAAATACTTCGCCTCAATCTCTTCTGGATTGATCTGGAAATCGTCACCGACCTGCCCGTTGCACGCCTTCCACAGCCGGAAACACTCGGAGCCTATCTTGTTGGCTCGCAACAGAACGGTCTTGTCAGGGCCTTTGACCCGCCATGAACCGGTCCTTCCACCCGCTCCACACTCAAGAACGGAATCGGCGTCGATGCCATTGCCGAGCGACTTGGACATCTTGCGACCCCAAGGGTCCATACCCAAACCATCAATCCAGACATTGGCGAAGCCTGGTTTATCGAAGAGCAGTGCTGACTTGAGAAGAGTGTAGTACAACCAAGTTCGGACAATCTCCTTTCCCTGCGGCCTGATTCCAGTAGGAAATGCATGTTTGAAGACCTCGTCATCATTGAGATACCCTGACACGAAGAGATTGGAGTTGGAAGAGTCCATCCAAGTATCGAAGACCTTCTCCTCCCCTCGCACCTCACCGATGTCAGCAGCCAAATCATCCCATGAACCGAGTTCAATCCTCGTTTCGCGGTCGAGAACCATCGAACCACTCGGTGGAACTTGCCGCCAAGGTTGCACATAAGTTCCGTGCGGTGGAACTACGACCTTCGTACCGTCGTCGGAATACCAGATGGGTATCTCGGTGTGATACCACCGACGACGAGAGATGGGCCAATCGATGGAGATGTTATCCATCCAATCGAGGAGGAACTGCTTGTTTCGCGGGGGGATGAAATTGATTTCATCTGCGAGTTCTCTCATTCTCTCCTGTACATGAGTTTGCCTCACATACCACTCTTTGAGAAGGATAATCTCGACTGGGTTTTTTCCGCGCTCGGAGACAGGCACCTCTTGTGTCCGCTCTTCTATGCCGGCAATCCTGCCTTCAGATTGCAGTGATTCGATGACCCGTTCTCTAGCCTCCTTCACCGTCAGACCGGCAAACGGGCCGGCTATTTCAGTCATGCAGCCATCTAGACCGATTGCTTGGAATGGAGTGAGACCGAGTTCGCGGAAGACTGCGACATCGTTGGCATCCCCGAACGAACAGACCATCAGCACCCCAGAACCAAAATCAGACTTGACAGAGGGGTGAGCTGTGATTTCCACCGTGGAGCCCCTTCCTGACACCGGGACGGGAAGTGATATCCTCTTTCCAACGAGGTGTGTGTATCTCCCATCATCGGGGTGAACCACAACCACACCACAAGCACAAATGAGTTCAGGGCGAGTTGTCGAGATGACTACCTCCTCGCCACTCTCCGTCGTCCATGTGACATCTACGAGGCGAGTCATCCTCTGCAGCCGTTCCACCTCGGCGTCAGCGATGGTGGTCCCCTCGACTGGGTCGTAGATATTTGGCCTGAGGTCTTCAACTATCTCCCCTTTCTTGAACAGGTCTACGAAGATGGCTTGGGTGACGGCGCGGTATTCGGGTGAATCGGTGAGATATTCCTTGGAGAAATCGCATGAGAGCCCTACTCTGCTAGCAGTTTCTCGCATCGCCTGTGTGAACTCCTCAATCGTCTCTTGGCAGAGATTGAGAAATTCACCGCGCTCATATGACTTCATCTTTCGGCCGGTATTCTTCTCGACGGTGAATTCGATGTTGATTCCATTCCTATCCACACCCCAGGGGAAATAGACTTCCTTGCCGATGAGTCTTTGGGAGCGAGCGATGACATCAATCATTGAATACTGAGCCACTGCGCCGATGTGCCATGTTCCGCTCGGATAGGGGGGAGGGGTGTCAACAACAAACAACTCTCTTCCAGACGAAGGGTCAAATCCGTAGCGAGAATCATAGGTCGCCTCGTCCGAGTAATGCTCTTCCTGGATTCTCTTCTCTAGGTCTATCGTCCACCGTTTCTCAGTGATTCGCGGATTTCCCATCTATCATCCCTCTTAGGCTCTCTCGCACGTCAACTGCAAGGCTCCTCGCGCTTTGCGCCGCTACCCCCCCTCATGAGGATACCGCTGGTGCGGGGTGGGAGAGAGGGAGAGTTCTACCTCTGTTTGAATTGGGCGAGGATGCTCAGGCTGAGTGACTGTGGATTGGTGATAAGTGGTTCAAAGTGGCGTAGCATAATCGTGGCTGTTGCTGGAATGGCTGCAATCGCCACCGATGTGAAACGATAGGCTGAGATGTTAAAGGTGGGTGGAGAGGCAGGGGATGGCAGATGGACAAGAGGGGTGATGAGCAACTCGTTGCCGCTGAAGATGCAAAGCCGGTGCGCCCTCAACTCTCTGACAGAATGGCCGGCGCCGGACAGAGGGTTGCTGACAGCATCCGCGACTTCGATGCTGATGTTGCGGTGGAAGCGATAATGGCGGCACCGCGGAGAATCAGAAAAGAACTGAGGAAAATGACAATCTTTGGAACTCTGACCAGATTTCCCGCACCCACGGTCTTTCTCTGTGTCGCCATCACCATGTTCTTTCTTTTTCATTCAGGAATCGTTGACAAGTGGACTGGGACCACCTCACTGAATGTCAACGGTGACCTTGAAGTCTACCTGCCTGATGATTCAGCCGTCGGAGATGACATTGACAGGATTGAAGAGGATTGGACCACCAACGCGATGATAATCTATGTGGAATCAGACAATCAGGCGGTGACCAATGTCGAGATTCTGAAGCAGTTGGATGCCATAGAGAGGCAACTGAATAGGGTGGTATCTGATGAAGGTGAGGAAGATGGAATCATCTACATCTTGTCGATTTCCACTGTTGTAAAGGAGGTGAACTCATCAGCGCCTCGGGTGGCCAAGGCATTCGTCACCAATGCGTTTGGTGATGAGAACATTTCTCAGCAGATAAATGACCAGATAGACGAGCTCGGTGACACCTTGGGTGGATACAGCATTCCTGAAGAGCAACAACGGGTGAACCAGATTATCGGTGAATTGCCACCGAACGCAAAGGACAAGTTGTACCGAGACGTTGGTGCCGGAGCCTTGGAGCAGGTCGGTTTCCCGAACCGTGCTGTGATTGTCGTCGGGGTGGTGGATACCGGTTTCCGAGCCAATGAGATACCTCCCGTCTGCGCCACTGGAGGGGAGAGAGAGATAGAGGCACATACCGACATCATCACCTATACGGAATGCTGGATTTCGCAGACCGCCCTCGAAAACAATTGGAATGAGGATGAATCAGAATGTGTTGACCGACCAGATGGGCAGAATGGGTCTAGCCCTGAATGCCTCGGGATTACAATGACACTCACTGGCCCCGTTCCTATCACCAATTCAGTGACGAAATTCTCCTTCGTCCTGTTTTGGCAGATTTTCCCAATTGGAATCGTGGCGGTAGCATTCGGTCTCTTTCTCTTCCATTCCGACTTCATCCAGACCGGCCGTGTCCGTTGGGTTCAAGGAATCAAAGTCGTAATAATTTCAGGATTGCCAACTCTCTGCTCTGTGTGGTGGACATTGGGAATAATCGGTTATCTTGATTATGAAGTGACTATGACAGTGATAATCGTAGGACCGATTCTTCTAGCGTTAGGCGTTTCATACGGATTGCATATCACCAATAGATACGCCGAGGAAACCGGCTCCCCTGAGGACAAGATGGCCATCGCCATTCAATCTACTGGAAAAGCCGTCCTACTCTCAGCCATCACCACAGTGATAGGATTCATTTCATTGGTTTCCACGCCGATGGCCCCCATCAAGACGGTCGGAATCGCCCTCGCAGGAGGGATAGTCATCGTCTATTTCCTAACTATGGTGATGGTTCCCAACCTCACCATGCTGTTAGACCTGAAGAAACCGAGCCATCCCCCACCAAGACCCATCGAGTTCATCGTCGAGCAGCCCATCAATTGGGCCAAAACCACACTCAGTTTATTCATCATCCTGATGTTGGTATCAGCGATTTGGGCTCGCCCTCAAGTGGAGGAAAACATCGACCTACTGGAGATGGCGCCGGAGGGACAACCACCAATTCTCAAGATGAAACAGTATAGCACCGAGTTCAACGCCGGCCAAATAGGAATGCTGCTGATAGATGGGGCTGTGGCCGGAGACAGAGATGACGAATCAATAGAGAATGACGACCCCTTCGCCAAATTACAAGACATTGAGATGTTGGAAAACCGCACCGACAGCATTGATAAAACAAATGCTGTGAGCATAGTTTTCCTGATGAAATCCGTAGGCGTCTCTGTCAATCTCTCAGGCACCTCCGTACTTCCCTTCTGTGACATGTTACCCCCCAGCACAGGTCAGGAGGTATGCCAAGTCATCTTCGACAGAGAGGAGGAACAGGATGCAACTTTCTGGAGAGTATTGAACACCTTCAACACTGAGGATGATGCAAACAAGAGGGCGCAGATCTTTCTTCTTGATGTTTTCTATGCCTCCCTGACTGATGAAACCAGACAACTTTTCATCAATGCCGATTACGACCGCAGCCTCATCTATGTCGATATGCCCTTCATGAATGTGCAGGATACCAAGGCTGCTGTCGACGAGGCGAACACCTACGCAGACCAGAACTATCCGGGTGGAATCACCTCTTCACATCTTATTGGTGTCGCCGCTGTGACAATCGCCGTCAACGAGTTGATAGTCGGTTCGCAGTGGTCTTCACTAGGCTTCGCCTTGGTAGCGACGCTTCTCACTCTTGCGGTGGTCTTTAGAGACCCGAGATATGCCCTTCTCACAACCCTCCCTGTGGTTTTCACCGTCGCCATGCAGTGGTTGGTGATGCAACAGATGGATGTCACACTCTCACTTGTGACGGTGATGATTGGGTCCATTCTCGTCGGTGTCGGAATTGATTTCAGTATTCACATCGCCAATCGCGTGCGAGAACAGGGTGGTAGTGTTGATGCGGTGCGCGAGGCTTGTGCCACCACCGGAATGTCTCTTATTGAAGCGGTGGTCGTCACCTGCGCAGGTCTTGCGACTGCTTTTTTGATCCCGATTCCAGCCCTCCAACCATTCGTCAAAGTCATTATCATACTGCTACTCTTTGCTGCTGCATCTGCACTCCTGCTGCTCCCCGCCATATTCACCTTCCTCATTGAATCAGGAATAGGAATCGTCGGCGGTTCTAGTTCGATGATGCGAGCAGCGAGGCTAATAGAAAAAGGAGAGGATGAAGAAGTTGTATTGGCGACTCCTGCTCTCGCCTCAGACAGGGATGCGTGGTAATGGGCAACCGATAGAGCGTGTGTCACCCCATCCTCAACTTTGTCATATTTCCAACGGAGGGTACTGGATTTGCCACTTCGCACGGTGAAAAAGATAGGCTCTCCCCGACCCCATCGTAGTGATGACAGCCGAATGGCTGAGGTCGAGATTGCGACAATGTGACAACCACACCCCCCTTCAGAGACAATGAGGTATAGGGATGAAAAGAATACCAGTTGCCGATAGAGCCGCCAACATCGAGTACGCCATCAGAGATGTCGTCGTACCAGCAACCAAATTGGAAAACCAAGGGCATGAGATACTCAAACTCAACATAGGAGACCCACTTGCCTACCCAGGACTACCTACCCCAGAACACATGGTTGTCGCTTACCAGCAGGCTCTCTACAGGCAGGAGAATGGCTATTCCCACTCCTATGGACTCACCCCCCTTAGAGAGGCCATCGCCGTTGACGAGAGGGCGAAAGGGTGGCCTTGTCGACCAGACGATGTCTACGTCTGCCACGGTGTGACGGAAGCACTGCAAATCATCTTCGCGGCAGTGCTGAGACCAGGCGAGAAGGTTCTCTCCCCCGGGCCACACTATCCACCATATATGACCTATCCTCCCCTATATGGTGGTGAAACTATAGAGTACCGGCTTGAGCCGGATAATGGCTGGCGGCCAGACCTCGATGACATCGCCGATAAAATGAGTGATGAAGTACGACTCCTCGTTCTCATCAACCCGAACAATCCGACGGGAGGAATCGTTGATGGCGAAGTTGTCGAAGGCATCTTGGAGATTGCAGAAAAATACCCGAATTGCGTAATCATCTCGGACGAAATCTATGACGGATTGAATTATTCCCAGACCCATCACTCGATGGCTGCGGCGGCGCGAGACGGCGGCTTCATCACTCCCGTCCTCACCCTGAACGGTGTATCCAAAGTCTACTATGCACCGGGTTGGCGCATCGGATATATGGCCATCTACGATAGCACCAACATTTTCGCCGATGTGCGTGACGGAATTGAGCGGTTACTGCGCTCGAGACTCTGTGCTTCGACTCCGGCTCAGATGGGTTATCTCGCCGGACTGCAGGGTGACAGAAGTTGGATGAAAGAATATAGGAATGAACTATTGAAGAGACGTGACTACTGTGTGCAGAGAATATCTTCCATCGATGGAATCGAGGTAGAATCGCCTGGTGGAGCATTCTACATGTTCGTCAAATTGACTCATCCACGGTGGCGGGAAGATGATAAAGATTTCACGCTGAGATTGTTGCACGAAGAGAAGGTTCTCGTCGTCCACGGCTCGGGATTTTCCCCCGAGTTCGGAAAGGGCTTCTTCAGAATCGTATTCCTACCACCAATGCTACAACTGACTCAAGCCTTTGACAGAATCGAGAGATTTCTTGCCAATTCTTGAAAAGAAGATGGCCGTGGTCTTGAACCTTTCAGGCTCATCGAATGAATAGTCATCGTTGTCGTCTCACGAGGAGAGGTGTGGCTTTCGACGCCACCTGAATCGGCTGTGAAGGGAACTTCTGAAATCCTGGCGAGGGAAATTGCTTAGAGGATGAATGCCGGCAGTATGGCTGATGTGGTTGGATAGGCGATACTTCCCGCCACGCCTCTCGCTGGTCTACTCTCTGACTGTGGTCGCTCTGACGGGTCTCACTCTGGCGGCCTCAATGACGGCCTCAGCGGAACCTACCATCGTTCCCGGCTCAACATTCGAAGCATCCCTACTGGTCCCATTGATGATTTCATTGTCTGTAGGACTCGCATTGTGGAGATGGCTGCTACCTCTATCACTGTCGAACCTCCAAGTTGCTTTCGAGATAGATGACGGGCTCTATGAGGTACATCGTCTGACCAAATCACGACGAGAGGTTCTGGGATTATTGTCAGCACCACGAGTCAGTATTGGCTCACTTGCCTATCTGTTTGCCATGAGTGGAATTATTTTGATTATCTGTGAACTGCTCATTCAGCCATCAGTCTTCTATCAACCAGTCATCTTCATGATGTTGGTTCTCGTTGCCATTCCCATCCTGACATCGCCGTTCGTGACACTTTACGCTCAACTCTCTCGCCATTCCCACGATAAAGGCAGAATGTCTTTGTTGAAGAGATTGTACGGCACGATTGTCACCATTACGGCAGTAATCGTAGCCACCGCTATCGTCGCTTTCATTGGCTACCAGAAATCAGGATTCGGTGCAGACGATAAGATATTCGCTCGGTGGGTCGGATTCGCATTACTGACCTTCATGGCGCCTACGATTCTCGCCTATGGCAGAATCATGGGTGCATCTTGGAACACCCTTATCATCAACAAATGGAGGACTCTCAAGGGTAAATCGACACCGATAGACCCCATCAAACCTAGCCTCCTCAAGAGGCTTGCCGCCCTCATCATCTTCGTCTTTCTCGCCACCATGCCGTTGACTGCTGTAAATGGAATCGTCACTCTGATATATGTCGAATTGGAATCCCCACCGGATGCCAACTCGATGCTTGACCTCGGTGGAATTGTCGGATGGGAACTCTTTCAACTCGTAGAGAACAATCCTATCCTGCAATCTCTGATTTCGCTGAAGGCATTGGAAATCACTCTCGCATCATATCTCATGCTGAACGTCGCTGTGGTTGGCCTTGCATTTATTTTTGAATTGACGCGCAACCTCTTCCTCGGGGGACAGACCTTCGGTGGAACTGGAGGAGTCATCCTAGACAGGCCGAGAGCCATCAGGAGTGAGAAGGCTGTACAAGGGAAGGTGTTGTTCTTTAGTTTGGCTGGATTTAGTGGCTATTCGGTCTTGCTGCTGATTCTCCAGACATACAAGGAGTTCAGCCATCTCATGCCCTACGGCGAATCATCCCCCCTACTGGCCGAAGAGACCTTATTGGCTGAAACATGGCAGTTCATAGCCGCTGGACAGGCGATATTTCTGCTCACTTGGGTGCTGAGTCTTGGACGGTTTCAGATTCTGCGCAATCTCAGATTCGAATTGAACCCTGATGAGAGACGGGAAGGAGCCATCCTCTCAGGCGGTGGTGACTGGATGCGCGCCCATGTCGAGGAGGCTGCATTCAGAGATGATATCCACTCGCTGCGCCGATTTCAATCTGATACTATCAGAGGTGACCAACTCGTCCTTCAACTCGAGAAGAGCCGGGCGCGAATGCTTGAATGCGCCTTGAGAGGTCTTTGGCCGGAAGCCATCGATGTGGCGAGAAAATTGCTCGCCCAACAGGGCGGCGAAGATGATGAGGCGAGAATGATAATCGCAGCCGGCCAAATCGCTTCAAGGAGGCTTGACGCCGCCAAAGAGGCTTTACACGGGCTGGAGCAGCCGGAGGGATACGACGAACCTGAGATTCTCTCTTTCATCGCCGAATGGTTGGACCCGTGGAGTGGTGAAGTGAGTGAGGATGACTTTTATGACTGGGAACACATTTCCTCTATAGACTATGTGCAAGAGTTACAGAAACGCCTTCTGTTCTGGAATCCTGAGACAAACATCGACCAGTTGCACTCAGACCCATTGGCCACTCACGCCATGCTATCCAGCGTGGCTCAACTCAGGGGACAGAGGAGATGCGAGGAGGCGCTTGAACTCGCTCTCGAAGCGGTAAAACGGGACCCAGAATCGGCCAAGGCTCGAATAGCGGTTGCCCTCTGTCTAATAGACTCCGAGGATTGGTTCGATGCCCTTGACATTTTTGAGGAACTACAAGAGTATGCTGCTGAGGACCCACGGGTGAAGGCTTTGGGAGCCATTCTCGGATTCGCCGCCCCGAACAATGAGTTGGAATCAGCGATAATCACACCGAATCCAAAGGAGAAACGCAGATGGGTAGACGAGGCTCCCACCAATGCCATCGCGGCGTTGACAGCAAAGAGTGGGGAAGACGAGGCGCTTACCGCCAATGTCATGATAGCCTCCCATGCAGCCCTTGAAAGGGAAGTCACCCCTCGTTACACTCCATCCGTCGCTTGGAGGATTCTCAATTTGTTCTTCGTGCTGCCCTTCTGGTTGGTCTGTGGTGCCTACGCATACGTCAGAAGCGGAAGTGAAGTGTTGGGTGCCGCGGTGGCCGTCTCCCTCACGACTCTGCACTTTTTCGCCCTCAGATTCCGTCGCCAGCAGAGAAGGGTCATCCGCCATAGGGACCAAAAGGCAATGGTCACCTACGCCCGCAGACTGAGGAGATTCAAGGTAAGCCTTGCGAGGGATAGGATTCCAGTTGGCACTCACCTGATTCTTTCAGGTCTACTCATCACCATCAACGGGGTTGTCTTCGACCTCGGCTTCCCTGGATGGATGGTCGTCAGACTACCGAAAAGTACCAATCGACAGGTGAAAACGAACCTAAATGAGCGAAGGGAGGATATGATGCGCCAAAAAATGGCCCGCTGTACACCCCTACCGGTTGAGTGGTGGAACAAGAGACCAAAACCGATGGTAAAGGAACAGCGGGTTTTGGAGCGACTTATCGGACCCGCTGCCTATAGCCGGCGCACCTCTCGCAAGGAGTTGGGAGAAAGAGACTCCAAACCCTCTCCGCGCATTCCCATCATGGACACTGACACTGGGGAGAGACACATTCCCACCCATTCCATCAAATCTGAATCGAAGGGTCCAAGGCGCCCGAGTAGTCGCCCGATGCTAGAAGATTGATTCTTGGCTACGAAAGTTCAATTGCTGTTGATGGCCCACAAACACCCATGCCCTTGGTGGACTCGCAAGAAGAGGAGGGTTCACCCGAACTGGTTGCCGCACTCGTGAATAGGTTTCCTTCACAGAAAAATGGCCTGATGGTCGCAGATAGCGGCAGAACGACACCATATCTCTTCCTCGCGGCTACCGAATTTGAGTTGTGGATTGCTGAAATTGAGGATGTAATCGGAATCCCTATCGGGCGCAAACTTGCCCATGCCGCAGCTGAATCAGAGGAGTTTCGTCTAGAATGTCTGCGCGAGGAGATGCCGAATCCGATATTTGGGAGGATGAAAAAGAGAATAGAGTGGATAAATCGGAACTGGGAACTTCGGAACCTAGGGCAACTACAACTGTTGAAAGTGGACAAGAGCGGAGCGACTATCATTGTTCATTCTCGACCTCATTCCTCCATCGGGGCTGGGATGTCTGCGGCTACTTACGAATACCTGACTGGAAATAGATTCAAATTCCACTGGTCGGATGACGGGTATTCAGAGACCCTCGTCACATTGGAATTGGATGGCAGAAACATCCCAGCGGCCAATCGTATCGATGGCAGATGGAAAGATGCAGATGGTGGAAGTCGAGGTGCAGAAGGTATGCATCCATTATCACTTGCATTTAAGGAATCGAGCGGATGTTGGTCAATAGACGGTATTCGGCTTGCTGCTATTCCACAAGACCTGCTCTTGAGAATGGAGGAGAGTCTGCTTCCCACCGTTCTCGATTCGCCGAAGGATGAGGGTTGCAGATTCACTTGGCATCGCCTCTCAGATAGAGAAAGGGAGAAAGTGTGGTCGGCTTTCGCCGAGGCGAGCAAACGCCGTTTCCTTACAAACGACGCCATGGTCCTGATTGCAGAAGTGGAGCATTGGGTCCATATTGGCCACCGGTTCCTTTCAAGAAGTGGATTGGGGGCAATACAGGGTGCAGAATCTATCGATGAAAACGGTGGCGTGAGGCTTTCCTGCCGAACGCTCTACCACCCTGCCCTAGCCTGCGGTCTACTTGCTGGGGTATGGGAACGGTCCGAGGGTAGACCAGCCAGCGTATCATGGTCTTCAGACCACAAAGGCCACATCATTGAAATTTCATCGCAACATACCATCAATCAGCATTCCTGCTGATGATTGATATTGATTATGATTCACACGATGGCGGTCAAACCTTAAACGGAGTACGCCGAGTCCCCGTGAAAGTTGGCCTACGGCCAGTGGTGAAGAGCATGGCATTG
This sequence comes from uncultured Candidatus Poseidoniales archaeon, assembly GCA_964342465.1. GTDB lineage: Archaea > Thermoplasmatota > Poseidoniia > Poseidoniales > Thalassarchaeaceae > MGIIb-Q1. The sequence goes on along the minus strand of CAYFFQ010000002.1, from coordinate 44,501 downwards.
TCACACAATCAATGGGCAGTTGTAGCAATTACGGTGACGATTTGTTTAGCTGGGACCTACAGTATCGCCGGCAGCATCATGAGTACTTCCATCGACTTTGAGGATGGTGCCGCCGACATATTGGATGATGACACTACACTCAATGATGAGTCCATCGATTCAGACAACGATGGACTACGTGACAGATTGGAGAGAAACACCTACGGAACCGACCCCTACGACGAAGATACTGACGGGGACGGAATGACCGACGGGTATGAGGTGGAAGCCGGCCTCAACCCTCTAGACAGCGGTGATGCGGGATTAGAGGAAATCATCACCGATACAGAAACCGATAGCGGCGACGACAATTCTGGCACCGATGAAACTTGGCCAGACCCTGACAACGGTCCACTCGGCGACCCAGACAAGGACGGATTGGTCAATCTCGAAGAGATGGAACTCGGTACAGACCCACGACGCAATGACACTGATGGCGACGGACTGAATGACAAGTGGGAGTCACTCTACACATTCGACATGGTGACCCAGTCGGGTGAAGTAACCCTGTTCAACCCCCTAGACGGCAACTGGGACTGTGTTCTATTAGACCCGGAATCGGAGGCTAACCTTGCTCAGACCTTCGGTGATGAACTGTGGAATCAACTTGAGAATTTTGCTGGACAGCACTCGTGTGACCAAGTACTCGACTTTGATTCTGACACCCTTGCAAACTTCGCCGAGGAGAGTTATGGCACGAACCCGCTCGCTGAAGACAGCGATGGCGATCTGGTGAGCGACCAAGTTGAGGTTGCGATGGGTCAAATCCTTCTCGAAGTCGTCTGCGGAAAACCCAAACTGAACGGACCGACCAAGAATGGCCCGTTCACCGACCTTCTGAATTCTTTCCCTTCGACCATCAACCCGATGGATTGGTTTTTGGAGGATATGGATGGTGATGGCCGCAACAATGGACCCGGCGATTGGGACACTGATGGCGATGGAATGCCCGATGGATTCGAATATTGCTACGACACTCTGCTCAATGCTGCCAACGCCTCGGATGCCTTCGGCGACGGTGATGAGGATGGACTGAACAACCGCGCCGAATACGATGTCGCAAGAGTGTGGGGGCCGGCCAATTTCACCTCACCGATGAAGATGGATACCGACGAAGATGGAATGCCCGACGGTTGGGAGGCGACCAACGGCCTCAATCCTGTGGATGGAAGCAACGCATACGATGACCCAGACCTAGATGGATGGGATACAAACGGCAATGGTAAAGTGGTTTACAGTGACCTAGTTGGCATCGCACGGGTATATTCGATTACTGTCCAACTAATGGACTTCGTGGAAGAAAATCAGACGGTTGCCTATGCTAAGATCACCCACGCCGGCGGGACCGAGGAGACTGTCCCGCTAAAGGCACCGAGCGCGGGATATGTCTATGATATTCCGGCGTTGGAACTTCTGAACGGCCCTACAATCGAGAATGAGGTTACCAGCCGTCTGTATGTATGGATGACCATCGTTGAAGAGACCGAGATGTTCACCAATCTGATGGAGTATCAGGCGAGAGACAGGGACAACGACGGCATCATAGATGGCCGCTCTACCGACCCGTTGAACCCTGATACGGATGGAGACGGCTTGAAGGACGGCATCGAGGTGATGGGATGGGAGATTCTTGTCGTCAGTCGTGGTGTTCACCATGTGTTGGTCACATCAGACCCCGGTGATGTTGACACCGACCACGATGGCCTGACGGATTGGCGAGAATTCTCAGAGACATATACCAACGCTTCCAACAAAGACACGGACAGCGACGGCTTGGAAGATTATGTCGAGGCGGTCGATGGTTTCCAGTGGCTCGGAGAGCCATATTTCACCAACGCCAGCATGTTTGACACAGACATTGACGGATTGGAAGATGGAGAGGAGGTCATTCTTGGCCTTGACAACTATGTCACCCACGCCAACGATTCCGATTCAGATGACGATGGGTTGAAGGATGGCAACGAAGTTCTCTACATCCCGAGACCTTGGCAGGCGGCGACCAATCCCCTCGTAAATGATACCGACCAAGATGGGATGCTTGACGGCTGGGAGATGCAGGTCCAATCTTCGATGGATAACACCAATTCACACAGCCTTTGGGTCACCACCAACAACTGGCAACCACCCGGTTGCGATGACGTCGGGTGTACGCGGGGACCCGGTGGCTGGTTGTGGTCCAATTGGATTCAAGGATTCCAATCAGGTGGCGACTCAAACAACGATGGCGAGCCAGACCCGAAGTATTTCCTCTGGGATATGAATCTCACCGACTTCTCTCTGCCTGCAACCGGAGGCAGATGGGCTCTGGACCCCGCTCTAGGCTCGCTACCCGATGCCGACTATGACATTGACAACGATTCACTCGCCAATGACCTTGAAGGCCCAGATAGATGGGACACGAATCCCGTCAATGACGACACTGATTCGGACAGACTTCCCGACGGTTGGGAGGTACAGTACAGTGCTCAGGCCATCTCACAGGGATTGGTTGACAACCTGACCTTGGAAAACCTCGGGGCGCGCGGCCCGATGGACCCGGCCATGGACGACAGTGATTTGGATGGCATTCCAGACGGAGAAGAGGATTTTGATAATGATGGCCAGAATCGAACAGCAGAACTGAATCGATACTGTCCCGGTTGGAATGACCCCACTTCCTCTCTCTGCCACATCGACCCGAACACTCCCGAAGGGGCAAAGTTCTACGATGATTTGGAAAACTACACAAACTACGAAGAGATGCTCAACGGCACCAATCCGGTGTTGAATGACACCGATGGTGACCGACTTGACGATGGACCAGAAGTCTTCCACAGGGATAGCGATGGCGACACTATGGCCGATGGTTGGGAGTATTATTTCAGATTCGACCCATTCGATGGCGCCGATGCGCAGATGGATGTCGACAATGACGGCTACACAAACGCCTGTGAATACAAGTGGCACACCAACCCCCGCGAGGGGAACAGTTACCCAGGCCAAACTCAACAGTGCGACCAGTGGGCTTGACGAACCGTAGATTCACACACCTCTAACTCACCCAACCAAATTGCACGACTAGACCGACAGAAATGGTCAAGTCTAGGTTCAACTGGGTTCATCGGCTCCGCGACCGCTCATCCCAATCAGGTGATTTTCAATGCAAATCGGGCTATCATTCATTACTCAGTAAGTGTTGATTGTAGATGGTGGAGAAATGGGGCGAGGCTTGACCTGCTTCCTCGTCACACTTTTCCTCATCCCTATTATTGTGCCTTCGCATGAGGAGACCTTGCTCTACGACAGCCATTATGGTGCTTCAGGCAGCCAACCCTCGCTCTCTCTCGATGTGGCGACTGGAGATATCTTTACTTCAGATTTCAACATCAGTGGTAAAGTATGGGATGATGAACTACCAGACCAACTGTTTTGGCAATTGGAAGAAGATGGAGTCGTCCTCACCCAAAATTCTGCTCACAATTCACTTCTTGAAAACCTCTCATGGGCCGACCCGAACACCCGTTCCTGGAGTTTCAACTCCCTCGTCGATACCTCCGAACTTGAATCGTGTGCCTGCCGGTTGACCGTCATCGTCATCGATGCTGAACAGCAGGTCAGCGAAGTTGCTCTGATATTGTTTCTGCGGCTGGACAACTCCACTCTACCCCCTGCGGTGTCAATTGACTCTCCTGAATCTGGCATTTCGTGGCGTGGAAATCTGTTGATGCGAGGTGCTGCAATCAGTATATTGGGAAACCAACCACTGGTGAAATGGGGTGCAGTCCAGACCAACCTTGCCAACCACTTCTGCAACCGCGGCTCACTCGACGAATATATCGAGGTCGAATCATGGTTTGATGATAATATCGTGTACAGCGGAGATTATTCGTTCGAAGTGAACATCGATATCACCGAATATAGTGATGGATGGTGGCTGTTCACTGCGATGACAGAAGACTCATCAGGTCTATCATCTCACCCTGCCTGTATCGCAGTAGCATTACACAATCAGAGGCCGACGGTCCAAATCACGGGTTCGGAGAACCTCCTAGAAGGAGAAGTAGCCCACTTCGATGCAAGCAACTCCGATGACCCCGTTTGGGGAAAAGAGGGGTTGATGTTCACTTTCATGGTAAGGCAGGTCGATTCCAGTTCTGCACCGCGGGTCTTCGACCAAGGGGACAACATGAGTCTGAACTGGACTGTGCAGAGGTCGGGGGTCTTCGATGTCAGAGTCATCGTCACCGACACATCTGGGTTGTCCAATTCCTCAAATATCACCCTACATGTGGAAAATGTCAGACCTCAAGCAAGTGCGACAATTGATGGTATCACCTTCACAACCGATGATGTAGTCAGGTTGCCAGACGAGCAGTTCTGGAATGTTGATGCGAGTGGGAGCAGCGATTCTGTGAATGACAGAGGAGGGCTGTCATTCGTCTGGTTTGTCGACGGAGAACCTGTTTCATTGGGAGAAACTCAAATTCTTCGTCGAGAATGGTTAAAGGATGAATCGGAACAACACCTGCTCACATTGACTGTCACCGATGATGACGGGGAGAGCGATATGGTGCAGGTGATTGTCGGCATAGAGGGGACCCCCTCGGACCCCCACTTCACCGCCCCACTTACTCTGAGTGAGAAGGTGGTTGTTTTCTTCGGAGGTGAAACAAACACCATGGTCGTATTCATGCTAGCCATGCTAATCGTCACCGCACTCACCCTTCGACTCGCAAAAGTCGAGAGAGTCAGCGAGATTCCCAAATGGGTGCCAATCCGTGCTGGAAAACATCAGCGAGACAACAATGAAGATGAAGATGTTGACTTTGATTGAACCTACTGAATGCTAAATAGTGACCAGCCCGAGGGTCTTCCATGTTCGACACCCACGGGGAGGGCCTCGCGGCTGGGATTTCCCCCATCACTCCCGAGGAATTCAGGGCTCGCCAACAGAGGGTGGCTGACCTTTGCGGTGCTGATTCACTCTTGCTCATCCCAAACAATCCTGTCGCCATGCGGAGTGGGGATGTTGAATACCCCTTTCGCTCAGCAAGCAATATGCTCTACTTTACTGGCTGGACTGGCCCGAGTTCACTCTGTTGCATCGCCCTCCAAGGCGGAATTGCTCACACGACGATGTTCGTTCCCCCGAGAGACAAAGAAAAGGAGATTTGGACAGGTATTCGTATCGGCATCGATGGGGCGGAGGAGAATTATCCAATCGATGAGGCTTATTCCCTTGACGATCTACCGATGAGGCTCCCACTCATGTTGAATGAATTCAAAACCGTGTTTCACACCCGAGGTATTGATATCCGAGTTGATGAAATTGTTGATGAAGCACTGTTGGAAGTAAGCCGAACGAGGCAGAAAAGTGGTGTGGGCCCAGATAATCTCTGTGACCCTCGCCATTTGATTTCTGAGATGAGACTCATCAAATCCGAAGCGGAGATTGAGTTGATGAGAGCGTCAGCACAGTTGGCGACTACGGCTCATCTCGAATCCATGAGAAGAGCGGAGGCTGGTATGATGGAATATCAACTGCAAGGAATAATCGAGGGTTGTTTCACCATCCACGGAAGCCAGTGGTCCTATCCGAGTATCGTCGGTGGCGGCGACAATGCAACGATTCTTCACTACAACGAAAATGATTCACCAATCAATGATGGAGAGATGGTCCTCATTGATGCTGGTTGCGAGGTTTCGGGATATGCGAGTGATATCACCAGAACATGGCCTATCAACGGCAAATTCGGTGAGACACAGAAGTTGATCTATGAATTGGTTCTCGGTGCCCAGAAGGCCGCGCTCGACCTGTGCAGGCCTGGCGAGTTCTACACCGCCCCTCACAACGCCGTCCGAGAACATCTTGCGAAGGGTCTTTTGGAGTTGGGAATCATCCCCGGGCCAACACTGGAGGATGCTCTCAGAGAAGAGCAGTTGGGGATGTACTATATGCACAACACCAGCCATTGGCTAGGTCTCGATGTTCATGATGTGGGGATATACTCACCGAATGGGGAGCCGCGTCAATTGGAAGAGGGAATGGTGCTCACAGTCGAACCCGGTCTATACTTCGGAAAGTGGCGTGAGGACTTGGAAATCGACGAAAAGTGGCTCGGAATCGGGGTCAGGATTGAGGATGATGTGCTCATCACTGAGAGTGGTTGTGAAATCCTGACTAGAGGCTGCCCGAAAACCGTTGCTGAACTTGAAAGCATCATCGGAACTGCATCATCTTGAGTGGATGTGAGACGATTGGAGGGATGGAAAGAGATTCTTGTTCGCCAAGCAACTGACTCACCACCGAGATTGACCGTCGATGAAGCTGTGGAATTGTACGACCACGCCGATTTCAATGCTCTGAGACAGGTGGCGCTACAACGGCGGCGGCTCTTTCATGGACACGAAATAGCCACATACCTGATTGACAGGAACATTAACTACGGCAACGCCTGTACCATCAACTGTCAATTTTGTTCCTTCTATAGACCGCCGGGTGATGAAGAAGTCTACCTTCAATCAAGGGAACAAATCAGTGCTAGAGTGGCGGAGTTGGAAGCCATCGATGGTTCTCGTATTCTGATGCAGGGTGGAGTAGACCCAGAATTGGGTATCGAGTGGTATGAATCACTCCTCTCATATCTACTAGAAAAGCATCCCACAATCCATCTCGACTGTTTTTCCCCCATCGAAATCGAGGGTATCGCCGAAGTCACGAATCTATCGACCTTGGATGTCCTGAGGAGATTGCAGAAGGCCGGTCTGCATGGACTTCCCGGTGGGGGTGCGGAAATGTTGGTAGATGACATCCGGCTCGGTCTATCCCCGAAGAAGGGAGGGGCGAGCAACTGGTTGACTGTGATGAGGGAGGCACACTCCCTAGGACTAATCACCACCGCCACCAATGTCATCGGGTTTGGTGAAAGTTTTTCGCAACGCATCGAACACATGGCGAATGTGAGACGATTGCAGGACTCGTCGCGTGAAAAGGGTCAGCGCGGATTCACGGCATTCATCTCATGGACCGTTCAACTTGAGAACAACTCATTTGGCAAGAAGATGAGGAAATCGGGTACGCTGAAAGAGGTTGGGGCTCAGGAATACCTGCGCCATGTCGCCATCTCTCGTCTCTTTTTCGACAACATCGACCACATTCAGGCATCTTGGCTGACGATGGGTATGGACATCGCACAACTTGCACTCGCAGGAGGTGCAGATGACATCGGCTCCACCATGATGGAAGAGAATGTGGTTTCTGCAGCTGGCACCACGAAGGTTCTTTGCACCGAAAAAGAACTGCAACAGGCCATTAGAGCTGCGGGATATACACCGCAGCGGCGTGATTCGGAATACAATCTCCGACCCACCCCCGACTCTGATGGGGACGGCAGGGTTCTGCCATTGGCGTGATGTCAATACAGATTCAGGTTGCCACCGTGAGAATAGACATCTTCTCTTCATGCGATGGCCGACTGTGGCGGGCCTCCCATTCATGCACGACCCCATCAAATGTCCACAGGCCGCGGCGAGACCAATCACCTCTAACCATTGATGAGAAGCACGGCTTCGGCATTCAATCATCTCTCGCTGCTACTGCACGCACATCGTCATCATTTTCAGCAACAGTATATCCCGCCTCAATCGTGTTGTCAAGGTCACCCCCACCCGTTGCAGGAGGCGGTTCACCCTTCGCCATCGCAAGTCCCTCGCCTGAGGTGTTCACATAGTAGACGACCCAGATGAGGGCGCGGATGTTTGGGTCATTGCTTGTCTCCCCATATTGCTGACCATCCCATAACCCTTGGTAGAGTAGTGAGTTAGAGCGCGACCAATTGACCCATGCTGTGATATCGAATAGTGCAGGAGGCACATCCTGCCCGGGGCACCAACCGGCGCGACCATACGGCCAAGAACCGAATTGATTAGCCACAACACCCTCGTCAGCGAGTCTCTTGCACCCCTCTTGGTCACTAGATGTGGAAGAGTTGCCAGCCATTGGAAAATCATGTGTCACATCGAATCCATTCATCGAGAATCGATGTTCGTGATTGCAAAATTCAGCACAATTGTTGGGGTCGTTGCCAAATCCGTGTCCGGTCACGATTGCTGCGATTTCCACCTTTTCCCATCGGGTGGTAGAGTTGACCGGATATCTTCTGGTGTACTTGGACTCATTGTTGTAGTCGCTGTTGAATTTACCACCAGAGAAGGCGAACTCGCCGTGTACAGGCCTCAAGCCGTCGTCATCCCAAGTTGAGAGGAACAGTGTGATGTTGAGCCATCCACCATTTGCCCCTTGATAGGTAAAGTTGCGATTGCCGCCATTGTTCACCATCCACAGGAGCGGTGAGATATCGGTGAGCCATCGCCCTTCTCGGCCGTAAGTCGTAATGTAGCGAACAAATTCCGCGCCACAACTACTTGGAATGTTCTCGTCACAGATTTTCAGATAGTGAAGATAATCCCACTCATGGCATCCACCATATCTGTCGACTTGGCCGTCGGAATCATCATCGATTCCATACCTGTCTCTGTGTTGGCTGCAAGAGTGTTCGAGATACACTTCCATGGTATTGAATGATGCCATGGTGGAAGCATTCGGGAATTGACCATTCAGTAGGGTTGTGTAGCCTGAACCCCACCCACCACTATGACGCTCTCCAACTGCGATATCAACCGACACAACGGCTGGGTCTTGACCCCTCATCACGACTGGGAACTCCTTCGCCCACATGATAGGTTCATTAGCGAGATAGTCCAATCTATAGCAACATGTATTGCCTTGGGACCAGTCGAGGAGGCTTCCTATTTGACGCCATCTCTGAAACCTGTCTATTCCGTAGTAGAAGGCATTCCAATCATTGATGACTGCGTTGATGCTCCCACCGGTGTTCCATGCTCTCTCGTTGACATACTTGATGCGACCAGACCACGAATCCTGCACTTCTTGTGATTGTGAGGACAACCAATTGTCGACACGGTTCCTCATTCCGTTGATGTCGGCAGAGAAGTCTGAATCGAAAGAACCGAAGAAGACTACTGTTTGGTTGGGGGTGGAATCCAACAAACCACCTACGTCCTGATTCCACAGTGATGACATATAACTACTGGACTTGTAGTTAAAAATGAATAGATAAGTAGAATTCCCATCCCACTCATTCTCTATTCTCCATAGCCCATCAGTGGTCTGAATGTCCATCGGACCAACTCGTCCCAAGGGTTCTGTGCTGTATTGCCCCTGAGACCAACCGACAGGATACTGGAGAACTGTGCATCCACTTGCATCAACTGTCCATCTCTGTTGGCTGTCAGGGCAGGCATCGGCGTTGGCGAAGACACCATCATTGTCGATGTCAGCACATCCTTGTTCATTTACAGGCAATCCATTGGGAGTGTTCTCACACAGGTCAGCATCATCCATGATTCCATCACCGTCGCTATCCCACTCATATTCGGCGCATCCGTAGAGGTTGACAGCGTGGTTGGCGGCGGTTTCGCCACAGAGGTCATCCTCGTCTGTGACACCATCATTGTCGTCATCGTCATCTTCATCGGCATCACGACAGCCATCACCATCACGGTCATTCAAAATGTCCGGCAGCCAGCCTACAACCCCCTTCGGGCAGAGGTCAATCGCATCGAGGACCCCATCATTGTCATCATCTGTATCCTCGTCGCTGTCTCGGCAACCATCGCGGTCGTGGTCATTGGAAAAGGTCGAGCGCCAAGCGGAGGGAGAGCGGTCGCATAGGTCATCGTCATCGGTGATAGAATCGCTGTCATCATCTTCATCTTCAACCGCATCATTGCAGCCATCTCCATCGTAATCCAGTTCATCACCAGAGAGCCAGCCAAGCAGCCCGAGACGGCATTTATCGGCAAAATCAGTGACTCCATCGTTATCATCATCAGAATCCTCATTGATGTCATAACAACCATCGGAATCGTAGTCGGTGGTGTTTGATGAGACGAATGACTCACCCACCGGACAGGAATCGAATTCATCGGCAATACCGTCACCATCCGCATCAGGGGCTTCCTCAACAATCAGATTGAGTGTCAACGAGACATTCGTCGTGGTTGTTGTGTACCTCCCACACGATGTCGACAAAATACCAATCTCTGTGTCAGAAAGAGGCGGAAAGCCGATGTTAAACATCCCATCGCCAGAGTTGTACTGAATCGTCAAGTCGGACGACCTCAAATCTCCACTTGATGTGTAGGCAAAGGAGCAACTGTCAAGGAAGAGGTGTTCAACCTCGCCACTGAACGAGGAGCGCTCCCCAGTTTCAAAGTACACAACGCTTCTCCAAACCGTGACCACTGCTGCCGCTTCTTCCGGCGTATGTACAGTAAAATTGTGAGTGATGCTTTCCGAAAGAAGGTCACTTGAATCCTTGACTGAGACGGTCACCGAGTAGTCCCCTGGCTCCAATCCGTTCATCGAATACGAGAATGAACCGTCTGATTCAGGCCTCTCGTAGATATTCCCCCACGGAATTGAAAACGCCATCGTAACCAATCCCTCCGAAGGCGACTCGTCACTGACAACGCCTGACACCAATACGGGTTCGCCAAAACCGGCATCCTGCACCTCATTCACCGAAAGCGAGGGAGGTTCGTTAGTCTCCGAATCTGCCACCTCATCATCACCAAGGAGAGGGATTGTACAACCGGAAAGGAGGAGAGAAGAGCAGACCAACAGGGCGAACAAAACCCCCCGCAACATAATGCTGGCAAGACACTTGGGGAAATCAATGTTGGTTATCCAAGTTCAATCAATTTCGAGCCGACCTGATTCGGCTTTCATCCGAGGCATGCGATACTCGGACGCATCTGAGATGGCGTTCAGCCTCTCAACCCAATAGATTGGTTTTTCGTCTGAGAGATGGACCTTCAGAAACAACTCCCAATTGACATTCACCAGCGGCCCATACATACTTCCTGGCCAATTCCCCTTAGGGGCGATGAGAGTTACTTCCTCATCGGGTGAAAAATCTGATTTGGGGCCACTTTCACTGACACGCATTGGTTCATGGAAGAGTTGGGCGGGACCTTTTCCTACTATCATAGGGGTTGCCTCTCCTACTCCCGAGCCATCATCAGCAATGGGCATCCAACCCTTTGGCAAGGGGGTGGACAGACCAATTGGTGGTCTACCTTCACCCCCGTTGAACGCAGTCATCAGTGCTTCTCGGTGCGGCGGTAGCAGCCCCACTCTGATGTGGCCTGTCAATCGGCGAGCGGCAATAGAATCGCCAAGGCTTACTGAAATGCGAACATCCTCGCCAGCATTGAATTCAGAGACCTTGATGACCGGGTCCATGATGGGATTTTTTTGGAAACGATGCTGCCGTCTTACATCCTCCACATTAGCCACGATTCTCAGCAGAAGCGGGAATACGATGAATGGAGAAGCGAACACGAACAGAATGGGATAATCGAGAAGACCGAGATTTATACTGCCGGCCAGAGATTCTGTCAGAATGCCGGCCTTGACCAATACAGGCTCCAATACATGGAGGAAGATGGCTACAATGAGGATGACGACACCCCAAGGAATCCATCGGCGGGCAAAACGATGCATCCTGTTGGGAGCAATGGCCCAACCAGACCTCGTCCTCAACATGGATTGGGTGTCAATCCCGCCATCAGAGGGCTTCACTTGTTTGGCATCCTCTGGTTTTTCCGAACATCTCCGTTGATGAACAAACCAGCCATCCACATCGCCAATTATTATATCAGGGCCCTCGTCTATAGAGGGCCATATCACATTGATAGGGGGGATTTCTGAGGGGATGTGGGATGGCGCATCGAATGGTGGAAAACGCATCATCAGATGTGTCCATTCAGTCAAATTCTCACCTCGTCAACAGCGCCCAAGTCGCCCCTACTGCCATCCTACGGAACTGAGGGACATTCTTCAATAAGCGCATTCCGAGGGAAACAGGATTCTCTATCTCGCCATGTTCGTTTATCATTGCAAGTACATCTTCTTGTGAGAATGTCTCAAAGGTACTCTCCAACTTCTCATCATCGGAATCAGTGAGATACAGGTCCCTCAGAATCCTCGCTCTCTTTTGCTGTTTTTTCATTGAATTGAGAGGGTGTGCAACTTTTTTCATGTCACTGAGAGATAATCTGTCAGAACGGATGGCTTCAATCAATCCTGCTGCCATCCGGTCGACCTGTTCAAAGCCCTTCCCTATGCCACCACCAGTGGTCGGTTTGCATAACCCGACAGCATCACCGAAAAGGGCGACCCTCTCCTGAACTGGTCTAGCGACGATACCGCATGGCAAAGGCCCACAGTATCGAGCGATTTCACTACTGCCCGCGAACCTCTCAACCCAAAGTGGATGGTTCTTCAAGGCGTCATACAGCATCTCACAACTCCTTCCAGCGAGGTCTTGTGGACGAGCCCACACACCGACCCGCCAACCGAGGCCACTGGGGATGACCCAAGCGAACAAACCGGGTGCTACCTGCTCACCCGTGAACATGTCAAGATACCCCTCTTCACCGCGGTAGGAGGTGATTTCAGCCTGAAACCCGACCATCATCTCTTCGGGCTTTCCCATGCGAAAATGGCGTCTGGTCCAAGAATGCGCGCCGTCGGCGCCACAAAGTAAGCGGGTGGTGACTTCAATCAGTTCACCGCATCTATCAATCGACAACCTCACTCCGCCTCCATCAACGACAGCATCAATCGGTTTCGATTCCAGCCACAGTTCTGCGCCAGATTCCAATGCCATCCTGACAATACCATGGTCGAATCTCTTGCGGCAGACAACATGTGTCCTGACCACACCTGCCACTCCGACCTTCACCTCCCTCCCCAATGGACTGTTGATGCGAGCACCATAGACAGACGAGAGGATGGACTCATGCAAACCGGTCTTGGCCATCGCTTCAGGTGTGACGAGGCCGGCGCATTGGAATGGTCTGCCTACCTCCTTGTGTTCTTCGAGTAGAAGGACGGAGATTGAGGCGCGAGCTAGAGTTCGGGCGAGATAGCCACCGATGGGGCCCGCACCGACGATGACCACATCGTAAACGGCTTGGCCCATGAACGGTTCTGAGGTGGTTGGCCCTATCGTAGTTTGCGGGCCAGAGGCGGTCTCTTCCTGATTGTTCAAACTCTGCTGTCAGTGGTGGTGATGCGCTTGTGGTCATTCACCCGTGTTAGTGCACTTGCAGTGAACAGTTGATGGGGAACAGTCGGTGGTAATGCTGCGCCCGTCAAGAACAGCCAGTGGTGATGCACACCTCACAAACCGTCTATGGTGAACCGCCCGTTGTTGAACTGTAAAGGGGGGGTTGAACAGCCAGTGGTGATGCACCCGGCACATCAGAGTGGGAGTCAGAGTACTCAGATGATGAGCCCAATTCAGGTCAGGATGTAATACCAGAAGGATGGGGAAATCGGTGTCATGACGATTTACCCCCGCCTTTCTTTCTACCGCTTCCTCTCGAGCGGCGTCGGTTTCCACCGCTCTCCTTGATGAGGATTGAGATCAGGTCAGAAGCGTTGCCTTTGCGGCCGCCGGTGAGTTCGTCGTAGCCTTTCAAGCCGACTTTAGCACAAATCTCCTGTTCAGATAATTTCAATTGTTCAGATTTCTGTTTGATGAGGTTCATCTGTTTTTCAGAAACTGGGCGTGGTAATTCATCGGTCAATTCCTTCAATTTCCCGATAAGGGTACTTGCTGATTTCATATCCAACTCCTGCACATCTCTCGACTCTACGAGAGCGAGTGCATCGTCGATTTCCATTTCTGGAATCTGGTCAACAAGCGAGAGTATGTAACTAACCTGCTTCTCTGAGGCGAGAGGGGAACCCAATTCGCTGAGTTTACCAATCACTTCACTCATCTCTTCTCCTGAAAGTGCATCTGCATCCCTGCCATCGAGAACTTCAGCCACTTCATCGCTTGAGATGTTGGCAACTAGTTGGTCAAACTTGTATTGCTGATTGGGTGTCGGAGTCATTCTCTTCATTGCTAATGCGGATTCATGCAAGCCGCGGAAGTGGGTGGTGAAACCATGCCAAACAGAAGGAGCAGTCCTCTCACCAGTCTCAATCGCATCGAGCCTCTGTTCCATGTCGGCTGTGAACTCTGCGGAAAAGAGGAAAGAGACATCTGAATCATCCCCCTGTTGCGTGTACATAGGTGCAACCTCACTCCAGCAGAGGCGACCAAGGGCCGTAGGAACGAGAGAATTCCCCTCCTTGTCAACATACTTCCTCGCCTGAATTTTGGTTATGGTGGCGGCGTAGGTGGAAGGTCTGCCGATTCCTCTCTCTTTCATCTCTGCAACCAAGGAGTGTTCGCGATACCTCTTCGGCGGCTTGGTCTCATCCTCTATCAGTTGGGGTGTATCATCGTCGTGGCGTATCTCGAGAAGTGAACCTGCATCGATATCTGCTTCCGGTGGTGATGTGGTCACATTTCTGTTGTTGATGTCATCGAATGCCGCTTCCCAACCACTGTGAACTCGCCACGAAGCCGTGGCGGTGAGAGTTTTGGAAAATCCTTCCACCGTGGCGGTGAGATTTCGTCTCTCATACTCCGAGTTGTTCATCTGGCTGGCTGCGAATCGCGCCCAAATCAACCTATAGAGTTGGAGCATATCTCCACTCACACCCTCTGGCCTCTCAACATCTGGTGCTGTTGGCCTGATTGCCTCGTGTGCGTCCTGTGTGCCGCCGCTTTTCTTGCCCAATACGCCGCCACCGATGTGGTCTTCTCCCCATCTGTTGGCGATATACTCCTTGACAGTCGCACGTGCTCCAGCACTGGTTCTAGTCGAATCTGTTCGCATGTAAGTGATGTGGCCACCATTGTACAATTCGCCGGCCACCCTCATCGTCCTGCCGGGAGACCATCCAGAGCGACTTCCTGCCGCCTGCAACATCGCATCTGTGGTGAATGGTGGCTGTGGCCTGCGCGACTGTTTGGATGGTTTGTTGTTGGTGATTTGTAGGCTGTCTTGCGCTTGCAAGGCGGCGATGGCTTCTGTAGCGAGTTCGCCATCATGGGTGCGACTGGCGTCAAACTTGCCATCTTGGTCGCGCCATGCATCATCGTCTGAGGATTCATGAAATCGCGCTTTGAATTCGATTGATTCTGCTTCAGCCTTGACCGAAAAATAGGGAGTCGGTGTGAACGCCTCTCTTTCCAACTCACGCTCGACTACAAAGCCTAGAGTCGGTGTCTGCACGCGGCCCATGGATTTCAATCTCCAAGAGCGGGCGAAATTGGTTGTCCTATAACCAACGAGTCTGTCCATGAATCGCCTAACCTTGGCCGCATCGACCAACTTCATGTCGACTTGGCGAGAGTTGTCAATAGCCTCCATAATCACATCTTTCGTGATTTCATTGAAGACTATTCGGGTGCATGGAGCAATGTCCCCAAGGAGTTGTTCCAATCTCCAGGCGATGAACTCTCCTTCTCGGTCGGGGTCAGTAGCGATGATGACCTCGTCATAATCTCCCTTATTTAGGTCTGAGATGAGGCCGTCGACGACCTTCTTCGCCCTCTCTGTGTACTCCCACGGTGGTTGTGGGAGTTCGTCTTGTCGTGAAGCCCACATCGCCTTTCGGCCATCTTTGGTTCTTCCACTCGGGAGGTCTTGAACATGGCCAATACTGGCCCTTACGGTATACTTCCTACCAAGGTACTTCTGTATTGTTTTAGACTTCGCTTTCGACTCGACTATTAGCATCTTCATATTATCACCCTCGGCAGATTTGAAGCGAATCAATAATCAATTTATCTGAAGCCGCTTCGCGCCCGCCCACACGCGAGGACCAGTTTCGGCACTCCTCGGAAATGGATGCCAGTGGTTGGTTCCTCATGCGATTTCTCTCCCGTCGCCCCACCCTTGATAAACAATTTTGAGAGATGGATGAGGGGCACTCTCCTAGGGGAACATAGTTCCCCACCTCAAGACACCTCTCTCAACACCCACTTCGCCGGAATCAAAAGCGGGCCCGTTGCGCGGCCTCGTCCCACGGCTCGGTTGCAGCGGGTCCTGCGCAGTCGATGCAACCGGGGTAACCGGCTGAAGTTAGGGCCGACACGGTTCGTAGAAAACAGCTCCAAACATCGTTGAATTCTTTTACTTCACAAGGAATCCAAACAACCTCTTCACTCGGCTCGACCCCGCCGATTGAACCGGCTAGGGAATCGGCTACCCAAAGTCTGACTGTTGCCTCCTCGGCACCCAACTCAATGGATGGCTCATTGAGGAGCTTTGGCAGGTCATCACTAATCTGTAGGGCGAGATTTTCTGCTTGAAGGACGACATCTATCGGCACGACAAGCCTAGTCTCGGGGTGGCGCAGAAGTCTTCTCGCCAACTCGGCGAGAGAGGCGTCACGGCTGCCCATGATACGCTGCGAGCGGTCGCAACGCTTGAAGAGTATCGGCTCCGCCGCCTGTTTGAGCAGCATGGTGGACCTCACTGTAGACTTGCCTGGCCTCTCCCTTGTCAATCCACTCATGCTGGCAAGTGGCATCCAAGGAGGTTCTGCGGCAGCGCTTCATCGTGTGGCTGCATCACGCTGCGGTGGATTGGTGTCAAAGAGTATCGGGGCGGAGCCAAGAGAAATCTATCCCGGTCCCGTCTGTATAGAAGCGATGGAAAATGTGGTTCTCAATGCAATGGGGTTGCCCAATCCGGGGGCAGAGAAGTTCGCTTCCATCATCGAGGAGAATGATTTTGCCAAACCATTGCTTGTCTCTATCTTCGCCCCAGATGAAGATAGACTAGCAGAAATTGCGGTACAGATGGAAGGGGCAGGCGCAACTGCGTTAGAGTTGAATCTATCCTGCCCTCATTCCAAACCGGGCAGTCGCGCCTTGATAGTAGGTCAACAACCTGAATTGGTTTCCTCATATGTCTCTAGAGTCAAGGCCGCCGTCAACATACCCATCTACGCGAAACTGACGCCGAACACCGCTCAGGTCTCGCTCGAAGCAGCGGCGGCTCTCGAAGCGGGAGCTGATGGAATCTCACTCGTCAACACCGTCGCCGCTTTGGAAGTGGACCCATTCGCTGCCCGCCCAGTCATCGGCAACCTCCTATGCGGAATGTCCGGCCCTGCAATACGCCCCATCGCCCAACGGAAGGTCTCTGAGGTCTCCTTGGCGATGCAACGTGGAGAGATACCCGTGGCACCAATTATCGGCATCGGAGGAATCTCTACCGGACTTGATGTTGCTCGTTTCATCATGCTTGGTGCCGCTGCCGTGCAAATCGGCAGCGCCCTCATCACCGATGATGTGGGGGTCTTCGCGAGAATTGAGTCAGAACTCATCGAGTTCATGGAAGTTCAGGGCTATCCCGACTTGGCAAGCATGCGCGGTGCCGCTCTTGCATCTCTCGGAGGATTGGTGTGATGCATTCTCTACCCCACTTCACCGCCATCATCAACGACTGCGAGGTGGGAAAGTGAGTGAGGTCGGCCAACCAGAGGAGGGTATTGGCGAGCACAGATTGGCCGCGAGAGCCAAGGTCTGCTCAGACCGGCTGAGAGATGAATACCTAGCATATGGCCAAGTCAAGACCCCTATACCCCTACCCATATTGGCGGTTGAAAAGGAGTGCGAAGGAGTCAGCACACTGTGGGTTGAAGTGCCAAAAGAACTCGCTGCAGCCTATCGCCCTGGTCAATACTTCATGTGTTGGAATCCCTATGATTCCACAGGTGGAATGGAGAGGAAGAACTACTCATCCGAAAAACCGTACAGCGTCGGAGACATGCGGGAGGACCTTGCGGGAATTGATGCACAAACCCTTCCTGACAGTGGAACCGGGGGGCGCCATTCTATCGCCCTGACCGTCAAATCGCTCGGGCGACAATCTGGAGAGTTGACGAAGATGGAGAGAGGGGATTGGCTCGCATTGCGAGGCCCCTTCGGGACTTATTTTGAAATTCCCAATGGTGAGTGCCGTCTGATTCTCGTTTCTGGCGGCATCGGTTCTACTCCCATGCACATGGCGGCGCGTGAGGCGCGCCGGAAACTTGGAAGCCGCTGTGAAATCCACGCCATCATGGGATTCCGCAACCGTGATGAGATGCATTATGTGGAGAGGATGCAGGCGCTCTGTGACACACTGACCATAACCACCGACGACGGTTCGGCAGGTGTTCACGGCTACCCGACGACCCCTCTCGCCGCTCTCCTTGGGGATTTAGATGGGAGGAGAACCATTCTTCTCACCTGCGGGCCGGAAATGATGATGAAACCGGTGCTGCAGATGGCATTGGATGCAGGAGTGGAGTGTTATGCAGCTACGGAGAGATACCTTCCGTGTTCAGTTACTGTCTGCGGTCTATGCATGGTCGGCGACAGGCTCACCTGTCGTCAAGGCCCAGTAATGGAAGGCGAATGGCTGCTGGTGCAGGATGACTTCGGGGTAGATGGAGGGGAGTGAGCGCTCTTCATTCGGCATGGGCCCTTTCTGCTCCGACTGCTGAATTTTCTTCAGTCTCTGACCGTTCACTGATATTCAAAGTCCGAAGTCAAACCAAGGGAAGCGAACATTCTCTTGTTTTCCCCGTCGATGACCTTGCATTCTTTATCGATTCGTGCGTGAATTGGCCGAGAGTCGAGAAGCCATGTCTGGCAGCGACCTGTCATTGAGGTGTGCGTGAATTGTCACATAGTCGTCTCGCCATAACCGACAGCGAACTGCCATCGGGATGTGCGTGAATTGGCCGAGAGTCGAGAAGCCATGTCTGGCAGCGACCTGTCATTGAGGTGTGCGTGAATTGTCACATAGTCGTCTCGCCATAACCGACAGCGACCTGTCATCGTGGTGTGGGCGGGTTTATGATGCACCGCTGTTCGCCTTTGACCATGGGAATGTCGCGACGGGTGCGGCTCGGCGTGGTCGGGTTGCTCATCGTCTCAGCCTTGGCTGTGGTGTTGCTTGGGAACGAGCCAGAGGTCCAGTACAGTGTCGATGAAGTGATGGCCTCTCCCGAAGAGTACGATGATGGACAGGTGCATCTGCGCGGAGTCGTCGCCATCGACTCGTTCAACGCTCAGAACAACACCTTTCTCCTCTCCGGTACATCTCACAACCTGACTGTCGACTCGTCGGGAGTAGCCATACCACCAGCCTTCAGCGAAGGAAGAGTGGTTGCAGTGAAAGGAGAACTCCTTCACCATGATGATGGTTGGACCCTCAGCGCTGATGAGATAATCACCGGTTGTCCATCAAAATATGAGGCTGAGTAATCCGCTTCCAGAATTAACCATCTGACACCACGAGCCATCTCGAACCAGACCATACAGAGAGACGGCGGAGTGGGATGTGTTGCCTGAGCGCAATTCATTCAACAACAAGCAAGCAAAGATGTTGCTACTGATTTCACCTCTGACCCCTCTGACGGGAGAGGAGACAATGATCCTCGGAGCGAATCTTGCAAGCAGCACTGTTTCCCTCAGGCGCCACACGACAGAGGTGGTGACCGAGATTAATCGCGAGGTTCAAATGGAACCGATGCGGCGGATAGTATGGGCTAGGAGGGGAGTTGGCGTTCCCTGCATCACAAATCGCAACTGGTGGTCCGAAGCCCGGGGGCGGCGCAGACGAGCCGTGGAAGTAGCAACCGTGGACGATGATACCTCGCCCCCAAGTGACTCAGGTTGGTAGAACGGATTCCGGAGGGAATCTGCTAACACCGCACGCCGGGGAATCAGGTGAGGCCAGGAATGGAGCAGCCCAACTCGGGACCTTGGGTGCCTTGGGGTACCGGGGTTGAGAAGACGGGGGCATTTACGGAAGCGGAAACGAGCGTCCACCTCGGGCGCGCCCACCCTTTTCCATACAACATCTGAAAATTGAATCGGTTCCCTCCAATTCGGATAGGTTATCGCAGGGGTTGCAACAAGAATGATTAGTCCCGATTTTTTCTTCCGAAGGCACGAAGATGAGATTGAATCTTTCCCGCCCCAACCGAAAATAAAATGACCGTCGCCCCGACTATTATTGGTTGGTAAGCGGCTCGGTTTCCTCCTATAACAAACTCGCCCAATCCGATAATGACAAGTCCGAGGCCGACTATCGGACAGCATTTTCAGAATTCCCATTTGCGGCTCGTTGTCTTCCGCAATCAACAATGTATGGGCTGCTGATGATGCTTGATTCTCACCGTTGAGGGCGAATTTCGGGAACTCATCACGGGCAGACTTCAGAGCATCTTGATTGTCAAATTCAATTGTCAATGGGCTGATGTGGCCGCAGACCTTGCATTGGTATATTTTTCCCAACTCGAATCCCATATGAGGGAATATCTCCGGAGAGAGACAATTGGAGCATACCTCTATACCCACATTTCAAGCAGGATTCTCGACCTACTTAATGTTGGTTCACGAGGGATGAATTACCTCTTTCATATGTCGAAAATCACTTGAGCCACCCATCCCGGTCCACTCATCACTGGTACATCAGGTGAGTCGCAGGTGAACTCCTCTCCACTGGTTAGTTCCCTGAACAGCAGTGCGTGGCGGGTCACAGCCTTAATTTCCACTTGCCTCTGAACTTCCTCTTCTAGCACATAGGAAATCTGAGCATTTACCTCATCTTCATCAAATTGCACCTGTAGAGTGACCAACCAAAGACCCTCGACCTCACACTTGTAGAGAACCTCCTCCAACCATGCCACAAGGGTATTGTCAAGTGAACCCCTCGTCAAAATACGCCATGTTCCCGTATGCCGTGTCAAACCTTGGTATCGCCGACTACTCTCGGAGATGAGGAGGTGCTGCATTCCGAGTGTAATCTCCTCGAAGAGGCGCTCAGGTGAGGGTGCGAACGCACACACCCCGAAATCAGCAGTCGTAGGAAATTCCCACCAACTCATGGAATGACACCTCTGTTCTCGCATGAAACGCGGTGTGAACAGCAATCGTGTGCGCCTCTACTCATTTCTGCTGCCTCATCGGTCGGATATCTGGAAGTGCCAAGCGACTTCATCCAACCGCGTCATCAGTTTCTTGGTCTCAAGGACAACACGGCTCGTCTCTGATGCCAAGACGCATTCGCAGGCGGCGTTGGCGAGCCGCGCCGCTTCGCTGAGGCTCATACCGGCGCCTAAAGCAGCCGCCATCGCTGTGGCCGCGGCATCGTGGAGACCGATGAGTTGTTGTGGAACTTCGATGAGGCAGGGTAGGTGGAGTGGTTCCTCATCCTTCTGATAGAGCCAAGTGCCATGCTCGCCACCGAGGACGAGCATACCCTCCCATTCGTTTCGAGCGATGAAGTGGGCGGCCGTCGCCGCCGCATCCGCAAGATTGTTCCTTCTCCTTAGAAGTTCGAGACCGCGGATTTCAAAAATCGCTACCGTAGCAGCGACAGTCCGATGCAATCCCGTCAGTTTGGGGTCGCAGATGACCGGCACATCGGCGGCCTTCGCCGTAGCGATGACCTGTGCCGCCCCTTCGTCACTGATGACTCCCTTCCCATAATCGCTCAGAACCACCGCTGCCGCCCCAGGCAGAGCAGCGCAAGCCGAATTGGTCAATTTCTTGACAACCGAGGATGGATATTCTTCGTTGGACTCCTCGTCAAACTGTAAAATCAATTGTTCACGGTCAATGAGGCTCTCCCTCGAACCATAGATGCGAGTCTTCGCCACAGTCGACATGTGAGTTGCGAGGCGGATGTCAGATGTGTTGACACCCTCCTCATGCAATTGCTGAGCGATGACCTGTCCATGTTCGTCACCACCTAGGAGAGCAAAGAATCTCACATCCAAGCCGAGATTGACGAGGCTTCTGGCGATATGAGCCGCAGCGCCAGCACTCTCAGATTTCTGCATCACCTTCACCACAGGGACTGGTGCGAAGGAGTTCAGGTGGTTGGTCCACCCTCGGAAGTACCTGTCGAGAATGACATCACCCATGAGAATGACCGGTTTATCCCCTGGATTGTCCACCAGAGTGTGAAGTGAGCGGAGAATGTCTATCTCCTTCTGGACCATCTCGTCGAGCACTCTCTCTCACCCTCTTCACCACGCCCGAGGTGGAGTCGCCAAATCAACCCATCTACTCATCAACTACACCAGAATTGATGTTGGATGAGAACACCACCATCATGTCGCCAAATCAACCAATCTACTCATCAACTTCACCCGCTGGCCCCAAAGTCCTGCAAACGGAGGGCGCGTCCGGTAGTGACCCATGCGTGCAGAGTGTCTAGGTGAGGTATGTGGAGGTCATGGCGAGGGGGTGAGGTAGCAGGCTCAGTTCGGTGGGTAGTCGCCGGTCAGCCATTTTGGGATATCCACTTCTCTTGCACCTCACGTGCGTCTTCGGGAGATATGCCGAGAGATTTTGCCAATGTGTCCAACATCGCCTGCTCATCAGTGGAGATGTATCCGTCTTGCCAAGCGATGGCGAGGACACTGAGATATGTCTCCGTCTGCTGTGAGGGAGAATCGACTCTCTCAGAGTTGACTTCACTCTCGATGCTCTCTACAATGTCGGGCTCGAGTCCGAGATGGATGGAGATGTCGTCCAGCATTCCTCTCTCATCCTCGGTGATTTTCCCATCCCCCCAAGCGCGATGGAGGACCTTGCGATAGAGGTCAGCACCAGGGTCGTCATCCTCTATGTCAGTCGCATGCATTTCAGAGTCAAAGACGCCATCAGAATTGAGATGAGCGAGAATCTCGAGGTAGGGGATATCGTGTTTTGCGAGGGCTGCTACAGTCGTTGTCACACCAGCTTCTACTATCTCTCTTTCACCGAGTTCATCATGCATCGGCGCCGCCGCAGCCACACCGGCTGGCGTCAGGAAGTAAATCCGACATCTTTGACGGGCGCCCGGAACATGCCTCGTCTCCATTTCAACGAGTTCCTGCGCCATCAGCGCCTTCAGGGTGCGCGGCAGGTGCTTCCTCGCAATTCCAACTGCAGCAGCGATTCCCGATTGGGTCTGTTCGGTCTTGCCTTCCCACCGTGAACGAGCGAGACGGTGTTCTGATAGGTGAATGAGGACCCGTTGTTCAACGGTGTATTCACCCAATCTACCCTTGGACGCCATCACAATCACCAATCCCTATGTGCACTTACTCTATCAAACTGAGGTATGTCGGGGAGGACTTTCTCGCCTATTCTTGAGGTGGGTGAATCGTTCTGGACAATGAAAGCCTTCAATAAAAATGGTCACACCCTTCGGGGTTAAGGGATGAGCATGACCTCTCCAGCACGCTCCATCGGCCCACCTTCTCTCGAGGAGAATGGTTGGGTACTGCATGGAGGGGCCGCTCAGAGACTCTTCGATAAATCCGCCATCGGCAGGATGGGCGTGGAAAACAGTTTGCTCCTTCACCCCTCTGAAGTCATCTTCTGTGTCCGTCATCGACACATGATAACTGGCGAAGGTTGGATAGAAGAGATGTTGCGAGAGGACGACACCCTTCTCCATCAGGCCGCAGCACTTGAAGCGATGAGAGTACCGGGTGAAAAAGTCATCCTGCGAGAAAACATAGAACATGTCGCACTCAATGTAATTGTTTCTGAGGGGAGTTGGGCGCTGCGCTGGGGGAGGGGAGCCAAGGTGAAGAGCGACCTTCCCGAATCAGAGGTCATCTGGGTCAGGGAGTTTGAACCGATTGACTATTCCAGACTCTTTCACTGGGCTTGTGAAGTGAATTCTCTTGGCCGCATCGCCGAGGTGCTCATCGTTGACGAAGAGTTCGGCGTAACTACCTATAGAGTAAGTCCCGAAGAGCCGAGAGGCATTCATCCCCCAATCGATTTCGATGCCATGAATGACCTCAACGAAGAATTGGTGAAGACCGGCTGTGGCGCACTTTACATCGGTAGCCAGAAATTGCCTGTCCAACTCGCTTCACCTCTACCTGAAGGTGCTTGGTTGGAAGATGACGAGGTTGCGCTCCTCTGTGAATCTAGTGGTCATGCGGAGAGCGTGGCTCTTTTGAAGGCGGTGCTGGCGCGTGGGTTGCTGCCTCGGTCTGGATTCAAGTATGGCACTAGATGGCGGCTGTACGAATCAGAAATCGGTGAAAGGCACGCTGAATGGTTACTGCAACCATACTGGTTGGCACCTAGGGATTGGGGTCAGGCCTGTCTCGCCGCTCGGCTCGCCAACGGCGTTCACAAGACTTGGCTTTGTGGATTGAGAATTGAAGACAGTTGGCGTTTTCTGGCGATAACGAGGCCACCCGCTTCATCCCGTTGGTCGGGTTTCAGACATTGACAGGAATGTGAACTTTGACGATAGATGATGTCTCGGCCAACAAATAGGCGAAAGTTTCGCCCTTTCATTTTCATAGAATTACTGACTCTCTAGTGGTGTTGTTACTGCCTGCATACAACCACTTTCACCACCGATAGAACACTTTCACTTTGCAGGTGAGGTGCGGGTGCGTGAGATACCGTCTACTACCTCGTCCTCAAGGAGAAGTGCATGGGTCGCACAGTATCGACATGGCGCATGAGAATAGAGGAGAGAATGGTCGCTTGGAACAACTTCAGGAGGGCTCTGCGGACGGAGGACAAACTCGCTTTGGACAAGATGGCCAAATCGGTGCGGGAGCGCGCTTCAGCAGGTGGGATGATGCCGACATCAGAACCGATGGAACCGATGTTTCTCGCCATCATGGTCGATGCCTATTGCAAGATGGCTCGGCTTGAGCGGAGAATCGAGGAGTTGGAATCCTGAACCACGACTACCATGCCGAAGATTCAACCGAAACAGCGATTGAGTGAGAATCGAGGAATTGGAATCCTGAACCACGACTACCATGCCGACCATTCAACCGAAACTGCGATTGAGTGAGAAATTGATGAATTGGAATCCTGAACCGCCATTTCACTCGCCAATTTGCCGAATGACTGTTGTAGCGGGGTGGCGACCCCTTGGGAGAGAAAGAGATGTCTGTTGTGGTGATGTCGCATACATGGAGGTTGACAAACCCGTTAGTGGAGGATTGTGATGACAGACGATGGCAATGAAAATTCAGCCCACAGGGGATGGGTGCTGGACTGTCACCTCGATGGTGACGAGATGGTCGTCTGGGTCAAATTGGAAGGTGGCAAGGCCATCTCCGTGAGAGAGAGATGGAGAGTCGCCCTCCATGTTGCAGCCGACATAGAGAGGTTGGAACAATTGGCACGCTGGCTCGGAGAGCCGGAACTGCATACCGCTTTCGGAAACCTACGATGCCGATTTGAAAGACATTCAACCGAACTTGGGGCGGAGAGGGCGACCACCGTTTTATCCGTGTCAACAGACAGGCCTTCGCGCCTCGCCCAACTTGCAGCAGCGATAGATGGGCGAGGCGATTGGCATCACCACCATCTCTATTCCGTCGACCAGAAAATGGCACAGCGACACCTCTTGGATAGAGGTGTCCATCCATTTGGAAGGGTCAGCGTGGAAGGAAATGTAATCACCGCCATCGATGAGAGGCTGGACCTCTCATTAGACCTCCCCCCATTGAAAATCATTCATCTCCACTGTGATTGCCACGACCAACATGGACAGCGGAGACCTGCTGCTGAACTGTCATCCATCACAATTCAGGAGCGAGGGGTCGTGGGCAGAGAGGAAGATGGGCCAGTGTACACCATCAAGAGGGAGCCGCCAAGCGAGATGTTGGCGCGACTACATCATCTCATTCGGTCACTGGACCCCGATGTGATAGTCACCGATGCCGGCGACAGCGTAGACCTACCGGCATTGAGGCGGCTCGCTGCATCAATCGATGAACCACTCCTGTTGGGTCGAAGTGAGAAGGGACTTACTCCACGCACCAAGGGGAGAACCACATGGTCATACGGGAGGTTGTTGCGCAGAGAGTCCTATCATGCACTTGAGGGTAGAATCCACATCGACATGGCCGGTTCCTTCATCGTCCGAGAGGGTGGAGTTTCTGGTCTTATTGAACTGGCTCGTATGGCCGGTCTATCGGGACAGGATATATCTCGCCTCTCACCCGGCTCAGCGATTAGCGCCATGCAGATGCGGCTGGCGATGGAAGATGGTGTCCTAGTGCCTTGGAAAAAGAACCGCCCCGAGGATGTCAAGGATGGATTGGAGTTGCTGGCCGCTGACCGCGGCGGCCTCTACCTCGACCCTGTGAGTGGATACCACGAAAGGGTCGTTGAACTCGATTTTGCCTCGCTGTTCCCAAGCATCATCGCTACCCGCAACATCAGTCCCGAGACCCTCAACTGCCTCTGTTGTCAGCCACCCCCAATGGGTGAGACAATTGATGGAAAACTACCTCTCCTCACCGATGAGGCGGCTGAGGAAGTGGCTCGGAGATTGGACCCCAGCAATGATGTCGAGATGGTTCTTGATGTGCCGGAACTGAACCTACACACCTGTACGAGGCGGCATGGGTTTCTCGGCAGGGTTGTCGCCCCGATAATCGAAAGGCGGGCTCAACTGAAAAGCCGCCGAGTGGAAAAGGGTGATGTGTGGGATGGGCGGCAGAACGCCCTCAAATGGGTCTTGGTCACCTGTTTCGGTTATACCGGCTACCGAAATGCAAGATTCGGCAGAATCGAATGCCATGAAGCGATTTGCGCATGGGCGCGTGAGATTCTTTTACAGGCGATTGAGATTGCCACTGAAGAGGGTTGGGAGACTCTGCATGCCATTGTCGATTCAATGTGGCTAACCGATACACAAGCGAGGTCAAGTAGCGACAGGTTGCGGTCTATAGAGAGTATCAAGGAGAAGGTGTTGAATCAAATTGGCATTCCCATAGACTTGGAAGATGAATATGAATGGATCTGCTTCATCCCCAACAGAACCAGCGGTGTAGGCGCTCTGACCAAGTACTTCGGTCACGGTGGCGAGGGGTGGAAAGTCAGAGGGATAGAACTGCGTCAGCACTCCACCTGTCCGTGGGTTGAGCGATTGCAGAGAGAGGCACTCGAGACCCTGAAATTCGATACGACGCATGACAACCAACTCAGAGTTATCAATTACTTGCATGAGCAGTTGGAGTCGCTCACAAATGGTGAGATACCACTATCAGACCTTATCGTAGGGAGACGAATTCGCAAGGAATTAGGTGACCAGAGGGTGACAACGATTACGACTGCTGCTCTATCAAGAGCTGCCGCCCTTGGCCATGCGGCCCCTGCCGGCAGGAAAATCCATTTTGCGGTTGTCGCATGGAGGGCGAACGATTTGTCTGAACGGGTGAGATTGGCCGCCGAAATCAGGTTAGGTGCTGATTCAGTTTCAGGGATGAAAGGTGATGTGGGATTCTATGAGCCGCTGGCGCGGCGGGCGGTCTGGGCTATTCTCTCGCCATTCGGTTGGGATGAGGAGGGAATATCCCGAAGGGGCGAGAGAAGTCTGGTGCTGACTCTCGATTCATTCGGTTTGAAATCAGAAAGAAGTGATTGAGATGCAGGGGGCGGAAGCCAAGTCACCACGCTGCGATGCTCGCCCTGACATACCATTTGCACAACCGCTTCACCTCGGCCGTGCTGCATTCTTGCGTGGATCACCACATCACTACGGCTGGTCATGCTCCGTTCTAGAATCGAATGGGTGGTGGATTGCCTCGGCCGTGACGATGAGATGAGAATGCATACCCCCCTCTCTGCTAAGGTACGCAAGTTGGCCATGGCGCGATTGAGAAGAGAAACACTCTCTGAAGTGAGGAGTTGGGGGTCCGAGAACATCGCCGACAGGTTGTCAATGACGAATAACCGATTCTGTTCGTGCAACCCGCTACCCGCCCCCACCAATCTCTCTATCTGTCCCGCCAACTGATAGGCAGTGTGGGCTCGGCTGACCTTCAATCTGGACAACCCGCATCGAGGTTCACAGCCAACTCTCCTGAGATGCGGCATCATTTTGCCAGGGTCTATGCGACCCGCTCCATCGACCCAATGCACTTGGAATCCGCTCGCCAATTCAACTACGGCGACCCGCATCATCAAGTCGCGCATCCGCTCCCCCTGATTGAGCAGCAAATTGATTGTGCCGAGGCGGAGGGGTGGCATAGATTCGTCGAGGCGTCTGTCAGACCACCCTATCTTCCCTGATGTGTCCTCCGTTTCTCGCTGGAATCGCCCACAGCCGCATCCTCCATCCACATGTCCAGCGCAAGCAGTGGTCTCACACGGAGTCGGCACCACTTCGCCATCACCGCTATCATCCCAGTCCAACGATTTCATCTGATTTCACCGACTCGTAGCCACAAAAGGTCAGCAAAGTCAATTGCTGCCGCAGAGGGGGAGGTCTAAACTCACATTCAAAGTGAAAGCACACTGTATGTGAGGGTGTGCGGGTGATGTCTCTCTCGATGTACATCTCTCCCGACCGCACACTGTATGTGAGGGTGTGCGGGTGATGCCTTTCTCGATGTACATCTCTCCCGGCCGCACACTGAATGTGAGGGCGTGAGTGTGCGCAAAGACCAAACCGAAGGTTGGCCATCCCTGAAACGATGTGTGGACGGTTCGCCTTGCATGCAGACCAGCAGATGCTGGCGATTCACTTTGACAGTGAACCCCTACCCGAATCCATCGCCCCGCAACCGCGATTCAATATCGCACCATCTACGTGGAACCCAGTAATTCTCGCAGCCCCACCCGTCGGCGTGATTGGAGAAGCGCCTCGCCACATTCGACTTATGAAATGGGGGCTGCATCCATCCTGGGGTGGTCACAAGCCGAGATTTCGGCCCATCAACGCCCGAGTCGAGAGCATTCTGGAGAAGCGGATGTTCGCCCCACTGACCAGCCGCAGACGTTGCATCATCCCTGCCAACGGCTGGTTTGAATGGGTGAAGGATGGTGGAGAAAGGATTCCATTTTATCACTATCACAGGGACGGGGAACCACTAGCGCTGGCCGGTCTATGGACTTCATGGTCGGGTGGTGAGGGAGACCTCATAGAATCCTTCACGATAATCACATCTCCAGCCAGCCCACAATTTTCGTCGGTTCACCATCGCATGCCGGCGTTGCTCGGTCGTGAGGATTGGCAGATGTGGTTGGACACCTCTCTATCCGCAGAAATCGCCATTCAATGTGTTGACAGAGAGCGTGTGGATGCGGTTTCGCTCGAAATCGACCACCATGAAGTTTCTCAGCAGGTCAACAATGTGGCGAACCAAAGTGAAGATTTACTTACTGCGGTCACACATCACTGACTGATGTCCTACCCTTGAATCGGGGATAGCGCCGCATATCGAGATGAAGTGAAGGCGTGGGCCATAGGGGTCGGACTACAGGATGTCATCGAACCCGTAGAGGTCATCCACATTGTGACTAACTTTCGCTTGCGAAGGGGCGGTCTTGCCAGAGGGTGGTTTAGTTTGGGTGGTAGGTCGACTCGGGCCTGTGATAGCTGTTTCTGCATCAGGCAGACTTGCTGGTGTCCCCTCGGGGTAACGCCTCGCCGCTGTCCGAGGGGCGGTGGTGTCGGTGATTCCGAGTTTTCTCGCCAACCTCTCCGCCTCAGCGAATCGCTCTTCCGCCATCCGATGATATACTGTATTCTGACTGACATCGTGCGAGACAGGAGTGGATTCTGGGCGACGGGGCTCCTCGGAATTGAATGGTGACTGAAGTGTATCAGAGGGTTGGATACCTCTTCTACCCCCTCGAGAAGCCGCCTTTCGCGTAGCTCTTTTTCGGCCTTTATCCCTGATTCGCTGCGCCGCGCTCTTACCTGTGGAGGTCATACTCAACAGAACTGAAAATGCGAAAAGTCCGGCCATGACCATGATGAGATTCCCCGCATCTGAGAAAAACCTGACCAATTCCCCTCCTTGTTCGAACTGCTCCGCAGTCAATGTGACTGCGAGAGACTGCTCAAGCCCCTGAGGGTCTCTGAGGACGACTTCCCCCTTGGCCACCATACCCGGTACGAGTAGTCCGTTCGGCTCTATCGTGAGGTTGACGATGGAGCCGTCACCAAGAGATTGGGTCGCATCGGTAGACGCTATCCGCGATAACGCACCTTCTATCCTAACTTCCCACATTTGCGAACCGGCACCATCGAACTGGAGAGGGACTTCAGAATAACTGGTACCTTTGTATCCAACATCTCCATCGAACTGCTCGGTCTTCAGCCGCATCCCGATGGTGTTGAATTCTATGTTCACCTCAACTGGAGGCGACGAACCGCATGAAAAATCTCCGGTAAGTCTACCAGAGGTGGTTGGAATGCCGTTGGAATCCCATGACAGGGTCCTCTCAACCAATATACCGGCGGTGAGAGTGGGGCTGACATCAAGGGTCACTGAGCGGCCGTCAGACGATGTTAGATTGGCGACAAGGTCGCACTCTATAGAGGAATTTACAGTGACAACCATATTCTCATGAGGCAGTAATTGAATCGGATGATGGGGAGGGAGTATCTCGACTTGCGGTTTTCCTTCACTCAAGACCTGTATCACCATCTCATCATCGGTGGTGGTGAGAACCTCTACCGACCACGGCACCACCCTACCATAGTGGTCAACAATTATTCTACCCTCTGCGCCAAACTTATCGCCGGGGGTGAACACATCACCTTCGTCACCCTCATCATTGCCTGAGAGGAGGCCTGAGTCACCATCTGCCTCCAACACATAGAGCCACGGGTTGTCTGGGTCGGTGTTGACGAGGTTCTGTTCCTTGTCACCCACCGCATCGTCCTGAATTGTCACCAGCAGGCCTGCACCCGGCAACTCTCTATCGAAACCGGTATCGGCGCGATAGGACATCCATACTCGCTCGCTCGGTGATATTTGGAGGAACAACCCATTTCCTCCATCTGAAAGAGGTGATAGCCGATACTCCTGTGATTCGCCACCAGGCAGGTTCATGGAAACTTCAGTGGCCCTGTTCAAGCCGATGAGGTCCATGGTAGCGAGGGAGGGCAGCGCCGGAGTGAGCCCGTTGGCACCATTCCAATTACCACTCGCCATGACATCCCAATCGCCAAGCCCATTCCAATCTTCGCCCGTACCTTGACCGTGTACATCGTAGAGGTCGATGGCGCCCATCTGGTGCAGCATTTCATGGATAGTCGTCCCGAAACCCGAATCGAAACCGGCGATGGTATAGTGGTCGAACTTGTACTCACCTACTTCCACCACCTCAGTCAATGGCCCATAATGCGACCATATCGCCGAGGAGCCACCGGAATCTTCCTGCACGGGTGCGGTGTGAATAATGAGGAATCGGTCCACCCATCCATCATCATTGAGGTCGAAAGGAGCGAGGTCAATGCCAGTCAATGAGTTCTTGATAACCGATGCCGCTAGACCAGCAGGCCCATCCGAACCTTCCTCTCCGACATCTCTCACATCGCCATCATCTGCACCCCAATAACCACTCTGCTGCTGTGCATGATATACTTCTGAGAGAACGGTCACATCGAGTGTTGAGGTGCCACCACTCATTTGGTAAATGTAATCGTCGGCTCCGTCCGTGCCTTCCAGCAGGGTTAACGCCTTCTGCGGGTTTCTGAAACCTGTCTCAGGGGCATCGAGGAAATCAACGACCACGACGAGCCAGTTCTCATTTTCTTGCAGTGGCACCATAGGTGCTGTGTTTTCAATCTGATTGGTGTATTCATTGAGAAAATCGAAAAAAGGCCCAACTCTCGTCGGGTCTTCGCTGACATACCATCCCGCCGTCAGAATGAGGGCGGCAAGCGGGATGGCGATGGCCGGCTTCATGGAACAACCCTCTTCAGCGTCTGTTTTCAATCATGTGGATGGATGAACGACTGAGTAATCATCTGTTCATTCCCTGCCGACCATCTTTAAGAGGTGGAAGCCGAGAAAATTAATTCAAATGCCCTCGGCGATCATCCCCAGTTTGAAGTCGTCCATCTTGATGTCTGCCTCACCCGATTATGCGGTTGATATTCGATGATTCACACCTCCTCTGCTCAATCGACCATCGTGACGGGGAACTCACCTTCGTTAGTGGGTCGAGAGTGAAGCCAAACCTCATTTCCCTTCAATCGCAAACCCCACGGCAGTCTGCCGGACGCTGATGACACATATTTTACCGACAATCCAGTCTCTCTCAGTAGGGGCAGTTGAGCGCGTCCCATAGAGAGGTCACTCCACGGCTGGGCGGCGCGAGCGAGTGAGAGGCGATGGGCGAATTCAGAGACCTCTATGTCGGCGGAATCAGCGCACAACCTCTCACTGTTCATGTTCAGTCCGCTGAAAGAGCACCCCAATTCCCCCAAGGAGTCTTTCAATCGTCCTGGAATCGGAGAGCCATCACAACCGGAGATGACGATGTCTGTCAGCCTCTCCGTCATCACTCTCTCCATCAACTGGTCCGCTTCGGATTCGTCAAGACAGAGGGAATCGACCGTCATCCAACCGATTTTTTCGGACAGCATCCCATCGGAAAGGATTGGACAGGCATCCTCACAACGACAATCGACGAACATCACCTTCCTATCCCCTCCCTCGCTGTCAAAGAGCGTGGATGCTGGCCGCCCTCTCGATGCGGCGGTGAGAGGCGCGAGGCCGGACAGAATCTCGGAGAGCGCCACCACCGTCAGCGCAACCAAGAAATACAGTCCCGCAAGCGGGGGGGGCGTCATCAGATAGAGAAACACAACAGTGACGAAATGCAACCTGATACGAAACGAGTCGAAGGGGTCATCCCCCAACAAACCGAGAACTCTGGCCATCACAAGGCCAGATGTAGCAAGATAGAGGATGAGGAGATAAGCGGAGAGTGCGAGTGCCATCTCAAAGAGAGAGATGACATCATAGTGAGCGCCTACCCCCTCGGGTACCCCCACATTGTGTGCTATTTCGACCATCCGTGGGAACAACCAAGTCCAACCGAAGAGCAGCAAGAGGGTGCCGAAGACCATGCCTGAGCCCGACATCGTGCTGAGCCAACGCCGCTCTTTTGGTAGCAGACCGGGGTGGGAGAAACGCCAAACCTCACGAACGATTAGTGGTAAGGTCGTCCACAAGGAGAGCAGAGCCACTGCCGTCCACCTCGCATCCAACCATGAGTAAGGGCTGTAGATTGAGAGAGTGCCAGCACCCTCAGCCAGCGGTATGGTTTCCAGCCACAATCGCAACAAGTCGTCGACGAGAAAAGCCCAGAAGATGGCTGAGAGGACAACTGCGAAGATAACCCTCTGGATTCGACTAGATGCTTCCATCAGGTGTGCATATAACGGTAGGTTGCTGTCACGGTGGGAGACCCCACTCATCCATTTCGCCTCACATAATATCCTTGACAGTCGGTGCCGCCTTGGCAGAGAGGACCGTTCGATAGACCCCATAGGCGGCCCAAAGTGAGGCGAATAGGGCGGGAGCCCAAAGGTAAGTAGCAGAACCACCAGTTAGAAGTTTCAGTCCGACTACAAGGAGGACTACTGCCAGCACACCCCGCTTGAGACCTTGGGGATAAGCCAGTTCTGCGGCGAGATGTTCAGGTCCACCCGCTGATTGGCGCTCAAGAATTTCTCGCTGAAATACCGCCCCGATGATAAGAATGGTCAGAGTGGACCAATAGAGAAGATTACCGTTGTCGAATACCGCTTGAGCCAACACCAACTGTTTCTCATGCTCAATAGCAGCTGGGTCGGGTTCGCTGACGAAGAGGCTGTCATAGTCACCCACAGAGAGCACCCTGCTCGAAGTATCGGGTTGTGCTGATGCTGAGGAGGGTGAATTGATGACGAAAGAGAGGAGATTCCAAGCATCTGATTCATCATTTGCACCGTGGCCATCAACCGAATTACCAGCCAAGAAAAATGCAACATCTCCTGAATCGTCAGCCGGTGCTGTCCAAGTGAAGGTCCAAGTGGCTGGGTCAGTCGTCTTTGACTGGGAGATGTCATCTGATGTTGAAGTAGCACTTTTCGGGTCGGCACTACCATCCGCTGGTCTGATGTTGGCTCCATCCTGCCAAGAGAATGTACCGACACCGCCGGATGAGAGCATGAAGCCGCCGGCGGTGTTGGTTGAATGTTCCAGTGTGATGGTCATTTCATAGACCCCACCCGCCGCATAGGCGTAGGGCACGTTGGAAATTGAGACTATGACGTTCTTTGCTGCAACACCGTTGGTCGGTGCGCCGACGCCGTGACAGTTACACCCTGAAGTGACGGTTGAGTCGCCTGCGGAGTTATCAGCAGGTGGGCCGCCGGATGATGCGAGCACCCCTGACGCGAGGAGCAAAACCAATGAAACCACGATAACAGAACGGGCAGTCAATAGACGCATGGCGACACCTGTCAAGGCTGTCGAATTGTGGGCGCTTCATAACCGTTGCTTGTTGGCCGCCCCCTCCGAGGGGGCGCATAAGGTCATCGAAGGTGAACAGTTCACAGTTCCTTCAAGGCGGAATTCAACTCGTTCATCATCTTCTTTCCGTCACCAAACAACATCATGGTCTTGTCTTCATAGAAGAGGTCATTGTCAACTCCGGCATATCCTACATTCAAACTTCGCTTGACGATGACCACCACGCGAGCCTTGTCTGCGTCGATGATGGGCATTCCGCCGAGCGGTCCTTCACCACTGCGAGCAACAGGATTGACCGTGTCGTTGGCTCCGATGACGAGTGCTACATCACACTCTGGTAGTTCTGAGTTGATGTCATCCATCTCAATGAGTTGCTCATAAGGCACATTCGCTTCAGCCAGAAGCACATTCATGTGCCCCGGCATTCTGCCTGCAACAGGGTGGATTCCGTACTTTATTTCCACACCCTCTGCTTCGAGGAGGTCAGCGAATTCCTTGACCGAATGCTGAGCCTGACTGACCGCCATCCCATACCCAGGGATGATGACACAACTGCTGATACCGTCACAGACCATCGCCACCTCTTCGGGGTCGCTACCGACCTTGGTTCTGGTCAATTCCTGTTTGCCACTGCCACCGAACGACTTGAACAGTACAGCAGGGAGTGTACGATTCATCGCCTTACACATGATGAAGGTGAGGATAAGGCCCGCTGCGCCCACCATCGAACCGGCGATGATGAGGACATTGTTGCCGATGACGAAGCCGGTGAAGGCGGCTGCGATTCCAGATAGCGAATTGAGCAGGCTGACAACGACTGGCATATCGGCTCCGCCAATCGGTATTACGAACAGGACTCCGAGCAGACAGGATGCCGCCACCAAGCCGTGGATGTATTGGGTGTTGGTCGGCTCACGAATTGTAAGGACAATCAGAACGAGTGAGGTGAGCAGAAGGAGCACTTTGACCACATTCAACCAAGGTGGCCCCCAGGTAGGGAAACTTACCCACTTCCGTCGACCACGCGAGTCTTTCTTGGTGAATGGTATGTAGAAACCACCCATCAGTTTGCCCATGGCCATCAGACTTCCAGTCAGTGTGACCCAACCGACGAGCCCTGAAAGGCCGATTGCTACCCAAGTCGCATAGAGTTCAACACCGGGCTCTGGGACATCACCAATTTGTAGGCGGCCAAGAACCTCTGACAAGCCGACGAGTGCTGAGGCCGCCCCACCAAATCCATTGAACAATGCCACAAGTTCCGGCATCCCTGTCATTTCCACGCGAATAGCCATCCACGCGCCGATGATGGTGCCGATGGCAAGGCCGCCGACAATCAGTTCCAAGCCGACAATTCCTTCAGTGTAGAGTTTTGCTAGAGTGATTATCACTGCGAGGAGCATTCCGTATGCACCGAGCCGGTTTCCTGATGGTGCAGTGCGTGGGCTGGAGAGCCGTTTGATGCCGAGAATGAAGAGGGCGGCTGCCACGAGGTAGCCGATGTCCCAAATGACTGGGTCGACCATCATCATTCACCCCCCTTGCGCTTTCGCTTGCCGGCTATCATCTGCAACATTCGGTTGGTGACCATGAAGCCGCCGACCACATTGATGGTCGCCATTATCAATGCCGCGAAAGCGAGCCAAGCAGCCGTCCCTGGTTGTCCGTCATTGAAGGCTGCATTGGAAAGAATCAATGCGCCGACGATGGTGATTCCCGAAATCGCGTTCGCCCCCGACATAAGTGGCGTGTGGAGGGTCGGGGGAACCTTGCTGATGAGTTCGAAGCCGAGAAATATCGCCAACACAAATATGGTGATGCTGCCAATCAATGCCGTGAGTGTCAGACTCATCCAACCACCTCCGCCAATCGAGTTTGCTTTTCGTGTATCTCGCCACCCGTACAGACGAGGACTCCCCCCATCCCTGGCACATGGAATTCACTACCCTCTTCAGCGCCGACTAGGATATCGTCCTGCAAGTCAATGAGAAGTTCACCCTCCTTGACGAGAGAGGTGACGAATGTCGTGAGATTGTTCGAGTAGAGCATACTCGCTGTGGAAGAGAGCAAACCTGGAAGATTCGTGGTTCCGACAACTGTGACTCCGTTTTCGGTAGTGATTTTCTTGCCTGCTTCCGTGAGTTCGCAGTTGCCGCCGACATCGGCATTCATGTCGATGATTACTGCTCCCGCCTTGAATCCGGCAACTGCGGATGCTGGAATCGTGATTGGGGCTGGTCTGCCGAAGATGCGCGCTGTCGTGATGATGACATCAGCCTCAGAAGCCACCTCGCATACGGTGTCATTGACCTTCTGAATGAATTCAGGTGTGAGGGGTTTTGCGTATCCAGACTCATCTTCAAAATCATCCATTCCGTCTACTTCGATGAAGTTTCCTCCGACTGATTCTATCTGCTCTGCGGCGGATTTACGCACATCTGATGCGAATACAATCGCACCGAGGCGTTTTGCCGTAGCGATAGCCTGTAGCCCTGCAACGCCTGAACCCATGATGACGAACTTGGCAGGCCGAACTGTTCCGGCGCTCGTGGTCATCATCGGAATTCCTTTGGCAATCTTTGCCGCCCCCATGAGAACTGCCTTGTAGCCGGCTAGATTGTCCTGACTGCTGTTGACATCCATCGCTTGCGCCCGAGAAAGCCGGCGGGGAATCATATCCATGCTGAACAGGGTGATGCCCGCAGAAATCGCTGCCTTTACCCTCTCCGGTGCCCTGAATGGGTCGGCTACACAAGTCAACATCCCACCTTCTTTCATCCCGTCGAGTTCAGGCATACCGATGGCGACGACGATGTCAGCCGCAAGAGCCTCCCCTCGGCCACAAACAGTCGCTCCCGCCTCACGGTATTGGTCATCACTGTGGAATGCTTTCTCGCCAGCACCAGCCTCGACGAACACCTCGAATCCGAGTTTCTTCAGTTTCCGCAATGATGCTGGAACAATAGCCACCCGCGTCTCATCTTCTGCCTCTTTGACGACACCCAGTTTCATGTTGATTCCACCGCGGCAGCAACCCCCACCTATAGGTGGGGCTACTGTTCTTGAAGGCAGGCGGGAAGTATTAGGTTCTTGAATATGGCTCTAAAGCAACTTACCGAGGCAAGTGCAGAATCCACACTAGCATCGACCTATCTGCCATTCACTAACGAGAGAATATCGTGTGAATGGAAAAACGGTGAGTATTTGTTCTGCCTACCCTCGCCGGTCACCACAGAGGGTGACCAGATGGTTGATGGAAAGGCGAAGATTGCAGTAATTGGGGCGGGGAATGTAGGGGCAACTTGCGCCTTCGTACTCGCCCAGAAAAAGTTAGGAGACATCGTTCTTCTCGATATCTTCGAGGGGTTCGCCAAGGGGAAAGCCCTTGACATGAGCCAAGGCGGCCAGATTCTGAATTACGATGGAAGTATCACCGGCACTGCTGATTACGCTGATATCGCCGGTG
This sequence comes from uncultured Candidatus Poseidoniales archaeon, assembly GCA_964342465.1. Taxonomy (GTDB): domain Archaea; phylum Thermoplasmatota; class Poseidoniia; order Poseidoniales; family Thalassarchaeaceae; genus MGIIb-Q1. Next base: position 6,756 of record CAYFFQ010000002.1, on the reverse strand, counting down.
CAGATGTAGTCGTCGTCACCTCCGGATTCCCCCGCCAACCAGGTATGAGTCGGGAAGACCTCATCGGAAAGAACGCTGACATCGTATCACAGGTTGGCGCCGGCATAAGGGAGTACGCCCCGGACAGTGTGATTGTCATGGTGACCAACCCGTTGGACCTGATGACCTACCACATGCGGGAGGTGACCGGATTCCCCCACAACAGAGTGGTCGGACAGGCGGGGATTCTCGATTCGGCGCGCATGACCCATTTCGTTGCACAGGAGATCGGATGTTCGAACGAGGATGTACAGGCAATGGTTCTCGGAGGCCACGGAGATACGATGGTTCCACTGCCACGATACACCACCGTCGGGGGAATCTCAATCACCCAACTACTCGACGAGGAAACCATAGCCGCCATCAGCCAGCGAACTGCGAGTGGCGGCGGTGAGATAGTCAAACTGCTTGAGCGTGGGAGTGCCTTCTACGCACCGGGCAGCGCTGCGGCCATCATGGCAGAATCAATCGTCATGGACAGAAAACGACTCCTCCCCTGCAGCGCCCACCTTACCGGCCAATACGGATTGGAGAACATCTACATCGGAGTGCCTGTGATTCTCGGCAGAGATGGAGTGGAATCAATAATTGAACTGGAACTCACCGAGGAAGAATTGGGTAGTCTCCAGGGTTCTGCAAATTTCTACAAAGACCAACTTACGGACCTACTTGGATATTGAACAATTTGTCTCCCAATCCCCCATTCTTCGAGCGGTAATTGCGCGGTAGCAGTTGCGCTGACTTGATGATGCGCGGGTCACTCGCCACAACATGGCGAGCAAACACCTCTATCTCGAACACGATGGCAAGGTGTTGCTGGTCAATGCCGAAGGAAACGGTCCGGAACGGCCACAGAGAGGTCGTTTGGCCGACTCTCCTGAGTTGGAAGGGAGGGGTTGGCTATACCGTCTGCCATCAGAAGCAGAAGCAAGTGAGTTGGGACTTACTTGGGCTGTCAAGAGAGTCAATCGCTTCAAGTTCGGGGAGCAAATCCACGAAGTGACACACGCCCTACCAGATGTCGATTGGCCGCGTGATTGGGCGTGGAAGGACTATCTGATTTCCGATGCAGCCGTCCACCCTGTGGCTCGGGAAAGTGTCTATAGAACGATGCATAGACTCGTAGCCAAAGTAATTCTTCGCAATCCAAAGGGTGAGTTGTTGCTACAAAAGGTGAAGAGAGGTTTCTTCACCGGACATTGGACTCTTCCTGGCGGATTTCTCGATTACGCTGAACACCCGAGGCGAGGAGCGGAGAGGGAACTTTTCGAAGAACTCGGTGTCAAACTCACTCTCCCAGACCCGCGTGGAGAGGGCGGCGAGGTGAATGAGGGCATCGACAGATGTGTGGTGCAGGAACGCATTTTCAATGCCGAAGGAATAGATTGGGTTTCTTTCACATATCTCGTGGATGTGGGTGAGGATATTGAATTCACACTCAAACCCGACGAAGTAGAGGAGGCGCGCTGGTTTTCCTTGGAGGAAGCACTCGCATCCGCCGCATCACTGTTCGACATAGATGCTTTCCGAATGTTGACTGAAGGTGAGTGAATTGATGAGTTTGAAACAGAAGCGAATCGCCCTTCACCTCACATTGACGCTCAATCTAGCGACGGCATTCCTAACCCAATTGTTTGTCCAGTTCGGCGGTGGCGGCAGAAATGACTCCATCTCCATAGAAGGAAGCATGGGGATTTCCTTCCTTCCCACCGAGTTCGCTTCCGGATTGCCACCCTTCATCTCCTCTGGAGCAGTTTTCCCACCGGAAGGAACAATCTTCCAATTTTCTGTCGCTCTAACAGGGGCTCTCCTCACATTCGTTTCCGTATTCTTAACGAATAAAACGTTCAGTCAACTGAAAATGAAGAAGATAGAACGGCCCCCGATTCGGAGATTTTTCATAGGCGCTCTCGCAGGTAACTTCCTCATCGGAGTAGCCATTTTCCCAATGCACACCGACATACTTGTTCATTCGATTTTCGCCTACTTGATGTTCGGTTCGATGTGGCTCTTCTCAATGCTGATGAGCAGCGCGCGCGCACCTCTCGATTTGGGGGTACATTGGTTTGGCCTAGAGACCACCAAGGCTAGGAGGATGATGCTCACTATTTCGGGGCTCGCGATGGCCATATCAGGGATAGGGTTCCTCATCGGGGAATACACTCTGTCAGCCATCTTTGAATGGGTTCTGTTCCTCAATCTGAATTGCTTACTGCATACTTTCGGGGTTGCTTTCCGACAAAATGCGGGGGATTGATTTGTTGGCAAAGGTGTTCCAACCGCCTCTTCTCCTTGACCCCACTTACTACAGTGGATATGCAGAAGAGTTGCTCGCTTGGGGTGGTTGAGTTGGCGGTCACCCTTCTCATAGTTTCTGCCCCCGATATAGGTTCCACCATCCAAGGGGATGCTCTACTCGCTCGCGGCGGGTGGTTGGAACAGGAAAAGGTCGAATGTGGTCGGACATGGATGCACCAGTCAGCTCAGGTACACCTATGGTGGTTCCCCAAGCGTGTCCTGTGGGAGGATGACCTAGATGAACGGTATCAACGGGCCATGGGAACTGATGTCAAAGAAGTCATCTTTCTCTCACGCCATTTCGCTGCAAGTGGCCAACCTTCCCTCACACTCCATGTCATCGGAGTCCCTGGGGAATCACCGCTCGGGGAAGCAGCGGAATATGGGGGCATCAAGGGGAGTGTTGTCCTACCCTCGACCAGATTTGCCGGTTGGTACCGACTGATGTGTGCTGCGGGAGAGAGGCACGGGTTGATTCCAGAATTTGATATGACAATCGAGGTCACCCACCATGGGCCTACCCTCTCTGTGCCTACTATGTTCATCGAAATCGGTTCATCTGAGACACATTGGGGTAGGGTTGATGCTGCGGAGGCGTGGGCGGATGTCATCCATGAGGGGCTCGCTCTCAATGGCGAAGGAAACGGAATCGGGGATTGGAACACTCTCTCTGATGAACAACAATCCGAAAGCAAAGTGATGTTGGGAATCGGCGGTGGCCACTACGCCCCGAGGCATACAGATGTGATTCGTAAGACCGATTGCTGGGCAGGTCATCAACTGGCGAACTACGCATTGGAAATGGAAAAACCGGAGGGTGAACATTGGGACCCACAGAGTGGAGAATACCCGAGTGGTCAGTGGCGACACGCCATCCGAGTCTCTCTTGAGAGCACGAAGGCGGCGTTTCCGAGGGGGAAGGTCATCGCACACCTCGACAGAAAGTCGTTCAAAGGGTGGCAAAGGCAAGCCATCAAGCGTTATTGTGCAGAATTGGGTATTGCTGTGGGCAGAACAGTTGATTTCGAATAATGACCATACTTCACAACAATTACATTTGCAATCAAACCGCCCGTCCCGCTCTGTCAGGCAGGAAGAGGGGGCTTTTCCTTGGCCTTGCTCTGGTCAAGGTATTTATCGATGCCATCAGAACTTTGTCGCCCAGGGGAAGGAATCGGCGCAGTAGCCTTGCTCTGGTCAAGGTATTTGTTGATGCCATCAGAATTCTATTACCTTCGCTCACAGACTATGTTTTCACCAATTGGTGTGGGGCATTATTAGTGACGAACTGGAGGTGAGGGGCAAGGTTGCCATACGACCCCCGCATCATGCCCAAACGAGCATAGAGTGAGCAGCGAGTCACAAGGCAGTCACAGTGGGCTGAATTGGGTAATTGTCAAAGAGCGGACGGGGGTTTCCGCATTACGGGGTTGGGGCCGTGGGCTTGTTCGGGAAGGCGATGGTCAGACTACTTCCCTTCATGCCGCGTTTTTTCGTCGGTTGGGTGGCGAAGAGATACGTGGCTGGCAAAGATATCAGTTCGGCCGTCGCTTCCATGCAGAAATTGGCAAAAAGTGAAGGATGCAGATTCACTGTGGATGTCCTCGGCGAGGACATCTCAACTCTAGAAGAGGCAGAATACTTCCTCGCTGAATATGAGAGGATAATAGCAGCCATCACCGAGAATGGATTGGATGCCAACATCTCAGTCAAACCGACTGCCTTCGGGTTGCTAATCGATGAAGGGAGGGCCCTGTCAAACATGGAGAGGCTTCTCACCGTCGCCAAACAACACGACATGTTCGTGCGATTGGACATGGAAGACCACCGCGTCACCCAAGCCACGATTGATGTTTTTACAACCATGCAAGCAAAGGGATTCGACAATGTAGGTATCGTCTTACAAGCAAGACTGTTTCGCACTGCAGAAGACATCTCTCAGATATGTGGACTCCTCAATGGTAGTGCCGACTTCCGGATTTGCAAGGGGATATACTTAGAATCCGAGAAAATTGCTCACACCGATTATCACGGTATCAACAGCGCCTTCACCGAGGCCTTAGAAGCGGTTCTTGACCGTGGTGCATATTGTGCCATCGCAACACATGACAAGCCGGTGGTCAATTCCGCAATCCAACTTCTCACTTCACGAGGGATGGGTCCATCCATCCACGACCCGCGAGAGGGGGTCATACGAAGGGGTGACAAGAGTGAGGGATATGAGTTCCAGATGTTGCTAGGGGTACGAGGAGACCTTCGCAGACAATTACTCAAACAGGGGCACAATGTACGGGTCTATATCCCATACGGCACGAAATGGTATGAATACAGCATGCGACGGTTGCGAGAGAATCCTGATGTTGCCTGGCACATTACGAAATCCTTCCTGATGCCGTGGTCGCGGTGACAGGCTCCCCTGAGAGTGGGGATGAGCATAGATTCCAATCCACTCAAATTGGTAAACTACCGAACAACGGGGTGAGATGATGAGGGGGGGCATCAATCCTTGAGGTGGGGAGGCATCGGTTTATGATGCGGGGGTGCATCATTCATGGCGGCGGAAGCGCCGCCTGGAAGTGATATTTGCCTGTTTGACCCTCTCATGATGCTCCTCTCGGCCGCGGAAATCCTGCCCCTTCCAACGCCCGCGAGCCTCTCTCTTCTTCGCTGCCGTCTCTTCTCTGCTTGGTGGAAGATGAAGGAATACCCTCCTGATTTCGGCCGCCCGCATTTTGCCATTGAGGGTCCTTCCAGCCCCGCTATGCAGCGCCCTGATTCGCCATTTCTTCCCATCGTGTGGGAAGATTGAACCGCATTGGAAGACCTCGTCGGGTTGACAGAGAAGCGAGTCGGAAAACGAATAATCGCCCTCGCTGAAAGTCAGGCGCAAGCGCACTACATCGCTCCGCTGCGCCCAAACCATCGCCACCTCGTCAGCACCAGCTGAGTTCGCTGATGAGTTGTCTGGCATCTGTAATCTCGTAATCCTCCAAACAGCATCAAGGTGGTCGAACTCATCACCCAAAGTGAAAACCTCGTCATCATCGACCTCTATCATCGTTGCTTCAGAATTCGCCCCCTCTGAGAGCGTGAATTTAACCTCCAAAGGACGAGGGGGCCTAACCTCAATTGTGTGAACCTCACCACATTCCGTGCATCTTGTAAGATAGTCTACACCCCTCCCCTTGGGTTTCTCACGTAGAATCTCATGGAGGGAGGCCATCTCGCAATAAGGGCAGTCGGCCACACGACCATCCCCCTCAACAGGCACTTCCATGAGTGGTTCGGCACGCCCACCCCTCTTCAATGCGACCCCTCTGCAGCGTTCAGAAAAGTTCCTACTGGCCACGACAAATCACACCCATCCTGTTCCATGCAAGGCTGAAAGAAAATTGAACCTGTCAAACTATTCTTTGACACCTAGACACTCCTGATATTTCTTGAACGCGAGAACACCCGCAATTGGTTTCTCATCCCAAGAGTACCGGCATTTGGTTTCTCATCCCAAGAGCACCGGCAAATTGTAGGAGTGAACAAAATGAAGGGGAAATATGTATTTGGTGACCATGCAATCATTCAACAGCCACCTATTCTCAGCACGGCCTGTGAAGAATAGTCAGCGCACCCTAAGCGACCTCATCTCAGGCCTGCAAATGTCCGAAATTGATGTACCAGAGGTTACTGCCAACATAGGAGAACAGATGGCTCATATGGACCTGACCACAATGCCTCTCCCTGCAAGTCATTTAGTGACGAAAATCTCACAAACCATCGCCCCGAAAGATGTGTTGGAAGTTGGAGCCGGCATCGGCCACCTCTCATCTTGGCTCCTCCACACATGGAGTGAATCGTCGTCTCCTCCAAAGCGATACATGTTGGTTGAATCCGGCTCGAAATTTTGCGTCATACTCAACCGCGTGGTAGAACGGTTCGGAGCGGGGTCTTGGAGTCAAATAGTAAATGCGGATTGGTGTGAATGGGTTGAAGAAAATAATGTCAAAGCGGGGTTCGACCTCGCTGTCGTTGATGTTGGATGGGAGAAACAAACCGACTGTCTCATGGCAACTCTTCCCTTAATGGCCAAGGATGGGTTGCTCATCACACTAGAGCCTGACCTCCCTCTCGAAGATGAAACTGACAGCGAGAAAATTGCGGCATTCAATGGCTGGATAACTCTTGTTCGTATGATGAATGAGACACACGAATTGTCGTTCGTCCCCACTGGCGGGGCCACACTATTGCTAGTGAGAAGAAAATGATACCATTGGTTGCTGCATCGGCCAAGCCGAGAATATCGTCTGATGTGACTGTATGAACAGTTTTCTCCCTGACTGTAGTCCAACCGAAGTGATTTGGCCGATTTTTTGCTTTCCGCAGTCAAAGTTAAGTGGTTTTTTTGGGATTTCTCTTTGCCTACTG
>CAYFFQ010000001.1:278868-345514 GCA_964342465.1 uncultured Candidatus Poseidoniales archaeon | reverse complement strand
ACCTCTCACAGAGCCACCCTTGACCACTGATAGGGTGAAGGTTGCAATTGTGTCCACCCGTTCCAGTCACCTCTCACAGAGCCACCCCTCCAAGACAAGCAGTTGCAGAACTGTCCAATCAGAAGGTGGTGAATACCCCTCTTTGTAAGGGAACTGGTTGGTTAGGGCTGTACAGGGAAGCAAGGTTGAACTTCCTGTCCGTGCACTCGCCCTCCTCTCCGTGAGTCTATGCGGCTGCTCGGGCAGGCAAACTGAAACATGATGACGGAGGGACTAGGTGAACCAGTCACGGGATTCACCATCCTCTTTCATGGCGAACTCATCCCTGATAGCCCGTGGATAATCAATTCTGCCTTGATGCCAAGTCTCTCGCTCAATCCATCCAGCCAATCCACTTCCTGAGAGGGTGATTTTGATGACACCGCCCAAAGATTGCCCCCCGCCTTCCGCCTCAAAGGCGACCTTCCCCGCCAATGCCGCCTGACGGGAGATGGAGAATGTGGTGGAGTCGGCGGCAAGATTTGCCGCCATAGAATCCAAGGCGGTGTCGAGAATTCTCTGCTTCGAGATTTTTTCGAGAAATGTCTCCAAGTTGACTCCGTCGAATTCCCACAGTGAGACATCGCTCAGAGGGAAGGCTTTGTCACCGATGTGAGGTTGCTCCAATGAAGGGAAAATGGCGGCGATTGAAGCGAACACCGCAGTAGGGTCTTCATGTGGCAGAACCGTAGTGGTCACCTTGGCCCTGACTCCACTCATCAGCAACCGCGACGAGGGGGACAACATCAACCATTCCGCCAGCGACAGCGGCAACATTGACGATATGATGGCGCACCGGAAGAGTGAGAGAGATGGCTGAGCCGTTCGTTGTGACTGTGATTCCGACCTTTCAGGAGGTTGAATACATCGAGCGCTGCCTCAAATCACTCATCCATCAGACATGGCCATCGAACAGGCACTTGATTCATGTCGTTGACGGTGGCAGCGATGACGGGACAAGGGATATCGTCGCATCGATGGCTGAATTTTCCGCTGAAATTAATGGACCTGAAGTTCTTCTCATTGACAACCCCGACCAGTTCGTTGCAGAGGCAAGAAACCTCAGCCTTTCCCATACCCCCGAACAGACCACTCACCTGTTGGAGATGATAGGTCATGTCTGGGTCCCACTAGACCACATCGAGAGGAGGATGGTGGAATACGCCGAGGTTGAGGATGAAGTCAGACAGAGAGGGGGAAAACTCGCTGGCATCGGAACTCTGGTCAAGGAATCCGATGAAAACCTCGGCATGGTCGGCCGCTGGATTGAGGCGACCCTCCAGAATCCTCTCGCTTCAGGAAAAGGGCAATTCGCGCAATTCCGCGGCCGAAGTGAGACCTTGGTACCCCCGTTCACCCTCTATTCCGTTGAGGCTGTCCGCTCTCTCGGAGGGTGGAATCCGCGGTTCATCACCACACAGGATTCAGAACTCAACATGAGACTCCGCCATGCCGGTTGGTCACTTCAGCGCTCCGACGCATCCTATTGCCACATGGCTAAGAGAAAGAGTATATCGGGATGGTTGAAGTTCGCCCATCGCTACGGCTTCTGGCGAACAAAACACCTTCTCCAAGCCCCCAAGAGAGTTTCGATTCTGGAATTTCTGCCGTTGATTGGGCTCCTTCTGACCATCACCCTCCTCTTCACAGAACTCTCCACTCAGGATGTTCCACTCTGGATAGGCCCTCCTCTTGTCTATCTCGTGGTCCTCACTTTACACGGGCTGCTGGAGGGCATTTCACGGCGACAGCCGACATTGGTTTTTGGACTCCCACTATTACTTGTATTGTTGCATATCTCCTTCACCATCGGTCTTGCTGACGGGTTGGTGCGCAAGGGGCGCCCACCTCGTGACAGGGTGGCGTGAGATGGAGGCGGTAGTTGATGGCTGTTTCACAGGTTGGCGACCCCTTTCTCAATCAGTCGTTCGATGAACTTGACATCGGGTGGCAGCCAATCAACCGAAATCAGTTCTTCTTCAGCCAGCCAGCGGCTCTCATCATGTGAAGTCATCACCGCTGGCGGCAATTCTCCATCATATTGACAGTGGAAAAAAGTGAGATGAACCTCCATCTCAGGCCAAGCATGTGAGTATTCCTCGCAGATATGTAGGGGGGTGATGTCCCAAGAGAACTCCTCCTTGTATTCTCGTATCAGCGCCTCCCGCCTGCTCTCCCCCCTCTCGACCTTCCCACCAGGGAACTCCCAGTAGCCGGCCATGTATTCTCCCTCTGCTCTGCGGGCGGCGTGCAGTCTGCCTCCACCATCACGGAGCATCCCACCGACGACCTGCATCTGCGGCCGTTGGGCGCAGATGGCGGCGATTCTGAGTATCTGCTCACTCGCTTCATCCACGTCTATTCCTGACTCGTCGATGTGTACGAATATAACCGGCAAAGCTCTTCCATGTCGCTCCCGCAAGCCGAGTTCTTCAACTGCTGAGATGGTTCTGAAATAGGTCTCGTTACAGACGAATCGGCCTGGGTCGCTGCTGAATGTGAGATTCTCTTCCTGTCGTAGTTCCTCTTTGAGGAGATTGATTGGTGCTGTAGAGTGGAGGACGCTGTGACCGCTGTCACTGATGAAGGAGTCGACGAGTTTCCGCCCCGAATTGTCCGGAAAGGAGAAATTCTGTTCGTTGTAAGACACCTCTTCTATGCGGATGCTTCCGCTTCGAGATGACATTCCGAGCAACACAACCACCTGAGGGTTTGTGCGCAAGGTGCCTCTCAGAAGTTCGGATACTTTCTCACTTCCAGCCTCATCGACTGAAAGAATGTGCGATTCGATGGTAATCTCCAACTCCCTCTCCGGTGCTGACATAGGACCCGTTTCATCAGCGAGTCGAACCAATTTGGTTATTCCATCGAGGCGATTGGCTATGGTTTCGCTGATGTTTGTCTCTGCCCCACCGAAGGCTTCGAATCCGGTGAGAAGAATCTCGACGGCCATCTGCTTCCCCTCAAACCCGACACTGCGGCGGTGGCGAAGGGACATGAATTATTGCACAGAAGGTCGCCGCCACTACGATGGAAGACATCGAGGAGTTGTCGCTAAGACAATCACGAGAGAGATTCCACAGTGTCGGAGGTGAAGCAGTCGCCAACAACGGTCTCCTGTTGGCGGATGCGATGGTTTACGCCATAGGATTCATCTGTTTCATCCTTGAATTCTTCAAAATAACCACCGGAATCTCACCCAGTGAATGGCGATTGGCAGATGGCGATTTCCTTCTCTTATCCTGTGGCCTGCTCCTCTGGCTATGTTCCCAATCTCTCAACGATTTCAAACGGCTTCTGCCCCTCTGGTTGAGGATGGTGTTGCGGATGAGCATCGGCCCGAAGGAGTTCGCCGAGCAATCGAGGGGAGCGCGCATCCGGAGGGCTTACACACTCGCCATCGCCTCTGCCCTCTCCTTCATCGCTGGCTGGAGAATCTCTGTTTCACACTCAGGACTGACGACTCGAGTAGGTCTGGAGTTCCATCTCGTCATCTATGCTGTCGCATTGGCTCTGCTCCTGCTCTCACTGTACTGGTTCAGACTCATCGACAAGGATGACGATTACAACCAATTAGCCTGATTCCAACACCTACGACCGTGTGACTCAAAATATACGAACACCGACGGGGGGTATGTGAGTGGTGGATTCTCAGACCGTGTTGGCGAGCGTCTGCGCGAGAGGTTGGAGAATTCATCCCGTTTGGCGACCCCGTTCCATGTAGTCATGGTGGTAATCAGTGAAATCACCGGAGGTGTCGGGCCGTGGGGTGCGCTCAGGCCTCTCATTGCTACGGCATTGGCGGTTGTTCCCTTCCTATTCCTAGGCCAACATTTCAACCGGCAACACGGCAAGGCGTTCGATTGGTTTGCCCTACAGATTCCGTTGCTCTTCTGCCTACTGTGGCCCCTTCTCTGGCTCTGGTCCCTCTTTGATGCCTATCAGAATGCGATGCTTTCGGTCGCCAGTCAGAATGTCGCATGAGGCGAAGGGGCTCTCTGTGGGGGCGGTGGATTGCCCGACCAGTCGGGCTAGGCGAAGGATATTGGGTGGAGTGACACCGGAATGGGGGCGGCGAGCAGCAAGGCACAGCGGGTCGGGCTGGCCGAAGGATATTGGGTGGAGTGACACCGTAATGGGGGCGGCGAGTAGCAAGGCACAGCGGGTCGGGCTGGGCGAAGGATATTGGGTGGAGTGACACCGCGCCACGCATTCTCAAGGAGACATGGGGTGGGCAGACTCCTTGCCGGCCACCATGAGGGAAAATATCCGGTCATCGAGACTTCTAACTGACCACCACAAGGGGTAACTACGCCGGATGCGGACTCCTTGCCGGCGACCATGAGGGAAAATATCCGGTCATCGAGACTTCTAACTGACCACCATGAGGGGTAACTACGCCGGATGCAGACTCCTCGCCGACCACCAAGGTAGAGAGTATCCAGTGAGTTGTGGGCTACATGGAGGTGGCAATAGAAGGATAGGCTCCTTTTGAGCCTCGGCCGTTGGGATAGGGGCTGACCCACTCACTTCTTAGTGAACGATTTTGCCGCCTCTTGCAGTTCCTTGTGGTTCAGATAGTTGTTGCCATCGAAGTCAAATTCTATCGCATGTGTGAGGAAGGCTTGCCTGTCGGTGATGCCGTGTTCCGACATGACTGAATCAACCACCGAGTCGCTGAAATTGAATCCGGCAGCGGGATGGTTGGCGGGCAACTCTTGCGAGGCTGGCTCATCGGCACCTCCTGTGGTGGAGATGGCCGCTCCGCTCCCCGCGCCGATGTCTTGAGTGGCTGCTCCTAGCGAGGGGTCGCCAGTCACGACTGCTGAGGAAGTAGTAAGCGGGCTGTCGCCACCTGTTGGAGAAGAGGTCCCCTCTTGTCCAGCCCTCCATGTGTCTATCTGCCATTGAGTCCAACCCTGCCCCAGCAGCATCTCATCTGTCCATTGGGCTGATTGAACTGATGAATGGGTCTGATGGACATTTGCTCTCTCTTCTGCTGGAGGATGTAGTCCTAGCGCCGCTGAGTCCGTCGCCTGAGAACTCGCGGCCCCAACGCCTGCTATGAAGGTGGGTTGGGGGGCATTGGGGTCGAAACCAGCGGGCGGCGGGGCTGAGTTGGGGTCAAATCCCGTCGGCGGTGGTGGCTCCATCTCTAATGCCAACTGTGCAGTATGGTCATCTTCATCCAAGTCGATTTCAAGCGCTGTCAACTGTCTGTTCATGACGACAAGAATAACGATTGCAATGAGGGCCACCATCAATGCTAGATAGAGCAGAACCGTTCCCGTTCTCTCTGTGAACTGTTCGCTGATGGCGGCCCCATCTCTAGCGATGGGCGGCTGTAGAATCAAGGGGTCGAGAGACATTCGGTCAAGAATCACATGCCCATCCTTGACCACCAATCGATACCTCTCGACTGTCTCCTCATCGACTTCGTTGGTGGCAATCGTGATGTCGGCGATAAATTCACCCTCAGGTCTCAACAAAGAATCTGTTGAACCATCTTGAACATCAACCCAATCTCCATCCTTCGTCTTCTGTTGTAATTGGAAAGTCAAAGAACCCTCCTCGCTGTTCTCATTCACACCGGAGATGTGCAGTGTAACATTATCACCCGATTCGGGTGTTGCGTCAGACCAGCGAACATCGAGGGAAGTGAGAGTCACTGTAGGACCAACCCTGATGATTCTCCACACCGTGAGGGGGGCGTGTTCGGTGTTGTTTTCTGAGACATAGGGATTACCGGCGGCATCTGCACCAGTCACCCAGACATCCACTGTATAACCCGGTAGGAGTTCAGTGACACCGCCATCGGTGAGGTCGACACTACCCGTCCAATGCCCATATCCATACGCCTCGAGGAGAGTTCCAAGTTCCTGTGAACCGCGCGAAACCTCCGACTCCCCCGCCTTCACCTTGTAATGGAGAACTGCCGTTCTCTGGGGGATAAATCCGTGGTCGTCGCTCGAATTGACGAAGACATCAATCGCTGACGCTCCGTCTATGGTGATATCACCCGATGGGGAAATGGCATTTATCTGAGGTGAGACCCCATCCACCTCCAACAGGATTCTTGGCGCCTCTTCGGTCTCGTCAGAAGCGAGTCCGGGCAGTTCTTCGAGCCAAGCAATCATGTCGAGGTGTCCGCTTCTGACGTTGGGTACGAGAATATCGCTGGTGAACTCGCCTCCTTCTCTCGGCACTGCCCGCCATTCAAGTTCGAGGTTTCCGACCACTATGTCGAAAGCACCTTCTGGGGCGGGAGTCTCATCCTCACTGAACAGAATCCGCCCATTCACTCTGACGACCTGTCCGGCAGCGATAGTCGCCTGCTCATCTCCACCGGTGTAGAGATTCCTGCCGGTGGCGAGGTCGATGGCGGTGAAATGGCCGGGAGCCATGTCGAAACGGAGGTCGTTGTCTAGGCTCCAGCGGTCATTACCCAACCCCCCGCGATGTTCAAAACAGGGTAGGGTTGAGCCGTCGTGACACGGCCAATCCAACACCTCTATCACGGGGATGAATGTCTCTTCGCCGTCTGTGTCCCACTCCTCCGGAAAGAGCCAAGTGAGTTGGAAATTGATGGAGAGGTCGATGGCAGTATCATTCACTATCGAGAACGAACTGTAGAGATTCGAGACGGCGAGACCAGAACTCCCAGATTCAAGATACATCGACAATGAGCCATTCGCCAACTTGGTGAAGTTGGCCCAGATTGCTGAATCATTGTCATCGAACGAGCCCCCGAGTGATATCTTGATGTTCTCAATATCGGTCCAGCCGTTGTTATCCCAGACTCTGAGGTTCGCCTTGTAGGTCATACCGGGGTGCAACGGTGCAGAATCATCGTGCCCAACGATGGTGGTGTTGCCATCCAACACCAATTCTGGTTCAAATTCCTCTCGTATTCGGTAGGTCACCAAATCTGCATCCCAGTCGGGCAGCGTTTGGCTTGGAAGGTTCCCGCACGGAGCAGCGTCGCTCGGACATACCGCACCCCCACCCATGGCCAGTTCATTTCCCTGTTCGTCTGCGCCGGTGAGATAGAAGGAGACCCGTTCGCCGTGTTTGTTCATCGAATCAGTAATCAAACCCTCGAAGATGTTGATACCTCCTGGCTGGAGTTCGGGGGTCCTCAGCGACATTGTGACATATTCATTCTCATCGGGAATCTGGTCGTAATTCAGGTCGTCCTGACCTTGACGCCAGTAGTGAAGGGTCAACAGGGTAGGGGGGTCTACCGAATCCTGCACCACAATGCGAATTGGTTGATTCGGGTTTCCTTTGTGCCTCTCTGAGCCGTCTACGGGGTCGGCATCGACTACCAGTGGACTGTTGCCGTCGAGGACGATTCTCACCGAGTTGAACTCCGGATTTACATAGAGAGAATCGTTCTGCATCGCCACTGCCTTCACGCGGAAAAGCATTCCACCTTGTGATGATTCAATAGGTGATACAATGGTAAAGGAGTAGGCACCGTGGCTCGGATTCGGTTCGATGTGGAACTGTTTCTCTGGTTCCTCAGGGTCACCATTGATGGTGAGGTTCTGGCCGGTCAGTTCAATGTTGAACTGGCCGGCCTTCGGAGTGTATGTCGTTCCTTCAAAGTAGATTCCGCCGGAGAATGTGAGGGTCATACCACCTCTGACCCAGTCTGACGATTGGAGAACCCGACCAGTCTCGTCAACGACACCCAAGTCGGTGAGTAAGATATCATTCTCAACCCTGACATTCATGTCGGTGGTCTGCCAGCCGTTCACCTGTCGTCCGAGGTCGTCATCGACCGTGATGGCCGCCTCGACCTCGTTCTGGTCATTCCATTCCCAAGTGGATTGTATGGGGAGATGGAGAGAGAGAAAACCATCTTGCCCCACCGATGAAGAGCAGTTTCCAGCATCAAAAATGATGAGGTTGTCACTGTCACTGACTAGGTCGCAGGAATTGCCACTCTGCCACTGAAGCACTGAGTTGTTGAAGTTATCAGCCAACAGTTCAACCTGCACCTGTACGATTCTGTCGGCCTCATCCCCTTCGGCGACCCGCACCTGCATCACGCGGTTTTCACCGTCTGGAACCAACATGTCCCCTTCGATTGAAACATCCAAGACTCTCGTGTTGAGACGGTATGTGATGTCGAGATTGGAGACTTTTATCCTGCCGGGAGAACCGGCAGAGAGTGCGAGTGTGATGTTGGAGACTCCGACACCGTTGTCGATGATGTGCGCATTGAAGGCGTTGACGAGTTCCGGCCCACTGATGTCAACAGGCGAGTTCAACAGACCAGAACCGATGTAATCATTGACATTGTCATTTCCGATATCCAGTCGGACCGCGGTGGGGTATCCTTCTTCATAGTCGAGAGTGAAAGAGTGGAGAAGGGGTGTGATGTCGGAATTCTGACTCGCCATGGTCAGGCGATATTTCAGTTGCGCCCCTTGAGTCTGCAACTCTATCATCTGATTGTTGCTTGCTGTATGCCAATTTGTACCATTGTCATTACTGACTTCGACATCCAATGATGTGCCAGCGGGAGTGGTGGAACTCCATGCTGGCTTCAGAGTTCCTACCTGTGTTCCTGTGGGAATTATCGGTGATGTCCAAGTGCCTGTGGCAGCATAGTCGGTGGAGTACTCCATTGAAACCCACCAAGAAACCGCAGTGCCACCGACCAACTGCAGTTTCCAACGGAGTTGATTCCCTGAATTAACGAAGTGGACTGTCTCATTGTTGGTCACCGAAACCCAATGTGTTCCGTTGTCAGCACTGACCCAGTAATCGACTCTGTCACCAGCAGAACTGGCGCTCCATTCGGTTCCGATGTTGGCGGCAACCACATCGGATTGTGTATCAATCGGCTCGGAAATCCATGTTGAAGTCCCCGGCTGGGCTGAAATCGGGTAGGCCCAGCCACTTCCATATTCCCGAAAGTATCTCGCCGACCACTGATAGTGGTCAATCAGAGAGAGGCGTTTGCCGTCGTAGTAGAGGCCGAAACCGGTGGCACTGATGGTGCGTTCACCGGTCTGTTTTGCGAGGGTTGTGGAGGTCCCGCTGATGGCATACGCTTCCAGACGGTCCTGACTCCAACTTGCCTTACTGCGGAAGAAGAAGAGGTTGTTGTGAGCGACCAGCCCATTCACCTCACTATAACTCGTGAAGAATGAGTATTGCAGGGATGAATCCCTCTCAAATGTGCCGTCGTCGTTGAAAGTGTAGGGTAGGATAGAACTCCGAACAGAGTGAAGAACCCAGACTAAATCCCTACTTCTGTCGTAGGAAATACCGGTATATGGCCCGAAAGAATTGACCGAGATGTCGTAGGTGTTGATGCAAGTCCAGACATCTTCGTAGCGCACATCCATGACCACCATTACAAGGTCGTTCACCCCGGCGCTCTGGCGGTTAAGGCCAAGAATACCGTACATCCTCTCGTCATCGCCGATGGTCCAATCTCTGAATCCATAGTAGGCTGACCACTGATTGCCGGTTGGTGCAGGGATGTTGCAAGTTCCCTCCTCGAAAACAACTGTTGAGGCTGTCGATAGATTGTTCGGATAGGTCTTTTTCACCAGTTGGTTCAGATTCTGGGAGGAAAATGTCGACACATAGGTCCAACCACGGTAGTTCAGGGTGGCCCCCGCTCCTTGATTTGAGAACGGAGAGGTCGAGGTTCTCTGTGGATTGAACCTAGTCTCCGAGGCGTTGGACTGATGGGGTTGGCGTATGCTGAATGAACCGTTGTCCCTCCAAGCCGTGCCAGACGCTGATTCCTCACCCATTCCGTGGGTGGAAAAATTGAGGGTTGAGGATGTAAAGCCGAGAGAGATGTCATCAGAGCGGGTGTCAGTGCCTTGCGCTTCGCCGGCCATCCAATCTGGACGGAGGTTGTGGTTGATCTGATTCCAACCAGTCGAAGAAGCGCCCGAAAGAGTCATCTCGACATCCGTGACTTCAGCTCCTTTCGGCAGGGACACCTTGATGTTGGTAGCCTTTTGGCCACTGTGATAGAGGGCGATGGCTTCGGTGGAGCCATCACTGAATGTGTAGACATGACGACCGCCGCCACTAGCAGATACGGTGGAGGCGGTGAACTCCATGAGGGGGGTGAGTGACGAGATAACGAAAAGAAGGAAGATGAAGAGAGGAAGACAATTGTTCCTCTTGTCCACTCTCAAGACATCCCCTCCCGCTCGGACAGTCAAACGCCACCTTTGAAATCTCCCCTTTGGTGTCACGGTTGACTCTGGCCTAAGGCCAGATATCAATGCATAGTTTCCAGCACCACCCAAAACAAATTTCTGGCTACAAAAAACTCAACGGGATGGTCAGCATCGTATCTCCAAAACAACAACCGATTCGGGAACTCTGAGGTGGGTTCTTCTTGGCGCGGTTCAGTTTGGACTGGTTGTCCTGTCATCGTATCTGATGGGCGAAGGTCCGTTGCCCCTGATGCCGTCCAACATGTCGTTCTCAATCTCGAACCAATCGTTCAGCCAATCTCCATCGGTGTCCCAGTTTACAGGGTCTGTGCCGTCGGCCATCTGGTCGCCATCGATATCGAGTAGCCACCAACCGTAGACCATCTCTCCCAATCCGGTGTTGGGAAGGTGATATTGGTCACCGAACACGCGGTTCCAATCGGCAGTCCAATCACCCTTGACAATTGGTGTGTCGTCGCTGCCGTTGATGGTGAGGTAGTCGGAGTCATGGTCATTCATAACCAAGGCGTAGAGTTGGTCGCTCATCTGGTTGATTCTGTACATCCTGAAATAATTCCAATCGTACTCGTTGGCTCGCCCCTTGGCCAGCAGAGCGTTACGAAGTTCCCACCACTCCTCTGGTACTATCTGTATAGGTGGTTCAGTTCCAGCGATAGTGATGGGTGTAGCCCGAGCAAGGCTGGCTGAAGTGACCGACTGATTGGTCAGACCGAAGAACTCCTGAAAATTGTTGTATGGAGTGTAGGTACATCCAGCATTGGTGCAGTCCCAATTTCCATCCATGTCAGGGTCATCCAGCGCGTCAGATGGGTCTGTAGCGTCGAAAGTCACCCATGTATAGTTCAGCAGAGGTCTTTCGAGGAGACTTCCGTTGGCGTGTAGTGGTCGCATGGCGATGTTGCCGAGGATGGAGTATTGCTCCCACACCACCTGAACCTGTTTGTAACTAGACCAGTTGTCGTTGCTCTCGTTCCAGCCGTGGTGCAGTTCATACCAATCTGGCAACATATCCCAATCAGTGTCGTTGTCGATGGGGTCAGTACCATACTTGAACACCTCGCGTCCATCTGAGAGGTCATAACTTCGGTAATAATCGTCAGTGAGCGTATCATCAACAGCATTCGCCACCCTGACCATGTTGACCGCATCTCCATCGGTGTCGTTTTTATCGGGCCGGGTGCCGTTGTCGTACTCCATCCAGTTGGTGAAGAAGAGGGGGGTGTTACCCGGTGCATATTGGTCATCCACCCCACCCGGAGTGAACTGATGGTCGGACCACCTCCCCTGTGTGGCCGGCGTATCTCCAGAAGTTCTGTCAAACCATCCATCTTCGTCAGGGTCATAGTCGACATCCAGTGGATTGACGGGATTCAATGTCCAGCGATATTCATTGACCGGCATCACCTCATCATAGACACCGTAGCAGAATTCCCAGCCATCAGGCATCCCGTCGAGGTCGCTGTCAGGGTGGGTCGGGTCGGAGATGCCGAACAGTGAGAGGTTAAAGTTGTCAGGCCAAGCGCTGTTGATTCTGTTCAACCGCTCTGCGCTGGTCGCATCCTTGGCAGCGAAGAGATTGACGATGGCCATTCTCGCTTGTGAAAAATCGAGTCCGTTCTCGCCCATCTGTGCATCAATCGCATCATCACCGAAGTCCACCAATCCTGAACCGGGCGGGAATTGATAACGGAGTGATTCCTTGCCGTAGATTCTCGCTTCGTATTCGCGCAGATTGGTGTATCTTTCATCCATCTGGATGATTCCATCCTCATTGCAGTCAAAGGAATCGTCATCACTGTCCGCATCGATGTCTGATTGTGTCAGCGGGTTCATCGACCAACGGTTGTCGTCCAAATCCCATTCGGTGAACCAATATTCATATCCATCAATCATCCCATCATCATCGGTGTCATTGTTGGTCGGGTCAGTGATTCCTATAAGGGTGGATAGCAGAGGGCCGGGAACTCCGGTGACCACCCATTCGGAGTGTTGTTCGAGGGCGAGGTAGGCGCGACCCAGTTTGGTGTCGAGTATGGACTGAAGGCGACTTGTGAAGTTGGCCGGTTCGAGACCAAATGCCTCCTCCCACATCTTGGGGGCATCGGGAGGGGCCAGTCCACCATTGAGGGGGTTCTCGTAAGTGAGGTTCAACTCCTGCCTGTCGGTCAGCGCGTCTTGGTCACCATCAGCACCACCATCGCCGGAGACGAGTGGGTTCAGAGTCCAATTTTCAAAGGTGGAGTTCCACTGAGTGAACAGAAGTTCAATACCGTCGAGCAGACCATCGTTGTCGGTGTCGCTGTCGTTGGGGTCACAGGTCGGGCCGGAGATGGCGTATTGTTCGGGTGTGAGGTAGGCTCCGAACGACGGTGTCCCAGAGGCCGTTGCCCATGGAGTGAGGATTATCGAGTTGCCCAACTTGAAAGGATGGTATTGTGGGGAAGTCTGATTAGAATCGGTTTCGCTCTTCACTGCGGAGATGGAGTTGTATTCCTCCCAGTTGGTCATCCCGTCACCATCAGGGTCGAGGAAGACATCTGATTCGTTGACTGGATTAAGCGTCCAGAGTGAGTCAAATGCGTCCCAGCGGGCGAAGTAGACCTCCCATCCATCAGGCATACCGTCGCCGTCGCTGTCTGCCGAAAGCGGGTTGGCAGAACCCTTGTCTTCGAGAATCATCCCCGGAACGGAGCCGGTGACGGTCGGTGAAGCAAACTCTCCGAAGGGGCGTGAGGCGCTGGACAGCCAAGTGGCATTCCACAGAGCGGTGCTGAATCCTTCAGGGAGGGGCGTACCATCATCGGTGTTGTTGCCAAACACCTGTGCGTGTTGGATGTGATATTCCATCCAGTTGTTGAATTCCTCATCGGCGCTGATGTTGCCATCGAGATTGACATCATAGCCGTCGCCATCCGGATTAGAAAGTGCATCGCTCCCATTGAGTGGATTGATTCCTATGTTGGAGACCGACCATGAACACGAATACCTCGATTCCCACCCATCCGGCAGAGAATCACCGTCGGAGTCTGGGTTGTTGGGGTCAATCTTTACCCAATCAACAGCTGCTTCAGCACTCTCGCCATGTGAAGGAAGTCCATTTTCAAGGACATCTTGGAGCAGGAGTTCCCACTGATATTCGCAGAGATTGGTCAGTCCATCGCCGTCTGCATCTTCGTATGCGTCAGTCGGGTCTCTCGGGTCCATCGACCACTCATTGCCGCCGTGGAACTCTGTCCCTAACCATCTTCGGTTGAGGATCTCCCAACCGTCGGGCATACCGTCGCCATCAGAGTCAGAGTTTGTGGGGTCTGTCGTTCGGTCCGTACCCCCACTCGCCTGCGTGCCGGGATACCCGACAGCATATACCTGCGCAGCCAAGTCACCTGCCGTCTGGTCACAGACATACTCACCCACTTCGTAGTGGCAGGTGAAGTTGGTCTCATCAAAGAACCAACCCCAGTATTCGGCACCGTCGAGAAGACCGTCTCCATCGGTGTCTGCGAGCCTCGGGTCTGTACCATTCCACCCATCCGGCGTGCTGGCGATGTATCTGTATTCGTCGAGATTGGTCCAGTTGTGGTCTATCAGATCATCGGTGAAGGGGTTGAGGTTGATGCCGTCAACATCCAAGTCCTCGTCTCTGTCATAGGGGTCTGTCGGGTCTAGGCCATGTGCGATTTCCCAGCCATCAGGCATCCCATCGAGGTCTGAGTCATTACTGAATGGATTGATCAGCATCCTGTTGGAGAACTTGCCTGGGTGCAAGCCAGCGAAGACCGTCTCCGCCCCATTCACTTCCATGACCAGCAGTTCAGTGACGAATCCTGGGATTCTCGTCTGCTCAGAATCAACACCGAGGGATTTCGCATGGTCTCCATCCAGCACCCAAGTCCCATAACGAGAACCTATCAAGACCTCCTCGCCGAGGGGGAGAATGGCGTGGACATCATTGGCACCCTGTAGGTCAAACTCATCGTTCTGCATTCTGTCTCGGCTGAAGGCGACTGCGGGGTCTGCTTCATCGAGAAGTGAAAAATGGTGAACTCCGCCTGCGGTTCCGACCCAAATGGTCTGAGCGCTTGAGAGCGAACCATCCGGTTGCCTCGGCCCATCCACCACCAAAGTGCGCACATTGGCTGAGTGTGAGATGTTCTGTGGGTTCGCCTGCCTCACATAGTCCTCAGCATCGGTCTCATTGAAAATCCACAGGGCGGGAAAATCACCTGTTGCATCGGCGGTGTTGGCGACGAAGAATCCCTTGTCAGTACCCACATAGAGTTTCATCGTACCACCATCCACTGAAGCCTGCGCGGTGGTTTGGATGGTGGCATTCTCCGCCTGCAGTGCCTCGACTAAAGTCTCGGCGACCCTCAGGTCGCCCACCTGGCCAGCACCATCAATCGTCATGGTCCATGCCGTCGAGTCGGGGCCTGCGGCCAGCAGGTCAAGATTTCCAGACCCTGTCTGCAACCGCGTCAGATGGGTGACATAACCGATTTCCACACCATTGATGGCAGTGGCTGGATTGAGAAATCCATCAGCAGCCAAAGTCCACACCTCGACACCACTGTCGGTGGCAAGTATGAGCCGCTTCTCGCCACCTTGGTCCTCCCACATCATCATCTCGTTCAATTCATCACCGGGAGGCAGAGCGAGGTCCCAACTTCCACCACTCTCCGGGTCAAGAATCGTCACTCCTCTCTTGGTGGCGACATAGATGAAACCGAGGCTCTCATCAGCGACGAGAGAGCGGATGTCGTGGTGCATGATGGACGGGGTGGTGCCTTGGTCGTACAAGTTGACATCAGCATCCACCGCGTCGAGTATCGTCGATTTCAAGCCGGAAATGACCCAAGCGCCATTGTCGATGAATGTGTAGTACTCTTCAAGATTTGAATAGGCTTCACCGATGTGAATTGTCGCCCTCGAGCCATCCGGCATCACCATGCCGTCGCGGTCGAGGTCCCAGCCATCCAAATCACTGTCGAGAAGGCTGTCACTCTCATTGAGAGGGTCCAATCCGAAGAAGACCTCCCAACCATCAGGTATGGCATCCCCCCTCGCGCTCTTCGCCAACTCCCTGCTGCCCGACCAGTAGTAGAAATCGCTGTCATTTCTCAGCGGGTCAGTTCCCAACCAGCCATCTGAGCCGGTTGGGCGGGTGACATTGTCAGCGCAGGCATCCATCAACCCAAGACATCTCAACCCGTGAATTTCGGTCGTCCAATTGTCCGGAGCACCATAACTGTACTCTTCGGCATTGGTGTACCACTCATGAACTTCTATAACCCCATCTCGGTCGACATCGAAGCCATCTCCACAGCCCATCTCCCCATCCCAGCATCGGTCAGAATCGTTATGCCCATCTTGTGAATTAAGGGGGTCAAATCCATCACATTCCCACGCCATCGATTCATTCTTGGCCCCGCTCTCGCGCATACACATCCAAACCTCGTAACCGTCCGGCAAACCATCCCCGTCTGTGTCTCCCAGTCGAGGGTCGAGGAACTCCCGCATCCCTGACTCGCTCTCCTCGGGAGGAATACCGGTCAATGATTTGCGGTCGGTGAAACAGTGGGTCAGGTCGTAGGGCCAACAATACTCTTCTAGAGCGTTCAAACCGTCTTGGTCGAAATCTGATTCATTGTCAGATGCATTTTGGTAATCAAGGCCCGGAATAGTGTAAATCACCTCGTCAAGGGTGATATTTCGTTCCGAACTATACATCTGTTCGTGTAGGTCGGGAATCGTGTCCTTGTCGGTATCAGTGACAGGCGGCCCCTCACCCGTGGTATCGTCAGGATGAACTGAATCGACTTCGGATGTGGGTCGCGTCCACGAAACGAATGTGAGGCTGCTGAGGAGAAGCAAGGTGATGATTAGTACCGTCTGATTTCTGCGCATGTGTCCACCCACAGCATTCGCTGCGGTATCTCAACCCTTTGGGTTGCCTTATCATGCCTATGGAGCACAGTTCGTACAGGTGTCGGCAGCATTTCGCTTGTAAAATCAAAATCTGGAGAACAAGAAGAAAGGGTCAGGATAACGATTAACCATCGCTATTTCCATCTTGAAACTAATGTATTTTATTGGACGGAAACATCGTGGCCATCCACCATCGTCTCTTGACCCCCAATCGTCGGAATGTCGCCTTCACCGATGACCAAAACCGATGCGTGAATCGCTAGACTCCCAATCGTGGGGATGTCTCTGATTGATAGGTATGAGGCGAGTTGCTTCGGCGCTACGACACCTACTCTAGAGAATAGTGAAAATCGTCATGGAGGAGGGGTGTGGTTCAAGGTGCTGGCGCGCTGCGAGGGGGACACCATGACCCTGTCCATTACTCATCTCGGTTCCGGCTCCAAGGGAAATGCCACCCTTCTCGCCACGGAGGAGACGAGAGTTCTGCTGGATTGTGGCTTCTCAGGCAGGCAATTGGAGAAGAGATTGGGGCTGCTTGAATTGTCTCCAAGTGACCTTGATGCGATTCTCATCAGCCATCATCACAGCGACCATTCTGCCGGCGCCACTATCGTATCGAGGAAGTGGGGTGTGCCGATACAGGCCAATTTTGAGACCTGTGCGAGAATGGGTCTTGACCCAGTCAATGAATGCCGACTGTTTGAGGCACTGGACCTGATTGAGATTTCAGATGACCTCGCCGTTCTGCCAGTTAGTGTCAATCATGATGGCGCAGATAATGTCGGATTCATCGCCAGCCACAGAGGCGAGAGGGCGGCGGTGGTCACCGACCTCGGCTCATGGAATGATGAGTTGGCGCGCCATCTCTCAAAGTGTGTCCACATCTCCATCGAGTCAAACTACGACGCTTCCCGACTTTGGAATGGCCCCTACCCGCATCGGCTGAAACAGAGAATCGCCAGCCGAGGAGGCCATCTTTCAAATCAGCAGACAGCGGAACTGCTGGCCAACACTGTGAGTGACAAAACTCGGAGCATCACACTTTGTCACCTTTCGGCACAGAACAACGCACCACACATGGCTGAGAGCGAGGTGTTGTTGGAGATTGAAGAATTATTCGGGGGCGACTTGGCCATCAGTAGGCAGGATGGTCCGGAATTCTCCCATTTCCTCGGCCAAAGTGAGGCGGAAAAAGTGACTCAATGAATGGTGCGTCAACTAACGAGATTTCGGTTGTTCTGCAACGAACATCGAACCAACCGCTATAGCGGTTGGATAAGGCAACCCATAAGAGAGAGGTGGGATTAGTGTGTGCCGTGAGGCGCAGGGAGATGGGCGAGGCCGATGCGGTCAGCGAGATTCTCGGTGTCACCATGCTGTTGGCGATGGTGGTGGCCGTCACTGGTGGGGTCTTCGTCCTCGTCATGCCATTCATGGAGGATATAGATGACAATCGTGTCTGGTCATCGAGTTCTGTCGCTGCTACGCAATTGAACGACAGAATTCTGATTGTCGCCCAGTCGCCCGATGGGACCGGCGTCGTGCAACATAACTCCGTGGTTTCTCGCTCCATCCATCCGCTGAGGAACGCCGAAACTTGGACGATTCAGGCCGGTCTCGCGGGAGTTGACCGAACCACTGTAGAGTTGTCTGGCAATCAACTCACGGTAGATAGCATCAACAGAACTGCTGCTCGCATACATGTCACCGATGATAATACCACTCAGACCTTCTCGCTGAACAACGGCAGCGGAAACTTCACCCTCTCCAATCTTCAGGGCAATGTCGTCGTCGATGTAGAAGACATCTTCGGAGCGACCTCGCACCGGTTCGTTGAGATTAGCCTCGACGGTGTCCAATTGAACAACCGGCTTGCGGAAGGCAATTACGAAGTGGACTTGGTCAATGGGGCGCGCCATGAACAACTTCCCGGACAGGCGATAAGTGTGCAACAATTCCCTCGCTTCTCCACAGACCTGCTACTCAACGGCACAGCACGGGTGTCACTGGTTCTTCTCGACATCGATATCACCACCACATCACGCAGTCAGATGACCAACATCCACATCGATTCAGGTGGTCAGAAGAGCCTGTTTGACGGTGAGGCGAGGAATCTCATCGTTGAGTTCGATGTAGCCACAGAATCGGTGATTGAGCCGCAATACATCAACCATTGGAGTGGTGACTACAACATCTACCTCGCTGGTGGGGCTATCGGTCAATACCAAGGATTCGGGCCGACAGGTCGGCTATCCGGCCTTGACGGCATCACAGTTCACCCACAGGGTGAGCGGATATCACTACATGTCACCCTGCAATCGGTGGAGGTCTACTGATGCGCAGAAGAATGGATGAGGAGGCGGTGTCAGCCGCTATCGCCACGGTTCTGCTGTTCGCTGGAGTGCTGACCATCATCTCTGGGATGATGGTCACTATCATCCCCGTCATTGAGGAGAAACACGGTTCTATCGAAAGGCAGGCGATGGCCGGTCAGATGCTAGACCTCGTCGAGGAAACCGTACGCCTCTCTGAAACTGGAGTGCCGGGTGAAGAGGCGACAATACCGCTTCACCCGCACCGCGGCGAATTGGATTGGGATTTCGCTAGAGGAGGTACATGGTACACCACCACATATTCACCGGGAACCTCATTACGCTTCGACGACCTTCTCGATTTGGATGATGTTGCCAGAATCAGATACCCGAGTGGTGAAACCTCATCGGTCTGTTTCAGTGACCTTAGGGCGAGCAGTCTTGCCAAGTGGAATTATCGACTCCCCCTGACAAGTGGCAAGGTCATAGCCACACCGATCTCAACCCTCCAACAATCGTTGTGGGAGAGTGAAGTGGTTCTCGCCAACGAAACCAGCAGTCAGACTTTCAATCTGCGACAAGGCGAAACTCTCGAGAGCAACACGGCTGGGAACAGTTGGCTCACCTCGACCACCCCCCTCAAAGTGCTCTTCCTGAGAGGGAACAGTGGTGCGACAATCGTCTCTCCGATAGGGGCTGACTCGGTAGACGGAAAGGGCAGGTCCTGGACTGTTCCACTCCCACAGGGAGGGGTGTCGCTTCACCTCCAGACAGATGTGCTCGCCACTGTGACTTGGGCCGCTGGTTCAGCATCCGGCGACGGATTCAGCAGCGGTTCTGTGCCATCTTGGTCCACCCAATTCAATGCTGCACAGGGTGATGTGCTAAACCTCGAATCTAGCTCTGATGGCCGCCTGCTGATGGTGTGGGGGAACGGCACAGGGGCCACTGTCTGGCCTGATGACGGTGGAAGTGGCATCGGCATCACCCACACGCTTCCGGGTGCTGGTGGAAGCATTATGGTCGAGAACAGCGCCACCACATCGGTGGCGGTGAAAATCGATGGCCTATACAACACGGTTCCCGCTCAGGGGATGACCCGAATCAACTGGGGTGGAGTCGGAAAACAAATCACTTCAACGGGACCCGTGACCGTCCATTGGCTAGCCGAGCAGTCTACTGGCAGCAGCAGAAGTGGTTCCTTGGAAGTGGTTCCTGCACAGGACAGCGGCCGAGCGAGCGGGCATAGTCACATTTTCTCAACTCCATCTTCCACTGGAGACGAGATTCTTCTGATTCAACCGGCAGCACCGGAGACGAGTTTGACGATTCTCACAGACCTGAATGTAGGAGAGTCTCCTCAGGTCATTTTCAATGATTCAGAGACAAGCACCACGAGAACTCTTTCACCTATCTCGACTTTGGTGAGAACAGCGGTCAATTCAAGTGACGCGCTCAAAGATGCCCCATTCAGAATTATCGTTCAGAGTGGTGATGACGGGTTGATGGAAGTCGCACACGATGGCAAGGAGAGGTGCCAACCGATATCAGGTTGGGCATCCGGTTGGGTGCTTCTTGACCTACCGTGGACAGACCTCTCTCTCTCCAGTGATTCTCAAGCGAGAGTGGCGTGGTTCGATGGCAGTCACCCGTTGGGGTTGGAGGTCTCGGTGCTCGGCCCACAAGAGGCAGCCCCACACTCCACACTGGCAACAGGTTGGGGTATCCATCTTCCACGGTTGAATTACCGATTTGAGAGTTCTGTCTCTGGAATGGAGATAGGATTCAGAGGTGGTTTCGTCGGCACCAATCATCCCGAGTATCAGCCCGATGTCCTAAAGGAGCCACCATCGAGAGAGGGACCGGGCCCCCGTCTTGCGGCAACCATCCCCCTAACAATGCCAAACAGTGGAGATGCGATGGGGAGCAGTGAAATCGAGATGACTGTCAGGTTGGACCTCAGAGAACAACTCGCCTCCCTGCAAGCCCACGAAATCCGCCGCGGCTGGGATGGACCTTATGGTGCAGCCATAGCCGCCGACGCAGCTAGAGAACTGGCCTTTTCTTCCGACTGGCTCACCTTCCCCGGTCAGGTTGACCTGCTGACAGACTATGTGGGGTGGGTGCAACTGACCCACTCCAGCCCTGAAGCGATTTACCATGCCAGCGGTGAACAGATTCAATTCAATTTGCAACTCAGTCAGATTTCAATCACAACCGAGGTGACAGAATGAGGCGAGTAAAGGAGTTCGTCAGAGACGATAACGCAGCGGCAACCGAACTCGGATATGTTCTGACATTCCTGATGTGGCTCTCCTTCATGTCGTTCTTCAGCGTTGTAACTTGGCAGATGCAGGATGCGAGAGGTGAGGTGTGGATGGAACAGGCGATGGAGGAGAATCTCGACTCTGTCGCTGCAGCAGTCGAGAGAGCCGAGAGTGCCAGCCGTCTTGATGGAAATGTCACCTACGCCGAGCCTGTGGACCTGCTCTTGTCAGGAGCGGTCAACATGGAGTTCAGAATGCTACTTGACGACGAGGAGTTGTTGATGCAGGATAAATCGGGAGGAATGAGTGCCACTCGTTCAATCTCTGGCACTGGGAGTACGCATCACTCAGGGGAAGTCGAATTGGCGGGGATTAAACAGGTCTGGGTGACCTCACAGGGTGGAAACATCACCATCCGCACCTCCCAACCCGGGTTTTAGTGGCGAACTATCGAGCACTTGGACGGAACTACTTGAGTGGAGAACTGTTGAGCACTTGAACAGAGATACCCCGAATGGTGACAGATGAAGGATGGTCTCACCCCACAGAAGCATGACGGTTCATCCCATCAAGGCGCGGTGGACCTTGGTCTGAATGTCCCGCATTCTCTCACGCGCACCCAGTTCTCTGAAGACGGTCAGTGAACGCTGCAGGTAGTCCATTCGCCGACTTCTGTCAGGAGCAGCCTCGCCGAGGCGAGCGAGCAGTTCACCGATGAGCATGCGGTAGTCGTTCGACTCGGCCAACATCAGTGCATCACGATAGCAGTCCATCGCTTCCTCTCTGCGGCCGGCATCGACGAGAACTTCACCGAGCAGCAGGGTGATTTCGACTTCGGCGTGACTATCACTCTCCTCTGAGAGTCCCGCCAGCGCTTCGGTGTAGTGGTGAAGAGCGAGTTCGGAGTCGCCGGTCTTAGAGTAATACCGCCCCAACACGGCGCGGGCGCGCGCCGCCAATCCAGCATCATCCCCTTCGTTGGTCTCGTCGTACGACTTGAAGGCGTGTTCCTTCGCTCTCTCGGAATCTCCCATCTCCAACAGAGCCGACGCCAACTTGATACGCGATTCCACCAGTTCAGGGTCCTGCTCGGAATCGAGGAGCCCCTCAACGTTCTCATAGACTTCCATGGCAAGTTTATCATCTCTCAACCTTCGATAGATGTAGCCCATGTTGTTGTATGTTCTCGCTGCCCCGCGCGGGTCATCGAGTTTGATGAAGGACTCGAGTGCTTCCTTGTGCAATGCGAGTGCTTCCTCGGCGTTGCCCTGAGTCACGGAAATATCAGCGAGGCTCGATTTGATTCTAGCTCTCATCAGTTCATCCTTACGCGAAGAAGAGAGCATCTCGATGGCCTCGTTGTAATCGTCTCGAGCCTCATCCCATCTACCCTGCATTGAGAGGATATTGGCCTTCAATTCCAAGATGACCGGCCAGGTGCTATCAGTCACATCGTCCCGCGAGACATGGTCAAGAGTCGCATATAGTTCCATATGACCCGAGTTGACCAGTTCCGCACCGGTTTCAGCCAATTCCGTCCCCAACTCGTCCGAATCGCCGGTATGTGACAGGTGGTAGAGAAACTCAATCCGATGTTCAGGCCGCTCTCGACGCATCCGATACCATTCACAGGCACGGGCGTGCAATTCAGTATGCATCGCCGCGTCAATCGAGCGAGTCATGAACTCTCTTATGAGGTCGTGAACATCGTACATCTCCGAGTCAGCAAGCCGAACAAGTCCCTTCTCCACCAGACCATCCAACAGGTCGGTCTCTAGGTCATGGCCACTCAGTGCCTCAAGTGGCATCGGTTCACGGAACACCGCTATGGCGCCGAGAAGACGCTTCTCTCCGCCTGATAGTTTAGAGAAAATCTCCTTCTCCACATACATCTCCAGCGTTTCATAGAATGTCGTTCCAATTGAACCTCTGTTAATGAGGTCCAAGACCAGAGGGTGTCCTCGCGAAAGTCCGTAGATGTGTTGGTACGTCACCTCGTCCACAGGTTCCAAGGAGGGGAGGAGGTTTCTGCACGCCTCTCTGTCTAGCCCGTCTAGTGGTACCACGAGGGTGGTGATCTTCCCTTCTGCGTCCTTGAGGGGAACGACTGTCCGGAATGAGCGAGAGAAGAGAATGAGCCCCGTCTCATCCAAGTCGTCCATCCGTTGGGTGAGACCGCGAATCACCGCGTAGAGAATCTCATCCGCTACTTTGTGCAGGTCATCTACTATTACCAGTGCTGGAACATCTGCGAGTGAGTCGACAACCAAGTCAACAGCCATCTGAGGTGTCGGAACGGGTGTAACAGACAGATATGTGGCTAACGAATCATTTCCGATTGCTGCCAGCCACTCGCTCAGTGCCTCTAAGAAGGCGCGTGAGCCCTCCCAATCCTGCACTCGGTGATAGAAAAGATTCCTCTTGTGGGTGAAGGTCTCGATGAGTTTTCCAGCGAGAGCGGTCTTTCCTATACCGGCGATACCGGGGACTAGGATTGTGGTCGAACGAGCATCCAGAAGGTCGACCATCGTTTTCAATTCATTTCCTCGCCCATAGAAACTGCGGATTCTCGGCAGGTCTTCCAATGAGGTGACGAGTTGCTTCTCAACATGTTTGGAAAGATCCCTCTCAATCAATTCCGGATTGAGAGAGCGTAGGTCGACCAAGCCGTTGTCATCCATATAGCGGATAATGTCAACTGCACGAATCGTGAACGGAGTGGTCTCTATGGCGTTTGAAAGTGTCGTGTGTTGCACTGCTCCATCTTCGGAAATGACTCGTAGCGGATGCGAAGAGAGCCGCTCCCAAGTCTCGTCAGCAACGGTCATTCCAGGGCTGGTCAGAAAGTAGGCCTTCCGCTTGCGGGTCACACCGGTGACATGAGTCTGTCTTTCAATCAACAGTCCCTTGTCCTTGAGGCCAGCGATGGCGCGCGGGACATTGCTGCGAGCGATGGCCACTGCATTGGCTATTCCCATCTGGGAGAGAGCGAAGGGCACCTCTACCCTCTCGGTATAGTCGGCATAGTCCCGCAGATGTAGAAGGATTCGCTCCTGCACACCCGGCTTCACTGACGTCATCCCTACACCTCCCCCTCTCTGCTCGCCACCCATACACATTCAATGGTTTGGTCGGGTGGACCGATGTAGTTCACTGGTCCGGCACCCACTGATTGGTCTCAGGGTCCCACTTCCAGCCAGGGTAGGTGGGTTGTGGTTGGGCGACATGCTGGGCTTGGTGTTGTTGTGCCACCTGCTGTTGATATGCCGCTTGCGCCTGATGAGCATCGGATTGGACCCCTATCTGCTCTCTCTCCTTACCCCAAGCATAGGGGTCTTCGTGGTGCTGGGTGGCGGCCTCGTCGACAACTGATTCATCAAATTCTTCCTCAAACTCCACGAAGAAGAAGAGGCCGATACCTACCAGCACAGCCAATGCGAACAGTGCGAGCGCTGCATAGAGCACCCAGCCGAGACCCCCCTCACTTTCGGCTATGCCGACCTGAACAGGAAGTGACTGGCCGGTCTGTTGACCGTCATACTCAAAGGCTATCGTGTTCAGACCGGTCTCAAGTTTTTGGCTCGGGATTTCAATGGTCCATGTGCCGTCCTCACCGACCAGTGTGTTGTTCAGGCGCAGACCGGTGTTGGTGGAACGGGCAACAACTTCGACACCAGGTCGCCCCTGCCCAGTGAGTATGACTGTCTGCTCGTCTGCCAACTCCTCGATGCCGTCAATCCGTTCCACAGAGAAGGTGACGGCTCGGACGATGAAGTCTACATTCATGCTGTAGGTGGTTGAAGAGCCGTCTCGGGCGATGAACTTCATGCCCTCACAACTCCACAGGTCCATGTCGGAGGTGTGGAACGACATTCCGACGGGGTCGTATGTGGCTCGGCCGTTGATGGCGATGGAGATGATGTCGGCACAGAGCAGGTCGTGATTCAGGTCGCTGTTGGCGATGACATCAGGGTCATCCCAAACATCGAATGCGAGTTCGTCCCCATCCTCGTCGCTAAAGAATGGGGCGAGGTCCACAATTCCACCGTTGCCGCAGCGGTCCAATGCTTGGCTGCCTTCCTCACAGAAGATTATCACTTCGCCATCCCAACCGGTGTTGTCAAACACAGGTGGGCGATTGTCAGCGTCCAAGGGGTTGTGGATGATTACCTCAACCTCCGACCACTGACTATACGAATGTCCGTCAAATGAGCGAGCGCGGATCAGGTAATGGAAGTCATGGATGAGATTGCTGGTGTCCCAAGAGGTCTCCCACACTCCGTTTTCAGCGATCTGAGTGACATACGGTGGCGAGTTGGGAAGTTCCCTAAGGGCATCCTGCGGGTCGAGAATCACAACCTCGACGCGGCTCACCGCGCCATCGGTATCGCGTGCTATTCCACTGATTAGAGTGTCCGGTGAGGCGGTAATCACCTCATTCTCATACGGAGCCAGCAGTGATACCACAGGGGCCGCGTTGCTGTTGTCGATATCCAACATCAAAGTGACTGATTGACACGACCCGATTGTCTCTTTGCAGAATCCCGAATCAGAGGCCCAGATAGTGAAAATCCATGTCTCACGAACCTTCGGCATGACCGAGAAATCCCACTCCCATGACCATTCGGCTAGGCTGCCAATCGGGTTTCCGTTCCCATCTAGGTCGCGAGCCAACGAAGTGGTCGTGGTAGGCCAAGTAGGGCTCGACATCTGGAAATGGATCTCCTGAATGTCACTCCCTAATGCGCCGGCATAATCGTCATGTGCGGTTCCTGAGAAGACTACGCTTCCAGAATTGTGCATAGACCCGTTCACAGGTGAGGCTACATTCACCGTCGGGGCATTGGTGTTGAGTTTGATGGTGCGAGTGATTATTGGGCTGTGGTCGACGCCGTCGTAGGCTCTGAAGTCGAAAGTGTAATCCCCTTCCGGTTGGTCGGACATGTCATATTCGAAATGCCAGTTCTTGAACGGCCTGTTGTTGCGGGTGACCTCTCCGTTTGCTCCACTGTCATCAGTTGCATATCTGACATCGCTCCACGACGATGAATCCGGTGTCTTGACCTCAACTCTCTGAACGGCCCCCTGTTGTGCCCACTGGGCGACTTCATCGGTGGCGAAAACGCCGGTACCGACATTCCCATCCCAAGCGTATCCGGTGAAGTTCACAACCCGAAGGAACGAATGCCCGTCACTCTGAGTCACCACGGTGGTTGGAGCGAGGTTGGTCATCGCCACTGTGTCCTCGTAGGTTCCTGTGAGGTTGAACTGAGACTTGTGGTATCCCTTTCCGAACTTGTATGCTGTGACGAAGTACATCGAGAGTTCACGTGTCGACGAGCCTGCTGCGCAATCTGGGTCGGCAGAATCGTATAGCAGGTCTCCGTCGTTATCCATCCCGTCGGAACAGGAGTCCTCGCCTTCATCGTCGGCGAAGCCATCGGGATTGGGGCCATTACCCCTGATGTCGAGATGGAAATCTGAGGGCAGGGCGACCCACGGTGCGAATCCCTGTGAGTCTGTCAGCATGTTGTAGAGGTCGTTTCCATGAGCATCTTCCAACAGAATGGTTGCCCCTGGAACTCTGACTCCGCCGACAGTAGCGCGGATGCGAACCAGTGCCGCTTCCCTCACTTGGACTGACCAGATGCTGGGCGATGCGGCGATCTGTATCTTGGCGAGATTGAGTCCCGACATGTTGGCGAAGGTCAGTACCGTCGAATTGTTGACCGCTGAGAGGGCGAGGGGAAAATCCCGCGGTGGCATGGATGTCGTCGGTGGAAGAACAACCTGATTGTCCCAGTTGTTGTATTCGTATGCCTCACCCCTATCCCAGTTGAGTTGAATCGGCATCGGTGAGGTTGGGCCGGCCAGCGGTGGAATCGTTTCAGACTGAATGGTCAGAGAACTCTTGGTGACATTGTAGACTATGTCGCTCACATTGGTCCACTGGTTGCCAGAGAAGAACGCAAGTGAGGCGTAAATGTGCCCGTGGTCAACTATCTTGGCACCCTCGCCACCGACATCGAAATCGTTGTCACGGACATCGAGGAGCGCACCGATGGCGCGGATGGCATCTCCCGCCACTCCTGAAACGGTGTTCCTCTGAATGGTTGCCGAGGCTCTGAACACGTGGAATGCTGGACAGTTGAATGACTCGTCCCAAACCTTCTCTGAATCACAGGTTCCCGTGACTCCGGTAATCACATTGTCCGTCACGACTGCGCGGGCGGATGACGGTGCGTCGACGGACCAACCGTTGTCGCTGTAGTGATACTCGCCGATGATGAGGGGTTCGCGGTTGATGTCGGTGAAGGTGTTGTTGTCAATCTCCATATCGAAACTGCCGACACCCCAGATTCCATTGTAGCCGGTGATGGGCCCGATAGCGTTGTTGGTTATCCTCGCCTCGGTCGGGCCGGCTGCTGCCGAGGAGACAACCTGAATCCCCGAACCTTGGTCGGCGCCGCTGAGCACATTATCTGCGATATGGGATAGGGCACGGTTGTATACAGTGAGAGGAGAATTGTCGGTGGTGGTGATGGTATTACTCGTCACTGCCAAAGTATGGTCGATGCCGAAATTGGAATATCGACCATTGATGTCAATTCCTGTGCAATCTGTCTGAATCGTACTGGCATGGATTGTGCCGGCAGAGTCAGTGTAACGGTAGCCGTAATCCGCACTCGCCACAACTCCGTGGTCGATGTCGACAAACGATTTCTGAGCCCATAGAACATGCCTGCCGTTGTCCTGAGATGAACAGCCATTCTGAGTCCCGGTAAACACTGGACTGTTGAATTGTACCGGACTGATTGAATTCCCTGCCCCATAGGTCTGAACTGCGTTTCCAGCCAGAGTTTCAACTGCCGCCTCGACTCCGACTTGGAAGGTTCCACCATTGAAAATCGGTGCAGCGAGGTCCAACGTCAGTACACTTGAGGTGTTGATGTTGTTGAAGTTCATCT
Organism: uncultured Candidatus Poseidoniales archaeon; assembly: GCA_964342465.1. GTDB lineage: Archaea > Thermoplasmatota > Poseidoniia > Poseidoniales > Thalassarchaeaceae > MGIIb-Q1. The sequence goes on along the minus strand of CAYFFQ010000001.1, from coordinate 317,780 downwards.
CGGTCAGTGTTGGGCTGGCACCATCGAGGATCAATGCACCCCACCTGATTTCGCCAAGGTCTTGCACATACCTCGGCATACCGTAGGCGTTCTGTATGGTGACATGGTTGAATCGTGTTTGGGCGATATCAATCGTGTCACGAACCAAGACACCCTCAAAGCAGGAAGCATCGGGATGCCACAGAGGTTGTCCACTCGCAGGATTGAGCATCCGATAACAACGACCGGTCTGCGATTGATTGGTTGGAGTGCTCCAAGTGAAGGTCACGCGGCTAGAATTGCTACCCATCCCATTCGCCCCACAGGATGTATCGGCCGCACAGAGGTTCCCCTTGACATGGAGGAAGGTGCCATTGGGGAAGGTCACAGTAGTTCCGGGTTGGATGATCAATTTCGCACCCGGTGCAATCTCAACATCTCCCGACAGAATGTGCCCACCCTGCCACACCTCCGTACCGGTGATGGTTCCGCTTGTTGTTTCATTGCTAGCCACCACTGTCGGCATCGCTTCGGGCACCACACTGACGATGGTCGTCAGCGAACTGGCCAAGAACAAAACGACGAGAAACAGACTGGTTGTTCGATTATTCACATTCATTGATACAGACTCCTTGGTCAAACCTGTTGAAAGGCACCTTAGTTATAATCAAATGCCTTGCTGCAATTGAAATTGTATCATAATTGGTTCGTTTGTATCATTATTTTTCCGCCGCATATTCTATCAAAGTATCATTTCCGATGAAAAATATCATTCGGGCTCTCTATGAAGCACTCCTCTCCCATCCACTTTTCACCGTTGTAGAAGAGGGATGACGCCTCATTCGACAGAAGCCAACGCCTCGCCGACTTCATCGGCCCACGCATCGGCATCCAATGAGCCATATCCATAGCGCAGATGATGGGTTCCTGCTTCTTGGAAGAGTGCTGGTGAAGCGGATTTGGCGAGCGCAGCCTTGACCAGTTCAAGTGGCGCCCTGTCGCCTGCGTGGCTCTGTTCCATACCCGGATTTCCTTGATACTTCTGAAGAATCAGACAGAGAGCAGCGGTGACAAAGACCGTCGCATCACTGGTGCCGTCACTACGAGACCAAGTTGGACCAGTTCTTTCAGAGTAGAAGGTCGAGTGGATGTCAACACCCGGAGCCACAATCTCCGGTTTCTGGTTTGGCCATTCTCTCACATCCCCTGCGGCATCGGTTGCAGAGCCACCACTGGATTGAGCCCAAAGGGTCCCGTTGCGATGTACTGCGCCGACGCTGATCACCCCCTCAACATTCGATGGGACTGACACATCGGGGTAATCCTGACCCAGACCGCCGTGATTACCAGCCGCGGCGACGACGAAGACACCGTTGTCAAGAGCATCCTCCACTGCCGCCTCGGTACGGCCACCGAAGGTGGAAATAATGTCTGGTTTTCCACCGAGACTGAGGCTGATTATCTGAGCGCCCATCTCCGCCCAACACCAAGTGATGGCATCTGCTACGGCGACTTCAGAGCCAGAGGCACCATCTGAGCCTAGGGCGGCGGCGACAATCAACTGGACCCTCGGCGCCGCACCTTGAAATGTGCCGTTGGCGACGAGAATGCCGGCCATCATCGTGCCGTGTGATTGGGAGACATCGTTGTCATGCGGCGCCCCTTCAGTGCCATCGATGAAATCTTTGAATCCAACGAGATTAACAGAGATGAGGTCGGGATGAGTGACCTCTATCCCAGTATCCACGATACAAACTCGGATACCTGAACCATACCACCCCTCTCCATTCAGAGACCTGATTCCTGTCGATTCGTAAGCCCATTCCGAATCGGGGACGAACTCATCGATGAACCCGACGATTGATGAATAGGTCACGAGAATGACGATGACCAATCCGGTGACGAGCCAAACCCCCCAAGGTAGGCGGCGCGGTCTCTTCGGTTTCACGGCATCTGCATCCTTCCATGCCTGAGGGTCTCGCTCTGGAGGGAGTCCATACGCCTCTGCAGGATATCCTTCAGCCTTCTCGTCAATGATGGAAAGCATCCTCGGGTCCTCCGGTTCGGGCAGTAGTTCAGAGTCCTTGAATCCAGGAATCATTCCATTCACCTCAGACTATTCTCACTGACCACCGCCGACCATCGGCTACGCTCATCCATACCGGAGTGAAGGAAGGTTATCACCCTCACTGATTGTCGCTCAGAATGGCATCTGTCCCGAGAGCGAGTCACGTATTCTACGGAATCCGAAAAATCCGAGAACGAATACTGCTATGATGATGAGTGGAACCCAGACATTGACATCCTCTGGTGGCGGTGTTGAGACCTGTATCTTCCTAGTCAGGCTCTCCTCCGACTCCTCATCGAGGTCCATTCCAAATTCGCTCTCAAGAGTGAAGAAGAAATTCTGCTTGCCGATTCCGACTCCATCGAGGTCGATGAACATGATGTATTCTACTGTGGAGTCCGCAGCGATGTCCTCCATGTCTGATAGAATATAGACATCTGGATATCCCTCAATGGTGATGTTCACGCGGATGTGCTCCGCCCTCACCAATCCACTGTTCTGCACCCTGACAATCATCTTGTTGCTCTTGCCAGTCACCGCATCCTTGCCATCGAAAGTACCGGTATCTTCAGTGATGAACTTCAGAATCGGCTTCGCTGCCTTCACCGTCACCTCAAGAGGGTCATAACTCGTGCCATCCGAGCTGTTGACCTGAACCGAGAGAGTGAACGGAGTGGTTCCAGCATCAGCGGGCGCGACGACAGTGAAGGAGTAGGTTCTCTCCTCTCCGCTGGCCCACGGTGATGAGGAAGGACCTGTGGCACTCCAGCCATCCGGCAACCATGTCTTGTCGATGGTGAAGGAGAGCATGTCTTGACCATTTCCTGTGTTGAGGATTGAGAATTCGACTCTCTCTTCCTCGCCTGGGAAGACACCAACCGTACCAGTTGGCGCAGATACGACTTCTATGGAGAAGGTCTGCGGGATATGTACCTTGATTATGTATTCACTCCACGTACCGGTTGAGTGGGTCGTCCTCAGTTTAATGACATGACCGCCCTCAATGGAACGGGCGTTTTCGACATCGGCGGGAGTGACGCGCATACGAATCTGTGTTGAAGCGTCGTCGTCAAGGCCGAGGCTGACGGGAATCTCAGACTCCCACGATTCCTCACCATCCTCACCGCTTCCGTTGAAGAACTCCACCTCCCAATAGGCGACATCTTCGGCGTCGAACACCGTGCCAACTGTGTACTCGTCGAAACCTTCGTTGCCTTCGTATTCCAAGTCTATTGTGAACTCGATTGGCTGGTAGGTGGTATCGTTGAGATAATCTGCTACTACCTCGTTGTTCAGGTCTTCAAGAGGGGTCGCTCCAGCCATTTCTGATACGTTGAACGAGACTCCGTGCTCCAAGATTCTGCTGAATGTCAAGGTTGTGTCCGGCGCTCCCTGTTGCGAAGCGATGGTACTCGTCAGGCCAGCACGATAGGTCATGACCATACCCTTCTCATCACTCTCAAATTCCCCTTCAAAGTAGAGGTCTCCCGCAGGTAGCAGGAAGTCGTATTCTCCATTGGAGTCAACGGTGATGTTCCATGAAATTGCCCCACCTGTTGTGACCTTGACCTTCGGCACTCCGATGATATCCGCCTCTTCGATGTCAACATCGCCGAGGTCATGCACAACGCCATTGAAATCAATCCATTCGGTGAAAAGATGCAGAGTGCCTCCCGGTGCCATCGTCATGTTGACGACTGCACCGTCGTGGACTCCCGCTTCGACATTGGCGACGCCGACAATTCCGGCTGATTCAACTGAAGCGTGGATGACCCAATCCCCTGGTTCGACATCGGCACTCCACTCCCCATCCCAAGTGCCATCTCCGGCCATCACCTTGGTGGGGGTGCGCACTTCTCTCTCAATTCCGGCCTTGGGGAGGAGTCGGATGGTGACATCATCGGAGATGTCATCCCAAATATCCATCTGTACATAGTCGATGGTTCCACTGATGGTCACATTACCCGCTGAAAGTTCAATATCTGTTGAATTGGTGATAGTGCCAACCTCGACGACGATTGTAACATCGCTGAATCCAAGTTTCGCCGCCTCGACGGTGTAGTTTTCCAATGTCGGGACGAAAAGAGTCCAAGTTCCTTGGGCGGAACTCGTCAGATTCACACTCTCGTTCAGGCCCCCGCCTGAGACTGTGATGTTGGCATCCTCAACACCCTCATTGAAATCGTATTCGTCGTCCGAATCCAAATCCCAAAACAGGTTCCCGCCCAACATGACCCAGTGTTCCACCGAGTAGTTCTGGGTGAAGGGTTGGCCTGCGGAGAGGATTCCAATCTCTTGTTCACTGAGAATCCAACGGTCCTGTGATTCGGTGAAGTTGAGTGACAATGTCCAATTTCCGGGATAGAGATATCCTGTGACATCCCCTGTGTCACTGGTGGGGGGAAGTGTCACTTCGCCCAATCCGTCGTTGTTGGTGGCGATAAGTGAAAATCCGGCCAGGGCGTCTCCAGTATCTTCCACTGAGAGATGGATGGCCAGTTCTGCGGATTCGAGTGTTCTCCACACTAGGTCGCCTCGATTCGATTCTGCATCGACCGTGAGTATGCCGCGGAATTCCTCTTCAACATCCACCATGACTCTGCGGGTGACTACTACTTGCCATTCACCCTCATCGATGTAGCGGCTGAAAGTGCCGTTTTCGTCGGTGATGAGAGTGAAGGATTCTGTAGAATCAACTCTGGTGAAGGAAATCGACTCATTGCTGACATTTCCGCCGTATTGGTTGTTCAATTCTCCGCTCACGAGCCATCGTGGCTGCAATGAGATCTCCTCATAAACGGTAGTGGTGTTGTCCAATCCAAGAATGAGAACGGTTTCCGATACCGTAGCCACTGTGTCCCAATCGCTGCCGTTGACGGCAGGTTGGGGGTCTACGAGAACCGCGTACGCCCCCGGTTCCAAATCGAGAGATACTACGCCATTTACCATCATCTCGGCAGTGACATTGATGCGCTCCCCGATTCCACCATCGGATAGTGGTGTGAGTGAGAAATCAATGTCCACGAGAGTGCCATTGCTGACATTTCCATCGCCGGTGTGGTCTAGGAATGTGGTGATTTCAACAGAGACATTGTCAGGTTGGGCAATGAATTGAAGATGGAGTAGTTCATCTGCTGTCTCGGCGCTCACTTCTATCTGCTGAGTCGGGACATTCAACCGAACATCATCAAGGCCGATGGTCCAGTTCCCCGGCTGAAGTTTCTCTGAGAATCGACCGGTGTCAACATCAATATCGTAATACCACCACACATCCCTATCAGCATTGTATGCCTCGAGGTGGAGAGGTGTGAATCCAGGAACATCGGGAGTATAGGCCGTCACATTGTCGTTCAGAGTGACCGCACCAGTAACAGAGATTCCATTTTCGATTATCAGAATTACAGGCGATACTTCCTGTGAAACTACAAAGTTGGTTCCGTTTACCATCTGACTCGCAATCGACACAGTGGTCATGTTGACAGATATCCCCTCGGGCAAGAAGATTGAGAAGTTGCCCGCCTCCGCTCCGAATCCGGTCTGAGTGCTGGTGGTGATTCCACCCCACTGGAATTTCACTTCGAGGTTGGGGACGCCCTCTTCAGGTGACTCCTCCTTGAAAGTCTGGACGAGAATCTGTCCGCTCACATTGATGCTACGGCGCAACTCCCACGAGATGCCTTCCATCTCCTCCAAGAGTTCAAACTCTTCCCACAACATCAATCCGCCCTCAGCAGAGGCGTTGGCCACCCATTCACCCTCTGGAAGTTCAACACGGTATGTCGCTGACTCTTCATCGTAGACCGCTTGTATGTACTCATCATCCGCAAGCATGGCGCCATGGAAATTGACTTCAACATCACTAACGGTCTGAACCGTGCCACCACCTATATCCTCAAGGAGGATGAATTCAATGTCGTGATGAATAGGTACTGGTGTGTTGGTCTTGGCGAGTGTGGTGTTTGTCGGGTCTATCGAGACGCGGACCGCGGCGGTGCCATCACAAGCATTCGTACTGGTCGGGGTCAACCACGGTACGCACTCGTAAAAGCCGTCTCCATCGTGGTCCATAGCCAGTTCGTACGAACCATCAGGGATTGGCCCATAACCAAACGAACCATTCTCATCAGTGTAGATGATACATGGTGCGAAGAGCACATCTTCACAACTCTGTGTCGCTTCCTCGTCTAGGCTGATGTCTGTGAGATGAAGGGCGGTGTCCGCTATCGGAGTACCATTGAACCAGACCAATTCACCATCTATCCAAGAACCGGGGAGGAAGAGGTCAACATCGGTAGTCGGAGTGGTATCAATCTCGAGCGGAGTGGAAAGACGGGTGATGTTACCGTTCGGCAACACGACGAAGACACGGTATGAACCGGGCAGTGCGTCAACGACATGGAAACTGCCTGGCTCGACCATCGGACCGCTGAAGATTCCCTCTCCACTGAATGTTCCGCTCCCATTTATCGTGCCGAATGTCTCGAGAGAATCGTCGTCACCAGTGACCATGAAAATGCCGTTTCCGACCAATGTCTCACGGTAGAGTGCCGCGGTGAAGTCAACTGTGCCGTTGGCTGTCGCCCTGCCAACTCCGTCAAAGACCCCTTCAAACAAGTATTCGGGTGGGTTTGAGCCAGCCACTGAACAGATCTCGTGGGTCGCCGGTAGAGTGCCATTCACACATGATGTCAAGGTTTCATCGCTGGTGATGGTACCAACAAACGAACCTGCTCCAGAGAACATTCCCTCGCCAGTGAATGAATGGTTGTTGGCTATCTGACGGGTGTAGTTTCCGGTGAAGTCGGAGACTAGTACATCACCGTCGCTCATCATCAATCCTGCACCTGTGAAGGTCACCTCACCCTCGCCTCGGAAGACTCTGGGGTGTTCACCATCGGTCACGACTGTACCGTTGTTGGTCCACACATGTGGGAGTTCATCCTCGGTCCAGATATCCGTGAAAATCAATTCATGGGATGAGAGGGGTTGGTCGTTGAACGATGAGTGGCCCTGCCACTTGACTACTCCGGTGGCGCTGGATGCAGCGACGTTGAGAGATTGCGATATCACTGCGCCCCCATCTGTGTCGGCTTGGCTACCTGTCACATTGAACTCGATTTCGCCGAGCATCTTACCGCCGCTGACATTGGCGAGAATCGCGGTGATGGGATTGACCTCCCGTTCGCCATCGGTCAATGACTGCCCGAGGATGTCGGCGAACCACGCCTGCCATGCCTGAAAATCGTTCTGAGCCGAGACAATCTCGTCACGGTCTTGGTTGCGTAGAACATCGGGGTCTTCAGCAAATCCGGAGAAGGCCGTTACTCTGATGTGTCCAGCGGGAACGCGGAACTCAAATCGACCGAGGTCATCGGCATCTACCGCACCTATTGGAATCCAGTATTCCCGTGGGTCCTCATCGCTGACTCCTTCGCCGCTGTATGCATCTCTCTCAATAAGCAGGCGCGCCTTCGGGACATTCCCGAAGTCACCTAATTTGACCTCGCCCGCAAGTGTTGCACCGGAATAGTACTTGAGAATCTTCACACCGGTGTTGGCGGCGTACCATTGAGTGTTCTCATCTGCTTCCTCGTCATACCAGTTGGCGATTACAAAGTTGTTCATCATCGCACCGGGGAGAGGGAAGGCGTTCTGGAGTGAACTGTTGGTGGTTCCTCTCAGGTCGAAGTGTTGACCTGGTTGTGCTGGGTTTCCCGGAAGTCCGAGTTGAGGGCTACCATAGCCGACATAGGCGCGCGCAACCATCGTGTCGAAGAACTCCGGTTGCTGGTCGACGCGCACATCGACCGCCTGAATCACATCCTGAGTGTTCTGCGACTGAGAAAGAATAACATCGTTGCGGTATTGCTCCTCATACTCCTCTTGAGTCATGTCCACATAGAATCCGGATGAGCCTCTCTGGGTGACATACCAAGTGTTCATGTAGGTCTCGGGGTCGAGTCCCGAGAGCGTCGTCGGCGCATAGAAAATACCGGTTGGGTTTCCACCCGAACTGGAGTATGAACCGCCGACTGGGTAGAGGCGGTTGTCGACGGCGAAGTAGCGGATGTCGTGGTTGCGAGTCAGTGTATCTCCGGGGTTTCCTTCTGAATCTGCAACCGTGTATTCGACATCGTGGGTCAGGGTGTGGTAAAGGGATACCAATTCGTCGTAGTCGAGCGCCTCGGTGAGGAAGACCTTGCCAAGGGCGAGGCGTGAGTTCTGGCGGTGAATGGAAGAAGAAACATCGTCAAAATCATTTACGATGTCGCTTGTGTACCAGTAGTTTCCAATCACTTGATGGGTGAACTCCTCGGTCACTTCGTCATTTCGGTCTTTGGACTGATTGAATTGCGAGAGGGCCTCATTCAGCGAAGTGAAATCAGATGCAACCTGAACTTCACTCTCATAGACGCGGTAGACCGTGGCTATCGTCGGGAGGCCACTCGAGTCGATGGTGAACCCCTTGCCGAGCGAAATATCACCTGCCTGACGAATGATTCTGATGGAACGGGCTTGCAGCAGGTCGGCGCCATTTTCGCCGCCGAGCGTGTTAATCAGATAGAACTCTTCCATCTGAGCATCGTTGAAGTATTTGTCAATGGAGCGTGAGAAGTCTCTCGTCCACTCGCCGTCGTTGTACCTAAGGTCACCCTCTGCTAGAGTCATCACATATAGAGCGAGGAGGTCCTCGTCACTCTGGGCGAGAAGCATGTTTCCTGCTGCTGGAATGCCAGACTGGAAGTTGTCCGCCACCGTTGGATGTTGGCCCTGTGCGAGTGCTTGGAAACCGTAATCCCACCATGAGACAAATGCCGGTTTCTGACCGAATGGAACATCTGAATCCTGTTCTTCCAACCATTGATAGCCATCGTTCCAGTATTGACCGTTGAATCCGGGTCCAAAGGCACCCATGTACCAACAACTCGTCTCCTTGGTGACCCCACGACAGTGGTTAGGGGGGTTGTAGGCAGTGGAGTCGAGGAGAGACCAACCGAACAGAGGTGCTTGCGCTCGGAGGATGTTAGGAGTGATGTTGTAGATGTTAGAGTCAATCTCCTTGGCTGCGGAGTTTCCGCTTGGAATGCCGGAATCGAGGCCGTAGGTGGCGTGTTGCGCTCCGACGAGCATGAAAATCATCAGGACGGCGACTACACCGGGATATTTCCTAGACGCCTTTCGAGTCGAGCGGAAGCGTGAGGCGGGTGTACTGATTCCAAACCTGCGCCACGATTTGGCGAAATCCGTTCCACCGACCCATTGCCAGATGATGACAAAGGCCCAAGCCCCCATCACCGCGACGGGGGGGGTGGCGTTGAAGACGAATCGTCCCGCTCGCCATGCCATGACACCGGCGACGAGAATCCAGATTGCAAGAACGAGCCGGCTCGCATCTCGCTTCCTCAATCCCTGCCACAAGGCGATGATTCCCGCCCCGAGTGCGGCGAGAGCGACAATCGGCCCGAAAGAAGCGAAAAGCATAGCCCGACTCGGCGCCTGAGCTTCAGCGATAGTGTCGAATATCTTGTTCTTCGAGAGGTAGTAACCACCGGTGAACAGAACGTCCCAGCCATTGTAGATCCCTGCAAACTGGAGTAGCCAAAGTATGCCGAGAATCGCACCTGCAAGGCCGGCACCGCTGACGAGAACCAGAAGCCAAGGCTTGTCACGGAATGAGACGGCCACCCAACCTGCGGCGAATGTGAATCCGACGATATAGAACATCGGTTGGAATCCGCTTGCGTCCCAAATCAGACCGAGTTGCATGTGAGCATAGAACGGGAGAGGTAGCAGAAAAGCCACCACCATCATGGTCAATGCTGACACATAGAGTGCCATGCTGTCCCTCCTCCTGAATTGGTTGAGAACTATCTGAGCGAAGAATGCGAGGAACACGATGCCGAGACCATAGACGAACCCTTTCCAACCGAGGGCGACGGTGGCGAATGAAATCCCCGACAGCACCGCATTGGCGATTGCGGCTGGCCGCTGTTCGAATGTGGCCCTTACCCCCTTCAACAGGTAGGCTGGGTTCCAAGTCGCATCGGCGACTAATTTGTCATCGCCTGCAGCCTGAACCGCTTTGAGCCAGAAATAGAATCCTAGTGATAGGAAGAGGATGGCGAACGCGTCGTGGTCGGCAAGGGCGAATGTGCTGTGTCCAACGTGACCGGGCATCAGAGCAATCAACCAAGCAGATACCGCGCCTGTGGCCCTGCCAAAGAAGCGGCTGCCAATACCGGCAATCGGCAGCACACAGAGAGCCCCGTAGATTGCCGGCAGAGCAGCGACCGACCACCAAACAGCCTCGGAAGCGGGCACACCTAGCAGAGGTGCCAGCAACATACCACCAAGAGCGAGTGACCAAGAGAAGAGGGGGGGCCTTGGATTGATAGCACCGAGCGGGTAGGAGCGGTCCATATCAATGATGAAATGGTTGTGCTCAGCGAGGATGTACTCGACTGTCCTCATCATGTACCACGGGTCAGAACCACCGGTCAGGTCCCATTCATGTGTACCACTTGCGTTCATGAAGGGCAGAACATTCCACACCACACGAACCAACAAGCCAACGAAGAGAGCGCTGCCTACTGTCAATACATACCAATTGTTCGACCAGAACTGGCTGGCTAGACCGGGTTGCCGGCGAGGGGAGATGTCCCCCAGTTTACCCTTCACGCTCAGCATCACCGCTAGAACATTGAGCCAGAAGAAGATTGCAACCCAGACCACCAGACCGTTCGATTCGGTGAAGTAAGAGTGCCAATCGGCTGAACCATCGAGGATGATTCCGTTTTCTTGGAAACTTCCAAGAGAATAGATGAACCAGTTTACGGCAACGAGTGAACCGCGGGTTCTGTGGTTCTCTGCGTAGCAGTATGCGACGAAAAGGGCCACCAATCCGGTGAACAGTGGCCACCAGATGCCGATGGTATCGCCAGCTAATCGCTCCGATTCTGATGCCGTGAAGAATGAGGCGAATGAGAGCAGATGGGCGAACAACCATACTCCGAAGCCTCCGTAGAGCGGTGCGAACGCCTTGTCAGACAACTTCGCAGGAAGATTCTCGAACCAACCACTTCCACTAGCCTTGATGAAACGACCACGAGTGGCGAGGGAGAAGATGACCCCTGTTAGAATAGCGGTCATCCAGCCGTTGAAGAATAGATAGGCTGTCGCTGCTCTGTGGCCATCAATTGATGCCCAGTTGTCTTCACCCATCGCTGGCAACCATGCACCATTGGTGAAGTATGCGCCATTCCAGACTGGTGCTGCCGCTGAGGCGACTGTCAGAGCCGCCCAAAAGCCCATCACCGCCCACATCAGGATTGTCGCTTCCTCATTTCGTCCAACCCTGTCAAAGAAATGGACACCTAGAGCGAGCACGAGGAACAGAACCCCGAGCAGGGTGTTGCCGATGACCAGTTGTGGGATGGCAGCAGCGATGACAAGTGGCGCGTAGATAAGCAGAGTGACCTGTGCAGGCTTCACACCGAGGTGGGAGAAGATGATGCGGGGCACACTGCCGAACATTGCGCCAATCGTCAGAAGGACGAATGGCAACACTACCGTCATTATCGCTGTTTCACTGTCGTATGTCACGCCAAGAGGGTAGATGGCCATCGTCATCAGCAGCAGAATCATCGCTGCCAAAGGCGCTCTGGCCAGCCCCCACGCCGCATTGAACGGCATCGGTGACTTCGTTTCGTTTTCCATTTACATTACCTCGGTTTAGCCAGTCTCTCGACTGTCAGCGTCGCCGCCACCTGACCCCTTTTTTTAATGGTTGCCGATTCAATTCACCTGCGCCCGCGAGCCCGCACAGGCATGGCGTGATGCCGATGTGGTGGCGATTCGCAGAGGCGGGTAAGAAATCCAAACCACATCCCCCTAATCCAACAGGCCGAGTATGGCTGTTTTTTCTCCTGAATCGGCGTTTTATCGGCGGCCAAGGTCAGAGGGCGTGGTGTCCTATGTCATTCCGGAAATGGGAACCCTCCAACACGATACCTTCCATCAACGAGTATGAGAGGGCTCTCGCCTCATGCAGTGTCGGAGCGATGCCGGTGCAGGCGAGAACCCGGCCGCCTGTTGAGAGCAATTCCCCCTTGACCCCCCAGGTGGTTCCAGCGTGATGGATGAACGCCCCCCCATCTTCGTTGGCTATCATCGCCGTCTCGATATTGATTGGAAGTCCTACTCTCGGTGGGCCGGGATAACCTTCCGAAGCGAGAACTACGGTCATCGCATGACCCTCACTGAACTCCGGCTCTTCTCCTACAACTCTCCCCATCGCCACCGCAGACAAGAGGCGATAGAGGTCGCTTCTGATGAGCGGAACAGTGACCTGAGTCTCAGGGTCACCGAATCTCACATTGTATTCGACTACAGATGGGTCACCATTCTCATCAATCATCAAACCGACATAGAGGCAGCCTCGGTAGGGTTCCTCCTCGGAGGATAGCCATTCGTGCATCGGCTCGACAATCCGTGAGAACACCCTCTGCCTGACCGATTCAGTCACTATGGGGGCGGGAGCATAAGCACCCATACCCCCCGTGTTTGGCCCAGTGTCCCCTTCGCCAACCCGCTTGTGGTCCTGAGATGCAGGAAGTGCGACCCAGCCACTTTCATCCATCATCACCAACATACTGGCCTCCTCTCCGGTTAGAAACTCCTCGAGGAGCACATATCCATCTCTCCTCAGTCCATCCGTGAGGGCCTCAATCGCATCACTCCGTTTTGATGTGACCGTCACGCCCTTGCCACCGGCGAGCACATCTCGCTTTACCACCCACGGTGACGGGAATCCGTCAACTGCTTCCTCGATTTCAGATTCATGCTCTAGCATCTTGAAGCGGGCTGTAGGAATGTCGAGCGAGTCCATCACCTGCTTGGCGTACAATTTGCTGCCTTCAAGGCTAGCACCGGCTGAATGCGGGCCGAAACAGGGGATTCCCACGACCCTCAATCTTTCACTTATTCCATTGACAAGAGGGCCCTCTGGCCCGACGACGACGAGGTCACATCCGAGTGATTGAGCAAGCCCGACGAGTGAATCGGTATCTTCCGTAGAAATTGGGTGATTGGTGGCTACCTGAGAGGTTCCAGCGTTACCGGGGGCGACATGTACCTCTCCCACCGATGGCGAAGCAACCAATCCCATGACAAGGGCGTGCTCCCTTCCGCCGCCGCCAACCACCAGCACACACGCCTCTGCCATGAGGACGACTCGGCGGGAAGGGGGAAATAAGCAATCCCTCTTACCATTATCAGATAATTTGGGGGGAGGTACTTCACGATTATCGAAGTGTAGGCTCTTGATTCGCTTAGAGATGACATCAGTAAGGGACCGATTTCAACCCGAGTTTGTAGCCCATGACATTGAATGAACGGTGAATGATTGGCGTAAGGAGGAGCAACAGCACCATACCGACCAACAACTCAGAATCCGATACTATGGAAGGAGCGAGGAAAAGCTGGCCGAAGATGAATGTGGATATGGCGAACGGTATTGTGTCAAGGAGTGGAGCACTGCTGCTCACCTCGCCCTCTCGCTTCAGCCCTTTTCTTCTCTTGAAGAATGAACCTGTGGAATCACCTACCATACAACCGAATCCCAGCACCATTCCGAGTATGAGAGATGCACCCCATTGACCACCGACCCAATACCACGCAGAAGTGATGTCTCCCATCCCTAGTGAAGGATATTCGCCGAGCGGGTCGAGAAACGGAGCGGAGGAAAGAGATGCACTCCCGAGCCAATGTGTGAGCATGCCGACAAGACCACCACCGATGGTTCCCCCGACAAGGCCGTTCCAAGTCTTGCCGTCCCCCAGCAAGCGGTTGCCGTCACTATGAATCCGACCCCCATCAATCGGTTTGGATGATACACCGATGAGAGCTGGGATCCACCTGCCCCCGAGCATCGCCGTGGTGTTTGACAGGTAGCCCGGCAGATAGAGCCATAGGACCAATAGAGGAGCCATCCACAGCGAATCCCAAGGAGGTGTCCCTGCCATCACTCCCTCGGCTGTGCAGATGGTGGTATAATCTATCCCCCGAGAGCGGCGCATTGATGGCCTACCACCGACTCGCAGGAAGTATGGCGAGAGGAACGCTAGTGACTGGGTTGGTCGTCTTGGTATGCCTCACTATGATGATGAACAGTGCACTGGTTGTTGCTGGAGACCCCCCCCCGCAAGATGGCTCCGCCGTCACCATTTCAGATGACACCGACTGGTCGGGGAATATGGTTCTTGATGGAATGGTGACCGTCGCGGCTGGCGCCACTCTGAGGATTGATGGCAACCTATCAATTGCCAACGGTACAAGTATCGTGATTAACGGCGGAGTCGTTCTTGAAAACGCATCTCTCAGTTCGCAGTATCCACCCTCTGACCTCCAGATGTGGGCTGGTTATGGAGACGAAGCGACATTGTTCGTGCCTGAGCAGTTCGGTCTGTTCACAATCACCATCTTCAGTTCCACAGATTACAATCTGTCGAATTTCACGGTGCGCTGGAATGAAGGGCCGAACGAGGACATGTCAGGAGACAGCCACACCATCACCGCCGGAGTTGTCAGCGGCGGAGGTGGTACACTCTACTTCAATCAGAATGTCGGTGAATATGGGCAACTGGTGGTGGACAGAATTGAAGTCAATCGGGCGACCACCACCAATGTCTATGAAGCAGCGGACCTCGACAATGAAAACTGGTTGCTGCGAGGAAGCGCCGGATTCTCTCTCCACATCTCCGAAGGCGGCACTCTTGTCGCCATTGACTCAGAGATGAATGGGGCTGATGTGACCATCAACGGCGCATTTTCCTCAACTTCAACAGACATCAATACCTCTGGCCCATTGATATTGGCGGGGGAATCAGCATCGATTACCATGAGCGGCGGCTCTTTCAGTGGAAGCAGGGAGGACCATGACATCAAAGCAGATGCCGCGGCTGAGATATCATTGAGCGAAGTAGATGGCTCAGGTGGAATAATCGACCTCTGGGAGAGGCAGGTGGGAGAACAGACTCTTCATTTCCCCGGCTCCGGCATCACATTCAATCTGACTGGCGTCGGGCCTCAAGAAAAGACTCTCTTCGGTCATTCCATGGTTGATGGCTCCTACATCGTCCCAGCCAACTATCAACAGGGACCTCGCATCGTCGAGATTGGGTATGCCAACGGAACGGTTTGGAGTGAGGATGCGAGAATCTCCGATGTTGAATGGTTCACCGCCTGGGGCACTTACTATGGAGCCAACAACTCACTTGAGAAGAGCAGTGATGTGGAAGTCCTTTTCCCAATTCTACCTGATGTTTCGGTGACCGGTATCTCATTGGAGAAAGCGGCCTCGGTCGGTAAGAGAGCAGAGGTGAGGGTGACCATAACCAATAACGGCCTCGCCGCAGCGAGTGTACCACTGGAGTGTCATGTCGGAGAAGTTAGGGCGGATATTTCACCACCCTATCCAGCAGCACTCCTCGGAGTTGGTGAAACCGCCACGATTGACCTCAAATGGGGAGTACCATCAAGTGGTAATCATACATTGAGGTGTATGCCGATGACCCCGTCGCAAGTGGTTGTGAATGGCACCCTCGGTGGAGGTGATAGCACCCTTACAACCGAATGGAGCACCGCCGCTGAAGTGAGTGAGGGAGATAGTGCGCTACTCATCAGTTTCATAGTCGCTCTGGTCGTCGGTTTAGGACTCGTGGTCTACTTCACCGCAACTCGCGACAAGGATGCAAGTCCCAAGACCATCACCATCTCACGGGAAGTAATCAACCATCTAGATGAGGATTTGGACGACTTGTGAATCGGCACACACCTCGGAAAGAACATTTATTCTATAGAACAAAACAGACCGCAGAACGGTGTGGACTGACGGCATCCGAGCAGGTTGGATTGTCAGTTTCGTCCCACGCAAGGCCAGGAGCATCCCAAGGAAAGGCCAGTCGCACCCCACGCAAGGTCAGTTGCACCCCACGCAAGTCCTGTTGCAGCACACGCAAGGCCAGTTGTACCACACGCAAGGTCAGTTGCACCCCACGCAAGGCCAGTTGCACCACACGCAAAGCCAGGCGCATCCCAAAGAAAGGTCAGTTGCACCCCACGCAAGGCCAGTCGGCTCTGAAGGATGGGTCAGTTGCACCCGAGAGTAAGGGTTTCTATGCCCTGCTCACCACTCTCATCGCTGTTCATCTCACGCTGGAATGTGAACTCGTCAGTAGATACTGTCGGCGCAAGGCCTGAGGCCCAATCTTCCAACATGGTGACGGTCACCTTGAACTCGTAGCAGCCGTAGTCACTGAGGACATCGTCTCTCTCGATGTACTCCCTACCCAAGGGGTCGCCATCCGTGGTGGTCCCCGGCAAATTGAGTTGGGAGCCGTAGTCGCCGATGACTCCATTCCCCGAACCGTGACCTGCCGAATTGTCCCACGACGCTACCGTGCCATCCACAGTCACCAACGGGTAGGTGAATGCGATATTGCCATCGGGGCCGAAGACCTCTCCAAGAATCGTGTAATCCCCCTGTGCCGGCGCCGGCCTTGTATCGCTGTCCACATCTAAGAGGCCGGACCCAGCCCACACATCCAAGACCACACCGAGCAAATCCTTGCAGTTGTCACAGTCGTCGATAACACCGGTCATGGCTCCGTCTGCATCGTCAATCGTACGAGTCAGGGAGCGGCTGTCAAGCACCGCCATACCCTCACTCAAACCTGAAAGGGCGGCGTGAACGCGATACGGAACCTCGGTGGTGGTCGCGCTGTATGATGAACCATCATTTGTCTCCAAGGTGACCTTCTTGCCCGTCACTTGGAAGGCGTTTTCTGAATAAAAATCGGATATTGAGAGGGTGAAGGAACCGAGTCCGGGAGAACTTTCCTCTGCCACAGCCGTACCACTCCAGACCTCTTCACCTCCTTGAGTTACGCGCACATCTACTGTCTCAAACGGTCCGGAGGAGGATAAAAGGGATGATGAATAACGGTAATCAAAGGAGATGGAATTTGAATCCTCGTCGTGGGTCATGCCGGTAATGGCTACCGAACCAGCGAAGTTCATCGCCGCCAAGTATGGTCCGAGCGAGAGCACCAACCACGCCCCGACGAGGGCCATCCATTGCGCTTTGGAAAGAGGTGTCCCCCCATTTACGAGATTCCTCAAGGCGTACGAACCTGTAGCCAGTGCAGCAATCGTGGTCACTAGGATGAGCCAGCCAGCATTGTCACCGATAACCGGAGTTGATGAAAAGAGTGAACTGAGATTGAAAAGGCCGTACATCGAGAAGAGCATCAGCGCGACGGAGAGACCTGCGAGAATCTTGTCCATTTGAGTAGGATGGGCCGAATCCTCAGATGCTGAAACTTTGGCGAGAAGTCCACCAGCGCCATCATCAATCTGTTGCACGGCTGCTTCGACCTCGTCATCTGAATCTGGGGATAACTCAATCTCCTGACTTTTCGCTTTTTCAAGTAAACCACCTGTCATCCAGCAAACCCCTCAATACGGTGGTTTGTGATTCACCAACAGTTATGAACCCGTTGCCTTAGTGGCAATAGGAAAGAACTGTTTATCCTTGATGTCCTCATTTTCGGGAGCCGAGAATTGACCGTTGTTCTCGTGCATCTCACCGACAAAGGGAATTATGAATCTATTTCAGCACTACATTTCCACATAAATAAATGAGATGTGTTTTGCGTTATGTTTTCGCCCCAACCACCTCGTGGAGATGGGATAATCGCCCCGTCAAGCAGAGAGAAACACATCGTTCGATACGACCGAACCCCATGGACAAAGGAAAGTGTTCAGAGTCCGGGAGCGCCGAGTGGAGTGAGGTCGTCAAAGTCAATCATCTCCTCACTGTCAGAATTGCGACGGCGGGCTGCGAATGCGGCTCCTAGAGCCACCATGGAGATGGAAGGGAGGAGTTCAAAACCGGGCAGATAGATGCCACGAACATAGATGGTCACCATCTGAGTTTGATAGTTAGCCACCCCTTCAGTTCTGACACTGTAATCACTTGTCGCTCTGAACTGAAGTTGATGATAGTCGTCCGACCATCCTTGAATCTTGGGAGTACGTATCTGCACCCGCATTTTATCCGGTGGGGCCTGTGGCTCAATCTCGGTGCTGATGGTTGGCAGAACGATTTGGAAATCCTTCTCCTCCAAGTCATCACGATTGACGATGTCAACATTGAATCGGTCGTATGCGTTGCCGTCGTTATAGACCTTGAACTCGAAGATGTAATCGACCTTTGGCCTGAGTTGTCTAAATGGTTCTTCTGCTTCCACACGCAGTCTGCTGAACTGCATGATGGTCGCCATCACCGCTGACTGGACTGAGGGGCAGGTTGTACAGGGTACCCCACTTGCGGAAGTCACACGGGCGACGATGGTGATTGTACGGCTTCCTTCGGCCATTCTGTTGTCCCCACGAACAACCACTTCGAATGTCGTGGAATCGTAGGCGCCCACCGTGATGAGACCGGGGTGGGCAACAGCGAGACCACCTGCAGTCACGGTGATGGTCACATCCTCAACATATTGAGTCGGATTGGTGGCAGTGCAGTAGGTCGTGCCAGTTCGAGGGGCGCCGGGGTAGACCTCAATCGGAATAGCCGCCGGAGAGCAGGTGACTGCTACGGTCGGATTGGGTGAAACACCCTGCGCTGCGACATTGCTGGTGGCGACCCCAGCCCACATGCTCAAGGTATAAAGCACCAAGATAAAAGCCATCCTGCGCATCACTCGTCCATCCATATCCTCACCTACGGTGAGTTGTCACAGTCCATCGGTTTTAAGGATATGGGGCAGTAGGATGCTTGATAGTTGCAACTGATTCAAAGGTCATCCAACTCGAAATCTGCGAACTCCTCATCGTCGAATTCAAAATCAACGTCTGCGGCGCTGTCGCCGGATATTTTCATCCCACCACGCTTGGAAAGCATCACTCTGACAGCCACCACGATGACACCAACGACAGCCAAACCGGCCAGCACCATAGTTGTGGTGATGGCCCAAGCAGGTACACTGTCAACTGATGTCGTGAGGAAGGATTCTTCCTTGGCAAGAGATTGTAATCTGAAGTTCTCCTCCACCACCCAAGGTTCACCATCATCTTCTGCCATCTCGCTCGTAGCCTGAAGGATGACGACGAATGAGCCGTCAAGAATCTCTTCAGATGCGGTGATGGTGAGGGTGATCTCCTCTGATTCGTTGACCCCCAACCTCGCAGAAGTGGCTGAGTAGTCGAAGGTGAATCCGAACTGTTCCAAACCGCTCTGGTTTTCAATGGTGACCCGCAGCGTATCCTCGGCATTTCCAGTGTTGCGAAGTGAGAAATTCACCGTCGAACTCTGACCATGTTCAAGCGCCAACTCCTGCCCTGAAATGTCAATCCACGGCCGCCCAAACGGAAGAATGTCAACCGTCACACTCTCACTCTTTGATTCACCCAAGGGGTACGGCAGACCGTTCACTGTGGTGACGGTCGCTTCCACTATGGTGGAGAACGAGGCTACCGGTGCGCCGATTTCGCCCGCCCAACTGACGGTGAATGTTGTATCACTGTTCGGCGCCACCGAGATGCTGTTGGGATAGGAGACCTGAAGGTCTATCTCATCGACTGAGATATTGACATCCTCTTGATGGATAGAGGGGTTCTCCAACAAGCAATCCAATGAGCCCACCCTGCTGGCACCCGGACTGACATCGATTTCCACAATTTCTCCCTCACAGGTCAGATTGATTGCGGGGTTGGGATTGCCCAACTGCGCCGACGCAGGCGCGGCAAAGAGGGCAAGGATGGTGCCGATGAGAAGGGATGTGGTCACCGCCGAAGCGAACTTTTCGCACCGCATGATTGCGCCTCTCAGCCAATCCTATTTCAGCGTGCGGGCGCATCCGTATCAAAGCCAACTTTCAACAATGGCAGGCATCACCGGCGGAGCGGGGGCCTGTAGCTTAGTCTGGTTAGAGCACTCGGCTCATAACCGAGTAGCCATCGGTTCGAATCCGGTCAGGCCCACCTTGATTCATCTCTGCTCTTCATTATTTGTCGCAGACCAGGATGTGAACAGCGATGGCTGCAACCTAGCCACTCATCCTACCTACGAGGCGCAAACTACTGCACATCAGGATGTGAACAGCGATGGCCGCAACCAAGCCCTTCATCGGACTTGGGTGGCTCGTATGTAACGCTCGCATTCCTCTCGCACATCAGCCGGCACGAAGAGCATCGATGAGGTGAACGGCTCGGACATCGAGGCAATCATCGGAGATACCTCAGAAACATCCCTCCCATCCTCAAGCCTGACACCACCTTTGTAGGGCATGTATCCCTCCTTGGAGAGGCGAGTGTGTATCAAGTCATGTTGCTCATCATAACCGTGTTCTTGCAGAATGTCCGAAAGTCCGTCTCGCACATCAGAAACTGAGTTTTCATCCATGACAATTCTAATTCTCTTGTGAAAATGGTCGCGGCTGGAGAGTCTTCGCGCATAACCGGAAAGAATCTCATCATCATGGTCCGACCAATGGAAAACATCAGCGATGACGAACGGGTCGGTCAACTGGGAGTATCGATAGGGGGTTAGTGTCCTGCTCGAAAGCATGTCTCGCATCTTCAATGAGAGAGGGAGTGAGCCTTCTTCGTGCAATTGTCGCGCTCTGTTCAGGGCTCTGACATAGTAGACGGAAGTGAGCATGGTGAGTTTGTGGAAATATACTGATTGATACATGTGTAGTCTGGTGACTAGATACGCTTCCACCGCTGAGACCGATTCTTCGCTGATGACGAGGTGTCCATCAGTTGAAATCCTGATGGCTCTGAGAATCCGCTCCATATCGAATCCACCGACATCCGCTCCGGTCACAAACTGGTCACGCATCAGATAATCAAGGCGGTCGACATCGAGTTGTGATGAAACAATCTCATGTAGAAATGGTTCCACTGACTCATCACCTTCCATGATGGCGAGCAATCTCTTGACATCATCCCCAAGTTGTTCACATAGCGAACGTGAGAGGTCACACTCATGGTCAACCATCATCGCCCTACCCCACTGTTCATGGGAGGCGTAGGTTGTGAAAACCTCAGGTGTCTCGAACATGTGTGAGAAGGGTGGATGCCCGACGTCGTGTAAGAGGGCCGCGAGGGGGACGAGTTCAGCATCTCGGTCACTAATTTTTCGAGGGTGTCGCTCTCTGAGTAACGCAACCAAGCGGGTAGCGAGGTGAAAAACCCCTATGGAATGGGAAAAACGGGTATGTGTCGCCGAAGGAAATGCGTAATGACATGTTGCCAACTGTTGGATGTAGCGGAGCCGCTGAAAGGTCTGAGTATCGACGATTCTGCTGACTGTGTCGGGAAGGATGATGTCTCCATGAAGGGCATCTCTGATGTATCGCTTGTCGCCCAACAGTCACCCCTCCATCAGTGACGGGGGCTTGTTGTTCATTTTCAATGCACCTATCCCCATTACACTATCTCCGCCCTGATGGGGCCAAGGAGAGGTATGGCTTTCAATACGGCTCAAAATCGTATTACTCCTGTACATCAAGTTTCAATGTCTCGGGGGTAGTAGGTTAATCGTCCTGAGTTATTGCTCCGATTGGTGAATAAACGATGTTTAGGAGTGGGTGTAGCATCCACCATCCTACACCAATTCAACTCCCTCTGACCTGCTCCTTAGATAATACCAAACTGGCAAGTTGACTGCCCCCACCGAGACCACCCAAGCCGCCATTGTTGTAACGGAAAGACCGACAATGGTAGATGTGTGAGGGTATAGGCTAGCCACTAGTATCGCGAAGAGGGATACCGATTGAGCCCCGAATATCATCGGTCCGATTGCTCCTGCTGGAACGGCTTCGCCTTGAGCCAGCCAGAGGGCGACCATGCTGGTGAGGAATATGGCTGGAAATATGGTCATTATTCCGCTCAGCAGCGGTATGCCGATACCAGCCAACCAGACTGCAGCCCCGATGGAAATGGCGGCAGCCAAACCGCGGGCTACGAGTGTCAATGTGCTTACCTTCCTCTTACCGCGCGGAGTTGGACGATGGGTGCGGGTCGAGAGCAGACCGAAAATAAGACCTGTGCATAGCCATGCGACAGCGAGAGTGAGGCTAGGAACCCCGATAGCAATCAATCTGATGAATAATTCAATGCCGGCAGCGGCAGCAGCAGCCCAGACAATGAGAGAAAGGGTCGAAATCATGGTCAGACGAAGAGTGAGGGGGTGGTGCGGTATTCTCGAGGGGAGGATACGCCACATGTAAAGGAAGAGCCCATTGACCACCAACCCGAGAGGAACTATGTACATGGCCGACTGAAATGTCTCAACACTTTCTGAGCCATACCAAATACCGATGGCTGCAGGAATGATGGTTGAGGGTACTGTAGCCAACGCCCCACCATGTAGGCCACCCCATTTCTCAATCACCACTGTGACAGTTATCGCCGCCAACCCGGCGATAAGTGCTGAGATGAGGATTGGCCAACCCATTATTCAACACCTCACGATAGAGAGGAATCCAAACTGGATGGCTCAACCGGAGTCGCCTGAGATGATGTCGAGCAACTCTCCATCCATCATCTCGCGGTCACCGAAGTCATCGCCTTCAATGACCTCCGCCCATCTGTCAGGAGAGGAGATGACGCCACGGAGCATGAGGAACATGACCACCAAGCCGATGGCGAAGATGAACAACAGGGCTGCGAGAAGCAGAACCAATCCATCAATTCCCCCACCCTCTTGCCCAACTGTGAGAGGAGTGTCGCCCATGACATGCAGGTGAACCACCGCGTTGGTTGATGCGTTATCCCCTGTGATAGCCCTAACGATGATGGTCTGGTTGCCCACCACCTCGTTGCCCGGCAGGTACTTGAGTCGGTCATTCAGCATGGCGTGCGTGATGGCGAAATCTGTATCACCGGCTATGAAATCAGGATGGTCAGACCAGTAGTCACGCATATCCCATGTTCGCCATTGAACCTTGCCGGCAGGTTCTCCAATGATGTTGAAATCAACCACTTCACCCGGTCCGATGTGAACCTTGTTGTCACTAGCGGTTTCTGTCAAGGATGATACATTGATTGAGAGGGTTAAGCCGAACACCCTGTTGGCTGCTTCCATTACCGAGGGTTCTGCATTCGTATGACCATGTCCGTAGACATTGTTCTGACGATTCTTGGGGATGAGGTCTTCAGCACAAGGTTCGTTCTTGAGCAGGTAGTGACATTGCCGATAGGTGGCAGTCTCCTGCATGATGTTACGGACATCGAAAGGTGAGAGGTCTGGATTGGCTTGATACATGAGAGCGGCGAGGCCGGCGGCTCCGGGAGTCGCCATGCTGGTCCCAGACATAGATGTGTAGCCATCGCCGCTGTTTGCTTCCACTGACATGACATTGCTTCCGACAAAGGCTATGTTTGGCTTGATTCTACCCTCTTCAGTCGGTCCTTGAGATGAATAGATGGCGATGCCGGTGTCCTTGTCCAGCGCACCCACCGTGATGACATCCTCGGCGCTGCCGGGGGTTCCTATCTGGGCGGAAAAGGCTGAATTGCCGGCAGCGATGAAGAGGGCAATACCTGCCCTGACCATCTCGTTGGCCATCCGGTTGGTGCTCTCCTGTTCACTTGCGGTCCATTCTGATGCACCAGGGCCGCCGAGACTCATCGAGGCGGCTCTGATGTTGAATTTGTGACGATTGTCAACCGTCCACTGCATCCCCTGCATCACCTGTGCGAATGAACCAGAACCGCCGGAGTCGAGTACCTTCACCCCGACGAGTTGCGCCTCTGGGGCGATGCCGACATGCTCGTAGGTCGGCGCTCCGGTTCCCGCAGTGATACCGGCGCAGTGACTTCCGTGACCTTGGTCGTCATAAGGCGTGACATCGGTACCGTTGGTCTGGTCGGGGGCGTTGATTACATCATAGAATCCTATGATTTTCGGGTCATTTGTGGAATTGTCATCATCAAGGTCATCAAGACCAGTGTGGTTGCCGTCAATACCGGTATCGATGATGGCCACGACTGAGCCTGCACCTGTGTAACCTGTCTCATCCCAAACATTAGTGACCCCGTGAACTTCTTTCACATCCTCCATTTGGATGGTCAGTATTCCGTCAATTTCGACCAGCACGACACCGGGGAGATTGGCAAGAGTCCCAATCCTGCTGGTTTCGACGGTTCCGGCGATTGAATCTATCAGATGATACCTGAACTCAACTCTGAAATCCACCCTCTTTTCCAACATTCTTTCATCCGCTTCAGTCGGTGTGTGGTCAAAATCAACGATGACTCCGATGCGCCCCTCAGCGTCAACCCAATCGCGCTGAGTGCTACGAATTGCTATCGGAATGGCATCGTGAATCTTATCGCCATCCTTGTCCATGTTGGTAGTCTCCCACCACGGTTTCAGAGCGCCCCCCTCAGAAGCGGGAATGGTAGCAGCAGCACCAATCAACGGCATGATGAACAGGGCCATCACTGAGAGGTTTATCGTCAAAATGACGACTCGCTTGAGGTTCATACCTGACTCCACCTGCATATCGCTCACCCTTTGGGTGAGCCCTAATCGCTTTGAATCTGCCCCATTCCGCCGTCACGCTGAAAACAAAAACTCTCACCTTGCTACAACATGAGGCTGGTCAAGTGTGGGCGTAACGCTTTCATCTGCCTATTAATCATCCTCTTCATCCCTCTGCCTCATGTATCGGCAATAGAGATGGTGAGCAATCCGGACTACACTCCCGATGACTGGTTCGTCTACGAGGGATACTCTGAATCACTGACAGCAAAACTGAGAGAACAGTGGGAAGGCGAAGAGAACTTCGAAGGGGTAACCCTGAACGATGTGGAAGAATTGCGCGTCACCCATAAGGGAAACGAAGTATGCACCATCCTCTCTTGGTCCGGTGATTGTATCAAGGCGGAAATCAGTCACACCGTCAACATCTCCGTCGGTTGGCAGGCAAATACCACCAACTACGACAACGACACCCTGAACATGAGCATCACTCACTACGCGACCCATTGGCAGGCGCGTGGAACTGCCGGTTGGGAAAAACTGGACAGCGTGACGAGCACCACCACGACATTTTCCGGTGGGGGGGAAGAAAACCTCCTTGAACACGAACTGAGAGAAGTCAAACTCGTCGAGAGGGTTGGGCATTTCCCCGTGAGAGTTGAACTCGGAGGAATCTGGGATGTCGAAGAGAGGGTTGAAGTGAGTGGCACTGAGAGGGTTCGCGAAAACCACGGCCTCTGGTCTGAGAGGGAATACAACCACTCCAATGTGACACAGGTTGCATTTCGTGTGTTAGGTGAGAGGGATGTTCACTATGGCGACCTCAACGAAAAGAGGCACGACACCTTGGCTGTCGAGAGGGTTGACCTTTCCGATAACACCACGACCGTCGATTTCTTCCGCTCTGAGGGATTTCTTGCGCGCACGGAGAGATGGCACAATGGAACATTGACCCTTTCGGCCACCTTGGTCGACTATCGATATTATGTCACTGAACCGCACGACGCGAATGAATCAACTAATTCTCTGATGCCTATACTGCTCGCCTGTTTCGCGGTTCTTGTCGTCATCGGAATCGGAGCCACTCGATTCGGGCTGAGTATGGTGCCGAAACCACGAATGACCGCTCCGGTGATTCCGATTGTAAGCGACAGCGAGGCGGCAGATGAGAGTGGAGAAGACGAGCCACACGACCCCTTGGATGACCTTGACCTGTGAGGAGTTCAGTATCTAACCGAAGCCTCAAACATTGCCGATTGGGAGGCCATCGTTGATGAGGCGTGATATGCAAGATTATTGGCATGAATTCTCAACAGACCACCTATCGCACTTCCTTCAAGCGTCACGGTTGTCGCCCCGACACTTTGGTCGGCGTGCAGATAGGCGACGATCCCATGAGTGGCCCAATCATCAGCAGTGGGGGTGTCATCCATACTGTTCCCGACCTGCATCCTCACTTGTGATGTTCCGTTTTCGTCGGTAATGAATGTCAGTGGTGTGACACCATGAAGATAAATGAACCCAGACTCCCCTACAACAGCATTCCCGAATGAGTCAGTGATGTTGACCACAATATCAACTTCGCTGTTCAGGGGAGTAGATTCCGGTTGCACAACCACTTCTACGAACATCGAGGAAGTCGGGGTTGTGTATGCGGTCAACTGAAGGTCCGCATCCACTCCACCGAGGGCGATATCGTTGGTCCATCGTCGCGAATACTGATTGACGGCTGGACACCACCACCTCCACTCTTCAACCTCTCCGTCGGGGTTGGTCTGCCAGACTCGGGTGCTGTTCTCACAACCAGCGTAACCACCATCCCCACTCTCATTGATGTTGAACAACCACTCTTGGTCAAAGTATTCGGGTTGCTCGGGTAGGGTGACCACATCACTGCTTCCACTGTAAGTCTTGGTCAGATTGGTCACTAAATTCCACGATTCGTTGTCCGCCATCGGGTAATCATAGAACTCTAGGGGCGGTGTATATGCGCCTGACTCAACGAAATCAGCAACTTCCACCGTCTGTTCAACGAAGGCGACCTCAGCAGTGAATCTCATTTGAATCTCTTTGTCATATTCCACCAGCGCCAAGTCGCCGACCCTGAGGTATTCGGTGAGGGTGAATCCAGAGGTAAGATAACCATCCACCCTTCCAAGGATAGGGGCAGGGAAATCCCTCCCATCTCCTACTACCTCGGCATCAGTGAGTATTCGATAGACAGGAGTGATTGCACCGCCAACATCTCTCTCTTCCACACCCATGACTTCAATGGTCGCTTCTCCCACCAATGGGTCCAATTCCGCACCTTCAAGGTCGGACGAGTTAGCCACCATCTCCCTCGCGTCGAGGACGATGTCGTAGACCCACTTTTCACCCACCTGCCAAACTGGGAGATGCGCTGTCCAATTGGAAGTGACTCTCTCAGAGTCGCCCGCTGTATCAGCATCGGATGATTGTCCGGAATAGATGTTCCCGAGAGAATTGTGAGGTGGTGTGCTCAATGTGGCACAGAGGGCGAAGATGGTCAATGCGAAGAGAAGACGGGAGTGGCTTGGCGGTTGCTTCACAGCCCTACCACTATAGCGATAGAGGATAAACCACTCTACGATTTTTCCATCTGTTCTCTCACTTCATTCCCCCCAACCTTCAAGCCGAATAGTTGACCGTGCGAAGGTATGGCGAAACTATGGGCGATGTTCTTCCTGAGCATTCTCCTCGTCAGCGTGATGAATTTCTATGCTGTTGTCAGGGAACCTGACATCGTGGAAATCGCTGACCTGCATGAACACATCAGGGAGTCAGTGAAAATTCGTGGGGAATTGACCTCCTATGTGCGTGACCCCTACGATAGTGGTACGGACAGAATCGACCTGCTGGTCGAGGATGGCTACAATGTCAGTGAGGTGAGATGGACCGAGACAGGCATCCTCCCACCAATCGGGACATTGGTGCAGGTAGTAGGCGAGGTGACTGAGTGGAATGGCAGAATCTGGCTCTCATCAAAGGGTGCTGGTGCGGTTCAGTGGGACCGCGATTGGGTTCCTGAGGTTCACAACATGAATCTCACTGGCGTATCGCACGACCCTGCAGCGTTCGAGGGTGACCTCATCTCACTGGTCGGATATTCGGGTGATGTGCTCGAAGGGAATGTCACCCGCCAAGTTTCATCACTGATGGACCATCCATCATACGGAAATGCCGACCACATCATCTCACTGGCGATTGAGGGGCGGCTCAATGAGAGTTATGAGGCTGGTTCAAAAATCATCGTGACCGGTTGGGTACGCTGGTCTGAGCGTGATTTCCGCTGGCAACTTCAGACTCATTCGACCCAGATAACCATCATCCACGCCGCCGGTGCCAAGAGGCTCTCTTGGAGCGCAGATTCGACAACTTGGTCCTATGATATCGGCTCGCTGGTCACCATCGAAGGTGAAGCCAATAACGACAGCGGTGCGTGGTGGATAATGGGACCGGGGGAGAACAACAAACTATGTCTACTCCCCCATGAAAATGACAGTCATGGTGACATCGGTGATTTTTCCGGCAGACTGGTGTGGGAAGAGGAGAGAATCCAACTCTGTCTCGACCACGGACAATCCACAGAACTCATCAACCCGACTGGAGACATCGGAGGCGATACCACCCCCTTGTCCGACCTTGTGCGCGACCCCAACGCCTACCGCAATCAGACATTGGACCTCGTCGGTTGGATTGACAGCCCGATTTCCCCCGACTACAACAAGGGATACCTCGCTGACGGACCGGACTACTTCAGCCGCTCAACGAAACTGAGAATCGTCTTGGAAGGGGCGCGTGACGAATGGGTCGAAGCCGGCACCAAGGTGACGGTCTCTGCTACACTCATCTGGGACTCCGTTGATGCACGGCTGCTCCTTCAGGTTCACACCATGTCAATCTGGGTTGAAGAGCCGATACCTGTGGTCACCCTCGCTTGGACTGAGGGCTATGACTCGTGGCAGTGGGACATCAACAAATTGGTGAAGATCAACGGCATCGTCAGTGAGGACAATGGAACTCTATGGGTGAATAGGGAAGGAACACAACTCGGTGAGAAACTCTGTCTCCTAGGAGATGGCACGGAGATGGCCACCCAGAACGCCACTGGGCAGGTTCCTCTAGACTGGAGTGGAAGACTCACTACACAGGAGAATGTGATTGAGCGAGAAGTGCAACTCTGTATTGACCGTCGGTGAAGGACTGGGTGAGAGCATGGAGATCTGGTTGAGTGAATGGCTCTGGCTGATGGCGTCATTCTTCATCGGGGTCTTTCTCGGCTGCATGACTGGACTCATCCCTGGATTCCATGTCAACAATGTGGCCCTCATCGCACTGAGTCTCTCCCCCTTGGCGGTGGGAGTGGGCATTCCTCTCTCAGCGGTTGCGGCGATAATCGTCGCCATGGGTACTGTGCATACCTTCCTCAACTACATTCCGAGTGCGCTGGTGGGTGCTCCTGACGGTGACACCGCGTTGGCGCTGTTGCCCGGCCATCGTATGTTGCTCGCCGGCAAGGCTACGCAGGGTGTAGCCTATTCTGCGCGAGGGTCACAGTTGGGTCTACTCCTATCCATTCCACTACTACTGTTCGCCCGATTCCTGTTCGGTCAGAACCCGGGGCTCGGTTTCTATGAAGAGAGTCGTGAGATTCTTCCGTGGTTGCTGTTGGCCATCTCCAGTTTTCTGATTCTGACCGAGACGACGAGACTGCCTTGGCCGCGCTGGATGCAGGCACTGTCGAAGAAGTGGCAGGTGAAAGTGGCTGGCCGCGAGTTGGACTTCTCCTTCTCCGACAATTCAAATGTGGTCGGAGTCATCGTCGCCGCCGCCTTCTTCCTGTTGAGCGGTTTCTACGGCTGGGCGGTCTTTGAACTGCCGGGCCGTTCACCAGTCGGTATGCCGAGCGCGACGATGTTGATGCCTGGGTTGGCTGGTCTCTTCGGGATCGCCAATCTATTGGACATCTATGTCACGACGAGCGAGATGCCCTCGCAAGATGATGAGTGGGACCTGCCGCCGGCAGGGCCACTGGTGATTCCATGTTTCCTCTCTTCCATCTGTGCCGCGGTGATGGCTATTCTTCCTGGAATGACCGCCGCCCAAGCGACGGTTGTGGTGATGAGCGTACGCAATTTCTTCGGTAAACTGCGAGACCCAGATTATATCCCCGCCGATTTTGAATTTGGCCCAGGTCAAGCGAATCATCCGGCGATGCAGGCGATGGCTAGGAGGAAGGAAGCAGAAGCCCTCGCCGCCACCAGCCAAAATACCGAACCGACTGCACGAGTCACCACTCTTGCAACTGACCCAGCGGCAGGAAGCATCACTCTCGCATCCACCGCCATGCCGGAAGCCGTCTCACCGTCAGGAGTTTCCACTTCTGTCACTGGTCAAGACGGTGGAGGGTCAGCAGCGGCCCCCTTCTCATCAGGTGGTATCGTTCTCGATGGCTCAGTGAGGGGTGGTCGCCAACTCGTTGATGATGAAAACGCCATGATGGGATTGACTGGTGGTGGACTGAGCGCTGAAGACCTCGCTCTCCTCAGTGCGGCGAGGGAGGAGAGGGAGATATCCCCCGACCTCGACCTTGAGATGACATCGAGTGAACAGGACCTCGAAGTCATCGCCATCCTCTCGGCGACAAACACCGCCGTCACGGTGATGGTTCTCGCCTTCCTCTATCTGGTGGGGCGGCCTCGTTCAGGGGCGGCACTCGCCCTCAACATGATGTATCCTATAGACCCATGGTCAGCAATCGAACCGCCACCAGACTTCATCAGATTGCTCGCAGTCACAGTCGCTTCAGGACTGCTCGCTGTTCCCATCATGGTCAAAGTCGGACAGGGTATGTTGAAGTTGCACGAACTCATTCCTCTGCGCTCACTCGTCATGAGCGTCATCATATTTGTCTCCGCTCTTGTCTGGCTCACTACTGGGTGGATAGGCATAGGTGTACTCATCGCCGGCACTGTCCTCGGATTGATGCCACCTCGTATCGGCATTCGCAGAAGCCACGGCATGGGTATCATTCTCGTACCGATAATGATTTACACATTCGCAGCGAGGATGGATTCGTTCGGATTCACATGATACATGAGAGCCGGATTATCTCCTGACGAGTAGTTCAACCATCACAATAATGAGACAGCACTCCACCCATCGTCGGTAAAAAAATGAATGGGTTCGCCCATAGGGCGAAATCGGAAAACGCTAATTGTAATGGCATTGAGCGAAACCGAAGGAACAATTGAGAGTGGACCCCATGCAAGCGAAGCAGACACCCATCTACCTGATACTGATATTACTGATTCTAAGCAGCCAAACCGCACTTTTTCTCAGAGAGGCGCCTACCATCAGAGGCGCAGCCAAGAGCAGCGGTTGCGTCGGCGCGGTCTGCTTGAACGAGTTGTTCGTCAATGCGGTGGGCTCTGAGACGGATGCCGTCGGCCCCACAGATTGGACAAGCGGCGAATGGGTTGAATTGTATAATTCCGGCACCACCAGCGTTGATGTCACGGGTTGGTATTTGCAAGACCACTCCTCACGTCAACTTGACATCTCCATCACATCATCTCCGATGACCGTCGTCTGGCCGCAGAATCCACAGAATCTGGTCATCCAAGCTGGAGATTACATGGTCGTCGCTCGCAACGGAGATGGGCAGTCTTGCGGGTACTGCATGACCAATGGACAGGGTGTCTCCTCCCTCTATGATTCCAACGGAAACCTCCAGCATCAGGCCACATGGTCGATCTACGCCAATCAGGGCAATTCACTGGTCGAGGGTGCCTCACCTAGCGCAGACTGGCCAGAAGTTTCCACCATCACACCGGGCGCAGTGAACTCGGGCAGTGGTAGTGGGGGCCCCACTTGGAACGTCAGCGACTTGCGAATCACGGAAGTGCTCGCCGATGCGTGGCCATCGAATGACAATGGGACCTATCCGGCTGGTGAATGGGTTGAGATCATCAACGATGGCTCCAACCCGATTTCACTGGACAATTGGACGATAAAAGACCAAACCGGCAACATCTTGGCCATCAACGCCAGCCATCTGGTCGACCACGCTATATCAGCTGTAATCAACCCTGGCGAGCGAAGGGTCGTCGCCACCAATGGCATGAACCAGTATGGCGTCTTCAACAACGGTGGCGATTCAGCGTTTCTCGTAAATCCAGAGGGAGAATATGTCTCTGCCGCAAATTACAGCGGCAACGGCAAGGCTGGCCATTCATTCGTCCCTCCTCTCACAGGTGGGGGGAATTGGGTTCAGTCTCTATTCCCCACTCCGCTTGAGCCTGCTGCCCGCAATGTCAACGGCAGTAGCGATGTTCGCATAAACGAGGTGATGGTCAACGCCACCAACAGTTGGCTCGCATATCCCAACGGAGAGTGGTTTGAACTTTCCCACCGCGGTAGTGGTGCTGGCGTCGACCTGACCGGATGGGAAATTCGCACAGGCAGTGGTCAGTCGTTCTCGCTCGATGCGGGTTTTGTCGACCGCGACAGTGGAAATGGTATGACTGTTGATGCGCAAACATACGTCGTCCTCACGGCTCCACAGACAACCGCTCAGATGTTGATTAGCGGTGACACACTCTCCCTCCTCACCCCTGACGGTGTCATCGTCGATTCTATCCACTGGGATTCTGACCCCGGAACCAACCGAACCGCCATCCCAATAGATGCCGACCTCCCTGCCCAGCCCCTCTCAATTTCCAATTGGGCGACACCCGCGGGGCCGAATCCAAATCAGATTTCCTCATCCGTGAACGAAAGTGCCCAGTTCAGAATCTCTGAAATCATGGCCAACCCGACGGGTTCTGACAGCAATATCCACCCCGAAGGAGAATGGATTGAAATTGTCAATGTCGGCAATGAATCAGCAAGTTTCCAGAACTGGCGAATGAAGGATGGACGCAACTCATCACTTAGATTCGACTCGACCACCATACCCGGACTCGATGAAGCGAACGGTGATGACTGGATGCTGGAAGCGGGTGGCCACCTCGTCGTCTATCGCAACGGCACTTCCATGAATCTTCAGAACAGTGGTGATGCAGTGACCCTTCACGACTCTCAAGATGAAGTTGTGCAGACGGTTGTCTATGGGCTCACTCCTCTCAATGGCACACTGGTCGCAGGAAATGACCCTACCTCCACTTGGGTAGCATCCCCTTGGCCCACTCCCGGTCAGGAAAACCCCCAGTTTGAAGACCCCTACATTGGGGCTGTCACGCTGGAAATATCAGAAGTCATGGCACAATGCACTGCTGGAGGATTGGACATCGATGGCGACTGGTTGGAACTGCACAACAGCGGCAGCGAGACAATCAATCTATCGAGATGGATAGTCGCCAACGACAATGGTGATGCACTCGTTCTCAGGGATAACTTCTTGCAGCATTTTGAGACTGGCTCACCCACAGCGCCAACCGATTGGTGGAATCTCCAACCCGATGATTATGTTGTAGTCGTGCCTGAAAACAACGGTTTCCTTTCAAATTTCAATGAGATGGTGGACCTCAGAGACCCGAATGGGAATGTCAGACAGGAAGCGCGCTGGACGAGTTCTGAAAATTGTAGGAGCATCGAAGGAGACTCTTCCGCATGGCAGGAGGATTGGCTCAACACCATGTGGCCAACCCCGGGGGAGGAGAACCCCACGCCTACTCCTTGGAATCCCGAAGACCCAGTGTGGTTCACTCGCATCATGCCCGGCCAAGTGCACAACCGTGACAACGAGTTCATCGAGATAACCAACATGGGAACCAGCGTCCTCGACCTCTCTGGATGGCACCTTAACCGCATCAAAAGTGATGGAAGCTCGAATTCAGGCACTTTCACAGCGTATAGCCTCGCGCCGAGAGAATCGGTGATTCTCTCGCAATCCCCTGAGAATCTGAGCGAAGATGGCGGGTTGTCAGCCGTGGACATGGATGATGTCCTAGATTACTCACCTTGGATGTATGATTCGGGGGCCACATTGCAGTTGATTTCCCCCGAAGGGTTGGTCGCTGACACGGTGGCTTATGGTGATGGATTGACGAGTGTTGAGGGGTGGAGTGGCCCTGCTGTCTCCAAACCACCTGCCACCTTCCAAGGGTTGATTTTCATGCGTGGCGATGGCTGTAGCGATGTTGATGACACGAACAGCAGTGCTGATTGGGAGGTGCGCTGGATTCGCCTCGGGGCGAGCCTCTTCTGTGATTCTGGAGTTTTCACCACCACCGGAAGCGTGACACCGATGGTTTCTCCAGATGGTAGTTTGTACCAATTCCTTGAGTGGTTGGATGGAACACAGACTGAACTTCACATCCATGTCTATGAGTTGATGGGGGGCGACATCGTTGCCAAACTGGTGGAGTTGGCGGCTGCTGATGTCGACATCACGGTGGTCTTGGAAGAAGACCCCCTCGAAGAGGGTGAAGACCTCTACAAGATAAGAGGAATGGCTTACGAACTGTATGCCGGTGGAGTCGATGTCTACTGGATGGGGAATCCACGCGGCGAAAATGCACCACCAGCCCCATACCAATACCTACACAGCAAGGTTGCGGTTCGTGATGGAGAATCTGTCTGGGTAAGTTCAGGGAACCTGAAAGAATCCACATTACCTCCCGGCGACTGGTCTTCAAATCGCGACTGGAGCCTCATAATTGACTCCGCCGATGTAGCCCAACTCGTATTGACTCGTCTAGAATGGGATGAGGATGTGAGCCATCCACACCTCAATGCATACAGCACTGTTGACCCATCGACCGGACGCCCGAGCGGGTGGACCTCCGCAGGCCCAAGTGGACTGGATGCACCACCCCCTACTGAAACTCCGCCCACCATCACCGGAGAAATCAATGGTCAAGTTTTCACCTGCCCTGACGACTGTGTCTCTGGAATAGTCAACCTGCTCGACTCAGCAGAAACGAGCATCGACCTCTCACTTCAGGGATTTGACCTCGGCTGGCACTGGGGTTTCGGTGACAACCCCCTCTCAGCGGCGATTGAAAGAGCATTGCAAAGAGGGGTGAAGGTAAGACTTCTCATCAACGGTTACTATGTGTGGACTGACAACGACATTCGGGAGAGTGTCGACCATTTCAACAATCAATGGAACCGGAGCGACGGATATGACGCCACCGCTATTCTGATGGCACCGGGAGCACGTATCACGAAATTGCACAACAAGGGCGTTATCGTCGATGGAGAGTCGGTATTGATATCTTCCATCAACTGGAATTCGAATGCGATTCTGCGCAATCGCGAAATGGGAATCGTGGTCAACAACGCCGCCTTGGCACAGTGGTACACCGCCTCTTTCGAAGAGGATTGGTATCGCTTGGACAATTCAACGGACAGTGATGGCGACAATCTTCCAGATGCATGGGAGTTGGAGTATGGACTGAACAGAACCAGTTCAGTAATTCCTGGCTCATCACTTCCCGAGCAGTCACACGACTTCGATGAAGATGGATTGGATAACTTCAGGGAGATGGAGGTAGGCGGCGACCCCCACAACGCCGACACCGATGGCGACTGCGTCGATGACATGGCTGAACTGTTGTTCGCCACGGCTGCTGGCGTGGCTGCTACTGACGCCATCCTCTTCGCCGACGCCGATAACAACGGCGTGGCGGATGGCGAAGAGACAGAATGCGGAAGCAACATCGCTGGAATAACCAACGGCAACGGAGATGACAACTCCAATGGCACAGTTGACCAAGGACCTCAATTGCCTGAAGCAGATAACCCTCTAGATTCAACGGCTGCAAGAATCCTCCTTAGCATCGTCGGTGTGGCGATGATCGCGCTAGTAATTGCTCTTCTCGCAGTCCTCCTCAGCGGTCGCGAAAATGCCAGCGGAGTGGTATCGGACACCCTCCTTGATTTTACCGAAGCAGCATTCATCGATGATTCGCCGTCTGACCTCGGCAGCATCAATCAATCCACTTCGCACCACCATCCATCCGCCGAGGGTGATACCTTTGTTCTTGACAGTTCGACGGCGACGGGTGAGCCGAAAATTCTCTCAGGCCGAGACAATGCCATCGGCAGACACGACGGGGTGCATGGGGCACCTCTGATGGACGGTTTTGAGTTCGAGGGTTGGACCCCACAACAGGTGCAGGAGGCGTTGGCTGCTGGCTGGACGGTCGAACAGTTGCGTGAACACTACAACCAGAACAGGAAATGAGGGAAGTGGACAGTTCAGAGAGGATGTTGAATGAGAGAGACCATCCAACAGATTGTGGACGGAGTCGTCGATGGCTCGATGAGTGATGCAGAGGTCATAGATTGGCTTCAAGATGTCTTTGACAACGGGATGAACAGGGGTGAGATCGCCGAACTGACAGAGGCGATGACCTATTCAGGCACCGTACTCTCATGGCCGGATGAGTATGCGCACCTAGTGGTCGACAAACACAGTACTGGAGGTGTTGGCGATAAGGTCTCCTTGCCTCTTGCGGCTGCCGTCGCTGCGTGTGGGGCCAAGGTTCCGATGGTCTCTGGAAGGGGTTTGGGCCATACAGGAGGAACTCTTGACAAACTGGAAGCGATGCCGGGATATACTGTATCACTCTCCATCGAACGGTTTCAAACGCAGGTGGCAGAAATCGGATGCGCTATAGTCGGTCAAACCGCTGACATGGCACCTGCCGACAAACGGATGTATGCACTACGGGATGTGAGTGGCTTCATCGCCTCCACTCCTCTTGTGACGGGTTCCATCATTTCCAAGAAGGCGGCCGCCGGCCTCTCGGCTCTCGTCATGGATGTAAAGGTTGGAAGGGCGGCCTTCATGAAGACAGTAGAGGAAGCGCAAGAGTTGGCGAAATGCTTGGCTTCATCGGGTCGTGATTTGGGAATTGACACCTCGGTATTACTGACAGAGATGGATAATCCAATCGGGTATGCAATCGGCAATGCACTGGAAGTTATTGAATCGGTGGAGACATTGCTCGGCAACGGGCCACGCGACTTGGAAGAGTTGGTATGCGTGCAGGGCGGCATTATGCTCGCAGCAGCCGGATTGACAGACGATGAGGATGAGGGGGCTCGGATGATATTCAATTCCCTCCATGATGGCTCAGCGCTTGCGAAATTCATCGCTATGTCAACAAATCAGGGGGCATCTCCCTCTCTATTCGGAAGCGAACATTCTCTGATGGTCGGCCTCGGATTATTGGATGACACCCTGAAGACTACGGAAATCAAGGCTGCCGATTCAGGTTGGGTGCAATCGATTGATGCCCTCGCTCTCGCCGAGGTCTGCCGCGACCTCGGAGCCGGCCGCAAGCGGGTTGATGAGAACATCGACATGCAGGTTGGGATGCTGTTGGAAGTCGGAGTTTCATCGCAGGTTGAGCGAGGTGAAGTTTGGGTCACCATCTATCATCGTGGACAACTTGATGGTGGTCTGTTGAGGAAGGTGGAGGAGGCTCTCACAATATCTGATTGCAGGGTCGAGGACGGAAGCAGAATCCTCGCCAAACTCTGATTCAAGGATATGCCGACCCCTCATCAAAGCAGTATCTGACCATCTGGTAGTCACCCTTCATCGCATGTACATCCGCTTTCACAGAAGCCGGCTCTTCGCCGGCCAGCAGAACCCGCGCATAGAGATGTGCGACTTCTTCCATTTCGCTGATACCCATGCCAACCCTGGTCAGTTCCTGAACACCGAGACGCAACCCGCTCGGATGTAGCGCCTTGGTGTCGCCGGGTAGCATGTTCATGTTGGTAATGATACCTGCATCCTCAAGCAACCGCGCCGCCTTCGCTCCGGCGCCGGAATCAAGTTCACCATGCCTCGTCAGAATCTGATGGCTGGCCGTGTATCCTCTCTCTTCTGCCAACACATCGAATCCTTCAGCGGCCATCGCTGCGGCGAACGCCTTCGCATTGGCGATGATATCATGCGCATATTCTGCCCCGAATTCTTGGAATTCTGCCAGTGCGACAACCTTGCCGGCCATGTGGTGAAGATGGTAGGATGAGTTGGTGCCGGGAAAGATGGCCGCGTTGAGGCGACGATGAAACTTCTCATCACTACTGTCCGAAAAAAGGAAACCACCCTGAGGGCCAGGGAAGGTCTTGTGAGAGGAACCTGTCATCACATCGGCTCCTTCACGCAAGGGGTCTTGGAATTGTCCACCGGCCACAAGACCGAGGACATGGGCACCATCGTACATCACCCTCGCACCCACCTCATGAGCAGCATCCGCCATCTCTTCAAGGGGGGTAGGGAAGAGAAACACCGACTGACCAACGAGTGCGAGTGCAGGTTCGGTCTCCCTTATCATTGCACATGCAGCATCAACATCCGGCTCCATTCTCTCCTCATCCCATGGATAGGTGAAGAGGTCTAATCCTCTCAGGCCAACCGCGCCCATCCTCGCATGCGAGATATGCCCCCCATCAGCTGTTGAGACTGCGGTAATCCTGTCACCCGGTCTAGTCAGAGCCTTAAGGGAGGCTATGTTGGAAACTGTTCCTGATGTAGACTGGATGTTGGCGAAGTTCGTATTGAAGACCTGCTTCGCCAAATGAATTCCCAGACTTTCAATATCGTCAAAATCATCACATCCCTGATAATACCGCTTATTCGGAAGTCCTTCAGCGTAACGGCCGTGTAGGTCGCTGTTGCACGCTTTCCTGACCATCGGTGAGATGATGTTTTCACTCGCAATCATCCCTAGTCCGTTGGCATAGTGCTTGCCACTCGCCGCCACTGCGGCGAGTACTACATCCACGCTCTCCCTGTTGCCGTCGGCCCCCATCAGCATCGGTGCGCCCAAGGCCGCCCTTCAACTTCTCCCCCTAGGAGAACATCAAATTGTATTGCCGACTTCCGTATTGAACATGATAATGTTGGCCGCGAGCGGAAATTCATCCTGCCGTCGACCTTCCCTCACTGCGCCGAGAGATGACCTTCAACTCCTCCCCTAGGAGAACATCAAATTGTATTGCCGACTTCCGTATTGAACATGATAATGTTGGCCGCGAGCGGCGCTGGAACCTTGCCGACCTTCCTTCGCTTCGCTCGGCCGCGAGTGGCGCTGGAACCTTGCCGACCTTCCCTCGCTTCGCTCGGCCGAGGTCGGCGCTCCAGCGAGTTTCTGCTAAGATGTTTTTATGATTGTACCGCAGAAACTCGCGGAGTTCAAATCCGGTCAGCGGCTTTGATTTCATTAATGTGGAAGCGCCGCTGACCGGAAATTCATCCTGCCGCCGACCTTCCCTCGCTTCGCTCGGCCGAGGTCGGCGCTCCAGCGAGTTTCTGCT
>CAYFFQ010000001.1:229917-278768 GCA_964342465.1 uncultured Candidatus Poseidoniales archaeon | reverse complement strand
GCCGACCTTCCCTCGCTTCGCTCGGCCGAGGTCGGCGCTCCAGCGAGTTTCTGCTAAGATGTTTTTATGATTGTACCGCAGAAACTCGCGGAGTTCAAATCCGGTCAGCGGCTTTGATTTCATTAATGTGGAAGCGCCGCTGACCGGATTTGAACCGGCGACCTATGGATTAACAGTCCATCGCTCCACCACTAAGCTACAGCGGCAACAGGGCGGCCCACCGACCACCCCTTCATCAATGAATCGCATGGTGAGTGATGACTCAAAGGCTCACCAGACACCATAGAAGAGTGGCTGCACATATCTTAGGATGAATATGTGAACGGTTTCAGTAATGACCCCCTGACACCCATGAACGGAGGTTGATTGTTTCTATGAGTGAAGAAATGAATGCTCCATGAGTAGCCCTGTTAGACACCCAAGAAAATTGGTGGACCCCCACAATTTATTTGAGCACATTTCACGACATGGAGATTTACGCTAGACAAAGTAGCACTGAGTTCTCAAAATGATGAGGTATGCTTTTCCTCGTCCCACAAAAAGTGGGGCATTATTCCCATTCAATTGTCCCCGGTGGTTTGTGGGTGATATCGTAGACCACCCTGTTGACATCACCCTTGAGTGTGTTCGTGATTCTGATGCTAATCCCCTCCAACACATCGTGTGGAATCTCGGAGTAGCGGGCGCTCATTCCATCCAAGGAGGCGACCGCTCGCACCACCACCGTCTCTCCGTGGACTCGTACATCCCCATGCACACCGACAGAACGGACAGGGAGTAGGGTTGCGAAGTATTGCCACGGAAGTTCCATCTTTCCCTCACTAGCGGATTTCTCGAGTTCTTCCTCCACTATCGCGCACGCCTCACGACATACCTCGACCCTCTTGGGAGTCAACTCCCCCAACACCCGTACGGCCAGACCGGGACCGGGGAAGGGCTGCCTCTCTGATGAAGGGATGCCGAGAGCGCGAGCCATCTGTCGAACCTCATCCTTGTAGCATTCGCGCAGGGGTTCGACGATTACAAGGTCAACATCCTCTGGAAGACCGCCCACATTGTGATGTGATTTGATGACATCTCTGACACCACCACCCGATTCTATCCAATCTGGGGCGATGGTTCCCTGTACGAGATATTTTGCGCCCACCTTTCTCTGCTCTTCTTCGAAGATTCTGATGAACAATTCCCCGATTATCTTGCGCTTTGTCTCTGGGTCGGAGACACCCGCAAGCGCTTCGAAATAGCGGTCGGCTGCGTGGACTGTGGTCAGATTGAGTCCGAGTTCTGTGAGCATCTCCTCAACCTCCTCGGTCTCATCCTTCCGCATCAGACCGGTGTCGACATAGACACAGTGGAGCAGGCCACCTATCGCGCGGTTGGCGAGGGTTGCGGCGACTGATGAATCGATGCCACCGGAACAGGCGATAATAGCGACATCATCAATGGTGTCGTTGAGTTTGGCGACCGCTTCATCTATCAGCATCTCGACTCCGACCATCCGCCTCACTCCCTGAGAGATTCGTCGTCGGCGATGACCCTTGCAGTTCTACCCTTTCGCCATTCGGAGAAGTGGTCTGCGAGTTCATCATCCATCATCGCCAACATCTGCACGGCGAGGATTGCGGCGTTGTCGCCTCTATCCACTCCTACCGTCGCCACCGGCATCCCAGGTGGCATCTGCACGATTGACAGCAGACTGTCGAGAGGAACCGTTCCTGATACTGGGACGCCTATTACTGGTTTCGTCGTCATCGAGGCGATGACACCGGGCAGGGCTGCCGCCATGCCAGCCATGCCGATGAATACCTTGCACCCCGATGCTTCCGCCTCTCCGATTATACCCTCGAGATATTTCGGGGCGCGGTGGGCGCTGGCAACTCTGACTGTGTGGGAGATTCCGAACTCATCTAGGAGCACAGTACACTTGTCGGCTACGGCCAAGTCCGACTTGCTTCCGAGTACCACCACTACATCCATCAGTGACCTCGACTCGCGGATGGTTCAAATGGATGCCGATTTGTTCAAGGAACATCTGCAACCCGAAATGTCTCCCCGCTCGGACTAAGACTTCACCGACTCCATCCTCTCCAAATCGCCACAACCAGAGGCCGGGGGAGAGTCGGTCACCACCACTGATGACATGGATTTGTTGTGGCCCCACCAACCAGTTGCGGTGTCGGACAACATAGGGAGCCATTCCGGCATTCATGTCCGATAAGTCGAGTACATCAGTTGACAGCATCCGAGAAGGAAGAAGGCCGTTTCTGAGCCGATGCCAGAAACTGCGTGTGACCGCTCGGCAGCGCACTTCCAAATCGACATCCCATCTACCCTTACAATGTGCTTCCATCAAAGCATAACTGAGGGCGTAGGAGCCCTGTGCAGCAGCAGCCACCACGCCTCTTGCACAACAATTCGCTGGTGAAGATGGCTGATTGGTGACCACCTCACAAAGCCGCAGAACTCGCACAAACTCGGGATGTGGCAGATGGCGCAGTTCTGACAGAGCCGGAAGATTCTGCGCCGCATCACCACCACACTCCCAATTAACTTCCACCACCCGCGAACCCACCTCAAGAAGGCGAAGTCTGAGTAGACCGGCTGCATTCAGGGGCAGTTGCACACACACCACCCGAGAGACAGTGAAGTGATGGCTCTTATCAATTGCCTAAGAGAGGTTCATTCCTCTTCCTCGCCACCGTTGTATCGAGGGGGCCACTCCCCAAGTTCTGAAATCGTGGGAGGGTGCTTCAGATAGTCGCCAACCACTTTGAGGGAGGATGAACAACTTCCGAGGAAGGAGAAGCCCATCGTGTTTAGCCCACCACCGTTCACGAACGGGTCATGTAGCAGTGAAGAGGGGTGTCTGAGTTGGAAGGCAAGGAAGCGGTCTCTGCCGCGTACGACTCCGTATACCTCAAGTCTCGCCCCCTCATCGAGTATCTTTGATGCGAGAGGTCCCACTCTGAATCTTTCACTCTCAACGGACCATCCCTTGGCGAGAATGGCCCCACTCCATTCGTCGGCAATCGGGGCCAACCAGCGCCCCGCAGGATGTATCAGGGCGTTACCGGCACGACAGGTGAGGTGATACCACAGGGTGAGAAATAGAGCGTAGGAGAGCCAGCCGATACGCACATCGATGATTATATGGCCGATGAACGCCACTGTCCCTGTGAGTGTCAGGAGAATTGCGGTCCTACCCCCACCCCCCTTGAATAGGAGCCATGTCAACATCCTCAATCCATCACCATCCGGCATCTCTGAGGCGATTCGGATGGGTTGCACCAAAAGAAGGACGAAGGAAGCGAGGAAGAGAATAGACGCAACTGTCTGGTCATCAGGTGTGTTGCCGGGGAAGAGTAGGGGGAACAATGTCGCCACAAGCAGGGCGAGCGACCATGCTGGTGCGCGGACGAACCGCGCCGCCATCGGCTGAAATCTCTGCCTGCGCCACCCCACCCACTCCTCGCTGGGGTCAAACTCGTGGGAGAACTGAGAGTGCGAAATACCCATTTCCGAACGTGGCCACCAAGCCGGTTCTCCTGACAACCAGTGCTTGTCCAGACCGGCTTCCATGATGTTGCCGAGATGTCGCCCTCTAATCCATCTATCCCCGTCAGACTTGGCAACGAAGTTGATGTATGAGCCTAAACGATGAGCGCAGACGACAATATGTGGAGAAGGGTGTCTGTTGTTCTCGACGGATACATTACAATGAAACTGTCACCTATTGCACTCCCTACTCACCAGGGTGAGTCTGCCGTCAAAGAAGGTCGCCTATCAAGTCGCCAATGGTGAATTCGTCATCCTTCACCTTCTCTTCGGAGGGGTCGTAGCCGATGTCACCGAGAGGTTCCAACGCCCCCGACGGTGCAGAGGAGGGGGTTGCATCATCCGGTCCTATCTG
Organism: uncultured Candidatus Poseidoniales archaeon; assembly: GCA_964342465.1. Lineage (GTDB taxonomy): Archaea > Thermoplasmatota > Poseidoniia > Poseidoniales > Thalassarchaeaceae > MGIIb-Q1. The sequence continues at coordinate 274,858 of CAYFFQ010000001.1, read as the reverse complement.
AAGGTCGCTGACATCTATCGAACTCGGGCTGCCCATCGAATAGTCCATCGAATGCACCTCGGCAAAGACCTGTTCCTGCACACCTTTCTTCCGACCTTTTCTGCGGGATTTCCGCTGGTCTCGGATTACATCGACGCCCCACGATGCGTCCATCTGCCATTCAGGTGGCATCTGCCTTCTCGCTCGCCCACGGCCACGCATCGCAGACAGTCCGAGAGAGGCGATGACCAACCAGAGGACACCCATCAGGACCAACAACACATTGTCAGTGGCCATCTCAAGAATCGCATCGGAACCGGATGGTTCACCCGGCTGAAAAGCGAGTGAGCGTTCCACCATGTTGTTCGATTCATCGGATTCAATGACCTCTCTTTCAGCGTCGACCATGACCACGACTGTGTCAGCCGCTTCGCTGAACTTCAGAGTGACCACATGGCTCTTCGGTTGACCACCATCAGCGGAGGCGATGTAGGTTATTCGCTGTTCCACTAGAGCATCAGCGCGTGTACAACCGACCTCTACTGCATCAGAAAGGGAGAGCGAACAGACCCTTAACAGGATGTTCTCAGCGGGGTCGTTGCCGTGATTCTGGACTGTGATACTCAATTTGACGGATTGGTCGGCCACCGACTCTTCAACTGAATTTACCATCAGGTCGGGGGCGAAGGCAGTGAGATAGATTGTCTCTTCGTTGTTGTCCTCACCTAACCAGAATTCATCAGCATCGATGTCTCCGCCATCGACAGCAAACCCGCTCATCCCCCTCAGACGCACAGCGAAAAAGTCCCTCGTCCAACCAGGGTGAGAATACATGGTGATACGGCAGACCACCGGTACCTCTTCACCGGGGAGCAGTTCGGGGAGACGAAGGCGGTGTTCAGCATCGAGCGTGACCTCGGTGAAAACCGCCAGAGGTGTACCGGCATTCTCCACCACATACCACTGAACTTCCACACCGGGCAGCCCGTCTAGACGGGGAGTGGCGGAGAGTGTGCCACTTTCTCCAGTGCTGAAATTCTCCAACCAGATGGGTTCAGCGAGATTGCCGGCATTCTTCACGGTGAATGGCACATCGATGATGTCTCCGGGGCGGATTGAGACATCGGAGTGTGAATAATCATCCAACGACAGTTGGAAATCAATGCGAGGCAGGACCTCGATTGTACCTTCAGCATAGGCGAGAGAACCTTCACTGTCAACAATTGATTCAAGATAGATGGGCACAAATGTCTCCCCAGCCAACGCATCGAGAGGCACATCTATCAACGCAGTCATGAACATCTCCTCCCCCACCACCAAGCCGTTCGGAGTACCGTCCACCCATTCTGCTGTCCATCCATCCATCGGAATCCACGGAGTGAAGGAGAGAGGAACATTACCGCTGTTCGTGACATAGAGCGATGCCTCGAAAGACTGACCGGGTTCGACAGCGTAAGGAGCGCTCTGCCACTCCGCATCCAAACGGAAGAGGGGCATCACACTCGCTTGCATGGTCACCATGTCATTGGCTAGTGGGTCTGCATCCAACTCGGCGCGCAACTCAATCTGTTCAACCACTCCAGCACTCGCCTCTGTTGGCGCACACAGGGTCACGGTTATCGTCCTCCTCATGCCATCTGTGAACCAACGCCCGCTCTGTGAGGGGACCTCATTACCCCCAGGGAGTTGTGAATAATCGACTTCATAGGTCCAATGTTCTGCCTCCCATACCGCTGGTGAAACGGAATCCGGTCGGTCAGAAGGTGCTTTAACAACCGAAATGACCACATCATCATCGCCGTAATGTTTGCTGATGTCGACGGCGAAGTCTACGCACTCGCCAGGCATCACCTCCTCAGAGGAATCCCACAAGTCGAAAACCACATTGCCGGCTCGTTTGCGGGCGATGTTGACTGTCAATTCGAGAGCCGCCTGAGCACCGTCCACCAATTCGGGATTGGAGGCCTTGGCCGAACTTGCTACAACCGTCAGATTGACTGTGCCGGGTGCCTGTGAATCGGGAATGGTGATGGTCATTGTCTTTGAAGATGTGGAGCCATCTGCGAGTAGTTCCAACCTGTCCGTGAAATCGACATCCCAGCCATAAGGAAGACCCCATATCGTCCGACCATCAGAACTGGTCGTGGAGGGGAATGTCACTTCCTCCCAGAGATTGCCATAATTGCTGATGTTCACGCTGAGAATCCCAGAACCACCCTGTTCAATCGTCACAGAGTGTTGAGGTGCTGATAGAACGAGACCGTGCCGCACATCCAGTGTCAAGTCCAATTCAAGAGATGCGCCATGCTCACCGTCGCTGGAAACGATGCCAAACCTAGGGATGTGGTGTTCAGTCGTGGTCGCTTCAACTTTGGACGGAGCCGTGATGGTCAGAGTGAGAGGTGTTACACTTCCTTCGTTGATGTCCCAACTGGAGTCTATGGGTGTCATCAAAGTCGCTCCCGAACCGTTCCCGACAACCGCTGAAACATCCCAGAGTGGCGGTAATCCTGACCACTCAAGATTGACGGACATGACCGAGTTGGTCGTCGAGCCGAGATGACTCACTGTGAAATCGAAGTCGATGATTTCCCCTGGCTCAAAGGTCCGTGCGAGTGACGGGGAGTCACTGTCAATCTGTAGCAAAGAGCGCTGTATTCGTCTGAAACAGAGATGGTCGCCCATCGGAAGGTTGGTGTCACCACTATTACACGGCTCACTGTCTATCCATGCCACCGCCGAAGTCCTACGCCCATCAGCGGTGACGGCGATGGCTGGTTGTGGGCCATCATCCCTGACATCGGTGAGAACTTGGTCGCCGCCCACACCCATCTTGTATGACTGCCAAGGTGATAGGTCGTATGTGGGTCCATCGCAGGCGCCCCCACCACCACAAGCAACCATCCACGAATTGGGGATGGAGGGAGTGACGAGGGTAGCATCACGGGAGCGACGATAACTCAAGTTGGTAAGATCACCACTGTCACCCTCCACCCAGGCGGCGTGCATCATGTCATCATCGTCGATTGTGAAGGCGACCTCGCCGTTGTGTGCCGAAGCATCTCTCGCCCCGACCCCACCACTCGCATCCAACGGTGAGAGGTAGTGTTCAGACGATGATGCTCCGATGTTGGAAGAGAGGTCGATTCCGTTTGACTGACCGTTGAAATCCCAAGCATTGAGATTGATTCTCTTCCATACCAATTCGTGAGAATCCGACTGGCCTCTCCCGTCTCGGCTATCCGACCAGACGAAGTGATACTCTCCGTCGGAAGCGATTTCGAGCGAGGGGCGGGCTGACCAAGAATAGTCATCGGTCACCCGTGTGTCATTGACGACAACGAAGTGGCTGTCTACTGACCCACCCCAACCTATGTCCTCCCCGTATGCTCCGCCGCTCTCGGTGTGGGCGGAAGTGCCCTCCTGAAAATTCACATCAGTGAGTTTCGCATAGGGGTCCAACACCGTGACCCAAACCTCGGGTGAACCAGAGTGTAGCAACTCCATCCAATGTCCGAACATCTCCTCCAACGTCACGCCATTTCCTGGCCACTCTGAAGTCAATCCACCCGCATTGGTGGTTCCTGAGTTGAACGCCGAGCAGGTGCGCGTGGCCGTTGTGATTGAACCAGCAGAACATTGCGAGAGGTCAAGTGCATGACTTTGCATCTCAACTAGGTTGTTCGATTGCACCTCTCCGAGTAGCGGCTGAGGAATGATGCCGCCATCCACGCAGGCGTCGTGAGCCTCACCTATTGACTGCGTGTCGTCTGACTGCTGCGCTGGGTCGCCGCCCTTGGGGCCTTCGTCGCCGATGGGGATGACCATCTTCGTCGCATCAGGATTCCAACGATGGTCATATTGCGTCGGTGGGTTCGCCTGATTACCGGTGTTCCCCAAGGAGTCCATCCACGAGAGACACGCCCAAGTCGTGCCGGGTCCCCAATCCTCCCATTGAGTACCCCAATTCTGAGCCTGTCCGTTGTAGATGGTTCGGTGCAGTTTTCTGATACCCCCTGAATCGTCCTGCGCAGTGAGCATAACCGACCGTGACCTTTGGTTGGTGTTATGGCCGTTGCAATTGCCGTTGTTCGCTTCTGGTCTGATGTAATCACCAAGACCGTAGAGGGTTTCGAGCAGGGTGATCTGAGCTGCGTCAGCCATCTGTTTCAGGCTAGGGGAGTTCCACCCTTCACCATCACCCCCCCCATACATCAGAGTGCAGGTGTCACCCCATTCGTTGGCCATGTTACCCGAAGAATCGAGAATAACCACCATCTCGACCATGCTGCCTCGGGTGTCCTGCCAAGTGATGGCCACCTTGTCGTCATCGGTAATCGTCACATCAGGATGGGTTGCACTGCTCACACCGGTTGTCACCAGAGTGTCAAAAATTGGGCTGTTGGGGATGAATGAAGTGAAATTCGCCACCATCATGGTATATCTGATTCCGGGAAGGGAGAATCTGCTGCCTATCGGGTCGTCCCTATCCTGCCAGACGATGTGTGCTGCACCTTGTGAATCAACCGCAACCTCGGGGTTGGCCATGTTCTCGATGAGTTGATTGCTCTTGCATACGATGTTGTTCGTTGAATAGACGGTCGGGGAGAAGAGCCCATCAGTGGGGTCAGCGTCGCTGCTGGGTTGAGCTGCAAGATATACCAGGCAGTCATCCGAGGTGGTGGCTTGAATCCACACAACATGTATTATTCCCGAATTATCAATCGCTATGCGTGGGGACCACTTGACATTCGAACCTGAGGGATATTGGGCGGGACCGTTGGTCACAAGCCCTTCAGAATCAATTGACATGTACATCAATTTGGACTGATTCTCCACCCAGATGAGATGAAAGTTGCCATTGGAATCGGCAGCGATGGAAGGTTCTGACAGCGAACCGGTTGCCACTCTCATCACCTCTATGGGTGATGCGCTGCCTGAATCGGCAGGCGTGGCTGAGGTTGGCTGGCTGAGAGGAATTGTCGACAGGGGTGTCAACAACATCAACAGGGTGAAGAGGTATGCCGCGTGCACTCTCCCACCCATCACAATCCCCCGTGAGCCGTTAGGCTCACTGAAACCGATAGTAATTGAAACACACCCTCCCACGACTACTCTGATTGCGCTGGCTCGGAAGCATCCGAAGAGCGCATCTTCAACCGTGAATTGAGAAACGGGGCACCTGACCATGAAGTTCCGCTTCAAGGTGAAGCCCCACGATGGCGAGATAGCCCACACCCTCTTCGGCTTCCATGAAAGAGGGGGGGGGAGTGGGGCCTTTTGTGAAGTTCTGCTCCTGCGTGAAGTCCGACTCCAGCGTGAAGTTTTACTCGACGATATGTCGGTCTCACTCATCCTTACGGGTGTGTCTGAGAATCAGGTTTCTCGCCGCCCAGACCTCGTCCACTCGGCCAACATCTGTCGTGTGTGGCGCTGATTTTACCAGTTCAGGCTCTTCGCAGAGAATGGCGTGAAAATCAGCGGTGAATCTATCCAGCACCTCTATTGATTCGGTTTCTGTCGGCTCCAACATCAGACATTCCGGAACAATCGTCGGAAAATAAAGGGTCGGCGCCATGTAGCCATAATCAAGAAGGCGTTTGGCGATATCCTTTCCAGAGACCCCCGTCACCTCCTTCACCGCCGACATATTCAGCGTGAACTCGTGTTTGACGAACTCTGTGGGTGCGCCATCCAACGGCTTCTCGGGAAGTTTCCCAGCAATCTCGGGGTCGGGATTCATAATACGATGGCGCAGATAATTGGCGTTCAGAACCGCGTGTTCACTCATTTTTTCGAGGTCCCTTCCATACCTGCGATAGAAAGCCCAAGCACGGATGACAGCACCCGCATTACCGTGCCACTGATGCACCTTTCCGATACTCCTGCTCGGTTCCATCCAGTGATACGACCAACCATCGAGGCCGCTGTCACTCTCACTACGGGAGACTATTGGAGAGGGGAGGAAATCTGAGAGATGACTCTTGACCCCGATGGGTCCAGAACCAGGTCCTCCTCCACCGTGAGGTTGTGCGAATGTCTTGTGCAGGTTGTAGTGAACTGCGTCAAAGCCCATCAGACCGGGGGATGTTTTGCCGAGAATGGCGTTGAAGTTGGCACCATCATAATACATCTGGCCGCCGGCATCGTGCACGATGGCCGCGGCTTCCGCAATCTGCGGCTCGAAGACGCCGAGTGTGTTCGGATTTGTGACCATCATCGCCGCCGTGTCCGGCCCGACAACAGCTCTGAGGGCATCGAGGTCGATGCGGCCGTCGGCGGCGCTCGGTATCTCGATTATCTGATAACCGCACATCGCCGCCGAGGCGGGATTCGTCCCATGAGCGGAATCGGGAATTATCACCTTGTCTCTGCTAGGTTCTCCATTGGAACGATGGTATTCCTGGATACAGCGAATGGCGGCGAATTCACCCTGCGCACCGGCCACCGGTTGCAGAGAGACGGTTTCCATTCCAGCACAGAGGGCGAGCATCTCCTGCATCTCGTAGTAGATTGCCATCAAGCCTTGCAGATGGGATGCGGGAGCCAATGGGTGGATGTCGTTAATACCCGGCAACTGGACTATTCTTTCATTGACTCTCGGGTTGTGTTTCATCGTGCATGAACCGAGAGGATAGAAGCCTGTATCGATTCCGAAATTGCGATTCGACAGCCATGTGTAGTGGCGTACGAGTTCTGGTTCACTCGCCCGCGGCCAATCAGGTGGTACACTTCGCTGTAGTGATAGCGGAATGGCTGACAGCACCTCATCCTCTGGAATGAGGGGAGGTGGTTGAGCATACCCTGCCTCATCAGCCCCATCGAATGCGAATAGGTCGCTCAAGAGACCACCCCGTCAAGAGCATCCAACCAACTCTGAAGGCCAGCGCGCAGAGCCTCGATATCAGCGGCGCATGTCTGGTCGGTAGCAGTCACATGCAACCAATTCTGCTCTGCTTCACTCATCACATCAGAGAGTGCCAATCCACCAGTGATTCCCAACTCGTCGAGGTGGGCAAGGGCGAGAGATGCGGAAGCGGGGAGGGCGAGTGTGAATTCATTGTAGATGGCCGCATCGGGATAGAGTGCATCCACCCCATCCAGTTGGAGCAGCGCCTTGCGTGTCATCTGAGCAGCGGCAGCGTTTCGCAGAGCCAATACCCGCACGCCGTTAGGTCCGAGAAGAGCCATGTGGATGCCACCCATGAATGCTATCAAAGTCTCATTGGAACAGATGTTGCTGGTCGCCTTGTGGCGGCGGATGTGTTGTTCTCTCGTCGAAAGGGTTAGCGTGTAGGCAATCCTGCCAGAATCATCGAATGTTCTGCCGACAATCCTCCCCGGCATCTGCCGAAGATAGGATTCACGGCAGGCGAAGAGGCCGTAGATGGGCCCACCCGCAGTAGGGCCTATTCCAAACGCCTGCCCCTCCCCCACGACGATGTCTGCGCCATAATTCCCCGGTGCTTCCAACAATCCGAGTGATGTGGCGTTGACTCCTACGATGAGGGCGGTGTCTTCCCCAACCACATCTTTCAGGGCAGGAATGTTCTCATCTATCACTCCGAATGGATTGGGTTGTTCCACATAGACGGCAGAGGAGCCTACGGCCTGTTTCGCAGCAGCGAGGTCGACCATTCCATCCGAGTTCAAAGGCAGTCTCCTGACCTCAATGTCTGCACCTTGAGTGTAGTTCTGAATCACCGACAATCGGTGGTCTGGGAGCCAGTCAGTGACATATACGATGTTCTTCTGAGAGGCTTTGCGATTGTGCACCCGCAGCGCGCACATCAAGGCTTCCGCCGCCGCTGTCGATGCATCATAGAGACTGACATTTGATACCGGCAGTGCCACCAACTCGGAGATCATCGTCTGAAATTCCCAAAGTCCTTGCAGCATTCCTTGACTCACCTCCGGTTGGTAGGGTGTGTAGGATGTCAGAAATTCTCCACGCGTCGCCAGTGCGGAGACCATCGAGGGGACATAATTCTGATAGAGACCCGCTCCGAGGAAGTTTGGTCTGCTGTTGAGGGGGATATTGGCGGCGAGAAGACGTTGTGCATCCGCCCATATCTCCTCCTCTGTCTGAGGAGGAGGGAGGTCCAAACCACCGCTGCACCTTATTGCTGGAGGAATATCCGAAAAGAGGGCGTCAACTGATGGGAGGCGCAACACGTTCAGCATCTCCAACTCCCTGCCGAGGTTGGGGAGGTGGTCGACCATTCACTACTCACCTGCGCCTGCCTGAACTCAATCAGAACATGAACCTTCACCACCGACGGCTTAGACGGGAAATCATCATGCAGATGTGAATTAATGTGTTATTGCCTTCGTTATCAACCCGATTTGGCGTTGTTCATCTTATACTCAGCCCGATTTACCAACCTGATGAGGTGAGGCGGCCGGACCCGTTCACAGAGGGTGGCCGACCTGTTCAGAGAGGGGCGCCCAACCTGTAGACGCGCCAACCAGAATCTTCCAGCGCCTCTTTGTCGAGAACTCTTCGGCCGTCATAGACGAGGCGGTTGTCGGCCAGTCGGCCCAGCCTCTGCCAATCCATGCCGATGACCTCATCGTGGGCAGTCACCATGATGGCCACATCAAAGGCAGAAATCCCCTCTTCACTGCGAACGAGTCTCGCCAGCCCCTCAGGGAAGTGCGCATCATCCACCAATGGGTCGAAGACTTCCACATCGGCACCCATCTCAGAGAGAGAAACAGCGAGTGGTTCGGCAGGTGTTTCGCGTGGGTCACCGATTCCCGGTTTGTATGACCAGCCGAGCAGCAACACCTTTGAATTCAGAACGGGGATACCGTTGTTCCTCAGAATTGTGGCGACATCGGAAGCAACATTCTCCGGCATGGCGCGGTTGACGGCGCGGGCGGAGGTGATCAAATCAACCGGAGCACCCGCGGCCTTCGCCTTCTCAATCAGGTAATATGGGTCGACGGGAATACAATGTCCACCGACGCCTACGCCGGGCCGATAACGGTGAAAGTTCCACTTCGTCGCCGCAGCATCGAGCACCTCTTCAACATCGATTCCGAGTACTGGAAAGATTCTAGCCAACTCATTGACCAAAGCGATATTGAGGTCACGTTGGACATTTTCCACAACTTTCGCCGCTTCTGCCACTTCGAGAGCACCGACATAGGTGACTCCACCCGTGGTCAGTGTATCGTAGAGGTCACGCAGGCCTTCCCCCACCTTACTGTTTGGAGCACCGACCACCCTCGCCACCTGACGCACGCCGTGGTCTTCATCCCCCGGCACGAATCTCTCCGGGCAGTAGGCGAGGTGAACATCCTCACCTTCCACGAGTCCCGCCTCGGCCAGCAGAGGATACCAGACCTCTCTGGTGACTCCGGGATAGACGGTAGATTCCAAGACAACAACCGTCCCAGATGCCTTTTCGACCGAATCAAAGACGGATTTGCCAGCCATTCTGACAAATTTCAGGTCGGGAAGACGCTCGTCGGTGACTGGAGTTGGGACGGTGACGAGGATGACATCGCAGTCGGGAACCACCTCGGCCGCGTCAAGCGTCACACGCCACCTTTCGCTCTCACGGCTCGGTATGATGTCATCGTGCTGCGCATCGTCACCGGGATTTCTTCCTTCACGTAATGCAGTGATCACTCGCTCAGTGACATCAACACCCCGAACTCGGAAACCAGCTTCGAGAAACCCGAGGGCGGTAGGAAGTCCGACATATCCGAGGCCGATGACACCAATCGTCAAATCGCGGTCAGCCAAGCGGCCAGCGAAGAACTCATCCCAACCCATCAATACTCTCGGCTGGAATGTAGCACTTGAACCCTGCTCATGGCGATTCCAGCGCCGCGGTTGTGTTCGTTGCGTATTTTGGGAGACAAAATGGGAATTTCGATTTCATTCACCTCTTGAAAGTGGCCACAATCGCTGAGGAATTGTCCTCCCACCAGGGAAGGTGGTAACCGTTACAGTCATATTTGAGAGCGGCCAAAGGGAGAAACAGAGGGAGTGAAATGCGCGTCGGCATTAGCGGGGATGAGGGTTTCATCGCCCACTATCTCAAGCAGCAACTCGGCGATGACTGTCAATTGCTCACACAGGAGATAATTGAGAATGAGGATATGCTCCCCGCCATCCTCGCCTCATGTGAAGCCATCATTCACCTCAACGGTCATTCACCAGACCAGGATTTGCAGAGGTCGGATTTTGAAGTTCTCCGACTGATGAGAGAGAGTGCGAGAACCATCCTCAAGGCAGTTCAGTCGCATCAAGGCATCCACCTTTTATTGGTGGGTTCCCTGAGGGTGCACCCAAACCCGCGAAGGGATGATGAATACTACAGTTCGGATTCACCGTTGGCACCACGCGATGTCGCTGCGGAGGGACAACTCTGGGTGGAGGAGGGGGCGCTGGAACACGCTATGGACACACATCCAGTAACCATCCTCAGAACCGCCAATGTTCAGGGTGTGAACCCGAACGGAGGAGATGGACACGGTGTGATCCACCACATGTGCAGAGAGGCGCAATTCGGATTCTTCAATGTACCTGGCACGGGAAATGAGGTCAAGGACATGATTCATGTGACCGACCTCGCCCGCATCATCGAATACCTACTTGAAAACCCTCCACCAACCCGCGAAGCGATTGCAGTGGGGAGAGGACAGGGAGTAAGGATGAATGAACTCGCAGAGGCAATTTCCAGCGCCACGGGTGCATCGCCCCAATACAACAGTCGGCCGGGGGCGGAGGTGTGGGGTATCGTGGACGGCTGGGAGATGTCGCAGCGAATCGAGATTCATCCTGAGGTCACCATCGAAGAGATGCTGCAAGAGGCACTATCCTGAATCACTCGCCCCAGCCCATACTCAGATAGTGCGAGGAGCGAATTGCCCAAAGGCGGACTCGTCAAATTCGCTCTGTACCACCTTGTGTGGTCTGTCTGTCGCCTTGCACGCCGCATCAGTTCTTGATGAATGAGCCATCGCCCTGCATCGCCCACTGACTTCCATCGGGGGCGTTGTACCACGTCCCACCGGCCGCATCAGTCACATAATTGCCGTTGGCCGGAAGTTCGTTGTAAGAAGCGACTTGGACGGGGCCGGCGGCGATGGACAATGGTGAATGGGCAGGAGCCGCCGGCTGACCGGCCACATACCCCCCAGCCGCGATTTGAGCGGAGTCGGCATCCCACGCATCGAGTGAGCCGCCGCCCTTCTTGCGCCGAGAGAGCATGACCATCATCACCACGATAGAGAGGATGAGTGCTGCACCGACGATTCCGAGAATCAACCCATACTCCTTCAACATCGCATTGACATCACCTGCCGCCAATCTCTGTTCGTGTGAACAGCCGATTTTATCGATGAGTGTGTCAGAATCTCCGGTCTCGTCGCAATTGTCCTCTGCATTGAAGACTCCATCCGAATCATCATCTAGTTGCCATTCTGAACATCCATTCTCATCGACCGCTCTGCCCGCTTCACTCGCCGGGCAGTTGTCAAATCCATTGACGATTCCATCTCCGTCATCGTCGATTTCCTCCCACGCACACCCGAGGGTTCCGTTGGAGACGTTCCACACCCACTGAGCCGGAGTATCTGGGCAATCGTCGGAGTTCAACTGGCTGGGGTTATCCCCTCGGCCATCACCGTCACGGTCTGACCATTGTGACGCATCCTCTGGGAAGGGGTCTATGTCGTCAGTCACCGTATCTCCATCGGTGTCATCAGTGCAACCGTCGAGGTCGTCATCGAATCCTTCTGCGGCCGGGACTTCATCACAGAGGTCCATTCCATCAAAGATGCCGTCTCCATCGGAGTCCACTTGTGTGAATGTGCCACAGCCGTCGCCGTTGATAGGCTCACCATTCGGTGTCTCAGGGCAGACATCTGGCCCCTGTGAGCAGATGCCGGCGACAGCTGATGCGTCATCACAGATGCCGTCATTGTCATCATCCGCATCCTCAGTCTCGTCTCGGCAGCCGTCGCCATCCCAGTCGGTCTCAGCCCATCCAACATCACCGGTGGCGCACGCATCGGAAGCGTCAAAGATTGGGTCGTTGTCATCATTATCATCCTCATCGATGTCGCGGCAGCCGTCACCATCGTGGTCTGTCAGAGCGTTTGAGGTCCAGCCAGCCTGAACGAAACAGCCGTCTGAGGTATCAACTATCCCGTCGCCGTCATCATCGTCATCTTCGTCGAGGTCTCGACACCCGTCACCATCTCTGTCGGTGGTAGGGTCAGAGTTCCAACCGGTCGCACCCGGGCTGCAGAGGTCGAGAATCTGCATGGCTGAATCGACATCATCGACTCCATCGTTGTCATCATCCCAATCCTCATCGGAATCACGGCATCCATCCTCATCGTGGTCCAAGGATGAATCGCTGGTCCAACCCAACTTACCCTTTTGGCAACGGTCTATCGGCGTACCTTGCCCATCAAAGTCCTCTATGCCATCATTATCGTCATCGGCATCTTCGACATCATCGTGACAGCCGTCTTCGTCATAGTCGAGCGATTGGTTGTGCGACCAACTACCGTTTCCGTCAGAAATCCCCCAATTGGAGTAATCTCTCGGGCAGGTGTCACCGGAAGTATCATCGATACCATCGTTGTCATCGTCGTCATCCTCTTCGCTGTCGTGGCAACCGTCCCCATCATTGTCGTTCACTACATTGGAAGTCCAATTGAGTTTGAAATTCTCCCCAGTGCATGGGTCAACGTCATCCAGTGCGCCATCTTGGTCATCATCATCGTCCTCGTCGATGTCTCGGCAACCATCCATGTCGATATCATCGGGCCAATAGGAAGCGTTCCAATTGACCGCTGGGCCATCGCAGTCGTCCACATCATTGGCCAAACCGTCATTGTCAGCATCCGAATCACAGACATTGCCGATGGAATCGGAATCCATGTCCTCTTGTCCGGGATTGGCGTCAAAGGGACAGTTGTCCTGTGAATCGGAGACTCCATCACCATCGGCATCAGATGCCTGCTTCCAGACGACGAATCCAGGCGGGAGACCATAAAAGGTTGAGTATGCACCAGGTGTCACTGCGACACTGTTACTTCCGAATGTAGCGGTGCAAGCACTACTCAATCCTTGACAGATGTGACCTACAGCAACTACATCTCCAGAGGGTGTCCATCCCACTCCGCCTGTTCCGTACTGGTAGTATCCGTCGTCACCACCACTGCCACCGTTGGCTGCCCACAGCCAATTCCCTGAAGCGTCAATTACACCAGCAACCAATTCAAAGTAGGTACCTGTGAGAGTTGTTCCTCCCCATGTAGAACTGGAGGTCTGTCCACTTGAGAATCCGCCAGAGAAGGCAATACCTGCTGAAGATGCTGAAAGTCCACCGATATACTGCACCCCGCTCCCATTGGAGGTGCTCGCCCATAGCCATGTACCACTGCCGTCTATCTTGGCGATGTAGGCGTTCTGGGAACTTGAGGTTGCGGTTATGGAATGGGAGCCGAATGCCGCAGTCCCGCCATATAGGCCACCTGCGTAGGCGATGTCGCCGTCGATGTCAAACGCCCAAGGAATCATCACTTCTCCCGGTGCTCCTGCGGTTTCGGTCCACACGAAACTGCCACTGTTCGTCATCTTGGAGACGAAGATGTCTGAAGTACCGACTGCATTGTAGGTCTGGGAGCCGAAGGAAGCACCTGTGGTGCCACCTCCGGTGAATGAGCCTATTACCCTCAGAGCGCCACTGCTGTCGACTGCAATCGACTCACCACTGTCGCTGTTCGGCCCGCCTGCGTTCTTGACCCATGTCCATGTACCATTCCCGTCGATGTGGCCGACGAATATATCCTGACCACCATTGGAGCCAACCGATTGCAGTCCGAATTGACCGCTGTTGTTGAAAGTACCTGTGACATAGGCACCACCGGCGCCGTCAGCAGCGATGCCACTGCCTTGTTCGTTCTCGAATGCACTGCCGCCGGATGCAGCCCACATCCAGTTTCCCGTAGAATCCATCTTCGCAGCGAAGATATCTGCAGTAGAGTCTCCATTGCTGTCACTGTTGCTGACCAACTGATACATACCGAACGACACATTGCCACCATAGACTCCGGTAAGGTAGATATTTCCCATTTGGTCAACATTCATGCCGAGTCCAACTGACCAACCGCCACCGGCGAAATCGGTAGCGTGTTTCACCATCTGCCAATTCCCCGATGAATCTATCTTTGACACATACGCATACTGGTTTGCATTTGTCACTTGTAAACTACCGAAGACAACGTCGCCAAGAAGGAATCCTGTCGTGTATGTCGCGCCACTGGCATCAGTCATAGAGGCGGTTGCAGTAGGCACACCGCCATTCTGGGCTCCACTGTTTGAGACCGCAGATTTTGCCCAGTCACCAGGTGCCTTTCCGGTGGCGAACATCGGTGTGGAAACCAACTCCTCATCGAGTTCCGTACCGGCATCGTAAGCATTGTTGAGAAGACCAACCCCAAAAGAGGTCAGGAACATCAGGATAACTACCACGCTCAAGACTCTGCCACTACTGTACTGTGCTGTCATGTTTCGGGGACATGAAGGCCTCCCTATTGAAGGCTCCCTTCTCGGGTCCTATGGACCCGGAACCACAGTTGAGTGAGAACCAGTCATCACCAAACCAGACAATCGAGAACGATTTCGTCGCTGCTCGGGTCGGAGCACTCGATAGGGCAGACGGGGAGCCTTACGAAAGATCTTCACTCGTTCCAAACGGCCCATTCTTCCATGGCTATGGAGCGGTACCACCAAACTCCAGATTCATCCTGCCACCACTCACACCCTTCTTCATCGACGGAGATTCCACCACCGCCACCACCGTCGCTTGCCGCCACCGATTCCAGTTGCATCGGTTCGTCGCCCGTCCCTTCGGAGAGGCTGGCGAGAACCGAATCGGCAGTGGGGCGGTCACTCATGTCGGTTGTTATGGAGTCATCGCGGTTCATGATGAAGAAGGCAGCAACTCCGCCCGCTACTATCAGAATCAACGCCACTATAGCAAGAATAACTCCTGCTCCGAATCCTTCGCCTTCGCCACCGGATTCGTATGCGAGTTGTGCCTCGGAACAACCTGACTTCACCATCGTCGCTCCCGCTGCCGTGTCCGGGCATTGGTCATCGGAATCCATGACGCCATCCCCGTCGCTGTCCCGCTCGCTGGCAGCACAACCGGTGGAATCTACATCATTGACCTCATTAGTGGGTGTGTCAGTACAGTTGTCCAACCCATTGAGGTAGCCGTCATCGTCATCGTCGAACTCCTCCCATGCGCAACCGAGTGTGGTCTTGGCACTCTCCACCCATTCAGAGGGGGTGTTGGGGCAAGGGTCGCCACTACTGACATTCGCATTGTCACCGAATCCATCGCCATCACTATCAGCCGACTGGTCTGGGTCGTTCGGGAATGCATCCACATCATCGGCCACCCCATCTTGGTCGATGTCGTCCGTGCATCCATTTTCGTCACGGTCCAACCCTTCTGCGGCGGCGACATCGGGACACTCATCATCTATGTTCTGCACGCCATCGCCGTCATCATCAGCCTGTGACGGGGAACAGCCGTAGTTGTTGACGAACTGAATCTCATCCAGAGGTGTGTTTGGGCAATTGTCAATCACATTTCCCTCTGCATCGAATTCCCACAGTCCATCGCCATCATCATCCCAATCTTCATCAGCGTCTCTGCAACCATCACGGTCTGCATCGACTGACGGCTCTGAAATCCAGCCGGTCACACCGGAAGGGCAGTCGTCGTCGATGTCGAGAATGAGGTCGCCATCATCATCCAAGTCTTCGCCTGTGTCTCGGCAACCGTCGCCATCGTTGTCGGTTATCTCGTTGGCAGTCCAGCCGACATTGCCGCGGGGGCAGCCATCGACATCGTCGGGCAACCCATCACCATCGTCGTCATCATCCTCGTCGATGTCTCGGCAGCCGTCCTTATCCAAATCTTGGTCGGTACTTGAATCCCAATTGGCCGCCATCGGAGTGCAGTCATCTTCACTATCGACGATTCCATCGCCATCATCGTCGAGGTCTTCATCACTATCACGGCAGCCGTCGCCATCATGGTCTGTCGTCGCATCACTTGACCAACCCACGATTCCTGTGGCACAGATGTCATCCACATCCAAGACTCCATCGTTGTCGCTGTCTTCATCCTCGTCAGTCCCATCCCTGCAGCCATCCGAATCGTGGTCGGTTGCCGGTGAAGATGTCCAATTTCTCTCGGATGGCGCGAAGGCACAGTCATCTTCAGTATCAGCAACTCCATCGCCATCGTCATCATCGTCCTCAATGGTGTCGTGACAGCCATCGTCATCGTAGTCGTTGGCGTCGTTTGAAGTCCAATTCTTCAGCGTCGTGGAATTGGAACAGAGGTCGTAAATATCCTCGACTCCGTCGGCATCGTCATCACTGTCTTCGTCGGAATCACGGCAACCATCTTGGTCACTGTCAATCGCCCAATCGGTTGAATCCCAATTAACTGCAGGACCGATACAGTCGTCGCTGATGTCAGGGTGTCCGTCACCATCCATGTCGGAATCACACGCATCGCCGAGGGTGTCAGAATCGAAGTCATCCTGACTCGGATTGAAATTCAATGGACAGTTGTCATTCACATCCGAGATATTGTCAAGGTCGCTGTCGGTGTTCAGTGACCAGACGAATCCGCTTCCATGGAGGTAAGCATCAGAGGAGTAGTTGGCTGGCCCCACCGAAAATGAACACCCAGCCCCATCGTGACCCACACAAAATCGGCCGGCCATCACCAGATTGCCGACTTTGGTGAACAGTGCCGCATTACCAGAATCAAAATTCGGGCCACCCCCTGACTCCGCCCACATCCAGTGTCCAGCCGGAGAAACACCAGCGAAGAAGGCGGCGAAGGGAGCGCCGGTCAGATTTGTTGAGCCGAAAGAAGATTCGGCGATGAACTGATGCTCCATATCGTACCAACCAACTGCTGCAACTCCACCGAGTGGGTTGAGTGCCAATTCCTGTAGGTGTTGTGTGTGGCCACTGCTATTCAGACCCCATACCCATGTGCCGGTCTTGTTGAGCCGCGCCACGAAGGCGTTCTGCACAGTACCATTGACCCACCAACTCGTCCCATCCAACTCGATTAGACCGACTGCGTCACCACCGATGTAGATACTGTCCGAGTTAACCTCAATATCGTATGGGATAATCCCACCATATACCGATCTCGCCTCATTTGCCCATTGCCATGTTCCTGAAGAGTCAATCTCTGCGATGAAGGCAGAAGGAGCCCCTGTGTTGAGAAGGGTCGTCTGTCCGAAGACTATGTCACCCTGATAATAACCGGTCACGAATATGCCGCCTTGAGGGCCCATCGTGACCGCAGTCATATTGTCAGCGATGTTGCCGCCGACAATCTCGTCCCAGAGATAATTCCCATTACTGCCATTGATTTTGACGATGAATCCATCCTCACCCTTCTGGATGTTGCGGCTGGTGTTGTCGAAATAGGTATGGTCCTTGAACGAGCCAACCACATAGCCGTCACCGTTCGAATCCACCGCAACACCATGCATGGTGTCAAAGTTGGATGTACCGCCCTGTCGTTGCCCCCACAACCAAGTTCCGGTAGGTGACATCTTGGCGACGAATCCGTCGATACTGCTGCCATCCGACATCTCAATGTCATTGCCCCACCTTATCTCCTGCCAGAATGTACCTGCGACCCAAATGTTGCCGCCCCCATCCACAGTGAGGTCAGCGAGAATCGCACCTCCGGTAGAACCCTGAGAGACCGAGGTCATGGAGAGCCAGTTCCACGCACCATACTTGGTCAGAGAACCGACGAATGCACGTGGACCTCCTTGAGTAGGTGGAGTCAGCGAGTCGAATCTGACATCACCACGCAGAGTACCGCCGACGATTATATCATTCCCGTTCAAGGCCATTTCCATCGCTTCAAAATGGACTGCGTTGTAGTTGCCAGGGCCATTACTGGTGCCGGTGTCAGGGCCAGCGTTGCGTACCCAGTTGGTCGTACTGACTCTACCAGCGGCTCTATCCAGTGCCTCTTTCTGCGCATCATTGAGGAAGGTCTCCCCCTCCTCGATGATGAGTGGGTTATCCTCTTCTGTCGCTGTAGGTTCAAGAGTCATCAGAAGGGAAGAGGTGAGCATCATCGCCATCATCAGGTAGACGACACATCCACAACTGCCTCTTCGCTTCATGGCCGCCCCTAAGGGCGGCCGCTATTCAACTTCCCCCTCAGCCGTCTTCTTCGCTAATTGGACTGAAGGGCTGAATCGAAGTCAGCGAGGTGAATATCGCCGTCATAGAAATGGCGGCCTGACCACCTCAGCCTCAACCCGCCTGCGGACATTCGGGGCGATGAAGACGACTTCTCCAGGGGTGACGCCTTCGATGTAGCCCAAGCCGATACCCACCTTACCGAGGCTCGGAGAGGGGCCGCCGGAAGTGATGAATCCTATTTCCTCGCCATCACCGTTCAAGACCTTGGCCCCGGTCCGTGGGAATGGTCCCCGCTCAAGATATCTGACCCCCCACCAGCGGGGGCGACCCACATTTGAACTCTCAACGATTCGTGACCTGCCGATGAAATCGTGGTCCATGTGTAGGCCGAATGGAACATTGGTCTCCCACGAATCGCGAGCCAACTTGTCAGCGTCGGGCACACTATCCTCGCCACCGTCCAACGATGGCTCGCCACCGGTCAAAAGAGGTGAGCGGAAGTCTTGTCCTGAGAGGAGGAATCCCTTCTCCATCCGCAGAGTGTCGCGAGCACCGAGACCAACGGGGCAGAGCCCATGCACATCACCCACCCTGAGCAACTCCTCCCAGAGCGACTCAGCCTGATGGTTGGGGATGAATATCTCAAATCCCCTCTCTCCGGTGTAACCAGTGCCTTGAATCCAGCCGGTGATACCAAGTGGATTATCACGGATTGGCTGACCTGTAAAGTGTTTGACAACATTTTCCGCGCCAATCACATCATTGATTATCGCTGGAGATTTCGGACCCTGTAGGGCGAGTATTGAAGTCTCGTCAGAGAGATTTTCTAGTTTGATAGAACCGTCGTCTGGCAACTGTTTGGTGAGCCACTCCATCATCACCTCAATCATCGTCGCGTTGGGGACTCCGAGTATGGCCATGTCAGAGTCAGAATCCCAATTCTCACAGCCGGTCTGCTGAACCATCACCCTATTCGCCACCGCGAAAATCATGTCGTCAATGATGAATCCATTTTCGTCAAGAAAGTGAGTGTATCCGCATCGGCCAGGGGAAAGGTGTTCGATGCGTTGTGTGCAGATGGATTGTAGCCACTCCCTCACCCCCTCTCCCGATATGCGGAAGAACCCCATGTGGGAGACATCGAAGAGTCCTGCATTCTCGCGTGTGTTCAGGTGTTCCTCCATCATGGAGGTGTACCAAATTGGTAGTTCAAAACCGTGGAAATCAACGATATTCCCCCCCCATCTCAAGTGGGCGTCATAGAGGGCTGTACGGACGAGTTGTCCACTCATGATTGGTCGGAGGGGGGTCACTCCTTGAACTCTCGCGCCGAGTGAATTGTCGGGGGGTCACCTCTCCTCGGGTTGGCGGCAAACCTCAAAGAGCGCCCCCGTTGGGGGCGAGACATGACAGAACACCCTGCAAATGAGCCGATTCTCGGATACGCACCCGGAAGTAGTGAGAGAACGGCCCTTCAGGCCGAACTTGACAGACAGATGGCAGAGGTGGTGGAGATACCCTGCATCATCAATGGTGAAAAGGTGTACACTGGGAACACCACGACTCAGGTGGTGCCCCATAACCACGGTCATGTGCTCGCCAATGTCCACCTCGCCGGCAAGGACGAAATCTCAGCCGCGTGCGAGGCCGCGGTCGAGGCACAAAATGAGTGGATTGCCATGGGATTGGAGGGGCGCTGCGCGATATTCGAAAGATGCGCCGACCTGTTGGCCGGCGAGTGGCGGATGCGAGTCAATGCAGCGACCATGTTGAACCAATCGAAAACCTGTTTCCAAGCAGAGATTGATGCGGCCTGTGAATTGATTGATTTCTGGCGTTTCAATTGCCACTATGCGAGAGAATTCCACGACCTCTATCAGCCTCTCGTCTCACCGTATGGAGTAATGAACTCGACAGAGATTCGGCCGCTTGAGGGGTTCGTCCTCGCCATCACTCCGTTCAATTTCTCCAGCATAGCAGCCAATCTGCCGAGCGCACCAGCGATTGTGGGAAACACGGCGGTGTGGAAACCTTCTCGCAATTCGTATCACTCAAACTATGTGTTGATGGAGTTGATGATAGAGGCAGGATTGCCTGCTGGAGTCATCAACTTCGTCCCCTCGTCAGGCCCAGACATCTCGGAAGTATGCCTGAAGAATCACCACTTCGCAGGTGTCCATTTCACCGGTTCAACCGCAACCTTTCAAGGACTGTGGCAGAGAATCGGAGAGAACCTCCCACTTCTCAAATCCTACCCACGAATAGTAGGGGAGACTGGGGGGAAGGACTTCATCGTCGCCCATCCAGAATGTGATGAAGAGGGGTTGCTGGTGGCGCTATTGCGCGGCTCATTCGAGTATCAGGGTCAGAAGTGTTCTGCTGCAAGCAGAGCCTATATCCCGCACTCTGTGTGGCAGAGGCTCGCCGCCCCTCTCGTCGCTGAGGTGGAGAAGATTACGATGGGAGATGCGAGGGATTTCAGCAACTTCATGACCGCCGTCATCGACCAACGCTCTTTCGATAAGATTACTGGGTACATCCAGCGAGCTGAAGAGAACCCGAATTGTGAGGTCATTGTCGGTGGGGGTTCAAACGATTCTGTGGGGTGGTTCATCGAGCCAACTATCATCGTATCAAGTGACCCGAAGTCTGAGACTATGGTGGAGGAGATTTTCGGGCCAGTCCTGACAGTCTATGTCTACCCCGACGGCGAGTTTGATGAGACTCTCACCCTCTGTGACGAATCCTCCCCCTACGCACTGACCGGCTCCATCTTCGCCAGCCGTGAGGAGGATGTCGCCACCGCCTACGATGCCCTGAGATTCACCGCTGGAAACTTCTACATCAACGACAAACCAACAGGTGCCGTTGTCGCCCAACAACCGTTTGGTGGGGCGCGAGCCAGCGGAACCAACGACAAGGCTGGTGGTCCTCTGAATCTATTGCGGTGGATTTCCCCTCGCTCAGTCAAGCATACTTTCGATACGCCGCATGATTGGGGATATCCATTCCTCGCCGCCGATGAGTGATTCAGAACCGGCGGCGGTTTGTGAGGGGCTAGACCAGCGACTCACAAATCATGCCATTTTGATTCATGTTGCATACTCCTATGCAGGTTAATTAGATGCGACCCCCTCCGCAGTATGATGCTCGGGGTGAATGCGCAACTTTGGCAGCAACGGCTGCACGCCAACATCTCCACATCTCTGATAAAATCCGGTTGGTCACAAACAGACATATCCGATGTTCTTGGAACTACCCAATCAACCGTCAGCAGATGGGTGTCAAAGCCAGTTGCGTCCCTCGATTCGGCAGCCGATGAAGAGTCTGTCGATAGAGCAGCCGCGCAGATCTCAGATTATCTCATTCAGCACGGACTCCCCCCCCAATCGGTGACTCTCACTCTCAGCACGCCGTCAGACGAGAAATGGAGTACTGAATTGTCACTCAACACCATTACTGTCGGCGAGATGGGTGAGAGGAGGAGAATTATCAGCAGACTACAGGAGTTCGTCGCCTCACTACCCGAAATACCGACCATTCTGCTGCCAGCGGTCGGTGTCAATGTCGCTGCCTCCACCTCATCAGCGGCTGTCCGGGAGGATGTCGCCGCCTTCCCTGGCCGCCTCCTTCTCAATCGTGACATCCCCCCCACCCGTGCGCCGGCTAGATTCGGAGTAAGTAGGCACCTCTCACAGGTTCTCCTCACACAGAAGAGATTGGGTAGTAGCGCACGGGCAATCATCAATCTCAAACCCCCAGACTTGGAAAATCTCCAGCGCATCGCCGATACCTCGGCACTGACCCTCTGCACAGCCCCGAAAGGGGTGTCGTCGGTAGCGGCAGACCTTCTGTTGGATGAAGGGGACTTCGGCTGGGAGCCGAGCCTCTACATCACCGCCGAGACCATCGAAAGACTACTCATCCGATTGAAGGAATTCATCGGTCTGATGAGGTGAAATAATGAATCGGAAATATACATTTGTAATAATGCTGATAATGATGACTGCGCCACTATCTGGATGTCTCGGCCCGCCCCAAGATGACCTGACTGACTCCTCAGGCGAACCACAGCCGCAGGCGGTGCGAGTTCTGACTTACGATGTCTTCGCCCTGAGTAGTGAGATGTTGGATGATTTCACCAACCGGACCGGATATGAGGTCGAACTGATAAAAGTCGACGATGCTGGAACAGTCCTCGCCCGCGCCCTGCAGACCAAGGACGACCCCATCGCAGATGTCATCGTCGGCATCGACAACTCGTTCTTACAGGTCGCATTGGACAATGGGATTTACCAACCCATCACCAACGCTCAACACCCCTCCCTGCATACGGAGGCGACACTGCCCTATTCAGGAGAATATGTCACCCCCTACGATTGGGGCAGAGTCTGTTTCAACTACGACACTTCGTACGCTGACGGTGAAAATGTCTCTGAACCGACCTCACTCTGGGATTTCACCCAACCAGAGTGGAATGGAAAAGTGGCCGTGCAAAACCCCCGTACATCTTCACCCGGACGCTCCTTCCTGCTCGCGACTGTTGACTATTTTGACCACGATGAAAGCGACGGTGATTTTTCCTTTTGGTGGCAACAGATGAAGGCGAATGAGGTGATTGTCACCGACGGGTGGAGTGAAGCATACGAAACCCACTACTCAGCAGGTTATGGTCAGTGGTATGACGGGTTTGTTGGTGATGCACAGGCGGTTGTTTCCTATTGTCATTCACCCGGGGTAGAAGCATATTATGGTGATAATTGGACGACCTCGAGGGCTCTGACCTTGAATCGCTCCTCATTCCTACAGGTCGAATATGTCGGAATCGCTGCCGGAGCTGACAATATCGACGGTGCGTCGGCATTTATTGAAGCGATGCTCGGAGAAGAGGTTCAATCATCCATTGCATTGACCAATTTCATGTATCCAGTAGACAGAAACTACTCACTACCCACAGAAAATGGCTATCTTCACCACAGCGGTGTTCCAGAATTGGATTCGCAATTATCCCCCACCGAAATAGCCGCCGGAATAGAGGAGTGGCTCGACGAATGGGACCGGGCGATGGCATAACCGAAAACTCCGAATCGGTCTGTCGGCAGAGGGAGGATGAGAGCAGATGCTGCGACGGGTGATTCATACACTTCCTGCGCTTTTCATCTCGACCCTCGTCATCGTTCCATTCCTCATTTCGATATACAGGCTCTCCCTCGCATCAGAAGTCGGGATATTCGAGGCCATTGGAAATCTCGGAGAGAGATATCAGACGAGTGGTGCCCTCTCATTCACCCTCAGACTCTCCCTCCTCTCAACGGGGGCAACCCTGCTCCTCGGCCTCCCGCTGGCATGGTGGATGGGGCGTTACCGGTGGTGGATGCACAGAATTGTCCGCGCCATGCTTACCACCCCGTTTGTCATGCCTTCCATGGTTGCCACCATCGGTTTCATCTCACTTCTCGGGCCGCAGTCTTGGTTCTCAGAAACACTCGGTCTTGACCTATGGCATAGTATGACTGCCATCGTGATAGCACACGCTTGGTATAACTCTGCGTTGGTGATTCGTCTGGTTGAACCAGCCATCTCTCGGCTCGACCCCACCCTTGAAGAGGCGGCGATGCTGTTACCTAAGGGGGATAGAAAATGGAAGCGGATGGTGCGACTTTGGTGGCCGGTCATCAGATTGAATCTGGCCGCCGCAGCAACGCTCACATTCGTCTTTTCATTCACTTCGTTCGCCCTCGTCCGCCATCTCGGCGGCCCCGGTCTCTACAATCTTGAGAGGGCGATGGCTGAACGACCATTCGCCGGCATAGAGGGGGTCGGCGCAGTAGACAGCGAGATAGTCATGGCATTGGGCTTGATTCAGTTGGCGGTTCTAGCCACCGCTCTCTGGATGCTGACAGAATTTCAGAGGAGAGGTTCGATTTGGTTGCCAACTGCCAGTGAGCGTGCAACGAGAAGGCCTCTGCCGTGGCATCCACACCGCCATGTCGGCATGGCTGCGGCCCTCGTCTTCGCCAGCGCACCGATGTTGGTCATCATTTCTGGTTCCTTCTCCATCAGCGGTGAAACCACTTTGGCGGCGTGGAGGTATTCCTTCGAAAGCGACAACGAATTCGCTCTAGTGAAACCACTATTCAACACACTTAGATTCGCTTTCTTGACAGTGATAATCACCATCCCGTTAGCATGGCTGACGGCATCTTCCGTCTCCGAACTTGAGGGTCGTGGGGGGTGGCGGAGGGGCTATGCGCGGCTCTTGGATTTTCTCGTGATGACCCCATTCGCCCTATCGGCGGTGATGGTGGGGTATGGGGTGTTGATTGGAGTGTCCTTCCTCTCTAATTCGCTTCTGCTGGTGTGGTGGTTACCACTTCTCGCTCACTTGATAATCGCTCTGCCGTTCTCGATGAGGGTGCTTCTCCCAGCCATGCGGTCCCTTGACAAATCATACATTGAGGTTGCTCGGACACTCGGTGCCGGCCGTTGGCGGGTATTCACAGGTGTTCACCTACCACTCCTCCGAGGACCATTGATTGTCTCTGGCATCCTTGCATTCGCCGTCTCCCTCGGTGAGTTTGGGGCCACTTGGTTGCTTTGGCAGTCGCCTGACTGGACGACTCTGTCAGTCATCATAGACCGCGCCTATTCGCGTCCTTACGATGGAATGGCGCGGGCGGCAGCCCATATCTCAGCGACCATCCTTCTGTTGACGACCACAGCGCTGTTCATAATCGCCGAACACTTCCGCACACCCGACGAGATTGGAGAGTTCTGAAATGTTGGAAGCGAGCGGCGTAGTTGTCTCATTTGAGGGAACAGTGGTGTTGGACGGATTTGACATCGCCGTAGACAGTGGAGAAATCGTGGCGGTGCTTGGAGCGAGTGGGTGCGGAAAGAGTACTCTCCTCCGCTACATCGCCGGACTTGAGCGTGGTGATGCGGGTTCTGTGATGATTGATGGAGTGGATGTCACCCCTCTGCGCCCTGAGCAGCGGGGTGTCGGTCTGGTATTCCAAAATCTCGCACTCTTCCCCCACCTCACGGTCGAGAAGAATCTCGCATTCGGGATGGCCGTCACCGATGCGGAAGCCATCGAGACAATGTTGGAAACAGTAGGCTTGTCGGGATTCAACCGACGAGAGATAAGCACTCTGTCTGGTGGCGAGGCACAAAGGGTTGCGCTGGCGCGGGCGCTATTGGCTGAGCCGTCCGTTCTGTTGCTTGACGAACCGTTTGCCTCCCTTGATGAAGATTTGAAACTGTCACTGGCAGCAGAGGTGAAAGAGATTCTCAAACAGAGGAAAACCACCACCATCCATGTGACTCACGACAGGCAAGTAGCCGAACTGATTTCTGACCGAGTTATCACTTTTGAATGAGCGAGAATTGGGCGAACCTGTCGCCGAAGGTATCAAGTGAGAGGCTGAAATGAGGAGACAGTGGGAAGACGATGTCACTCACCAATCCATCTGATGCACTCCCTTATGTTCGTGCAATACAACTTCTTATCGGCGGATATGGTGCCTACAGCAGAGAGAGGAGAAGAGAAGATGATGTTGCAGTCAGAGAAGAAATCCTTAGGGCAGCCAACAGAATTCGCCATCATCTGAACAATGTCCATGATGCCGCCTACCGCGACGAGGAATCGTCCCTTGCTGGAGCCTGCGCCCGCGCCATCGAAGAAGTCGACGCCCTGAAAAATGATGTTGACAAGGCGGCGACTGGCGGTGAACATCCACTTTTCTCCCTCCAGAAGAGCCCCTCAAAGAAGACCATCGGAAAACTCGTCACGCACGACCATTTTACGCTCAAGATGGTCACCAAGGCGGTCCGCGCTTCAAACGAAGTCGAGGTGGCTGCGGCGAACAGCGACGAAGCGGACGGTGGTGAGGAAGGAACTTCCGTGAAAATTGCAGAATGCCAGCGGCTGGTGAGTAGTTGTCGCGGCCACTTCAGCGAGAGAAACAAGATTCTGAGAAATGTGAGGTGAAATGATGTCGAGATACAGATGGAGAACCAAACCTGAGATAGTGGCAACGATGGTGGATACCGGTTCACTGAGGAGTTGGGCTGCCAAGGATGTCGTTCTCAAACCGAACGAAGCGGTGACAATCATCGCCAATGGCAAGGTTCAGGACACTCTCTCCGAGACTGTTCTCAGGAGTTATACTGGAGGGTGGACGAGGTGGGTCGGAGGAAAACTCGGCCTCGGCGCCACCGACCATAAACTGCTCTTCACCATGACTGGGCCATTCGACCTCTTGTTCAGAGTGAGGGGGCAACTCGCTGATGGGACCAAAGTCAGTGGGGTGGCAGACCTTAGGCTCCAGTTCAACCGAGAGGATACGCCGAAACTGCTCAATGTCTTCGCCAACGGACCGCGGGTGCTCGACCGCGAGTATATCGTGAGGATGTATCAACAGGAATTGATTGACCGAGTAATCCGACCAATAATCTCCAAGTTCGCTGACGGCACCGCCATCCGAAGCGGTGCGTTTCAGGAAGCATTCGAAATGGCGTGCCGAACGGAAATGCGCGCTTCCCTCGGCCTTGCAGGGATGACTCTTCTCAAGGCCTTCATCACCGTCGATGAGACGGATGTCGAGAGATTGGCTGCATACCGCAATGAAATCGACACCGTACAGGCGCACGAACAGGTCGATTCCGAGGCGAAACTGGCTGAGATTGAGAGGAACCGAACCGTCACCCTTGCACGGATTGCTTTGGAAGCGGATGTCGCAAAGGCGAAGGCGCGAGGCGAAGTCGAAGCAGCCTTGGAGTTGGAATTGAAGGAGTTGCGAAAGCAGGAGGCAGCCCTCGCCGTGAAGGCCTCACATGAGCGAGAGATGAGCAAAATCCGTAGCGACGAAAAGGAGAATCAGATGGGTATCGCCATGGCTGCCTTTGAACAGGTTCAGGCTCGCAAGCGAGAGAGGATGCGGCTTCAGGCGGAACTCAATGAAAGTAGGCAGGCGCAGACCGACACCTTGCAGAAGGAGGTGCTTGAGATGGCGGCCGAAGTGGGAGTGATGTCACCGGAAGTGGTCATCGAATTCCTCAAACAACAGACCAAACAGAAGGAATCTGAAAAATGACCACCTGAAACCGATTTTCCAGAGGGATGGATGATGTCAGACCTGCCATCGTGCAAACCGAAGCCGGAGGGAACACATCTAATCATCGCCATTCCAGGCCTCTGCCCTCACTGTGGTGGTGAGGTAGAGGTGGAGATGTTGACCTGCCCGAACTGTAATCACCCACTGTCAACGGCAGATAGGCAGACGATGCGTGACACCGCTGAGTGAATGACTTTCTGAGCGTGGATGACCACGGGGATGCGACTCGGCGAATGACTTTCTGAGCGTCGATGACCGCAGGGATGCGGCTCGGCGAATGTTCCGCGTTGAGTCGCCCCCGAAAACTCCGATATGTAGTCCATCCATGACGGCAGACAGTTGAAGGAGTTGTCATACTCCGCCGAATTATGGCCGGCGTGGAACCCCCTGCTGGCAGCCGGCCGAACCGTCCTCTCAGGTGGTCACCTCCGAATTTTCTCTACCGACCGTTCAACTTGTTTCGAGGGACATGGGAGCGCAGAAACCGCTGGGGAGGTAAGTGGTATTACCTTGAAGTCCTGTTTCTCGGTTTGTCTTTAGTGGCCGTTCCTTACTTCTCGGTCAACCACATCATGGATGCCATCGGCTATACCGCGTGGGACCCTGAAATGCCTTGGGACAGGGCTATTCCGGTCGTTCCATGGATGATTATCCCATACATGACGCTATTCATACTCAACCCCTTGCCCATCTTCATCCATCCAACCCATGAGAGGGGGCGCATGGAGTTGCTCTTGAGTCTTCAGGCGATTGCGACTCTGACGATTTTCAGTTGCCTTTTCTTCATCTTTCTACCCGCAGAAATTGACATGAGAGACCAGATATCTCCAACTCTGTTGAGTGGTGGCGATGGCTTCATCAGTAGTCTTTTCATCGCCGTTCACACAACTGACACACCTTGGAATTCTTGGCCGAGTCTGCACATTTCCCAATCTCTGGTCTTGATGATGGTATTGCACCGTTGGTTCAGAAGGGATTGGAGGGGGAAGTATTGGAGTACTCCGTTACTCGTACTGCTGTGGGTTAACTGGGGATTTCTCATCATCAGCATCCTCACCACCAAACAACACTACCTGTGGGACCTCGCCACCGGCCTCTTGGTGGGGTGCGTATGGTGGTTGATGTTGTCGCGTGGATTGCGACGGCTCGATTCGATGAGTGAGGCGGATATTATCACCGAGTTCACAGTTTGACAGTGGCGGAGTCTATGGTAAAGAGGGTGTGTATTCTGCAGGTTGGCGGTTCCCGTGCAACGACGACTTGACCACCACCGACGACTTGACCACCACCGCCGACTCCACCAGCAACGACGACTTCACCACCACCGCCGACTCCACCTGCATCTACGACTTGACCACCACCGCCGACTCCACCAGCATCTACGACTTGACCACCACCGCCGATGCCACCACCTCCGCCCTCTGTGTGACCACACCCAGTAGCATCGAGGGGGTTGTGACCGCCCGTCTGCTTGTGTGAACGACATCAGATGTGTGTTTCGAGGGGGAGAGGCAACCATGTCCGACAGGAGTGTTCAGAGTGCATCCAGCCCCACTTCTGATTGAGTGAGCCGACACTGAGAGGCTCACAAGTAGACGATTGGAAGGAAGGCGTTGGCTGCCATCTCACAGGCATTGGCGACATCGTCAAGCCTCTGAAGGACTCGATACATGTGCACTGCTGCCAGTGGGTCGTCATCGCCGTTACTGAAGACGAAGCGGGCTGCTCTGCTCTCCACATCATCCGCCTCATGTTCAAGCATGTTCACATCTGAGATCAGTTGTCTCAATTCGTCCTTCTGTGGTTTGGTGTAGCCAGATAGAGTCAAGTCACGCAGACAGAGAACCGTATCTTCGTATTTTGCTGCAGTGGCGTGGACTGCGTGAGCCATCTCGCTGAGGAGTTTCAGGGCTTCCTCGTTCTGGAAAATCTCTCTGAAGGATAGTTGCTCGGCCACATTCTGAGCGTAATCGGCGATTCTGTCCTGACGGGTCAGCATGTGCAAAAAAGTCTCTGAGCCGACGAGGAGTTTCCATTCGCGACTGCCTATCAATTCACGGATGCCCGCTTTGATGTGGTCGGCTTCCAATTCAGCGTCTGAAGTGGCTTGAATCGCCTTGGATGCATCCTTTCCGACGACGACGAGTTCTATCGCTTCAAGCATCTTCTCAACGGTCTCTTCGACGGCTTCGGCGTGCGCGTGGAATAACTCGAAGACCGTCGGGTCCATCTCAGGGTCTCCAGTGGATGCCGCGAGAGCCTCTTCGACGAATACCTCGCCATCTTTGGTTCGCCACATCACATAGACGACAGCCATGAAGGCAATGGGGAAGACCACAATCATGTTCAGTGCGTTTGAACCGGTGGCGATGAAGAGTAGAACTGCCCCAAAAGCGGCTGCAGGAAGGCTTGCTACCCAAGAGGCAGCAATCTTGCCAAAAACTCGGAAATCAACCGCTTTTGCCCCACCAGCCAAACCTACTCCGACGACAGACCCAACCAGTGTGTGGGTGGTTGAGACGGGTACAGCGAGGAACGGCATGGAGAAGATGAGAATGGTGGTTGCCGCACCGAATTCCGCTGCAAAGCCACGGGTCGGGGTGATTTCGGTGATTTTCTTTCCGATGGTCTCCATCACTCTCCAACCCCAAGTCATCACACCGACGGCGATACCTGCGGAGCCGAGAAATACGAGCCAAAGCGGGATGTCCGCCTTCTCCATCAACTCTCCACCAGAACCGATGATCTGGTAGACCGCAGCCATTGGCCCGATAGCATTGGAGCGGTCATTTGCTCCATGAGCGAACGCAACGTATGCTGCTGTGATTACCTGCAACCAGACGAAAATGCGCTCGACGCCATGGAATCCTTCACGCTTGAACTCATAGTTCCTCAACACAAAACCCAACACCGCAGAAGCGATTACACCGATTATAAGAGCCACCAAAAGGCTGTTTATCGGGAACCACGCATTTTCTGCAAGGGGATTGAAAACACCGTTCTCCTTGACGGGCAGCCAGTCATATTTGTTCTCAATAATCCCATCCGCTGCAAGTTTAGCAAAGAATCCCTTCAGAGCCTTGAACTGCAGTGCAAGGCCCAACACGAAGAATGTGGGGAGAGCGAGAATCGGAGCGAGCCACTTCGCCCTTTCAATCGGGTTTGGAGCCTCAAGTATGGTCGCCCTGACGATATAGAATGAGATGAACGAGAGGATGCCACCCATCAAAGGACTTGCCACCCATGACATGACTACCTTCTGAACCACCGCCCAATCGATGAGTGTAGTAGAATGTTGCACCTCCAAGACCAAGCCTATCCCGATGATTCCCCCAATGATGCTGTGCGTGGTAGAGACGGGAAGGCCAAAGCGCGTGGCGACTGTCAGCCAGACAGCGGCCGCCATCATGGCTGCGATGAAACCGTACATCAGGTCGTGTGCGAAGGTTGAGGTGACTGTCTCAAAATCAACGACCAAAATACCCTTTCTGACGGTGTCAGTGACTGCGTCCCCGGCGAAGAATGCGCCGGAGAATTCGAAAACCGCAGCGAGAATCACCGCCTGCTTCAGAGTCAGGGCGCGGGAGCCAACGGAAGTTCCCATCGCGTTGGCCACATCGTTGGCACCGATGTTCCAAGCCATGTAGGCACAAACTATCAGGGAGAGAACGAGGACTATCGTGAACATAGGTTCCATTGAACCGTGCGGGTCGCGTTCGGTTTATCACCGAGATATAGGGTAATCTATATAGCACTATATAATCGGCACTTTATGGCGAAGGGCGCAGGTTCTCGCGAAGTGAGGAAACTTCAGGTGACGGGAGGCGTGACATACACACTCAGCCTCCCCAAGTCTTGGGTGGAACAAAACTCACTATCCTCAAGCAGTGGAGTGGTGATTGATTGGCGGCCGTCCGGAGCGCTACGGCTAACTCCTGCATCGGCGGTGGAATCCCGTCGTACAAGAATCACCGTGCTAGCTGAAGACATCCCAGAGGATGGTCTGTTCGACCATCTTGTTGGCGCCTATCTCTCCGGTGCGACTACAATCGATATAAGGACGAAATCAACTTTCGACCGAAAACTGAGAAGAGTCGTTCGCAGACTGTTGAAATCCACCCGCGGATTCGAAATTTCACAAGAATCGGAAACAAGAATTGAATTGGTCAGTCTTCTCTCTGCGAGTGAACTCCCCCTCAGAGCGAGTATCAACCGAATGTACCAGCAATTGACATCGTTGATGCGCGATATTCACGAGGTGTTGACCGGTTCAGACAAAGACCTCATTGATGACCATGAGGAACGGGAAGAGGAAATTGATGCGATGAGATTGCTAATTGAGAGGCAAGTCGCAGCACTTTTGGATTCTTACCAAGTAGCTGAAGCACTCGCCCTCAGTAGGAGAGAAGCAGTCGAATATGCAAATTTATCCCGAACATTGGAGCGAATGGCTGACCATGCGGATAGAATTGCCACACTCATCCTCTCCACCGCGAGAATGCCGGAACTCGACAAGGATGAACCGCCTCTGAAACAGATACCACAATGGATGGAGTCTCTCAGGGCATTGATGATTAACATCAGAGAAAACGACGCTGAACAAATCGCCGTTGCTCGCGCGACACTGCATCATGCACAGTCACAGTTGGAATCCTTCGAAGACGGACTTTGGAATGAACATGGTGACGCCGTCACTCTACTCTTCAAGTTCCGCCTTTCTGAATCTGTCAGACGGCTCTGCGCCTATGCCCTTGATTTCGGAGAGGTGCTTCTCAACCTGATGATCCATTCCCAGTTGCGTGAAGAGAAACCGTCGTGATGCGCTTCCGACGGCTGGCACTGAACCTCTATGCGGTGGCCCATCTGAATACCACTAATTGAACTTAAGTTCCCCACCTATCCGAGGCAAACAGCGGTACGAAGTGCCTTATGACTGATGGTTGAGGAGGTCATATTCTCAGACGACCCCGACCGTTGAAAGGTTCAAGAATGAGGGGATATGACTTCCGCTGTCGGGGATTGAGATGTCAGAGGGAATGGGAAGAAGGAGAGGTAAGTTCGAGAAGTGGTTGGACAAACACAACCACAAGATGGAACTTCTGAGAACCTTGACCTCAGCGATTGCCGCGGTGGCAGGGGTTGCAGTTTTTCTCAAAGTCTTCGGATTTATATGAACCCACAGTGGGTATAGGAGCGAATGCACACCATTCGGTTTCCCCAAAGTCTTCGGATTTTTTTGAACCCACTCCATCAGAGGATTTGGATGGATGCAGCACAGTGAACACATCCTATGCACAACGGCTACACCATTCAAGCGGCCTAACTAAGATGGCAACCTGAGCCACTCGTCTGCATCAACCGATAGCGCTAGTCACAAATACAATGCAGTGAGATAGATGTACAGACCTATACCGGCGAACATCATCATCCACGCCCCGACCATTTTTATCGAATCTGTGGCTCGGCGGAGGAATCCCTCAACCCTTCTGCTGCCAACGCCGACGACTACGGTCACGCCCATCATCAGTAAAAAGACGCTTGCCATGATGCCACCAAGACCGGCTAATACAGCAGATGTCCCACTGGCTAATAGATAGCCTAGGAATGGCAGAACTATCGCCGCGGTGCAGTCTACCGATGCCGCAGCATAGCCGATTCCCCAGAGATACATGTTGCGCCGTGGAGTGAAAAGGTCATCGGATTCGGTTGTCGAGAATCTCTGCACCACGAACTTGTCAACCCATCCAAGCAGGTGGGAAGTGCCTCCCATCAACATGAACGAACCGAATACAAATAGCAGAATGGCGATGAAAATTGCAAAACGGTGCAGATAACTACCGACATTCACCACCTCCGAAAGCCCCAAGACAAGCAACCCGAGCACGGCGAAGAAGGTCATCATCCCCAATCCCGCCACAACTCCGACTGTCGTGTGGCGAGGCATACCCCCCTTCAGTTTGCCAGCCTCTTGCAACTCATCCTCACGCAATCTCAGACTGATGTAATAACCGATATACCCAGGCAGAACTGGAAAGGCGCAAGGTGAGAAATAGACGAGTATCCCGAGCATCAGGCCGAGAAAAAGTATGCCGGTGAAACTGGTGTCCACATCTGCCAATCCGACACGTAATGAGGTCGCCTCACCGGCGTTGGCCCTGACAACCGCATCGTCGAACTCGCCCCACCCCTCCACAGGAGTGCCGGAGTTCTGTTTGGCTACTATGAAACCCTCATGGTCTAAAACCAAAAGAAGGGGGATGGCTTGAGCGTGGTACTGCTCCACCAAGTCACCTCTCTCCCCTGTCGATTCATTCAAAATGACCGAATCACCCGCGCCAGTCCCAAGCACCCACTGAGGGACAAAGTAATTTTCAGAATGGTCCGATTGGTTGAGATAATCAAGAGATTCGTACGAATACCAAGAGCCGATTGAAACAATCATCACTGGATAAGGCCCAGAAAGGTTCTCCCAATCCGAAAGTTGGGATTCCATGTGTTCCTGAGCATAATGGCAGGAACTGCAACCGTGAGCCATGAAATCCAAGATGACCACCTTACCCCTATGTTCCGATAGGCGGAACCAGCCGGTTTCATTGGTAAGATTGTCCTCAATTCCACTTCTGTTGACCGTCTGCATCTCAAAGTTGGGGACAGGTTCGACATCACCCCCGACACCGAACATAGCAGAGGTGATGCCGAAGGCGGAGAGGCCGCTGTATGCGATTATCGAAAACAGGACGATGGAGATGGCGAAGGCCTTCCACGTCTTCCTCTCGGTGAATACATTGACATCAATGCCCACCCTCCGCTGAAGTGTCTCCTTCCATCCCACAGGCCCTTCTCAGTGCCGTTCCCGTCTATATCTTTCCACCTGAAGGGGCGACAATAGACCCCTGACGAAGATTCCCTGAAGTCTTCAGTGAGCCGACTGACTGTGTCTGAGTGGGCTCGGCCAGACTGAATCTGATGGCTGACTGACTCAATCCAACGCAGACCTTCGGTAAGACAATCAACGAATGAAGGTCTGCGCTCCAGCGCGAAATCCTTTGATTGAACTACGCTGGAAACCGGAATTCGCGCGGAGTTCAATTCTGACCGAGCCGATATATTCTGCCGATATACCGCTGAAAAATGCTGAGTGGGCTCGGCCAGACTGAATCTGATGGCTGACTGACTCAATCCAACGCAGACCTTCGGTAAGACAATCAACGAATGAAGGTCTGCGCTCCAGCGCGAAATCCTTTGATTGAACTACGCTGGAAACCGGAATTCGCGCGGAGTTCAATTCTGACCGAGCCGATATATTCTGCTGGAAAAACGATGAAAATTGATGAGTGGGCTCGGCCAGACTGAATCTGATGGCTGACTGACTCAATCCAACGCAGACCTTCGGTAAGACAATCAACGAATGAAGGTCTGCGCTCCAGCGCGAAATCCTTTGATTGAACTACGCTGGAAACCGGAATTCGCGCGGAGTTCAATTCTGACCGAGCCGATATATTCTGCTGGAAAAACGATGAAAATTGATGAGTGGGCTCGGCCAGAATTGAACTGGCGATCTTCGCCGTGTGAAGGCGACGTCATAACCCCTAGACCACGAGCCCGGTGGAGCGAGCCACCGGCGAGCCGTGTTTAACCATGACGACCACCAAACCATCCTGAGTTGCTAGGGGATGAATGAAAAATCGTTGA
Organism: uncultured Candidatus Poseidoniales archaeon; assembly: GCA_964342465.1. Taxonomy (GTDB): domain Archaea; phylum Thermoplasmatota; class Poseidoniia; order Poseidoniales; family Thalassarchaeaceae; genus MGIIb-Q1. Next base: position 239,818 of record CAYFFQ010000001.1, on the reverse strand, counting down.
CCACCTCCAAGGAAAGTAGCGAACTGAAGTATCAATCATCCACAGATTGCCTCTGCGAGTTGTTGATATATCGGGTGGAGTCTCGCCTGTTGATGGCCGAAGAAGATAGCATAGAGAGTTTATTGGACGAGCAACGACAGTTTCCACCACCGGAGCCGATTGCGAGTGAAGCACACATCACCGATTTTGACACATATCAGGCGATGTGGAGGAGAAGCATCGATGACCCTGATGGCTTTTGGAGCGAGGTTGCCGAGGAATTCGAATGGTACAAGAAATGGGACTCCGTCTCTTCATGTGACCTCGCTACTGGTGACATCCACTGGTTTGAAGGAGCCCAACTCAATGTCAGTGTCAACTGTCTTGACCGACATGTGGCGGCGGGGAGAGGAGATGCCCCTGCCATCACATTTGAGGCGGATGATGGTAGCAGCGAGACATTCTCCTTTTCACAGGTGCTCGAAAAGGTCTCCCAATTGGGTAATCTCCTCCGCGCCAATGGTGTGAGTAAAGGGGATAGAGTGACAATCTACATGCCGATGATTCCTGAACTCGCCTTCGCCCTGCTCGCCTGCGCCCGCATCGGAGCAATCCACTCGGTCGTCTTCGGTGGATTCTCTGCTGAGTCTCTCGCTCAGAGAATAGTTGACTGCTCATCCGATGTGATGATGACGACCGATGCAGGAATAAGAGGTGGCCGCATAATCCCACTGAAGGCCATAGGTGATGCGGCCATCGAATTGGCAGCAGAAAAGGGAACAATAGTTCGCACAGTCCTCGTCAATCATCGTGCAGGAGATGGGGTCGGCAGCGGCGCACCCAACTGGGTGGAAGGCAGAGATGTGGACATGGATGCAGGAATGAAGGACTCGGCTCAGACCTGTCAACCCGAAGTGATGGAGGCGGAAGACCCTCTTTTCATACTCTACACATCGGGCTCCACTGGTCAACCCAAGGGAGTCATGCACACACAGGCGGGCTACATGGTCTGGACCGCCACGACCAGCAAATATGTCTTTGACCTGCACCCGGAGAGAGACCTCCACTTCTGTACTGCTGACATCGGGTGGATAACCGGACACTCCTACATCGTCTACGGGCCACTCGCCCTCGGGTGTCACACACTGATGTTCGAAGGAACTCCTACCTATCCTGATGCAGGGAGATTATGGGATATTTGTGATAAACACAAGCCGACGACTTTCTACACCGCACCAACTGCCATTCGGGCGCTGATGGTCCATGGTGATGAGCCTGTGAGGAGATACAAAAGGGAGTCTATCCGCGTTCTTGGCACTGTGGGAGAGCCAATCAATCCCGAAGCGTGGATGTGGTACCACCAAGTTGTCGGTGACGAGACGAGACCGATTGTGGACACTTGGTGGCAGACTGAGACGGGTGGAATAATGATTACACCTCTGCCGGGAATGACCACCACAAAGCCCGGTTCTGCCACCTACCCATTCTTTGGAATCGACCCGAAAATTGTTCACGCTGACGGCAGTGAATGTGAGGTGAATGAGGGGGGTTACCTGATTGTCGAACAGGCATGGCCGGGGATGATGCGTACCGTATATGGCGACCACGAACGATTCATCAAGACATATTTCAGCCAGCAGCCGGGGAGATATTTCACCGGTGATGGGGCGAGAAAGGATGAAGACGGGTGCTATTGGATAATGGGTAGAATAGACGATGTCATCAACGTCTCGGGACACCGGATGGGAACTGCTGAAGTCGAATCTGCACTCGTTGAGCACCCGGCAGTCTGCGAGGCGGCTGTGGTCGGTTTCCCACATGAGATTAAGGGGCAGGGAATCTACTGTTTCGTCACACTTGAGGGGGGTAATTCACCATCCGAAGTCCTAAGACAAGAACTTCGGCAAGGGGTGAGAAGCATCATCGGACCGATTGCGACCCCCGACAAAGTGCACTTTACACAGGTTCTTCCAAAAACCCGTTCTGGAAAGATTATGAGAAGAATTCTCCGAAAAATTGCGGCAGGTGATATTTCTGACATGGGGGATGTTAGTACACTGGCCGACCCGAGTGTGGTCACTGAACTTGTCGGCAGCAGGCCGGAATGATTTTTACGAGGCGATTCATCTAAAACAACAGATTATTGCGACATGAAGAGGGATTGAGATGGGAGGTGATGCTCGCAATCAGGGTGTGCCTCTTGACATCGAGTTTCTCAACTCCATCCATCTCAACCTCTCGGCAATTGAACGGCGAGCTTCCACTCTGCCAAAACGCCGCGCCGTCAAGGGTGATTGGCAGGTAGCATGGATGCTGCACGCCATCCGTTGCATGGACCTGACGACCTTGGCGGGAGACGATACGGAGCATCGCGTTCTGAGGCTAACTCACAAGGCGATGAAACCGCTCCGCCGGGATATAGTCCACGCCCTGGGCCTACGTAGCGGAGAGGTACAATGTGCGAGTGTATGTGTCTATCACAACATGGTGGCTACCGTCGCTGATGCCGTGCGGGGTAGTGAGGTTGGCGTCTGTGCGGTCTCGACGGGGTTCCCTGCTGGTCAGATACCTCATCATCAGAAATTGCTTCAGATTCGTGAATCAGTTGCCGATGGAGCAACGGAGATTGACATCGTCGTCAGTAGAGCCCATGTCTTAGCAGGTCGGTGGAAGGAGTTGTACGATGAAGTTAGGGATTTTCGTGAAGCATGTGGTGAGGCACATTTGAAAACCATCCTTGCAACTGGTGAGTTGGCTGGTCTCAAGCAGGTGGCACAGGCAAGCCATGTCTGTATGATGGCTGGTGCTGATTTCATCAAGACTTCAACCGGAAAAGAATCGGTCAATGCGACCCTGCCGGTGGGATTGGTGATGGCCAGAGCAATTCGTGACTACCATCGCCGCAGTGGCCAAAAAGTCGGCTTCAAGCCGGCTGGTGGAATCTCTAGAGCGAGAGATGCCGTCGCATGGTTGGCGATGATGAAGGAGGAACTAGGTGTGGAATGGATGCAGCCAAACCTGTTCAGAATTGGTGCTTCATCACTACTCGGAGATATCGAGAGGCAACTTGAATTCCATCTGACCGGGCACTATTCGGCAAAGAGGCGCCATCCGATGGCTTGAGGTGAGTGAATGGGTGTGAAAGAGATTCTAGAATCCTTGGATTGGGGGCCCGCTCCCGAATCGGACGACTTTGCCCATGATTGGCTGGAAAAACACGGACCCTCCTTTGGGATGTATATAGATGGAGAGTGGGTGATTCCAGAGAGTGGCGAGAGTTTTGAGACTCAAAATCCCGCTACCGGCGAACTCCTCGGCACCATTTCCCAAGCCGGAGAGAGGGAAGTTGATGCGGCGGTCGCAGCGGCCAGAGCAGCATTTCCGATGTGGTCGTCTGCCTCTGGCCATGTGAGGGCGAAATACCTCTATGCGATTGCAAGACAGGTTCAGAAACACCACCGATTGCTCGCAGTGATAGAGACTCTTGACAATGGGAAACCGATTCGTGAGACGAGGGATGCAGACATTCCTCTCATCGCTCGCCATTTCTATCATCATGCTGGTTGGGCACAACTGTTGGATGAGAGGTTTCCAGACCAAACAGCCATTGGTGTCTGTGGTCAAGTAATCCCTTGGAACTTCCCACTACTGATGCTGGCTTGGAAGATTGCCCCGGCACTCGCCGCCGGCAATACAGTGGTCTTGAAACCGGCGGAATTCACCTCCATTTCCGCCCTCTTGTTCGCTGAAATTTGTGACTCAGTTGGGCTGCCGGCAGGAGTGGTCAACATAGTCACTGGTGACGGCCGAAGCGGTGCTCTAATCACTGAACATCCCGATATTGACAAGGTCGCCTTCACCGGCTCGACTGAAGTCGGCCGAATAATCCGCAAGGCGACCGCCGGCAGCGGTAAGGGTCTCACTCTCGAATTGGGAGGCAAGAGCCCCTTCATCGTCTTTGAGGACGCCGACATAGATTCTGCCGTCGAAGGTCTCGTCAACGCCATCTGGTTCAATCAGGGGCAGGTCTGCTGCGCCGGCTCTCGACTGCTAGTGCAAGAATCCATCGCCGCTGATTTCGAAAGTAGGGTCAAAGCGAGAATGAGCAAACTCAGAGTAGGCAACCCGATGGACAAGGCGATTGACATGGGTGCCATTGTTGACGAAAGTCAACGCAAAACCATCGCTGAACTCTGCCAACTCGGATGCGATGAGGGGGGTGTCATGTGGCAACCAGAGACCAACCTCCCTGAGAATGGGTGTTTCTTCCCCCCCACCTTGTTCACCAATGTGGCGCCATCCTCGACCATCGTACAGGAGGAGATTTTCGGGCCGGTGCTCGTCTCCCTCACATTCCGCAGCCCACGAGAGGCAATTGAACTCGCTAACAATACGAGATATGGACTCGCAGGAAGCGTCTGGAGCCAAGATATCGACACCGCATTAGAGGTTGCCCGTTCTATCAGGGCGGGAGTAGTTTGGGTCAATTGCACCAATCAGTTCGACGCAAATGCCGGTTTCGGAGGCTACCGAGAATCGGGCTTCGGGAGAGAGGGTGGACGGGAGGGGATGTATGCATACCTTAGATGCAAGCAACCCCACGCCAGCCATGAACAAGACATCGGTTTCCACATCTCCGAGGCAACGAGTGATGCAGTTGACAGAACTGCCAAGATGTACATCGGTGGAAAACAGAAACGGCCTGACGGCGGCTACTCTCTCGATGTGGTCGGACCGGCGGGTATCGTGGGTCAGGTCGGCAGAGGCAACCGAAAAGATGTGAGAGATGCCGTGGAAGCGGCCTGCGCCGCAGCCGGATGGGCGAAGACAAACGCCCACACACGCGCCCAAATCCTCTTCTACATCGCTGAAAATCTCGATGCAAGAGTTGCGGAATTCGCAGAGAGAATCTCCGCCCAGACCGGAGTCACTCCAGAGGCTGCGATGGGCGAAGTGAAAGATGCTGTTGCCGAATGGTTCCGTTGGGCCTCTTGGGCTGACAAGTACGACGGAGCGGTTCACGAAACGACGATGCGGGCGCTGGTCGTCGCCGTCCACGAGGCCGTCGGTGTGGTCGGAGTGACCTGCCCTAATGACAGACCTCTGTTTGGATTCACACGGCTCGTCGCACCCCTACTCTCCATGGGCAACACGGTTGTCGTCGCACCCTCTGAGAGTAGCCCACTATCAGCCACAGACCTCTATCAGGTTTTGGAGACTTCTGACTTACCTGCTGGAGTCCTAAACATCATCACAGGGATTCATGAAGAGTTCACTCAGACGATGGCGGCTCACGATGCGATTGACTCGATGTGGGTCGCTTCGGGCGACATTAGTTCTGTTCAAGTCGCCAGCGTCAGCAACATGAAACGGGTATGGAATGCTGACATCTCCGCCCCCGATGGCGAGTTCCTCCGACAAGCGACCCATGTCAAGAACATCTGGCTTCCACACGGCGTCTGAAACGGCATCGAATCATTTCGAATGGATTCCGACTCTCACATCCCAACCTGTGCTGGTTAGCGGTGATATCTGTTCTGAATAGGGTGGCCAGAGACCTCATTGGTAGCGGAACAAGTGAGTTGTCACCGCTGCGAGCAGCCCCATTTTTGCACAGTCCCATAGAATGAAAGGGGCAACACCCCACGCCCACGCAGTTGTCCAATCCACCCCCAAAGTCAATTTCAGCCCAATCATTCCCATCACATAGATGACAGAGAGAGATACGAGCCACATACCCCATTGAACCAGGGGTATGACTTCTCCCTTGGAACGGGCGTAGTCAAATCCCGTGGCGACGAGGGCACTCGCTATTGGAAATGCGAGAAGGTATCCGCCAGTAGCGCCAAACAGAGTGGCGAGGCCAGCAGATGAGCCGGCATAAACTGGTAACCCAATCGCACCCAAGGCAAGATAGAGCAGACCTGAGGCGAGGGCATCTTGTTTCCTGAGATAGACACCAGTGGACATAACCCCGAAGACCTGCATGGTGAACGGCACTGGGCTGAGCATAGGAATTGTGAACTGCAACTGCGCACACACACTTGTGAGTAGGGCAAAACTTGCGATGAGTGCCACCCTCTCAGTCAGTTCTCTTTCTTCATCTCTGAAGGCAAGGTGCCACGACCTCCCCTCCCGCCAATTCACATCACTGAACATGTTCTGAGCCGCCATTGGGAGAGGTATATAGTCAGCCAAGAGGGGAAAACACAGCGGGTTGATTCATGACGATTAGTGCAAGAGTTGCAGTAGTGAACAAAGGTAAACCTCGAAGGTGACTGAAAGGGATAGTTGTCGGAAATCCAGAGAATGAAAAATGAAAGAGCCATTTCGGTATCAAGAGTGGGATTCTGCGAACTGACGCATGAAACTGACTAGCGCCTCGACGCTTTCAATCGGACAGCCGTTGTACATCGAGGCGCGTATCCCACCAACGGAACGGTGACCCTTCAGGCCACCGAGTCCCGCCCTCTCAGCCGCCTCTAGAAACGATGGCTCAAGAGAACGGTCAGCCAGTCGCCAAGTCACATTCATCACAGACCTCGAGTCTCTGTCGGCATGCGGCTGCCAAAAATCACTGCGGTCCAATTCATCATAGAGAAGTCTCGCCTTGGCACGATTCCTATCAATCGAGCCCTCTAAACCACCATTCCTCTCAAGCCATGCAAAAACTTGGTCCAATACGAAGATGCCAAAGGTGTTTGGGGTGTTGAACAGCGACCCCTTCGAAGCATGTACTGCATAGTCGAGCATGGTGGGAATACCCTTCCCCACTTTTGACAAAGCCCACGGTGAGAGAACTACCACTGTCACTCCGCTCGGCCCGAGGTTCTTCTGTGCGCCGGCATAGACCACATCATGGGCAGAAAAGTCAATCGGAACCCCTGCTATATCGGAACTAGCATCGAGAATGAGGGGTTTTCCTCCGCTATCGGGGAGGTGATGAAACTGGGTTCCGTAGAGTGTGTTGTTCGATGTGTAGTGTACATATACAGCATCCTCTCTGATAGAGTATTCGCCATTTTTCGGGACTCGTTTGAAAGCGGAATCACTGCCCTCCCAAACGGCGATTGCATCACCGATACGCTCCGCTTCCGCCAATGCTTTCTGAGACCAACCACCAGTCACCAGATAATCCGCCTTCTCATCTTCACCAAGGAGATTAAGGGCTGTCATGTAAAACTGGAGGGAGGCCCCACCCTGAAGGAAGAGAATTGTGTAATCATCTGGAATATCGAGAGTCCGGCGCATGCCAGCCATCGCCGAATCGACGACATCTTGGAAAACCTGACTGCGGTGCGAGACTTCAAGTAGTCCAAAACCGCTACCATTGAGATTCGGCAATGCTTCCCTCACTCTTTCAACCACCTCAAGGGGAAGAACCGCCGGCCCCGCCCCGAAGTTGTGAATCCTACCATTCATGGTTGGAGGTGAGAGGCAGCGGTTCTTGATTGCACCGGCATATTCTGATTTGACGGATTGAGGTGAACTAGGGAGTGGCTCAAATCCACAATCACCGAGTTTCAGAACTGTTCAATAACGACTCATACAGTTCTTGTTCCCCATCACATGAAGTTGTTTCACACAGATGGGGGCTACCCGATTCTGCCTCAAAGCATGGATTCATCAATGAGTTGACGGAGCCGAGGACATGGTCAGCATCGGGGTTGTGATGCTTCAGGGCTCACGCCACGCTCACTTTGCAGCCCTGAGGGCTGCCGCAAACTCGCTGAATGTTCCGCTCGAAGTGGTTGAACTCCGTACGGTGAAAGACCTTCAGCAAGCCCTTCTCTCTGGATTGTCAGGAATCATTCTGCCGGGGGGGGAATCGACGACGATGAGGCTGACCGGTGGAGCGACGGGGAGTGGCCTATTACCCGCACTATTCGCCACCCTGAGAGAGAAACCAAAATTGCCAGTTCTAGCCACCTGTGCCGGTGTCATACTGATGTGCGACCCACAAGATGGGGGAGAGCCTCTCATCAACGCCCGAGTCAACCGCAACGCCTACGGCAGACAGAGAGAATCATTCCAATCGAATATCACAGTGAGCATGGGGAGTGGGGATGAGGTGAACGAATATCCAGGTATCTTCATCCGCGCCCCGAGATTTGAATCCAACTCCGCTGTCAATGCACTCGCCCACCTCGGAGAGGAGGTTGTCGGAGTGATGGATGGCCTCAGGATGGCCCTTACTTTCCACCCGGAACTCTCCGGAGACAGCAGATTCCATGAGTGGTTGTTGGTGGCTGCGATGGGGGTGAATGGATGAGACTGAGCGTCAATCAACCCACCGCGTCCGAACCGGAACCACCGAGCAGAGATGAAGCGGAGGGTTGTCTACAATGTCAATTGGGCAGCAAGTTGGTCCTCTTCATCACCGGCAGATGTCACTGGAAGTGCGATTACTGCCCACTTTCGGAAAATCGCCGCGAGACCGACCAGATGTATGCCAATGAGCGACGATGTGAGGTCAGCGATTGGGATGCCGTCATTGAAGAAGGGAGGGCGATGAATGCAACTGGCACCGGCATAACCGGTGGCGACCCTATGATGGCCAGAGAGAGGGTCATTGAGGCGTGTACCGAACTGAAAACAGAGTTTGGCGACCAGCACCACATACACCTCTACACCAGCATTCCATTTCCACCCAAACAAGTTGAAGAGTTGGTCGAAGCAGGCTTGGATGAAATCAGATTCCACCTCCTCAACCTGAATCTTCAACCGTATCTCCCGACCATGAGAGCGTGTGCCGAGGCAGGAATGGATGTGGGAGTGGAGATTCCTTGTGAGCCCGACCATTCTGAGGCTCTCTTCTCTCTTCTTGAGGAATTGAGGGGAGCACCTATCTCATTCCTCAACCTCAATGAGTTGGAAATCACCATTGGCAACCACGATAATATGCAGTTGCGCGGCTTCAACCTCACCAATGAAATGACCGCTGGCGCAGAGGGTTCTGCCCAACTAGCGAGGGCGATTCGGAGGCAGGTCAGTATGGCGAATCTCGGAAATGATGGTGATTCGGACAGGCAGCCGTACGGGTTCACCGTCAAATTCTGCACCGCTTCCTACAAAGATGCTGGTCAATTGCGAAGACGATTCTTGCGTCGGGGGGAAGCTAGTATCGCCCCGCACGAGATACTCAGTGACGACGGTACTCTCGTTTTCGGAGTCATCTATTGCGACGCTGACGAGGCTCAGGTCTACATGGATGAGATAGTGCAGAACTGTGACCTCCCCCCCGAATATCTCTATCACGATGAGGTGAATGGGAGGATAGAATTGCCGCTGATGTTGGCTGAGGAAATCGCATCAGAAATTGATACACCGGCAGCCTTGGTCGAGGTGCATCCCACCCATGAGAGACTGGAAGTTGGCCTTATTTGGCTGAATGAACATCGCCCTTGACTACGCCCAAATCCTTGGATATGTCCATTTGCCAGAGATGTTCAAGCGAATCGGCGGATTGATGATGTGGGGCATCTTGAAAATGGAAACGCACCTGCTACCTCGGGTTACCACGGTTGCAGCGATGACGTCCAAGTGAATCGTCTGATTGACGAAGTGGGGCATCTTGAAAATGGAAACGCACCTGCTACCTCGGGTTACCACGGTTGCAGCGATGAGGTCCAAGTGAATCGTCGGATTGACGAGGCTTGCGCCGGCAGTGGTGGATGGCAGAGGTTGCAGGGATGACATCCAAGTGAATCGTCGGATTGACGAGGCTTGCGCCGGCAGTGGTGGATGGCAGAGGTTGCAGGGATGACATCCAAGTGAATCGTCGGATTGACGAGGCTTGCGCCGGCAGTGGTGGATGGCAGAGGTAGCAGCGATGACGTCCAAGTGAATCGTCGGATTGATGAAGGGTGCGCCGGCAGTGGTGGATGGCAGAGGTTGCAGGGATGACATTCAAGTGAATCGT
>CAYFFQ010000001.1:228667-229817 GCA_964342465.1 uncultured Candidatus Poseidoniales archaeon | reverse complement strand
CAAGTGAATCGTCGGATTGATGAAGGGTGCGCCGGTCGGCTCTGCTGATGAGTGAAGATGAAGTCGCACCCTCAGCGTCAGATGAGGAGCCCACCGAAGAGGCGGAAATCATTGAAGCAGACGAAGAAATCCGAGAACCGACAATCGAAGAACTGTTGGACCAAACCACTCTCCGAGCCGAAAATGCGGAGAAGGAAATCGCCTATCGAGATGCGGAAATCGCCAACCTGAGAAAGCGGCATGCCAAGGAGCGTGGCGACCTCATCAGATACGGCGGCCAAGGATTGGCGCGCAAACTAATCTCTCTGCTCGACGACTTCGACCGAGCCATTTCCGCAGCACCGGCAGAGGTGGATGGAGCTGTATTCGAAGGACTGACCATGATTCGCAACAACCTCGACAGGGCCCTGACCAGCGACGGAGCCAGCAGAATCGAGGCGGAAGGCCTGAAATTCGACCCCAAGACAATGGAAGCGATTACCACCATCCCCGCCAGTGAAGAATACCCCCCAAGTATCGTCGTCCAAGTCTTGGAAGAGGGTTGGATGTTGCACGATAGAGTATTGAGAGCAGCCCGCGTCGTAGTGACGGCGGTGGAATGATTGGGTGAAGGTGGGCGGTGGAACGTTTCGAGCCGTCGCCTACGGTTAATCGCCCTCGGCTTCATCACCCTCTACATCGGTGGAGTCCTGACAATATGGGTATCTGCCCCTACACTTCCGTTTGACGCCTACCCTGACCACTGTCCCGAGGATTCGCGCAACTGCACCCGCATCGCACCTAACCCCTATCGTGGGAATGGTGAGCAGTCAATAACACTCAACGCCAGCAGGGGAGAGGTGATGGACGCCATTTCCATCTGGCTGGAAGAACAACCGCGCACAGAGATAGTCACATCTTCGGATGAGGTGGGGTATATCCATGCTGTATTTCGCTCGTTGACATGGAGGTTCCCCGATGACATGCTCTTCCATATCGAGTGTGAAAACGGCAGTAGTGTGGTGTGGGTACACTCCCAATCGCGGGTTGGAGTCTACGATTTTGAGGTCAACGATGCGCGGGTATTGAGATTTTCAGACCACATACAGTCGCAGACATGGTCAAACCAAACCTGTGAGGATTGAGCGCCCCGACTGCGACAGAGTTGAGA
>CAYFFQ010000001.1:218738-228567 GCA_964342465.1 uncultured Candidatus Poseidoniales archaeon | reverse complement strand
TCGGGGGGCTGAGGGGCTGGCCGAGAAATGCGAAGAGACGATTGCCTTCAACCGACCGGCTCGAATGGCCGGCCGAGAAATGCGAGGCGGGTCAACCATCCATTTTCCCAAAGCAAGTTGGCGACGGAGTCGGGAATCGTCTCAGCCATCACCGATAGAGCCGCCTCCCTCTCATCCACAGTGGAAAGCATCTTCAAAGTCGAGCGAATCCTCCATCCCACCCAAGTTTTCCGTTCCTCAAGGGGTGAGACCACTACCTCCCAACCAGCAGTACGGTAAAGGTCAGCTGTGGGTCCATCGCTGGTGAACAGGACACCTTTCTCGCCGTGGTACTGCTCCGCATGGGCAACCCAGTTCGGGGGGTCATTGATGTCAGGAATGGCGACGACTTCACTATCAACCAATGGATGCTCATCAGCCAACCAAGATTTTACCATTACAGTTCTCTCAGCAGAGGTCCATGGATTATCCAAAGACTCGGGTTGATTCGCTGAACCAATTGCCACCCGCAAGGTCATGTGGATACTCCGCGCATGGGCGATAGCGGCGGTGACAAGAGCTGCGTGGCCGCGATGAAAAGGCTGGAAACGGCCGAGTATGACAACTGCTGCTGCCGGCGGTTCAGCAGGGGGTTCGGGAGAAATCTGAATTGGTGGGGCCGACGAGGTGAATGGCCCTTCAGATGGCTCGCCATCCATCACTCGTCACCATCCTCTCCGGCGGCGAGTAGCGAGCCGATGTTCAACCCACCGGAACCGGCGGCAAGGAAGGATGACCACTCCCGGCGGGTGAAGAGTGCTGTCGAGGGGTCGCCACCAAACTTCGCCGACATCTTGTGAAGAGATGAGGAAAGACGTTGATGACTCTGCATCGTGGCGAGGATGTTGGAATCTCGCTTCGCCACCAGTGTCTCACCGAGTTCATCCCTTCGCGCCATCCAATCAACGACCACCGCGTCGCTGTATTCCGCTTCAGTCAAGCCTCGGATGGAAGAGTGAAAACGATTCCAGGTTAGTTCGGTATAGAGTTCCCCGACATCTTCAATCCGGCCACCGATATAGGGTTCAATGTAGAGAAAACCCCTCCCCTCCATACACCGGAAGGTGCCGTGGCTGACCCATTCTGCGAGCAGCCAAAGACCACTCGCCAAATCTTCGATGCCCCCACCATGGCCTATTCCTCTTCGACAAGATTCAATGAGGGGAGATTGGTCATCATCAGGTAAGAAATGGGTTTCCATCCAATCCAATATCTCGGCCTCGACATCAACATCAAATCTCCTGTCTAGGAAATCCGCTTTCGCTGGCCGACTCACCCTCGCCTCTCTGCTGCTGAACATATCGTGAACATCAGCGACTGGAGAAGCGAGAAGTGATAACCATGCAGAGTGGTCAACCACCATAGCCAACATATCTACCATGTTCCTTCGTCAAAGCCATCCCCCTTCAACACCTCGTCGGAAAGCGGCGCCAAGCGAGGATGTATCTCGCAAACGAGATGCTTCCGACCAATTCTGCAACCGTATTTTCAAATGGGGCGCCCAACCGCCACCCATTCAGTATAGGGTGCAGTGAGCATTTGGGGGGGTCAGGAGAAGATGGCGACAATCAATGAGCAGATTGCTACCATCCAAGCGGAAATTGACAAAACCCAGAAAAACAAGGCGACTGAACATCACATCGGCAAACTGAAAGCAAAGATTGCGGCTCTCAAAGCGAAACAGGAGAAAGTTCAGGCACACGCCAAATCAAGTGGGCCAGCCAAAGGATTCGAAGTCAAAAAAACGGGTGACGCCACGGTTGCCCTCGTCGGCTTTCCGAGTGTGGGAAAATCGACCCTGATAGGTCAGGTCACCGGTGCAGAATCAGACACCGGTGGATATGCCTTCACCACCCTGACATGTATCCCGGGGCTGATGGAACATCGCGGCGCCAAGATTCAGATTCTCGACCTTCCCGGCCTCATAAAAGGGGCGGCTGAAGGCAAGGGCCGTGGCAAGGAGATTCTGGGGGTCGTCCGCAATTCCGACATGGTTCTCTATGTGGTGGACCCATTCCAAGACGCACATTTCAAGGTGCTTAACCGAGAGTTGGAAATCGCAGGTATGCGACTGAATCAGACAAAACCCGCGGTGTTCGTGCATCGACGCGACAAGGGGGGAATTGAAATCCGAACCACGGTGGAACAGACCATCCTCGAAGAAGAGGAGATGCAGGACATCGTCCGTTCATTTGGATACACCAGCGCCATAGTGACCCTGAGAGTTGACGCCACAGCCGATATGTTGGTGGATACCATGGCTGGGAACAGAGTCTACTCAAAAGCGGTGGTCATCGTCAATAAGATAGATTTAGCCACCCCTGACGACATGGAGAGAACCTATTCGATGCTCCCCGAGGGATGGCCTGTCCTTCCGATTTCAGCAAAAACCGGAGAAGGCATTGAAGAGTTGAAGGATTTCATCTACGACAATCTCGGATTCATGTCCATTTTTCTCAAGCCGCAGGGTCAGGAAGCGGACCTAGTGGAGCCACTCATCGTCAAGGAGGGGAGTACCGTCGGAGAGGTGTGCGCCACACTTCACCGCGACTTCGTGAGAAAATTCCGCTACGCACGGGTGAAGGGCCCCAGTGCCAAATTCGACTGGCAAAGGGTCGGCCGCGACCATGTTCTACGCCACGATGACCTGCTGACCATCATAATTCGCCGCTGACCATCATAATTCGCCGCTGACCATCATCTGCTGCAAATGGCGCCGCAGTTCACCAACTACTGAGTTGGACGAATCAAAGTCGCACGCAATGATTTCTTGGGAAGCGTTCAGCCCTTTCCGTTGGTGCTGCTGCGACCATGCACGAGTTGACCACCCAGACTTGACGACAGTGATTTCCAATTGGGAGTTCTCGGGTCGAGCGATTTCATCACTTCGGAAGATGTCCCACAATTCAGCCCATAACAACGGCTGAACGCTTACTTTCTTTCTAATGAAGAATAACGGAGAGGTTGGGAAGCCACACGGATACAGGTTCGCTCCGGTGTGACGAAGTGTGGCGATTCGTTATGAACTGAAAGCCACACGAATACAGGTTCGCTCCGGTGCGACGGAGTGTGGCGATTCGTAATGAACTGAAAGCCACAAGAATACAGAATTGCTTCAGTCATGGGTCGGCAGATTGACTATGAAAGTCGAGCCTATGCCGACCTTGGAAGTCACCACCAGAGACCCACCATGCATGTTGACGAAGTGTTTGGAGAGGGCCAGTCCAAGACCTGTCCCTGCCCTTTTCCTGCCGTCTGCCCCCCTGACCTGAACAAACTCTCGGAAGATCAACTCCTGGTCATCGTCAGATATCCCAGTCCCAGTATCTCGCACCATGATGTGGGCCATTCCCTCACCTCTCGAACAGGAGACTGCCACTTCCCCGCCCGCATCTGTATATTTTATGGCATTGGAGACGAGATTGATGATGACCTGCCGGATAGCCCTCTCATCAACCCGCAACCGACCTAGATGCTGTAGTTCTGACGAAAGGCGAATCCCTTTCTTGCGTGCGCTTGGAGAGACCATGGAGACCGCTTCTTGGACTATCTTTGTGACTTCTGTCGGAGTGATCTCCAATTCCATCCTTCCGGCGACTATTTTTGACAGGTCGAGCAAATCTGTGACTATGGAGAGAAGATGGTCGGTGGATGAGCGGATTGCAGTTAGGCTCTCATGTTCAAATCCGCCAACCTCGCACTCCTCAAGAAGGAGGTCGGTGTAGCCCATGATTCCCTGAAGTGGGGTGCGCAATTCGTGACTCATGCCACTATAGAACCCGAGTCGTTGTTCGTTCATCTCCTCCAATTCGTTCTGAAGGTGGACGAGTTCTGTGACCTCGTGGAAAACCGCCACCGCACCGACTAAGTCACCATCTCTCGAAGTGAGTGGTGTCGCCGAGAGGCGGAAATGAAGCGCTTCATCCCCTTCCCCTCTCGATACCGGTAATTCGTGTATGGCATCGGCTCCGAGGAGCACTTCAGTAACCGGAAAAGTCTCGCTTGTGAAAGGTTCTCCTGAGTGATTACGCCAGTCAAATTGGGCTGCATAAGCGGCGAGAGTCAATTCTGGTGAATAGACAAGGCCGAGGCGAGTTCTCGCCACCTCGTTGAGGAGAACGATGTTGCCGTTGACATCGGTGACGGCGACAGCGGCGTTGATGCTTGAGAGAATGTTGGAGAGTTGCTCGCCTCGCTGATGAAGTGCATCGAGCAGTTGCTCCTGTCCCGAGTTGTTGCTGTCCGACATCTGCTCAACTCGGCGAGGTGTCTTTTGCATATCACAACTACCCCGACTGGATTGTAAATTCCCTGACAAATCTACTAGTGGGCAGCCCATCACCCCCGAGAAGAGCGAAGATGGTTGCCACGGATGACCAAACCAGCCGAGTTCGTTTGGGGCGAGGCTTGAATATGTAGTAGGTAGTCACAACTTTGCAGGGGTGAGGTTGTGGAGCGCCGTTATCCAAAGATTGGCAAGGTCGCTCTGCTGATTTCCCTCTCCCAGTTCGCCGCTGTTGTCCTCAATGGATTGCTCGGTGTATTTCCGGCAGGAATCATTGGAACTGCTGTCAGGGGGCAGAAATTCCACCTTCTGCAGTTCCTCCGCCAACAGTTGAATCTGCCCTACAAATCCAATGGTTTCTGGTCTGATGCCGGACTATTGACAGGACAGGAATACGCCATGTTGTCATTGATGGTTGTGACACTCATCATTGCCATCATCGGATTGCGCGAAAGACAACAAATAGAGGGACCGAAATCGATGAGTGCTGAAGAGCAGAGGGAACAGTTGGAGTCCGGAAATGTTCCTCTCTCTCGCCCAGGTGGACTGAGCGTCGTCAACCCGACAACGGCGGCAATCGTTTCAAGTGTCGTTGGTGGCGATGCGACACCCACCGCCGAGGTCATCGCCAACGCCTTGGGTGAAATGTCAGTTGTGGCTCAAGAGATGGGTGTTGATGATTTCCTCATCAAGGGTGAAATCATTCAGGAAGAGGTCGATGAATCAACCATTGACAGCAGGTTCACAACATCCGTGGGTGACGAGGATGATGTCGTCGACCTTGTCGGCGTTGTCAGCACTACTGAACATGCTGGGACAACCGAGGATGTTCTCAGTGGCACCCCCATTGAGATGTCGTCAGCCGATGAGGGTGAGGACGATGACCTCGGTTGGTTGGATGAGTCACCCGTCAGCAGAGTGACGACCTCCGACTCAGACCCATCCTCCGCCGTTCGAGAGGTTGAACCACCACGCCTGCCGCAACGCCCAGCGAAGAAATTCAGTCGAGTTGAACCAGTTTCTCCGCCCAAGCGAACTGCCCTCACCGCAACCACTACAGGAGAGACTCTCGGAACTACTCCAAAGAGTGCTACCGACGGCTCGACAAGGGCTGGATTCTCCGGCTCAATCCCGAATAAACCAACAGGCCTTCCGGCTATGGCAGAGTACGACATGCAGACCAATCAATGGATGTTGTTCGGGAAAGCGATTGAATTCACCGATACCCCACCAGCGCCACCGGCACCACTCTCACATCCACCGCAAATTCCCGCTGGAAAAGCGAGTGGAAAGGATGTGAAGAATTATCTCCGCCCCCCCAAGGTCCCACAGACGAGATGAGATACATCAATCGGAGTCTGCTCTCCAACAAACACTTGTGGGGGAATATCGGAAGTCTGTCATTTTCTGACGAATCTTCCGATGCCCCCTCAAACATGATGAATCATGGTAGCGTGGGGGAGGATGATGGTGAGTGACGGAGGTGAGAGAGTCGCCACTGAACTAGAGGGGCTTCTCTCAGGGGAAGGTGGGGAATTGCTGAATGAACTTCAGTCATTCATCCGTACCCATCTAAAGTTGTGGGCCACCGTCTTCTTTGCCGGATTGCTCATTGGCTATCCACTCGCCGGCACGGTTCTTTCATGGCTGCTCGAAGATTCCGGGCTACTTCCCGAAGAGGCTTCCGTGGTCATACTTCAACCTCTAGAAGTTGTGATTCTCCTGCTCCGCCTATCGGCCCATTTCGCACTCTCTCTCGTAGTACTTACGATAGTCTTGCAGACCGCTCTCAGGGCTGCCAAGAGTGAAGAGGTGCGGGCGCGACTGCAAGGAGTTGACCTTTCTTCCTTCTCATCATTGACGAGCGTTGTTCTCACCCTCATCTGTTCAATCGGCTTGGCATTCGCTGGCATCTGGTATGCAATGGATTTCCTGTTGCCACTGCTGTTCGAATACCTAGAGGCTGACGCCGCTTCCGTCGGTGCCACGACAACATGGCAGTTGTCTGCGTGGGTCGGCTTCGTAGCCAGCCTCAGTTTCGGTGCTGCAATCGGATTTCAGGTGCCCCTTCTCACCTTCCTCCTCCTGCGGGGAGAAGTCGTGCAGAGGGACGACCTCATCCATTTTCGCCGCCATATCTGGTTCGCCGGATTCTGTGCTGGGTCTTTCCTCTCCCCGCCTGACCCACTCTCCATGTTTCTCGTCGCAGCCCCCATCCTCATTCTGTTCGAGGCGGCCCTGCTGCTCGACCGACTATTCTCAAAATAGTGAAATGAGGTTGTCCACACTACTTTCTCACAATTGTCCGCAAGACTCCTTTGGTTAATGACCTGTGTGAGAAGTATTGGCAAGAGTGGTTGAGTGTAGACCGAGGCGAATGATGAGCATACAAGTCTTGGAACTCATTCATTTGAGAATGCCGAGGTGGCTGGTCTTACCAGTCCCACGATGGCCGATTAGCCGTGGCACTTCCCACGGTACCTGATTACTGGCACTTGAAGCCATCAGTTGGTCGATGGAGCGCGACCAATTCCACCGATTCTTCATCTCCCAGAGGACATCCTTTCTCTCAGAGTCACTCAGAGAAAACCACGGCTTTTCCACACCCTCTACCATCTGCACGGTGGCTGGGAGTGGTCTCCGAGGCGAGCCATCAGGGAGATGAGTGACCTTGGGTGAACAATCATCTGTGATGGCGGTCAGACCTGCATCCAGTATCGCCCTCTCATCAGCGAGTTTTACCGGCCATACGAAGGCAGGGAACCCCTTTCTCGTCTTGGTCAATCTTGCCAGTCCTCGTCCCCTCAGAGAAACGGTAGAACCGAGCGGGAGATGGCGTGTATAGGAGGTGAGGTACTCGATTGCACAGGGAATCATCGGCGCCCCCCAGCGCTGGTGTTTCCGCATCAGACGAGGGAGGGAATGGCCGATGAAGGAGGGGGTGGCAATGGCCTTCTGAATTTTTCCAGCACCCCACTCCCTGAGATTGGGCATCAATCGCGCTCTAGGATAACTACAGCCACCTCGTTTCGCCGCCCGCAGAAAATTGGGGTCAAATGAATAGATGACAGTAGTGCCAGCAGGTAAATCAAAATCGGCAAGATTGTCTTCGAGAATGCGGATCATCCGAGAGATGTGGGAAACCCTCTCCTTGCCTCCTCGCCAACCACCAGCCACACCGCTGCTCGGATGTGGTGACTTCAACTCGATGCAGACCGTCTTCCCCTTTTCCTGCCAAGGGCGAGTGAAATCAGAATCATTAATCAGTTCTTCGAAGTTGTCTGCACAGGACGCCAACTGCCCACTATCAAGAAGTTCCACATATTCTCCATCGGGGGTGGTGTTGTCATGGCGGAGGACGAGAACCCCGTCGCTGGAAAGTCGCAGGTCCATCTCAACGCCATCAAAATGGGAAATCCCATGGATGAGGGCAGCCACTGAGTTTTGTCTGAGTTGCTGCCAAGCCAAATGACCACCCCTCACTGATAATCCGGTGTAGGTTCTACACTTGAATTAATAGGTGAGGCGATATTGACAATGTGCAAGACTCATTACCCTACTGCATAGTCGCATGGTCATGACTGATGAGGGTAGAGGTCACGAAATTGATTCAGAATCGATTGAGGAGGTCGTGCATCGAGTGGTGCATGAAATAGATGACCATAAGGCGCAGGTGCGCGGCTATTGCATGTATGATTGGGGGAAATCGGCCTTTGAGACAAGTGTCACCACCGCCATTCTTCCCGCTTGGTTCGCCTATCTCTTCCTACAAGCGAATGGCGTATCGATTCTGACACCATTCGGCGACATGACATCGGACACCTTCTGGGCGTGGGCAGTCACCGGCGCAGCTCTGCTTGTAGCCATCATAAGCCCTGGCTTCGGAGTCATCGCTGACCGGACAAAAATCAAGATACGGATGTTGAGAATACTCACATGGGTTGGTGCCGGTTCTACCATCCTTCTAGCGATAGCCCCCCTACTGCCCATCTCCGCACAGTGGGTATGGCTCTTCGTCATGTTCCTTCTCGCCAATCTCGGACTCAATGGTGCTGGAGTCTTCTACAACGCACTTCTCCCCCATCAGGGCAGTGAGGAGGAGATGGATGGTATCTCAAACAAGGCATACGCCTACGGATATCTCGGTGGTGGACTTCTCCTCGTCTTTCACCTCGCACTGGTCATGGGTGTCGAGGGTGAGTGGGTCATCCCCTTCACCATGGCCTCCTCCGGTGTCTGGTGGTACGGCTTCGCCTTGTGGACCTTCGCCACGGTTCCCGAACCGGAAGTTGAGAACATCGTTGAGGATTTGGAGGTCGTCAGCGCCACCAAACTGGCGATTGCTGAATTGAAGAAGACATTGAAGGAGTGGCGCTCATTCAAAACGCTGTTCATCTACATGGTAGCGTACTTCTTCTTCATCGACGGCATTAACAGCGTGACTGCACTTGCAGGAGCATTCGGAATCGCAGTATTAGGGCTATCCATCACCGACCTGATAATGACCATCGTGGTGATTCAGTTCGTAGCCTTCCCTTCCGCCTTCTTCTTCACTTGGCTCGCCGGTAAGACCTCGACCAAACAGGCACTTACCGTCTCTCTGGTCGCATGGTGCGTGATGATAGTCGGTGCACTCTCCTTCGCTCCTCTGCAATTAGAGAACCATGAGGAGTATGATTTCCAATTTAATTGGACAGGCGACAATTACGAGGTGGTGATGCTCGATGTGGAGGCATTGGGAGATGGAGCATCCGACAGAGCCCTTGAAAGCGAATTCGGGCATATTCTTCCCAGCGAGGAGGAGAGTGGAAGCGCCACCACTGAAGAGGTGGCGCGATTCCTCACAGCCTTGAAAGATACTCGCTTCTCCGCCTCGGTTGAGGGCTCGACACTTGCCGGAGTGACTGCATTGGGAGTCGACCACCCCACCGAACTCGGTGACGGGCCGCTTGACAATATAGCAATCACCGCGAGAGACCTCTTTTGGGGGCCATTGGGAATCAATGTGACCATGCAGTTCCTACTGCTCGGCTGTGTTGCCGGAATGCTTCTCGGAGGGTCGCAGGGATTGGCGCGCAGCCTGTTCGGAAAGATGGTCCCTGAGACGAGAAGCACCGAGTTCTTCGGATTCTTCGGATTCTTTGGCAAGGTGGCCGCCCTGATAGGACCACTGCTCTACGGTATTCTCTCCACCGCCTACGACAGCAGGGTCGCCGTTGCCAGCCTCTCACTGCTCATCATTATTGGTACATTGATGATGAACTGGGTAGATGTTGAGGATGGTATCGCAGTAGCGCAAGCGGAAGATGCACGCTATCGCGCATCTGCGAACAACGAAATCCTCGCGGAGAAGGTCGAGGCTGCTCTAGAGGAATAGCCGGCCTTCATTCCCCACCGTTGAGCGCATCGTAAGTTTAGCGACGATGAGAAGTGGTGAGTAAGGGGCGTATAGCAGACCCTTCACCTGATGTTCTTTAGGTCAATTGAGACGGTGGGCCTCGCTGT
>CAYFFQ010000001.1:202257-218638 GCA_964342465.1 uncultured Candidatus Poseidoniales archaeon | reverse complement strand
AGCAGACCCTTCACCTGATGTTCTTTAGGTCAATTGAGACGGTGGGCCTCGCTGTAGGCGAGGATTCGGTCAGTTGAGGCGGTGAGTGGCCGCGCTCACTCGCCTCACCCCGAGTAGAGAATATGTTAGTCGAGGCAGCGAACGTCCGGGCTCGCTCGCCTCACCCCGAGTAGAGAATATGTTAGCCGAGGCGGCGAACAGGCTGGTCCTTCCCGATATACTTGGGGCGGTAAATCGGCACGCCACGACCTCCTCTCGACTTCCTTTCATCGATTATCTGAGCACTGATTCCAGCAACTCTCGCCCACCCGAAGAAGGTCGTGAAGTATTCGGGTTTCCTGAATCCCACAGAGTGTAAGAGAGTACCGCTGGCTACATCAACGTTGGCGTACGGATTGGATATCTTCGGATTTTCTGCAAGAATCTTCGGCGCCACCTCCCTGAGAGTCTTGACGATTCTGTAGTTGGGGTCGTCGGGACAGACCTCTGCTCCCAATTCAATCTGAGCGGTGGCTCGTGGGTCTTCCGCCCTCAGAACAGCGTGGCCGAATCCATACACTGGCCTCTTCGCAGCCAACTCGCCCCGCACGAATTTTTCAACCTTGTCCGGCTCATCCGTTCCTATTCTCTGGATGAACTCGAGGCAGGCCTGATTTGCTCGTCCGTGGAGGGGGCCGGAAAGGGCGTTCATGGCACTCGCCAGCGATGCATAGAGAGATGCTCTGCCACTGGCGACACACTTTCCTGAGAAGGTGGAAAGGTTCCCCCCACCATGGTCCATGTGCAGGACAAGGAAGGTTCTCAGGACCTTAGTCATGTTATCAGCTCTCTCTCCGGTCATCCCCATCAGGTGGACGAAGTTCTCCACCATCCCGCGAGATGGCTCACTACCAGCCTCGGGGATGCCGTGGCCGCCACGGAGCAGGAAGATTGTCGCCATCAATTCAGGCATTCTCGCTATCAGGTTGAGGCTGTCCTCTCTGACATCACCGGTGGTGTCAGCGATTCCCAAGGCTTGAATTCCAAGAGCCAACCAATCCATCGGATGGCCGCTTCCGGGGGTCAGAGACTCAAGAACTCTTAGCGCACCGGCTGGAATCTCCTCGGCTCTCTCCGCCAAGTCCTTTCTGAACTCCTGAGATTCGTGGCGGTTCGGCAACCTCTTCTCAAACAGGAGGAAGATGATGTCTTCGGGGTCCATGTCAGCCAAATCGGATATCGGATAACCGACATAATGTACGCCTTTCATCGGGTCAACGAACGAAGTTCGGCAGGTTCCGACTGGAATGCCGCGCAAGCCGGTGTCAAGATGAGATTCCTTCACTTCAAAGATGGTTTCCTGCTCCCCCGAATCGTTCATATCGCCGGCGCACCCCCCGGGAATTCATCTCAGCCAAGTCATCCGTATAAGTGCGACGCAAATATATTCAGCAAGTTCCAATAGTAAATCTGTCTCCAAATTCACTGCAAGTGCGATGATTATTCACTGCAATTCTCAATTAAAACACAATGAATCCTCATCTGATTTTCAGACCACGACCGTTGTCCAAGAAGACAGTGAGGCGAACAATCATCACATCAGAACGGGGCAAATAATTAGGAAGCCAGCCGAACCCCTCGACACGATGTCCAAGTGGCGCCGCCCCTTCACCAGCCGGAGTGATGCATGGTGGGCTGACGGGATTGCATTCACCTGCATCGATGAATGTGGTCGCTGCTGCAACGAGAAGGACGGCATCGTCTATCTCTCGCGAGAGGATGCAGGGAGGATTAGTGGCCACCTCGGTAAAGACCTCAAGGAGTGGTTGACTGAGTCGTGCCGTACATCCTACGATGGAAGATTCGTTCTAGAATCAAAGAGAGAGGATGGGACCTGTATCTATCTCGGAGAGAAGATGGCCTGTTCAATCTACGATGTCAAACCGGCGCAATGTTCCGCATTTCCCTTCTGGCAAGAGAACTTGGTCTCGGAGAGGAAATGGAACAAGGTCAAGGAGAACTGTCCTGGTATCGACCATGTGGAAGCCATCATCATTTCCGGCAAGACCATCGCTCTTCACCTTGATGCCGACATGGAAGCGGAGAGGGGTTTCCGCTACATCTGAAGCAAATCTTGGTCAGAGTGAGAAATCTTTTGACTTCTCCCGAATGGTCCTCAATCCTCGTCAGACATTTTCCCTTCCAGTGGAACCAAGACGGTGACGGGTGAGATGGTCGTTCGAGAATCATCCTTTAGCGGTTGCAGGGTTGTGATGGGGTGAAGGGGGGCCCGTACATCCTCTATCAGGTCGCTCGCTGACACCGAATCGACATCCACATCCCATTCGCCGAGGGGAATGAACTCGTCCATAGATGGGGTTTGGTATGGGCGTTCAGGTTTCTTTCTCGCCATCAGAGGTTCGCCTGATTCAAGGCGAGAAATTCTTGCCAGACTCCTCTCAATTTCCAGCATTCTGTCCACCATTCCTACCAATACCTTGGTGTCGGCATCTTCGATGTTGTGGGCTATCTGTTCCATCTCCTCATGCAGGGAAAATAATTCATTCTGATGGCGGTGAAGCCTCGATTCGAGTCGGTCAAGGAATGCTTCACCCATCACATCAATGGTCGGGGTCTTAGGTTGCGGGGATTCCAACTCCGTCGCCCGACCCGCTTCGGCAACGGTTCGACGCGCCTCTTCCACCGCCCCTTTTTCTCTGCCAAGATGCCTTTCGAGTAGGGAATCCACCGCTTCTTCACTACTCTCCGGCATCAATTCTGGTGGCTGATAATCATCCCTGACCGGCCCCATCCGACTGATGTATTCTACATTCGGCTGGTTCTCTCTCGGCAGGAACTCATCGAGGACATCAGATACGATTCGTCTGCCCGTCTCCTCACTATCCCAACCCATTAGGACATCATCTTCACGCATCGGCAGGTCATCTCCGAGGAGAATGGAGGTGATATCCTCGGCATCGAGAGGTTCAGCCCCCGCCTCCAATGCGACGGCCACCTTCTCAAGAGCTGATTCTGCGCTTCTCCAATCGGCTCCGGAATGGTCGACGATAGCTGTCAACTGTTCATCGGAAAGTGGCAACATCCTCCGCAGAGCCATGTTTCGCAGATGAATTGTGATGGTCATCTTCTCAGGTGGAGATATTTCGACCACCACCGCGCTTTTCATTACTTCAGCAAACCTTCCTTCAAGTGGCGGAATCGATTCTCCCGCAGCCATGACTTGAATCCCTAGGTCAATTGCCAAATCAAGCAACTGGCCTAACCGGTCGACGGCATCGAAACCGGTGATTCGTGAGATGTCATCAACGAACAGCGCCGTACAGTTCGTCAATGAATCGTACCATTTGGGCGGGAGTGGTTGCTCCATCTCGATGGCGTTCAGACTGCGCACCACTCCGCTAGTATGCCTTAGATGAATGGAGGCTGCCACAGCCTGTATGAGATGGGTCTTTCCCACTCCTGCCGGCCCGAGGACAATCAGTGGATTGGAGTGGCTGGCTGGATTGATGATGACATCGCGCGCCGCCACTGTCGCCAAACGATTCTCCGGCCCGGTCTCCCACAACTCCCATCGGTGGAGTTCGTCAGGGGTGAATATGGTGGGCCATTCCGGTAGAGATTGTCGCACCTCCCACTCGGTCTCTCTCACTGGGGATTCGCCCTGCACTGCACCACCAGTCAGTCGAGCATGACCCGCTCTCGCACTCTCACTCGGTCTGATGTAACTGCGCTGGTCATTGAGAACTTCCCTCCAGACAGGAAGACCTGTGATGGTTTGCGGTGGGTCATCTGAGTCTACCAGTAGCCATGCTGGGGTGTCAAGAGGGACAAGCCCATCCTCAGAAGCACTTCTGTCCATCCCACTGCTTCGTTGGCGAAGGCGGCTCATACGTGAGGAAGCGAGGTGAGCGAACTCATCGTCACGCTGCCGCGCGAGGGTTCTTTCAGTAGAATCCGAAAAGGGGGCGGGGGCGGCTGGCTCGATAGTCGGCATATTCCGTTCGCGGATGTAGCGGTGAAGCGATGAGGGGGGGGAGCGGGATTCGCTCTCCGCCGTCTCTGTGAGGGTGTCTTTTCGATTCAGAAGTCGGCGGCTGCGCTGCAACTCCTTCTGCAGTGCCGTGAGTTTCGCAGATGCCATTTCTCCACCTCTCGCTTCTCTCACTATCTCGATTCACCCTTCATAGTCATCCAAAAGTGCTGAAATCTCTTCAATCTGTTCAAAATCAATCATGCTGTTGCGATAGCGGTCAGCCACCGAAGCGGCAATCACCCCTCTATCCTGTTGGATGTTCAGACGGTCTATGAGTCCATTGACGATGATAGACTTCTCCTCAAGTTCAGACAGCAGTTGCAGACCCTCTTCGCGGTCCGCCTCAATTCGCTCCACCAAACCTCTGATCGGGTGTCCGCGGTCGGCCAATTCCGATATTCGTTCAAGAATCTCCAAACCTATCTTTGAGTCTTTCACCATTCTCTCTCGGTCCTCATAGAGAGCGGCCATCTCCTCGGCGGCGAGAGTTTCTGTCAGGTTCACCCTCTGCGAGCGAGATGCTGATTCCCTTGCGTGCTGTTTTATCAGCGTGACCTGCTCAGCACCACCCTCTTGACTGCCCGTGGTAGCCGAATGGATGGCGGCGTTCCACTGTCCATGTGAAAGACGGGCTGAAGTTGCCGCTTCGGAGTTCTTGGGTTGCGCCCTCAGGGTTCTAGCATTATCGACTGCAGCACCCATCTCTCCCGTTTCAAGCACTTCCCAATCCCTCTCTTCAGTCGTCTCCCATTCCCCGACCTCGGTGAAATCATCACCCTTCGCTGAGAGGGCGGACAGCCTTGGGTCAACCGCTTCCCAACCGGGGGTCAACAACTCTTTTTCAACCACTCTGCTGTTCTTTGCCGCGAAATGAGTGGACTGCCTCTCAAACTGTAGCACATCGGGGATTCGGCCACGGGTGATTCTCCTGCGCTTCCTCTGATGGTGGTCGACAGACGGCTGTCTTAGAAGCGGCTTGTCCCTGCCAGTAGTGGCCCCTCCCTCATCGGGTTTCGGCGATTCTAGGATAGGCCCACCGAGTCGGTCTGGCTCACCGTAAGTTGATTCTGCTTGGTGGGGTGCTGTGGGGATTGACTGTTGACCAACTTCAGGAACAGTTTCGGGATTGGCGGGAGATGAGGGCATAGAAGTGGATTGCTCTCGGGTCATCAAGTTCTCATCAATTGCCATATTGGCAGATGGGGCGGTTGCCCAAGAAGGCAGTTCGAAATTGTCTGAATCGTCGTCCGGCACAGGGGTGTTTTGTCCATCTGACTCCGACTCTCCTTCCCCAACCCCAATCGCTTCCACAACCGTGGATGGTGGACCCAATTCCCGTCTCATCTCATCCAATAGGTTACGGGCAGAAAAAGAGGTCTCCGGCTGGTGGAATCCGGCCACCGATGCGACGACATCGAGGGGTGGGGGGGCGACCTCTGTTTCCCGAGGCGCGGAGTCAAGACCACCCACAGATGACTTGACCGCATCAGCGGTACCCCTCACATCCCCGCCACTCGATTCGTCGAGAATCCTCTTGGCTGCTGCTCTGAAATCATCAGCGGCATCACTCTTTTCGGCGAGAGGTGGTGGGACTTCGGCGAGAGGTGCATTCTGACAGAAGGAATGTCCTTCGATGATGGCTGGGCGCTCCGCCCACTCGGAGATGTTTCGTTGCGCTAAGACGTCAAATTCCCTTGAAATCAGGGTTCTCTCCCGCTCATTCCAAACATCCATGTCAGCGGGAATCAGCACGATGTGGTCGCTGGTCGCCACCTCATCTATCAGGTCTCGCAACATTCCCAACATGCTGTTGAACCCATGAATACCGCTTAGATACTCAACTCCATCAATGACGATTACCGCCCGCGATGACGACCACAGGAACTGGTCACATACCCTTCGCACAGACTCGAGCCCTGGGTGAACGGTCGAAACATCCTCAACATCTCTCGCTGAGAGCCAGCAACAACAACCTGCCGGAATCGCATAGCGGGTGGCGAGATTCATCGGCGGCTCCCTCGATATTACCAGAAGGGGGTGACCAATAGCGGCGAGATGGGCCGCGACTCGCAAGACTGAATCAGCAGTCTGTTCGTCGACGAGATAACTCAGCCCAGCCTCCAACTCCTCTCCGGGGGTATAGTTGATGCTTCCCTCAACCACAGCGGTCTCCTCTTCGCTCCCCTTCGGCAGCGAGGTCTCACTCGGCGTCCACACTCGCCTCTGTTTTTTCCGCCACCAATCGGAATCACTCTTGGTATCGACTATCCACCCTTCGATTCGCTCACCGACGACGGCATCCCCGTCATCAATGTGCAACTTCGCTTCTGGGTGCAGTTCGCTTATCAAATCAAGGTCTACATCGGTGTGTACTGAGATGCGTGAATCATCGCCGGCAGCGACTGACCGAAAGTGACGCAGCGCCGGCGCACCCATGAGCAGGGCTTCGCCCTCGAAAATCGCCAAGGAAGGGGTTCCTTGGGTGATTACGAGTTGTCCAACTTCACCTCGCCGACCACCACCCTCGACTTTGAGATAGCCGTCGTCACCCCCCCTCTCGAAGTCCACCAACAGCAGTTCAAGGACACCAGCACCTCCTCGCCTGACCTCCCGAACCTTTCCACGAGGGAGTTCAGCCATGTCAATCCTCAACCCCCCTTGACCTTGCACCCCACTTGAAGGTGGCCCTTGGGGGGCATTGAGTAGAGGTGATTAGGGGGAGATGAATGGGATGCCGAAGGGGAGGGGGACACAATTCTCCTTCATCAACAAAGAGAATGTTCCTTCATACGCTCTCATCGGGCCCCATCGCTCTATTGAACTCCACCGGCCCCTTCACCCCACCGGCTCCGTAGGCTCCTTCACCCCACCGGCTCCGTAGGCTCCTTCACCCCACCGGCTCCGTAGGCCCCTTCACCCCATCGACTCTCTCGGCGCCATCGGGATTGTCAATTGAGAGTATCTGATGGCCACGTTGAAACCACGACCATCCCTCATAGACCCAATGGTAGAGTTGGTTCAACTCTTCTTCACCCACCTCTGCAGCGGCGGCGACTTTATCGATGATTTTCATCTCCTCCTCGGTATATTCTCCGTCGCAAGCCGCCATCATCACAACATCTCGGAGCAGAAGTTTGATTCCGGTTTCCGAGAGGGCTTGGAGATGAAAATCAATGTCAACCCATTCCCCAACCACTGATTCCAATCTCTCCCGTACATCTCGTTGATAGAGGAGAGAGGCGACGCGCGATTCGTAGGCACTCATTTCCACGGGGGAAAACTCGCCGTCACAAGTCGCCATCACCGCCAACACAGTCGCATAGGAGATGGCCTCGTCGGCGGTCAGGTCTAGCAGAGTATCGGGTAGCATCAGATGGACGAGAATGCACAACACACTTGAAGGCGATTGTCTCTCATCACAAGCCTCCATACCGATTCCCGAAAGGGCGCTCCCCCGCATACATGGTCCTCAAGCGAATGCGGAGTGGAGTAGATGTGACACGGTAGGTGCTCCCCCGCACACATGGCCCTCAACCCTGCAAACTCCCAATTGGGTCATGGAAGTTGGACGGCGAGCATTCTTCAATGCTTCTCGCTCCACCGACCCTGCAAACTCCCAAGTGGGTCATGGAAGTTGGACGGCGAGCATTCTTCAATGCTTCTCGCTCCACCGACCCTGCAAACTCCCAAGTGTGATACCCACACTCGCGATGACATGGATGGAATGCCATCGGGAGCGCATCCTTGGTCAGTCAACCCGTCCGTGGCCAAGATTCAGCGGCGAAACATCCTCAACGCAGGATTCTTCACCATCGCCGGTTTTTTCGTCCTCTTGGCATCTTTCAAGGTTCTTCAGATTCTCAGTATATCGCATATTGTGACCCAACTCGCCATCTCCCTCGCCACAGCCATAGTCCTGTGGAAACACTACCTCAGGATTTCTCGAGTGAGTGAACTTCTCACCTTGGTGGCAATCGGAGATGGCCACCCTTGGCATCCTTCAGAGGAGGTTGGAGAGGCGACAGTCTGGGTCTCAGACGGTGAGAGATTCCACCGAATACCCGATGGCGCAAGGCTCTACGCGATGCGTGACCCAATTCTCGAACGGACACTTCTCAAGAAGAATGATTCAGAGGGGGTGGTGCTCTTCCACTGGCCATACACCCTTGATTATCAGGTCAGGAAGATGGTGTCTCTAGTCAATCAGGCATTGGCCCTGCGTGATGCCCAAAACAGGAGGGTGGGGGAGGATGATGAAATCGAGAAGGCGCGCAATAGAGAGTCCGGGGAGTTCTACCCACGTGAGAGGAAATGGCTGGAAACCACTGATGGTTCCATGACACCGAAACCGGGAGTTCTGCTGAGAGGATGGAGCGAGGAGGGGGAGGATTCGCATCCGAATGCTCTTCGTGACATCTTAGATGGCGAGGATTGAGTCGCTTCCTTCCTCTATCGCAGCCAATGTTAATGCTTCATTACGACCGCGTCAGTCCATGCAGCCGTCTGACTCACGCCTCGCCTCGCTGTCCGACGAGCAGAAACGGATGGTCTTCGGCTCGCCGCTTTCTCAGCGGTTTGCCACTTGGCCACTCGGATTGTCCCATCCGGCCATCGTCTCTGCCTTCTACGGTCTGCTGCTCAGCGCAACTCTGGTTCTGCCTATCGGCATGCACAACGGTTGGGAGGTTGATTCATGGTTCAGAGAGGTCGCATTCAGGACGTTGATGATTGCTGTCGGATTGGCTATTGTCGGCCAGTTTTCAGCAATAGTCCAGATGATATCGAAACGGCCGCCAATCACTCCGCCACGGGCGGCGATTTACATCATGCCGTTCATCGGATTCATTCTGCTCCTGTCCATCTGGACAGGAATGATGGACATCATCCCAATCACCATCGCTTGGCTGCTGATGCTCGCACCTGGCCCGATATATGTCCATTTTTCTTGGGCCCCGAGACACCGGATGTTGGTGATGCTTGAGGATGGAAAGGACCCCTTCGTCGAAACGATTGTAGTTCAGGCTCAACGAGAAATGGAGCGTGAACTCGAAGACGCTGTCAACTCACTTGAGCAGTGATTATTTCCAATTATCAGGCGCATTGGGTGTTTTACGCCCATTCACCTCATGCCCACAAGAAGTGATTTCCCTACTTGATTTTGCGCATTGGGGGTTTTACACCCATTCACCTCATGCCCACGAGAAGTGATTTCCCTACTCGATTTAGCGCATTGGGGGTTTTACGCCCATTCACCTCATGCCCACGAGAAGTGATCTCCCTACTTGATTCGACGCTGTATCATTCCTCAACCGACCACCACATTCAGACACTTTTCAGATTGCTGTAGCGAAGTTCACCAATTCGTCCCAGCCACTGACCAATAACCCGTCACTCTATGTGAAGGTCTTCAGATGAGCCCTACCGTTCTGCCTGCACTCTCATAGGCGGCGAGGATTTCACCCAATTGTTCATCGCTCAGACCGGCGGAAAGTTGGTTTCTCACCCTTGCCGCATCACGGGAGACCATCGGGAAGACGATTGCGCCGACAACGACACCGAGTCTGCGCATTTCTGCGGCCAACTGCTTCGCCACTCCCGATTGGCCGCACATGACTGGAATTATCGGTGTGGTTGACAAGCCGAGGTCGAATCCGAGCGACTCCATCTCCCTGCGGAAATAATCGGTGTTCGACCACAACCTAGCGTGGTGTTCCGGTTCACTCATCAACACCTCAATCGCTGCCTTCTGAGCCGCCGCCACCCCTGGCGGTTGGCTACCCGAGAGCAACCATGAACGAGAATGGTTGAGCGCGTGCGTGCGGACCTGTTCGCTCCCCGCGACTATTCCCCCCTGCACACCGAGGGCTTTGGAGAAAGAGCCAATTTCGAAATCGACTCTTCCCTGCAAACCGAAGTGGTCGACGATACCAGCACCCCCTGCACCGAGAACCCCCTCGCCGTGACAATCATCGACAAACACCATCGCATCGTGTTGTTCGGCCAGTTCAGTGATTTCGTCTAGAGGCGCGACATCGCCATCCATGGAGAAGACCCCATCTGTGATGACCAGTTTTCGCTCGCTCTCACTGTGTTGCTTGAGAATAGCTGCCAATGCTTCCATGTCGTTGTGTGGATAGACGGCGCGGCTCGCCTTGGTCAATCTGACTCCGTCTATGATAGAACCGTGATTCAATTCGTCGCTGATTATGACATCCTCCTTCCCACGCACAAGAGTGGGAATCAGTCCGACATTGGCTGTGTAGCCTGCTGAATAGATGAGAGATGCCTGCACACCTTTGAATTCAGCAACCTTCCTCTCTGCTTCCAAATGGATATCCATAGTGCCACTTATCGCCCTGACAGAACCGCTGCCGGCGCCATATTTCTTGGTCGCTTCCATCGACGCGGCGATGACCTTCGGGTGTGTTGTGAGATTGAGATAATTGTTGGCGGAAAGCATGACCATCTGCTCGCCATCCACCGTACAGAGCGGAGTGCTGGCTGATTCGAGCGTGGGCGGTTCCCACTGCAGATTCTGAGATTTCAGTTGTTCGTATCTCTCCCGCATCCACGGAATATCTCTTGCCATATTTATCCCCAAACTGCCGGTCACCTTTTGATTTGCGCCAATGGGCTCATGCACACACCTGAGTTGGTGATGTGTTGAGAGGTGATGCTGTCAATCCGGTCGCTCAATGCGTGAAGCAGCCAATCCGGTCGCCTGAGTGATGATGCTGTCAATCCGGTCGCCTGAGGGGTGATGCAGCCAATCCGGTCGCCTGAGGGGAAGTCGATTCATATCGGCGGGTTTCCAGGCAGCGGATTCAGGAGAGTTTCGCCAGTTCCTCGACAAGAATCGGAAGAGCCTCTTCCCAAGTTGCTACGATTCCGTAGTCTGCGATTTTGAAAATAGGAGCCTCCACATCTTTATTGATGGCAACGATGTACTTGCTGGTACGCATTCCGGCGAGATGCTGAATTGCACCCGATATGCCCACTGCTATGTAGAGAGTGGGGTTGACGGTTTTTCCTGTCTGGCCGACTTGCATCGAGTGGGGGATTCCATCCCATGCATCAACGGCAGCACGGCTGGCCCCTACGGCAGCACCCAATTCATCTGCAATTGAGTAGAGTCTGTCAAAGTTCTCCGGCCCTCCCATGCCGCGGCCACCTGAGATGATGATGTCTGCATCGGCTACATCCAATCGCTCGCTCGCCCTCGCCATCGCCTCTCGGACTGCGATTCGGACATCTCCTGAGTGTGCCACGGTGGCTACTTCTGCGCTCCCGCCATCGCCAGCGGGAGGAAAGATGTTGGTTCGCAAAGTCAGAGCACACTCGCCATCTATTGTCACCTTCTGCATCGCCTTACCGGAATAGATGGGATGGGTGAGGGTGAGTCCTGATGTTATCGCCACCACATCCTGCACAGCAGGAATGCCTCTGCGGGCTGCGATTCGAGCGACAACATCGCGACCCTGCGGAGTTGCTGCACCCATGATGACCCCGTCATCTGCGGCGGCGTCGAGAGCCGCCGCCCATGCACCCCCATCAAATGATGAGAAGCAATCTCCAGTGATGGAGAGGACCTTGCCAACTCCTGCGAGATTGGCCGCCGTGTCAGAGCCGACTCCCCGAGGACAAATTACGGTAATACTTCCACCCAACGATGATGCAGCCCCTACCATCTGTGCGGTCACTGGGTGCAGTTCGCCCTTCTGAGTCTCAGCAATGATTGTCATTTCCATTTTCATCCCCCCTAGAGCACCTTCGCCTCATCTCTCAGTAGTCCGACCACTTGTGGTACGCTATCTGCGCCGTCAAATGTTTTCCCTGGTGGTTTTTCCGCCGGAGAGGAGTGGCCGTTGAAGGTCACGCGTGCTTCATCCACTGCTCCTGAGACCAAATCAATTGCAGCCCTCTTGGCCATCATGATTCCCCTGACATTGGGGCGACGAAGGTCATTCGCCGTCTTGGTGAAGGTCACCACCGCCGGAGTAGATACAGTCACCCTTTCATTGCCACCGGCAGCGGGGCGAGTATAGGTCTGGCCATTGACATCGAATTCACTTACTTCTGCCACACAGGCGGCGCCGAGCAATTCAGCCACACCCGGACCAGTCGACCCTTGGTTGCTGTCAGCAGATTGTTTCCCACAATAGACGAGTTCCGCACCCGATGCTTTGACAGCCTCCGCCAAGGCAGTCTGAACCTGAATGGAATCCAAACTACCCCAATTATCATTCCAGATTCGAACCAATTTGGTCACACCGAGTGCCGCCGCATCCTTCAGCACCTTGTCAGCCCTCGCTGGCCCGAGGGTAATTGCTGTAATGGAGCCACCAGCCGCCTCAGTAAACTGCAACGCGGCCTCAAGGGCATACTCATCATAGGGAGATGTGACCCAACTGGCCACTGCCGATTCATCGACTCTACCATCCACGACAACAATCTTCGCGTTAGTGTCCGGTACCTGCTTCAGCAACACGGCGATTTCTACCATGAAACCGCCGACTTAAGACCCCTCTAAGAACATTAGCACTTGCTATTTTGGCAATGGGAACCGTGATTCCGACCATAGAATGTGATCGCCTGACCGGTGGATGGTGTTCGTTCCTCAGAGGTTCGCGGCAATCTCCGACAGAACAGCCCGCCATCGTGATTTGAAAATCTCAACATCTGATTCATTTGGCAACTTCTGGTGCTGAAACCGCACCGATGTTTTTTCTTTGGCAGGAAAGAACATCACTTCAAGAGTGGATTTACCTACCTCACCGTGCCACCACAATCGTAGGAGTTTGCTCGGACGTACAGCGCGTACTGTGACCTGAACACCCTCTGAAGTTGTGAACTCATGCCCCTCCTCGTAGACTAGACCGGGGAGCCAGTCATGGGCGAGAAGTGCTCCCCACGCTTCTCCGGGATTGATAGGAAGTGTCTTTGAAGCACTCATCTGGAAATTTCCTGCGCAGTCTTGGTTGACCACCCTCCTCCCGCGGTCCCTCTCCCACTCGACAACCGTCATCTGCGCCCACCATTGTGAAACAGTATCCTGATTTTCTCGCCAGAATCTCATGGTCAGTTCACTACGCTTGCTCTCTTTCTGCGCCATCTCATCGAGAATAGGGAACCAATGGTCAGGACCCTTGCCGGTGGCTTTGACCATCGCTTCGTCAGAAATCTTACCTGCCATAACCGCGACAGGGCACCTGTTTGCTATAGGATATTCGCATAAGGCAGATGTGACTCAAAACAGTGAAGTCAAGACCCACCAAGTTCGCGGGTGAAACTCTGTATTCCTGTGATGTGGCGGCCCAAGATGAGATTATGAATGTCGTGAGTTCCCTCATAGGTCTTTACAGACTCGAGATTCGCCATGTGCCGCATGATACAGTATTCGTCGAGAATACCGTTTGCCCCATGCATGTCACGAGCCATGCGAGCGATTTCCAAAGCGATGTCGACATTGTTCATCTTGGCGAGAGAGATATGCTCGGGAATCCAACTGCCGTTGTCCTTTTTACGCCCCAATTCGAGAGCGAGAAGTTGCCCTTTGGTAATTTCACGCAGCATCCATGCCAATTTGTTCTGTATCAGTTGATAGGCGGCTATCGGCTGGTCGAATTGGGTGCGAGAAAGTGTGTATTCCTTAGCCGAATGGAAGCACGCCTGTGCCGCCCCGAGCGCACCCCAAGATATGCCGTATCGCGCATTGTTGAGACATGAGAAGGGTCCTCTGAGACCCTTCACACCCGGCAGAATCCTATCTTTGGGAATCTTGCAATCCTGAAACACCAACTCACTCGTCACACTCGCCTTCAGTGAGTGTTTTCCCTTCATCTCTGGTGCTGAATACCCTTCGTCGCTTTTTTCAACGATAAATCCACGTATCACTCCGTCGAGTTTTGCCCAAACAACAGCCAAATCTGCTATTGTTCCGTTGGTAATCCACATCTTTGCCCCATTCAGAAGGTAGTGGTCACCTTTGTCTTCGGCTTTCGTAATCATTCCACCGGGGTTAGAGCCGTAGTCCGGTTCGGTCAATCCGAAGCATCCGATCCACTCTCCGGTGGCCATTTTTGGCAGGTAGTGATTCTTCTGTTCCTCACTGCCGAAATCCCAGATTGGGTACATAGCCAAGGAGCCTTGAACACTGGCAAAGGAGCGTATCCCCGAGTCACCTCTCTCGAGTTCTCGGCAAATCACACCGTACGCCACATAGGAGAGCCCCGCACAACCATACCCCTTGAGTGGAGCACCGAGTACACCCATCTCCCCGAGGGCTTGACGCCACTCGTCCAAGAAGACACCCTCTTCGCAAGCGCCCTCAATCTTAGGGAGAACCTCCGCATCAACCCAGTCGCGCACCATGTCGCGCACCATGATTTCCTCTTCAGTCAGTTGTGCATCGACATCATAGAAGTCAAGCGCCTCGTAGACCATGGATACACCCTTGATGATTCTGCGGAAGTCGGCCACCCTTCAACCCTTTGTTTGACTCCGCAGCCGAGGAGAGACGACTACCTGTGAGAAAATCCTGTCTCGGTGGTGGAAGAGAATCATTGGATATGATTTCGCGCCCACGCAACACCCAGTGACCGATTGAAGCCTGAGCGTCAAGAGATGAAACAGAACCGGCTCGGTATCATGCGACCCATCGATAGGTTCTCGCCCCTTCGTAGTCGCCCTCTGAAAGAACTTCAACCAGTGCAAACTCTCCCTTTGGGGTGACGACTGAATCCTCTCTGAGCCCTTTGTGGAGTTGCTCATAGGTGGCGTGGTCGATGGCGACTCTACCAGCCATTCTCTCGAACATGTTCCAGCGCGAGACGACTTCTCGCCAATGTGGTGAGACCTTCCCCTCGAAGACCTTCGCTTTTGCACCCGAGCCGTAGCCACACATCCCGATGTGGTGATTCTCGATGTTCTCATTATCTTCGTAATCAGACTCGAGTGTGGACATGATGGCGAGGAAGATGGAACCCGTATATTGGTTCCCGATTAGGCTCGAAGCGCGCTGTCCCTTCTCGATTCGCATGGCGTGGAACTGCTTGTACTGCTCGGTCTTGGATATGGCTCGGCGGTAGGCGTCCTGTGCCTTCTCCGATTCAATTTCACCCTCTGGCGTATCCTCAAATGCTTCGCTGTCGGGCTCCTCTCCGATTTCAGCAGCGATGGCGGCCCACGCCTCGCTCCCTCTGCGGTCGTGGCGGAAGACATCTGGGAACATTCTCTTCGCTTGGAATGCGTATGGCAGATGCATGATTATGCGAATCCACTGCTCAGTGAGGATTTCATCGGATTCGGGGTCGTAGCGGCCAGACCGTTCAGCTCTCCGCTGAAAATCAAGGAAGGCGGTCTTGACCGCATCCTGATAGCATCGGTTTGAGAATTGGCCGTCGAACACCGGTTCATCCCTATGAACATGGACATTCTCCTCTCCGTGAGAAAAGATTCCCAGCCTTCTGACCGTCGATTCGGGCAGGTGTTTCACCATCCTCTCGGCCAGCCCCTCCTTGAGGTTCGCACCGGTTTCTCTCGCCAGTTGGAGAACATGGTTGATGACTGAGGTCAGGGAGACTTGCCGCCTCGGTTTGAAGAAGTCGTGCACTGGTGTGGTGGAAATCCCCCAATTGTCCGGTATCTCGATGAGGCGGGGGTCGTGGCGAACGAGAATCGCCCCACCGCCAGCACCCTGTGTGTATTCTCCTGATGAGCCGAGGTCATACTTGGCGTTGTCGGAGAAAACGACGATACCAATTCTCCCCTCTTCCGTCCCGCCTCTCGCAACCCAATCGAGTGTGTTGTGCAGAGCGTCAACCGCCCCGATACAGGCAAAGGTCATGTCGACGACATCGCAGTTCCTGAAACAATCCTCGCCATACTGATGTGAATATCGCTGATTCAACATGTCGAGGATGTAGGTAGCAGTAGGCTTGGCACCGTCCAAAGCAGATTCGGTCCCGAGATACATCCTGCCGATGTGGCGTGGGTCTAGCCCATTCCTGTCAATCAGCCGAGTGACCGCATTCGCCCCCATAGTTGCAGTATCCTCATGGATGTCAGGAACTGACATCGCTGAGAGTCCCAGGCCGCGGTTGAGTTTGCCGTAGTCAGCCCCTCTCATCTCAGCGAAATCCTTCATATCGAAGTAAATCTTAGGAAAATGGATGGCGATGTCGTCAATGCCTACTCCAGCCATTGCAATCCCTATTCCCCTTGCGCCAACCCACTACTTTAGAACTCTCTGCCGGCTTGCCTTCATTTTCTGACGGAAAACAGATATTCGGGTGTTGCCGTTGGCAATTATGATGGAGCCCAGATATTCGGGTGTTGCCGTTGGCAATT
>CAYFFQ010000001.1:196743-202157 GCA_964342465.1 uncultured Candidatus Poseidoniales archaeon | reverse complement strand
TCGTGCAACTCAGTGCGAAAAGCCACCGGCAGCAGCACTCCTTCTGCGAGCGAACAGCAGAAGTGATGGTCGTGCAACCTACTGCGAAAAGCCAGTCACCGTTTCAAGAAGGGAAGGATTAGCCTCGAAATACTCTGCCAATGGCGAGAGAATCGCCGCCAGAGCATCAGCCACGGCGAACTTCAGGTCGAGGGGATGAACCTCACCGCTCGCCACTGCCCCCCGCAGGTCTTGCAGGTCGCCCCAGGTGGAAGGATTGCCATACTCAGGTTTCGGAGTGATGGTCAGTGAACCGGATGTGGGGAGAACGATATGTTCAACCAACTCGTAGACGGGGGAATCCGCTTGCTCCGGGTCGAGGTATGCCTTGCGTAGTTTCTTGCGCAGTTTTGACGGGCTGTCGTGGAGGAGAATCGCCCCCGAAGGGTTGGATTTGCTCATCTTGTGGTCGAATGATTCCATGCGCCCGCCGACCGCTTTGAGGCCTGAAAGAATCGGTGTGTGGACACAGGTGGCCTTCGGCCAGCCGTAGTGGTCGGCCACCTCGCGCATGTACATGTGCGCTTTGCGCTGGTCCATGCCACCCACTGCTATGTCGACCTTCAACTCGAAGATGTCAGCAGCCTGCATCGCCGGATAAAAGAACTTAGAGAGGTCTCCGTCGGCAGAATCCTCGGCTCTTCCCATGATGCTGAAGGTTCTGCGCACCCTTGCGAGACTCATGTTCTTTGAACAGCGCAGAACGGTTGCCCAATAGTCCCCCGAATCCATCAACTCACTGGCGTATAGGAATCTCAGTTGACCCGCCCCCTCGCCCTCTTCTGGGTTGCCGAGAAGGGCGCGGAAAACCTCTTCCATGTATCTTGCAGTGGTCTTTATCTTCTCCATGTCACCGCCGAACTTGTCGTTCACCCATGCGTGCCAATCGGCGAGAAAGACGAGGACATTGACATCTGCGTCGAGCAGACGGCGGAGAGTCTGGGCGATGACTGCCCAACCGATGTGCGCCCTACCTGACGGTTCAAATCCGACATAGGCGCGCAGGACTCCATCTTCTCCGTGAGAAGTTGACTCGGTGATGCATTGAACGAGATGGTCCATTCCAACGACCTCGGCAACGCCGAGGAACATCGATTCCACACGTCGTCGCTGACCACTCCCCAAGGCGGCAAGTCTCTCATCATCCATCTCGTTCACCATCAGAATAGTTTACCCAACTTTTCACCGCGGCTTGCGGCCCGTGTGACGTCACCTCTGTCGAGACACTCCTCGATTTCGGCGATAAGAGCCTCTGCCTGTTCACTCAATTCGGGTTCAACCTCAGTCATCTTCATGAAGTGACGAGCCGATGAGATGGCTGATTTTGCCTTGCTCGCCTTCTTCGCCGACTCTTTCGCCTTGTCACCCCGCTGCTTGGCGGTATATCCGGTGGCGGCATCGAGAAATCCTGACCAACGGCGGCGGGATTCCAGCGCCTCCTCTCGACCGCCATCGGCGGCGAGGAAATCGGATAGTTCATCACCCTTCATCTGCTCTACATCAGTGGCCAATTTGCCCTTATCGGTGTATTGTGCTGTGACCATTGATAGAATGGCGAATCTGCCGATGAATGAGCCATCTCCACAATCCTCCACATCATCGAAGAAGGTGGCTGCAAGGGCTGCCAGCCCCCCATCCGATTCAACACTCTTCACCACACCACGCTTGACTTCAAAGGTCTCCATATTGAACTCCGAGAGGCTTCAATGGTTCAAACTTATTCTTTCAGACACCGCCATCGGCACACTCCACCGTGCTGAACCACGATGGCCGCAGGAGTGAGATGTCACCCCGATTCAACATCGCTTCAGCCGTGAAGGATAAATCAGCAAAGCGGGTCAGAGGCCCATGCGAGGCAGGGCCGCCCTTCTGACTGCACTCATACTTCTGCTCCCCACCGTCGGGGCTTTGGATGGAGATTCGGTTGTGGAAATTGTCACCAAGACAACTATCGGGGATGCTGACCTAGGTCTCGAAGCGTTGGCGCCATCACCGGATGGAGAGAATGTTCTGCTCGTCGGGCAGGCTGGATTCGCCCATCTCATCTCTGCATCTGACCCTGACGAGGAAGTGGAACTGAACACGGCTGATGATGACCTCTTACGCGCCGTTGACTGGCACCCACAGGGTCTCACTGCGCTGATGGCCGGTTCTGACGGAACACTCCTGCGATTCACCCTTGAAGATTATTCGGTCTCCCATGTCCCCGGCTCGACTGCCAACCTGATGGGTAGGGAGTTGACTTCAGTCAGTTGGGATTCGGCAGGAAATTGGGCTTACCTCGGCGGTGAAGATGGTTTATTGATGAGGTTCCGCGAGGATGCGAGCGGCAATTCTGAGTTTTTTCCTCTGAATGGCTCCCTCTTCTCAGATGTTGTCAGTATCAGTTGCCACCACCAGATGCACTCCCTCTGTGTAGTGGCCACCGAATCGGACGGTATAGGTTTGATTGACCAAGACCACCAAGTGAGTTGGTTGTCAGGTTCAGAAGGCACCCATTGGCGGGCGATAGAGTGCCCACACCCAACTAGAGAGAGGTGTTTCGCAGTCGGCTCAGGCCGAAGTATAGGGGTGGTGGAGATATACCCCAACTCCCCAAGTGAGTCCTATGTGAGTGTGAAAAGTGTTGAGATTTCAGGAGAATTCACCGGTCTTTTCGCCCGCGACGAGAACCATCTGCTGCTCCAGACAGCACCGTTCGGGTTGGTTGATTGGGCCATCACAGAGGGAGAAGGCAAAATGGGACTTGCCTACCCATGGCTCAACAATGAAGAGGTTGTCGCCGCCGATGTCCTTCTCGGCGGTTCATCACTCATCGGCGGCTGGTCCGAGAGTAGTGAAACCGGTTTCGCAGTGACGAGTTATGGAGCCATCGCCTACTACTACCCACCAGAGAACACCATCACCGAGAATCTCGTATCCGCCCTCGCACCACTCATCGTCATCGTCACAGTCCCGGGAGTGATTCTCGGACTGGCCTACTTCGCCTCCCCGAAACTACAGAGCAAATACCTAGCTTGGTCCAATGCGAGGCGGGAGGCGAAGAGAGGTTCGAAGAGTGAGAAGCGGAGAGCAAAGAAGTGAGTGGTTCACCCCCCAGACCCGACCCTTGCCAGCGTCTAAGAGTGAGAAGCGGAGAGCAAAGAAGTGAGTGGTTCACCCCCCCAGACCCAACCCTTGCCAGCGTCTATGAGTGAGAAGCGGAGAGCAAAGAAGTGAGTGGTTCACCCCTCCTCTGACCCAACGGAACTCGCCAATATGAAGGCGGGGAACCATCAGACTTCATACAGAAAGTCGAGATACTCATCAGGAGTGAGCAATTCATCTTCGTTCAGGGAGTCAGGTCTGAGATTCATCAACCATCCTTCACCGTATGGGTCGTCATTGAGAAGTTCTGGGCTGTCCTCCACTTCACCGTTCAACTCGGCGATATGACAGGCCACCGGTGCGTACAGCACATGGGTGAGGGAAGTGGCTCGGAGGGTTACCAATGGGTCGCCCTTCAGCACCTCATGCCCTTCGTTTCCGGCTTCTCTAGCGCCAGTGCCAACTTGGTCTTCATCTTCAGATGCCGTGAACTCGTCGTATTCATCGACACTCTCCTGTTGAGCGAGAACGATTTTTACCATCTCCCCCATTTCAGCCTGAAGGAAGTCACTGACTCCGATCTTGTACAAGTCACCAGTTTCGTTGTCTGACTCCAACAACTGGAACCAAAGGTGTTCCTTCGTGTAATGTCTGTCATCAATGATTCCAAACTCAATTTCGTCCTCGACGATTTCCTCAACATCACTCATTCGCTGAACCCCGTCAGGCGCGCCGACCTTAGCCCATTATATAACGATTTAAGTCAGAATCATAAGTGAAATCGAAAGTAACTGCCACCATGACCACCAAAGTGAATTGATTCCTACACCGTGACAATAATCCTGTGTTCTAATTGTCGCCGGCAACATTGACAACCAAAGTGAATTGATTCCAACAACCGTGACCGCCGAATGCGACAAGCAACCCGTTATGAACGGAAGGCGGTTGGCAGCAGATAGGTTGAGAGAGATGGATTTCCGTGAGAGTGACGAACAGTCGATGATTCGCGAGATGGTGAGGGCGTTTGCAGAGACTGTACTCCCCCCAACAATTGAGGAGAGAGATAAACAACAGATTGCACCCGTCGTCGAGTGGAAACAATTCTGCGCCGAGACTGGACTTCAGGGTATCACCATCCCCGAACAGTATGGCGGAATGCCTGTTGATGATGTCAGTGAAGCGATTATCATCGAGGAATTGGCCCGCGTCGACCCATCTTTCGCCGTCTTCTATGGTGTCCATGTCGGTCTGTGCAGTAAAACCATCACCCTACACGGAACCGACTCGCAGAAGGAGCACTATCTAAGGCGATTGGCTGGTGAAGAGGTCGGGGCCTATTCGCTTTCGGAAGCGGGAGCGGGGACTGACGCTGCCGCCCTCTCATGCCGAGCCGAACTAAGTGAAGATGGCAGCCATTACATTCTCAATGGAATGAAGATGTGGGTCACTAACGGTGCGAGCGCGGAAATCTATGTTCTGTTCGCCAAGGTGGTCGATGACCCCGACTATCAGGTCAAACGGCATGGAGGAGTCACCGCCTTCATCGTCGAGAAATCATTTGAAGGGTTCACCGTCGGAAAGAAGGAGGACAAACTCGGGATCCGTAGTTCTGACACCGTCACACTGGTTCTTGAGGATTGTAAGGTGCCTGTGGCAAATGTCCTCGGTGAAGTAGGAAAGGGATTCGGAATCGCCATGAATGCTCTCGATAACAGCAGAATCGGTATCGCCGCGCAGGCATTGGGAATAGCGCAGGGTGCCTTTGAGGCATCACTGAAATATGCCCATGAGAGAGAGACTTTCGGCAGACCTCTCGCATCCCATCAGATGATAACCGCATATCTTGCTGACATGGCCACTCGAATTGATGCCGCAAGACTTCTCGTCTATCGCGCCGCCAAAGCCAAACAACTCCACTACGAGGACGGCGCACCCCGCCACACCTCGGAAGCGAGCATGGCCAAACTATTCGCCGGCGATACCGCTATGTGGGTGGCGGAGAGGGCGGTGCAGATTCACGGAGGATATGGATATGTGACTGAATTCCCTGTCGAGAGATTCTTCAGAGATGCGAAAATCACCCAAATCTACGAAGGGACACAAGAGGTTCAGCGCCTCGTAATCGCCCGCAATCTCCAACCTTGAAAAATGGGTAGTGAGGCACGAGCGATTGTCTCCCCTCGCCCCTCGTTTTCACTCGCAATCTCCAACCTTGAAAAATGGGTAGTGAGGCACGAGCGATTGTCTCCCGTTCGCCCCTCGTAATCGCTCGCAATCTCAAACCTTGA
>CAYFFQ010000001.1:144295-196643 GCA_964342465.1 uncultured Candidatus Poseidoniales archaeon | reverse complement strand
ACGAGCGATTGTCTCCCGTTCGCCCCTCGTAATCGCTCGCAATCTCAAACCTTGACGCACCCACCCGACTCGCCTCTCAAATGGGTGAGGGATGCCTCAGTGCAAGATGTTCACCGACTCTGCCTACTGGCGTTCTCACCGATGAGGAAGAAGTGGTGAGGGATGCCTCAGTGCAAGATGTTCACCGACTCTGCCTACTGGCGTTCTCACCGATGAGGAAGAAGTGGTGAGAGGGTGGGGCAGCCGCTTCATTGATACTCTGCCGACTGGCGTTCTCACCGATGAGGAAGAATGTTCAGTTGCACATCGGCCAATCCTGTCGACGACGGCCGTTCATTCAGCCCGTGAGAGT
The DNA here is from genome assembly GCA_964342465.1 of uncultured Candidatus Poseidoniales archaeon. GTDB lineage: Archaea > Thermoplasmatota > Poseidoniia > Poseidoniales > Thalassarchaeaceae > MGIIb-Q1. Next base: position 196,291 of record CAYFFQ010000001.1, on the reverse strand, counting down.
TGCTCAAGCGGGATGTGAATCGGTGGGGTTTTCCATCCGGTGGTGTGGCGACTCGTCTTGGCTGGGTAAAGAAATTCGGAGAGTGACATTTCAATGATTTCTTCTTTTCCTAACGACGCAATGCCACTGTTCGGCCACGGCTCAACCGTGATAGCCTCATCAGCGAGATAGTCAAACAGGACAACAGGCAGTCGCTTCAATCCCAATACGATGCCGACATGGTAGCGATGATGACCATCAAGGATGGCCCCTGTGGTTCTGTCAACTAGCAGAGGTTTGGTATAACAACCCCATTTTTTCGTCACCTCAGCCAATTCATCGACCTTCTCCACTCTGACTTCTTCGTGAGGTTTGAGCCACTGAAGGTCAACAAGCACCACTTCCATGGCCTCCGCCAGCCGTCGGGCTTGAAAGTGATTACCCACCCCCGCAATACATGGAACATCTCAGCAGACTAGCCGGTCTGCCTCATGGCAGACCCGCCGACATGCGAGGTCAGCCCCTCCCCGAGGTGATGGCTGAATGGGTGAACAACCTGCCCCAATCTCTTCTCGAAGTGGTGACGAGAATCGCCGAAGCGGGTGGTGGAGTCTGGGTTGTGGGAGGGAGTGTCCGTCAGGGACTGTCAGCGACCTCACTCAATGACTACGACCTTGCCAGCGAACTCTCACCAGATGAGTTGTTGGCATTGTTCCCCTCCTCACTTCCCACCGGAGTGAAGTACGGGACCATAACCGTTCGGCTGCACAAGGGAGGAGAGATGTACGAGGTGACCACGCTGCGCTCAGAACAGGATTACAGTGATGGAAGAAGGCCGGAGAAAGTCACTTGGGGCGACTCTCTGAGAGTTGACCTACAGAGGAGGGACCTGACCATCAATGCGATGGCTGTCGACCTTGCCAGAGCTGAACTCTATGACCCATTTGGGGGATATTCCGACCTCCAGAACGGGGTGTTGCGAGCAGTTGGGGATGCTCAGGAGAGATTAGGGGAGGATGGACTTCGCATCATGCGCGTCTATCGTTTCATGGACCAAGGAGAGGCTGGTGTTTGGCAGCCTGAAGAGTCCTTAGCCAACGCTCTCATCACCAATCTAGAAATGTTGAAGAGAGTTAGTGTGGAGAGAATATGGCAGGAATTTAGGAAGATTCTGTTGGGGCCTGCCGCCGCCGACATCCTCGCTAGGATGGCGGCGGATGGAGTCCTCGCCGTACTCCTCCCTAACAGTAAGATTTCTTTGGTCGGCCAGAGAGAACTCAAAGGATTGACTGGAGGCGACATCGTCGTCGCACGCCTCGCACTGTTACTCTTTCAGTCGGATGCGAAGAAGGAGTTGCTGAATCTCAAAATTGATGGCAAGACCATTGATGGAGTGGTCGGAGCGTGCCGTCATCTCGGTCTGTTGCCCAACCCCCATAGTGAGGCTGAACTGCGCCTCTTTGCGGCATCGTTGGGCGACCTCCTGCCTCGGCAGTTGGCGATTGAAACTGCATTCTCACCAGAAAGTGCCCGCCCCGTAACAGCCGCCCTCTCCGAACTCTCAGCCGACCCACAGACCTACTCGCCGCTGATTGACGGTGAATGGCTGATGGCAAACCTCGAAATGAAGAGTGGTCTCCGACTCGGCCGGCTGAAGGATTGGCTGCACCGGATTCAGGTCGAAAGGGAACTGACCACCATTGAGGAGGTGGCTCGTACTCTAGATGAGATAGAGTGGCGCACCGGAGACCCGAGGGATTGGCCACGCATGACATGGCCGTGAGACCATCACCCCCCCCGTCCACGGGCCAAGGACCATCACCCCCGCCCGAGGGCCGAAGTGAATCATCCACCCTAGGACAACCTCGCAAGAATTGGCCACGCATCTCCCCCTGAGACATGGATTCTCTGCCGTGCGGGCTCCACTATGTTCAGTTGATGGACAACCGTTCTGTTCATAGCCGGAACTCATCTCGCACTGCTATCGGGCTCGTGGTCTAGCGGTTATGACGCCGCCCTTACAAGGCGGATATCGATGGTTCAAATCCGTCCGGGCCCACCTTTATCGTTCATTGTCGCCCATTTGGTCACCACCGCCTTCCCTTCGGCCCAAGATGGTGTTACCACCTGACCTGCTTCGCCCGAGAAGGTTCGGCCACCCTCCCATTTTTTTTCCAAGCAGAAATGGCCGCCCCTCGGCGGTGGTCGAATCGTGACCCCCACCTCACATTTTTCCGAAATGGGTGGGCCACCCACTCCCCTGATTCAGAATGAGAATTGAGCGATTCTCTGCCCCTCAGCCTTTTGAATAATGAGGGGGTTGGAAGTGATGTGAAGGAACTGAAAGACCTGCTCACCCGCCTACAACTCGCCGGCGTTCCGATGACCGACGAGATTTATGAGGCGTTCACAGCGATTGACATCCAATCATTCAGTGACTACGACCCCACCCCGTTTTATCACGACCGCCCACTCGTCTTCGTGGAGACGGAAGCGGGCGGGGTCAAGACCATCTCAGCACCGCACATGGTCTGTACTCTGCTCCACCATCTCGAACTCTCCGCTGGAGATGATGTCCTCCTATTGGGGGCAAAAGGCGGCTATATCGCCGCACTAATCAGTCACATCGTTGGCCCAGAGGGTAGTGTCACCATCGTTGACCCGAGCAGAGATGTGATTCAGCATGTTCGCCAACGCCTCTCCAAGATTCATCCTGCAAGCCCCATCAGGGTGAGGAAACTCAGAGCCACCAACCACACGCCACCATCCCTCCCACCATACCTGAACAAGGCACTTGTCACGGGTTCACTGAACGCCATCCCCACTTGGTTGGAGGAGCGGATTGGCGAGGGTGGTTTTCTTATCGCACCGATGGGGGGGAGAGCAGCACAACGATTGGTCAAACGAGAGAGACAGGGCGAACTCTTTGACACAGACTTGGGAGGGGTCTTGTTCGGGCCTGTCGACATCTCCGATTCTGAACCCGAGCAGACCCACCCGGAGCAACTTACACGGTTCTTTGAAGAGGTCGTTGAATTGGCACGCGAGTTGGATGTTTTTGATGAGCAGACCCTCGCTCAACTTGAGGGATTCACCGCTGAATTGCGCGACTTGGATGACGAATACCCTCCAATCGCCCTCACTCCAGACATACCCATTTGGGATGAGGATGAGGAAGAAATCACAATTCACGATGAGGATATACTACCCGGCCACCCACTCTATGACCTGTTGGTGGAGGCAGAGGAGTGGCTGGCACCGCTTTGGCCCACACTGCTGGCCATGTTGGAGACCGAATTGCAGGCACCGGGTGCGCCGCTTGAGAGGGATGAGGATTTCGGGTTTGGCAGCCATGAAGACCTCGTCCCTTGAATAGACTCGACATCGTTGAATCGGCCTCCCTCTCAACCCATCTTCATATCCTTCCTGCCGGCTAATTGATTCCCTATGATGAGCGATGAGTGGTGCGACTACACTCGTGGGCGGACAGCGGTTGTAATGCCTGTCACAACCCATCTGTTCACCGCGGATTCGGCCACATCCTTACAGGCGCACGGAGAGATGCACCCCACATGTCACAACCCATCTGTTCACCGCGGAATCGGCCACATCCTTACAGGCGCACGGAGAGATGCACCCCACATGTCACAACCCATCTGTTTTGAACTGTTTTCGGCCACCCAATACCTCAAAAAGGGTGAGTAGAGCCGGACCATCATGGCACAGGATGCCTCTGTGCTGGCCTCGATTCTCGCTCGCCGGCTTAAACAGGCGGGTTTGACCATCTCAACCGCCGAATCATGCACAGGTGGCATGCTCGCATCTGCTCTCACAGACATACAAGGCGCAAGTAGGTGGTATTCTCAAGGTTGGGTGACATATTCAAACGAAGCGAAGCAGAAGCAGTTGGGTGTCCCGCGTAACCTCTTCATTGACGGGGAGGGTGCCGCAGGGGCGGTTTCATCCGAGGTTGCTGAAGCGATGGCTGTCGGTTCCGCCGAAAAAAGTGGCTCGGAGATGGCCATCGCAGTCACCGGAATTGCAGGTCCCACCGGAGCGACCGAGAAGAAGGAAATTGGCCTAGTCTGGGTAGGAATTCACCTAAACGGCGAGACCTTCAGCAAATCCGCCGAATTCGGTCAAGGAGACCGTCACAGCAACAAAGAGGCATTCACGACATTTGCCCTCAGAGAGGCACTCAAGGTTTGGGAGATGGTCTTTGAGCCTGACGAGCCTGTTCAAGATGAGCCTGAACCCACCACCGACATGGGGGTAGGGGTGGAAGAGAGGAGTGGTGACGACCTCGGAGGAAGTGCTGGACGAGAGAACCACCTACAAACTCCCGCGAGCGAGGGGGAGGATGAGGAGTGGCAGGGTGAAGTCACCTGGTCAGAGGGCGATGAGCAGGGTGATGAGCAGGAGGATGAAAGTGAGACTGCAGAACCTGTTTTCCCTGATTCCGACATCGTTTGGGGAGAGGAATGACTACACCGATTCACACTCACTCTTGACAATCGATAATCTTACCAGTCTGACAACGCCCTCAACGGTGACATCTCAAGAAGCGCAATGGCTTAGAACCATCTTCAGCCCATGCTTTGGTATGGGCGAGGAGTCGTGGGGTCAAATCGCACTCACCCTCAGTTCAAACCTCATGTTCGCCACCGCCGATGTGAAGAAATGGCTGCTCGCCCAAGCAGAGCCGGCCACCATCATAGATAATGCGATTAAGGCGGGAATCAGGGGTGTTCCCACGGTGAACATTCTCTCCTCTTTCGCTGTGAATGATGTGTCTGAGGGTGATGGGATAGGTGATCCACCCGCCTCGGATGGAGTGGCGAACATATCAATCGGAAATGCAGATGGGAGCAGGGCAGGGGAGGATATTGCAGAGAGGAGCGTCGCGGGACGGGGGAGTGTAGGGGGTGCGACCGCGGAGTCAGCATCCACAACCACAGACTCATCAACGAATGAATTATCTTCAACTCTGAAGAGAGGAGTTATGAAACCCATTCTCGATGGCACGAAGACGGAAGCCATGCCTATGGGGAGGGTCATCGCCCCAATAGTAAAACCAGAGCCTAAACCAGCCGTCCGCCCGCATGGACTCCCACACTTCTCAACCGACGGCTTCCCACTAGCCGCTGATGAGATTGAGTGCGACTTGGATGTCCATTTCGATATTACCGGCAACAGCACGACAGAGGGAAAGATGGAAGACATACTTTCATGTTTCAACAGCAGATTGGAGAAACTGAAACGGATTCTCGTCCAATCCGGACGTCTGAGAAACCGCCCGACAGATGTCAATTCTGTCATCAGAAATCAATTCCGCTACGGCAGCAGCAGTCAGACCGCCACCATCATCGGATTGGTCAACGATGTGCGAACAAAGGGGCAAAATCTCCATTTCCGAGTCGAAGACAAAAGTGGGGAGGTTTTCTGTGTTCTTCGACCCCCCCGAGCGATGGATGACTCACCTGAAGCGAAGAGGCGCAACACAATCGCCATCGCCGGTCTGATGAATGATGATGTGGTAGGCGTCACCGGCTACATCTCCCCACGGAGCAAGGACATGTTCATCGTTGAAGACATCCATCTTCCTCCTCTCAAAACTCACGAAAAGCGACGAGCCGCTGAGGAACATGCTGTGTCAGTAGCCTTCATCTCTGACATCCATGTCGGCTCCAACACATTCCTTGCTGCCCAATGGGAGAAGATGGCCGCATGGTTCCACACCGACCCACTCGCTCGCACCATCAAATATCTCGTACTCTCCGGTGATATTGTGGACGGCGTAGGAATCTATCCCAACCAAGACAAGGAGTTGGAAGTAGTGGACCTCTACAAACAGTATGAGACTATGGCCGCCTACATCGAGATGCTACCGGACTGGTTGGAAACCATCATCCTGCCGGGGAATCACGACGCCGTGAGACCTGCAGAACCACAGCCGTCTCTTGACCCACTGATTCAACAATACTACAATTCTTCCACATTTGTTGGTAATCCTTGTGATTTCAGCCTGCATGGAGTGCGCATACTCTCCTACCACGGTGTCAGCATCATGGATTTTGTCTCATCTATCCGTCATGTGACCTTCACTCAACCACAACTTGCTATGGCGGAGATGTTGGAGCGCAGGCACCTTGCACCTTCATGGGGAGGAAAAACTCCCCTCTCACCCGAGCCAGAGGACCACATGGTCATCGACACAATACCGGACATCTTTGTGACTGGGCATGTGCATGGCCACCACTGTGGGCCACACCGCGGGGTGACACTGATTCAGTCCAGCACTTGGCAGGACCAGACCGGCTACATGAGGATGCTCGGATTCCAGCCCAAACCCTGTATTCTCACCGTCGTCAATCTTCACACCCACGAAACGGCAGCCATTCCCTTTGCCTGATTGGCGGCGAAAGGCTTGGTGGTGAGTTGTCTGCCCCACCATAGGCATCGCTTGTAGCATCGCTCGCTAGCCACCTTCGGCATCTCTCTCTGGCCACCTTCGACATCGCTCTCTGGCCACCTTCGGCATCTCAAACTGCATCGCTAGCAGCATCGCTTGCAGCATCTCTCTCTGGCCACCTTCGGCATCTCTCTCTGGCCACCTTCAGCATCGCTCTCTGGCCACCTTCGACATCCCTTGCAGTACCCCTTGCAGCACCACTTTCCGCCTCTCTCGGCCCAATCAGACCAACTGCTGCCGCGGCGATTCGAATTGTTTGCCACTTCGGCTGTCATATCCTTTCGTACGACGAACGGTTTGCCTTGTCACCGACGCGATTCAAACTGTTCCCCTTCAAACAGATGGGCCCAAAGATTTCGACAATCGTTACCGACGACGATGGGTACTCCCGCCCGCTCAAAACCGTTGATGGCAATTTCCTTCGTCGGATTGAATCCGATGAATCGACTTCCGGGTATCTGCATTGAGAGGTCGGTATGGTTGTCCCCCACAGAGCACACTTGTCGTGGTTCAAATCCGTTGATTCTGCAAAGTTTCCTGACCATTACTCCCTTATCGTGGGCAGGAACTCTGACCACCCCTTCGTCCTGTAAGAACCCCCCCTCACTATACTGGAATCCATTAGACGCCCAATCATCCATGCGAAGCATATTGGCTATGGCTCCTACGAGCAGGTCTACTCCGGCGCTGACAATCGAGACATTGACATCTCTCTCCTTGAGGGCATCGACCAGTTCCCTCGCCCCTGGGTTCAGGTTGATGCCCTGATAGCATCGCATGAGCTCATCGCGATGGATTTCTCCCTGTACCCTCTTCCAGTGGCGGATATCATCTGCCATGAACTCTGCATCAGATATCTCACCCGCCATGAATCGTTCAAGCATTTCACCACTGCTGGTTCCGAAATGGTCGTGTATGATACGCCAAGAGGAGATGGTGTCTATCAAGACTCCATCACAGTCAAAGACAACTGAGCGAAGAGTCATGTCAGAGCCACCTCAGGAAGAAGGGGAAATCCTTCCTTTATCAAATCGTAGGTGTGCGTTAGATAGCAGATTGAATCCTTGAAAATCCATCCTGTTCGGCGGGCGATTCGCCAATTGGTGAAGAGGGAGGAGAAGGGGCATCTCCGCAGGTTGGAGGGGCGAGCGCACTTCAGGGGCAGGCGCACTCGGGCTACTAGCAAGGCGCACTTGAAAACGAAAGAGAGGGGGCAGGCGCACTTTCGCGGCTGACGCACTTGGGCAGCAAGGCGCACTTGAAAACGAAAGAGAGGGGGCAGGCGCACTTTCGCGGCTGACGCACTTGGGCAGCAAGGCGCACTTGAAAACGAAAGAGAGGGGGCAGGCGCGTACGCGCCTGCCCCCAAGGGTTCGGGCGGCTGGGAGACTGGCTCCCGAGCCGCCCTGTGGGTCCACGCCCGAAGGCGCTTCTGTTGCTGTTGTTGTCAGTTCAACTCACTTTTGCCATTTCAGCGGATGCTCGTTGATGATGCTGTGTACTCCTTGAGGATGTATGATGCACCACCCGGCAATTCGTACTGAATCACGATTTGAGCGGTCTCAATGAGGCCGTCATTGTCGGTCATTCGCACGAATATCACATCGCCCGCACCGAACTCGGTGATACAGGGTGCACCACCGCGCTCACAGTGTGAGATGTCATCCCAGAAGGCAACCATCGACTCGGTGTTTCTCGGAGCGAATCCGTAGACTCTCTCGACATCACCACCGGTTGGGGCAAGTGAGGTCTTGTAGACCTGTTGTCCGCTGTTGTTGTTCCACAGTACCGATACTGTCACCGCCTGTGTTGCGAGGTCAGTCGCTGCGTATGAGGTGGTGATGCGCCAGTGCCACTGGTCCTGAGGCAGACCTGATGTGTGCTGAACCGTGATTGGCTCGGCGGTGAAGGTCAACCGTGGGACACCCTTGGTACTGGTGTCAGCAAGTGAGCCGGCCCAGACGTAGATGACGCCAGCCAGCACGACGGTGATGGCCACCAAGAGGATGGTTGCGATGACTGGGCTTACAGCACCTTCATCGTCGACCATGTTCTCCTCAGCGAATTCCTCCTCGTCCTCTGCTGCTCGAGCGCGTCCGAGTAGGGCACCGACGAAGACACCGACCAATCCGACAGCCATGAGGGTCGGAGCGAACGAGGCGACGCTATGTGCGGCTCTCGTCTCAACGATTAGTGGCAATTCCGAGTTGGTCTGTCCGCTGGTCATGTTGTTGTCGGCCCAGTTCTTCTCTTCAAGTGCTGGCTTCTCGTACTTCGAGTTGTCAGTGTACTGTCCGGTGAACGGATTGACGGTCATGACATCGACGAAGACTCTGACATCCTCGGATGTCTTGTTCAGGCGCACGAAGTTCTCCACTTCGATTGAACCACCCCAGTCGGGTAGCGGTAGGTCACCGTCACCCGGACCGTTGCTGCCGAGTCTGACGCTGCTCTGCCACTGGCCGGCACCACCTGCAGTCTCAGCCACATAGAACGAAACCTGTAGGTCGTAGAGGTACTTGTAGGTGCCATCTGGGTTGATAGGCTCATCGCCTTCCATCTCCAATTCTACTGATACCGGTACCATCGTCTCACGTAGGACACCGTCAATTCCCTTGAAGTCAAACGGCGACGGGTGGACACGGACCTCGTTGAAGTTGAAGTCCGGTCGCAACTCGACGATGTTGTGCACACGGATGTAGAGGGTCTCCTGACTGCTGCCTTGGTCGTAACTGCCTGTTGCGGATTGTGCGTAGTCATACTGTGGCGGCGCACTTGCAGTGTCATTCATCCACAGGTTGATGGCACAGAATGTTCCGCTTCGTGGCGTCATCTGGTGAATGCCGTCGTCGGGCACTCCATCGCCATCCGCATCCTGTAGCATATCCCACTCGCTGCTATCTGCATCGGTGGTAGCATCCGGAATCAGGTCAATTGTCAGTGTGTGGGCGTTGTTGTCAATGCTGATGTCGAAGTAGTTCTCATAGTTACACTGGTCAAGAGACTGTTGCGTGTTGTCGACTTCCCAGGAGAGTTGCTCGATTGTGTGGTCATTGTCACTCATCATGTTGGTGAGGTCAATGGTCAACAAGTCCGTATCTTCGGTGTCTTCGTCAACCTGCCAGTACCATGGGTCGTGGGTTGCAGTCGTGTCAGTGATGTATCCAGCGACCTTGTCACCGTTGGCGGTCAGGTATGATGTAGAGATTGTTGCACCTTCGCTGACATTCCATGGTAGGATTCTCGGCTGGTCGTTGACCGGATTGACAGTGAACGGTACGCTGACTGTCTGTGCTTGGTCATTGACTGACGCACCATCAGAGAGGTCTAGAACGATGTCGCAAGTTCCACCAGCTTCGTTGGCCTCGTTCAGGTCGATGACTAGAGTGTTGCTCTGCACACTGACTGAGAACGGAGTACAGTCTACTGGTTCTGTGGCCGCTGACCATGAGTAGGTCTGCGGTGCCTGCTCGCTGTTGTTGTCCTTCGAACCGTCCTGCTCGTTCGCTTGGTCCTTGACGAATCCGGCACCGTTCTGGCTACCGAGGTTCTTGGTGATCAAGTCCCAAGTCATCTCTTCACCAGTCACGGGGTTGCGGCGCTGAGGTTCGTCTACCACATTGTAGACGGCATTGCCGCTGGCATCCATCGTCTGTGCAAACACAGGCGTTCCTGCTGGGTGGTTCGGGTTGTGTATTTCCGGTGCGTCGTTGACATTCTGGATGCTGACGAGTAGCGATTGGCTGCTATACAGTCCGTGGCCATCAGTGACCGTGAGGTATAGTCGGTGGTTCCCGAAGTCATCGGCGTTAGGTGTGATGGTCATCGTCTGACCTGTCAGGTCGTAGGTGTACGGCGACGAGGCATTGGATGGATTGATTGCATCATTAGTCACTGCCCACGACAACTGGCTTGATGGCTGTTGGTAGTCCTGAGCCTTGCTTGTCAGTGACACCGTGTGCGCTCCTGTGTCTTCATCGTATTCGATGTCGACGAGGTCTGCGATAACCGGCTTCGCCCTGAGGATATCAATCGTCACGGCACGGTTCTGGTCCATTGAGAGCGTACTGTACATTCCCCAGTCCCAGTAGATGTTGTCGGCGTCACGAACCTTGGCGGTGATGTTGTAGTAGCGTGGTGCGGTTGCCCCGGTGGCGGTGAAGGTTCGGTGAATGAGCAGGTAGTCGTCCATAGTCCCGTCAGCGAGGTCATCACCAGTCAACTGCAGAGTACCGAAGTCTCCGAAGGTCTGAGCCGCCCCGCTGGTCTGGTTCCACAACTGTGGTGGGTAGACGCCGAGCACATGACCGCTGTTCTCGTTCTGAACGATGGCGAGGGTCTTGATACGGCCAGTTGGACTGCCGATACAACTCCATGGGATGGCGAACTCTGAGATACCGCTGAAGGTCTGGGTCACTCCGGGAATACCGAATCCTGGAGCGGCCTGCATGCCGGGACAGGAAGCGGTCGTGTCGACCCAACTGCCACCCGGCATGACCTTGCGGATACCCCAGTTGTTGAGGTCCTCTGCCCACAGCATGAAGTCTGCCTCGAACGGCAGGTTGTGCGCGACATACCATGTGTCACCAACCGTTGAACCGCCAGATTGGGTGTCGAGATACCACATTCCGTCGGTCAGAGTGAAAGTCACTCCGGTCAGCATGATGTAGAGGTTGGTGTTGTCCCAAGTCATGTATCCCATAGCCTGTGAGGTCGGGTCTGGGTTGACTGCGACTGCACCAGGCATCGCATCATCAGCTATGTTGCGTACTCCAAGTGGGTGGCTGACAAACCAGTCAGTAATAGCGGCTGCACCATTCGCACCCTCTCCCACGGAGATGATGTTGCTGCGCCACGATGGGCTGACATACTCTGAGCGACCGTTGTCGGTGGACTTGATCATCACACCCACATCGCTCGCCGCCGCACCCATGTGGGTGACAGTGAGGTCAAGCAGGTTGCCCTCGTGGACAACGGCGCTGGTCCCGATGGTCAACTGACTCTGATTGAGCACATTGCCGACGCTGGTGATGATTGAGTATGCACCGGCGTTGATTTGAGTGGTCGTGTCGGCCCAACTCATGTTCTCGATTGTGCCGGCTGCGCCACCCAATGTCTGTAGAGTGGTGGTGGCACTCGAGGTGCCGCCGTTCCATCGCAGGTTCTCATGACCATCAGCGAGCAGACCGACTGCACCGCTTGCATCGAAGTTGGCGATGTCAAGAGCGTGGCGGCCGTTGTTCGACGATGCGTCGATTGCAACACCTGTTCCGCTATCTGCTGATACAGAGAGGCCGTCTACGGTGACTTCAACATTGGTCAATTCAAACCCATTGTCTCCGGTCACTGCACTGTTTCCGCTGACGGAGAGGCTTCCACCGTCTTGGCGGTAGCCGAGACTGAATCCACCGATTGCGGTTCCATCAAGGGAGATATCCTCTGCGCCACCGATGATGTCGATTCCGTAGGTCTGTAGGTTGGTACCACCTGTGCCACTTGCGACATTGATAACACCGCTCATCCACGAATGAACCGTACAGTGGTATTCGTAACTTCCCGCACTGGTGAAGGTGTGGGTGAAGGTTGCGCCCAAGTTGAGCAGGCCACTGTCCCACAGACTGCTGTTGCTGGTTGTGGAGTGTTGGTAGTTGTTCGGGTCACTGTTGTACTGGGTAAGCACCCATCGCACTGTGTCTCCAGTTGAGATGTTCTTGACTGCAGGGCTGTACTGGGACGCCTCGATGTTGACTGTGTGTATCTGACTTGCAGAGCCACCAGCGCTGGCGAAATTGCTACCAACATCTGAGACATCACAGCCATCCGATACCAGAGCGTTCGAGGTGGTCGAGACCGAGTTGCCATTCATCGTAACCTGTGCAAGACCGCAGTTCTCAAGGTAGATACCTGTGGCGGTTGGTGAAACTCGTCCACCAGATGCACCAATCGTGTTTCCGTTGATGGCGACATCATATCCTGAGCGCACACCATAGACGTTGATACCACCGTCAGCATCTGACAGAACGTTGTCTGCGATTGTTCCTTCTCCATTCCTGACATAGATACCGGCGTTAGCAGAGTTTGCATTGCCGTGAATCGAGTTGTTATTGATGTTGTATGACTTGGCGTTGCGCAAGTAAATTGGATTGTCAGCGGAGAGAATCGTGTTTCCTCTAATCTCAACGCTGTTTGCAGTGTTGTCCTGTGCATAGATACCGTAGCCGACTCTCTTTGAGCCGGTGATGGTGTTATTGTCAATCATTCCGTCATCAGAATAGGACCTGATGTAAATCCAGAATGGCAGGTAGTTACTGTCGTAGAGCGTGTTGTTGGACCACTGGTAACCGTCGGTACCGGTTCCACCGTAATATGTGCTGGTGGCGTAGTAGTTGTAGTAAATCATCACTCCGACAGTACAGTCGTACATCGTGTTGTTGTCTACGAGGAAGTCGCCTGGGTCGTTACCAGCCGACTGCACACAAATTTCCTCAGGATACACCGACTGGACCTCATCAATTTGAGAATAGGATACCAGAGTGCTATCCGTCACCTTAACTACTGGGTCGCGGTTGTAGTATCCGGCACCACTGCCGACGGAACCGAGGTTGACGAGGGTCGAACTACTGACCTCAAAATTACCGTAGTTGTAACCACCGTAGTAGCCGAGGTTGAAGAATTCAGTCCCCTTTGTGCCTATGGCTGTCATCTGTGTGTTGTCAGCGTAGACGGTTCCACTGTATGGGTATCTCACATAGAGGTCGGACCATTGATTAGAGTAGAATCCACTCCAGAACATGACCGAGTTGTTGAACGAAGCTCCGCTGGAGCCGGTATATGCATAGGGTGAGTCTATCAGAATCGCCTTGTTCTGCATGTTGGTCGGCATCGCACCGTAGTATCCGTACTCGGTGATTGTTCCAGCGTTACCATCGGACTTTGTCCTCGAACCACTTGAACTGAGATAGTTGCTTCCACTACAGGATTGCAGCAAGTTGTAACTGCTTGAAGTCCAACTGTAACAGACGCGGGCGTCGAAATTGTCGGTCAGGGCGACGGAGTCGGAGTTGCCAGGCGCATCAACGAGTGTGACCCCCTTGATGGCATATCTGAAGTCTGCCACAGTGGACGAGTAGGCCACCTTGGCGACAGTCATCACCTGATACCCTGCTAGATTGACCACGGTCAAACCCGATGCGTCGATATAGTTCGTGAAGAACACCATGCCTGTCAGAGTTCCTGAACCGTCGGTTTCTCCATTGGCCACTCTGCGGTTGTTGCCGTCCACCAGTGTAACACCGGTGTTGGCCACCCCACTGAGGTCAGCCGTGACAGTCAAGTCCAGCAACCTACCTCTTTGGAACATACCAGAGCCGGTCGCTGAGACTATGTTGAGGTCCACATCACCTTCAATCCAAGTCACGAGACCTGATGTTGCCACATCAGCTAAATTACTCCCCGTCACACAGTTCTTGCAGGTCAACTCACCAGACCCGTCGTGATTGAGAGCGAGGTTGTTGCTGGTCATCGACAGACCGTTGAAATTCCAATCCCTACTGCTCGATGAGAGGACATTCACACCACTTCCACTGGCATTGGTGATGGCGCCGCTCAATCCGAGATTCAATGCTGAGGCGAGGACTATTCCGTCCTGCGACTGGTTGTCTAGATTGACATTCAATGCATCCAATGCGCCACCTGATGCGGCGGTTGTGCGAATACCGTAGCGTCCGTTGTTGACCGTCACTCCATTCATCGAAGTCGCTGAGGTCCCAGCGACAAGAACACCTTCATCAGCAGGTGAATTGATGACGACGGTAGAGATGTCAGCCGCCGCGTAATTGTCGGCGATTTCAATACCCGTATCCGAGCCATCTATCACTCCGTTGGCAAGGCTCGCCTTCCCGAACTCCCTGCCCCACTGTGCGTTCATCAACTCGTTGATGGTGTTGCCACCGCGGAAGACGAAGTCGTAGCGGTCCTGATAGTAATCTGCGTAGTTGTGCAGAATATCCATGTATGCTGACACTTGGTTGACATTTGGACTGCTGACATCAACGATTGGCCATGACATTCTCCAGCCGTTGGGGGTTGGAGTCTGGTAGCGGTATGCGTATGACAGACAGACGTTGTAGTATCCCCAGAGGCCGTTGAAGCCCTCGGGTGGGGTGTAGATTCCACCCTGATATCCGCTACCGAAGTACCAACTTGGCCAGTAGTAGCCCCAGTAGTTGTATGGGTAGTAGTTCTGACTGCCGGTCAGGCCATCCACAATGTCCATCGTGAATCCGAAATCACTTGGGTAGGCGTTTGCCCCGTAGTAGTTGGTGTTGCCCTGCGTGTAAGGCCCGTAGTTGTTCAGGTAGTAGTAGTAACCGTACTGGTAGGACCCTCCTGGGCTGTATTGATAACCGTAGTAGTTACAGTCGTAGCGCGCCCATCCATCGTTCCTGCTCGGGTGGTCGGGGTTGAGCCTGTTACCGAGGTTGCTAAGGTCACCCGAGTGATAGTAGCCAGTCATCAACTTGCCCGCGGCGTCGGTGGTGAAGTTCTCCAATCCGTTGCCATCATTGTCGTCGATGGCGATTCGCATGCGGTCATAGACGGCGTAGTATCTGCTTGAGTACCAGTTGTAGAGAGGGTGCACATTTCCACCGTTGTAGACATTGTTGAAACCGAACTGGATGTAGTTGTAGTTTCCAGCAAGTCCGGTCAGGTCTATCTCATAAGTGTTCCATCCTGCGCTCTGTCCTGAAAGCAGAGTAGAGCGGTAGATACTCGGTAGAGTCATTCCACCATCAACGACCACTCCGACTCTGTTGTCCGTCAGGGTGAATCCATCGACTGATGGAGCAGCATCGACGATTGAAATACCGGTATCTGCTCCGGAGACGGCGATGTTCTGTAGGTTGGATGCACCAGTATTTTGGAGGCTGATTCCAACACCGCTCTGTTGCGCATTGTAGACGCTGGCGCCGGTGGCCAACAGGGTTCCACCATCGACATTGATGGTTGCCATGCTTGACGAGACCGTCTGACTGCCGTAGACTATAGCACCGTTCTTCAGTTCAAGAGTTGCGCCGTCGCCTACATTCATCGCACCGTTGGTGTTCGAGTTTTGATACATGTCACGGATGAATCCGTTGTCAATAACGAATTTACCGCCGGACTGGATGTCCATCTCCCAACCGTAGGTGCTGGTGACCGCCCTGATGTTGCCAATTTCGCCGCCGCCTTCGCTGAGAAGGAGTTCGCCACCGTTCTGGATGGTGATGGTCGGGTTGTTGGTCGCACTGCGGTTGACCGTGAACTTCGTTCCGTTCAAGTGCATCTTGCACCCATCGAGAACCAAGTTGGTCGACAGAGTGATAATCTGCATCGTGTAGAGGTGGTATCCATTGGTGGTTGAGGTGTTACCTGCCAACCATGCACAATCCTTAGCAGCACCACCCCAATCCTGAGGCATTGCCTCCAACTTGATGTAGACTTGGTCGCCAGGCGACAGAGGCATGGAACAGTCCATTCCGTTAACTACGCAAGTGGCCGAATACCAAGCATCTGCTGGTGTGGTCTCGTTTTGACCTGCACCGCCGGAGATGGCGATGCTGTGGTCAGTGTATGTTTCGTATGTGGTTAGAGTTGTACCACTCAACGCAAGTCGGCTTTGAATGAGCCATGCGGTTGCATTTCCTGTTGCATCGGTGTAGGTTGTTCCGACATCCACTTCAGTGGTCACGATACAACCCGCACCAGGGCAGATTCCAGAGGTTGATACCGTTGTGGTAGTGACTGCATGGTCTGCTACGAAAACTGGCACCAAGTTCATGACTCGGTATGCTGCCACCTGAGCGGTGCCGCCGACATATATGAAACCTGTGGAATGGGTGATACTCATCGGACAGTTCGTAGCACCGACCCATCCGCCGGCATCAGCACAGCCGTTGCCAGCAAATGTGACCCCGATTATGCGGACCTCTCCATTTCTGCCTGCCCTTCCAACTTGTGGGGATACGTGGTCCGAAGTCAGGACTGACTCGGCGATTGTTAATGTTCCACTACGAGCCTGCGATAGAGCATCCCGAGCAGACGAAGTGTGGATTGTAGAACCGACGACTGTCAACGAACTCCTCGCGGTGTTTGAGGTGCAATACACCCTAGCACCTAGGCCTGTGCCTGCCAAGGAGTCACCAATTGTCGCCGAATCTGCACGAACATTGTAACCACAACCGCGTACATTCAATTGGTCTGCAACCACCAAATCTGTGATCAGTATCTGGTCGGCGCTGGCGGCGGTAGAACCAAAAATCAAACTCCCGCCAATTCCGGCGTTCTCGATTGCTGCCGGGGCCACTCGCGCCACAGTCATGTCTCCGCCGATAGTGAGGTCACTCCATGTCATTCCTGATGCACCGGCGGCAGAACCGCCACCCGGTTCGATTGTCAGGGAACCACCGGTTGAGAATGTGGTCATCTCGACCGAGTCGGTCGCATGAATGGTCACTGCATTGTAGCCGCCGGCGTTGACGTTGTTGGCATAGAAATCAGTTCCTGATGTAACGCCTGTCAATTCCTGAGAAATACCCGTCGCAGCGGTCATTACATTGTTGGTGGTCGACATACTGACATTTGACATCCATAGCGAATGGGCGCCGCCTGCAATACCGATGTTCTCGGCGCCTGACATCGTGAGGTTCTCCAGTGTCACTGATGAACCATCTCCGGTCAGAATTCCACCGTGTAGAGTTGATTGGCCGGTGTTGCAGTTGGTGGCACTACCTTCCCTCCAAGTGAACACGGAGTTGTCTGGAAGGTCCACACAAGAAGCAGTTGCGTTGGTGATGTCCACACCTGACAGGTCAAAACCTGTTCCTTGGCCACTTCCGTGCTTGATTGCAGTCCCGACATTCTCGAAGGTGACATCGGTCAGCGTGAAGTTACCGACATTACCATTGTAATGCGGTGCGTTCCCGTGACGGCTACCTGCTGCGATAGCTGTGTCAAGATTACTGAATCCAACGGTGTCAAAGGTGTGGCGCTCGTCGGTGTTCGCAGTCGTACATCCACCGTTGGTGAAGGCGATGCCCTTGGCGTTCGCCGTCCCGAGGTTGGTGATGGTGGTCGGGTGGGTGGCGTTTCCAGAGACAGTCAACTTCGAACATGCTCCTGCGATGTCCAATCCTTTGCCGCTGGCGATCTGAATCTCCACACCTGGCTCGATAGTCAGGTCGGCGGTGACTCGGAGGTAATCTCCGCTCGGCACAATGCGAATCGGACTCATCTCGTTATCCCAAGTGGTTGGGGTCGTGATATCTGCATAAAC
Source organism: uncultured Candidatus Poseidoniales archaeon (assembly GCA_964342465.1). GTDB lineage: Archaea > Thermoplasmatota > Poseidoniia > Poseidoniales > Thalassarchaeaceae > MGIIb-Q1. Next base: position 178,526 of record CAYFFQ010000001.1, on the reverse strand, counting down.
ATCCATACCTGCGCCATCGAATGGGATGGTCTTGGTGCGGATGCTGCACTCGGAGTTGCCGCTGTTGTAGCAGTAGTATGACGCATAGTAACCGAACCATGGGGCAAGGTGGACATTATTGACGTAACTGCCTGTGTTCGGCAGGGTTGGCCACTGGCCGTACCATGGATAATATGTAGACATCTGCATAGGCACGGTTGACGATGATTGACTGAACGATGCAGCCCCATGTCGCAATGCGTGGATGGTGTGGCTGCTGTTGCCACTGTAGGTGGTCCCGAAGTAGTCGAAGTCGAATCCCGTAGGCAGACTGATTACCTCTGCACACTGATTCTTGTAGTTGTACCAGTAGCGTGTGCAGTAGTATGTGTATGGCCGCCCGTTGCTGGTTCCGGTGAATACTTCGTCGTAGTTGTACAACTCGGTCATTCCAACTGGAATCACTTCGTTGGCGTGGGCGTTGCCGCTGGTGCTGATACGGAAGTTGTTAGCGAATGGATTTGCTCCGGCGACATATCCGGTCCCGCGCTCCTTCAGAGTTGCGCCGATGGCGGTCGCGCCACCCTTCTGGTAGCCGATGCTCTGATAGTCGTAGTAGGCGCTTGAACTCGTGTCGTAGTGGAACTCCACTTCATTGGTCACATCGTACAACTTGATCTGCCACGAGCAGGAATAAGACGCACTGAACCCACAAGTCTGGTCGTGCCACTCGATGGTGAAGACCTTGGTTGGTGTGCCAATCAGATATGATGTGGCGGTGGTGTTGTTCCAGTTGCCGTTGTTGTCCTTGACATGGAGAGTGTACTCGACGGAGTTGTCTCTCTCGGTGCCGGGGATGGTAGCCGACCAGTCACAACTTGCCAATTCACAAGAGGCGCGGGCAGTACCTGCTGGCGGTGACATCGCTCGAGTCGTCCAACCACTCCAAGAGAGAGTGGTGGCATTGTAGACCCTATACTTCATGTGTGGGCCTTCAAGGATGCCATTTGCATCGGTTCCGGTGGATACATTGGTTCCGGTAGGTGGGTCACCAGCATCCATGATGCCGACGGTCACCTTGCGGTCATCCTCGCTGTGGGTGTCCATCAGTCCGGTGTGGTCCAACTCGGGTGGATAGATATCCGGCTGTGGGCGGACCGTGCTCACCTTCTGGGTGATGTCGGTTCCGGTTGACCAGCGGCCGTCGTATCCAGGTGCAGCCCATCCGTTCCATTGTCGGTCGTAGCGGTAGAAAGTGTAGGTTGACAGACAGTATGGGCTACTGCTGCTCGAACTCTGGAAATAGAGTGGGTGGTTGTTGCTGTTGACACAGAACCAGTTCCTTGTCGTAGATGACGCTGAGAAGGTCCCGTTGATGCTCAATGTTCCGAACTTCATGGTGATGTCACCAGGGATAGGTACGGCTGAGGAACAGTCGTCACAGTTCCTGCCTCCTCCGTTGGTACCCACAGAGGTGCCGGCGACTGGCTGGTCTATTCCGGTAGTATCATCCAGCCCGACGACCGTGAAGGCACCTGCTGCTGAGTTGTACCACCAGATGGTGGACATACCCGGTCCGTTGGTGCCGGACATCGACAGCCCACCGGATGGTTCGACCACCTTACAGGTGGTGGAAGAGGCACAGTTGCTGTAACTGTAAGTGTTGACTGACGGACTGTACCGCAACTCGTAGACGCCGCTGTTGCTGTTGAAACAGGAGTACGAGCCGCTGCCGCAGTTGCTGGTGTCATACTCCCATATCCACTCTTCGGTGTCCTCGTAGTAGGTCAATTGTTCATCGAAGTAGCGATAGGTCGAATAGTAGCGGTAGTTGTTAACTCCATCTATCTTTACCTGCCACTTGTTGTTGTTCGTTCCGTCGCTGTTGAAAGCGTCTGCTTCCTCAACCGGTTGAACGAAATAATTGTACGGCGAAGTAGGTGCTGCGGTGATACTGGATGGGGTTCCAGTCCCACCAACAGGCAGGGTCTTGAAGTTCGGGTTGCCAGTTGTCCCTGCGGCGGTGCCGACAAGGTCCTGGAAAGCCCAGAAGTACTGCACATAATCACCTTCAGCCACTGCGGGGATGGCGGCGCGGAAGTTGCACCAGTTGGCTGCTGCACAGGTGCCGATGGTCGTTGCCGCCACGCCAGTCCACGAACCGTTGTTCACTCTGTATTGCAGGTGCGGTCCGCCGGCGGCGGTGGTGTCCACCCCGGTGGTGTCGCGCAGGCCGAGCCAGAAGGTTCTCTTCTCGGCACGGTGCGTCTTCAAGCCCGTGTAGGCGACGAAATCGTCCTCAGGTGGTGTCGTATCTGAACCACCTGTGTAGTCAAGGTGTAGATGTGCATACCGGCTTGTGGATGTGCATCCATAGTAAGTGTAGTAGCCGGTCGAACACCAATACCAGAATGGTGCGTTAGCCGTGTTCCTCACTGCGAGGCCGAGAACGTTGCCGCTGGCGCCTGCCGCGTTTCCATCCACTGCGTCCTGCACATCGCTGACGCCGTTGCTGTTCATGGATATGCTCCTCACTCTTGCCGTTGACGACCAGTAGTAACCCGGGTCGGTGACGGTGGTGGATGCTGATGATGCGGGGCTGTTCCTGATGTAGCGGTTGAGTTGGTAGCCGTTACTGTAAAGGTAACTGCTGGGGTCAATTTGGTTGCTCGTTTGAGCGCTACCTGATTTCAACACAGCCACATCAAAGGCCCTGTTTCCAGAATAATACCTGCCCACATGCGCCTTGAAATCGACACTGTTCACCGTCGCTCCAGAGGGCAGTGCGCCGCCAAGGTCAAACCGATACCAAGCGTGGCGGTAGAACCAAGTGTAGGAGGACGAAGATGTACAGCCGTTAAGGTATGAACCGGTTCCTCGGCAAGTCCACGACAGGAAGGAGTAAGAATACGCTCGTTCGTAGGTTCGAGTGTACCAACCCCATAGCGAGTAGCGGTAGTAATATGCGTATCCCCCAGTGGCCGCCCCTTTGTCCATAGTCGGGTCAATGAAGAGTGGGTAAGAGCGGTTGTCGCTGTCGAGCAGCCACGAGTTCTCCACCACCGTGGTCAGTGAGACCTCCTCCCCCTGCACTCGGATGACATAGTCGCCAATGTGAGGTCCTTCAAGAGCCGGCTCGATGCTATCGACCATCGGTTGTGGGATGGTTACGAGCAACTCTCCGGTTTCGAGATTGCGGATGGTAAGAGATTCGTTGGTTCGCACCAGTTCTCCATCTGCAATCGGAGACTCGCCGAGGAAGAGGGCGTAGCCGACAGGCAGATACATCGTCTCAGCGATTCCGAAGAATCCCGACTCCTTCTGGTGGTCGAGAAGTTGCGGTGCCTCACTGAGCATCAGATTCTGCTTCAACTGGGTCGAAGAGACCTGATAGTCCAAGGTGACTCCAGTCATCATCGGGTAGCGGATTACACTGCCACCCACGTCGATTGGTTCAGCACTCGGCTTGCCCATGTAAGGTTCCGGAGAGAGGGTCTGTCCATCGAGGACCACCACCTGTGGCATTATGCCGTAGCGGATTGTCTGACCATCGACGACCATCTCCACTCCCTTCATCGGGTTCTGATAGAAGTACGACTCGAAGGTGTTCTCCGTCACAGCCCAACCCTCTTCTGTGGACTCCAAGTTGAGGTCAATCTCCTCCCATGCACCATTGTCCAAGTAGTGGACCGGCGCCGGAGATACGATTGCCTCGAAACCACCATCTTCCTTTAGGAAGGTCTTGGCGGTCTGGGTCCTTGCACCGATCAACTCGGCTGCAGGGTCATACCCGAATTCATTGTTGTCTGCCGGATTCGTTGCCTCATCCGGAAGCGCCAGCGGGTCATCTGCAATCTCCGCCCCATCGTTCTCAGAAACCTGCAAATTCTCCCCTACGGGCGATATTGCAGCGCTCCAACTCATTCCAATCATCAGGAGAACCAGCAAAAGCCAGCTGCCCCCGAGGGTCACTTTGTTCTTGTTTGTCACCATGTTCATACCCCAAACTGTCGTATGGCACTTATGCGCACGCTTTGTTGACCATATAATAATATGGGTGCGTATCCTTTGAGTGGGCGGTTTGGTTGACCATTGAGATGTGGATATATTGTAAGATTTTAGGCCCAAATGTTGTAGTACAATCCATTTGTATCACCGCCGAGAGGGGGCGATAATCCGATTAATCATAGGCGTAAAGAATAGTTGTTCAGGCGAAAACATACCCCCCCCTGACCCCTACATTTCATTATCCCCGAGAGACGATCATTATCCCCGAGAGACGACCCCTGATGGTCCACTGGGATGGGTGGTGGCCTCTGCCAGATGGGAAAACATCGAGGGATGCAGGCCAGAAAAAAAAAAACGGATGTTGCTGATTCTGCCAGATAGGGAAAACATCGAGAGATGCAGGCCAGAAAATAAAAAAAAGGCGAGGGGCCCGTGAGGACCCCCCGCCAGAGTTTCCCGTACGAGACGGGTCTTGTATTATCGGTTCAGTATTGAACTCCGTTCACTTCATTCAGTAGTCGAAGTCGTCGCCCTCACCTTCTCCGCCACCACGGGTCAGGATGAAGGCACCTGCCACAACTGCGAGGATGACCAACGCGATGATGGCTATCCATGCGCCGCTCGGTATTTCTCCCTCGCCGCCGGGTGTGCCTATCGGGGTGTTGTCAACACCAGGGTCGTAGTCTTCAGTGAAAGATAGTGCTGAACTGGAGTCCTGAGCCTCCATGTTGCCGTTGGCATCAATCGCCGCCACCGAGTAGAAGTAGTTGCCAGCACCGGAGTGGCGAGCCATCTCGTATGAGGTGCTCGAGTCGGTTGTGCTTGCGCAACTTCCTGCATCAGATAGGCTGGTGACCTGCAGAGAGGTGTGCTCGGTTGGCGACCAACAGACCATCCAGTGGTCGACATCAGATGCGTCGGCCGCTTCCCAGGCGAACTGAATCATGTCGCCTGCGGCTTTGGTTGCAGTCAGTCCGCTGGCGCCAGCAGATGGGTCAACCTGTCCGTCAGCGGTGGCGCTACCAGAGTCGACCGGTGTTCCGAACAGCGCGTTTCCACTACTGTCAGTCTCACCGTTCTCAATGCGCACTAGGAACTCGTAGGTCACACCATGCTCGCCGGAGATAGTCCACTCGGTCTGCGACAAGCCGAAAGTGTGGCGGTCTCCGTCGAGGGCTGGACCGTCGCCATTGATGTAAATGACCCCGTAGTCTGCATCCTCGTTGACGAGGTTGCTGTCACTGATCTCCCACGACAGTTCTACCACAGCAGCTGCACCGAGTGTTGCTGCAAGGTTGGTAATACCTGCCTGAGGTGGTTGTCCGAGAGTGGCTGAGGCGAACACCGCGTAGGTAGATGATGGGCGCGAAGGCAGGGTGCCGTCGTTGTCCCATGTCAATGTGATGGTGTCTGCATCAACCTGCGCCTGCGTGGTTCCAGTCAGTTCAACCCATGTGGTTGCACCCATGTACCAAAGGGAGTGGCCCTCTGAAGGGTCGGCGTCGATGGTCACTGTTAGGGTCTCGGTGGAGACATCTCCCTGACCAACCGGAGACGGTGAGTCTAGGTCGAATGTGCAGATTGAGTCCCACTCACCTGAACTGCCCTCAAGAGTTGCCCCCGTCACATCATTAGCGTCGGTGAAGTTGACACCAAACGCCATTTGGCCATCATAGAGAACATCATAGTCTACGGCCCAGCAGTCACCACTTGCACTGGTGGAATAGTCGTTCCAGACATTGAAACTGATCTGTGCGGTGTCAGTTGCCCCCCAGTGGTCTTCGACTGTGACCTTGATGGTGGGGGTTCCGAGCCACAGAACATTGAGGTCGACCAAACAGGATGCTGCCCCCGCACAGAGGTCAAGTGCAGGGTCGGATTCCGAGTGGCCAATCATAGTCCATGTGTAGGAGAACGCATCCGGTTCGCCGTCACCGTTGAAATCCGGCTGGTGGAGGTGTTCGGCGCGGGCACTGAAGGTCACACGGGAGCCATCGAGAAGTGGACCATCGACCTCATCCATCGTCAGGTAGGCTGATGGACCCATGTTGAGGATCTCGAAATGACCGGTTCTCATGTTGTTGCCGCCGTTCATGTCGGTGTGGCAAGCGGGGTTCGTGCCGTTGCCGCAGTCATCCGCTTCGTCCCCTGGATTCGTATTGTCCAATGAAGCGTCAAGGAGGGCAACCGTCGCCGAGATGGAGAAGACTCCGGGATTCAACATCATGTCAACACAAGCAGTTCCGTCAAGTTGTGCGGGGACTGTTTCGCCGAGGTGTTGGTGCGTGTATGTGGATGTGCCCTCGGGGTCTTCACACTCAACCGCGACGACAGGGGAGCCCATGATATCCACTCCGTTCGAGTCTTTGATGTTGAAGGTGACAGCCCAGTCATAGTTGACGGTTCTGTCACTGCCGCTGTGCTCAACCCTCGCGAAGACGCGTGTCATGCCAGCATCCAACCGGCCGCCCTCTTGATGCTGCTCGCCCGCTTCCACTGCCACGACGCGTACATCGTGGTAGGAGGCGAAGGTCGCTGTCAACAGGTCATCGTTGTTGCCATTGCGGTCATCAAGTGACTTGTTGACTTCCATCATCTCATTGACGACATCAGCGGAGTGGTTTCCACCGGGGCCTGAGCCGTAGTCGGTGACCACTTCTTCATAGATTCGGTAGTTGACAAGGGATGCACTGACTGTGAACACGCCAACGCCGTTGGCATTGGCTGTATCTCCCTTGATTGAACCTGCAAATGTGTACGCTGTCTGGAAGGCAGCGACATTTCGCGTGCCGTTCGTGACGGTCGGTGGTTGGGCGGAGAGGTTGGAATAGATTTCCACGCTCTGACTGTCGCCGAGAGTGACCGACCATGTGCAGGAAGTGGTCGTGGCCGGGTCTGCCGTCGGACAGTCGTCCATCGTGCCATCTCCGTCACTGTCGAACTGCGAGATCGCAGCCCATCCCGCTACGGCGTCGTACGCGTAGGCCTCAAACAAGCCGTCGAAGTTCACTTCCAACTCCACCTCGCGGGCGTCCCAAGAAGAACTGCCGTTGACCAGCGCCGTCAAGGTGAATGAGTGTGGCCCTTCTCCGGTGGCGGCCTCGTCGCCGCTATCCCACACCAAGTCGACCTCGATGTCATACCAGTCGATCACGACGACTTCAAAGACCAACTCGTTGTTGGTCAGGTCGGTGTCTTGGTCTCCTGCGTCGATAGAGATGGAAACGGTGTAAGTTCCGACAACCGCCGGCGTCCACACCAATGTGTTTCCAAGGTCATCCCTGGCGAAATAGTGGCCGTTGGCCAGATAATCCCCCGGGGCGAGACTCTGGTGGTCACAAATGCTCACCTCGTTACAGATGGCGATGTCTGGTGCCGCAGATGTGTCAATGATGTCGGTGACTCCATTGTTGACAGTGACTGCCACACTCATATCAGAGATGGCGTTGTTGCCAATGTTCTTGATGACGAGGTCAAAATTGATTTCGTCCCCTACATCAACAGCGTTTCTGACGGTCCCAGAAATATCGGTCGTTGACTCCCTCGGCGAATTGGCACCGCTCAGCCAGACCTCATAGTCTGCCCTCCCAGATGCGTCCTCAACCGGTTCGCTCTCATTCATTTCAATCGGATTGAGGCTAGCCATGATGCTCACCAGCATCAGCCAAGCCAAAACCAAACTCGTTGCTCTCTTCATGTCACAGTCCTCCCTATACGGGGTTGCCCCACCTCTTCAATCCGTATTTATACTATGCGCGGGTTTCTGTTAAAATATACATACCTAAATGCACAATTATATTGATTTTAGAACATTCGTTTTGTATCATTCGATGTCCCTCAGAGCCTCGGCGGGATGGATTGAAGCGGCTCTGCGAACCGGCCATGCCGTCGCTAGGAGGGTGAGCAGATAGGCGCCGAGAATTATGAAAAGAATCTCGCCCACAGGAATGACGAACTCGGCCCCCTCCGCCTTGAGGAATTTGACATAGAGTTGATAGTGGAAACCGATGCCGACGGCTGCTCCGTTGAGGATACCGAGCAGACTGACCCAGGTCAACTCCGTCAAGAAGCTGGTGACAACCATACTGCGCTGAAATCCGAGGGCGCGGAGAATGCCAATCTGGTGTGTTCTTTCCGATACATTCCTGATGGTGATGACCCCCAATCCGGCTATGCCCACGGCAAGACCGAGTGCGAGAAACGCCTGTAGCATCTGGAACATCGAGAAGATGAACGATTGAATCTCCTTGAATTCTACTTCGATGGCGAACACCACCGCCCCCTCCTCGACCAGTTCGTACTGCAGTTCCTTAGCCACCTCATCCTGCCTCTCTAGGTCTGCCTCAGGGGGGAGCGAGAACCAAATCGACGAGGGGGTTGTATCAAAACGAGCCGCCGCCACCTCTCGGTTGACGCTGACACCGGAGGCGAACCACCCACTCTCCTGAGTGGTGACGGCAGCGACATAGAAGGTGGAGTTGCGGGCCGGATTGAAGGGGTCGCTGACGATTAGGGCATCACCGATGTTGAGGCCCATCCCCTCATGTTCAACACCACCTTCACCCTGATACGACTCCACGGCCATCGAATAGTCGATGACTGCAAGCGAGTCATTTTCGAGAATTGAGGACCACACCTCTGACTCCGTCGCACCCAGACTCGACTCCCAAGAATGGAGAGGGAGACCACCGAAATCACTGAAATTGGCGTCGAATCCCCTAATCATTGTCTTGCGAGAGTTGTTCTCCAAATCCATCTCCCCGAGTTTGTGGACTTTCACCACCTCCGCCTCCATCGTGGCGATTGCGTCGAAGTCGGCCGCCGTCAGCGACCCGAGTTCCCACTGCCCACTGTCCTCATCGAGGTCAAGATTGCCGAAGGCGACAATCTCCCACTCACCTCTCGCATCCTCCCCCAAGTCACCCAACCAATTCCCGACCAAGGCGGAATAACCGGATAGAACCACGACTGCGAAGACCACCAGACTGAACATACCCATCGTCATGGCTGTTCTGAAGGGAGTGGCGAGAGGATAGGCGAGGGCCGTCGGCAAAACCGCAGAGAGACGGCGGGATACGGTCGAGCCGGCTCTCGCCAGAGATTTGGCGATAACCGGGGCGAGCGAGGTGAGGAGCAGGACACCAGCGGCGACGAGAAAGGCACCGAGGATGATGAATGAGACATCGCCCTGCTCCCAATCGGCGCTGACTGGGTCATCCCATACCCCCCAACCGAACATCAGAAGACCGAGAATGGACATGGTCAGACGAGGAGTGAGAACCGACCTTGAGGCACGAAAACCCCCCAGTGTGACCGACTCTGGAAGGAGTTTGGAGAGGATGAAGAACAACGGTGGCACCAGTGAGAACAAGAACAAGAAGCCACCGGCGAGCCACCAAGCGGAAGCACTACCCGATTGCTCGTCACCGATGAACAGCGCCGCGAAAGCACAAACGAGGGTTGCACCCATCAGAGCGAGGGTGACGAGAATTGTCCACCACGGGAGAGCATTGGTCAGGCGCGTCGGAATGTTGCGCATCGCCGCCACCACATTCATTCTCGAGATGTAGAGGGATGTCATCCACAGGGTGAGGAATGTGACTAGGAATCCGAAGGAAAAACCTGTGAGGATGCTGTGCCAAGTCCAGTCGAAGGAGATTGAGCCGGAGAAGGTTCTTGACAGAATCTTGTCCAATGTAGCCATCAGCAACCAAGCGACTCCGATACCGGCGAGTGAGCCGATGGCGCTTGATAGCAGCCCTATAAGAGTGCCTTCCATGACAAACATCGAGCGCAACTCTCGGCGTTGCATCCCAAGCGCTCGTAACATACCCATCTCGGATTTCCTCTCATCAGCGAGCATTACGAAGAGGTTCATCACTAGCAGAATGCCTGCGAAAATGACAAAGGTGCCGAAAATCAGGAACAGAGCGGAAAAGTTTGCCCCACTATCCGCTGTCCGTTCCCTTATCTGGGACTTGATGGGGGTTACCTTGAGACCCATCGATTCAGCGGTGGCGACCTCATCCACCCAGTCGGAGATTGCATCGGAAAGTGGTGAGGTGGATTCCGTGACAGCGAGTGATGGGTCGGAAACCATCACCATACTGCGCACCGGTTCATCTCTGTTGACCAGAATTTCTGCATCAGAAAGATTCACGATTGCCACGGAAATGTCGTCCAGACCGGGTTGGCCGGGTGGAGCGGGTAGTTCAGGAACTGTGTATGTGTGGTTCATCTGCAGACCTTTGATATCGCCAGCAACGGCCTGATAGATTCCAACCAGTGAGAGGTTCGAAGGCGGCGACATCGCCAATCCAGCCGCCGACCAGGAAGTCAGAAATACGTCCCCGGAAAGTGGTTCAGGGACAATCCCGCCGGTGAGAGAGAGAGCGATGAGGGGGTAGTTCACACCCCCCTCGAGGGCTACCTGATAGGGGATTCTACCCGTGACCCCTCGGTCGTCAGAGATGTGGACGCCGACGCCGGCAGATGTTATCGTCCGATTGCCGTCTGACCAAGCGACACCGCCGGCGAAAGATGGTGGTGGTTGGATTGGAGAGAGGGTGAATGTTTCACCGTCAAAGAGGTAGAGACCACCACCTTCAACGAAGATTGCAGTTGATGTGACGGAGGTGATGTCACCAGCCGGCAACCCCATCGTGTGAGCCGATGTGGTGTTGCCGACGAGCCGTGAAGAAACCAATTGCAAATCTTGACCGAACAGGTCCCATGCAACTCCTCCGAGAGAGGTGATACCACGACTGGAGGGCGGGTCTGAAATCCAATTGCAAAAAATAGTTTCTGTATTGAGAGTTTCAATCGCAATCTCACAGGTTTCAGCAGCAAATGCACCGGCCACATTGAGATAGATGGAATCAGCCTCGGAAATGACCTCGGCATCCTCAATCGAGAAGGCGAGAGAGGAGGTGTCAATGAGCACTGGCTCCCACACTTCCGCACCCTCACTGAAGGCATCGCCCCACAGCAGTTGTACACCATCATCAACAATACCGACGGCCACTCCGATTCCATCCTCGGAAACGGCCAAGCCAGTCAATTCGCCGACCTCCACCGGCATGGTGATGTCGCGAGAAGGAACCTCGGCATCCAAGACCGAAAGACGGACTCCTGATGAATGGAGTGAGAGAGCCGCACCGCCACCCACAGATACCACTTCTAGTATGGATTTCGAGCCATTCCCTGATGGGGTCCACTGAAACCACTGACTCGTCTCTCTCATTTGCACCGATAGGCCGGCAGGAGTGGCATACCAGTCAGCCACGCTGTCAGAATCGATATTAGAGACATCGTCGGAGATGAGACCAGAGAGATTCACGCCATCGGCTGTCAAACGCAACAGCGGGGCCATCAACAATTCAGCGATGGATGCGTTCGGGGAGATGGCTGAAATGTTTTGGCGCAGGCTCGCCACATCATCACCGCTCAACAGAGCATCGCCCTCTGTCTTCTGAACGGAAAGAGTGGCATCTTCTGGCAATGTGGTCACCACCAAGCCTGTATCCTCAGCGACAATCGCCTCGTCAAGCGTGGAATTGAGTAGAGGAAGAACCCGCCTCTCCGCCTGCTGGGCATCGAGGACACCTCCCGTTGCAGAGATAGTCAGACGGTTGACCTCCCCCTGCCGCCCCTGAACCTCCTGTGCCTGTTGCAGGGTGGTATAGATGGTCACTTCGCCACCGTTCTCATAGCCTGATGCGTGGGTGGGTACGATTGCCTGAATCGTAAAATTCGCAATGGAACGGGACATTTGCCCAGAACTATCCAATGTGGTCCAACTGGCCTCCACCAAATCACCGACAGCCACCTTGAGGTGGTCCGCCCCCTTCTCGGAGATGTACGCCTTCCCCTCTTCTATCTCGGAATATCTCGGGCCATTCGCACCGCCGAACGGGTTCCATGACCCCTTCTCTTGGTAGGTCGGGTCCATAGCGAGCCAATGGCCGTTGTTAGCCTCCACAGTCCTGTGTTCAGGAGACTTGAGTCCGGTTTCAGTCAGAATGCCGAGAGATACCGCGTCGACATCGCCCATGGAATAGACATCATCCAAGAAGCCTCTCGCCCGCGATTCGTTCCACCAGATGGGTTGTGAATTGCCGTCCCTACCCCTGATGATGATGTCTGTCTCATCGAGAGATTCTGCGAACTGTGCCTGAAGTGTGGCATCAAGACTGTCACCCACGACGAGACTGCTGGTGATGATGGCGGAACCGACGAGAAGGCCGACCAGCACCAGCGAGGTATTGCGTTTCCGTCGCTTGAGATTGCCGAGAGCCATCAGTCCAAGCATCCTCTGACGGCTAGAGAGGAGCAGATTGATGGACTGGGACAAGGCCAGTCCCACTACTGTTCCGAGGGTGATGGAAGTGATGAGCCATCCTATGCCGATGTCGAGAATTGAGAGTGAATCTGCGAGAAGATAGATTGCTGCAGAAGAGACGGTGGCGGTGATTAAAAAGAAAGAGATGAGAAGGAGATTTCTCGCCCATGGAGGGAAAACGGTGGCGAAACCACCATTGTTGGAATCTCCACTCCAAGTCAAAGGCCATCACCACCTATTCTTCTTCGCTCGCAGTCTCACTGGAGGCAACGGTCTCGTCACTGATTATCTGACCATCATTGATTTTGACGATACGAGGACAGAAAGAGGCGATGTCGACTGAATGAGTGACAATCACAAAAGTGATTCCATGCTTCCTGTTCAATTCCACGAGGATATTCATTACCATGTCTGATGTCTCGCTGTCGAGGTTGCCCGTCGGTTCATCAGCAAGTATCACCGCAGGCTGGTGGACGAAGGCGCGAGCAATCGTCACTCTCTGCTGCTGGCCACCTGACAACTCAGCGGGTAGGTGTCCCGCCCACTCCCTCAGGCCTACTTTCTCTAGAGCATCAAGAGCGCGAGTGCGAGCCGACTTTGGAGACACCCCCTGCATCATCAACGGAATTTCGACATTTTCCACCGCTGAGAGGACTGGTATCAGATTGAAGGACTGAAATACGAACCCGATCTCATTCGCCCGCATCGAAGTAGCGACCTTGTCAGACATAGTTGAGAGACTATCGCCGTTGATGAATACCTCACCAGCGGTGAACTCATCTAGCGATGAGACACAATTCAAGAAGGTCGTCTTGCCGCAGCCGCTAGGTCCCATAAGCGCGACCATCTCCCCCTCGTCGACGGTCAGGTCAACTCCTTTCAACGCCTTGACCTGCACACTGCCGGTATCATACACCTTCCACAGCGCCTCAGCGCGCAGAACTTCGGTCATGTGACGCGCAGGAGTGATGCACCTATAAGGGTCGCATCCCCGCCCTTGCACATGGATGAGGAGACGCCGCTAACCGCCGTGAAGTGCACCGTTCTCATGTTCGGTCCTCTCGCAGAAATAATGGGGGGGAGGGCATTGGAGATACCACTTGAGAAAGGTACCACGATACGCCAACTGGCTACGAGAATGCAGATTTCAGAGAGGTTGTCGCAAGGAATGAGAGTTGCTTTGAATGGAGAGATGTGTTCCCCCGATGTGGAGATAACTGATGCTGCTGAGGTCGCATTCCTCCCCCCCGTCTCCGGCGGATGACACTCTCAAGCCCACCCCACACTCCAGTCAGACCCCGAACTTTGCCGAGAACTTAGCCGAGGGCAAACCACCCTGCTCACTTGATGCAGGACCCCTCCACCACATCGATGATTTCACAAAGATTCGATGTGTCGTCTGATGAACGAGAGCGCATCTCCAGCCTTATCTTGGCTTATGCTGAAGTTTGGCCCATAATGGATTTCGCCGAATCATCAGCGAGGAGTCAACAACCTTCGAAGTGAGAGAACTGAGCGAATGAATCACGATGGATTTCGCCGAATCATCAGCGAGGAGTCAACAACCTTCGAAGTGAGAGAACTGAGCGAATGAATCACGATGGATTTCGCCGAATCATTCAATGACTGAAACGCCTCCGAGGCGATTGAGGAGAGTCTCCGCGTGACACCCGGCAGTTCAGAGATACTGATTCTTTTGGCGATTTTCGTCTTCATCTTCGGAATCGACAAGATACCGAAACTCGCCCGCTCACTCGGCATGGCAAAGGGCGAATTCCAACAGGGTATCGCCGACTCGCGCAGAATGACCGAGAATGACCTTGACCGCGCCGGAAAGACCGAGAACGTCGCTCTGGCGGAGAAAGCCGCCGAATCCGGCGTTGAAATCGAAGGGAAATCTGCTGACGAAGTCAAAGAAGAACTCGAGTGATTCGCCCCGATGCCTACTCCGTCCGACTACCGCCTCTCTCTGCGCAGGCGGAGGGGAGATGCACACCTCTCACACACACCCAACTCACCGCCCCTACTAGTGTCATCGGCAACCGCACTAGCCCCACACCCCGAGCAGAAGAGCAGCCATGACCAGAGTTCAGAGATACCCTCGGTCATCACCGGTTCAAACTCCAGCCCGGCGGCCGCACAACAATTCTGCAGACGATAATCGTCGGTGACAAGAGAGCCACCCACCTCCATAGTCAAAGCCAACACATGCAGGTCGGTGGCCGAAAGTCCAGCCAAATCGCCGGTCTTCGCGGCCATGCGCCTCGCCGCCTCGATGGATTGGTCGAGTGGGTGGCGCCACTCAACGGCGGAAGTTTCGGCGACAAACACCCTTTCAGGAGCAATTCTCTCCAATTCAGCGAGTTGAATTGGAGCCGCTAAACCCGTGAGTGAAGCGAGAGGGAAATGAAGCAGGGCTGTGGTGTCCAGTACCCGCATCAGTTGCGGCTGGCAATACCTCTCAATGAGGCTGACGGTGATATATCTGAGGAAAGGATTGATTGCCGAGTGGGATGGGGAAGAGGATATGGCCGACCTACCCGCATTATGGGACGGCATCACCGATTGGTTTGCTGGAATCGGCCTCGCTGGACTCGGACTGATGTCTTTCACCGAGGCGTTCATCCAGCCGATTCCACCCGACGCCCTCGTCATACCAATGGCTGCAAGCAATACAGACCCAACCGGACTTGTCTCCATCTTCCTCGTGGTCACCTTGTCAAGTGTTCTCGGCTCACTGGTCGCATGGTGGATGGGGAAGAGGTTGGGACACCCCCTTCTAGAGAAGTTTGCTTCACCAACATCTGTTCGGAAATTTGAAGCCCTCATCGAGAGATACGGTTCCTTCGGCATCTTCATCGCAGCTTTCACCCCGATACCATACAAAGTGCTCGGCTGGTGTGCCGGTATAGGAAGGATGGAGAAACACACCTTCATTCTCGCAGGGTTCATCGGCAGGGCTCTGAGATTCGGTCTAGAAATTCTCGTGGTCGGTGTCTATGGGGAACAATTCATCGACTTCCTCACCGGATGGGGATTTGTTTTCGCCACCCTCGCAGGTGCTTCCGTGATGTATCCCGTCTGGCGATGGTGGGATGGCTTGGAAGAGGTTGCTGAAGAGGATTAGGGAACCGATTCGGTTAAGCACCCTTCGCCCGCCGCTCGGCTCGGGCTCGCGTGGTGTAGTCCGGTCCATCATTGCGGGTTTTCATCCCGTCTACCCGGGTTCGAATCCCGGCGCGAGCACCTCTATGTAATCTGTTGAGATAGAGATGAAATCCTATGTAGTCGGTGCTCGCGCCTCACATCAAACTTCCCTCACTCAATTTATCATTGCTATCTTTCGTTCAGTCCAGTTTGATTGCCCGGCGCGAGCACCTCCGTGTAATCTGTTGGAATAGAGATGAAATCCTATGTAGTCGGTGCTCGCGCCTCACATCAAACTTCCCTCGCTCGGATTGTCATTGATTTCCTTCGCTCAGTCCAGTTTGATTGCCCGGCACGAGCACCTTGATTGTGGTCAATATTCGGGGCTGCTCATTGACACCACCACCACCACCGCCCCCTCGGAGCAATACCTTACGATAGGTCAGACGCGCTCGCGGTATGAGGCGAGAAGTCCGGTCAGAACCAAGCCGGCTGCAGCCCCGAACATCCTCCCCTGTTCCCTCGCCCCAGAGCCAGCCAGTTCCTCGAATGAGAGAGCGAGAGCGATTGTGAATGGGCCGGCGAACAGCAGGAACCTGAGCAACCACCGTTTGAAGGAAGGACGCTTCCCGAGTGGTCGCAGCGTAATCGAGCCGGCCTTGGCCAGTTTCTGCCAATTGAGAGGCTTGGCGACGAGGTCAAGCCTCTCTGATACCATCGGCCTGATGACCGGCCGCCCCTGAGAATTCTTCCCTCTGCCGGTGATTATCCTCACCCTGCCGACCAGAGGACGGTGTTCAATCAATTTGTCGAGAACCGTGCGCGCTCCGGCGAGGTCCAACTCGTGCAAGTCCACCGTGAGTGTTCCTCTCTCCTCCCTGATATGTGTCGAACATCGCCACGCCTTCTGAGCCGCCCAAGAAAGTGAAGCCGCGTGTGGCTCGATGAAAGCGAGAATTCGTCTCAATTCGGAGACTCTATCCACATCTTCACCTCGGTCGGAGCCGCGGCGAATCTCATAGAGACGGTAGCCGCCGTAAAGCAGAGTCAGTATCACGACGGAAAGACCGCACATTCCCCCGAACTGCAGCGCTGCCGCTGGGTCACCCTCCAATCCTGTCGAGAAGAAGGCGAGCATCGCTGCCATCGTGGAAGTCATGATGCCCATGACGATGCTGATGACCAACAGGTCTCGGAAACTCACCTCCACCATGCACCACACCCCAACGCCATCGGTGAAAGCAGTTTTGGGCGGGGATATCCCCACCAACTCCTATTTCAAGAGCGACTCTGAAGATGAGTGAGAACTGCTGAAACGACTAGGCGAAACGATGATGCTTAGAAGATGCGCCGGAGTGACGATGGAGAGCCGAAACGGGCTTGATGACAGAAGCAGAGAAATCCGAATCTCCAACTGGGTCATCGGTATTTCCGCTGGTTATCTGCTGGCTGCATTCATCACCCCTGCCCTTCTGCCATCCGGAACGATTCCCGAACTCTCGGGCAGAGCAAACGCCATCGATTACATGTGGCTGGACGCATCTTGGGGAGACTGGGGGAACGAATACCACCGTGAAGGAGGAGACATGGGGCACGACCAGTCACAACATGGGGGGAAGTTCGCGTGGACGGACCTAGACCCCTTCAGCGCCCTCGTCTACGCCATTGGTGACCTGAATTGTCATCAGAAGTATGAGAGGTCGTGGCGAGTAAACGACAATCAGTTGCCAGTATGCACGCGTGACATCGGCATTCTCTTGGGGGTAATCGTCGGGGGACTCCTCTATCGGCGCAGGGGGGTCAATCGCTGGACTGTAAGGGATTCCATCATCTCCGTACTGCCTGATGATAGGGTTGAGGGAGTATATTTCTGGGACATGCGCATGCTCCTCGCCTTTGGCGGTATCGCGTTGCTGCTACTTCCTACAGCGGTCGATGGAGGGTTGCAGGCAGTCACTGACTATGAATCAACGAATCTTCGCCGTCTGGTGACCGGATTCCCGATGGGATTGGGTGTCGGCATACTCTTCTCTGCGGTTTTTTCGGCCAATCCCAAACCCTTCGGATTCGATGCCTCGCGAGTGAAACTTCCGGCCAACGCCCAGTTGGTTCCCACACTCGAAGAGAGTCTGAATGACGGGCCGACGGCCGAGGCCGAGGCGTGATTCACCAGGGAGGAAATGTTCAGGAGACCTGAGGCGAGGGTAGCCCGCTGCCATACCAATAAGGACGGGCGAGACGACGCGTCCGAGAGAATGTGGATGCGGGTTTCTTCATCTTTGGGAAGGGCCGTCCCACCACCACCTTGGGGTTTCTTCACCTCCGGGAATAGCCGTCCCGCTGCCAACTTAGGGATTCTTCATTCAGTGTGGGGGCCGTCCCGCCACCACCTGCGAAATTCGTCCGCATCGGTGGCAGGAGCAGCCCCCTTCACCCCCGAACCGAGTATCTGCATGCGCGCTGCGCACGCTTCTAGAAGGGCAGTCATCTCGTCGTCGGAATTGGAGGCGATGATGGCTGAAACCGCGTCGCGCCACCTGCCGTTGGGATTCTCAGCAACCCATTCACCCAACTTCTCCTTCAGTGGCCAGACAACCAAACCGAGCCGAGCGAAAGGTTGCCAGTCGGCTCGGAGTTCAGAACGAGGTGCGTCTCTTCCCGTCGACGGTTTATGACCTCTTACCCAGCGCACTTTCTCCCTCAAGAACTTCAACATCCTCTCGGTATGTCTGCTCGTCACCATCCGCACTGGGCCCATCTCACATCTGAGAGTAGAGACATCTGCCCCCGGCAGAAGAGAAAGAGTGCCGACGACGGCGAGGACAGTGTGACTCAACGGGTCTGCGGGAACATCCATCTTTCTCTCATCCTCTAACGATTCGTAGGCCGAAATGTACGATTTCACAGCCTGCTTCATGACCTGCCACGGCCTCATCCCTCCGAGCCAATCATCATTGCTCCGCTTGGGAGTGGAACCAAGAATAGGTAGCACCTGCTGGCCCTTCTCACCCTTCAGGGAGTTCTTCAGAAGATGGAGTTCTACAACCTCTGTCTCAACATTTTGAGGGGTGGGGTGGCGATGCAGAAAAAGGCGGATTTCCCGTCTCAACTTCCGTTCCAAGTCCTGCTTCGTTCCGTCATTGACAATCGGACCGACCACCGATCCACAATCAAATGGTTGCGGCATCTCCACCTCCCCGCCCAAAAGAGAGGAATAACCCGCTCGGATTCTCACCTGATATTCATTTGTCTCGAAATACTCCTGTTTATCCAATGTCGCTTCACGGAGTGTACCCTCGGAGATTCTACGGAGGGCGACACCGGGGTCGCAGTCCACCCATAGTGTGAGGTCGGGAATGCAAGCCGCACTGTTCAACTTGGCCACCTCGGCAAGGCCCATCTCCCCAACAATCCCCTGATAGACGAGTGAGGAGTGAACATTCCGCTCCGAGAGCACCGCCACACCCGTTGCGAGTCGGGGGATTATCCATGCGTGCGAATGGTCGAGACGGTCGGCTGCGAACAGCGATGCCTCGGCGATTGGTCCCGCTTCGCCGGTCTTCACCGCCTCAACCGCCAACTTTCCGAGTTGATGGTCTCGGCGTGGCTCCTGAGTGGTCCAAATTGAAGGGAAGGTGAATTCTTTTTCGAGTATTTCCGCCAACATTTTGGTGGCGATTCCTTTGCCGCTTCCGTCACCTCCCTCGATGGTGATGAGATACATGAGACCGCCTCAGGGTGACGAGAAGCGGTCACTTTGGATAAACTCATTGACCCAAACAATTTCTCTGTCGCTCGTCTTGTGTGGCCGGCCCGATTCCCGGCACAGGGAACTTCCCGCGCCCATCTGTGTCGCTCGTCTTCGGTGGTCGGCTCGATTTGCGGCACAGGGAGCTTCCCGCGCCAATCTGTGTCGCTCGTCTTGTGTGGCCGGCCCGATTCCCGGCACAGGGAACTTCCCGCGCCCATCTGTGTCGCTCATCACACCGACTGTTCATCTGCAAATTGAGACTTGGCCAGCATCAGTAGCGCCATCCCTATGAGAATCAGAAGCGGTCCGAAAAAGATGCCACCGCGGCTGAAAAGGCCGAATCCACAAAGCCATTGGGTGCGCCGATACTTGAGGCGGGCACGGGCTGATAGAGCACCGGCAGCACCCATGCCGGCAGAGATGAGAGTGAGGATGGCGATTGCTGTGGAGAGTCGGACTGCTGATGCGAGATTGCTCGGCTGACGCAGGTCGTCCGAATCAACCCCCTCACCCTCGGCAAGGGTGAGGGTCAAGTCTGGAATCTCGCCGGCGGATAGTTTCCTCTCGATGGTGACATATCCATCCATCTGCACCCTGAGAAGCACATCTCCTCTCGGAACTTCGGTGAATGTGAACCTCCCTTCCGAATTGGTTTCGGAGCGGGCAACCGAGCGACCATTGGAGAGTAATAGAAGTTCGACATCTGCGCCTTCGATTCCTTCTCCACCCGTCTGATTGTCACCGTCTAGTTGACTGAGAACAAGTCCATGTACCTCGGCATCATCTGTCCTTGAGAACATCGAAGAAGAAACTAGGTCTCTCGGGTCCGCACTGATGAGTAAAGCGCCGCTGGCGGCGCCGAGGATGCTGCCGATGAATATCATCAGGACTGCAAGATTGACTATCCAACTCTCCTCGGCGTGCTCCCTCAAGGCAGCAGGAAGTGCGGTAATCTTCGGGCCACCAGCGGCGAGGGCGGCAACACGGGATGCCTGTCGGCGCGCTTGGCGCGCCTTCCTCATCCGCCGTCGTCGTCTCTCGATTCTATCCGTCAGAGTGGCCTGAGGGGCATCATCTTCCCTGCCGACGATTTCCTCTTCCAACTCGATGACCCCCTCATCGACCAATTCATTCTGCACTCTCCGGCGCAGTGATTTGAGTCGCTCCTCACGCTCATCGTCACCACCCATGACAACCCCTTCCGTCACTCCGTGTCGCCGGAGGGGTTGTGAACCTCACGGCTCTTGGCTCCGACCAGCGAGCCATTTCCGAGGATTAGCAGGGTGAGGACGGCACACGCCACCGAAATCGCCCTGAGGAACACCATCTCAGCGGTGGTCGCGGCGTGACCATCTCCGGAGTCGGGTCTGTTTGGAACATCCACAGCACCACCGTCATCATCGGAACCCGACGACTCGACAACCCTCACCTGATGCATAATCGGCCACTTCTTTCCTGTCATCCAGAAGGTCTGTCTCTCCTCATCATAGGCGATACCGTTCAGCACCCCGCCCGATGGTGGATTTGGAAAGAGATTTGAGCAATCAACAACCCCTGTCACCTCCCCGGTCTGTCTGTCTATTATCGCCACCCAGTCCTCATGCCAGATGTTGGCCCAGACATAGTCACCCACACATTCAAGTTCATTCAACTCGGATAGTGATGTGCCGTTCAGTGTGACATTCACGACTCTTTCAATTGTGAAATCAGTATGGTTCCTTATACTCAGTTGCGAGGAGCCGTTGCTCATCACTAGACCCTCTACGGAATTGCACAGACCCCAGCCCTCCCCTTGATAGGAAAAATTTCCTGTTTTCTCAAGAGTGGTTGCGTTGTAGAGATAGGCTACTCCGGATTTCCAAGTCAGTTGAATCAGAGTTCCATCAGCCTCTGCAAGACCCTCCCCGAACTCCTCACCAGAGAGATTCTGGATGGAATTGACCACCCCGTTCAGTTCGACCCTCCGCAGCGAAGAACCGTTGTAGAGACCGGTGCTTTCGTAGAGCGAACCATCATGCATGAGAAGACCCTGTGTGAAAGCTTCGTCATCGTGAGGAATCGTCTCGATGATCTCGACTTCGTATCGAGATACCGACCCCCCTTCCCGACCATCGGCTACAGTATTCAGGCCATCATTTTGAGACTCAAAACCGGAGAGAGCAGTGATGTTCATCGAACTCAGAGTGAGAATTGTTGTGAGAGAGAGGGTGGTGAACAAAATGAGGTGTGACCCACATTGGCCTCTCTTCATTGTACGAACCATGCTCCATCGGCTATTAAATAGGTCCCGAGTCAAGCGGTGCATGAGATAGCGTAGCTATGCTCATGGTGGAATCTGAATGCGAGCGAGAACACCCCTCTTTCTGACTATGCTGATGTTGATGGCGGCCGTGCTGCCAGCCGTTGCCGCGGCCGACTCCGTCGATGGCGATTCCAACGATGTCATGGGTCAAGTAATCGGCGACCTCGTAGACTTTGATGCGACGATTCATGGGAAAGAGTACATCATGGTAGAAGGTGAATCGCTCTATTCAGCGACGCGGTTGCACAAGATGGCATGGGTTGATGCCGGTTATCCCGACTTGATGCTTCCTTTCTCCGGCAACGGAGCGAAGTCGGTCACCAAAGCATGCACCCAGATGAGTCAAGGCTCGGTTGTCACCGTACCGACGAGTGGAGGACAGATTTCGGCTACGGTGGAGCGAAGTGACGCCAACGCCGCATTTCTGATCGAAACGGGTCAGACTGTATCTTCATCCGTCCTCAACAACCTCGCCTCCACCTGGTCATCGACAATCTGGGGAACCAACACGCAGTATTTCGGACAGGCACCTGATGTCGATAACAACTGCCAGATCCAGATAGTCATCTACAACATCGATGGTGGTGGCAACATCGGTGGATATTTCGCCCCGAGCCTCGCCAGCCAGAGGGAAGCCATCTATGTCGATGTCGGAGACCTCGGTTGGGCTGATACGATTCTCGCACATGAGTTCCAACACCTTCTGCACAACGCTCGCGACCCTTTCGAGTATCTGTGGGTGGACGAAGGAAACGCTGACATGGCTGCCTACCTGAACTTCGGTGCCACCAGCACCATCATCGGTCACGCCAACCAGTGGGCCACCGCACCCGAGACATCGGTACGCTGGTGGAATCAGTCACTGGCCGACTACGGGGCCGGATTCCTGTTCATGCTCTTCCTCGCCTCGAAACTCGGGGGTGGGCAAGCCATTCAGAGCCTTGTCGCCGACACCGCCACCGGCGGAGCTGGAATTGTCAATCTAGCCAACAATCCGATTCCTGGCTCACCGGGCAACATCGGCAACACCATGCCTGACATCTTCGCAAACTTCTCGGTGGCGACCCTACTCGATGACTCGCAGAACCCTTTCGGCCTTGACAATATCGACATGTACCAGAACTGCGGTTCCACGCAGTTCTGTAAACTTCAGATAACCGATGAGAACAGCAACTGGGGAAGCGTCTGGCAGCGACAGGGCGACCCGCTGCACGGCTGGGGCATCAGAGCCTACAAGTTCACAGGCGGCACAGGTTCGCCACTCAATGTCATGGTACAGGCGTCAGAAATAGGATTCGCAGGTCGCCTCGTCCATCGAGATATCGCCAGCGGGGTGTGGACTTCGACTCCACTCGAGTTCAACAGCGGCATGGCGACCGGTTTGGTGACCGGATTCGGAAATGTCTCGGATGATGTCTATGTCGTCACATGGTATGAGAGCCTAGTCGATGATTGCGACTATGCGATGGCGAACTGTGGATGGCCGGGTGGCGGTGGAACCACCTACCCGACGGCGACGGTGGATATCTTCGCCACCCTCATCTCCCAGCCAGCGACAATCAGACAGGATGGCTTGAGGATGCAAGACCGAGATTTGGATGGGTCGGATGACACGATGGAGTGGATTCTCGAAGTCAATTCCACCGCTTTTTGGGAGAACCTCGACATCGAGATTCAGGCTTTCAACAACAACACACTCTACGACGAAATCACCCTCTCACTCGGAGTCGGACAAGGCACACCGGTCAACCGCTCGGTATGGTTCACCCCGCCGTGGGATGGAGACTGGACACTCTATGCGAGAATGTACGACCAGATAGGAGACCCGGTCCCAAACGCCGCGGTTCTGACACTTCCCACCCCTGTGACCAACATGGCTCCGGTAGCCACCGGCACTCTCTCGTCCAACACATCCCAAACATGGCTGCCGATTCAGTTCAACGGAGCGGGATACGACATTTGGGGGCTATCCACCAACAATCAGTCATACACGCACAACGCCTCACCCACTGGCTACCTCTGGGACTTCGGTGATGGCTCGCAGTCATGGCTTCGCACCCCAAACCGCGCCTATACCCAGACCGGAGAATACAACGCAACTCTCGCAGTAGTCGACATCGGTGGAAAGCAGAGCGCTGAGCAGATGTGGGAGATGAACATTACCGATACGATTCCGCCGGTCATCAAGGTCTCCGTCGGCGGCCAGCAGTTGATGGGCGGAATGAATCTTCTGACCAGCCAGCAGGTACTCTTCGAAGCATACATGACTGACGACAATGTTCCCGATGCCTATCTCAATTTCAATTGGGATTGGGGCGATGGAAACAACGAGGGTGGCATCGGCGTCATCGAGGCGGCGCACAGTTGGACCACCGGCTCCGCCAACGGAACCATCTACAACCTGACCGTGACCGTCAGCGATGGCACCTTCACGGTGAATGAGACCTACACCATCATCATCTTCAATCGGGTGCCGAGGCAGATTCACACTCTGCCTCTCGAGGTCGACACTCTCACCCCACTGCCGATGCCGACAATTTTCACAGACGATGACGGAGTGATAGTCGACTGGCAGTGGCTTTTCACCGAACCGGTCAACCTCGATGGAGGGACGGTCACAAAGCAAAGCACCTTCGACAAGACCAGCGCCAACACGGAGAACCCGACTCCGGCGTGGCTCACCCCCGGCATCAAGAATGTCACGGTGATTGCGACTGATGATGCCGGAAACAGCAGTATGGCGGTCATCCAAGTCACGGTCAACAACCAGCGGCCTGTAGCACTGTTCGACAGACCAGAGAGTGGAAACACCACGACCCCCTACATGTTCGTCAGCCACTCATGGGACCCCGACGGCTCCAACGGCAACATGACCACCATCTGGGTCATTTCTGAGGGCAACCTCACAATCACCAACCAGACCAGCGTGGTCCACACCTTCCTCACCCCTGGCACCCATCTTGTGACTCTGACGGTTATCGATGAAAGGGGCCTTGAATCCCTTCCCAAGGCCTACATCATTGAGATTGAAAACCCCCTTCCAATCCCTCAGATGACTATCTATGAGGCTCGTGACAACGCCACCGGCCTGCCGATAGATGTGCCGAGCGAGGACGACAGCCTGTTCAGGTGGAGGCACACCTTCACCGACCAAGGCGATGTCTTTGTCGCTCCCGGTATGTGGTTGCGATTCAACTCGTCAGGAAGTCGCGACGGGGATGCACTTTTCCTCGGCATGGATGTTCCTCTCGACCAGAATGACCCCAACTGGAATGGAATTGTTGAATACACTTGGGATTTCGGCGATGGCTCGCCGCTGGTGAATTCACCGAATGTCTGGCACACCTACACCACTCCTGGAACCTACATCGTCACCCTCTCCCTACGTGACGGATTCGCCACTGGGGATGTCAACCAGACCACTCGCAAGGTGGTGGTAGCGAACACACCTGAGATTCTTACCTCCTCGCCCTTCGAAGAAGCCATCTACACAGAGGGCGAGTACATCTTGTCGGGGGAGGCGATTGACCATGATATAGACCTCGGCCTTCTCGCCTGGTGGGATGATGACGTCTACTTCGACAGTGATGGCAACGGCATAACAGATGACGACCACGATGTGACGGAGTCCATCATCGGGACGGCAGCACTCGTCATAAGTTGGGATGTTGATGACAGAGTTGATACCGATGCGGATGGTGATAACACCAATGATTGGATGGTGGAAGGAGAAACTGGTTATATCACGGCGAATTGGAGTGACTCCGGTGAAATTTACATCGCCATGCAGGTCTGTAACGGAATAGGAGTGTGTACGGAAAAGGGATACCCATTGAGAATCAGGGACGCCTCGGAACAGGATGACACATTGGCCGACTTCAGTATCGATTCTCTGCTTCCGAAAGCTGAGAGCAGCGGCATGATTCTCGGAACCCTGCTCTTGCTGCTCCTCGTCCTCGGTTGGCTCATCATGCGCCAACCGACCGAGGTGGAAGCGGATGCGGACGAATCAGGGCAACAATACGAAGTTTCATCGGTTGCCACAGAAGGCGGTCTGCCCGGAATGGACCACCATGTACCGCCACCGAAGAAGAAAGAACTCACCGAGAAGGAGCGGCGGAGCAAGGAATCAGGTTATTTGCGTCCCGTTACCTCGCGACGACGCAGGTGAGTTGACGGATGCCCATCACCGTGACCAAGAGGATGCGGCGAATCCCATCAACTCTAATCGTCTTCATCATCCTCATTCCATTAGCCGCAACGCTCTCGCAGACACTCACCGAGCGGGCCGAAGCAGCCTCCGCTTGCACCTATGAGGCAGAGGGTGCGGCCCGCTGGCATCATCAGGTCAGCAGTTTCAATCTGACCGATGGTGGTTCTCCCGACTGGTTCCCAGAAGGTGATGAAATGGATATGGACGAGGGGCCGAGTCAAGGTTCCCAATGGGATTCCGGTTCACTCTTCTCCAGCGGAGACAACATTTACAACACTTCGGAGCTGAAAACACTCCGAAGTGACTTTTTCACCTCATTGGAAGTGAAGAACGACACCACCACCGGACTACGAGTCAATCTCACCTCAGGTTACCGCTACACCTTCTGTTTCGTCACCCATTCATCGGCCAGTGAGGAGTATCTCAACCCACCCATGGTGGATTTCTATCTCGTCAAGGAGTACGACTGGGAACTCTATCGCAACGAATACTCGATGCGACAGTGGAACCGTGACATGATGAACATGGTACCCCCGGAATGGAGGGATGTGGGGATGTGGATTCCGTATCGGGATGTACACGCCTATGAGGGGAAGCGAAGTGAGGATTTCGCTGTCAGCCTTGACCATGATGAGACCTCGGGCGGGGCCCTCGGATTGACAGAGGAGCAGCCCGAATCCCTCTATCTGCTGGTGGATGGATGGGATAACATTCGTGATACCGACACGCCTGCACCGCACAGGAATTTCACTGTCGATATTACCATCATGACTGAACAGCGGCTGAGTCTGCCGAATTTTACGGTGGCTCTCGTTTGTTGCGGCCTTTTTTCAGCCATGGTGGCTGCTCCCGTCATCGCCCATCACCGCTTCCAAACCGCTGGTAGCGATGCTATGCAGGGCGTTGACCTGATGCCGATGCTCGAGACCGAGCAGACGAAGTGAACAGAATGAGCCCCCAAACCGAAACCGCTTCATCATCGAAACCGCTTCATCATCAAGGTATAGCGTCGAAGGCGCGGGGTGTCAACCGATTTCGATGCTTGAGACGGTGCATCATCGAGGTATAGCGTCGAAGGCGCGGGATGTCGACCTGATGCCGATGCTCGAGACCGAGCAGACGAAGTGAACAGAATGAGCCCCCAAACCGAAACCGCTTCATCATCGAAACCGCTTCATCATCAAGGTATAGCGTCGAAGGCGCGGGGTGTCAACCGATTTCGATGCTGGAGACCGAGCTGACGAAGTGAGCAGAATGCGCGGGATGGCGAGCGATTTCGATGCTTGAGACGGTGCATCATCAAGGTATAGCGCCGAAGGCGCGGGATGTCGACCTGATGCCGATGTTCGAAACCGAACTGACGAAGTGAGCAGAATGAGCCCCCACACCGAAACCCCTTCATCATCGAAACCGGCGACGTGGGAGATTCGAAACCGGCGACCTTGACCGCTTGAAACGATGCGCTGGTTAGGTCAAGGTCGACGGCGCAGAGGATGCCCCGCATCCTCCCGCGTCCACGGGAGTTCGATGTATTAGATGTCGACCACCGAGCGCCGAAAACGACGATGTATAAGCAGAGGCGCGACGTGGGAGATTCGAAACCGGCGACCTTGACCGCTTGAAACGATGCGCTGGTTAGGTCAAGGTCGACGGCGCAGAGGATGCCCCGCATCCTCCCGCGTCCACGGGAGTTCGATGTATTAGATGTCGACCACCGAGCGCCGAAAAC
Source organism: uncultured Candidatus Poseidoniales archaeon (assembly GCA_964342465.1). GTDB lineage: Archaea > Thermoplasmatota > Poseidoniia > Poseidoniales > Thalassarchaeaceae > MGIIb-Q1. The sequence goes on along the minus strand of CAYFFQ010000001.1, from coordinate 151,056 downwards.
GACGATGTATAAGCAGAGGCGCGACGTGGGAGATTCGAACTCCCGTGGGTGAAACCCACCGGATTAGCAATCCGGCGCAATGGCCAGGCTATGCGAACGTCGCAGCGAAGTGGCCGACCTGACCGCCGGTCTTAAGGAGAACGGCTCAGGATGGCCTCACTCCTCTTCACCAGCATCTGCGATGGAATCTATCTCATCGCCATCGTCATCAATGAGACCCGCCGGAAGTCTGGCAACGGCGATGATTCGGCTCTTGAAGGAACCGAGTTTCCGACCATCCTCATCCTGTTCTCTCAACTCCATCAGGCGGGTTCCTCTCGTGAACCTGCCAGTGGTCTCTTTGGTCTGGGATGCTCTGATGCGGATCATCATGCCGTTTTCAGCAAGAATGAAGAGTTGGTCATTCAAGTCGGGAATCTGTCTCACCGCGACTATCTCGTCACTCTCGTTCATCTTCATGGTGGTGACGCCGATGGCTCCTCTGTGGGTCTTCCGGTAGCCATCTCGCTTGGTCGCAGGTTGTCCTTCCTTGTCATACCTCTGCACCCCGTCGGCATCGAAGTCGGGTAGTAGTTCAGAAGTTCCGAGCCGAGTCCTCTTACCCATGCCCTGTTGACTGATAGTGAGAATCTGAGTGTCTGAATTATTGGAGACAATCATGCCCACGACATGGTCACCTTCGTGCTTGAATTTGATTCCTGAGACACCTTGAGAGACCCTCCCCTGAGCCCGAGCCTCACTGCCATTGAACCGGCAGGCCCGCCCATTTGCGGTGATGAGCACCACTTCGTCACCGTGGGAAAAGAGTCTGACCGATATGAGAGAATCGCCCTCGATGAGCTTGATAGCCTTCTTTCCGTTGCGATTGATGCTGACATAATGAGTTAGTGCGGTTCGCTTGACCTTCCCATTTCGGGTGGCGAAAACGAGGAAATATCCATCCGGGTTCTCAAGTACTTCCTTGTCAATAGGTAGGATGGTCACAACCGTCTCATCATCTCTGAACCTCTCAATCAGATTCTTGATGTGAGTGCCTTTGGCACTTCTGCTCGTCATCGGTGTCTCCCACGCCTTGAGGCCGTAGACCCTCCCGAGATTGGTGAGGATTAGCAGACGGTCTTTGGAGAAACAGGCATGCACACTCTGAGGCATGTCCTCCGCCTTGGTGATGACTCCCTTGAGACCCTTGCCGGCCCGCCTCTGAACTCGGAAATCTTCCGTCGGAGTGTGTTTGATGTAATTCGCCTTGGAGAGGGTCAGGACAATCGGCAGTTCTTCGATGAGGTTCTCATTGTCCATTGAGAGGGGAATCGGGTTGACATCTGTCCTCCTTTCATCAGAGTGACGGTTTGAGAGAGTTTGTAGTTCATCCATGACGATGTCGAGAATCTCTGTGCGACTGGCGAGAATCTCATTATACCTGAGAATGTTCTTGCCGAGGTCCTCAGCCTCATTCTGTAATTTACCCACCGATTGTCTAGTGAGGCGGCCGAGCGGCATGTCATAGACAGCCTTAGTCTGAATCGCAGACATTGAATAGGTCTCAGAAAGCCTGTCGTGAACTTCCTGATAATCTTCGCATTGGCGGATTATCTCGGTTATTTCCCTGCCGTGCTCGGCGACTATCAACAGCCCTTCGATGAGATGGATTCTCGCCTCCGCCTTGGCAAGTTCGTATTGTGTCCGCCTCCGCACAACATCTTCGCGATGGCGCAACCAGGTGTGAATTATCGTCGATAGATTCAGTTGCACCGGTCGGCCGTTGATGATTCCCATCATGTTCGCCGAATAAGATTCCTGCAGGCGACTTGACTTGTAGAGTTGATTGAGGACCGCGTGGGGGTCGGCGTTCTGTTTTACCTCAATGACCACTCTGATGCCCTCCTTGGATGACTCGTCACGGATGTCTCGAATGCCCTTGACTGTATCATTGCTGACAAGACCCGCTATCTTCTCGAGCATTTCGTCCTTCTTCACCTGAAATGGAATGGCGTTGACGATGATGGCTTTCTCGCCCTTCTCGTCGATGACATCGCAATCACTGCGGATGTGGAATTTTCCTTTGCCGGTCTCATACATATCGCGAATGCCATCAATCCCATGGATTGTCGCCCCTGTTGGGAAATCTGGACCTTGGATGTGCTGCATATATTGCGCCACGCTGATTGTTGGTGCAGTATCGGCGTCTGCAGCATCCACGCCAGCCTCTTTGATGGTGTTGATGTGAAGCCGCACCACATCGGTTAGTTCCTCGAGGTTGTGAGGTGGAATCTTGGTCGCCATTCCGACAGCGATTCCATCGCTACCGTTGAGCAAAAGGTTCGGCATACCAGCGGGTAGAACCGTCGGCTCGCTCTCTGAATCATCGAAATTGGGTTGGAAATCGACTGTTTCCTTGTCGATGTCAGCGAGCAATCCAGTAGTTATCCGGTCAAGTCTGCTCTCCGTGTATCGCATCGCCGCAGGGGGGTCGCCATCAATGCTTCCAAAATTGCCCTGCCCGTCAACCAGAGGGTAACGGAGTGAGAAGTCCTGTGCCATTCTCACCATGGTGTCGTAGATAGACCCATCACCGTGCGGATGATATTTACCCATCACCTCACCGACTGAGCGGGCCGATTTGGTGAATGGTTTCTCATGCGTGTGTCCACCTTCATGCATGCCATAGAGAATTCGTCTGTGGACCGGTTTGAGGCCGTCTCTGACATCGGGGAGTGCTCTTCCGATGATGACACTCATGGCGTAGTTGATGTAACTATCACGCATCTCATCGTGCAGGTCATGCTCGACGACATTGCCGATTCTCATCGCTACCTCTTCCTCATCAGATGTCAAGATTGGTCACCTCCGTGGCGTATTGTTCGATGAAACTTCTGCGCGAAGGCACATCGTCTCCCATGAGAATTTCAAATAGTTCGTCGGCCTGCAGTGCATCATCGACTGAAACTTTGAGGAGCGTTCTCTCCTCGGGGTCCATCGTCGTCGCCCACAACTGCTCAGGGTTCATCTCACCGAGACCCTTGTATCTCTGCACGGTGATCTTCGCCTTCGGGTTGTCAGCCGTCAGGTCACCGATGTATGAATCGCGCTCGTTGTCGCTGTACGCATACCTGCTCTCCCTACCTCTTGAGACCTGATAGAGAGGGGGTTGGGCGATGTAGACATTACCATTGGTGATTGCATCCTTCATGTGTCGCCACATGAAGGTGAGAATCAGGGTTCTGATGTGAGCGCCGTCAACATCAGCGTCAGTCATTATGATGAGTCGTTTGTAACGCAGTTTTTCCACATCGAAGAAACTCTCCTCCGGATTGTCTCCCTCATCGGGAACATCGACCAATTCGACATCCCTGTTGCCAACACCAGCGCCGAAGGCGCGTATCATCGTCTCGATTTCTCGGTTCTGGAAGACCTTGGCGAGGTTTTTCTGTTGTCTTTCCACATTGAGGATTTTACCCCGCAGTGGCAATATGGCTTGTGTCCGGCGGTCGCGTCCGGTCTTGGCTGAGCCACCTGCTGAATCCCCTTCAACAATGAAAATCTCGCACTCTTCGGGATTCTTGGACTGACAATCCGCCAGTTTCCCCGGCAATCCTCCACCCTCAAGGACACCCTTCCTCTTGGTCAGGTCCTTCGCCTTGCGAGCCGCTTCTCTCGCCTTCATCGCCACAATAGCCTGATTGATGATGACCTTGGCGATATCGGGATTCTCCTCAAGATATTCGGAGAGATTCTCATTGACTACGGATTGGACGAGGCCGTCGACCTCACTGACCACGAGTTTGTTTTTCTCCTGTGACGAAAACGACGGGTCGGGATGTTTGATTGAGACAACTGCTGTCAATCCTTCTCGGATGTCGTCGCCAGAGAGGTTTCCCACCTTCTTCAGCAGGTCGCGGCTGTTGCCATAGGCGTTGAAGGTCCTCGTCAGGGCTGTCCTCAGACCTGAGAGGTGGCTGCCGCCTTCCTTGTTGTGGATGATGTTGGTGTAGCATTGAATCTTGCTGTTGTAGGCTGTCGACCAGAGGAGGGCGATTTCAACCTCGACCGTTCTGCCGCCTTGGTCGGTGCGCTCGCCATTGAAGTGTATCACTTGGGGGTGGACGCGGGGTGCTCGTTTCCCTAAGAATTCGCAGAATTGAGAGATTCCACCGTCATAGCGGTGCTTTGTCGTCGTCGCTCCATCCTCCCTCTCATCGGTAATGTGTATCTCCAAGCCGCCATTGAGATAGGCGGTCTCCCGAAATCGCTCATCGATTGTCTCAAAGCGGAACTCGGTATCACCGGAGAAGAACTGCAAGTCTGGTTTGAATCTTATTTTGGTGCCGGTCTCTTCGCTTGCGCCGACCTCTTTAACGACTCCCTCCGGCACACCGCCCTCGAACTTCTGATACCACTTTTTGCCGCCTCGGTGAATCGTCAACTGTAGCCATTCCGAGACTGCATTGACGGCGGAGACGCCGACACCGTGCAGGCCGCCCGAGACCTTGTAGGCATCATTGTCGAACTTGCCACCGGCGTGAAGGCTCGTCATCACGACGGTTGCCGAGGAGATTCCTTCCGTCTTGTGGATGCCAACGGGAATACCTCGGCCGTAATCTCTGACAGTCACTGAGGCGTCCTTGTGGATGGTGACTTCGACCAAGTCGTTCTCACCTGCGAGGTGCTCATCGACGGAGTTGTCAACGACCTCCCATATGCAGCGGTGGAGGGCCTCCCCGTTGCTGGTGTCTCCGAGGTACATCCCGGGGTTTTTTCTGACCGCTTCAAGCCCCTTCAGGACCTGAATCTGGCTCTCATCGTATTCTCCTGCCATGTCAAATCAACTCGGATTCACAGGGGGTATCTACGATACCCCCTGACAATACTATATCTACTCTCCCGAGGTTCATAAACCCTATCATTGGAAGAGTTGAAAAACGGCAAAAACAACCCCAATCGCCGGCCACCATGAATCGAGGTTTTTTCCGCCCCAACCAATAGACGGTGAATGGCCTTCCAGCCATCGGTATGGGCCACTGTAGGAGACATCTGAACACGCAGAATCCGAGGAAAACATACACGGTTCAAAACGATTGTTGATACATTACCGTTAAAGAATGGGCATCAGTCGCCGCTTCCGATGTCCCTCCCGACCATCTGCATCTCGCTCGGCGGCCACACCACCGATGAGGTTCTCAAGGAGGCCGAGGCCGCCACCGCGGAGGGTGTGGAACTCATCGAAGTGAGATTCGACCGATTATACACAAAACCGGTCGAGGTGACTCTTCAGAACAAGGACGGAGTCGATGAAACTTCAACGGAATACATCAAGCGCAACATCGATGAAATTGATGTCGAAGCCACCATTGAGAAATTGAAACGAGGGATAGCTATACCGGTCCTTTTCACCTGCCGCTCCAGTGCCGAAGGCGGTCAATTCCCCAACAATGAGGAAGAGAGAATCAGGATTCTAGAAGCCGCTATAGAAAGCGGTGTCTCATGGGTGGACATTGAACTTTCCATAGCCGAGCAGAAGCGAAATGAACTCCTGGGGCTCGCCCGCAAGATGGGTGTTTCGGTGGTCGCCTCTATGCACGGCGCCCCTACTCCCGATTCGAGTGAAATAGTCAAGATGGTAGAGGAGAACAGTGGTGCCGGCGATCTCATCAAACTCTGCTTCAAAAGCCGCGGCAATCACGACGCACTGCATTATTTCGAGGCGGCGTGGAAACTGCGCTCCACTGACCACAGTTACGCCATCATGGGAGACGGAATCGGGGGCGACTGGCCCCGCTTCCATGCCCCTCTCCTCAACCAGAGCATGGTCTATTCGACACTCCGCAATGATTTTTCCTTGGCCGACAACGGCCTTGTCAACATAAATGACCTACGGATTGCTTGGGAGATGATGGGCCACACCGCCTGAACAGTCTAGTGACTCTGCACCCTTAATATCGGGCGAGGTTTTTCCCTCTATCAGTGGTGACCACACCAATAGACCGAGAGCAACTCTTCGGGTGGGTTCAGAAGAGGCCGTTGAGCCCTGCGAATGAGCGTAGCCTCAACCTCTTCGCCGACACCCTTGAGCGTCTCTTCGAAGGCGATTCAAAAACCCGAGTAGAAAGAGGTGTTCTCTTCTGTGATGACACCTATAAAGGCCACGAAATCACTTGGATTCTCAATGTTGAATCTTCAATCATCAGGAGCCTGAAAGGGGACTTTCACCTTTCTCTTGCAGTATCCGGTGTGCCAGATGGGATGGAGAGGAGGGTGAAGGATGTCTGCGTCTTGTCGGATGGTGAACTGCCGGTCGGCGACACACTTACGAGTTGGTTGCTGCTATACCAGTCGGGATTGGCAACCACCCAGATTCACACGATGCGAGGAGGTGCGGAGTGGGTTTGTGGATTGGTAGAGAGTATCTCGCCTAGACATTATCAACAGATGATGACCAATGCATGGGCTGAGTACTATGTGAATTTGATTGAACAATATCAATCGGATATTGACAGATTCAATGCTCTGATGGATTTGGATTTGCACCTAAGAATCTTCGTCATCAGACAGTTGTTGAACCTTGATACAGACACGACGGAATTTTTCAGCAGTGATAACCGCGACGCCATGGTCACCATATTATTGGATAATTGTGAGTGCAACCAAACTCTAAGGTCAATTATAGCATGGGTTGGAGGAACAGGTGATTGGGAATACCTCCACCCACTGTTGAAACTTCGCCGCCAAGAACCGGAAGATGAATGTGTCATCCGCGCCCTCGA
>CAYFFQ010000001.1:135172-144195 GCA_964342465.1 uncultured Candidatus Poseidoniales archaeon | reverse complement strand
TGTTGAAACTTCGCCGCCAAGAACCGGAAGATGAATGTGTCATCCGCGCCCTCGACTACGCCATCGGGCGGTTGCAGGAGGCTTTCGCCACCACCTAAACCGCCACCATTGAGATGTGCCCTCGACTACGCCATCGGGCGGTTGCAGAGTGATTTCGCCACCACCTAAACCGCCAACATTGAGATGTGCCCTCGACTACGCCATCGGGCGGTTGCAAAGTGATTTCGCCACCACCTAAACCGCCAACATTGAGATGTGCCCTCGACTACGCCATCGGGCGGTTGCAAAGTGATTTCGCCACCGATTGTCAGGGGTGGGCCGAGGGCGTCCCCGCCGACTATCCTCTGTCGAATCAACCGAAGAAGTCTTCCAAGTCGTCGGCCATGTCGTCAGCCATCTCCATCTCCCTCTGACGGCGGACTCTTGCTTTCTGACGGCGAATTCTGCGCCGCACACCCCGCGTCTGATTGATGACCACCGGAATGATGACGATGTTCAGCAGGACGATTGAGAAGGCGAACAATATGCTGGTCCTGAACGCCGACAACTGATAGTAGTCCATGAACTCCCCAAGCCAAGCTATTCCGTAAGGTGGCGGTTCCTCGGGTGGTGGCTCCGGTATGAGATAGCTGTTATGGTCCCAGAACTGGTTTCCGATTTCCACCGTCTCGATGTTCCCCTGAAGCGGTGTGTAGTCGATATTTCCGACATCATCCATAGGCACAAGGATGTAGTGGTAGGTATGCTCCTTCTCGATGCCATGGAAAAACGGACTCTCCTTTTCATGGAATCTGCCAGTCGTACCCGGCTCACCCCACAGTCCGGACACAAGAGGTTCGACCCAAGTGAGGTCGGAAGGGATCTGCTCTACTCGGTAGAGGTTCCAAGAGAGGTTGTCCTCCGCACCATACTCCGGCCATGCCCAAGAGAGGTTCACATGATGGATGTTCTGCCCAGAACTGTTGTCGAAGGTCACTTCGTGTGACATCCCATTCACCTCCACGATTGGGGGCACTGCATCTCCACACTGCCACTCCACATTGTGTCCGTTCCAACCGGCTGCGGCTCCGTGTGAGTGGTCCGGCTGGCCTTGGCGATCAATCGCCATCACGAGATAACTCACACAAGTACCATCGGGAAGTGAGAGTGGGTCTTCCCAATGGTCGTCGTAGGGGTTTAAGTCGGCCATTTCAGTGCCGATGACCGAATAGAACTGCGATTCATTTTCGTAGGGCCAGAAAAATGGGAAGCTGATTCTACGGTAGACCCTCCATCCCCCGAAGTAGGGGTTGTCTAGGTCGCCGCTCGGTTGCCACTCTAGGCGGAGGGCGCCGCGTGGCATCTGGACTGTGGTGAGATTGTTGACGCTGACCTCAGCGTTTTGCAGGTCTCCTGCTATCATGTAGATTCCATTGCTGTATTCGCTGTCATAGATGTGGACGGAAGCGCCTTCATCCCAGATTTCAACGAGATTTGGCAGGGTGAGTTCGGTTAGTTGAGTGGTCTCTCGCGATTCCATCCGATAGACCTTGAGAGAAGTGCGGTCTAGGTCGTCGGGAATCAGGTCTGTGAGGGAGAGGCGCGCATCGATGAATTGGATACCGGCATCTAAGACTCCGACCTCTGCCGGCTCGATATCGAACTCAATCACCCTTAGTGGTGAAATGCCCTCATCGATGAGGGTTGTGTATTGAAAACCGTTGGGCGGATATTCCGGTTCTGAAAAGTGATAATTCACCTCCTCATCCATCACCGATTCTCCATCAGTGACCCAAGGCTCGGAGACAAGTGAGATGCGATTCTGGATTCTTATGGTTCTGACACCGGTTTCAATCCTACCCAGAGAATCTCGCGTCGTCAGAGTGACCAACCACTCACCCATGGGTAGAGAGGTATTCATAATCTGGCCGTAGCCGATGGTCTCCTCATAGTTGAGGCGCCAGGTGAAGTTCACGGGGGTCGCCGCATATGGAGAGATTTGACCGATGAACAGAATCTGGTCGCCGCTGTCAAAGCGCTCACCTTGCACCGGATTGCTGACTGTGGGATACATGAAGGCGTGGCGGCTGCTCACTTCCGCCTCATACCAGTTGTTGGCGGGTGCAACATCGATTCCATCTAATCCGCTGCTGAATTCGGCTCTGAGCAGAAGTTCACCACTGACATCAAGGTCAAAGTCGCAGTAGGCGGTCTCAGCGGGGGCGAGGATGACCGCGCAGATGTTCGGGCCATCCAAGAGAGTCCCATTCATATCGCTGACCGAGAGGGAAAATGAGGTATTGACGGAGAGGTTCCCCTGATTACCCACGGACACCCGTATTGCATCTTCACCCATCGGGTAGAGGGTGTTGTTCTGCCCACCAACTTCAATGGTCTGACCCGACCCCCTCGCTGGTGTGATGTCAACCACATAGGCATCGATGCTGTCATTGACCCTGACTGTGATGGTGATGAGGTTGTTCCAATCATTCATGTCACTGTCCGAGTTGAGTAGCCCAGCAGAGAGGGTGTATTCTCCTGGGAATGGGGCTGTAAAGTTTGGTAGAACTACTGTCCATCTCTGGTCTGTGGCGACGGGTGGAATGATTGTCTGTTGCTCACTTCCGACCACCGTGCCGTTGAATGACAACTCCCATCCGAAGGTCGCGTTTGCTCCTGCTTCCCAAGAACGGCGGTAGAATTCTGCCGACATCGGATAACTTACATTGCTGTTGTAGACCACTGAATCGTCGAAATCAAGGGAGTTGATGGTCAGGTCTCGTAGTGGAGCTGCGACATTGAATGTGTAGGCGATTCGGTCATCAGAGGTGTCGGAGTCTGTCACCGGGAAGAAGTAGACTGCCGTATGAATGCCAGTCACGCTCGGTTGGTAGAGATAATTGGTGAAGTTGACAGTGAACTGTTGAAATCCATAAATGGTTCCGAGAGAGAGGAGGCCGCCGTTCGAATTCGCAGGACAGGCGAGGTTGGAGGTGTGGTCGCCAGAACAGATCTGCCAGCGAATCTCACGGTTGGAGTGCGAGGTGAATTTATCATTCTTGACGATGACACTCGGCATGATGAATGAGGTGTCGCGGTCATATGTGGCATTCTGAATAGGTTCAATTCCACGGATGATTGAAAGGTCACCGGAAACCGCTGCTGAAGTGGTTGGGATGAAGGCAGAAAAGGAGACCGCCAGCATCAGAATTGTGAGGGCTGCGGCGCCGCGGGAAGTGGCATGAGACCGGCTGCCGCGCCCTTGCATGGATTGCCAAGCCAAAGGGAGCCGTAAATAGCAAACGGCGACAAGCAGCGAAAATTAATCATCAGCGACGATTCACACCCTCGGCGAAAAGTCCGAAAAATGGGGTTTCATCCCCCCTCAAACCTGCTCGCCCACGGCATTTTGGTGTTGGCCATCCCCAATCCATCACCTCTCTTTGAGAGGGTGATGAATCCAACCTCAATGGTGTCAGGATAGGTCGCTATCACCTCCCTCATCGCCTGCGCTGAAGATGCTCCTTCTCTATGCCTATCGGCCACCCTCAATGAGGAGAGGCGAAGGGTGATATCCTCGCCGATTCCAGTGGCCGCCACCCCGAAACCGTCCTCGCACCAAAAACCGGCTCCGATGATTGGCGTATCACCGACCCTCCCCAACGGTCTGCCGGTACAGCCACCAGTCGATGTGGCGACGACTATCAAACCGTCCTCGTCGCGCACCACGGCACCCACCGTATCGGTATCGGCAGGGCGGGAGGAGCCATTCACTTCGTCTCTCGGAAATCCTTGACTGTCTGCGAACAGGCGAGCCCCCCTTCCAGCGAGAATGTTGACCTTCTCATCCAACAGTCTAGCTGCGACTAGGATGGGATTCTTCGTCTCCTCGATGCAGGTGACCACGCCGAGTCTCCCATCACTGGTCATCACCGCAGCATCGAGTTGGACGGTTCCATCATCTCTCATTCTACCACCGCTGCCGGCGTTGAGTGATGGGTCGTCTTCCATCAATACCACCGCCGCCAAAGCGGCGGCAAGAGCCCCCCCACCCGATTCAAGAATCCGCCATCCGGCTGCAACCGCAGCGTCAACCCCCGGCTGGTCCTTGGCGGAGTGGCCAGCTCCGCCATGACAGATTATCGCCGCACTTCCCATGTCATCACATCAGCGGCAAACATTCGCTTGATTTGAAAGTTCCATCCCCCGCCGTGCAGAGAATCTCTCTTGAAGTGCCAAGCCGGAGTCGACGGTTGATTTGAAAGTTCCATCCCCCGCCGTGCAGAGAATCTCTCTTGAAGTGCCAAGCCGGAGTCGACGGTTGATTTGAAAGTTCCATCCCCCGCCGTGCAGAGAACCTCTCGTGCCGTCTCGCATCCCCGACCCACTCACCTATCCATCAGCCGCGGCGCAGAATATCGTCCTCGGCCTTCCACGCCGAGGAGAAGCGAAACACTACCCAGCCGACCACACAAAGGATTCCACAGATTCGGAAAGATGTGTGAAAATCGAAGACTCCTTCCCTACCCACGGTATAGTCCCACACTACTCCACCGATGAGCACACCCGAAAAGGATGATAGAGCCCTGAGCGACTCACTCACCCCCATCACCGCGCCACGCTCCTCCACTCCCGAGACATGAGTCAGGAGGGTCATGTTGGAGGGTGTGACAAGCCCATTCCCTAGTGCGACGAAGGTCATCACCAGAAGCAACCCCGGTAGAGCATAGGATGCGGGGACATAGGGGATTGAACCGAGGCCGAAACCGCAGATGATGAAGCCGAATGCCATCAGATTCGATGAACCGAACCGCTTTGTCAACGGTCCTATCAAACCCCCCTGAGTGATTATTCCCATCAGTCCGATGTAGGCGAAGACCCAACCGTTGTCTGCTTCGGTGAAACCGAACCCGCCATCTGAAACTGCCCGCATGGTGAAAAGGATGAACACCACATGCATGATGGTGAATCCGACCCAAAAGAACAGCATCGACCAGAGAAGTGGTGAGATGATTGGCCGGCGATACATCTTGAGAATGTTGGAGAGGTTGTTCACGAGGGTGCCTACGGGGGAGCGCTTCTCTCTGCTGAGGCGGAGTTCCGCTGGCAGGCTCTCACTCAGCCAAGTAGTTGCAAGGAGGAAACCTGATAGGGAGAGGAGTGCGGAGGCGAGGCAGGGAAGCAGGTAGGGATGGCTGTCGAAGATGGTGCCGACAAACGCCTCCGTCCATGCCCATTCTGCGGGGGCAGAAAGCATCCCGCCGATTGCCGGGCCAACTGAGAACCCCACTCCAAATGCGACGCCGAGCATACCTTGTCGTTTGGCGACCTCGCTCGGCGCTGAGATGTCTCCGATGTATGCTCTTGTCACTGACAAGTTGGCATTTACCATGCCGGCGAAGGTTCTCGCTGCGAGAGCCATCATCAATGAGGAAGAGAGGCCGAAGAGGGTGAAAGCGAGTGAATTACCGAGCAATCCTATCATCAACACCGGTCGGCGGCCGATGCGGTCGGAGAGAGAGCCCCAGAAAGGAGAGAAGAGAAACATCGCACCAGCATAGGCCGCCATCAGCCCCGCCACCCATCGGCCGATGGGCTCACCCTCTGGGGCGAGAGAATCGACCATGTAGGTCAGAAACGGGATGATGATTCCGAACCCCACCATATCCACGAGGATGACTAGAAAGAGGATGGTCATCGACTTGCGATTGACGGACGCATCATCCCCCATGTAGAGTGTCTGCCTTCAATCGGGGTTGTATGCCTTTGTGTCAAAGAAACTGACGAAACGGCGATGTGGCACCGATGCACCCTCGCCCATCGGTTCATGGCTCAGAGAGGGAGAGTGAAGGATAGTCGACCTTGTCATCCCGAAAACAGTGAATCGAGGAGAAAATGACGTTGGTACATGTACCAAGGGCCTAGAAATGCGTCTAGTGACGAAGAGAGGGGGGTATCGAAAACCCAGTCCAACGACCTTATTGGGTCTAGGTTGGACTCGACGTCCACCTTGTCGTCAGGTCTAATCTGACGATGTCGTCGCCTCAGAAGCGAGCGAGAGTGGAAGTCTAGCCAAGTCGATGCGCCCTCAAGCATTGGCCGGATTGGGGGATGGATGAGCCCTCAAGCATTGGCCGGATTGGGGGATGGATGAGCACTCAAGCATTGGCCGGATTGGGGGATGGATGAGCCCTCAAGCATTGGCCGGATTGGGGGATGGATGAGCACTCAAGCATCGGTTAGAGTAGGGGGTGGTCTGGGTGGGTCACTCGACCAAATCCGCTTCAAGGGATTCAACATCAACGCTGGTGTCCTTTTCCAGTAATAGTGTGACTTCGCCATCTGCCCCGATGACTCTACGGGCGTAGGCATAAGCAATTCCGCCGAGTGCAGCGAAGGCGAGCAGTTCTGCTAGAACCCAGAACCAAGAGGCCCCTGAAGTGGTAAGGAACCCATTCTCCGCCTTCCACTCAGGCACAGCACTCAGGTCATACACAGGCCTGACATAGATGAGGTCTCCCTGCATGCTCGCATCGTAGGATTCACTGGGTGGTGCCGGGTCGAGGTCTGTATAGCCATCCTGCCTCAACTGCCAATCCACGACCCTTTTCTCAGAGAGGTCAAGTGTGAGAAGAACATCTACGGTGTATGGTACGCGCGGTTCTAGGAATTCTGAACCGGAGAGAACTTCGGTGATTGGGAGGGATATTGCGGTCCCCGTGACATCGAACTCAGTCCAAGTCTCCCAGTAGTCCTCATCCACTTCGAGAGTGATATAGAGGGTGTCTCCTGTCTTTTGACCCTCCCCTTGTGCATCGTCATTCCCATCAGAGCCGAGGTCTACATTCGGCCTTATTGAGGCGATTCTAGCACTCTCCGAATCCCAGTCGAGTGATGAGAAGGCGATTTGCATGGTCTGTGTTCCAGCAGGCACCCAGACATAGTGACGGTCATCGGTCGCGTAACTGCCAAATGTACTGGTCGGCCCGTTGTTGAAATGGCTCCACTCACCCTTCCAAGAGTGCTTCAACTGGTCTGTCTCTAGTGGTATCTCCCGCACATCCATGATTCCGAGATAGTGGGCGTAGGCATCCCACACCGTCACCTCGGGATTGTCAAGGAAACCATCGCCGTCTGGGTCGCGCATGGTCTGGGTCGTAGCCGCGAGAGCGACTGCTTCATCGACATGGACGAGCCCGTGACCGACTCGCCAATCGTGGCAGCGGTTGGTGGTGTTGGAGATATAGCATGTCTCGGGAATGTCCACACAATCGTCTTCATCGTTGCCATCCTCACATGAGTTTCTCAAGGGGTCGTACTTGGCGGTCAGTTCGAGAATGAGTTCCACTTCATGCACCCGCGTGTGGTTGGCGCTTGCCCACATCTCATCCTGAAATCCCTGTGCCGCCTCCTTGGTGACCATCGACGAGCCCTCGTCGTGGTCGTCGTGCTGATAGTCTGCAACCTTGAGGGAAGGGGCGACTGAGATGAGGAGGGTGGCGATACCGCCGATGTGCGGTGTCGCCATGCTGGTCCCCGAGATGGCCATGTAGTAGAGGTCGCCCTGTGTGCGGGTGGAGGCGTCGATTGCCGTGGCTCGTGGTGCTGTCGCCCAGATGTCTCTGCCAGGGGCAGCGATGTCCGGCCAAGTGTGTTGTTGACTCATCCAGCCGCGTGATGAGAAGGAGGTGACCGCACTGCCGTCGTGGGTCAGAGCGGCGACAGAGATGGCTGAGGGGGTGTTGGCGTAGACATTGGTTCGCAGGTCCCCATCTCCCTCAGCGCCGGAGCCACCGGAGTTGGAGGCGGCGAAGATTACCGCCACTCCGTGGTCGTAGGTGAGTTTGGCGGTCAGCACGCTGACCGCATTGTCAGGGTCGTAGTCACCGTTGGTACCCCATGAGTTGGAGACGACACGGATGTTATATTGATTCAATCCAGGTCGGCTGTTCTCATAGACCCATTCCAAGCCCTCGACGGCGGCGAAGATGGAAGCGCCGTCGCCTGTTCCTAGAGCAACTATCTGCGCCCCCTTCGCCGTGCCGAGGCGGCGCCCCGCCGAGGCGTCACCATTGCCGGCAATCGTCCCGCCGACATGGGTTCCGTGTCCCGACGAGGTGTCGGAGTTGCAGTTCGGTGCGTCGACCCAAGCGACACCCGACCATTTCGCAGACCAAATGAGTTTCTCGCCGCTCCACGGCTCACCACAGTCGAAATCGGGATGCTCTCCATCAATTCCGGTATCGAGGTCGACTGCGGTGGTTCCGTCACCATCCCACTCACTAAACGAGTTGTCGTCCTCAAACTGCAGGTCTCCATCCACATCGATTATCGCCCGATGCCATGCAGATGAAGCATTGACGACATGAATCGTCTCCTCCATACTCGTTTCCGATTCACCCCCATCAACATCGCGCAGTGGAGAATCGACTGCATCAATATCGGTGCTGCCTAGTGGCGTGGCTTCTTCTCCGGGCAGATAGAAGTGCTCCAGCAACAGATTCAACTCAAGATGGAAGAGGTCATTGACTTTGGAAAACTGAAGAATTTCATTAGCACTACCAGCCACAAGCCCACCGTTGATCACTTCAGTTCTGCCGAGAACATTCAACCCCAGTCTGGAAATTTCCTGTAGATCTCCTTCCTCTAGTGGTCTATTGTATTGGAAAATTACCTCCAACTCCTCTTCAAAACCACCAGCGTCAACTGCATTCAATGCTTCGATTAATTCGTTTGACATCAGGTCATATCTCGGTGCATCCTCAATCAGCCCTCCCAATGATGGCGAGGTTGCACTCACCACCATCAAGGCGCATAGTAGGGTAGCCATCAGAGGTCGCAAGTGTTTCGCCCATGAAGTGCTGTTCTTGAGAGTTGCCGCTTTACGGTCATTCATTTCACTGCACTACACGCTCATCCTTCGCTTGTATCGCCCACCAAGGCTTCCTCAGGCGGTGGCGGGTTTGGTCTGTACCCCTGCAAAACGGGTGACGATTTCCCACATCAGGCGGTGGCGGGGTTGGTCTGTACCCCTGCAAAACGGG
>CAYFFQ010000001.1:99548-135072 GCA_964342465.1 uncultured Candidatus Poseidoniales archaeon | reverse complement strand
GACGATTTCCCACATCAGGCGGTGGCGGGGTTGGTCTGTACCCCTGCAAAACGGGTGACGATTTCCCATATCAGGCGGTGGCGGGGTTGGTCTGGTCCTTGGTAAGACGGTCGACGATTTCCCCTAGACGGGCGACGAGAGAGGTCCTTGCCGCCCCATCTATCAATGCGTGCTCAAGAACTTCGTCAAGAGTGTCCACGGGTATCACGGTGACCTGTTCCTTGTACTCATCATCAATCAGGACATCGTTCATGTTGGCGCGGGGAATGATGACTCGAGAGATTCCTGATTTGGCGGCGGCTTCTATCTTCGCTGTGACGCCGCCGATGGGTAATACCTCGCCGCGCACGGAGAGTGAGCCAGTCATGGCGAGATTCTGGTCGATTGGGATGTCTTCAAGGGCTGAAATTACGGCGGTGGCGATGGTGATGCTGGCGGAGTCGCCATCGACGCCGTGGGTGTCGACGAATTGGATGTGGATGTCGAAATCAGAGACATCCTTGCCGGTCAGTTTCTTGATGACGGCGCTGACATTGGTGACCGATTCGTTGGCCATGTCGGAGAGCCCACCGGTGGCGAATACAGCGCCCCCCTTCTTGTGAGAAGGTGTGACGAGGGCCTCTACGGGAAGCATGATGCCACTGAAATCGGAGAGACCGGTGTTGGCACCGAGAACTGCAAGACCGTTGACTCGGCCGACTCGTTCACCCTTGTTGACTATCATCGAATAGTCCATCCGTCGCTCAATCATTCTGTCAGCGACCTGCTGTTCCAGCGGTTTGGCGATGTCGCGGGCCCTGAGTACATGGGCTGCAGTGGCGTATTCAGTTCCCTCGGCCACGGCGAGGTCGCCGGCGACGCGCACAAGCCCACCGAGTTCGCGCAGTCGGAGGGTGAGTTTGCCTCTTCGCCCCGCCCTTCGTTGCGACTCGCGCAGGAGGACTGCGATAGCGGATTTGTCAAAATGAGGAATGGCATTTCCGCTCTTCTTGTCCATCTCATTCGCCACTTCCTGAGCGATAAACCGAATGAGTCGGCGGCGGTTGCGAGCAGTATCTGGCATGTCTGAATTGACATACACCTCGTAACCGTAGCCGCGGATTCTGCTGCGCAGTGCGGGATGCATCCCCTGCACAGCGTCAAGATTTCCAGCGGCTACGAGGATGAAATCACACGGTACCGGCTCGGTGGTGGTCAATGCACCGCTGGAGCGGTCAGACCTACCGGTGATGGACAATTCCTTTTCCTGAAGTGCAGTGAGCAGTGCCTGCTGCTCTTCCAACCTCAAAAGATTGATTTCATCGATAAAGAGGACTCCGCCATGAGCTTTGTGAATGGCCCCCGGCTCCACTCTGTCATGAGCAGGAGTCTCCATCCCGCCCGACTGGAACGGGTCGTGTCGCACATCACCGAGCAGGCTACCGGCGAGGGTGCCTGTCGCATCGACGAAGGGCGGCTTGTCATCTCGCTCATGCTTGACAAGTAGTTTGGGGATTCTTGAATCATCACCTGATGACAATCTGCTGCGCAGGAACATGAAGCCGAAACCGAGTATCAGAAGGCCGAACATCAGAGTGAGAATATCGCCGGTGGCGAGAGTTGCCCACACGAGGATGGCGGCGATGACACCGGTAATCAGCAGAAGTGTGCGGTTGGTCTTCTCCCGCGCCAAGCGCATCTGAGCCCGCCTCTCCTTGATTATTCGGTCTCCCCTGCCCGCCGGAACCGTCCGAATGCGAGGCTCATTCTCGTTCTCGTCATTGGGATAACAGAGGGTGTCTTCCAACTTGTCATCCGGCATCAGTTCAGTCATCGCCCGTGCCAGCATCGACTTGCCGGTACCGGGGTCACCGATCATCATCATATGGCGGCGCTGTTCAGCCGCCTTGCGAATGACAATGTTGGCGGCTTCCTGTCCGATGACTCTGTCCACAAGTTTGGCAGGTATAGGAACATCCGCAGTTGAATGGATGTCGATGGTATCAATCCACTCTTCCACCGGTATGGTCTCAATCTCCTCAGCGGCTCGCTTATTGACATCACCGAACTCTTCGCTCGTTTGCCAGTCGTCTGGTAATTCCGACACATCGGAATCCGATTCTATGGCTACAGGTATAATCTCAGAAATCGAGGTGGTTTCTGCTCCATCTTCAACCACTTCAAGAGGAGAATCAGCAGTCTCATAAACTTCTTCCGACTTCTCGTCATCCGACATGGTCCCACCTCCCCGATGATGCACCCTGTGAGTGCAACCATCATTAAACTGCGCACCCGCAATCATGTCGTCCCCGCTCTCGACTCACTGATGACCATCCTTGATTTTTTGACGAGATGCGGCCATTCAGACCATTTTTTCAGTTCGGGCCGCCGCCATTCATAGGGCTGGGTAGAGGCCGCCGAAGATGAGTCGTTGGTGGCGGCGGGGGAGTGATGAAAAAGCACTCCACACGGAGAGGAAATCGCCGCCGAAGATGAGTCGTTGGTGGCGGCGGGGGAGTGATGAAAAAGCACTCCAGACGGAGCGGAAATCGCCGCCGAAGATGAGGCGCTGGTTGCGGCGGCGTGGTGAAGAGAATATAACTCCGAAGACGGTGAAAAACAAACTAATGAGGCGCCGGCTGAGGCGAGGAAAATCTCCCTGCAAAATGAACAACCAGTTCTGCTCCATCCCAGCCCAGAAGTGCAAAGACGGGGTTTGCTGACCCATCATCAGGAGAATCGATGCCACCGTCCGCATCAGAAGCATTGACCTATCATGTGCCAACCCGCCAGACGAGTGAGATGTCCGAGGAGAGGGTCGTGGCACTGCGCGAGAATAACGGGCGTGTTCACCTCCTCCGTATCTCAGACAAGGAGAGAAAAGTGAAGGGGATCGGTCGCATCAATCCCATGAGAGACTTGGGTGATGTCGAGTTGGGCAGCACCGTAAACATTCAACAGAAGGAGTTCTTGGTGGTCAGACCTCGCATGAATGACCTGCTTTCCGGAATGGCTCGGAGAGCTCAGATAATCACTCCGAAGGACGCCTCGCTGATCTGCTCATTGCTCGGGCTGACAGCGGGTGACAGAGTATTGGAACTCGGATTCGGCTCGGCAGGCCTCTCTCTTCATATCGCCAACATCATTCAAGATGGAGGGATTCTGGTGAGCGTTGAGAAAAGGGATGACCATTCTGCCGTTGGTGTGGAGAACATGAGCATGGCCGAGGAGTGCCTGTCAAGTTTCCCACAGTTCAACTTAGTGATGGGAGATGCCTACGATGCCGCCACCGCTGAGACAGTTGCTGGTCATTGTGAGGAATATGATGCGGTGACAATCGACCTGCCTGAAC
Source organism: uncultured Candidatus Poseidoniales archaeon (assembly GCA_964342465.1). Taxonomy (GTDB): domain Archaea; phylum Thermoplasmatota; class Poseidoniia; order Poseidoniales; family Thalassarchaeaceae; genus MGIIb-Q1. Next base: position 131,741 of record CAYFFQ010000001.1, on the reverse strand, counting down.
CGTGGAAGTCAATACCACTTTTCGCCCCCATGCTGGCCATCGGCGGGCGAATTTCGTGCTACTGTCCTATCACCAGCCAGATGGAGGCGTGCTGGGTTGCTCTCGAGGAGGCTGGTCTCACTGTGGAGTGGGCAGGGGAGCGAATAGACCGAGTGTGGAGCAGGGCGAGTCGAGGGGGTGTCAGGCCGAGTAACAATCCGATGGGACACACCGCTTTCATCGTCGTTGCGACGAGGTCACGATGACCTTGTGACATCCCCGATTGCCCTTACTCCATCATCTCGCAAGAGGGAGATAATCGTTTGAATCGGGATAATGCGGCGGTTATGAGAAGCCGTCTCACTCTGTAGTGGAATGGGTTGCTGCGGGGATGTTGTATTGCACACCTGATTTAGTCCATCACATCTGATGCACTAATTACAACTTTCACCCTTTTATCCGACAGCGTTCAACCTTCTGACATGAGAAATTCTGTGATTGTGGGTTATGCGCGGTCGCCGTTCACACCGGCTCGCCGGGGAGAGCTCGCTTCGGTGCGGCCTGATGACTTGGCGGGAGAGGTTGCTGCCGCCCTGATGGAGAGAGTAGGGATTCACCCTCAAGAGGTGGAGGACCTCATCCTCGGGTGTGCATTTCCTGAGGGCGAACAGGGGTTCAACATGGCTCGTATGGTGACCTTTCTGAGCGGGTTGCCGATTTCCACCGCTGGGGTCACGATAAACAGATTCTGCGGCTCATCGATGCAATCCATCCACCTTGCTGCCGGCGCCATCGCCATGGGTTCGGGAGATGTCTTCCTCTGTGGCGGTGTCGAGTCGATGAGCCGAGTTCCGATGACAGGTTTCAATCCGATGCCAAATCCGAAGTTGTACGACGAATGGCCGGAAGTATTCACCTCGATGGGAGTGACGGCGGAGAATCTCGCCACCGAGTTCGACATATCGCGGGAGCGGCAGGAGGAGTTCGCTCTCAACAGTCATCGTAAGGCTGCGGCGGCAGCCGCAGCAGGTCACTTTGATGATGAGATGGTCGCCATCACCACGGATTCGGGAGTTGTCGATGCCGATGGCTGCATCCGAGCAGATTCCACACTGGAAGCGATGGCCGGATTGAGACCGGCTTTCAGAGAGGAGGGAAGTGTGACGGCAGCGACTTCCTCACCTCTTACAGACGGGGCCGCCTTCGTCATTGTGACTTCAGAGGAGTACGCCGAGAATCACGGCTTGAAACCGCTAGCGCGAATCGTTTCCACAGCGGTGTCTGGATGCGAGCCTGAACGTATGGGGGTCGGGCCGGTAGGAGCGACCGCAAAAGCGCTTTCTAGAGCCGGTCTGACTCTATCTGACATCGATGTCATCGAATTGAACGAGGCTTTCGCAGCCCAATCTCTCGCGGTGATAGATGAACTCGGTATTGACGAAGAGAAACTGAACATCGACGGTGGCGCTATCGCCCTCGGCCATCCACTAGGAACCTCAGGGGCGAGAATCACCGGTAAGGTGGCGAGTATCCTATCCCGAAATGGTGGCAGGTATGCTCTCGCGACGATGTGCATAGGTGGCGGACAGGGTATAGCCACCATCCTTGAATCCATGGACGGGGAGTGAAGAGTTGGCAATTCAGAAGGTCGCCGTCCTCGGTTCCGGCGTGATGGGTGCGGGCATCGCCGCACATTGCGCCAACGCCGGCCTCGATGTCATTCTCTATGACATCGTGCCGTCCAACCTCACTGAGGGGGAGAGTCGGCAGCGGCTTGCAGAAGAGGCGATTGCAGCGATGGCGAAATCGAATCCAGAGATGCTCATGCATCCCGATTTCGCTCACCGAATCACCGCCGCCAACCTGACTGACGACCTCGCCTTGCTGGCGAATTGTGATTGGGTTGTCGAGGTAGTCATCGAACGACTGGACATCAAACATCAGGTCTATGCGAGCATCGCCCCACATCTCAAGCAAGGAGCCATTCTCTCTTCCAACACCTCAACCCTTCCACGAGCTGAACTCGTCAGTGAGATGGACCCCGAACTGGCCTCGAAGTTTCTCATCACCCACTTCTTCAATCCCCCGCGGTATCTTCCCCTCCTCGAAGTGGTCAGTGGCGAGGAGGTCAGTGAGGCTGTGCTCAATGATTTCTGTGAGTTCGCCACAATAACTCTCGGCAAGGAGCCGATTCACTGTAACGATTCACCCGGCTTCATCGGAAATCGTCTCGGAGTCTATTTCGTGCAGCGCGCCATCCATGAGACACTTGAGAGAGGATTCACCGTGGAAACGACCGATGCCATGCTCGGCAGACCCATCGGGCTGCCGAAAACCGCGGTGTTCGGATTGATGGACCTCGTCGGCATCGACCTAATCCCTCACATCATGGATAGTCTCGTGGCGAATCTCAGAGAGGGGGATGCTCTTCACAAGATAGCGGGTTCTGGTCAACAGTTAATCCATGAGATGGTGGAAGATGGATACACCGGCAGAAAGGGAAAGGGTGGATTCTACCGCCTTAATACCGATGGTGGCCAGCGTATCAAAGAGGCAAGAAATCTCTCAACAGGTGACTATTCCACCGCCGACCGACGGGCCGGCCACCCCTCAGCGAAGATGGGAAAACAGGGTATTCGCAGACTCTTGGAACATGGAGACGAGGGCTCCCAATTTGTTCGTGAAATTTTGTTGGACACCTTCTGTTATGCCTGTCAGATGATACCAGAGGTGACCGCCTCTATTGCAGATATCGACAGGGCTATGCGCATCGGATACAATTGGAAGAGGGGCCCATTCGAAATGATGGATGACATCGGTCTCGACTGGCTCGTCAGCCAACTGGAGGATTCGGGAAGGGAGGTGCCACAGATTCTCACGCTGGCCAAAGACGAGGGATTCTACCTCACCGAGTCTGGTGAGACCAGCACCATCTTTTCCGACGGTGTGCGGATGACCATTCCTGACAGGGAAGGGGTTCTCCGCCTCTCCGACCTGCGCGCCAACGGTGACCCTCTTGAGAAGAACGCGAGTGCCTCACTCTGGGATGCTGGTGACGGTGTTCTGCTCGTTGAATACCACAGCAAGATGAATGCCATGGACCCCAACAGCATGGAGATGTTATTGGCGGCGGTGGACCGCGCAGAGAGTGATGGGTGGAAGGGCATTCTCATCGCCAATGATGGCAAGAACTTCTGCGCCGGTGCCAATCTCGGTCTAGCCTTGCTGGCGGCGAATCTCGGTGCTTGGAAGGAGATTGAGGAGTTCATCGCTCTCGGCCAAGAGGCGTATTCCGCCCTGAAGTATGCCGAAGTTCCCGTCGTAGCCGCCAGCACCGGAATGTGCCTTGGTGGGGGTTGTGAGATTCTGATGCATGTTGACGGCGTGCAGGCGCACGCCGAATCGTACATCGGCCTCGTCGAGGTGGGAGTAGGCATCATCCCCGCTTGGGGTGGATGCAAGGAACTGCTCGCCCGCGTCGCTGATTTCGGGATTTCAGCCAACGGCCCGATGGCTGCGGTCTCCACCGCTTTCGAGACCATCGGGCTGGCAAAGGTCGCCAAGTCGGCGCAACAGGCACAAGACATCGGCTACCTCGCGCCGACTGACAGAATCACCATGAACAGAGAGAGACTCATCAGTGATGCGAAATCATTCCTACTTGAATTGGCTGAGGATTACCAACCGCCCACTCCCCACGAGTACTTCCTGGCAGGGGAAACTGGAAGAGTCGCCCTCGAAATGGCTGTTGCCGACCTGCGGCGTTCGGGAAAAGCAACCCCACATGATGTCACCGTCAGCGCCGCTCTTGCGCGGGTGCTCGTAGGTGGGGAGTGTGACATGTTGGACCAACTTGACGAGGAGAAAATTCTCGAACTGGAGAGAGAAGAGATTCTCGGACTGGCCAAGGACCCTCTTTCACTGGCGCGCATGGAACACATGCTGATGAAGGGGAAACCACTGAGAAACTGAGGTGAAAAAATGGTAAATTACGAACCTCCTCTGCGCGATTATCAGTTCCTCTTCCACGAACTGTTCAACGCTTCCGATTCTGCAGGACAACTCGGGTTCGATGACATGGATGCCGATTTCATCGACATGATGCTCTCCGAATGGGCCGATTTCGTCACCTCAGTCTGGCTACCTGTTAACCAACAGGGAGATGAGGAGGGCTGCACCTTCTCGAACGGAGAAGTCACCACACCTGTCGGCTTCAGAGAGGCTTGGTCTGAAACTGTTGAATCGGGATGGCTCGCCGCCGTATGCGACCCCCGTCATGGCGGCATGGGACAACCTCTCTTCTTCCGCAACGCCATGGATGAATTGGCCGTCTCGACCAACATGGCCCTCTCGGCAATCGGCGCTCTCAGTCTCGGAGTCTACGACCTCATCGCCGACCACGCAACCAAAGAGTTGCAGGATTTGTACGCTGAGCGAGTGGCGAGTGGTGAATGGTGTGGGACCATGTGCCTGACCGAGCCCCACGCCGGCACCGACCTCGGGATAATTCACTCAAAGGCCGAGGATATCGGTGACGGCTCCTACAGATTGACAGGTACCAAGATTTTCATCACAGGAGGGGAGCATGACCTCTCAGAGAACATCATCCACATGGTCTTGGCCCGCCTACCAGATGCACCGGAGGGAACCAAGGGAATCTCACTCTTTCTTGTGCCGAAGTACCTACCCACCGACTACACGGAGGGGAGTGTATCAGGATGTTCAGAAGAATTCTCATCCACTGTGAACGGGGTGACATGCGCTTCGATTGAAAAGAAGATGGGCCTGCACGGACAACCGACCTGTGTACTCAACTTCGAGAACAGTGTGGGTTGGTTGGTGGGTGAGAAGAACACCGGCATGGAACTGATGTTCGAGATGATGAATAGGGAGCGGCTTGCAACTGGAATGATGGGTCTTGGCCTCGGTGAAATCGCCTACCAGAACGCTCTCGAATGGTGTATGGAGAGGAGGCAGGGTCGCGACTTGAGAGGGGTTGTGGACATGCATGATGAGGCGGACAACATTCTCGTCCATCCTGATGTGCGGCGAATGCTGCTCACCTCCAAAGTGAACAACGAAGGGAGCCGTGCTCTCGGTGTGTGGATAGGCATCCTGCTCGATGAGCGCAAACGGGGAAGTGGAGAGCAGAAGGAGATGGCGGAGGCTCTCGTTTCGGTTCTGACTCCGGTCGCCAAAGCACACATGACGGACTTGGGTTGTGAAACCTGTTCGAACGCCATTCAGGTCATGGGCGGGGCTGGATACATTCGAGAATCAGCGGTCGAACAATTCTACCGAGATGTGCGAATCGCCCCCATTTGGGAGGGTACTAACGGAATACAGGCTCTTGACTTGGTGGGGAGGAAAATCGCAAGAAACCTCGGCGGCAACCTCCGTCACCTGATGTGGCCGATGCTCACATTCATCGAGGAGAACCGTGACATTGAGGGAATGGCTGAGTTCACCAAACCGCTCTACAAAGGGGTTAGAGGACTGCAACAGATGACCCTCGTTCTACTGGCTGAGGGGATGGCCAACCCTCACTACCTCGCCGCTGGTGCTTCCGACTACGCCCGCTACTTCGCCAATGTCGTTCTCGGGTATTTGTGGGCACAGATGGCAAAGATTTCACTAGAGATGGAGGGTGAAGACCCATTCTATGCTGGGAAACTGGCCAGTGCTCGCATCTTTTTCAGCCGCATCTTCCCAGAGACCGCGGGGCTTGCTGCCAAAGTGCTCTCAGGTCACAAGAGCCTGATGGACTACCCCCTCGAACAATTCTGACGGGGGAAAGCGGCGGACTAATTTTCGCCCGATGCAGAGCGATGACTGACCCTTTGAACAATCCTGATGGAGGATAAGCGGCGGGCTTTTTTTCCGAATGATGCAGAGCAATGACTGACCCCTCGAATAATTCTGACGGGGGAAAGCGGTGGACTAATTTTCGCCCGATGCGGAGCAATTTGGCAAATACTCACGACTACCGGCCGGACTATTCTACCACTTGCTGGATGTTGTGCGATTCTGCAATTCGGCTGATTCTCAAGACTACCGGCCGGACTATTCGACCACTTGCAGGATGCTGTGCGATTCTGTAATTCGGCTGATTCTCACGACTACCGGCCGGACTATTCGACCACTCGGACGGATTCTTTGCACTTCGGGCAACTGAACCTGAAGGGCGGTGTGCGGCCTTCGGGCATCTTCAGCGCCGCTGAGCAGCCGGTGCAGGTGACCCGCCCATCGACGATTCTGACCTCTCCTTCCGCAAGGCCATCCCCCGCCAAAGAGGGACCTGAAACCGCCGGCAGTGGCAATGCCGATAGCGCTGGAGTAGCCGGAGAGGCGGCCTCGGCTGCCGTCTCCTCCGTCTCAAAGAAAGTTGAACGGACATGTGCATCCATTCGCCCTGACCGACGGCGCATGATGGCCAACGCAATGAGAAGGAAGGTGGTGAGCCAGCCGATAGCGAGCAGAGTCACCGAGGTCTGGTTGTCCAGCGCAATCAAACCGAGGTCAATTCCATTTGGAGGAATGGTCGGAGTCGCTACATCGACCGTGAACGGGTCGGACATTATCTGATGGCCTGCGCCTGCCGCCTGAACTCTCATCTCCATCTCCCCACCACTTGTGAGATATGAGGAGACCAAGGTCATCTCCCATGTTGCACTCTCACCTGGTGCTAGGTCGTAGTTTGGAGAGGATGAACCTCCCACAGCCGTCCACCCCGGGGAGAGGTCAGCAGCACCTTCACCGACCACGGACAACACCCCCGTCAGCCTCTCGTTGCCTCCGTTGACCAGCGCCACAGTGAGGACGAGGCTGCCCTCATGCGGTAATTGATTGACATCAGAACCAGCCACTGTCACCGTGAGAGGTGGCTGGCCGTTCACTCGGTTTGGGTTGAGAGTGAAATTGAGCAGTGCAGAAGAATTGACGCTCGGGTCGGCAAGAGAAGTGGCACTCGCGAGGAGGGACAGTGGGCCAGCGATGCTTGTTGCTGGAGCGGTGCAGTTCATCTCGATGGCTTCCGCATTCGACATCGGTGAGGCGGTCACTGTCGAGGGGGCGTCACTGCATGTAAGCCCGGTTAGGGATAACTGAAACGTCTGGACAGCATTACCGCTGTTGGTCAGCCAAAGGGTCGCCGGCACTGATTGACCAGCCTCGATTTCAGTGGAATCGCTGGTCAATGAAATCTCCACATCCATCTCCACCTCAGTGGCGGTGAAGGAGTACGAATCACTCACTGATGGGTCCAAAGCCGAGGTGACAACCAGTGAAAGCGGTATGTCACCAACAGCGCTCGTCCGCCGCATCGTCAATGTCATTTGGCTCTGCTCACCCGCATCAAGCGACATCAATAGTGGAGATATTGAAACTTCGAAACCACTGCTCGATGGCCCAAGTTCAAAGGTGAACTGGTCGGCTTCGTTGCCATCGTTGCTGACCACGAAGAGCATCTCAGTTGTTCCGTGTGGACCGACTGGGAGTATATCACCTGAAGAGAGCAGATTAACACTTGGAGAATGGGTGACCTCCACCACCACACCAACCGAGGATAGGGTTGTCGTGGAACCGCCCAGCAACGCATTTATCGTGAGAGAATGGGAGCCAGCGGTTGCGGATGAGGCAGCGGCGAGAGAGAGGGGGATGTTGACACTCTCTCCCACTTCTACTGTGATTGATTCGGGCATCGTCGTGAAGGTGAGGGAAGAGGGTAATCCCACCCAATCCAATTGCATGGTGACATTCTCCGTACCACTGTTGTGAGCGATGAGAGAGAAGTTCGTGACTGCGCCAGCGTTGACGACGATGTTGCCCCCAAGAGGGGCTTGCAGGTCGACGGAAGTGCGCCCTCCGATGTTCACCAAGATGGATATGACCGCCCTCTCGCCACCATGTTTTCCATCTGCGACGAGAGTGAGATTATGTTCACCTACCAGAGTTGTATCAGCCTCGACCATCACCTGAAACATCGCTATCTCTGAGAGACCTCTCTCCACCGATACCCAGCCTGGTGGTGATGTGATGGTCACGCCGGCTGGCCCACTCATCTGCAGTGAAACCTCATCGAGTTCGGTTCCGATGTTCCTCACACCCACCTGAATGGTCTGACTATCCCCCGGAGATATGGCGGGGGATGTAGGGGGCGTCAATTCCCAACCCCAGTCCACACCGACCTGAATCGTGTACTGACTCTGGTGCGTCACTCCCGTGGCACTCTCCTCGGCTGAGATGGAGATGGTGCAGGTGTCATTCCAATGCGATGTCGAGTCCGGTGTCACGTTCAATGTGACTGTTTCGCTATCCAATGGCTGAAGTTCACCACCGATGCCACTATTGAAGAATGCTGAACAGGTTGAGTCTGAGGTGGCCGAATAGAGAAGGGAGGTGGCGTTGTTTCCGTTATTGACGAACTCCACCTCGACTTCTTCACTGACTGCTGGCAGGTAGGTGCGGTTGGCGTCATGCAGAACTGAAATCTGAACATCACTGACAACCTCTATCTCGACGACGATGGTGTATGGTACACTGAAATTGCCCCCCAGTGAGCCGGCGAACAGTACGATACCTCTGAATTCGGGGGTGGCATCCGCCGGCGGTGTGACTCGTAAGGTGTGATTGCGGATTTCGCCCGCTGCCATATTCAAGGCGACAGGTGAGAGCCATCGAACCTCCCAATCTGGAGGTATCGCCCTCGCGGGGCTGCCCTTCATGGAGGTTCCATTCGACCCATTCCCTGTGCCGTTTCCGGTGCCGTTGCCCGTTCCGTTGCCCGTTCCGTTGCCCGTTCCGTTGCCTGTGCCGTTTCCGGTGCCGTTGCCTGTTCCGTTGCCGGTGCCGTTGCCTGTGCCGTTGCCCGTCCCGTTGTTCTGGCTGTTATTCCAATTCGCCCAGAATACCGCTAGGTCGGTCTGCTCATCCACCTGCAGAATGATGGTGTCATTGATATTCCCCGAGTTGATTACAGGGATATCTAGGTCGACTGTCTGGTTGGGTGAGATGGCTATCAAACCGTTCTGACCCACCGCTTGAGTGTCGAGTGCAGGAAGATGGAGGGGGGCGACTGAGAGATAGAGTGTGACGGTGGTCGAGATGTTGGCATCATCCGAACGAGAGACCGTCAGGTCGACCTGTCCGTTTTGAGAAAGTTGAGCCGCAGCATCTAATCTGATGACGATGGTGGTCGAGTCCGATTGGGTGGGAAAAACCGGCCCCAGTGCTGAATCAACTAGAGAAACATTCCATTCCGGTGGTAAAAATGTCGCATCCAGTGATAGGTTGAACGAGCGGGTGTTCATCACATTTTCATTGGTGACAGTGACGGTGACGTTGCTCGCCGTACCGGGTGTAAGGTATTCATCCGATGATGAAAGTGTGACAGTGATTTCGCTACTCGCTGACACAACTCCTGTGTGCATGGGGAGTAGCAGTGCCATGAGCATCATTGCGGTCAGGGTCAGGCCGAATCTTCTCTGCATGGCTTCGCCTCGGCTATGCCGACATTCGCCCCACCTATAACGGCGGCGGGATGAGGATTGAGCAGTGGAACGGTTTGGTTCAGCGCCATGGAGGTGTGATTGAGTCGGAGTGAGGAATTGATGCCGGTTGCCGGTCATCACAGTTCTGCCACATACTCCTGACGGTTTGGTCGCGCACCATCAATGGTTCAGCGATAGAGGTCGCGGCGATAAGGAACATCCTCACTGTTTGAGTTGCTGGAGAATGGATTCGTCGAGTTTTTCCCAAGGGAATTCGCCATCGAATCCCGGATTCCTGCCAAAGTGGCCACCGGATGCCGTCGGGCGGTAGATGGGGGCGAGCAGACCGAGACTCTCGCTGATGGCGGAAGGGGTGAAATCGAACACTTCACACAATTTGGCGCACAACTCATGTTCGGGGATTCTGCTCGTCTGCTCGGTCTCGACGCGGATGCTCACCGGGTCGGCCTTGCCGATGACATAGGCGAGTTGAATCTCACAAACATCTGCAAGGCCGGCGGCTACAACATGTTTGGCAGCCCAACGCGCTGCGTAGGCCGCAGAGCGGTCCACCTTACTCGGGTCCTTTCCAGAAAAAGCACCGCCACCATGCCGACCCATGCCGCCATAGGTGTCCACAATCACCTTCCGTCCGGTCAGGCCGGCATCAGCCGCAGGCCCCCCCGGGTCGGAGAAACGTCCTGTTCCATTGACTACTATTCGGGTCTGCTCATCGAGCAATTCGGCGGGAATGGCGTGGCGGATCACCTGCTCGATGATCTCCTTCTTGACGAACTTCTGCTCTTCGGCGATGTCTCCGCCGAAGCGCTCCTTCAACTCTGCATCGTGTTGGATGGCGATGATGACTGTATGGACCCTCTTCACCCCCCCCTCTGCATCATACTCGATGGTCACCTGACTCTTTCCATCAGGCCTAACCCAAGAGAAATCACCCACTGTCTCGTCCGAATTCCTGATGTTCTTCAGGCGTCGAGTCATCCTCTGTGAAAGTGCTGCTGCGAGAGGGAAGTAGCGGCCGCGGAGTTCTTCGTAGGCTTCTGTCTCGCGGCAGGCGAACCCGAACATCATTCCTTGGTCGCCTGCCCCATCCTTGTCAACACCGAGAGCGATGTCCTCGGCTTGAGCATTGATGTGAATCACGACTTCGCAGGTGGTCTCGGTTCTGGCATCCAAGCCGATGTTTGCTTCATCGTATCCAATCGCTTCAGCCGTCTTCCTAGCCACCTGTTCATAATCCGGATGTGGCCCACGCATACGAACTTCTCCGGCCAGAACGATGTGGCCGATTCCATCTACAGTCTTGACAAGAGTCTCGACTGCAACTTTTGCCCGCCCATCCCTTTCAAGGCAGGCGTCCACGATGGCATCGGAAATGGCATCGCACAATTTGTCGGGATGACCCTCGGTCACCGACTCAGAGGTGAACAGTCGCCCACCACCCAACATGACTTGGGCGGGCGTAGGACCCCTCAAATATGTTCGCTACGCCCCCTGAGTACATCAAAGATGAATGAAAAGTGGAGGATAGGGTAGGTCTTGGACTATTCCCCGAGTGGGGAGAGGTATAGACCTACTACTCCGTCTGCTACACACTGAGAGTGATTCACTATTCAGATTGTTTCTAGAAGGTGTGCGCAGACGGCAGCCCCACCGGCGTCACCCGAGGAATTGAATCGCTGCTGTAATTCAATGAGAATCACCATCGACTCAGCCGGCTCTAGAAGTTGGACCAACTGGAATCCTATGTGACCTGCCGTCGGCATCGGTGGCCTCATACCCCAGGCGACGCTGAGCATATCTCGCCTCTCCAAATCTGAAATGACCGGGTTGTTCAGATGAGCGAGGACCAATTCTCCATAGAGGAGTGTGTGTGGGTGGCGCGAGTCGGGGCCGATATTGGTGAGAGTAGTGGTCACCTCCGTCGGAGTAGGCCATCCTCTGCCATCACGCGCCGCCAAGCGACACTTCAGGCGTAGTAGACTCCCCCGCCAGAGATTCTGACGTAATCCCTGTGCGCCCGGCAACCACTCAGGTATATCGTGAAGAGATACTTCCCCACCCCTTCTCAGAGAAGCCTCAGTCGCCCTCAACATCGCTTCAGGATGGTCGGAAGGAATGTTCTCCGCCATCAGAGCCGCAGCAATCTCTGGGGCTGTAGGCAGTAGCGCATCATGCAGCATCAAGGCAGCATCCATCCTCTCGGTCGGCTCTTTTATTTCTGCAACAACTGCAACCATGCTCTCAGGATTGTCGACAGTCGCACCGAGCGAGGCAGCCGCAAGGATGCAACGAACCTGTCCGACAGTATCCCCTCTCTTGAAATGCAGGTTCGCAGCCCTCTTCAAGTGGTCGAATGCCGATTCGAGGTCGCCCTGACTCCTCCTCAACTCGGCCAGTTGAAGGTGCAGGCCGATGGCTTCCGAGGAGATGTCCTCGTCGACCACCGCATCCGCCTCGGGTGGCCCCTCCAACATCGGCAGCCCGTCATGCATCGTGGCTGATTTCAACAAATCAGCAAGCGAGAGGGCATCTGGGTATTGTTTGTGGCCAGACCGAGACCAACTGTCGACCAATTTCCGTAATGGCAGATGCCGCAGTGTCCCATCAACATCTGTGGAGAGGACATCTGTGTTCTCAATCTCCTGTGAAAGGTCATACACCCTGTCAACACCCTTCTCGCTCAAGGAGTAGGTGGTCACCCTCCTCCTCTCACCAACCACTCTCTTGCGTTTCTGAACGAGAAGTTCGTCCGCGAGTAGCGAGCCCAGTGCGCGTGAGACATGTGATTGAGCCATGCCCAACCTTTGAGAGAGACCTATCTGTGAGAAACGGCGTGGCAACTCGTACTGGTCTTCAAAGTCTGGTGCATCGGCCAAGGCTAGAAGGACCCTTTCGCGATTGGTGATACGCGGCCCACCCCCCATACTGAGTCGGCGAGAGGGGAAGGGGTTGATGAATGAGACGACGTCTTTTTCACCTCGCGGTTCGATTGCCTCAACCACCTTCACTCACCCACTACGATGCCCAATGTGAACCGTGGGTCTCTCGGCTGCTCAATGTGAACCGTGGGTCTCTCGGCTGTCGCTCAACCAACTTCAGAAGAGTAGGTAAGGGAGAACTCTGAAACCGTTTCCAATGGGATGGCGAGCAGGGGGAACCACGCCTCCAATCCAAATGAATTCGGCCTCTCCTGCTGTTCATCGATAGCCAAGCGCAGAGCCGCCAATCGAAATGAACCGTGTTCGATTATTGACATCATCTCTCCTCACGGTTGATATTGCGACCAGTCGTCACCACTCGTCCATGCGCCGGCAGGAACATACTGCTGGGGGGATGGGAGTGGTGCCTGTTTGCGGCGGTTGCGGTTGCTTACTACTACGATTCCGACGAGTGAAATGACCACGATTCCGAGTGCAAGTGGCAGGATTCGGATGAGCCGCTGGATGAGGAGTGCGAGGTTGCCGTCGCTGTAGATGAACGGTTCTCCGAATGATTCGGTGTTGATGGTCAGGACATCGGTTGAGAACTCTGGGTCATGATAGACGGAGTCGCCGATGACATAGTTGTAGCCCCCGACTATGCGCACTCCGGCCCAGAGGCCGTCGCGGTCATCAACATCCTGTTGAATGACGGGGCGAGCCCCGTGAATCTGGAAGAGCACTTCCGTCTCCACCCCATCGACGGTGGCGTTGGAGACCCAGCGAAGTCGCCCGATGTCGGCTCCGTTGTCATCAAAATGGATGGCGCCGGCGCGGATAACTTCCGGCCTCGACTCCGAGGTCATCTCCATCACTTGCCCTCTCTGCATACAGGCGATGTCGCGGTATTGCTTCATTCTCTCATGCACCGCATCACGGCGTTTTTCGTCCTCGGATTTCGGTGACTCACCTGAGGTTGAGTTGTTGTCTGCCCTGCCACCTGCGGATGAACCATCGTCGTCCATCTCTGACGACCTCGCCTCAGTGTGGCCAGAATTGGCCATCATGGCTGCGTCGCCTACGTATGCAAGACCACAGTCGAGTGGGTGACCCCTACCGTCGTGAGCCGCCATAGGTGGTGGTGCATCGCCATCCTGACCCATCGAATCCATGCCCTGCACCCCCGGCATGTGATTCGGAGGCAGTGGTGGTGGAGCGTGGCCGGCTACTGCCATCGGAGCGACCATTCCGCCGTTCTGGTCCTTCATCCATTCGGCCACGGTATCGTCGATGTGAGCCCCATAAGCCACTTCGGTCAATACCACCAGACGAGTGTCGTTGCGAGTCGTACCATCTGCGCCAACCGCCACATCCCATCCGCGTATATCCTGATCGTACTTCCATGTGGAGTTCAGAACCTCGCCTGTGACATCGGTCTCGGCAATCAAATTCGATGAAGCGATCTGTTGCCCCACCTCTGCCTCGCCATCCCCGAAGACTCGGTAATGTGGAACTGCCTCAACCTCAATCTGCTCTTCGACAGTCGTCACATGGAAGATGTAGGATATTGCAGCGACTGATGCGTCCATCAAAGTGCCGGACTCGGTTGAATAAGGCACCTCCGAGGCAGAGAGGATGAAGTCAATGGAAATCTCGTTTCCATTTACGGATTGAGTAAAGGATGTCAACTGCCATTCGACATCGGCGAAGTCAACCCACTTCAACAACTCTTCATGGCTCACTTCGCTCTCTTCCAACTCCTCGATGGTTCCAGCCACTCGTGGGCCGTGAACATCAAAGAGACCGTTGTCGTTGGCATCGACATATTCACCCACTCCTACCAACCGCTGATAGAAGACGGAATAGGTAGGGATGCCGACACGATGGGAGAATCCCCTTCTGTCATCGTAGACATCTGCGATACCCATGTACTTTTTCTGGGTCGTCTCCAGCGAAATTCTGCCGTCTCCATAGTCAACCTGCATCTTCGCTTCACCGAGTAGCAGGTTTATCTCACCAGCCTCGACATCGTTGACTATTTCAATGGTCTCAGCCGTGTAATCGATATGTTCCCCCGGCTGAGTGACAGGAGCCCCATCGACATCTTCTGGTTGGGCGGTGGCGAGTCCACTCGCCATCATCAACGCTACAAGACAAAGTGCCATTGCCGACCCACTTCTCATTCCTCTGCTGGTGCTCATTCTCTTTTCCACCTGAATGGTCCAAGCACCACCCCCTATAATGGAGATAGGTGGCTAAATACCAGCCGATGTTCTCCTATACCAAAAAAAACCGCTCCACATCGGATGGTTGGCGGTTTTCCACCATCCCTTGATTTACCTGATAGGTACTCAGAATTATTGAGCCAAACCGAGGTGTATCACATCATTATTGCACTCTTCATCACTTCTTGATGGCCACAGAACAAATCGCCATTGCCGCAAAACACGAAGGAGCATGACCTGCAGTGCCAGCTGCTTTGATAGGAGGATTTCAAGAGAGATGCACACCCGCGACCACCCATGACTGGCCGCGACGGCTCTGATTGGCAGCCGACCTTCTACCGCACCCACACCCTCGGTGAAATCGCCTCTGGCGGTGCCGAACTCGTCGACAGTGTAGTGACCGTGGCCGGTTATGCTGAATCGGTCAGAGGGCGGGGTGCAATCTGTTTTCTGATGCTGAGAGACGGAACCGGCTACCTACAGGCTTTCCTGAAGAAGGACAACATGGATGAAGAGAGTTTCACCACCATCCAGGCAACCAACCGAGAGTCAACGGTACAGGTGACTGGGCGAGTGGTCGAGAAGAGACCCCCCAAGGTGAAGGAGGGAGAACCCCAACCTCCTCAAGAGTACGAAATACAGGTCAGAGATGCGAGGATTCTGGCCGCGGCTGAAGCACCCATGCCGATGGGTGTGAGTGACAAGGTGCATGTCGAACTGCCGACGAGGCTGGACAACCGACACATCGACCTTCGCCGCAACCACATCAACGCCATGTTCACCTTGCGCTCGAAGGTTCTGCAATATGGGCGTGAGCACCTCATAAGCGAGGGTTTCAACGAGATGAATTCCCCAAAGATAATCGCCAGCGCCTCGGAGGGTGGAACCAATCTCTTTCCGATGAAATATTTCGAGACCGACGCCTATCTCTCACAGAGTCCGCAGTTGTACAAGCAGTTGGCCATCCTCGGTGGCCTTGAGAGAGTCTTCGAGGTCGGGCCAGCCTTTCGAGCAGAGGAGCACGATACCTATCGCCATCTCAACGAGTTCATCTCCTTTGACATAGAGATGGCTTTCGCCAACGATGAGGATGTGATGGCGGTTCAGGAGAGAATGATCTATCACATCTGGAAGTGTGTCGCAGAAAACGACCAGAATCTCATCGACATGGTCAATGAATGGCGTGAAGAGCAGAACCCCCCTCTACCCGCAGTGGTTGTCGAGGTGCCCACGCTCCCATTCCCACGCGTAGAATACTGCGAGGCGGTGGAAATCATTCAGGCAGCTGGAGAGGAGATTGAGTGGGGTGACGACATTGAAGCACATCACGCTGACATTCTCGCCGAAAAATACCCCGGATTCTACTTCCTGCCTCGCTGGCCGATGGCGATGAAACCCTTCTACATCTATCATGATGGAGCAGAGAAATCGACAAGCGGCGGCCAATTGAGTCGCGGTTTCGACCTCAACTTCGGCCGCGATGAGATGACCAGCGGAGGTCAGCGAGAACATAGAGTGGATGTTCTCATCAGCAACCTCGAAGCGATGGGACTGGACCCACGGGACTTCACCTTCTACACCGACGGATTCCGCTACGGCGCACCCCCTCACGCAGGTTGGGGTCTTGGAGTCGCCCGTCTTCTCATGGTACTCACAGGAGCAGGGAATGTCCGTGAGGTCGTTCTCTTCCCGAGAGACCGCTCGAGAGTCACCCCCTGAAATAGCCGAATCAATTACACGACAGTTCTAGAAACTGACCATGAGCCTTTACTCAAATATCACCCCGCTGATAATAGATAGATGGAATTGACTCCATGAAAGTCGTTTGTAGCGATTGTAAGAGGCTAAGGACAACCGACGAGATAGGTCGATATCACTTTGGCGGCGATTGGCAAGAGGCGTGGCACAACCGTGACAGACCGGCACATGCAACTCATTTGCGGCGAAAGGTGCGGCGATTGGCAAGAGGCGTGGCACAACCGTGACAGACCGGCACATACAACTCATTTGCGGCGAAAGGTGCGGCGATTGACCCACTCATCTGTTGGGAGAGTTTGATATGCAATCGGTTAGGGTAGGCAATCCGGAAGGGGGTTGGATGGCCCAGCAGGAATCAATTCGACCCGATTTCACCAGAATTCTCACTGATGTCGACGACATCCTGTGGACCTTCGACCCAACGACATTCAATTTCACCTGGTTTTCACCCAACATCGAGAGATTGACCGGATTCACACAATCAGATGTAATGGCCAAGAGCATCGATGAGATGTGTACACCCGAATCCGCCTCCTTCGCCCTCAACGAGTTACAACACGACCTCTATCGCGCCCCCACCCGCCAAATCGCTGAACAGGGTGCGCGGCTCGTTCAACTGGAGTTGCTCTGCGCTGATGGCTCTACCTTGAAGACTGAGACACTGGTCTCTTTCCACCGCGACGAGAACGGTGTGGTTCAGGAGGTCATGGGTATCTCCCGCCCGAGTCATTTCGGGGGAGACCTGAGAGCGGACTTAGCGGCTGTGGAGGAGCGGTTCCGCCAATTCTTCCGCCTCTCCATCGTCGGTTTGGTAATCCTCGACAAAGAGGGAAATCTGATGCAGTGGAACGAAAAGTTCCAGCAACTTCTCGGTTACGACAAGGAAGAATTGGCGACGATGTCGTTCAAGGAACTGACTCACCCCGACGATGTTGCTCGGGATGCGGAGCGATTCCACCAATTGGGTGAAGGACCAACCGACTCCTTTGAGACGGTCAAAAGATGCGTGGCAAAGAGTGGAGATGTCATCTGGGTGAGAGGAGGATTCAGGGCGATAATGGACGAGGGAGGGGAACTCGACCTCGTCTATGCTGTCATCGATGACATCACCGACCTGAAGGAGACCGAAGAGGCGTTGGAAGCCTCTCAGGAGCAACTGATTCAGGCACAGAAGATGGAAGCGGTCGGCCGGCTGGCCGGTGGTGTCGCCCACGATTTCAACAATCTGCTATCAGTCATCATCAGCAACAGCGAGTTGATGATGCTCGACCGTGGCGAGGACAGTCTGGTCAATGAAGGGCTCCGAGAGATAATCAAGGCGAGCAAACAGGCCGCATCATTGACCTCGCAACTGCTCGCCTTCGGCCGCAAGCAGGTGACCAGAATCGAGACCGTAGACCAGAATGACATAATCCTGCGGTTGACCAAGATGGTCAGCCGACTCATCGGCCCCGAAATTACCATCCATCTCGATGTTGACGAGGATATCGGAGCGATGCTCGCCGACCGCGGGCAGGTCGAACAGGTGTTGATGAACCTCGCCGTTAACGCACGCGATGCCTTGCCGAAGGGTGGACGGATTACCATCAAAACCAGAGCCTATACTCTCGATGATGAGGTCTATGCAGCCGCGAAAGAGGTGAAACCGGGAGATTTCATTGCCATCTCAGTCAGCGACAACGGCATCGGTATGGAACCCGAAGTCACAGCGAAAATCTTCGAACCCTTCTTCACTACCAAAGAACTCGGAAAGGGGACAGGCCTCGGCCTTTCAACAGTATATGGCATCATCAAACAGAACAATGGATTCGTCCATGTCGAGAGCAAAGTGGGATTCGGGACGACGATGACCGTCTATTTCCCAAAATCTTCAGAACAACCTGAAATTACCACATACATACCACCCACCGAGGATGAACTACTCTCGGGCAGTGGCAATATCCTCTGTGTCGAGGATGATGATGCGCTACTCTCCATCGCAGAACGCACACTCACTCGCGCCGGGTATAGTGTGATGACCGCTTCAATGGGATGGGAAGGACTGGCCAAAGGATTGGAGGTAAACGGAGGGATAGACCTGCTCTTCACTGACATCCTGATGCCTGGTATGAATGGCTCGGAGATGGCTGAAAAACTGAGCAAGTCACACCCCAATCTCAAAGTCCTCTACACCTCTGGCTATCCGAGGGGTGAACTTCTCGAAGAGGGAAAGATGAACGACGAAGTCGACTTCCTCCCAAAACCGTGGACCCCTACACAACTCCTGACCAAGGTGGCAGAATTGATGAAACGCTGAACGCCGGTAGCCGCACTGCTGGTCAAGGTGGCAGAATTGATGAAACGCTGAACGCCGGTAGCCGCACTGCTGGTCAAGGTGGCAGATTTGATGAAACGCTGAACGCCGGTAGCCGCACTGCTGGTCAAGGTGGCAGATTTGATGAAACGCTGAACGCCGGTAGCCGCACTGCTGACCGCCCATTCCATCACCGCCGCCCCCACCTCGTCGAGGCGGAGTCCCACCTATAGCAACCACAAGCCCTCAATTCGTACGACCACAAGCCCTCAATTCGTACGACCACAAGCCGCACCTATCGCGCCACAATGAGCCCTCACATCACCCAACCGGAGGCGCGCCTCTCGCAACCGCGAGCAGACAATTTGGGCTACCAGTGGTCCGTCCATCGGGCAACAAGTGGTGCCGCCATCGAGCAACCGAAAATGACGGGTATCAACAACCCTTCCGGCAGACGGGGGGGTGTCTTGACTTCAGCCGACAGCAGCGAAGAGGAAGCAGCCGCAGAGCGGCCGACATTCGCATTTCTTCTTCTCAAAGAGCATCCATACGGAAGAGAGATGCTTCACCAACTGCTCGCTGAAGGATTCATCCCGAGCGTAGTTATCAGCGAGGATTCAGCCATCGCTGATGAGGAACGAGAGAAATTCCTCATTAGAATCGAAGGCCATCGAATCGCACCGACCATTCAGGAGCAGTTGGAAGAACTGTCTGCTTCGGGGAATCATGTACCGCATGTGCAAGTCGCCATCCATAATTCGGCGCAGGTGATGCCTCATTTGCGAGACTTGGAACTGGACCTCATCGTCTTTGGAGGGACGCGTATCATTCGCGGTGAGATTCTCGACCACCCCGCAGATGGGGTCATCAATTCGCACCCCGGCCTCCTGCCCGAATGCCGAGGCTCAGCAAGCCCTGCGTGGTCAGTCTACCATGACATTCCAATCGGCTCCTCGACCCACTTCTGCGACAACGGCATAGATACCGGAGAACTGCTGTTGAAAAGAGAAGTTGAGGTGAAGAGGGGGATGACCTACGAAGACCTCTGCTATCACACCCTCGTTCTCGCTGGAACCCTGATGAAAGAGGCACTGCTCGCCTATGTGGAGGGGAGGTGGAGCGAGATTCGCCACCCGCAAGGTGAAAGTGAGCACCCCACCTTCCGTAATGCGGGCGAGGAGGTCTTGGCGGTGGTGCGGAAAAAACTGGCGGAGCAGACCTATGCCCACTACCGCGACTGAGGAGATGAGAAAATGGATGTCGTTTCACCACTTGCAGACGCAACATTGGCGGGCCGACACGCGCTGGTCTGCGGCGCTTCTGCCGGAATCGGGCGGGCCACAGCCCTCGCCCTCGCCGCCGCAGGGGCGGAACTGACTCTGATAGCAAGGTCAGCGGACAAACTGATGCAAGTCGCATCTCTCTGTCATGATGCTGGCTCAGGCCGAGTCGATGTTCTCCCCATCGACTTGGAGGATGGGCGCGCCATAGACCGATTGATTCCTCCACACATCGCTGAGTATGGGCCTGTCCACATTCTGGTCAACAACGCCGCAGGGCCACCATCTGGCCCCCTATTGGCGGCGGCGGACGACGATTTTCTCAAACCTCTCCGACGCCACCTGTTCGCGGCCCAACGATTGGTCAGGCACACCCTCGATGGAATGGTGGAAGCCAATTATGGGCGAATTGTCAACATCATCTCAACCTCAGTGAGAGAACCTATCGCCAACCTCGGAGTATCCAACACAGTTCGAGGGGCGATGGCGGGATGGTCGAAGACCCTTGCCAGCGAATTGCCACCATGTATCAGCATCAACAACGTGCTGCCCGGATTCACCGACACAGGAAGGTTGGAATCACTCGCCAATCAGATAGCAGAGAAGCGTGATTGTACCCCTGATGATGTGCGAGCCGGTTGGCTCGCAGGGGTCCCAGCCGGACGGCTCATCGACCCCGCCGAGACCGCTGCTGCCATCGCCTTCCTCTGCACTCCGGCAGGTGGCGCCATCCGCGGTGTCAATCTTGCGGTCGATGGCGGAAGAATGCGCTCCATTTGAGAGGGGAAAAAATGGAATTTGACATATTTTTTTCCATCTCCCAGACACCTGATGTCAAGGGTTACTGTCCCGATGAACAGACGATGTATGCAAATTACATCGACCAACTGAAATTGGCCGACAATCTCGGCTTCGGCGTCGCATGGATAGCCCAAGCACACCTCTCCACCGAAGTGCAAAAGAAAAATCGGGAGCCGGTTATTCCACACTGGCAGGGAGAGGTCGGTCTCTGCACAGATTTCTTCCAACTCGCTGCACTTTCAATGGCTGAGACTGAACATATTGAAATCGGTGCTGCGGTGTTAGCGATTTTAGCTAACGGGGGACCGATTGCAGTTGCTGAACGTGTCGGAAACTTCTGCGCCTTGCAACAGTTGGTCGGTGAAAGCCGTCAATTGCATCTCGGCTACGCGGCTGGGCGGTTCCAGTTCATGTCCTCACCCTATGGTGTGGTGCCGCGTGATGATGTCGAAAAGGCCGCATGGCCTGCCCTGCGCGGGCAGGTCTTCTGGGAAGCGAGTGAAATCTTTCTGCGTCTGCTGAACGGAGAAGCGTTCTCATCCGATTCGGTTCGCAGAACCATACTCTCCCGCAGAAATTTCCGTTCCGATGAGGATTGGGAGAGGGTACAACAGGCGGCGATGGAAGGATATGGTCTAGATGAGCCGCCACTTGAAATCGAGTTTCCCCGCCGCTACCAATTTGAGGAAATCAAATGCATTCCACAGGAGTGGGACAGAAACCTACTGAGACTCATTCTTGGTAGTCACGAACCCGCTCTACAGATAGAGGCGAACCAATTCAGGCCGGTGGAAGTCTTCAATCTCTCCATCACCCCACCTGACCTGATAGAGGAGACACATGAGAGAATGGCTGGTGCATATCACCCCGATGGCGGCGTGTGGCAACGCAACATGATGCCAAGAACCCTGATGGTCTTTCTCAACAACGAACCGGAGTTGTCACCAAGGGAGAGGTCAGAAGCGGCACAGCGGGAGGCAAAAGCGACACTGAACTCCTATTGGCGCGCTCTAGAGGGTACCATCGACCCGATGAAGGTGGAAGAGGCGTGTGACAATGCCGTGATTGGCAACCCGAGGGAGGTGGCAGCACAGATAATTGAGAGATTCCATCCTGAGGACAGATTGATGCTGTGGTTCGACTTCTTTCGCCACGACTCCGAGAGGGTGAAAAGAGACATGACCGCCTTTATGGACGAAGTGGCTCTATTGGTAAATGGAGATGAGTTCAATGAGTGATGAAACCAATTCCTCGGTCGCCCCCGGCCGCCCAGGCTCCGAAGTATATCCCACCTCACCTATTGGAGATACACACGAGGGAATCCCCACAGGACGAGATGTGGAATGGGAGCCGCTGGTTGATTTCCGGCGAAACGATGTGAGTGAGAACACCATTCACGGTGCTATCGCTTGGGCGCATGGTGGCGAAGTGATTCACTCCTTCGGCGGAAATGTTCTCTGCTACGGCAGGTCGATGATGAAACCCCTGATGATGAAGACATTTGTCGATGTCTTGGATTCGGAACTGAGTTGGGAGCAGAAGGCAATCGCCTGTTCCAGCCACAACGGTGACACAGAACATGTGGCGATGGCTCAGTCGATTCTGACTGAATCCGAATGGGGGTTGATGCAGTGTCCACTTGATGTTCCGTTGGTACAATTCGGCCGTCAAGTAAGACGGCCACGACGGTGGTTCCACACCTGTTCGGGAGAACATGCAGCCATTCTGAAGGCGCTGAGATTGAAGGGCATCAACCGTGCCGGCTACACCCTTCCTCAATCAGATTGGTTTCCTCTTTTCATCGATACTCTAAGAAAATCTCTCAACAACCCATCTTGGCAACCGAAGCGAGTCGCCAAGGATGGATGTGGACTGCCAACCGTCTCCAACACGGTCAATGAACTGGCCATCATGTTCGCCGATTTGGCGGCTACGAAGGATGATGATTGGATATGGGAGGCGATGGTTCGCAATCCCGACCTCGTCGGCGGCTTCAATCGCCTCGACTCAACCATTCTGAAGGCAGGCGAAGGGCGGGTTCTCGCCAAAGAGGGGGCAGACGGTCTGCTCGGCCTCTCAGTGGTACATCCTGACTATCCACTTGGCCTTGGAATAACCATCAAAATCGCGCACGGTTGGAATGCTCAGGCGACTTGGTATGTGGCCCGTGCCGTGCTAGGTGTTCTCGGTATCAACCTGAGGAATCCCTACCCTCTGCACAGACAGAAGGCGTTCATCGTACCTAAGGTCGTCCCTCCTCAACTCCTCCCCCAACTTGAGAGGGTGGTGACCTGGGATGAGTGGGACCCTGACAGTGACAGGTGGTACTACGACTGGCGTCAGTATTCCGCCATGTCCAACCATGTGGGCGACCCAAAGGGGAATTGAGTTCTGAGACGGTGTTCTGATGGTGGAAAATGGAACCGATGACGAGTGCTGCGAGCACGGTTGCAAAAGTTGTGTCTTGGACCGTGAAGGGGAGGGTGTTATCGACGTGTTCAATTACATCGGCGGAGAATTCAAGGAAGCGGTCGGTGGAAAATGGCTCAATGACCTCTCTCCGTCCACTGGAATGAGAATCGCGAGGATACCTCGCTCGGGAGTGGATGATGTCACCGCCGCCGTGAAGGCGGCGAGAGATGCGCTACCCGAGTGGTCTGCGCTGACTATCGAAGAGCGATGTGAATGGCTTGAGACGATAGCAGATGCTCTCGTAGAGAGAAGTGAAGAGATTGCTCAACTCGAATCTCTCGACAATGGAAAACCGATTTCTCTCGCCCGCTCAGTCGATGCCACTCGCTCGGTGGCCAATTTCCGTTTTTTCGCAGAAGAGGCAAGAGAGTTTGAGGCCGAGACATTTGAGATGGCCGACGCCACCAACCATGTCATCCACAAACCGGTTGGAGTAGCAGGGCTTATCACTCCGTGGAATCTGCCTCTATACCTCCTCTCATGGAAGGTTGCGCCGGCATTGGTGATGGGCAACACGGTGGTGGCAAAACCGTCGGAAATGACACCGATGACGGCCACACTTCTAGCCGAAATCATCGATGATGTCGGACTGCCGGCTGGTGTTTTCAACCTCGTTCACGGCTATGGCGGCGAAGTTGGGGCGGCTCTGACCGAAAGCGAAGGCGTAGACCTCATATCATTCACAGGCGGAACGGCCACTGGCGCTGCTGTAGCCAGAGAATCGTCATCAAGATTCAAGAAACTCAGTATGGAACTCGGTGGCAAGAACGCTACCATCATCTGCGCCGATGCAGACCTTGAAAAGACAATTCCAGGGGTTGTGAGAGCTGCATTTCTCAATCAGGGCCAGATTTGTCTTTGCGGGTCGCGAATCTTGGTGGATGAGAGTATCCATGATGAATTCGTGGAGAGATTCCTCGTCGCAGTAAGCGACCTGAAGGTCGGCGACCCCAGCGACCCTGACACTGACCTCGGAGCCCTCATCTCCGCAGACCATCTCACCAAAGTGAAGGGATACATCACCCTCGCCGAAGAAGAAGGAGGGCGGATTCTCGTCGGGGGGGCCAGCCCGACAGGCATCTCTGAGCAGTTCAAGGGTGGTAACTGGTTGACCCCCACCGTCATCTCCGGACTTTCTCCTGATTCGCGATGTGCGACTGAAGAAATCTTTGGTCCGGTTGTGACCATCCATCCATTCTGCAGTGATGAAGAGGCGATTTCAATCGCCAACATGACCGACTATGGCCTTGCTGGTAGTGTGTGGTCGGGAAACCTCGACAGGGGGCGAAGAATCGCTGAGAGAATCGAGAGTGGGATGGTCTGGGTCAACACCTGGTTGCACCGCGACCTGCGCGCCCCTTTCGGTGGAGTGAAGCAGTCGGGGGTGGGTCGTGAAGGTGGAAAGTGGAGCCTCACCTTCTACTCACACGCTGTCAACATCTGCCTCAAACACGACTGAAATCTCCGGCCAATCCAAACTCAGAAAAGTCCTGTTTCTATCCTCATGGTAACAAATCAGGCCCATTTTTCACCACCTTGAGAGGGGAACCATCAAATCAAGCGGCCAAACCGCCGGATTCATGAGTCCTTATTGGATGATGATGGGGATCATCCTCATCCTCACTCCGGTCATCTGCTGGCTGTTCACCCTTTCCCACAGAGAGATGCGAACGCCACTTTCACAGGTAGGGGAATTAATTCACCAACAGAGATTCTATCTTCACATAATGGGGTACATCGTCATCATCGTGTGGAAGCGCATCACGGACAACTTGAATGAGCCAATCAAACAGTTCACCGGACAGTGGACAGACCTTGTGTATGCGATTGAGGGGGATAGCGCGCTTTGGGTGCAACAGACATTTGAGAGTGCTTCACTGACCGCCTTTCTCAACTTCCATTATCTGTTCATCTACCTCTTTCTCATCTATGTGACCACCGTCTATTACGCCTATACCGGTGAGCGCGACATGACCGACAAGGTGACCCTGAATTACCTCTTGATTTATGCCATCGCAGTGCCATACTATCTCTTTTTCAATGTCGAAGTGACCTCTTCATGGATTCCTGGGATGAAGGCTCTGCTCTACCACGATGGATTCTACACCACCTTCTACGTCAGCCACGACCCGTTAGACAATGCGGTTCCTTCACTTCATATTGCCATCCCCTTCGGGATTCTGCTGTTGAACTGGATGCATTGTCGGGAGCGCGGAATCAAGATGAAAGATTGGGCTCACTATCGATACCACCTCTTCATTCTCGCCAACACGGTTCTCTTCATGTTCACAATACTCTATCTCGGCATCCACTGGTTCGTTGACATTCCACTCGGGATGATAGTAGGAACAATCGGAGCTCTGTTCATTCACCAAATTCAACCTCGGCTAAGAAACGACTATGGTGGCCTCTTCAAGGGAATATCCCCTCGCCGTTTGAGGGCGCACCTGCTGGTCGAAGGTGGTATCACAATCGCTTTGGCACTGGTTCTGATGAGCGTTCCACTTCTGCATCGGGACTTGCACGCCGACCAGCCATCATATCGTATAGGGAGTGGCGAGACAGATATGGAAATCATCCAACAAATCGACTACTATGAAACGGTCGATGTCTATGTGACCAACATGGATGATTATCACAACCTCGCCGTGGTTGTTATCGATTCCGAATACTCAGTCCAATACATGACCGACGGAACTGTTGACTGGGAGCAATTGAAACAAAGTCAATTTGCAATCAAATATCTTGAATATGGAGCCTCTCGAATGGACGATGCAGTATTCAATATATCTCCAGGGAACACGGCGAAAATAACTGTGTCCAACCCAAAAGTCTGGCATCTCGTCTTTATGCATCATGACGCGGGAGCGGATTCACCGATGGAAGTTCAGGTCATCAATGATTATCATCAATCAGAAGCGTATTTGACCAAGGCATACCTTCTATCCATTCCTTCACTGTGGATTACCGCATGGGTTTTGCACCGCCTATGGAGAATGAAACAGAATGGAGTCCACTGGCTCACCTCCGCACCGTCACACACTTGGCCGAACGACGGCTCACCACATAGTTCCGAATCGGAATGACTCACTCACAACTGTCCACTCACAGGGCGAGGTAGGAAACCACACCCCACAGAACGAGCGAGACGGCTGAGCCTAACCCGACCCACACACCGTTTCTCCAAGGAGAGAGTCGGTATTTTGACCACACCACCGAGATGAGTAGCCATACTATCAGGAGAAGGGGCCAACACAACAGTCCCGCACCCACCACGCCGGAAAGTGCAACGGAAATTGTGGCGGTAAGCGCGATAAGGAACTCGCCTCGCTGCTTCCATGTGGTAAAACGGGAGATACTCAGAATGGCGAATAGAAATATCACCAAGTCGCCGCTGAAAAGCAAGTCACCATTCGCCAACCACCACTCGGAATCAAAACCTGTCAGAGTGGCGACGCTCTGCGACCATGTCAATCTGCTGATGACCGCAGCGACCATTCCTGCTACCGCCGGCTGCCAGACCTGCCAAGCAAACTGCCAGATTTCATCCTCGCCTCGCTTGGAATCCGAGAGTCGCATTGCGGATTTCGTGGGTTGCGTTACGGATTCCGTAGGTTGCATTGTGGATTCCGTGGGTTGCATTACGGATTTCGTGGGTCGGATTGCGGATTCCGTGGGTTGCATCGTGGATTCGACTTGCAAATCCCCACTCTGAGGCATCGGCTCTGCTCAGCGAGGCTCCGCCTATCACCCTTCTCACTGATGCTAACAATGATGAACAGGTTCCCCCCGTGCAACGGTGATAACATGGGAGAGATAGTCGCAGGTTGTATCGCACCACACCCGCCACACATGGTCTACGCAGATAATCCCCCACAGAACGAACCTGAGTCAGAGGGTGGCTGGGAAACCCTTCGGTGGGGTTATGGGAAGTTGGCGCGCAAACTGAAGAATCTCGATTACGATGTAATCGTCGTCTTCACTCCACACTGGCAGACCTATGTCGGCACACATTTTCTCGGCCTTCCCCATTTCAAGTCCAAATCGGTCGACCCCATCTTCCCCAACCTGTTCAGGTTCAACTATGACATCGAGGTGGACATGGACCTTTCTAGAGCGATGCATGATGCTGCCGCTGAGGCGGGAATCATCACCATGATGATGGAGAATCCTGATTTCAGAATTGATTATGGCACAATAGTCTCCGCCCACATGCTCAATCCTGAGTGGGACAAACCTGTGGTGCCGATTTCCTCCAATCGAAATCGGCACTACTACTCGGTGGAAGTGATGAACCAGCAGGCGCGGGCGCTCGGGAGAGCGTGCCGCAAGGCAATTCTCGCCAGTGACAAGAGGGTGGTGCTGGTCTCCAGCCACTCACTCTCACATCGCCATTTCACCACCGAACCTCCTCTTCCAGAAGATATGTCCAAACAGCACATCTACAACCACAGCAACTATGTTTGGGATATGAAACTCATCCAGTTGATGCGAGAGGGAAAGATGCAGGAAGTTGTTGACCTGATGCCTGAATTCACCGAACAGACCATCGCTGAAACCGATTCAGGCTCGTTGAGTTGGATGATGGAAGCGATGGGAATGCCCGACTATCCTGCTGAGATATACGGCTACCAGTCAGTCATCGGCACCGGTAATGTGGTGGCGGCTTGGGACCCCAACCCGCGGACGAGAGAGGTGGTTCTCTGAGCGACGAACAAGTCAGTGATTCTCCGATTTGCTTCGGCCTCTATGTGCCGCCCCATCCACACCCCCTTCTCGCTGCTGACCTGAACGAGGGTTATGCCAACCTTCGCTCCGCATTTGAGAGGGCGCGCCAGAGAATTGAAGAGAGTGATGCCGACATCATACTCGTCTACTCAACGACATGGTCGAGCATCATCGGGCATCAGATACAGACCCATCCCGAACCGGAATGGGTGCATGTCGATGACGACTTCCATTTCCTCGGTAGCATGCCCTACAAATTCCGCATGGATACTGATTTTGCGCACGGTTATCACAGCAACTGCGGCAAGCGTGGGCTGCACTCACGCACTATCGCATACGATGGTTTCCCGATAGATACCGGCTCAGTCGTGGCATTGAGTCTGCTCAATCCAGACAACCGACTGCCCGCTTGCATCGTTTCATCCAATGTCTATGCCAACAGAGCTGAGTCAATCGTTCTTGGTAAAGCGGCACGCGACACCTTGGAAGAGCAGGGGAAGAAAGCCGTAGTCGTGGTCGTCGCCAGTTTATCCAATCGCATGTTCACTGAGCACATCAAGCCGGAGGACGACCGCATCCACAGCGCCAAGGATGAGGAGTGGAACCAGAAGATAATGCAGTTCTTCGGCGCTGGGAGATTGGAAGACCTGAGCCAATTGAGCCGCGAAATTCACAGCCAAATCAGAGTTCAGAAGGTCGTCGCCTACAAACCGGTCTGGTGGATGGCTGCGACGATGGGTCAAACCAACAATTACCGCGGCGAAATCCTCGCCTACGCCCCGCTTCACGGCAGCGGTGGTGCGGTAATCCAACTGACACCAACCTCAGAGTCCATCGGCGATAAGGAGTTCGACGAAGATGACATCGATGTCTATCGCGGCGACAGAAATGTCCTCGACAAGGGGATGCTGGAATGAGTGACGGCCCCTTCGAATCAGCAAACGCCCCATTCGCGGTAGGTTCCTATCCACACGCCCACCGGGTTGGAGGCCTCCTCTTTGTCTCGGGTATCGGGCCACGCCACCCGAAGAATAACGAAATCGTCGGCGGGGCCATCTGTGACGAGTTGGGAAACCCACAGGAGTACGACATTCGCGCCCAGACGCGACAAGTCATAGAAAACATAAGAGCGATTCTCGAGGATGCAGGTACCTCTCTGGATAATGTAGTTGATTGTCTCTCATTCCTCGTTGACATGGAACGGGATTTCACCGGCTACAATGAGGTATACGGAGAGTATTTCTCCGAAATCATGGCGGCGCGTACCACCGTCGCCATCACCGCCTTACCCACCCCCATCGCTGTCGAAATGAAGGTCATTGCAAAAATATGAATCTGAACTGGGCGCAATTTCTTACATCGCCTCATCACAGGCGAGAGCAGCGGGCCAAAAGGCCATCCGAAAAGTCACCGTCTTAGAGCAGAAGTGAGAGCGGGCAAAAAGGCCACGCCAAAAATCGCCGCCACAAGATAGGCTGGCGCTCAGGCTAAAGGGCCAAGCCAACAATCACCGCCACAAGGTAGGCGGACGCTCGGGCAAAAAGGCAGTCAGGCGATAATCAGGGTGGGCTCAACTGAGGTTATGGGGGGCAAAGATGAGGCACACCCTCTAAAGGAGAATGTATCTCGCTGAAAGCGATGACGAAGTCACCCGCCTCAGTAATCGACTTCGTCTATCAGCCGATTCGGATGGTCAGCGACACCCTTGAGAGGAAACTGGGTGTTGTTTCCGTGGTCATCATCTCTCTCTCAGCGATGCTCGGCTCAGGATTGTTCGTATTACCTGCTCTCGCCTACCTCGGCCTCGGTGGAGCTGGTATCTGGCTCGCCTATGTCGTCGCTGCGACGGTGGTTCTTCCCGGCGCACTTTCACAATCAGAATTGGCCACGGCGATGCCCACATCCGGAGGTTCCTATGTCTATATCGAGAGGACTTACGGGCCATTGATGGGAACGATAACCGGGCTCGGGCTGTGGGCTTCATTCCTGCTCAAAGCCGCATTCGCCCTAATCGGCTTCTCAGCCTATCTCTGGGTGGTGGAACCACTCCTCGGAATATCCATCGACGTTGATAAGGCAGCCCTGGTGCTTCTCGCGGCAATCGTCGTCATCAACATCCTCGGTGTGGAGAAGATAAAGGCCGTACAGACCCCCATCGTGTTGGTTTCAGTTCTCTTCCTCATCGCCCTCTCAATCTCCGCCGCCTTGACTGCATCCCCAGACTGGAGCCGCCCAATTTCTTCAGGGGCCTTCGGCGACGGCATCACCTCCATCGCCTCCACCGCCGCCCTTGTCTTTGTTTCGTATGCAGGGGTGACGAAGATAGCAGCCATAGCCGAGGAGGTCAAGTCACCTGGTAGGAATCTGCCTCGAGGCATCCTATTCTCTCTGCTCATCAGCACACTCCTCTACGCCGGTGTCGCTTACATTATGATGGCCGCCGTGGAACCAACCCAATATCTCCAACATGGTGAACCACGTGAGGACCCCATCTTTGTCTTCGCCAACGAGGTGGGCGGAGCCATCATCGGGGTGATGGCCGCCGCCCTAGCCATTCTCACCATGACATCTATGTCACTCGCTGGAATAATGGCGGCTTCGAGATACCCCTTTGCGATGGCGAGAGACAATCTCCTCCCCGAAGCATTGGAAGACGTGAACGGGCGCTTTGAGACACCACATTGGACGATTATAGGAACCGGTATCACCATGGGGATTGCAATCATCACC
Organism: uncultured Candidatus Poseidoniales archaeon; assembly: GCA_964342465.1. Classification (GTDB taxonomy): domain Archaea; phylum Thermoplasmatota; class Poseidoniia; order Poseidoniales; family Thalassarchaeaceae; genus MGIIb-Q1. The sequence goes on along the minus strand of CAYFFQ010000001.1, from coordinate 101,048 downwards.
CTGCCTGTTCATGAAGTGGCGAAACTCGCTTCCGGCTTTCAGATCATGGTATTTCTCATCATCAATTCGTGTGTGATAGTTCTTCGCCGCGCCTCCGAATCGCACACATTCTACAACCCCACCTACCACTCCCCACTCTTCCCTGTCATTCAACTGTGGGGGATAGTCGCGGGGGTCACCCTCGTCTATCTGATGGGTTCCATGGCTCTGCTCGGAGCTCTCTCATGCGCTCTGCTCGGAGTATTGACCTACCTCGCATACGGCAAGAGTCACGCCCACCCTACCCTCACACCTTGGAGAACTGTTCGGACCGAGTTCACCAACCGCGACATTCACGAGAAGGAGAAGAGATGGCTGGTCTTTCACGCCTGTTGCGACAAGGCCCACCCTGACCACCTGACCCTCAATGAGTTCATCCACGCCATGCGCATCGTAGCCCCTCATCTCGGGAGGTTCCACCTGAGAAACCTGTTTCATGAGATTGACCTCAATGAAGACGGAGTTATCGATGTCGACGAGTTTCTAGAGTCATTCGATGATGAAATGTTGGAAATGCCTGAAGGAATACTTGGCCCGCCGATTGATTCAGAGGATGAATGAGACGAAGCGGCGGGCATCCGGCACGCCACCGGCGACGAGGATTTCTGTGCCGGGCAAGGGTTGAAGAGATGGTTGCACCAGTTTAGTCTGATGAATGAGAGAGGGAGAGCATGTGTGGGCCTTCTTCTGACCGCGCCAGCATCAACCGTCTCACTGCTGCACTCCACCGCTCTGGGCGGCATACTCGGCTCTCTTGTATGGGGGTTCAGCAAGGTGTGGCAGGCTGCGGTTCCGGCGCTGTGGCAGAAGAAGGTGGAGGGGATTGAACTCAAGTTCCCTCCGGTGGATAGAGAGGCGATGGCGGATGGTGTCTGGCTCGGTATAATCATGAGCATTGTCATCATCGTCACCTGGCTCATTTTCGGAAGCCGATTGGAGTATGGGGAAATTCGCGATTTCGTTGAACCGTTCGGATTGTTGAATCCTCTTCTCTACCTCGGTGCCTTCCTATATTGGGTCACACTCAACTCGCTGCTCGAGGAATACCTGTTCAGGTGGTTCATCTTTGAGAAAAGTGAGGTGTTGGTCAATACTCGCCTGGCGCTGGTCATCTCAGCGATTGCCTTCACCTCCCACCATTTCTTCGGAGTGATGCAGATGTTTCCACTCTTTGCAGTGGTTCTCGCATCTGCTGGCGTCTTCGCTAGTGGTTTCGTCTGGTCCCTCCTATATCTGAAACACAGGTCGATATGGCCCTGTTATGTCAGTCATGTGATTGTCGATGTGACGATGTTCGGCATCGGCACCTACATTCTGTTCGTCTGAGTCATCTTCCAGCGGAGAATGGCGAAAGCCCCACCGAGTCCATCGAGTTGCTGGCCGGCAGCGAGTTCGTCTAATCCATTTTCCAGCGGAGAAGGGCGAAAGCCCCACCGAGTCCATCGAGTTGCTGGCCGGCAG
>CAYFFQ010000001.1:83537-99448 GCA_964342465.1 uncultured Candidatus Poseidoniales archaeon | reverse complement strand
GAGTTGCTGGCCGGCAGCGAGTTCGTCTAATCCATTTTCCAGCGGAGAAGGGCGATCGCCCCACCGAGTCCATCGAGTTGCTGGCCGGCATCGTGTTCGGCGGATGATTGCACTAGATGTGAGCCTTTTTCGTCGAGTTGTTCGATGAATTCTTGCCAAGAGAGGTCACCTATCATCGCCTCCTCTTCCCTTATCAACGAACTGTTGACGATGAGGGTGTCGATTGCTCCCGCCTTGAATGACTCAATGATGGCATCGTAGCCATAGGCGACAGCTCCGTCTGTGGCCATTCTGCGCATCGCCTCGTCGATAAGAGCCGTCTGTTTGGCGATGGCAGTCACTCCGAGTATCTCCTCGGCAAGACCCTCAGAGAGAACTTCGTTGGCGGCCGGTCGGCCACCGATGTTGGTAGCGACATTCAACATATCTTGAGAGAGACCATGCTTGCGGAGCAACTTTTCAAACTGTTGCCGCGCCATCCCCGGCCCGCAGATGACGAGTGGTGTCTCCTTGCCTAGCAACAGTGACGATTCCTTCGCCGCCTTGGCGAAGAAACCGTCCCGCACATCGGTTGAAGGACCCTCTCTCTTACCGCCACCGCGCAGAGTGAAACTGGTGAGGTCACGCATCCCATGTGAAGCGATCTGAAAGAGATTTATCTCATCACTCTCAACTACGACGATACCGATCTTCGCCCTGCCCCCTTCCTGAACAGCCTCACTGAGAAGTTTTTCATCAGCGCGTGACCATCCATTCTCCGAGATGAGTTGCACTTCGTCACCCAGTCCAATGTTATGGGTATGAAATGAGCCTTTGTCTATTGGGGCTTCAGTGATGACTCCGTGCAGACGAAGGTTGTCCGTGAACATCTGGAAATCACTATCGTCCACCGAGATTTCTATCCACATCGGTTTGCGTTCCGCCGCCTTCGCACGCCCACCTTCCTGTGTGCCGGTCGTCTGGTCTCGGCGATGCGATACCATTCCCGCCCGCTTTCCTCCCTTGACTATCTGAGCGAGTACCCAGAGGTCATCCTCATGCTGAATTCGTAGATTCAATACCTCGTCATCTCTGCCATTTACCTGCATGGTTGTACCCCCACATCTCACTATGAAGCGTTCTTCCTATTCAACCTCTCGCGCGGCCACTCTCACTCTGATGCTCCCGACTGCGAGGGGGGATTCTCTGATTTGCACTCAGAATGTAGAGGCGCATGGTGTGGTAGATGCGGCAGTTAGCTATCTCTTGGGCGACCGAGTTCCTTCCACGGTTTGTGATTGGCGGTGCGGAGAAAGGCGACTGTGGGCGCTGTGGAGCGGAAATACCACGGCTGGGGGTGGATAGTATGGGGGGATGTGCGAGGGTGTCAGGAGGAGCGGGCTGCGGCAATACCACGGCTGGGGGTGGATAGTATGGGGGGGATGTGCGAGGGTGTCAGGAGGAGCGGGCTGCACCGTTGAAACTGTAGAAGGTGACCATCGTCTGCGTGTGGCCGATTCCCTCTATCTTGGAGAGTTCATCGAGAATCGAATCGCCTAGTGAGTCCATCTCTCTCGCCACCACCTCAATGATGAAATCCCACTGGCCGGTGATGATGTTACAGCCGGCGACGAATGGCAGGCGACATATCTCCTCGGCCACCGCCCTGCGGTCGCTGCGGGCCCTCTCTCCCGCCCAATTCGCCAACAGGAAGCCGTGCAGTGGTATGCCCAATTTTTCTCGATTCAGTTTGACCGTGAACCTCTCGATGATGCCCCGCTCCTGAAGCCTCCTGATACGGTCATGTACGGTCACTCTCGGGATGCCGATGCGGTCGGAGATGCTCTTGGTGCTGGCTCGGCCATCCTCAATCAGAATCTCCACAATCGCCCTGTCCTTGTCATCGAGCCGTTGCAGAAGCATGTCCGGCTGATGGCCGGATTGTTCTTATCTATTCCGTCATAATGTCGAGAATAGTGTTAGTTGACCGGAGTATTTCCGACAGCCATGCCGAATTCTCGGCGGATTGTTGAATAGCACTCACCCCCTCTGAGGGTTATGGTGGAGGGAGACTCCGACAGGGCATTCGCCAGCAAAGCAGTACACTCTGGAACGAAGCATGTTGACGGTGCGGTGAACACCCCCATTTTCCAGTCCACGACATACAAATTGACTCCAGAGAGATATGAGGGCTGGGCGGCTGGAGCACAACACACCCTCCTCTATGCCCGCCTTTCCACCATCAATTCTGACGCCGCCATCAAAAAGATCTGCTCCCTCGAAGGCGCTGAGGATGGTCTCCTCTTCGCCAGTGGGATGGCGGCCATCTCGACAACACTTCTCGGTTTGCTCTCCGCTGGTGACCACATCATCGCCGCACCTGATGTCTACGGCGGCACCTACGGTCTGTTGACCGAAGAACTCCCCCGCTTCGGCATCGATGTCACCTTCGCCGACATGACCGACCCCGCATCCTACGAAGCAGCAATCACCGAATCTACCAAGATACTCTACATCGAAACCCTCTCCAATCCTGTCCTCAAGGTGGCTGACATCCCTGCCTTCGCGGAAATCGCCCGCCGCCACGACTTGCTCCTCATCATCGACAACACATTCGCCACCCCATGGGCCACCAGACCTCTCGAGATGGGGTGCGACCTAGTCATCCATTCGACGACGAAATACCTCGGCGGCCATTCAGATGTGGTCGGTGGAGCGGTAGTGGGCTGCAAGGAATTGATCTCCTCACTCTTCCTCAAAAAGGTACACTTCGGAGGATGTCCCGACCCTCACGCCAGTTATCTCCTTGAGCGAGGCATGCGCACACTTCACGCTAGAATGCCGATTCACGCCACAAATGCTCGCATCATCGCCGAGAGGCTGAACAGTCATGCGAAAGTCCTCTCAGTCAATCATCCCAGTATGATGGGGGACAGTCAAAACGAGTTGGCTCAGAAAATAATGCCAAAGGGGACGGGTATGCTCGCCTTCACCGTCGCAGGAGGCGACGATTTCGCCCTCCGATTTCTTGCACGCCTGACGCTGGTTTTCGAAGCCACTAGCCTCGGAGGAGTGGAGAGTCTGGTGGAGTGCCCTTCCAACACAAGTCACATTTTCGTTCCAGAGGAGGTGCGAATAGCCGCTGGTATCAATCCAGGGTTCATCAGAATGAGTGTCGGTATCGAGGATGTCGACGACCTGTGGGCGGATATCTCTCAAGCTCTCGATGCGCCCTGAGGGGGTATGGAGTTGGGTGTGACAATCTCGGCGCTACTCGGCGCAGTGGTTTTCATCGCACCGATGTGTTTCTCGCCAGGCCCTAACAATTTGCTCTGTGCCGCACACGGCTCTCATCACGGCTGGAAGAGGACCATTCCGCTCACCTTGGGAATGGTGGTCGGCTGGTCAGGCTTGGGATTGGGCGTAGGGTTAGCAGCGACCTTCTTAGAACAAAATGCTTCGTTGGTCACCGCTTTTACATGGATAGGCGCAATTTACATCGCTTATCTCGCCTTCAAGATGTCAATTTCAAAACCGATGCCTGCAAATGATGACCTGATGCCCGATGGAGGAGTGGGCTCGTCCGATGACCCACTCGGTTTCATGAACGGCTTGGTTCTTCAGTTGGTCAATGGAAAGGCTTGGATTCACTTCATGGTATTGATGACTGTCTTCGGCAGCACTTTCGGCAGTGGATTCGTTGGCAAGGTGATGTTGGTCATTCTGAACGCCATGTTCGGCTATCCTGCGGTGCTGACCTGGACTGCCGTCGGCGTGACTCTGAGTCGCATCTTCTCTTCGACGGTGCAAGCGCGGTTTCTGAACGGCATTCTCTCTCTGCTTCTGTTTGCTGTGGCGGTCTGGGTGGTCTGGCCCACCTGAGCCAGAATATGGTATCTTGAGGAAATTTTCAGCAGAAAGGTATGACAAGACACACCTCCGGAGAACATACCGAACAAGGCGAGTTCCGACCTAGTTCAACCGGAGGGAAAGAAGCGAGCGAGCGCCTCAACTATATTCTCGCTGTCCTCACCCTCGTCACCATCGTGCTGATACTGGTGCCAGACAATCAGACCATTTGGCTGGATAATTACGAACATCGGAGTTCCCTGAGATGCGAAATCGTACATCGCACTCTGATTCCTGTCATCAACATAGAGCCAGTCGTGAGCATCGCCTGGGCGAGTGGAACAATCGTGTTGGTTACCTCTGCAACCGGAGTGTTGGCTCTTGTCTTGAAAGGCAGCAACCTCATCTCTGCTGGCGTTGAAGTAGTCATTTGAGGAAAAATTGACGGCGAATGAGAGAAAAACCACCCTCGCCCCATATTGGAAGTGCAGGTCTGACATGTCGTCGGCAGCGTTCCAGCAATGTACACAGTCTGTGCTCAGGAACTCGATGAGAACCCAAGGCTCATCACTGCCGTTCTGCATCCCTGCCCGAGTTCCGTTCCAACTCATGTTGAAGTGGTCTTGCAGCGACCATTCATGCCATTCACCACCCAAATCTCGCGCCTCAGCGGTTGTCAGGGGAGCCAAGAAACCCTCCCATGGACCGTACTCGGGAAGTTGGTCCTGCTCGTCGGTGTTGTTCTCGGAAGTCGTCTCGTTCACTCCCCCGTCGGATGGGGGGTCGACTTCGCCTCCACCATCAGGGGTTGTCTGGTTGAGGTCCCCACTGGTTGAATTGTTTTGCACCGTGGTGTCTATCGTACACTCTAGGGGCTCTTCGTCAGGTTGGCCTTCGTAGCACCCCGGAGGATTAGTGGATGGGTCGGGAGTCGGTTCCTCGTAGAGACAGCCGGAACTGATGGATGTCCCGAGAATGATGAACAGAGCAAGAATGGCTCGCATCAGCCTGTGCATAGAGCCAACCACCTTGAACCCTCGCTCACGGCGGTCGAGATACCAGCCTTGGATGGAGTGGGCGACACCCCTTTTCACCGCCTCACAACACTCAGAATTGACATTGAATTGGTTGGGGTGAACTGAGACACCGCTTTCCTCGCCGAAGCGATGGGCGTTTATCCCCTCTTGAATAAGGGATGGTCTCCGAGGTCAGCCAAAGATACCTGTCTGGTTGCCGTCATCGTCCATGTCCATGTCCATCGCCGCGGGATGCCTCGGCAGCCCCGGCATCGTCATCATGGCGCCACAAATGGCGACGATGAAGCCGGCGCCAGCATTGAGGCGAAGTTCCCGTATCGGCAGGGTGAATCCACTCGGCGCCCCCAACTCCTTCGCTTCGTGGGAGAATGAATACTGAGTCTTCGCCATGCACACAGCGAGTTTGTCATACTTCCAATCACGAATCTTCTCAAGGTCACGCTGTGCCTCCTTCCTTAGGTCAATCGAATCCGCCCCATAGACCTGTGTGGCTATCTTCAACATCTTCTCGACGATGTCCATCTCGGCAGGAAAGAGTGGCTCGAATGGGCGGCCGTTGGCGATGTGGTCGTGGCAGGAGGCGGCGACCGCCTCTGCAAGTTCCGCTGCTCCACCACCACCGCGCTGGTGACCATCGAAGACCACCGCTGCATCAGCATCACACTCATGTGCGCAGCGAAGCAGTTCTTGAATCTCGGCTTCGGTGTCGGTGGGGAACCTGTTGACTGAGACGACGACTGGGGTCTTGAACCTCCTCATGTTCCTGATGTGCCTGCCGAGATTACTCATCGCCCCCTTGGTGACGGCGGCGACATTCTCTTTGGCAACCTCATCGGCGGTCGGTCTACGACCACCGCCTGAACCCAAACCACCGCCGTGCAGTTTCATACTTCGGACGGTCACATTGACGACGATGCAATCAGGGGGTTGTCCACTTGCGGCAGCCTTGATGTGAATCGCCTTCTCAGCCCCCATATCAGAACCGAATCCTGCCTCAGTGACCACATAATCGGCGACTGTCAGAGCGAGGTTGTCGGCAATAATGCTGGAATTTCCATGGGCGATGTTGGCGAAAGGTCCAGCGTGGATGAAGGCGGGGTCGCCTTCCACTGTCTGCACAAGATTGGGCATCAACGCATCACGAAGAAGAATCGCCATCGGCCCAGCAGCACCGATGTCCTCGACCTTTACAGGATGACCGTTGCGATTCTGCCCCACAACTATCTGAGCAAGACGCTTCCTCAGGTCCTTGTAGTCGGATGAAAGAGCCAATATCGCCATCACCTCGCTCGCCGCAGTGATGTCAAATCTCTCCTCTCGGGCGAACCCATTGATAGCCCCGCCCAGTCCGACCGCAGAGTAGCGCAATGAGCGGTCGTTCATGTCCATCACCCGCGGCCAGATGATCCGCGAAGGGTCAATGTCCAAAGCGTTACCTTGGTGTAAGTGGTTATCCAACATGGCTGAACAGAGGTTGTGCGCAGAACTGACAGCATGAATATCACCTGTGAAGTGCAAGTTGATATCCTCCATTGGGAGGACCTGTGAATACCCCCCTCCAGCTGCTCCGCCTTTGATACCAAAGACTGGCCCCATGGATGGTTCTCGAATGACGCAGACAGCCCTTTTGCCAAGTCTGTTCAGGCCTTGGTTAAGACCGATGGTGGTCACTGTCTTTCCTTCGCCAAACGGTGTGGGATTGACGCTGGTGACGAGAACGAGGGAGCCCCTCGCACCGCCTTTACGGCTCTTTATCGCCTGCCATTTCACCTTCGCTACACCGTGACCTCGCTTTGAAATATCCTCCACTCCCAATCCGAGTTTCCAAGCAATCTCCTCAATCGGGAGAGGGTTGGCTGCGAGGGCGATTTCAAGGTCACTTTGCATGGACTCCCGTCGCGTCAACCCCTATTCAAGTCTTCATCAACAACACAAGGAAAAGTCCGTTTTCCTACATCCGTCCTCCCCTCGGATGATGGGTTGAGGTCGTGCAACAGCGATTGTGTGAATGTGTTTCGAAAGGTTGGAGAATCAAAATCATCGTAGCATCTGAAGTCTCTCGGATGAGCGGCGGCCTTTTGCATGAACCGCGGCTCCGACTCTTTGATGGTGAGGGGGCCGAGAGTCTGTGCCGCTGTCGCTGGCGACCCGATTGAGCACTCTCTCACTCCGAGATTGTTCCGACTCGTCGGCCAACATCTGCAAGGAAAGAGGTACACAGTCTCATTCGATGCTTGTGAAAAAATCACCCACGATAACATCATCAACGCCATGGCTTGGGGTCACGCCGTGAAGAAGGTCATCGCCAAGGAAAAGGAGGGGGAAGACCTAGGTATGAGGGAGATTTGGCTCTCCCTGACCACTCCACTCAAACACCAACTCCCTGTTGATTCCGGAACTGAGTGGACCATCGGAGATGCGACATTGGCATCGGTCAATCAATTGAGATATGATGGACATGTCTGGCGAGCCGCCAACACCGATGGCCCCGGCCTGTTGATGGTGGCGAGGCATTTCGGTTTCGACTTCACCACGTCAGCGAGGATGGAGAAACCCCTCCTATGTATGGCCGGTGGCGGTTCGACTGCCCGTGCCTGTGCAGCGGCTTGGGCGGAAGCGGGTGGAGTCATTTGGTGGAAATCCGGACGACGAAAACTCTCCCACAGAGGGCCATGGAATGATTCCATGATTCTGGCGAGCGAAGTGTGTGACCACTTCGGGCGCAGACTTCACATTGATTTCGACCGACAACCAGGACTCTCCCCCGAAATCGAAGGGGAGAGGGGTGCGGCTGGAAGCGATGCTCCCCTCTTTCTCTCCGCCTCCTACTCCGATGAGGAGAGAGAATACACCATCGAAAACGAATGGGGTGTCCACCTGAGTGGATTATGGTTGTTGGCGGCCCAACACATCGAGGCGTGGCGCCACCTGTTTTACCCATCAGCAGCCGATGCTCTGCCGACACTCCCTGAATTGATGGAACTTCTGGATGCTGCAGAATGATGCCCCGAAAGGCGAGTGATTGAAAGGGGGAAGGATACAACCGTCGGGGATGAGGTGATGATGATGGGTGGTGTACGGACTCTCTCAGTGACGCTCTTGACACTGTTACTCCTGACGCCGACTCTCGCAGTATCGGCTGAAGCGAAAGAGGAATCCCCCCACTTCACATCACCCGTTGCTGACGACCGATTCTCGGCCGGATGGATGGATTCGACATACAACGATTCAGAGGGAACTGAAATTGACCTGAGATTATACTACCCCGCCGCCACTGCGGGGGAAGGAGTCGTAATGGATTGCGCTTGGGCGCCCTATCCGTGGGTTGCGTTCCATGCTGATGAGGGGGAGTCGCATGATGCCTACAACTGGGTTGGTTATGGTCTAGCAGAGGCTGGCTATGTGGTGGTTGTCATCGGCGAAGAGAGAAGAAGTGACCGCATCTATCAGGCAGTCTCCGACCATCTTTCACTGATTGAAAGAGTGGGGCACACCAACCTCACTGGCGGAGCCGGACCAGCCGGTTCGCGAGGGTGCATCGACATGGACCACTGGGGGGTGGCGGGCCACGGCCGAGGTGCGGCGCTCGCTATCGGAGTCTACAGCAACTGGAATATCATCTTCAATCTGGGAATCCAACCACCGCGGGCGCTGTTCGGTCTCGGCCTCGATACTGACCAGATAGGCCTGCAGATGGGAGCAGCCGATGTGGCGATGCCCGACCACTCTCTCTTTCTGACCGGCACCGCCGACAATGTCGCCCCCGTCGACGACCACATCAAACCGTTGCTTCAGAATTGGAATGGTGGCTGGCAACTCCTCGAGGTCGTCGGCGCCAATCATGTGCAATACGAGGACGACCAATCATTCTGGGACAATCTTCTCGATGGAGATGCGACCATGACCGCCTCTGAACAGCAGTCTCATGCGATGGGGGTGGTGAAACCGTACCTCGACCTGACTCTCAAGGGAAGTGACGAAGCGTGGTATGCGGCGACCAGCAGGGAGAACAACCCTTCACAACCATCCGACCCGAAATCTTACTTATCCGAGAATTTAGAGCCGAACCAGTTCTACCGGATGACACTCTCTGAATCACTCGTTGATGCCCCCCTCGGAAGAACTGGACACCTGATGTTCTATGACCGGGTGGCGCAGAGAACCGTGCTTTCTTCGGGATACAGCGGCACTGAGTCATTTGCCGACCAGTGGACATTGGACCTAGCCGGCTCGGCCGAGTGGGACCACTTCGGCGATGGCCCCAATTCATACTCGGACTACACCTTCGCCGGCGACGGAGTGGCATCCGGTCTTGCACTCTCGCCCAATCTCGACGGTGATGCAACGATGTGGTCTTGGAACGGTTACTCTTCATCATGGACAGCGTATCCCGAAGGAGTAAGGCCTGAAGGAATGGTAGGACAGTCACTCGTCTGGGACAACGGGTCGCACAGATACATCATGTATGGTGGGTCTAATCTGACCAGTGGAGAGAGTCATAATTCGACCTGGGCGTTCAACCCTGAGGCAGCATATTGGTACAACCTCTCAACTCCGAACTCACCCGAAGCGAGTGAGGGGGCGGTGGCATTCTTCTCTTCCGGGTGGAACCGCACCATTCTCTTCGGAGGGCGTCTCGCCCAAGGGGGGTACTCCAACCAGACGTGGATGTACGACGCCGCATCGAACAGGTGGTCTCATCTCTCTCTGACTGGCGAAGAACCGAGTGGGAGAATCGGCATGGCATCTGCGGTCGACCTCGATGGTGGATTCGCCTACATCTTCGGTGGCATCGGATACATGGAAGGAACCCAATGGGTCGATTGGCAGAGTGACCTCTGGCGACTCGACCTCAATCAGTTGACTTGGACGAGTCTGCCGAGTTATGGAATTGGGGCGATGATGTCTGCTGAGATGGTGTTCGATGCGGCGGAGAATCAACTCGTTCTCTTCGGCGGTTATGACACTGCGGGTCTATCCGACAAAACATGGCTTTACAACTTGACCACAGAGGAGTGGACTCTACATGATTCCTCGTCAGCGGTCACCTCGTCCGATGTGATCCACCTCTCGGCTTTCGTCACTGAGCGCGACCTCGAAATGCCACCAGCGAATCTGACAGTGAAGTGCCGGGTCAACGATGGGGTGTGGATTGCAGGGTCGTGGATGGCGGATAACCAGAGTGCCGAATGTGACCTCTCACCGGAGGGTATCTCTCCCGGCTTCCACGCTGCCAACCTGCGTGTTGAACTGGACGGAAAGAGAGCGACTTCCACCACCACCTTCGAGCGGGCGAACGCGCCACCCGTTCCGCACGGTGAGATGCCGACATTCATCTTGATGGAGGAGGGGCAGGTATCAATCAATGCTAGCGAAATAGCGAGCGATGTCGACCAACACCGTCTCACCTTCAAGCGCAATGCCTTCACTGCCGCCAACTACCAACCAAGTGGGTCGGAGCCACAACTCGACTATCTCCTCAAGGAGGGCAGACAAGTCCTTGAGATTACTGACCTATCCGATTGGACGGGAAGAAGTGAAGAGGAGACTTATCAGGTATGTGTCTACATTGTGGATGAAGCGACACCCGGTAGTCCTCCAGCAGAGGTGCCTATCTGTTTCGACCTGTTCCACCAACCAATAGATGACCCATACATATTGGTTAGCCCTGCGAGTTATTCATTCGACGAAGACGCAGAAACGGTGGAAATGGACCTCGCGGTGCATGTCTCAGACCAAGAGGGTGACGAGCCGGCGGTCTGGCTCGAAGCGCCTGAATCCCAGTTGGCGGGGGCAGAAATATCGCTATCGGCTGGAGAGGAGGGGACGGCAATTATCCTTGCTACGCCAGCACCGCATTGGAATGGAGAGGCAAACGCCACTCTCTGTATTTTGAGGGCAATTATACCCAATGGTTCCCGCCATGCCACAGATTGTTTCTGGCTCAATGTCTCTTTCACGGTCTCACCGGTTGCCGATGCACCCATCTTCAATATCACAGACATCTTCCTCGAGGAAGACAGCGTCAAGGACATTCCGCTCACACAACTGGTGTGGGACCCTGACGGTGACGACCTCAACCTGACCATAGAGGCTGGAGAGAGCCACCTGATGGTGGAGATTTGGCATGAACAGTTGCGAATCACACCGGATGGTGACTGGTTCGGAAGGGCGGTGAACTGGGCCATTCTGGCCGACGATGGAGAGCAGACCACCCGCCAAATCTTGCGGATTGCTGTTGATGGAGTAGATGATGAGAGCATTGTTGAGTGGACTGAGCCAGCAGACATATCTGACAATCTAACCCAACTGAGGTTCGACATCCGCGATGTCGACTCCGATGGCCCTTGGCTGGTTGAATACTCCTGGGACGATGGTGATTGGCAACAGATTTCACCTTCCTGTGCCCTCCTGAAGGAGCATGAATACGAATGTCAGGCCGACCTGTTGGCGCATCAACTGGATTGGGGGGACCACAAAATCAGCCTGCGCGTCAATGATGGAAATGTCAACAGTGATGTGGAATCATTCTGGTTGTCAAAACCCGACCCGAATTACGCTGGCCTCGATGATAGCAATCAGGCCACTGGCTTCGCCGCGATTGCTCTGGTGGCAACTGGTCTGCTCCTGCTGGGAGGTGCTGCCGCAGTCGTCTATTTCTCCCTCCGCAAGGGAGATTGAGTCCATCTCGGTGACTCACCGAGCAGCCGCGCTAGCATCGCAGGCAAGATGCACACACATCTCCACCCCTGCGGCGATGTCGCCGTAGCGATTCTCCTACACACTCAATCTGCGAATTACGCCCTCAATCGCCCATTCTGGAGCGTGTATCCTCCATAGACGAGCCACAACCAACCACAACCCAATGTGCAGAAATGTCAGGGAGAACGAGGTGACGAGAGGGAGGCGGCCATCAAACAATTCAGCGAGGATTCTCAGCACGCCGAAGTGTGCCACATATATCGAAAGGGACAACCGCCCAGCATCTGCGAGATGCTTCAACAGAGCGGTTTCATGATTCCGGCACCTCCTAACCCCTTCGATGACGAAAAGAGAGGTCATCGCCGAAGCCAAGACAAAAAACGGTGAAGCGGGGAAGAAAGTGATGAGAGCAGGACCGTAGGTCTGGAATGGTGGACCACTTCCGTCGACCACCGCCACCACGACCACAAGGGGCAAGGCACAGGTCAAGAGGAGGTCCCAGTGCAATACACTATTTTCACCCTCTCCAACGGTGGAATCACCACCCCGAACACCACGCGCCCGCACGGTCTGCCCGACAACGAAGAGAGCGAGCCAGGGAAAGAGGGGATACGTGCCGTCGATGAGGAGCCTTGCAAGCCAATCACTTGGTGAAGTGACAACGACCATCTCCCACCAACCAGCGATCTCAAGGTTAGGTGATATGGCGACGGGGGAGAGCAGCAACATCCCAAAGAGGGGAATCTGGGCCGACTTGATGTTGACAATTCGACAGGTCAGAGGTGAGAGCAGTGTGCAGGCTGCAAGAAGAGTCAGGACACCTGGGGTGTACCAGTGAAATCTTTGAGGTAGTATCAGATTGACGATGACTTGGGCGATTATCAGTGCAGACACGCGGACGACCAGCCAGCGCATCAATGTACCACTCCCGATTCTCCTGCTGGCGGCGCTCTGAGCACCCCAACCAGAGATAAGGACGAAGAGGGGAGCGGCCAAACCGCCGATGGCAGCGGAGAGGAGGGTTAGGGGGTGGGTGAGGGTGAGGGATTCGGGCGGAACTATCGAGGCGGTGTGTACCTGCACCATGAAGAGAATAGCCAACCCCTTTACTGCATCGATATACAGGAGACGACGATTCAATCGACCTACCACCACTCAGAGAGGAATGTTTCCATGCTTCTTCGGCGGAGTCCATTCTCGTTTGCTCCTCAGCAACCTCAGGGCGCGGGAAAGACGACGACGGGTCTCCGCCGGTTCTATCACATCATCCAACCAGCCGTTGCGTGCGGCGACATAGGGGTCTCCGAACTTGCGTTTGTAGTCGGCTACTAGGTCCTGATGGGTGGCAACTGGGTCTTCAGAGGCTTTCAACTCCCGCCGATGAATTATGTTGACCGCGCCCTCTGCACCCATGACCGCCAACTCACCGGTCGGCCAAGCGACATTGTAATCAGAATTGAGATGCTTGCAGGACATGGCTAGATAAGCTCCGCCGTATGCCTTCCTCGTGACCACCGTCATTTTCGGAACTGTCGCCTCTGCATAGGCGTAGAGGAGTTTTGCCCCATGTCTGATTATCCCCCCCCACTCCTGCACAGTGCCGGGGAGAAATCCGGGTACATCCACGATGGTGAGTAGTGGAATGTTGAAACAGTCGCATGTCCTGATGAATCTCGCCGACTTGATACTCGCATCGATGTCGAGACAACCTGCGAGCACCTTCGGTTGGTTGGCGATGATTCCCACCGTTCCCCCATCGAGGCGAGCGAATCCGACGATAATGTTCTCAGCGTAGGTCTCAAACAATTCGAGAAAATGGCCATCATCGACTGTCGCCTCGACCACCTTGCGGATATCATACGGATGGTTTGGGTCATCGGGCACCACTCCTTCGAGGTCAGGGCAATTCCTCAGGGGGTCGTCGTCACATTCCGAAATAGGTGGCTCAGCGAGGCAGTGGTCGGGCAGGAAGGAGAGCAGTTCAGAGATGATATCGGTCGCATCATCCTCGTCTGACGCCACCATACAGGCGATTCCGGAACGGCTTGAATGTAGTTCTGCACCGCCGAGTTCCTGCGGAGTCATCTCCCCTGACGCCGTTTCGTCGGTCTCAAGTGGGCTGGACATGAACAGTTGCCCGTGGTCCTGCCCGAGAATAACGAAATCGGCGAGGCCGGCTGCCAACGCCGAGGCTCCGACCACCGGCCCTAGGACGAGGCTGAACATCGGAATCCGACCACTGCACGCGACCAATCTGTCCAACAACTCTCCAGTTCCTGCCAGTGCATGGACACCATCATGTGCCCGCTGGCCGCCACCATCCCAGATTCCGACCAGCGGAATCCTAGCCCGTTCCGCCATCTCGGCGACCTTGGCGATTTTCAGGGCGTGCATCTCACCCATAGAGCCACCAAACATGGAGAAATCCTGAGAGAAGCAGAAGATGCGACGGCCATCCACCGTTGCATGACCGCATACAACACCGTCACCCTCTACAGAATGCAGGTGAAGGTTGAAACTGTGATTACGATGCGTCACCAGTGAATCCACTTCGACGAAAGAGCCCTCATCCACGAGTGCATCAATTCTCTCCCGTGCGGTTCTGCGGCCACTCTTCCTGACGGCCTCGGTCTTCGCCCTGCCGCCACCTGTAGCAGCCCTCTCCTTCCGACTTCGCAACTCCTCAACGAGGTGAGACGGACGGTCGGCGGGTGCTGCCATCAAGACGAGTCTGTGGGTAGGGGGTGAATCACAATAGCGGTTGGAGAAAAGACTCATTTGTCAATTGAAGAATTGATTTTCCTATTGGAATATCAGATGGTCGTTGGATTCTCACCAACGATGTTTTCGGCCCACTTTTCAGCCAGTGCATCAGGAGCGTGGGTGAGAAGGAAATGCAATTTGACCAGCGCAACTTCGGGCGGGAACACCGAGCCGTGACCAATCATACCGAGGGACTTCTGGGTGCGGCCCTTGCTGTAGACATCGAGATGGACTGGCCCGTGAATACATTGGGTAGAAACTACGGCGACACCCCCCGACTCAATGAAGCCAGAGAGCGCATCCCGCACCGCTAGGTTCTCCGGTGCATCACCTTGGTCGTCGAGAGGAAGATGGCCCAATCCCGTACCCCAGAAGAGAATCGCATCATAGTCACCACTCTTGGCAAGACCTATCTGGTCAGCCTGTAGATGGGGTCCAGCGATGAGTTGCAGTATCTTCTTCGACTCATCATACAGCATCGGTTCAACCGTGATGTCACGGGGAGAAGACGATGCTGGAGTGGCGGCCTCTCTCGTCGCCTCTATTTGGGCACCCATCTCGTCCACACGAACCATCGACAGTGGTGGTTGTGATACCGATTCGAAGGCCGCCCGTGTGGAAGAGTGATTCTTGCGGACGGCGACGCCAGAGTGGACGGCCATCACACCGTCATCGCCACCAGCGTGCATTACCACGACGGATGAGTCCCCCCGCCCGGTTGGCTCCGGCCCCCAAGCAGCCCAATGGACGGCTGCGATGAGGTTCTCTGCTCCATCGGTCGAACCTCTGTCGGAAGAGCGCTGTGAACCGGTGAAAACGATTCTTCCCGCCGGCCTACCCCCACCACCTCCGAAGGCGAAGGAGAGAGCGGCGGCTGAAATGTGCATGGTATCCGTACCGTGAGTGATGACTACACCTGCGGCACCCTCGCTGAAGGACTCGGCCGCAGCCTCCGCCATTCTGTTCCAATGCTGCGAGCGAATGTCATCAGACCACATATTGCCGAGTTTTTTCGCCTCTATCCTCGCCACTGATGATAACTCCGGCACAGCAGCAACCAGTTCATGCGGCTCAAATCTTGCTGTCACTGCACCCGTTGCATAATCTACTTTCGAGGCGATTGTCCCGCCAGTGTGGAGTATGTGTACCAAGGGGAGCGTGGGGTCACCCCCGGCCACTTCACCTTCTGCTTCCTCGCCCTCCATCACCCCGGTCACCACTATCTTCTTGACCGATTCCAAGGTGTGTGTGGCGTTGTAACCACTGACCATCTTCACGGTCAGACAGCCGGGTTCGGACGGGCTCAACATTACCCCCCGCAGAGTTGACGGGCCATTCCAAGTTTCAACTTCAAGTCGGACCAACGAACCGACCTTGGGCACCTCATCCCCGCTCACCATGCGTGGCCGATATCCCATTCAGCCCATCAACAACACGGCTCGGCAGAGACAACTTCAATGGCTTCCAATGAAGGTCAGCCATCTCTCAGACCCAACCTAATGTGATGGCGATTCGGCCGTTCACGCGCAGCGACCGGCACCGAAATTCAACGATGTTCCATCATAGGTGCCGGGAGAGGGA
>CAYFFQ010000001.1:62838-83437 GCA_964342465.1 uncultured Candidatus Poseidoniales archaeon | reverse complement strand
ATTCAACGATGTTCCATCATAGGTGCCGGGAGAGGGATCTTCGAACTGGACTGAGCGAAGGGTTTCATTTTTTCGCAATAGCGAAGGAAGTTCGAATTCTCGCAACCGCGAGAACGCTCGCAACCATGGAAGCAGAAACTGCGAGCGGGTAAGCTCACGGCACCGAAATTCAACGATGTTCCATCATAGGTGCCGGGAGCGGGACTCGAACCCGCGACCTTCGGATGTCTCAGACATCTCAGGCAAGTATAGCGCTCACATCTCTGCCATTTCTGGCTGCCCTATGAGTCCGACGCGCCACCAACTACGCCACCCCGGCAATTGTTTCGCCGACCGGCAAACCCTCTTTGAACGATTCGGGCCTCGAGTCCACCTCTGATGCGACAATTCATGGGACCACCCCGTGCGTGAACCTGATAGGTGAGGTGCACTCGCCAAGGGGTGAGGGGCATGGTGGACATCAGCACGGCTATGCAGGCGGCGGCCGCGGAAGGGCGACGAAAACAGCAGAGTGATGATGGCCGCAAGAAGAGACCGGGTGGTAAACTCGGAGTCGAGAATTTTGACCCGCGAGAGCATGTTGAGAAGGAGAAGGCCGACACTATTTCGATGTGGTTGATGCTCGCCTATGGCTGTATCATCTCCCTCGCCATCCGTTTCGTGATGATGCCAGGTATGACAGGCCCCAAGTCGGTCCTCTGGTCACTACCCCTCCTGTTGGTCATCACCATCCCCTCCCTGCACAAGGTTGTCGTGCCCAAGAAGTTCAGTGAGCGGTACACCTTCGGAACGTGGTTCAAGGCGTCCATGCTCTTCATCTTCACTTGGCTCGCCCTCTCCTTCATACTGACAAACCCTCCTCTCGGAGACATCGCCGCCCCCGACATCGCCGGCAAGATGACCGTCATCATGGTCGACGGGGAAGATGTGCTCATCGACGATGACAATCTGACCAGCAGCAAGGCTACCTTCACCCTTGACCGCAACGGCAGTGATGGAGAAGCGGTCATGCTGTTGGCGGTGAACGACAACTCCGATGCCGGCGCTGCCACTCTGACTGTCCATTCACTGTATAATGAACCTAATAGTGAGGAGGTGGAAGTGCTCGATGTGAGGGTCTCTGAAAATTCGGGATGCGATGCATATTGGGATGGCCTTCGCACTTCGCAGCAGACCAGTATCGTCACTCACCGATATGACGAATGTGTGGCGGTCAATCTCGGGGTTCTCGGAGCGGGGGAATACCGTATCACCATCACCCTAGAGGAGGATGGCGACCCGTGGGTGAATAGCCGAGAGGCAGTCTACACACTGACCGTCGTCTGAGTATGCCCTTCCCCATGTTGGGGATGAACTTGAGGGCCACGAGGCAAACCGAAAACTGACTGTCGTCTGAGCGGGCAGTCACCGGTTCACCACTTCGGCTGGAGCAGGTCTAGATGGTTATGTACGATATTCTGTAGAATTGGTCTAATCCTTGATTTGATGGATTCAACCTTCCGCCTCTCTGCTACATTCGCCATTCTCTTGCCGCGTACCACGCCTGACAGAGGCGTCCAAGCGAGCAGGTCCCCAAACAGATGTATATCCCAAACTCCGTGCATGGCATTGTCAAGTGGCTCTGAATCCTCTTCTTTCACCTCGCAGACTTGCCTGAAAGTGAAAGTGAAGATGGTGCTTCATCCAACCATCGGAGCGGATGGCTGCAGTCACGATTCACAGTTCTCAATCGGAGAGTAGGCGAGTGATGCTGGAACACATGGCATCGAGTTGAAGTGCCTCGCCGCCCCCCTCAACGAGGCGGAAATCGACCTCTGCGAGCATCTCGGTCAACTCCAACCTCTGCATCTCATCGAGAAATTCGGCGTCGAAGATGGCACGATGGAGTTGATTGATGAAGTCCGTGCCAGCCAAGCCATATCTGTCGAGAAGCGTCTGAAGCCGCCTTCTCGCAGGGTGGAATCCATCCCGAGCGCAGGCGGCGAGGAAGGCGTGCAATTGCTCTGGCGGAGCAGTCGCCGTGGTCTCGTAAATCAGAGCCCTCGTCACATGGGTGTCCAATGAGGCGGCTACTTGTAGAGCGGTGATGGCTTTTCTGAGGTCTCCGAGGGAGACATGGATGATGGCTTGGAGGGCATCATCATCCAATTCGACTGCCTCAGCCACGGCTATCTCGGTTATCTGTGCCGCACACTGGTCTTCGGCAAGAGGTCTGAATCGGAAGACCGCGCACCGTGATTGGATGGGCTCGATGACCTTGCTGGAATAGTTGCAGGAGAGTATGAATCGGCAGGTCTCGGAGAACTGTTCCATGATTCTCCTCAGGGCGCCTTGAGCATCGCTCGTCAATGCGTCAGCCTCGTCGAGGAAAATCACCTTGAATGAAGCCCCACCCAACGGCGTTGTCTTGGCGAATTGCTTCACCTTGTTGCGAATGCTGTCAAGACCCCTCTCGTCACTCGCATTCATCTCGAGTATGTTGTCGCGAAATGATTCTTCAAATACATCCTTTGCGAGGGCGATTGCTGCTGTGGTCTTGCCAGTCCCGGGGGGTCCTGCAAAGAGAAGATGTGGGAAGGTCTTCTGCTCGGCGTAGGCTCGCAGTCGCCCGATGACGGCCTCTTGCCCTCGGATCTCCGCTACCGATTGAGGCCGATGTTTTTCAACCCACATCTTCGCCATACAGTCTCGCCCCGACCACTCCTCAAATTGGCCGGTGATAACCATTTTGACTGAAGCGCGTCGGCCTCGACTGGGCGAGGCAGGAACTATGCGAAGCATAGTCTTGCGGCCGAAAGCGGTTAATGGAAGCACTTCCTCGGCAGATGAGACTGACCGTCGGAAGTGGACAAAGTGAACAGAAAGAGCACGATTGCAATCATTCTCGTCTTGACGATGCTGCTGCTACCGATGAGCGGCTACCTCAATGGTGCTGAACTACCACAGGTCAGACCTCAGACATGGGCTACAGGAAACTCCGTTGCGAGCGAGGACACCGCCCTCAACTCGTCTACTCCAAACAGCAACCACGGCAATGATTCGAATCTCAACCTGACCTATACATCAGGCATGGAGAGCAATGTGGTGATGACCTTCCCCATCACCCCGACCGGTGGCCCGGTTCCCTCTGGCGGCTCCATCGAATCTGCGATATTGACACTCTCCCTGACCTTTTCCCAGAGCCAAGGGGATCTCTACGCCTATGCCGCCCCACTCCACGCCGGTTTCGAAGAGGCGAATGCCACCTGGATGAACAACACTCACAACACAACTTGGCAGAGTCCGGGAGCCTCTGGTGCGACAGACAGAGGTGTTTGGGAGCCGCGCAGCAACGCCTTCTCCGGCACAACCGCGTCCATCACGATAAATGTCACTGGCATGGCTCAGGCGGCGCTGGCCAACAATCAGTCGAGCATGGACCTCATCATCTCGATGCTCGGAACCGGCATCATCACCATCGCCAGCAGCGAACATCCGACTGTCGCCAAGCGCCCCAAAGTGACCTTCACATACGGCTCCTCGCCCCCTGCATCAGGGTCAACAGTGACCAGAAGCACACCCGACAACGGCACGGTTCCAAACACAGGAGCACTCCTTCTGACCGCCGACACAACCCCGACACTCTCTTGGACTGGTCTCTCGGGAAGTGGAGTTGAAATGCAAGTTTCCAAGTCACCCGACTTCAGGCACATTGAGGATAGTACCTGGCTCTTCTCCTCATGGGCGACGAGCGGTTTCACCGCGAGTGGTGCGAATGGCAGTTTCACAATTCCACTCGCATCGGCTCTCGAACTCGGTATGCCAGCCTACTGGCGGGTGAGAGCGAGCAAGACCCACCAACTGTCACCATGGCAGACCGGTCACTTTTTCCTCCCCTTCATCAACGCCACCGACAACGGAAACAACACTGGAACTTTCGAAATCTATCGAGACAGTATGAACCTTAGTACAGCAGTGATTCACGATGCATGGCTCAAGTCGGGCAGCCCAAATACGAGTAATGGGACTGGCGCCAACCTCTGGGTCGGTAATTCGAACAACACCGCTTGGGGTGACATGGCGATTCTGTATGGGGTCGACCTCAACCAGACTGGACTGCATACGAATGCGACCATCCACTCAGCCTATCTGCAACTGCGGAGAACCGACAAACTCGGTGATGCGTGGCTCAGTGCCCATCGCCTGAACAATACGACCTGGAGTGAGAATGGAGCCTCTTGGTCTAATTCAAGCGGCAATCTGGCGTGGGCCGGCAGCGGCCTGTTGCAGCACGCCGGCCCATCGTTGGATGTCCAGAACGGCAACAAATCAGGGCCGACTTTCAACTTCGATGTCACCTACGCGGTGCAAGACTATCTGCGGGAAATGAATCAGGGAATTCACAACGACGCCATCTCTTTCATTCTGAAATCAAGTGGCGCCAACAACGAATGGGCTCGTTTCGCCGGCAGTGAGGAAGCCGCCTACACCTACCGGCCGAAGATGGTCATAACCTACGGATGGGGGGACGGCTTGGCACCAACCGATACCGTCACAACCCTCTCGCCCGAGGATGGACGAGGTGTTTGGAATGTCAGCAACAACAACATCACTGCGAACATGGCTCCCGTCCTCAACTGGTCGACGACGGGACACACCAACGACGATGTTCGCATCGAATTCGCCGCCAACAGCGATTTCACCGAAGGGCCCCTCTTCAGGGTCGACAGTCGCGATTTCAACAGTGGCATCAACAAGGTCAACGGGACCTTCACCGTCCCTCCCTCATGGGGTGTCGATTACGGTGAAGACTACTATTGGCGTCTCCGCTGGGTGGAAGCGGGAGACTGGGGTGATTATGATGCGAGCCACGGATTCTTCGTCTCGACGATGAACTCGACATATCTCGCCAACAACACCTGGGAGTTGAGGCTCAGCCATTCCAACGCATCTGCGACCAAAGCCGTACCTGAATGTCAAGACACCTATCTTGACAATCTGGGGCAGACCACCAACAATGACCAGAGTGAACTATCAATCACGAGTAGCCAGTACACCCTCTTCAAATGCGACCTTGTCGCCCATACCCTGCCCGACGGACTGGCTGTGACCGATGCTGAACTGCGCATGCGGACCTCATCCGCCAGCGGCACTCTCACCGCCTCTGTCTACGAGATGCTCAACCACCGCTGGTTGGAGGATGAAGCGACTTGGTTGAAATTCAACTCCGGCGGCAACTGGAGTGGGGCTGGTGCCAGTGGGGCCGAACGGGGCCAACTCCTCGATTCCACCGCCATCTCGTCCTCATCCACATGGGTGACATGGAATGTGACCACCGGGGTGCAGAATTCCATGCGGTGGGGGGTACCCGCGGATTTCCTCATCACCGGGTCGGGCATTGGACAAGCTGTAATGTATGACAAGGAGAACGCTCCCAACATCAACCAATATCCAGAATTGGTTATCCGCTACCGCAGCGGCTCCATGGCTGTGCCGGACCCCCCTCAACCAACCTCGCCAATCAATGGTGCATGGGCGGTGACGACAGGGATGCAGATAGCCCCCGAATTGCGGCCGACCCTGACTTGGAATCACACGGGCAGTGTGTCAGCCAATGGATGGGTGGTGGAGGTGGACACCAGCAACACATTCAACTCACTGAACCTGATTGTCGCTCGCTCATGGGTGCAGATCAACGATTTCGATGTGACCAACATGACTTACCGACCTGCATCAAATCTCTCCAGCAGTCAAGTTTGGTATTGGCGGGTGAGAGGCGTTTCGGTGAGCAACCAACTCGGCAACTGGAGTGGGACAGCAGACTTCGTCGTGCCCGACATCGACAGCGGCTTGTTGGATGCCAATAACTCCTACATGGTGATTCGTCCCGGAGCTGCCGTCGCCTCGCAAGGGATTCCGACTGTCCCCGACACTTGGGTTGCCGCTGGCGCCAACCGCAACAGCACTCATGGCGGCGCCACCAATCTCGTGGTCGGCTGTGACGGCAGTGATTGTCCGAAGACGGCGATGCTCTCCTTCCCTCTCTCCGAGTTGCCCCAGCCTAGCAACTCACGTATCGTCAATGCGGAACTGAGTCTCTGGGCCTTCAGCATCAATGTTTCAATCACTGGTGATGCACCGAGAATATCGGCCCACCGAACCCTGCGTAATTGGACCGATGGTGCAAACGGTGTATCATGGGATGGTGATATGAGCAACAATTCAACAACTCGCTGGTCTCAGAGCGGTGGCATCGGCAGTGGCGATGTCGGCCCGATGGTGGACATCGCCTCACCGACTGCCTCCTCTTGGTTCCGCCTCAATGTGACAGAAATAGTCCACGATGCCATCACCGAGGGCTCCAGCAGTGTAAACATCTCTCTGCGCTCGGACACCAATGTATATTCCGAAGCGATGTTCTACGGAGCCGACTACACTTGGCAGTCGAGTCGCCCCAGCCTGAAGGTCTGGTACCGCAACGGTAGCGGTTCAGCCGCATCTGGCACACCCACCCTGACCAACCCGAACAATGGCAACATCACATGGAACCTCAGCGGACATGAACTCGGGAGTGACCAATCACCGACCATGACATGGACCCACTCGAACCCCGGGAACATAGACCATTGGAGGCTCTTCCTCTACAACGACAGCAACGACGAAAGGGCGGGTTACCAGATTTTCGACTCCCGACTGCACGCAGGATTCAACCTCAATGCGATGAGTTGGACGCCGAGCAGCAGTTTCTCGACCGATTCTCAGCAGAGGTGGTTTGTTCAGACCATAAAGAACGACCTCTACGGCGAGCGGAGTGGCAGTTTCTCATTTGATGTACCGAAGGCGCTTGGGAGTGAGATCAATTCTACTGACGCCCGCCTGAGAGTTATTGAAGGCGGCGCTCTCACGCGGTTGTCATTGCCGCAGGCATTCGCTGACACCACCCTCGATTCCTTCAACAGCAACAGCAACTATGGCAGCAATCAGGGACTATATGTCGGGCGGAGTCAATCCTCTTCGTCTTACGACTCTTGGACGGTGATGAGAGTCAACATCAGCACACTCCCTATCCCAAACCCTTGGCAGGTCATCAGTGCGACCATCGAGATGTATTGCACGAGTTGCAGTGCTGCCGCCATGACAACATCAGTCCATCAACTGAATTCCGATTTCGTGGAGTCACAAGCGACACACAACCGCCACAACTCGACTACTGCTTGGCCCACCAACTCGGTTGGTGGTGTACTCGACACCGTCACGGTCTATGGAAGCGGATGGTACGGATGGAATGTCACGCAGTTGATGCAGGCAGCACGCAGCCGAGGAGATGATACTATCCTCCTCGCCTTCACCGGCAGTAGTTCAGGAAACAATGCCATCAAACAGTTCCACAGTTCTGAATACACCTTTGACAGCGACCTCAGGCCCGTCCTGAACATAACTCACCGAGTCGGGAATCAGTGGATTCCCGCAGACGCAAGCAACCTCGTACCAGCCAACCCTTCAACTCTATGGCAGGCTGGTGAATCGCGACCGTCCGGCCGCAACCCCGTCTCGCTGATGTGGTCGCATCCCGCCCCATCGAATGTCACCTCGTGGCAGATTCAACTCTCTTCAGATGCTCAGTTCACACCGACGGCGACGACCATCCTCGACTCATCGAGTGGAATGACCTACTCTGGAACATGGGGGACAAACCCCCTCTCCTACACAATCGCCGCCAACGACCTCCCCCCCGGTTGGGCTGGCTGGCCCGATGCGTGGGCGTACTGGCGAGTGCGACCGATAATCGGTGATTCTCTCGGCAATTGGACCACTGGCGGAGAGTTCCGCGTGCCTGCAGACCAAGGATTTGACGATGGCTTGGGGAACCACACTGTGAAGATGTTCCGAGGTTCGGTATTCACCAACAGCGGCTTGCTCCCGACCGTCCCAGACACTTGGGTGGACTCCACTCCCGGAGCCGGAACGACCACTTCCCAAGGTTCGAACTCTACCATTGTAGTGGGCGATTCTCCCTTCCAAGCGGGGCATCAATCGGTCGGTTTGGTACAATTTGACCTATCGGAACTGCCCTTCCCACCCAATATGCTGGCCACGACTGTCTCTCTCAAGATGTACAGAGTGGGGTATTCCACCACCGGTTCCGCCACTGTCGGTGTCCATCAATGTTCAAGTTTCCAAGAGAGTGCGACTTGGAGTTCCTACAACATCTCCAACAACTGCAATTCAACTGCAGCAACGACCCTTGCACAATCCGTCGGTGGATTCGGGGGAGTGTGGTACGACTGGGATGTCACCAACATCGTAAGAAACGCCGGATACAACGGAACCGTCTCAATCGCAGTGAAGGTGACCAATTACACCGGCTATCTACAATTCGCATCATCGGAGACGAGCAACAGCCAATACAAGCCACAACTGCAAATCGGTTATGTCGACAACCAAAACGGAACCCTACCCCCGGCGACTCCGACCCTCAACTGGCCGACAGACCAACAGGTCATCTACTCAGTCTCACAATACGATGACTTCCTCCTTGAGCCATCCGTGCGCCCGACCCTCAATTGGAGACACACGGGAGACAGTACTGGTTATGTCCTGAGAATGTGGAACGCCACCGACACCAACATCTTCTACTCATGGAATGCGAGTGCCGGACAGGGGGTTTTCAGCAACACCAGCACCCTCGCCAACTTCACTCCCGGTTGGGACTTGGAAGTGGGAGGGGTGTACTATTGGAATGTGCAGGGTATCAATGTCTCGATTCTTGGGCCTCGCTCATCCACATGGGCATTCGGAATCGGTAATGCCGACACCTCGGCACTCGGCAACAACATCTGGACCACGACCTATCAAGAGGGGGCTGATGTCAGTGAATTCAATCATCCTCTCGTCGAAGACACCTACATCAGTGAAGGAAATCCTTCGACCAATTATGTCGCTGATGCCTTGAAGATTGGTGAAGGCTGCACCGGCGGCCCATCGAGCAGCGAGTTGTGCATAGGAATCATCAATGTGGACCTCAGTCAGATACCTCTGACAGCAGATGGCCGGGCGCACTCCGGCCGCCTCGCACTCTATCTTGCCTCGACGAGCGCTCCAACTTCAACTTGGTTGGACATCACTGCCTACGCCCTGCTTAACCCGAATTACCTCGAGTCGCAGGCGACTTGGCAGCAGGCGTCCCTCGGCAACAACTGGGCCACTGCTGGAATCGGTGCAGGCACGGACAGGGATGTGTTGGCGCTCGATACGGTGAGGTTAACTGCCACCTCGCAGCCGGGTTGGTACTACTTCGATGTAAGTGGCGCTCTGGTAGCCAATCTGAACGGCACATTCTCAATTGTGCTGGTCCCTTTGGCCCAACCTACACCCCCCATGACAGCCCAATTCACGGCCACCTTCCGCAGCAGTGAATACACCAATGCGAGCCACCGCCCGACGCTCGACCTGAACTACACTAGCGTCTTTGACATATCAGTCACAGGAGCGACGACGACCACCGCCGACAATCAGGTGCAGATGTCAGCCACCCTCCTCGATGTGGACAACAGCACCGTCGCTGGAACCGTTGAGTGGAGCACGACTGACGGAACCATAGACGCCAGCGGGCTGTTCACTCCGGACCATTCGGGCAACGTCACCATCTCGGCGAGATTCGGCAGGGTCATCGTGACCCACCTGATAATCGTCCAACCCGGAACCCCAACCCTGCTCGTCGGCGGGCCGTCGGTATCCACCATCACCAGCGACGAATCGGTTTCAATGTGGTTCGATGTTTTGGATGTGAATGGTAATTCTGTCCCCGGAGTGACCCTCTCCTTTGCCGTGACCAACGGTTCGGTAGCGCAAGGGGTCAGCCACACCACCCCCATATCCCCCCTCACCTACATGCCTTGGCAGACCGGAGCGCAGTGGGTCAACGTCACTTGGAGTGGAGGTTCGCTCTCCCTGCAGGTGACTGTCACAGAGGGTTTGCCTGACTATCTCGTAATGACAGGTTATCCATCCATTCCGGCCGGAGAGACGCGCGATTTCAACTGGACCGCGTATGATGCGCATGACAACCCCGTCACCCCTATCAGACTGCTCTCGGTGAACTGGACAGTGGAGAATGGAAACATCACTCAAATCGGGGAATACACCGCTGACAAAGTGGGATTCTGGAATGTGACTCTGACTACAGGATATGGGCTCAACATCACTCAAAATGTGGAGACTACCTACGGTGCCATACAGGACTTGTTGGTTATACCCTCGGCATCCTCACTCACAGCAGATGAGCAGATCAGCATCTGGACCACCAGAATCGATGTGCGCGGGAACATTCAGAACGTGACCCTGCCGTCAACGGCATGGGTGGTATCCAACGGCACCCTCGTCGGAGGTGAGCCGGTTGTATGGCAGCCGTGGACGGCAGCGACCCAGACGATTGACGCCACTCTTGAGGGAGTCACGACAAGAATCGTCGTCTCGGTGATTCACGGCGAGGCTGTCGGCATCAGCCTCTCGACTCAGGATGGTGAGACTCTGACTTCAGGAGACACCGCCACCGTCTATGCGTCCAACTTCGACCAATATGGGAACGATTGGCAGGCGGCCATCGACGGCTGGGAGATAGATGAGGCGATGGCCGACCAGAACTGGTTGGTCCCATCCTCTTCATTGACCGAATTCGAAGCGGTCACGGTTGGAAGTTGGACCATCACCGCCACCTACATGCACGACGATGATACGGTGATGAGAGATTCCATCTCATTCGAAGTCATCGCCGGCCCATTGGCCAGCATTCTCATCGACGGACACGGCTCCCAACTCACCGCTGACGAATCTCTCACTCTCAATCCGGTCACTCGCGACCAGAACCAGAACATGCTGCCGACCGACCAACTTCGTTGGTTCATCTGGGATTCGACAAGCCCGACCCAGCAGCCACCCGCCTGCCTCAATTGGGGCAATGAGATGACTGAATCAATCCAAGCCAGTGGTCACATCTGGGATGCCACGACCGAGGGGACATGGCGAATCTGTGCATTCTTCGGCTCATATCAGGCCATCGTCGAAGTGACTGTCAGCCATGGGCAGGCGGCCATCCTCTATCAGGCACCTAGCGGTGATACCCTCGTCGCCGGAGCCAGCATCAGCAACAGCATCACTGCTGCGGATTCGGATGGCAACATCTTCGCCTTGGATGTGACTTGGAGTGGAAGTCCGGCAAGCGATTTCACCGATGAGGATGATGTCGGAGTCTATTCGTGGCATGGGACCACGGTCGGAAACTACAGTCTCGTCTTCACACATGGAGAGACAGCTCTCAGTGGAACTTGGGATGTTTCAGTGACTCCCTCGGTTCTTGAGACCCTCGAGATGACGGTCTCTCCCGGCTTGTCAGTACGCCAACAGGAGACGATAACGATTGATGTGCGTGCTTTCGACGCCTTCGGCAATGAAATCGAAGTACCTGAGTCTGCCGTAGTCCACCACCGCGGCGAACTGCACCAAATCAACAAGGTCAGCAATTCGCAATGGACCATCTATCTCGTCGATGCTGGTGAAACTGAAATCACGGTGGTCGCCCAAGAGAAGTTTGATTCCGAGAAGGTCATGGTGGAAGGAACTCTGCTCGGTTTCTTCGAAGAGGGCGGCACCCTGTATTACATCGGAGCCGGCCTCGGCCTCCTCCTTCTCATCGGAATGGTCATCACATTGGTGGTTCTGTTGAGGAGAATCGGAGGGGAAGACGATGACGAGGATGACGATTACTACGAGGATGACTACGACGACGGCCCCTTCACCGACCCCCAGCATGACGGGGGCGACCATCAATACGACGACGAATATCACGACTCCGAGCAAGATTCCGAAGCGGAGATCACGGTTGATGAGGAAGGCACCGAATGGTGGGAAGACGAGCAGGGTGTCTGGTGGTATCGCTCAGGCGATATGGATGACTGGGAAGTCTGGGAAGAGTGAAACATCGCCCCCCCTATCACACCTCAAGATGAGGTGTCTCTAGAGAGACACCTATGCAATCCAGACGGGGGATGATTGATGAGGGAAGCGGAGTCTCACCGTTGAGGCGTAGCCATGTCAGGAGTCGGTGCGAAGAGCCTTTTTCTCATCTTGATGATGAGTGTTTTCGCCAGCATCGTCTCCCCCCAAGGCGCAGAACTGAGCACGGATTGGGAGAATCATGCCAATGGCCCCCCAACCGCAACCGACTCCACCCACACCGACCACGGCAACGGCAGCGCCACAGATTCTTTCTTCGTCGGTCCTGCCGGTGATTCCGGTATACAGGACACTTGGCTCAGCGCCGCCCAGACGACCACAAATTATGGCACTGATGACGAACTTCGGGTCGGATTCTCATCCTCTTCCAGCAGCAGATGGAACACGATGTTCGGAATAGACCTCGCTCAATCTGGATTCCACGACAATGTCACCATCACCCAAGCAACTCTCGCTCTGAATGTGAAACAGGCAAACGGAACTCCAACCGTGCGCTCGTGGGTGGCCTACGATGAGACTTGGGAGGCGAACACCACGACTTGGGGTGACTGGGCAGTGGGTGGGGCACTTGGAAATCAGGATTCTGGAGGTCTGATGGATGAGGTTACTCTGCTCAACAACTCTCCATGGCTGGAGTTGGACATCACCAGAGCCCTCAATACCGCACATTATCGATACCGCACCGGAATGGACCCGTCCGCATCGATTCTGTTGACCGGGGCGGCATGGGGTGAGGAGTGGGTGGTATTCCGTTCCAGTGAATATGTATTCGCCTCCGAGCGACCACGACTGAACATTACCTACACATGGGGTGTATCCACTCCCTCGACTTCAATCGCCTGGGTGGATGTCTTCCCCAAGACACCGCACCGAATCGACGCCGACAATCAGTTGACTTTGAGCGCGCAGGCGAGGAGCGGCAGGGGAGATACATTGGCGGCTACTCCAGTATGGTCTGCGAATAGTGGTGCAATTGACGGAGGTGGCCTCTTCACCCCTGACATCGCTGGTGTGGTCACCATCGAAGCGGAAATAGGCGGGGTTGTGGGGAGCCTTCCATTACAGGTCACACCCGGTGCTCCAGCCACTCTCGAACTCGTATCGAAGACCCTAGAATTGACGATTGACGACAGCCATCAGTTCAATTTCACATTTGTAGATGCGCATGGCAACAGCATCGTTGATTCTGCGCTGACATGGTATGCTGACAAAGGAACTGTCAATGAGACCGGCTTCTATGAGCCGGCACAGGTTGGTGGTGATGTCGTCACGGTGATGTGGCAGAACCTCTACGCCACGGCGGTGGTCACCGTCTCAGCCGGCAGCGCCACCAACATCTCATTTGAAGAGAATCTGACTGTCGCCTCCGGACAGCAGATTCCCCTCATCTATTCGGTCACCGACCGACTCGGAAACCCACTTCCGCCAACCGCTGCAGGCTCAATCCAATGGGAGACTGAAAGTGGACAGGTCGACGGAGTGGGGGTCTACACCGGTGATGCGGTCGGGATGTGGAGAGTCTTTGCCAACGCAACCAGCGGTGCCAAAGGCTTCGCAGACATCGAGGTCACCGCTGGCGCCCTCTCGACCATCGAATTGGTGGTGCCGAACGGAAGTCAGCCCGCGGATATGGCCGTTCCCCTGACTGTGAATTGGCTTGATGTGATGGGAAACGTCGTCGCCGTGCGAATCCCCATCTCAAACTGGACGGCAGAAGATGGGAATTTCCGCATGACTCCAGCAGGAGTCGAATGGATTCCTCGCAGAGAGGGAGTTTGGCAAGTCAGCGTGCATGTCGAAGACGAGTGGGCAAACGCAAGCATCACGGTGGTGCATGGCTCTGTGGACAGCATCCTCGTCTCAAGTGTATCGACTCAAATTAGCGCTGATGCGGTCATCGAACTAGTCACGCTGGCAGAGGATTCCAAGGGCAATCGCTGGCAGGTTGACTCCATCTGGGAAGCGATGGAACCCGTAGCCACCCCCTCGCTCTCTCAGACCAGCGAGGGGGTCTACTTCAGCGGGGCGACGGTCGGCAACTGGACCGTTCGCGCCGTACACATCGATGGCAACAACAGTTTCACCCAATTCCTTACCATCGAGGTGGTCTCAGGCTCATTGGCCAGCATAAGCCTCGCCGGAAACGGGATGCAGGTTTCAGCAGATGGCTATCACGACTTCGCCGTGGAGATGTACGATGAAGATGGAAACATGATACACGGTGTCCTCGCAAACTGGTCCTTCGAACACGATGGTTCCTCTCTAGACCGAACAGGAGAGATTCGTGACAACGGAGGGGTCTGGTATCCTTCACGAGCGGGGCATCACGAGATCTCCGTCGAAGCGGCGGGAGTCTACGCCTCGATAGGAATGGATGTGACTCCGGGAATAGCACACACACTGGAGGTCCTACCCCCTCAGGGAGTGGCTGTGAAGAGTGGAGAGGTCGCCCAATTTGAAGTGCGAGCGAGTGACTTGGATGGTAATGTCTTCGGGACGGATGTGGTATGGGATATTCCCTATGGAGCGGTTGACCTGACCAACGGGACGCGGGCGGGGGAGTATCTCGTCAGAGGTGTTGTCGCCGGTACTCACCGACTGAGTTATTCTTCTGGCTTGGCAGATGGCAGCATGTCTGTGGTTGTTCAGGTGGGAGATGTCGTTGCCGTCGAGGTGGTTCCCGAAAGGATTGAAGTGAAGACCGGAGAGGTCATCGAAATCGAACTGCGAGGCTACGACTATGGCGGCAATCGGGTCGAGGTCAACCCCGATGATGTCACCATCACCAGCAGCGCCGGTATCATCGGCCATTCTTCGGGTGGTTATTGGAACATCTATCTGAAAAACTCAGGCGACCAGCAGAAAGTAACCGCCACCTACAACAGCGCCGGTGGCGAGGCGTTTCTCGATGTCTCACCAGACCCGTTCCGAGCCTTCGGGGATTCCAATCTCGCAACCTCTTTGTGGGCAGGAATCGCTGTTGTCACCACCCTCTTCCTGCTCCTCATCATCATCTTGAGAAGACGGAGTGTCGAGGAGCGGCTCAGACATGAAGCACTGAGAGAGAGAGAGAAAGAAAGCGATGCGTGGAAGATGGATTTGATGGCGGGATACCGCCCTTCGAAGAGAACTCGGAAGCGGATGCGGGCCAATCGACAGACGACCGGACTACCCTCTCAGTCAGGATGGCAAGGCTACCAACAGGCTCAGCAAGCCTACATGAACCCATCCAACACCATACAATCGGGGAATGAACCGAACAGCGCCGCTCTCCACCCGGCAGTGGTAGGCGGACATCAGCCCGCTGAGTCACCACAGTCCTCCAACTTCACGCCTGTCCCCACAGAACAGTTCACCAAGGAGACGAGAATAGACGATGAGAGAGAGGATGTTGGGCCAGAGAGAGCGACTACTGAGCAGGAGGTGGAGAAACCCCCACGTGAGACATGGACCACAGAGCAGGTCTGGGCTTGGGGAAGGAGTCAGGGCTGGAGCGATGAGCAGATAGCCTCCTACGAACAGGTCTACGACCAATCGGTGAGAAATCCGTCGGCCGACGCCTCGACACCCTCAGGTACAACTACTGGTCAATCGAACGACTCCGATTATCAAGTGGGCCAAGTGGGCCAGACGGGTCTAGCGGGTCAAGCATCCCAGACGGGTCTAGCGGGTCAAGCATCCCAGACGGGTCTAGCGGGCCAAGCATCCCAGACGGGCCAAGCGAGCGAAGCAGTTCCTACCAAGGGGACAGACCTAGCAGGCCAAGCAGACCAAACGGGTCTAGCGGGCCAAGCAGACCAAGCAGACCAAACGGCCGAAACGAGTGCGAGGAGCAGAGCAGGTGGCTCCACTGATGTGGGCGAGAGAGTAGTGATGAAGGCGATGCCGGGGACCACTCAAGGAGAGGCGGGTTGGTATCTCGACGGTGCAGGAAATCCCTCCCGTTGGGAAATCGACGACGATGGCACATGGCAGAGGACGGGATGAGCGATGCGGAGTGAAATGGTCTTGGCGCTGTTTGTCTCGTGCGCCCTCACTCTGACAAGTGTCACCACCTTTGTGGATGAAGGGTTCGTACCCGATGAGAACGCCTATGGCGATGCTACGGGAAGGGTCTGTGGGGGTCCCGCCAACACAGATTCAATCACCATTCTCCCACCCGGCCCGGTAACCCTTCCGGCCGACCAAAGCAGAGTATTCAACGCCACCCTCTACGATTCCGATGGCATCCCACTCGGTGGTTCACCCGACTGGAGTGTCAGCGATGGCAGTATTGTGGCACAGGGTGGCGGTGAGGCGATTTATTACCCGACATCAATAGGCAATCACACCGTCTACGCCTGTGCTGCTGAAGTTACCGTCTCCGTCGATGTCATCGTCACCATGGGGGCGACTCAGCAGATTGAATTGGTCGGGAACAAGGTCAATCTCACAGCGGATGATGTGGTTCTTTTCGATGTGATTGAATATGACCTGCATGGGAACAATGGCACGATGTTCGTCCCCAGTTCGGGATGGACCATTCCGGCC
Organism: uncultured Candidatus Poseidoniales archaeon; assembly: GCA_964342465.1. GTDB lineage: Archaea > Thermoplasmatota > Poseidoniia > Poseidoniales > Thalassarchaeaceae > MGIIb-Q1. Next base: position 66,916 of record CAYFFQ010000001.1, on the reverse strand, counting down.
GGCTCCAACCTTCATGCACTGCCAGGACAACCTGCGGTGTGGACTCCTGCTTCAATTGGTAATCATACGATTGAGGTGACAGCCTCGGGATTCACCGCCCAGTGGCAGGTGAATGTCAGCAGGGGCGTGGGGACGGCATTGATAATCGATGTTGACCGCACCTCCATCACCGCTGATGAATCCGCCACAATGACGATGGCTGTCACCGACCGAGCCGGCAATCTAGTTCCGGTCACGGGTACTTGGAGCGCCTTAGCCACGCAGGCACAGAATTGGCTATCCGTAGTTGGAACCACTGCCACATTCGATGGAACACGGCCGGGAAACTGGACTGTGAGAGGATATTACAGTGGTCCTGAAACGGGTCATATCAACTTGTCAGATGATGTCATTATCTCAGTCACCGTAGGAGCCATCTCGCTGGTCACCATCGACGGCCACGATTCGACGATTCTCACCGGAGATAGTATCAACCTCAATCCGACTGCTACCGACCTCGACGGCAACATTGTTGAGACCGCCACCTTCAACTGGACTCTCGAAGGAGCCTCCATGCCGGCCTCGCTGGACGAGTACAATCACACTTTCACTCCAACAACAGTAGGTCAGCATACCCTGATTGCTGACTCCGGCGGCAGGTCCGCATCCATCCGAGTTCAAGTAGAGTGGTCTATACCCGTCGAAATAAACGTCACCGACAGCGACGGCGACTGGTATCTCACAGTTACCACCGGAGAGACCCTTGAACTTCATGTGAAGGGAAAGGATGTGATGGGAGAGTGGCATCCCTATGATACGACATGGCAAGTGGATGAGAGAGTCGGCACGATAGAAGCGGCGACTGGAACCGGAGAGTATCTCTATCACGCTTCATCGGTCAACTGGACACAACTTCTTCTCTTTGCGGGCGGGGATGAATACACCATTCTAGTATATGTCACACCTGGAATGTTGGACCATTTGGAAATCACCATCTCTGAGCGAGGAATGCAGGGTGAAGAATTGCCGATGGTCATCAGCGGCTACGATGTCAGCGGAAATGGAGTCTCCATACCGACCTGTGATGTGACCGTCACATCATCCGCAGGCAAGGCATACTGCGATGAAAGAGGGTGGTGGCTTGGTCTGGAAAACGACGGTGAACAGCATGTCATCACGGTCAGTTATGAAGGCGCTGAAGGGACCGCCTTCATCGATGTACAACCGATTCTCCTCGGTGGAATCTTTGGGACCAGCACCAATGTAGTCGCCTTCGCCGCCGGTGGAATCGCTCTCCTCATCGTCGCCGTTCTTCTCTTTTCATATCAGAGAGTCAAGAGGTTGGCCGAGGCGGAAGATGATGACGAAGAGGAAGATGAGAAGGATGAGCGACATGTCGCCATAGGCCTTCGAAAAGTGGCTCAACAACCATCACCGAAGGGTGGCAATCACGGGGAATTGCCTCCACTCCCCGCGGCTAAACCGATGCCACCGCCTTCGATTCTCTTCAAACAGCCGTTGAAGAAGGCGGCGCCGGCACCACCACCACCACCGTTCATGTTCGGAACCGGCATCGCCCCCAATTCATCTTCCGCCCATCCCCAGCCCGGTGTATTCGTCCGTTCAGAGGGACGCTATGGCTGGGGTGACCAACAACAGGTCGGCCAATCTGAATATGGCTGGGAGGCGGGTGTAACTGCTGCATCCCCACCACCACCTCACCAACCCAAGTGGGGCGACCCCGGCCTGACGGGTGCAGCACATGTCAAGGTGAATGCTTCCCCACTTCCGCCGCAGAGCATCAATCCCGCTCCGCCGTCACCACCGCCATCGGCCGTCCAACCCACATCCCCGCCTGCGCCCGCTCCGCCGCCGCCACCGCCATCGGCTGTCCAACCCACCTCCCCACCAGCGCCCGCTCCGCCGCCACCACCGCCGTTGGCCGTCCAACCCACCTCCCCGCCTGCGCCCGCTCCGCCGCCGCCACCGACCGTCCAACCCACCTCCCCGCCTGCGCCCGCTCCGCCGTCACCACCGACCGACCAACCAAAGTCTGCGACCGCACCACTCACAGGGGCACAACCGACACACCCTCGCCAACAGGCGCAAGACCCCCTGATAGCCGCCACTGCTCTACTTGGCGACACTGCCCGAACGAATGATACGACAGCACGGTTGGGTGATGCACTGTCACTTCTATCAACTACAACTGATGCGGATGACGAAGATGTTTCAGAGCCGTCTGATGCACCGGTGGACGAGGTTACCCCAGACCCGTCAGAAGAATCTGATGTGGAAGATGCCGACCAAGGCGAACAGAACAGTGTAGAGGCGCTGGCAAGCAGTACTGAGGCGGAATGCGATTCAGAGGAGAGTTATGCTGACGCTGACATCGAGCCCACCGGCAGTGGCCGCAAGGCCGAAACCGATTCGATGGATGACGGGGCGGTGGAAGTGGAAGATAGTGACGAAACTGACGCTGCCGAAGCCGCTTCCACACCTACGGATTCTGAGTCGGAAAGCACCCCTCTCGCCGTTGAATCCGGAGAGAGTTCTCTACCCACCCATAGTGAGGGGGAGGCAGAAGTCGCAACTGTTGGGGCCGCACTCGGAGGCGAAGACGAGCAAACGGAGGGTGAACCCGCCTCTGCAGAGCCAATAGATGAACCGGAAGAATCAGTTGATGCTGGCGACGATGGAGAAACTCGGTTGGCACGCACCGAGTCATCTGAAGTGTCTGATGGATGGGGCGAGTGGGGGGATTCATGGGATGAAGACCCGTCGGAACCGCTACCAGGGCTCGGCCCCTGTACTGACGATGGTGAGGTCCTCAAACCACTCCCGGGAACCCGACCAGGGGAGTCTGGGTGGTACTTTGATGTAGACGGTAAACCCTCGCTCTGGGAATTCAGACCGATGGGGTGGGAGCGGGTAAAGTGAGTGAACCCCAGCCTCGACTCACCGACGATGAAGGGGGAAGAAAGAGACTAATGTAAATCGCTGAGGCGAGCATCCCCCACTGCCTTTGTCGGTTGGAGTGGGTGAACTCAGCGCCACCCGAGGTCAACCGAGGGTGTGAAAAATGGGTCAATACTGCTCATCGACATTTGGAAATTCGCCACTTCTCACATCATCGACATATTGATTTACCGCGCCCTCAATCTGATTAGAGAGGTCGAGATATCTGCGCAGAAACCGTGGTGAGAAATCCATGGTGATACCGAGCATATCGTGCAGGACGAGAACCTGACCGTCGACATCCGGTCCAGCGCCGATGCCGATGGTAGGGATGTTGATCGCTTCACTCACCTGCTTGCCCAAGGCTGCCGGAATCTTTTCTAGAACGATAGCGAAGCAACCCGATTCTTCGAGAAGTTTCGCATCGGCGATCAGTTTCTCCGCCTCTTCCTCTTCGCGGGCGCGCACGGTGTAGGTGCCGAACTTGTAGATGGATTGCGGAGTGAGTCCGAGATGGCCCATCACCGGTATTCCAGCGGTCAGAATACGCCCTATGGAATCCACAATCTCTGCACCGCCCTCCAATTTTACCGCGTGACCACCGCTCTCTTTCATGATGCGAATGGCGCTGTCGAGGGCACATTTCGAGTTACCTTGGTAAGTTCCGAACGGCATATCAACGACGATGAGGGCTCGTTCCACCCCCTTCACGACGCAACTTGCGTGGTAAATCATATGGTCGAGGGTCATCGGCACAGTAGTGTCATTTCCAGCCATCACATTTGATGCCGAATCGCCGACGAGAATGACATCCACACCTCCGGCGTCGACGAGTTTTGCCAGTGAGTAGTCATACGCGGTCAGCATGGTTATCTTCTCACCCATAGCCTTCATCTCCTGAAGAGTGTGAGTTGTGATTTTTCTCGCCTTGCCTGCTACTGACATCTGCTCCCCCGATGGTGGCGATGTTCACATCACGCTTCAAGTCGCCGGATGGTCAATTCCCCCCAATGCTGACAGTGAACCGCCCCGCCTAGTGATGGCGAGGTGCAATTCTATGAACACAATCTAATTGAACGACGAGAAGCGAACTATTCCTTCTCCCTCCATTTTCTCGAATGGTGGCGGGGCGAGTCATGAC
>CAYFFQ010000001.1:31599-62738 GCA_964342465.1 uncultured Candidatus Poseidoniales archaeon | reverse complement strand
CACGCTAGAAAGCACAACCGTTGCAGGCGAGTCATGACGAGGTTCTCACGCTAGACAGCACAACCGTTGCAGGCGAGTCATGACAAGGTTCTCACGCTAGACAGCACAACCGTTGCAGGCGAGCACAGGCCGCCCTTCGTGGACGCTGTATAGGGGATTCTTGGGGTGAAGTTCACCAATATCGGGTGGGATTCTGCCACTCGTCAACCGGATTGTGCCAATTGGCGACGGGGTCGGCCATCGCCAAGGGCAAAATCCTCTCATGTTTGTGGTTGACGAATTCGTCGTAACCGTCCCCCATGAAATCTCCCGCATTTGAATTCCTTACAAAATATCCCTGATTGGCCTCAGCGAGGAATGACTGAGCGAGAAATGCGAATTCCTCGGAAGAGATGCCCTCCATCCGCGGGTGGGTTCCGGCCGGTTGAGCCCCAACCGCCATCTGAGCGGTGTCTGGATTGTCGGCAAATCCCACCACCGTCTCGAGGAAATCAACACCTTTGGAGGTGGGGAGATATGGATTTATCTCCTGAACGGTGGTTGTTAGAAATCCCTGCTCCTTGCTGGCAGCGAGTTTTCCCACACCTATTATGAACATGATGATGCCGATTGAAATCATCCACCACATTTCAAAGGAGATAGCTAATTGAATGACGATTACTCCGAGTATGATGAATTGGGAGGCTGCTCCCTTACCCTCGGCTTCCGCCATCAATTTATGGAAAGCGGTGATGTTCATTGATGTTGTGGCGGCATAATCGTTAGACGCTTCGACCTTTTCGCCCGTCTGTGACAGACCGTCGAGCAACTGTTGTCTGTTTTGGTGAGGCGATGCTGAGGCACTCTCTCACCAACGGCGGCAAGATGGTCACCACCCCCGGTGGGGCGGAGTACAACCTCGCCTGCGGCCTCGCGCAACTCGGAACAACGACACGATGGGTCAGCGCCCTCCCTCGCAACGAAGAATCGAGTCAGATTATTCAGCCCGCAGAAGCGCGAGGAGTGACATGTCAGTTGGTGGATTCACAACACAATGTCGGCACTTACCGCGTAGACCAGGAAGCAAATTCTGTAGAATACAACAGGGCAAATTCCGCTTTTGCCAACCTCGAGACTGGAGACATAGAATGGCGCGGAACTCTCTCAGGGGCGCGTTGGCTGGTCCTCAGTGGAATAACACCTCTTCTTAGTGAGGGCGCTCGCACCAATTGGTCCCAAGCCCTCACTTTCGCTGAATTGGATGGTATCCTTGTCGCCTTGGATGTCAACCACAGACCTGCTTTAGCGCCATTCCAACAATTGTGGGATATTCTGACTCCGAAACTAAGACAGGTACACCTGCTGATTATTTCTCCAGAGGTCTTGTCCACTCTGACAGGCGGAGAGAGTCCTGAGCATCTTGGTGAGATGCGAAAGAGGTGGAATCTCCCCTACCTCGGCTGCACATGGAAAGAGAGTGGAGTGGACGGAGTGAAAAGGTGGAGCGCACTGGCCCACGCAAACGGTGTTTCACACACTCGTGACAGAGCGGTCACCCACAACCCGAACGACCATCTCGGGGGAGGAGATGCGTGGCTGGCTGGCCTGATGAATGGAATGATTGATGGGTTGTCGCTTGCTGATTGTTGCCACAGGGGAGACTTGTTCGCGGCACTGACACAGGCTACTTTCGGTGACCTAGGTGAGGTGACAAGAGAGGACCTCGCCTATTGGGAGACGCAATCGGGAGAGTTACGAATCTGAGGGAGGGTGGTGGTATTTCGCTAGAGTCTTGTCTAGAACGCATTCATCGTGCTGGCTTCATAGCCATTCTTCGTGGAGACGACCCCGATGCTCTGATTGAGAGGGGGTTGAGGCTCGCTGAGGTCGGGGTCATGGTGATGGAAGTGACGCTTGATTCTGCAGAGGCTGCACGAGTCTTTCAGACCCTGCGAAATGAGTTGGGTGAGCAAGTGATGCTCGGCGTTGGAACCGTGATGCACCCTGAAACCGCACTTGTGGAAGTTGCAAAATGGGGTGCGGAATTCGCTCTCTCTCCGGTCTGCCCCCCGAATTTCATCCAAATCGGGAGCGATTTAGGCATCCTCGCGATTCCGGGGGCAGGAACACCTGATGAGTTGTGGAAGGCTCATTTGAAGGGTGCGTTGATTATCAAACTCTATCCCGCTTCAACTAATTGGTCTCCTGCCATGGTCTCAAACCTCCCCCAACCACTTAGAATGACAAACATGTTGCCGACTGGTGGAATTTCACCTGATGATGTTGAGTTATGGCTGGACTCAGGTGCTACCGCCGTCGGCTTGGGCGCCAACCTCACAGCCGAGTCTGCTGCCCACTTGACCTGCCGAATGAGAGAGAGGAGAGGTGTCTTGAAGTGAGAGTGGTGGACAGACATCGGACCACGGGGTGGGTGACGAGATGAAAATTCGCCATGCCGACCTCGTCCGTTGCCCGCCGAGGTGGATTCTCCTTCGCCTCGAGAGTGATGATGGCGAGGTTGGATGGGGTGAGGCCATCGGTGACCTGCATGAAGAGGTCGAAGCGGCTATCCAAGCGGTCTGTGCGAGGGTGAAGGGTTCAGAGATTCGCTCCATCCGAAGAAGAGTCGAGGAGTTGCACAAGGGGAGGTTCTGGAGAGATGGGCCCATCCTCAACACCGCCGTGAGTGCGCTGGAAATGTCTCTATGGGACCTACATGGAAAGGAGATAGGCGCGCCAGTCCACCAACTCCTCGGTGGCCCGGTCAGAGATGCAGTCAAGGTATATCGGAATCTATGGGGCAGAAATCCCGAAGAGTTCGCCGGCTCTGCTACAAGTGCTCTTGCTGAGGGCTTGCAGATGGTGAAAGTCAGCCCAGCAGGGCCGACCACAGCGGTGCCGAGTGACTCGGCCCTGAACGGAATCGTCGAGACGGTGGCGGCGGTGCGTGAGGCTATCGGTGATGCAGAGATGGCTGTCGACCTGCATGGAAGATTGACGCCGGCGGCCAGCAGACGGCTGCTGCCGATAATATCTGAATATGACCTTACATTCGTTGAAGAGCCGTGTCTCCCGGACGGCAGTTCCAACCATCTCAGAGACCTCAGAGAACTACATCTCCAACAGAGAGTCCCGCTCGCCACCGGCGAGCGACTCCTCACCCGTCGCCACTTCGCCGACCACCTCTTCCCAAGTCCGGCTGTAGCCATCCTACAACCCGACCTTTCACTCGTCGGCGGAATCACGGCAGGGGTGGAAATCGGAGCGATGTGTTCCACCGCTCAAGTCGCATTGGCACCTCACTGCCCCTACGGTCCAGTTCAGTTTGCAGCCTCGCTCCAAGTCGCAGCCGCAAGCCCCGCCCACGCCTTTCAGGAATTCCAATCACTTGGCGGGGCTGCTGGCGGTGGAACACCGGGCGGCGCCGCGACTTGGGCGTTCAACCTCCTCAAAACGCCATTCAAAATAGAGGATGGCATGGTAGATGTTCCGAGCAAGGCAGGTCTCGGCATCGAAGTCCAAGATGAGAAAATTGCAGACCATAAAGACGCATGGAATCCTCACCCCCCAACCCTCTGGCACCACGCCGATGGGTCACACGCTGAATGGTGAAAGGACGCCCACTCAGCGAAACTACCCTTTTCGGGTAGTTCTGCACCCACTCGTACTCGCCAAAGCCATCGTCATCAGAAACTGTTGTTTTCTCCGATAGTAGAGGAAGATGCCGAACCGATGAGGACTCCTTTCGCCGCCACTCGCTCAAGGTTGTTCTCTCCGATAGTAGAGGAGAATGCCGAACCGATGCGGCGGCAATGAAATCAAGATTTCAATTCAGCCTCAAGAATCTGAGTCGGCGCATCGGGCAGAAAAGGTGGACTCCAAGCATCACTGCCGAGTTCCTCTTCACCCAACCTGATGTTCGAGAAAATCAGCCAACCGAGGGCTGGCCCTACTCCCGCGAGCATGAACAGCAACCAATAAGCATCATTTGTGAGAGCGAGGACAAGCCCGCCCAATCCGACCATCACAAAGGTGGCACTAAGAGCCTGTGTAGTCTGGAAGACCGACATGTGTGTACCCCCTAGACGTGGGTCAGCAATATCCGCCCATGTGGTGATGAAGGTGAACATCATCCAATCTGTGAGCACCAATGTCGGAACCCAAATTGCCAAGGTGACGATTTCTGGTAGCCCAATGAGCATCGAAGCCCCGAGTGAGATATATGCTGCGAGAGAGCCGAGCGCGTAGAGCCGCAACATCTTCTTCCGCCCATACAGGTCGGACAACCAAGGGCCGGCAAGTCCGAGGTAATTGATGACTGCGAAGAGATTCCACCAGCGTGTGATCGTCTGTCCATCCATATTCTGAACTTCAACAAGATAGGCGGAAAACCACGCCTCGAATCCATCACCCAGAGGCAACAGCAGGCAGCCGAGAAGTATCAACCACGCAGTCTTGGTCTGCATCGCAACATTGACCTTGGCCAACTTTGAGGTACCCTCGGGAAAGGGGTCTATCCTCTTCGCTTTGGTAAGTGGTTCACCCTCCTTCATCTTGTATGCAAAGACGATACCCATCACCATCGCACAGAACAGAACCGCAAAGGTCACCGTCTGCAGCAACTCATAGTTCGCCACCCCGTCTTTGATGAATGGAGAGAGTTCACCCGAGCCGAGCCACATTCCCATCATCAGGATGACGAGATGACCTCCACCTCGGTATGCGAGATTTATCATCGAGTTCGCTCGCCCCAATTGTGGGACGCTTTCAGCCATCATCGCCGCCACCGCCTGCTCTGCGAAGAGGCGGGGAATGAGAGCAAGTAGCAAGATGGCGACGAAAATCCAAGGTTGTGTCCCTACATCGACGAAGATTAGGGGTGAGAGAATCACTACATGCCCGATTGACCCATAAAGCATCCAACTGCGCCGCTTGCCGTGAGGCAGGTTTTGGTACTTTTCGACAGGTTGAGCCCAGAGTGGGCGAAGGAAGAACGGAATCTGGATGACCATGAACATCGCGGCGACGGTATATTTGTCAAGTCCGAACTCAGCCATCCCGAGTGTTCTTCCCCAGTAACCGTAGAATGCGAAAGGCATTGAGAATCCGAGGTAGAAGAGGAGGAACCAGAGGTCTCTGAACCTTGAATCCCTGCCGAGGTCTTTCCTCTCGGATGGTATCGCACCATCGCCACCTCGATTGGCATGCTCATCCTCTCTGAAGATGACGAGAGCGAGCAACAATCCGCATAAGATGAGGATGATTATTGATTCAATACTGAATCCTCCGGCTGTCAGCCCCTCCCCTTTCGATTCGTTGGAGTCAGTCGAATCGGTGCCATTGAAATTCCAATCCCAGAGTGCATGAGTGGCAATGATGTCCAACCCTGTCTGTAAGCCATCCTCGACATTCCCTCTCCCGCCTGCCATCGTGTTGAGTGTTGTCACAGAATCGGTCTGGGAGTGCTTGGGAGTCTGCTCACAGGTATCGCCTTCCTCCAGTATGTATTGATGTTGCCCGCGCAGCCAAGTGGCTGCGAATCCAGCCATGATGAAGTTGTAATGGTCGGAATTACCCTTGGTATCATCAATTACGCTGACCCACGGTTCAGGATGGCTCAGATTCTCATTTATCGCCTTCAATCTCGATTGAAACCACTCAGCATCAGCCTGCATCTCATCGGTGACCTCCAACCCTTCATTTTCATAATACGACCAATCATCAGTCGGTGAAGTGAACTCGTAGAGCGTCCAGTAATCTTCGTCACATCCAGATGCGCGACTCGCTGCTGGAGTCGGCACAGGCCAATTCAGAGCGAACATGTCGAGATTCACATAGGTGACATTCGTACCCTCTGGAATCTGTTCATTGACGAAGTGGAGGCTCCCCTTTCCACCACCCTCGCTGGAGCCCGAGCCTTGCCACTCTTCATAGTCCCACCATCCAAGTTTCCAAGTGTGGAGAGGTGTGCCGTTCCACTCACTCAGAGCCCTCGCCAATTCAAGGAGGGAACCGCTACCAGTGCCGTCGTCGTAAGCTCCGGAACTAGTGCAGCCGGGATAGGTCAGACCACCGAGCGGAGGTGGTGAATAACAAATTGCGTCGTGATGCGCGCCGATGACATACCAATCGTCTTCGAGAGTTCCGTTGATGGTCACAACGATGTTCTCACAGTTGCTGCATTCCTCGGTGGTGAATGGTTGCCTCTCAACTTCGTAGCCCATCGACTCGAGTTGTTCGGCGATCCAGTTTCTCGCATCTTCGTTGGCGGTTGTGTCGATGCGACGATATCCGAATTGTGTCATCGACACCATGTTGTCGTACGCAGCCACGCCATTCGGCCAAGCCTCAGGTCGCTCATCGGTCTCAACAAAACCGCTTGTCTCGTCGCTAGAGGAAATGGTCAACTGCCCGTCTGATGAAAAATCCAGCCTCTCCGCCACCTCGGGCGAGTCAGCCCCATTCGAGCCGAGTGTCGAGAAGGATGCGATGGAGAACACCATCGTCAGAATAAGCAGCAGCGCGCGGCCCTGACTCCTCACCATCGGCCACGACACCTGCTCATTCACCTTGAGGCTTTACCTCCCGCGGCGATGAGCAATCACCCACTTCGTGCTGAAGCCACATTCGACACCCGCTTGACACTGCTTCATGGTCAAAGATATGATGGATGATGCTAGAATGAGTGATGACGGGGAATCCCTCTTTTATGAGGTGGTAAGGCGGTGGCTTCCATGGGAGAGGAGTGGGCCGTTCCGGAGACGAGAATTACCCCTGTTCTCGCTGGTGAGAAGTTGCGACATATACTCGACAATACCACCCCTGAGAGGGGGGAACTGGCAATCTGTTGGCTCACTCAAGCGTCATGGTTGGTGAAGTTCCGAACCTGCACCATTCTGATTGACCCGTGGTGGCGCGACCTCGATGCTGGTGACCACTGGAGCAAACTGCTCGGTGAGTTTCCGCTTGCACCCGAAGAATTCCCTCACATCGATTACATATTTTGTACTCATTGGCATGATGACCACATCTGCCCCACCACATTGCCGCTGTTTGCCAAGAAGAATCCAGCGGCCAAGTTCGTCGTTCCGCTGAGGAGCAGAAAGATGTTGATTGACATGGGTATTCCTAGAGGAAGAATACACTCCATGCATGGAAATGACTCAGGGCAACTGAACGGTGGGCTGACCTTTTTCGCCATACCGTCCGCCCATGAGGAGTTGGATGCTGATGATAGGGGCGCCCACATGTATCTCGGATACATGATTCGCTGCGATGGAACAACCGTCTATCACATGGGTGACTCAAGACCATATCCCGGCTGGACCGGTAATCTTGCTAGGGCAGCGAGGATGTTGGATGTCGAGGATGACGGTGGCTGCGCTATCGATGTCGCTTTCCTCTGCATAAATGGAAATGACAATCTCAGCCATGAAGAAGCGGTCGACCTCGCCACCGTGATGGATATCGGACTCACCATTCCGATGCATTATGGGATGGACCCCGGCAATACCGTAGACCCGCAGGTCTTCGTCGACGAAATAGAGAGGCGAGATGTTGACATACCCTACCTCATCACACAACCGGGTGAATTGATCATCCTTGATTGATGAAGGCCGCTGACAAGTCCGATGAGAGGATGTCGACGGGCAGGTGTCACATATTCGCCGCACGGAGAGGAGAGACGCCTCATTCTCCGAAATGACTTCTCGCGTAGGCGAGACCGGAGGGTATTCCGACATCGATGTAATCGGCCTCCAACTCGGCCGCCACCAGTCTCCCCTGACTCGCCAACGCATCCAGTTTCTCAACATCGTCATATCCCGTCTGCCACCAGAACTCGGGGGTGACGACCATTCTCCCCGTACAGCGCCATCGGGGGGGCTCAGTCAGTGGGAAGGGTCTGGTCTTGCGCTTCTCGAGTATTCCACTCACTGCGCGGTGGTTCTTCTCACGCAGTTCGTAGAGAGAGTCCACCCTGCCGGTGTCCCTCAACATCTCTCCCCACGGGGCCCGTACCGGCACAACGCCGACCACAGTCCTCTCCGTCTCGCGATGTACTCGCAGCAGTTCGTAAGCGGGGCAAGGGTGGCCAAGATAGAGATTGTCGGGAGTGGCGATGAGCATGGTCTCTCCGGTGACATATTTGGCGCGGAAGATGGCGTCAACGAGCCCTTTCGGGTCGGGTTGGGTGACAAAATGGATGTCACCCCTGCCAATCTCGCCACTCTCAGCGAGACTTCTCTCGATTGCAGGTTTTTCAGGGGAGGTGACGACTACTATGCCTTCGACTTCGGCCGCCCGCAACTCATCAATTGTTCGTTGCAGCATGGTGCGGCCGTTGATTGAGATCAGTTCCTTGCAACCCTCGACATGGTGTTCAGCGACACGCGTCCCTCTTCCAGCGGCAGGAATGACGCCCCACATCGACCACCGCTGTTCGCCACCATTGAAGGCTTTATCTCAGATGTGGGTCGGAAGGGTGAATTCCCCTCCGAGGCACCGAGGAACAGAGATACCGAGACTCCGAGCCAACCTTGAAACGCCACCACTACTCTACTCACCTTGTCTCAGGCGACGGCCTGAAAGTGCAACTGCACCTACCAAGGCGAGAGCGCCCAATACTCCAGAGAATCCTGGTACCACATTACCGATGACAAGACCGCCCTGACCACCGTCTGCGGTGATGTTGATGTTGGCCGCTCCAGAGTAATCAGTCGATGTCCAGAGCACTTCGATGACGATGTTCTCGTCTGCATCCTCCGGAACTTCAAACTCGATGTATCCACTCGCTTCCGAAGCCGAGAATGAGCCGACCTCCACTCCAGAAATCGTCACGATGACATCAACAAGGTCGCCGTTCGGGTCGGCGCAATAGACATAGAGTTCGTACATTCCAGCGCCGAGGGTGACATCCAAGGAACCTGATGGTTCCACCGCCTGAGTCTGGCCAGTCATGTCCATCATCTCGGATGAAAGTGCCCAAGCCACCTCACATTGGGGAGGTAGGTCTTCTATCTCATCAACTGGTCCCTCAATTATCGGTTTGAGCAACTTGATATTGTATGTGCCGTGGTTGCCGTTGTGATCAGCCTCCCAGAGATAATCATCCACCATGTGGAAGAAGACGCTGGAGTTCTGTGCGTGTGAATCCCACACATCCTCGATGACCCAGCCACTCTGAGCAGCATCCTCTCCGAGTTCAGCGAAGACCATACCCCACTCTTCATAGTCATAATCGTACTCTTCGACTGCGACCTCGATGAGAATCTCATCGTCAAACTCGAAGGCGTCGACGAAGTAGAACCAGCACTCCAGTTCAGCAACTTCGAAGAGATTCATCGCATCCATCTCGTCACCGAGCATGATCACTTCGCACCCCCACTCCTCAAGATTGTCCAGCAGAACATCGTTCACATGGATTGGTGGCAACTCACTGAGATTCATCTCTGACGCTGCGAATTGCTCGACAGCGAGGATTTCCGCCTCTGAGACGATGCCGTCGCCGTCTCCATCGAATGAAGCGAAATCGGTGGCATCAAGGAGTTGGACGCGCACCAGTTCGACGGCGACTTCGTCGCCGACCACTTCCGAATGGGCGATGTAGTCCACCATCTCGCCATCATCCCAGTCACTGTCGTTGGTCTCCTCGTTCAGTTTCTCCAATTCCATCACGATGGTTCCGAAGTTTCCGTAGTGCTGACCACCCCAATAATCCTCATGGTACATCTCGAGATAGACCTCTGTGACAGCCTCATCGGTGTCATAGGCATCGGTGATTACATATCCCTTCTGGGTAGCACCCCAACCAAGACCTAAGGAGAGCCAACCTGATTCGTTTTCGACATCGAACTCATTGACTGCGACAGTGAGATTGAGTACATCATCGTAAGCCACCTGTTGCAGGTAGACCCATTTGCATTCTAGAGATGCGTAGGCCATGTCGACAAACTCGTCGACAGTTCCATCGGCCATCACATTGTTAGGCATCCAAATCTCACAACCGAAGTGGTCGAGTTGGTTCAATGGTTCGCCTTCCACACTCATGTCAGGCAATTCTTCCGCGGCACTCAGATTGGCTGCGGCGCTCTCCAGCACCTCCAATTCAATATCCGACAATTCACCATTTGCATCGAGGTCGCCATAGAGGAGAAGCTCCTCAATCTCCATCGACTCATGGGCGCTGATTGATACCTCAAGTTGGTCGCCGACCATGTCCAGCCACAGGGAGTAGTCCCTCCATTCCATGTCTTGCCAATCCCACCAGTCATCCTGGTCGTTGCATGAGACGTCATACCAGCCGCCAAACAACTCGTAACTCTTGTCGCCGTTGACATCGGTATATTCTATCAACACCGGAAGATAGGCGTGCTCATCAATGTCGTTGAAACCGCTCCAAGGCCACAACTCCACCAAGTCTTCACCACCGTTCCACTCACCACCCCAGTTGTTGGGCTCACCGTACGACCATAGTGAGGAGTTCAGTAGTGTGCCGTCAAGATTGGTCCATCCGCCCGCCGGCTCGGTTCCGTTGTTCGTTGAATCAAGGTTCTGGGTTGCACCGACCCAAGTTGCATTGTGGTCGAGAATCTCAGAAACCAGTTCAAACTCTGCGAGGTCATCTATCATCACGATGGTAGCGACAGTTGTGGTGGTGGAGAGGTTCGAAGCCAATGCCATTGCTTCGTCAAACGAGTACCCATTCATCTCCTGACAGACATCGTATTCATCTAAGTCAACATCGAATTCGATGACGAACTGGCCCTCAAGTCCATTGTCAGTCCACAACCAGAAATAGTTGTCTCCACTGCTGTTCAGGTCTGTCATCGTGCCGTTTGGAAGATTGTTGACCAAACTGGTGAGGTTGAGGCCGTGCCATGATGATGCGTGGATGTGGCCTGGTAGTGCCTGCTCGTCTCCCACAGAGGAGATCTCAACCACCCCTGTAGTAGAGTTGAAATTCTCAGCGAGCAGGGTGAATTCACAACGGAGATTCACCGAAATGTCGGATGCGTTCACCGTACTGCCCTGATGTTCGTAAGGAACAATGTTCTCAAAATTGCACCACTCGCCGATGAGGCGGTCAACTATCATTCCATCCAATTTCACCTCGGGAAGGTCTGACAGATTGACTTCCATGTTGTGATTGACGAGTTCATTGACCATGTTGGAATCATTCCAATCAACGACTCCGTTCGCATCGATGTCAAACATCTGTCGATATGACGAGGGGTATATCTCAGTCGAACTCAACCGCACCTCCAAATCCGAACCGTAGAGGTTGAGTTCGGCCGAATAATCGACCTGTTCTGCGTTCAGGCTGTCCAGCCAACTCATGTTCAAGTTATTTCCATTTGAACCGCTGGTGCCGGTATTCCCGCCATTTTGGTTGGCACTTGCGGTCCATGCGACCATCGGCGCCAACACCAATACCAACATCACTCCGATACTTTTCGCTCTTGTTTTTGCACCATGCATGTACAGTGCATAAGTTCCGTTAGTATATGAATCGGAAATGGGACAACCCAACGCCATCATCACTTGAAGATGGATACTTCCCGGCTCCTTCCACTTCACTCGAGGAACCGTTCCCTCCCCGACCCCCAAGGCTCGACAAGGGTTGGAGATGACCACCATGATTCATGTGCCACCACCCTCACCACCATCCGTGAACAGAGAGGTCTCAGCCTCGACCCCGGCCCGAATCGGTCTTCTCGGCAACCCCTCTGACGGCTATTTCGGCTCATGTATCTCCCTTCCAGTTTACAACTGGGAAGCGACGGTCACCATTTCCACGAGCGAAGGCGGTGAGGAAAAACACATCCTACCCGATGATAAGGGTCTGAGGAGAATAATGGAACCTACTGTGAAGGTGTTTGAGGAGAGGTTCAAAACCGAGATGCGACCATTCAAAGTGGATGTGACCACCACGATTCCGCGACAGGTCGGTCTGTCCGGCTCTTCTGCTATCGAGACCGCCTTCATGCGGGCGTTGATGGAATGGAATGGGATACCCGACAAGGCACTGCACCCTCGCCAACTGGCTGAACTGGTTCTCTCAATCGAAAGAGATGAACTCGGCATGGTCGCTGGTTTGCAAGACAGACTTCCGCAAGCCTACCTCAAGATGTTGCACATGGATTTCAAGGAACGGTTGATGAAAGAGAGGGGATTCGGGGAATACACCGAGATGGACCCTGAAAACTTACCGAGACTCTGGGTGGCTCACTCTTCAATGGGAGATGACTCAGGCGAGGTTCACTCCAACATCGCTGAAAGGTGGGAGAGAGGGGATTTGGAGATGAAGAAGATAATCCGTCTTCTGAAGGAGTGCGCCGATGAGGGGAGAGAAGCGATAGCAGCGAAGGACCACCTCGCCCTCGCATGCCTCATGGACACGAACTTCGACCTGCGCACCGAACTGTTCGGAGCAGAGGCTCTCGGCGAGACGTGGGAGGCGGTCATGTTGGCGCGGTCTCTCGGAAGTTGTGCCAAACAGTGCGGCTCCGGCGGCTCGATAGTCGGTATCATCCCAAACCAAGCCTTCGAATCTACCGCCGCTCGTCGGTTCCAAAAAATCGGCTGGACCTATCACGGAGATGTGGTGGTGGTTCCTTGAGCGGGGGAGGCGGCGCTTCCTCTTCAGAAAGAAGGAAAATCGCCTATGTTCATGATGTGCCTGAACAGGGCGAAATCGACACCCGCTGGCGCCACCCACACTTCCTTGCAAGCCGTCGGTTCACCGACCAGGTGGTAGCCGACCAACTATTCGGCTGCCTCTCTCTCGTCGCCACCGATGCCGATGAAGATGCGACAGCGAGGGTTGCTCGGTTGCAGCAACTTATCGATGCAGCCGTCGATGCCGGACTTGGGCCGTGGGTCATGGAAGACCTCTTCACTCTCTCCAGCGCAGTGGCGGAGGTGAGCGGTGGATGCCCTCACCAGACCTCCACATGGCTGGACATCTCTGAAAACCTACGCACCCTGTTCAGGAGATTTCCCGACTTGGAGGGGATTATCTTCAGATTTGGCGAGTCATTCACCCCTGACAAATGGATGAAGCGTATCGACCCTTTCGCCTGTGAATGCAAAATCTGCCAAAAAATGGGTGGAATAGGTGCTCTGCAACGCATCATCAGAGAGTTGGAAGAGTTCGTATGTGGGCAACTCGACAGGTATTGTATAATCAGAATGTGGGACCTCGGTGATGAGGGATTCCACGCCGATGAGGGGCAGCAATCTGCCGCTTTAGCGGCTTGGAATGGAAATACGAAATTAGTAGTGTCGGTAAAGCATACAGCAACTGACTACTGGAGGTATCAACCTTGGAATCCGACCATCGAAGTCATCGGGCCACCCCGTCTCATCGAGTTTCAATGTGAAAGGGAATACGAATTCGTCGGTCACATCCCGAATTGGCTCGGCCACTCCTTCGCCGCCGGTTTTTCAGAGGTGGATGATGAAGGGCGTGCTGGCCTCGCCAATTCCACCCCCCCTGATTGGCTCGGCTCATACATCATCCCGAAGGGTGGCGGCTGGTCTGCGACTGGGCCGACAGAGGATTTCTGGTCGGAAATGAACGCCTCTGCCGTTGTCGCACTGACCGAAGACCCTCGTAGGAACGCCGATGGAATACTTGACGCATTCCTCTTAGATTCCGGATTTCATGACGAATCCGGCCGCCTCTCCTTCGCCACGCTGGTCAAGATGAGCGATGACCTAATTCTGAATCTCAGGTATCTGCCCACCTTCCAAGACCTCACTGGGCAGACATGGATGCCTTCCCACAACTGGTTTCGCGACGACAACTTCGTCCCCGGCGCCTGCGCCCACATCGCCAACACCATCACCGAAGCCGGCCAATCCGATGGCCTGCGTGGTGACCGCGCATTCGCCTCGATAATCGCCCGCACCCAACTCGGCAGAGCTCTCTCTCTGTTCGACGGTGGACCATTCTCATCACATCCGAAGGCACAATTCATTCTGCAATCATACCACTTCGCCGCCGATTTCGCCAATCTCACTGAAATCATGTGGGACAGAATCCTCTGTGCAGCATCCAACAGCAGCGAACCCCTCAGTCGCATCGATGCAAAGCGAACAATCGTCGCCCTGTTGGGAGAAAACCCGCTACCGCCATTGAAGTGTATGGATTAGGCATGATAATCAGTGTCGCGTCCTACGGAGCAGACATGTCTGCATCCTTACCGTTGAAGTATATGGATTAGGCATGATAATCAGCGGCCCCCGCCCCGCGCCCTTCATGGAGGGGGTTCTCTTCTCACGTCTTTGGCAAGAATTGGACTTCGACGACCACCCCTACCCCGGAAGTCACTCACCTGAACCACAAGGGGAGTTGAGCACCACATATCACGGAGATGCCATCACCTTGGCCGATGAGAGGGTCAGTTTCCGACTTGGCCGTGGTGATGATGGGGAGACGAGTATCCACCGATGGACTAGTGAGGCGATGCGAATCAACGATGGGCCAAAGCGCCTTGGAGAGCATCGCTGGTCGATTTCACCACAGGACCTCGGATTGCAACTCAGCGCCTTCGTGGCGGTAAAAATTGGTCCGCCGGAATCTGCATCGGAGAGGGATGAGGGGGAGAGTGACCCTCACAGTTCAGTATCTGCGGAGAGAGTGTTGTTGGGGCGAATCAGAGATGCAATTTCACCCCACATCCCCGATTGGACCTGGCATCTTGAAGTCGACAACAAGCCGGACCGGACAGGGTGGTACATTCGGGCACCATCTGAATGGGCTAGTCTCTTCACCATCTTCGCCGGCTTGGGTTGGCATCCCGACAAACCCGAGGAAAAACACGGTTTCCTCCTCTTTGAGAGGGCCCCCCCCGGTGAACTGGACCGGCCGGATGAGGAGGAGGCGAACAAGTTGGACGCCCTGCGAACCGTCGCGCTCTGCAATTCTCAGCGGGGGGCGCTGACGGTGATGGCCGGAGAGCCGATGTGGTCGCACCGAGCAGAGCCGACTCATCTCACTCGGCTGAGTGGGAGTGTGCAGTTGTGGCCACCGTCGATGGGCCGGTGGCCGCTACTCGTCGCTAGACAGACTGATGTCGGGATGCCGCTTGAGCAGCCGGATGTGGTGGCATCTTGGATGTCCGACCTCGTCACCGAGTTGGGGCCGGCACTATCCACCCTCTCAACCAAGATAGACGGCCTCAGTTGGAAGTGACTACATCCTGCTCTCCGTTTTTATTGCGTATTCTGGTATGTGAGAGATGGCCTGTTCTGTACCCTGAAAGCCATCCCGTCTGAACAGCCTCTTTCACAACTTGCCGAGTCACTATCTCAACCACTCGCCAAAGTGAGACCCCTCACTCCTCTATGGTGACGGTGACACCCTCTCTATCCACCGCCCACTCGATGACATTCCATCCAACCTCGTCACAGGCGGCAGCGACTGCATCACGGCGGCCGAGATTACACAGCAGCATCGCACAGCCACCGCCGCCGGCTCCGAGAGCCTTCCAGGCGAGAACCTCTTTCTTCTCCAAGAGTGGCTCAACGACCATCCTGAACGGGTCATGCAGACCCTCTTCAAGCAGGTCGACCCCACGGCAGACTTCGCGCAGAGTTTCGACGACCATGTTGCGCCTGTCTCCTTGAATAGCATCAGCCATGGCGCGGCCCGCCTTTCGAATCGTCAGCAGTCCTTCACTCACCCTTTCCTCACCCACACCATATCTCCCCCACACCGATTCATGGATAGAACCAGAAACATGAGGCACTCCTGTATTGACGATGAGAAGGTGTTTCTTCAACCACTTCTCCACAGATTTCGGAGGATGCAGGGGGAGTCTTTCCACACCTTCGGAGAAGAACTTCAGGTTGTTCCAGCCGCCATGCGCTGCTGCCCATTGGTCCTGCCTGCCACCTCGGTTGTTAAGCAGAGATTCAAACTGATAGGCCTTTTCAGCCAACTCATCGCGAATTTTCACACCTCCATCACCGCCGCATAGATTCGCCTCGGTGATGGCCGCCATCAGCGCCACATTGATGGCTGCGGTGGTCCCGAGGCCGGAGCCTATCGGGACCTCACACGAGTAGGTGGTGGTGAGAATCCCCTCATCGTCCACCACCACCGTCGCAGTAGCGTACTTGTCGATGGCGAGATTGACCACCTCACCACCGAAATCGTGCGTGTACGGGGGAACATCTGTCCAGCCACCGGCGAAATCGATTCGGACTGGAGCACGCCCCACTATCCTGCGAGCCATGCCGGTGCGGAGACGGCGACAGCCATCAATGCGACGGCGGAAACCATGCCGTCAAAGAGTGTCAATGAGTACCCATCTGAGAACAACTTCAATCTCTTGTAAGGTCTTTGAGTGCATCATCTATCAGTTCTTGGCCTCGCCCCATTATCATACCTCGCCACCTCTCACAATCGGGATTGAAGGTTCGCAACAAGCGCCGCCTTTCCGGCGATTCAAACATCCTATGCACACTCTCATCCGACCACTGAGTCATCCGATTTTCAGCCCTGAGGGCTGCTATCACCTTGACCGGTTTCACCGTACCGAACTCTTGCGTAATCGCCGTCCACTTCACCCGCGGCCAGCGACTCATAACCCCATCCATCATCCCTCCACGGATATGGTAGGCGACCCCCTGTTCAGGGTCATTGGATTGGACTGTCTCTCCATAGTGAGAGCGGAGCCGTGAGAGTGCTTTGGGAGAATCATCCCCCGAAATAAGAAGTGAATCGACTCCGTATGGGCCTAGTCCCGTATGAAAATCCAACCAAACTGCCCTCCTCACACCAACAAGTCGTGTATTCAGAAAACCGAGCCACAACTCAGACCCTCTGCACAGTCTGTGACCGCCATACTGCATCCCCTTCGGCCTCTCGTATTGACCCTCAGCGATGGTCTGCTTGGCGACTGAAAAACCCATTCTGAACAACACCCAAGCCGCCTTGATAACGAAGAAATCGAATGGTGTTCTGTGGCTGCGTGGATTGAGAAGTGAATCGATTTCATGATATCTTTCCGGTTCACCGATGTACGCTTCACCAGCGGGAAGAAAATTACGATTCAGGTCGGCATTGTCCTCGTTGACACGCCGACCCCACGCCATCCCAAAGGGATTGATTGCGTGCGCTACAACCACCCCGACTCCGTCAGGTAATTGGATTTCCCCCCCAGCAAATCTCTCCAACAGACGAATCTGTACCGCGCTCCCTGGATAACCCTCCACCCCATGCACACCACTTGTGTGGATGAGCAACTCACTCGCATCTTGTGGGCCGAGATATGCTATGTCTATCGACAGGGCCTCTTCGTAGGGTCCTCTCACTTCGAGAGGAAGTGTGGTGACAATGGCGCCCGCCGATTCGGCGGCATCTAGGAATCGCTGGCGGGCGGTCACATAATCAGACGAAAAATACCGCCACCAATCGGAATTCGGTCGCAAAAGGCCACCTACCGTTTTATGCGAGGTGGGATGCACCATTCAATTTTCGCCATCACTGCCGCCATCAGTTATGACCACCCAATTTGGATGGGTTATTTGAAGCGGAAGGTGACTATCTTCTTGGCTGGGATAGTGACATCCCAACCTTGGTTTGCGATAGCCACTGATTTTCCAGCACTCTCCAGCATGTCGCATTCATTGCATTGGAACAGAGGCAGGTCGGTCTCGATTCTGCCCGACCAATCATACTTGGTCGGGTTGTGGATTCTGACCACAGTACCTTCACCATCTTCTGCCGGCTTGCAGGCGGAAAGAATCGGACGTGGCCCATCGCCGACAAATCGGACGGGGGCCGCCGACCTGCCCCTGATTCCCTTTGATAGCGGGTCATCGAAGAAGCCGTTGAGTTGCGGCTTTCCGAAGGCTGGCAGAAGAGTCGCCTGAGCGGCGAACTTCTCTGCCGCCTCATGCACTCCAGCCTGCGCCCACAATCCTTCGTAGGGCATGATTCCCCAGCGGAGCCAAGACTGCCCCTTGCATTGAGCGGCCGGTGCAGGATAACAGGGGCCGGCGCGGTTGCGGCGGCTGGCGAAACCATCGCGACTGAGCCAGCCGACCGCTCTGAGCATGGTGACCCTGAGGTCCAAGCCATCTTTGCCATCGGTTTTGGCAACTTCGTATTCATTTGAACCTGGTACAAGCACGGCCAACCCCCCGAGCCTGTCCTGCATCGCCACGAACTGGCTGAAGTGTTGAGTCGGCACCGCAGGCTGTTCCCACTCGCCCTCGTGAGCCCAAGTTGTCGGCCTCGAAAGAACATCGTACGCACCCCCACACCAGACCTTTTTGGGGTTGAGGCCGGTTGGCATACAGACTCGCAGTCGGTGGTCTTCAACGGTGTTGTTGACCATGCTCTCCACCTCTACCACCTTGGAGCCGGAGCGCAGTGTGACATAGTGCTCGACGGTCAGCCAATCCTCCTCCTCTGAGCGCTTCTGGGTAGCATCATCAAAGTGGGTCGGCAGAGCCCAATGAACTTGCACCAAGACCGTCGTCAACCATTCGTTCTGCATCATCAGTGTTACTTCAGCCACTCGCTTGTCCGAGACATCGGCATCACAGAGACGGCGGTCGACCGGTTCAACTCTCTTAGCCATCTTGTCACCGCGTCCTGCTCCGACCTCAACCGGATAACCTGCCGGCGAATAGTCGTAGGAATCTCCGGCATCCTCGCTATCCTCCAATCTCGCCAATCCTGAAAAAGTGCGTCTTGTCGCTGCATGGATCACATCCATTCTGCCATCTCTGAGGAACTGTACACGGATAATTCCGTTATCCATCCAATCGCACCGCCCCTGCCGTCCGCCAGACCGGACCGGTTTGCCCGGGAGTTTCTGTGGGCCGTATCCGGGAAGTATGTGCGCCACATGGATACCGGGCGGCAGATTGTCGACGAGTAGAGCGCCCTGCACCCGTGGCAGTTCGACATTGACTGCTCTGTCATGGTGAACATGTAATCCGAACTGTGGTTCGGTCAGAGTCGCCATCATCATCAAGAGACATCCGTCTGCCGGTTTCGACAGTTCGACCTTCAGTGGAGAGCCCACCTCAAGAAAACAGCGATAGGCTGGCAACGCCATGTCGATGGGCAGAGTGCCTGACCAATTCACCGGCAGTGGATTATGCAGCAGAATAGGCACAGCATCGCGGTCGACGTGATGAAGGTTGAAGCCATTTCTCAAATCCTCAGCGGCATCATCTATGAGCATCATTGAAACCTGCTGAGCGTGTCTGAACAGAACCTCATTATCCTCATGCACCGCATCCACGGAACAACCGCACACATCGTCGTGAGGGTGAGCCCTGAGTACCTCGCGCCAAGCAAGGTTGATTCTTTCTGTTCTACTCCTTCCTCCAAACGCACGGGCAGCCGCAGAGAGTGGTTCCACACGGTCGGTGAGAGTGCGCATGGTCTGGTCATTGAGTCTCTTCAGGTAGAGGCGGGCACTGAATACTCCAGAGAGAACATTCCTGTCCCATCCATCGTGGAGTTCGCCTTGGTATCGGTAAATCTTCTTCCGTCCGATCCACGATTTGAGGTCTTCTGTGAACTCAGAAAATGAAGAGTGTTTGAATTGAATTTTCTTTCCGAAGTGGGAGTTGGCGGCGGTGATTAGGCTCGGCAGGCTTGTCTGGGCCGCCGTGTGGTCACTTCCCTGTCCGAACAGTAGATGGTCGCATCGCCACAGGTAGGTCTTCTTGTGCAGTTCCAACAACCTCTCCATCTTCGCCATGGCGCTGTCGATGTTGATTGAAGATGAGTTCTTCCTGTCGAGTGGTCGCTCTTCAAAACCCCATGCCATCAGATTGGGATAATCGGGGACCTGTTTGATGGCCAATACTTCTGTTTCACCATCAGATGCCTGCCAATAGAAGAGGCCCTTCGCCTCCTCGGAAACCCAAGGACCCGCTCCGCGGGTGAAGATGAATGTGTCAAGTCCACAGCCGCGCAGAATTGCCGGGAGTTGGCCGATGTGACCGAATGGGTCGGGTACATAACCGACTTCTGAACGGCCACCATGCCGAGCAGCGACTCGGTTTCCAGCGATGAGATTGCGGACGAGTCCCTCACCGCCAACGATGTATTCATCGGGAAGGACATACCACGGGCCGATGGAGAGCCGGCCGCTTTCCACCAAGGCGATGAGTCTCTCTCGGTTCTCAGGTCTGACCTCGAGATAATCCTCGATGACCACAGTCTGACCATCCAACTCGAAGGTGGGATATGCTTCCGGGTTCGCTTCCATCAGGTCAAGCAGGTCATCGACCATCTCAATGAGTTTGTAGCGGTATTGCTGGTAGGGCAGATACCACGCCCTATCCCAATGAGTGTGGGGAACGATGTGACCCTTCAGTTTCGATTCACCCATCTCACTCGCCACCTCCAACAGGGGGGTCTCGGTAAGAGGGACTGACGGTGGTGGACCCATCTGGCTCAACGGTTTGCGGAGAGGTGACAACTCGCCGATCTCGACAACCGACACCTCAACTTCATCGCGCGGGTCGTAATCATGCGCCTTCACCAGTGGCTCATCAATTTCCACCCCTAGGGTGGCTTCGCCGCTTTCCTCGCCATCCTCAGCGGCTGCGGCGTCATCAGCCGATGTGACTTCGGCTTCAGCCGAATCAACCTCCTGTGGAACATCAGCATCAGCGCCCGTTTTCGGCTCAATCTCCACTGCTTCTGCGGGGGGTATGGAAGGGCCGCCAAGTGCGTCGAAAGCAATTGAGGGGGAAGGGCCGCCAAGTGCGTTGAAAGCAGCAGAGGTGTCAATCGCTGGTGGAGGTGCCATCGGCGGCCCGACAGGGGGGCCGGATGGTGGGCTCGGGGGTGGGCCACTCGGTGGACCCGTTGGTGGGCTCGGGGGTGGACCGCTTGGTGGACTCGTGGGTGGGCCGCTCGGTGGTGCGGGGGGTGGAGCGGCTGCACCCATCATGGAGAGGGCGTCGCCCATCTCGATGGGCTCGCCTTCATCATCTGACAGCGATTCTGCATCATCACCGCTTGCGGAGTCATCATCCACCATCTCATCTTCATCGACATCAGCATCTTCTGAGTGAGCCGCATCTGATTCATCGGCCATTTCAGCCGATGAACCCGCCTCGCTGTTCACATCATCCACCTCTTCCATCAGGTCCGCTAGAATATCTCCGGTGACTCCGGGGGGTGGTGTGGGTGGCATGGAATGAGGGCCGCCGCTCGGTGGAGCAGGTGGTGGGCCAACATGAGGGGGTCTAGATGATGGCATGGATGGCGGCCCGCCTGCCGTCGGGGGGCCGCTTGGACCTCGTCCAGCACGCCCTCTCGGGCTGCTGCTCGGTGGATGCGATGGTGGGCCGGATGGCGGCCCCTTCCGGCGGCCGGATGGCGGCCCCTTCGGGGGGCCGCCCGGCCCGTCACCCTTCAGCCGTCTCTTCCGCGCCATGACCGCCGTTGCGCTACTCCGCCTATCAATTCTATTGAGAGGTGCAATAGAATATCACTACCCGAGACGGTCTTGAAAATAGCCATCCACTTGTGGATGTAGGGTGGAAAGAGCCCCCCAGCGGCCGAGTTCTTCCACCATGTTAGCCAGTTCAACTGCTGAAGCATCGCCACTTTGGCGATATGAGAGTGCGGCGTTGAGCACCACCAAGAGCGCCTCGTGAGGAAGTCCGTGGGTCAAGCAGAGATGGAGGGGACCGAGTATTCTGTCATATCTCGACAATTTTCTGATTGGGTCGCGCCCATTTCTTTCAATCGGGTCGCGGATGGTGACATCCTGATACTTAGCCAAGGCTCGCCGACACCATTCATCTTGGTCATCCTTCTCAAAGCCATATTCGGCAATCAGGGCCGCAGATGATTCGGTGCCAACTCGGCGAGCAAGGTCAGCGATTTCCGCATCGTTCGCAGCCTCGCTGAGCCATTCATATCCTCTCAGGAAACCGAGATAACAGACTGCCGCGTTGATTGCATTGTAAGTGTACAGTTTTCGAGTCAATTCAACAGCGAAGTTCGCCTTCGGTGTGAATCCGGCAACGGAGTTCACCAACTCCGCCGCCACCAGAGCATCGGCGTCAAGGGGAAGAGTCCAATGGTCCTGAATCTGAATGGTGAGAGTGCCGCATCTCTTCACCTGTTCCTCTGTCGGCTCTATGCAGGAACGCAGTACCTGAGCCTGCGCCACTCCGACACGGGGAGATTTGATGTAGCGCCTCACCAATGCGGCTGGTTGCGGATGATTTTCCGCCAGAATAATATCTATCGGGCGGTCAAATCCTTCCAATGAATGTGCCCATGATGCAAGCCCTGTTGCACCTAATGAAGTGAGTATGAGGCTCGCATCGGCCAGCCGCCAATCATCGGTGGAGACGGTGAACCGCGAGATGATCTCCTCTTCGCCCGTCCCGAGGTTCACTATCGTGTATTCACCTAGCGTGAGCAACTCGTTGACCAGAAAAGTGTTCTTCTCAACGAAGTGTATTCTCCACCCAGCACGGCTCAGAAGTTGGGCGAGAAAACCGCGCCCTACCTTGCCCGCCCCGAAGATGACCGCGAGTGGTTTCTGAGCCAACCGCGCCACCCCGAGCGCCGAAACCTCTTGTCCGGCACCAAAAACCGCACCTCTTGAGGCGACGAGGTGAGGAATGAGAGCAAGCCCGCCACCTATGGTCATCACGCCATCACCGAAAGTCTCGGACAGGTGCAAGACCGGAGCATTGATTTCACCCAATGCATCCCACGCCTCGCCATTTTCCCCTGACTTTTCTTCCATCTCCAATTGGGCCACGAATTCTGCTACGGATTCCGCTGATGCAGGCGTGTCGAATCTCTCTTGCAGGGTTCTCCCGCCGGTTGAGGTCGCCTGATAACTCAAGGCGGGCAGGCGACCGATCGCTGGCAACCAACTCAACCCCGCCAGCGGCTGCCCCCCGACTATACCGACATGCTCACTGCTGTTGGCAAGATTGAACTTCTCGCCACACCCGATACCAAGACCGAACACACCTGCCGTCAAATCGTCGCAACCACAGATTACCGCCGCTCCTTGGCGGATTCCGGAGAGTTGTGCAGCGGCGGCGGTCACGAAGCCGATGACTTCGCTCGGAGTGTGGAAGAAACCGCTGCCGGAGAATCCTCGCATCGAGCGGGAATCTCGGCCAACCACTCCTGTCAACTGCCAGTTCAGCACATCCTTGAGTTGTACCACCACACCATCACCAAGAGGGCCGTTCACCCTCTCCCATTGGGCGATTCGCGAGGGAAGCCAGGCGCGGCTTTGCGAGAGAACTTGTTCACCCGATGTCGGTCTCTCGAGGTCCTCTGAAATCTCGTCAAACCAATGGAATGACCTGCCAGTCACCGCACCATCACGGATGACGATAGCGGAGGGGCCATGCGCGGTGATTCCCACACGGGTGACTCTCTCGCCTCTTCTTAGGAGGGGTTCATCACCGACGGGACCATCAGTCGGTGTGGGGGGGGCATCTGAGTGCCCCGAATGCGGTTTATCTCCGTTGAATGGCTGAGAGAGCCATCTTCTCAGATTGTGCCAGACATCCTCAGAAGATGGCCAAGATTCCATCAGCCATTCCCCGTTTTCGCTCAGGAGCAAGACCTTAGTGGCAGTGGTTCCGACATCGATTCCGAGGGTCAGTTCACCACTTGCGGATTGCATTGTGATTTCACCATGTCATCCTTAATTGCCGACTTTTCATCAGATAATGTCCTGTGGGTCTTCACTCCAAGGCATCGGTTGCCAACCGAGTGCCGACAATCCGGGTTCGAGGTCGATGAATCTGCCGGGTGAATCCGACTGTGCCGCAGTCAAGAGATATCCTTTGACATCGGGATGGCCGGTGCATGATGCGGGCTGCCATTGTTGGTAATCTGCCTGCACTGCGGCGCTGAAGAAATTGGCGACATCGGCTTGTAGGAAAGCGGTCGCCTGAAGCCGACCGCCCCTCTCCCAATGCTCGATTTCGTTGTGGATGACCGTGCCTATTCGGACCACGATGCACTCCATCCCATACATCTTGGAATAGTGCTCCCCAAGACGCTCCACGAAGACCTTGCTCTCCCCGTATGTGCTGGTCGTGGAAGTGCCGTGCCTGACTGCGAGCATCTCTCCTTCCAAATCACCCCCTCGGAGCAACTCCCTTTCAAGACCAACCTGAGTGAGCCCAGATGAGGAGAGGACGACTCTCCTGACTTGACAAGCGTGGGCATTTCGCATCAGGTCTGTTGTCATCTCAACGTTGTTTCGCATCATGCTCTCGTCACTGTTCGATGGGTTCGCATCGGCAGCGAGATGCACCACCACATCACATCCCGCGAACATCATCATCCAATCCTCATCGGATGTCTCGGCAAGGTCGAAATGGTGGGTTATGCGGCTCGGTGCCTCGGTGTCATCGCTGTTTCGTCCAGCAGCCTTCCACTGCTCGTACGGGCGGTCGATTCCGATTACATGATGTCCGTCTGCGACCAACCTGTCATAGACCACTCCCCCTATCAGTCCAGCAGCACCGGTGATTGCGATTTTCATCTCAGAGGCCACCCCCGACAGGGAGAAGAGAGTGACGAACAGTTCCTGCGATTCGCCTCACTGGACACCACCCCCGTCCTTCAGGCGAAGTGGCGAGAGGATATTGACCTCTCCCTTCATCACCGAGTATTTCGCAGAGAGGATGGGCATAACACCCTCGTTAAGAGTAGCGGTTCATCGGCCCCCATCCTCAATTTCAGCGATTATTCAGGGTGAACATCTCCCCATCAAGCCGCCACGCAGCTCATCGGCTCCCATCCTCAATTTCAGCGATTATTCAGGGTGAACATCTCCCCATCAAGCCGCCACGCAGTTCATTGGAAATAGAGGCAGACTGAGGCGACCAATCCCGGCCAATGGTCATAGTTAGGAGTCAACTGTCCAAGCAAGGATTAATGAAAGAGGAAATCCGAGAGTAGGTCATGCCAGTAAATAGACTACTTAAGCGGAGTAAATCGGATTTTGTGATGTTCACCTCATCTTGGTGTCCCTACTGCTCCAAGGCGAAGAATCTGCTCGGAGCGAAGGGATTCAGTTTTGACGAACACAATGTGGGCAAGAATCAGAACCTTCAGATGGCGGTGGTGGAGATGACCGGACACAGAACGGTCCCCGCCATCTGGGATGTGCGCGGAGAGGAGCCTCTGTTCGTCGGCGGAGCGGACAACCTGCAAGCCTATCTCTGACTCGGCAGAGATGCGATGATGCACTCATCCCCGCAAATCAACATCCGCACCCTGCACTTGCCATCTGCCTCTCCATCGTGAACCTGTTATGGGAACTCAAAGTGTGCATTTTCGCGCCGTTTCCTCGAGCCATCCCCGCACACGCACCTCGTTGGCAAGGTCGACCATGTGTCCTTTGTGGTGGCGGATTCTCTCCACCGTCCAGCCAGCATCCTCGTAGAGCGAGGCACACTCCTCCCCCTGTTGTGGCGAGACAAGATGGTCCCTCTCCCCATGCATGGAGAGCATTCTCTGAGGTGGCAATAGGCTGAGTGATTCCATGAGAAGAAGCGGGCGGGCCGCCCGACTGCCGAGAACGACAACTCCGATGATACGGCTTCCCATTTCAGTCAGTAGTAGTTCTTGGGCCACCGCGGCGCCCTGCGAGAATCCGCCGACAATCAGCGGGCCATCTGTGGGAATCTGACTCTGAAGAATCCTGACAGACTCCTCTAGTTGGGCTGCCGCCTCGGCTCCGATTGGCCCCTCTGGAGGAGTATCTCCGACCCACCATGCGAAGCCCCCGCGCCGGTGTCGGAATGGAGCATCAGGAACGAGCAGATTCCAACCTTCAGGAGCGAGACGTCTGGCTAGTGGAAGCATCTTCTCACGGCTACCGGTCATGCCGTGCAGCATCAAAAAATGGCCTGTCAGATTACCACCTACAGTGTCCACGAATAGGAGATGCCACCGGCGACGATGATTGAGATGTCCGAGTCGCCGCTCTGGGTCACGGTCAGTGTGTATTCGCCACTTGGATAGGGGATGGTTCCCAATTGCCCCTCTTCGCTCGCCCCCGGCCCCCACTCGCGAGCCAAGGCGGTGAGTGATGCGTGGTCACGTAGGGTCAGAGTGCCTGAGGAGGTTCCACCCCCCATGTCTGCTGATAGCCAGTATACCATCTCATCCCAATCCTCGCCGCTCGGATGGTCGCTGACGAAGAAGGAATCCTGTGCGTCGACATCGACTCCGCTGTCGATGTCGTATGAATTGGAAAAGAGGTCGCCGCCACGGATGAACCAGACTTCACCCTCGTGATTCATTCCCCTTGTCGCCAACTGCATCTCCAGTTGCACCTCGCCGGCTGCATCGGTGTGGATGAGGGAACGGAGGAACCCTGCCGATTCGTCGAAGATATAGGCGAGGGTGGCGCCGTCATCGGCAGTGGCGGTGATGACTGCGATTCTGTTGCGGGTGGCGCCGTCAGATTCGATATGAACTTCCAGCACATCTGCGGACCAATCGTTGCTGAAGAGTGAAAAAGTCCACGAATCGCCCTTCTCAAATGGAAACTGGAAAACTGGTTGTGCGACACCATCCTCGAAGGCGCTGAGATTGTCATGGGTCATCCTGCCGAGAAACGGGTTGTGGTTGAGGACAGCGTGGCGACGCGCTTCAATCCGATTGGATATAGCCAACATGTAAGCGGTTCCGCCCTCTGCGTCGTCCTCGGCGACCACCAAGCGGGTTGTGTCGTCGCTGAATAACGGCGTGGTGAAGGTGTAGAGCCACCAATCGCCGAGACGCCATCTCGGAGCCTCGAAGGCATCTTCTTCCCCTAGCACTCCTGAGTCGTTCTCTTTCACGCCGAGGCAACCGGAAAGTGGAGCCATTATGAGAAGAAGCGTGAACAGAAGACTGTCGATGTTCCGCAAGTCGTTCACCTCTCAAAATCCGCCATCCATACGATGGGTGAGGGACGAGTATCCGTTGCCGATGTTCCGCAAGTCGTTCACCTCTCAAAATCCGCCATCCATACGATGGGTGAGGGACGAGTATCCGTTGCCGATGTTCCGCAAATCGTTCACCTCTCCTTATCCCCCAATTTGCCCCCGCATCCACTGAGCAAACCAAACGGGAGCATCACCTTCGATATCCCGTGACCACCACTCTCTCAAGAGACCACCGGATTGCGGATTTGCCTCGAGTAGGTCGTCCACTCAGAAGAGGCCGTTGAGCCAGCCGCCACCGAGCATTCCTGCGATGACCACCGAAACGATGGACATCAACTTGATGAGAATGTTCAATGAAGGTCCACTGGTGTCCTTGAATGGGTCGCCAATTGTGTCTCCGACGACAGCTGCGCCGTGTGCTTCGTCACCCTTCTTAGCACCGGGGATTTCACCTTGCTCAATCGCCTTCTTGGCGTTGTCCCAGGCACCACCAGCGTTGGCCATGAACAGAGCCATCAGGACGCCGGTTGCAGTGGCACCGGCAAGCATTCCACCGAGGGCAGATGCACCGAGGAGGAATCCTACAATGACTGGTGAGGAGACCGCCACAAGGCCGGGTGCGATCATCTCACGGAGAGCAGCCTTAGTCGAAATGTCGACACAGGTGGCGCTGTCAGGCTCGACGCCTTCCCTCCCTTCGAGCAGGCCGTCAATCTCCCTGAACTGGCGGCGAATCTCGGTAATCATATCCTCAGCCGCACGGCCGACGGACTTCATGGTCATAGCGGCGACGACAAATGGAAGAGAGCCGCCGATAAGTAGACCAATGACGACCATCGGTTCTGAAAGAGCGAGGTCGGCAGCGGTCAGATTGGCACTTGTCTGGAAGGCCGCAAACAGAGCGAGTGCGGTCAAGGCAGCACTACCTATTGCGAATCCCTTTCCGATTGCCGCGGTGGTGTTGCCGATTGAGTCAAGACCATCAGTGATTTCCCTGACCTCCTCGCCGAGTCCGGACATCTCCGAAATGCCACCGGCATTGTCGGCCACCGGCCCATAGGCATCGACGGTCATCGTCACACCGACTGTAGCCAGCATCCCCATTGCAGCCATAGCAATTCCATAGAGGCCAGCACCGGCAGCATCGCCCATGACGATGTTTGCACCGAAAATACCTACAGCCATCAACAATACAGGAACGAAGACCGACTGCATCCCCACAGCCAATCCGGCGATCGCATTAGTGGCGCTGCCGGTCTTGGACGCCTGGCCGATGTAGGGAATGGCCTTCACCTTGAACATGAAGACATCCTCGATTCCCGTATAGTACTCAGTGACCAGCCCGATGAAAATTCCAACGAATGTACCTATTGCAACTGCCCAGATTGGGGTGACCGGAAGACCGAGGTATCCGAGAACGAAATATCCACCTGCGAGGAAGAGGGCTGCCCCGATGAAGGTGGTGTTGCGTAACGCTGCAGCGGCATCCATGTCCTTCATCACCGCCATGGAAAATACTCCAATGATGGAAGCGATGTATCCAACTATCGCAAGTACGATTGGTATCATCACATAATCCGCACCGAGGCTATCACTATTGGCTGCGGCGATGACCATCGCGGCAATGATTGAACCAACGAAAGACTCGAAGATGTCTGCACCCATACCTGCGACATCGCCGACATTGTCACCGACATTGTCGGCAATCACACCGGGGTTGCGCGGGTCATCTTCAGGAATGCCAGCTTCGACCTTGCCGACAAGGTCGGCACCGACATCGGCAGCCTTGGTGTAAATCCCACCACCTACACGGGCGAACAGAGCAATGCTTGATGCACCCATGCCAAAACCTGCGATGTTTCCAACTGTCAGAAAATCGGTCTCGGTGAAGTAGTACATCAGCGAGATGCCAGCCAATCCGAGGCCGCCGACTGCAAGCCCCATGACCGCACCACCGTTGTATGATGTCTGGAGAGCGGCTGCCTGGCCGCCGTCCGCTGCAGCCTGCGCCGTGCGGCCGTTAGCAGAAGTGGCTGAGCGCATGCCGCTGAATCCAGCAGCTACTGAGGCGAGAGCACCGATGATGAAGGCGACCATCGTCTGGAGTCCGAGGTCGTCATTCACTTCCCCACCAGCAAACAGCAGGGCAGCGACGACAACGATGAATATCGACAACATCTTGTATTCTGCTACGAGAAAAGCCATCGCCCCGTCCTGAATCCGCTGGGTAATCGTAGCAACCGTCTTGTTCTCAATCTCTATTGAATCAACCTTCTTGTACAAAATCGCCGCTATCAGCAAACCGATTATTCCAGCGCCGACCCCGAGCATTCCAATATCTGTTCCATCCATCATATCACCTGATTGACTGACCCGCCGACCTAAGGGCTCCATATAAGCGAAACCCCATCATTTTCCTTCACACAGTCTCTTAGAGACTGATTATTCAACCCCAATCCACCACCTCGAAAACCATGTGATGGTGTTACTGTGCATAGGTCAGGGGATTGCGAGAGACTGCCGCGCTTCACCTCACCGTAGAGACTGCCGCGCTTCACCTCACCATAGGAGAGGAAAAGACCTGTGACCGATGCGGGAAAGACCTGTGACCCATGCGGGAAAGACCTGATACCACTGAAGGAGTTGCGAGAAAAGTATGCCACCACCAACCATGGTCACCTCAAATCGCCGCCATGCGAAGAGAGACGACGAACCACTTCTTCAGCGAAATTTGCAAGAATCTTAGGGCCATCATGTTCTCTCTCAAAGGCACTCGCTTCCTCCTCGGAGATGTGTCCGAGGCGCACCGACCGTGCTATTCTTTCCTCCGCAGCCTCGGGATGGAACTGAACACCCCACACGGGGAGAAGAGCACCATCTACCCCACTTGCCCGAACCGCCGTGTAGTGGTTGTGGGGAGAACTTCCCAAAGTTACCAGCCCATCGGGAATGCTGACCACATGGTCCTGATGGGTGAACAGAGCGACTGGTGTCGGTAGGTCGGCGAAGAGTGGGTCTGCCACACCTGCATCACTCAGGGTGAGGGGGGATACCACGTCTGTGCGGTGCGGTTCTGGAGTGACCGCGCCACCGAGTGCGGTGCAGAGAAGTTGATGACCGAAACAGATTCCAAGGGTCGGCAGAGGCAGAATCGTGGCCGCCTGCAACAACGCTGAGGCGGGAGACATCCAATCCTCCCACATCGAGACGTTTCTGCGGCTCCCGCTGCAGATAACGACATCAACGGAATTGGCAGCGAGCCAAGATTCCATGCCGAGAGCATCTGTCGTCGGCAATGCAACTCTCTCGAATGTGACATCCCCACCGCCGCCTTGATAGAGGCCTTTGAGTTCACTCGCGTCCGGTTGAGTTTCAAAAGGAAAATCGTAATCCCAAGCCGGCACATCCTCTTCCTCAATAGAGATTGGATGGGCGTGCGCCTGTGCGAGGGCGCGCCGCCCGACATCGGGAGACTGATACTGAGGTGTCAAAAGCCACACTTCGACGGTCGAAAACCTTTCAGCCAGTGGTTTCAGAATCTCCACATTTCCGCCATATCCAAATTCTGCTCGCTCAACAAGAAGGTCGAGCAGCACCACACGAAGGGGGTGATTCATGGCTGCTCCAGCCGATTCATCGGTTCAATACTTCCCCACCCTCGGGAAATCAATTTTCAAGCCGAGGTAATCCTTAGCCGCCAAATACAACAGGGGAATGGGCATGGGAATGAGGAATAGTTGACCGTTTGAGAGACTCGGAAGTGGGTGATTGTGAATATGTGCGGGACGATGATTGAAAGAGGGAGGGTCGCCCGAGTAAGCCTAGGTGAGGGTGTGAGCGGTATCGACGAAGCAACGATCCTCGCCTCGTTGGGCCCGGTTCAAGCGGTTCTTGACGCCGATGATGGTGTTGTCAATGTCGTCTCTATCGAGGATGGAGTGGTCACCCTGTCGCTGGAAGGTGGTTGCGTGGGATGTTCATCTGTGCCTATGACTGCGATGCAGATCTTCTACTCTCTGATGAAATTGGATGGAGTGAAAAACGTCATTTTCGCCAACGGTGAACTGCCACCGTACATGCAGGCATTCATTCTGGATAAACTGGACCTTGAGTCCCAAGTCTGAGCGTTGCCTGAGCGTTGCCTGAGCGAAGCCTGAGCGTTGTCTCAGCGTTGTCTGAGCGTTGCCTGAGCGAAGCCTGATCGTTGTCTCAGCGTTGTCTGAGCGTTG
>CAYFFQ010000001.1:10488-31499 GCA_964342465.1 uncultured Candidatus Poseidoniales archaeon | reverse complement strand
CGTTGTCTCAGCGTTGTCTGAGCGTTGCCTGAGCGTTGCCTGAGCGAAGCCTGAGCGTTGTCTCAGCGTTGCCTGAGCGAAGCGCAATTACCTTCGCTCTACGATTCGTCGTCTGCCTTCTGACGGCCATGAGGATGACACAATTCTTACCAGTCGTCGGCGTCGCCCACCAACAATTATTTTCAGGCGAAGCGACGAGCATCCAGCAGCCGCTCAAGCACACGGAAAACATCGTCGAGAAGGATGAAACCGTGCAATTCCGGCGAGCATTGATAGCGGTTTCAGCAGCAGCGGGGGAGCGATGAGCAGGGCGGCGGCTGGGGCGCTGGTGGCGACAATCCTCTTCATCACTCTGTTCGCCCTCACACCCACCGTCAGCGCAGAGAGAGATGACTGCCCAGATGTGGATGGCGATTCAACCGAGGACAGAATTGGCTGTGCAGATGGCGATGGTGACGGCTGGTCCGACCCAGATGAAAGTTGGAGCGTCGCCGACGGCGCCGACGCCTTTCCCACAGAGCAGACCCAATGGTCGGACCGTGACGGCGACGGCTATGGGGACAATCACGAATTCAGTGCTCTTCTCATCGACCATTTTCCCGACGACGAACACCTGCACAGAGCAGTACTCTCGGTGGGATGCACCCCCCCAGACCACACACTCCCCCTAGGGGAGACGAGCCATTTCCTCTGTACCGTGAAGAACGAAGCACCCGTTCCCGTACGAATCATCCCGTCTTGGGATTTGGATGAGAAGGTGAGCATGGGTGAACCACTCTCCACTTTCACTCTTGAGAGGCAGGGCATAGGTGGAGATTCCCATGAGGTTCGTCTGAGTTTCACCGCCGTGAAGGTCGGTGTGAGCGGTGGTACCTTCTATCTCAACGAAAGCAGTGATGAACGATTGGTCTATTCCATCCCGCTCGGCATTTTGGTCGAGACTTCAACTCCCACGGCGAGCAGTGCTGATGTCTCCCCATACATCGACCCGATTATGCAACAGGTGAACCTGCTCGCTGACAAATTATCTGAAATAAGTGGGGTCGAGTTCAGCGTCGAGAGTGCTTTGGCTCTGAGTGTTGCAGCACCACTCCTGCTGCTGTTAATCGCTCGCCGTACCAATACATCGGTTCAACGGCGAAGAGCACGACGCCGAGCGATTGAGGAGGCGGCGGCCAATGAGGAGGAGCGTGAATCTGAAAGGGCCGCCCTGACCGAGGCGACTGACATCTCCATTGAGGAGATGGCCGCTGACCCCAACCCACCCGAAACAAAACCGAAGAGAGGTGTTCGTGGCGCTGAAGGTCGGGTGTTGGCTGAGGGGATGGTTGAGGTGATGGTTGGTGAGATAGACATGCCGGCAGCCCCATCCGACACATTCAATGTCCTTCAGAGAACGCTGAGGGATTCAGACATCAGCGGAGATGAGTGGGGCGATGCTCTTGTCGTAGATGACAGTGACGACACCGAGTTCCGCGTCGCCGGACACAACAGAATCAGAAGGACTGACGCTGATTCGAGCGAGCGAGAACTCGCCACCCCTACCGAGCGAACGAGGAAGACGAAGGCGGGAAAAAGCGATGCTGATAGCGCTGAGACCGGCCATCCTCGAAGAACTGCGCGAGCAGCAGCGAGCAGCAGCGCGACCAGTGAGTACGGCGACGAGAGGGGACATCGCCCACTCGCCAGCAGAGGTGACGAGGTTTCCTCAGACCGAGGGGATAAGGGGTCCAAGCGTAAGAAAAGGAGTGGGGGGGCAGCGGGAAAGGTGGGTCACACGCGAGGCCCTGGAATTGACCTGAAGTGAATGCCTTGTGAGAATACTTCACTCAACGTCTTCCCGTTTCAACCGCATCATCTGATGTGGGTTCGCCTCCCCCTGCACATCCTTCCCCTTGATGTTCATGGTCGCACTCACGCCCACGGCGAAGGAGACGACAGCGAGAATTCGGGCGAGGTTTGGTGAACCGAACAGAGAACCGCCGGCGAAATAGAGTGCGAAAAGGCTGACCGCAGCGGTGAAACAGAGAATCGTCATCACTCTTTGTGCGACTACTTCACCACCTTCCGTGCGAGAGAGGGGGGCGATACTCACCCAGATGAGAAAGGCACCGCCACAGGTGAATGTCGACAGTGAGTGTAGCAGTCCGACCAGTTCCACACCCGACCCAACAGCCAGCTACACTTGAAACGCGCGAACACAATTGGCAGAGCCAAACCGAGACAGTACTCCTCCCACCTCCACCGCTATCAACGACCTTCCATACCTGTGTCAGAGTGAATCGGGGTGTACTCCGTTATTGCCCAAGACATGCGTCGCACACTCCCCCATACTTGTGTGGGGGTCCACAGAAGTCGGCGGCGATGCACCCACAATCCGAGGCGAGGGTTCAAGAGAAGTGGCAGGCTCATCGTGGATGGGTTTGTCGTCATGGTATCCATGAAGTCTTGGACGTTGCCGAAAAGTCGGAGGGGGTCGCCACCTCACTTTTCCAAGGCGCAGGTTGCCACCGTTCTCGAACAGGTCGCCACCCTGTTGAAGCTGAAGGATGCCAACCCCTTCCGAATCCGAGCCTACGAGAACGGCAGTCGCACCATCGCAGCATTGGAGGCTGACTTGTGGGAGTTGAGCGAATCAGGCGAGATGACTAAGGTGAAGGGAATCGGGAAGGGCATCGCTTCCCTCATAGCTGAAGCATTGGGTGAAGGTTCGTGGGGCGAACTCGCCACGCTCTACGACAGCACCCCACAGGGAATGATAGAGATGTTGTCCGTCCCCGGCCTCGGTCCGAAGAGGATTCGACAACTGTATGAAGAATTGGGTATTGAATCGCTCGCTGACCTAACCGCCGCCTGCGCCGAGGGTGCTGTCGCCAGCCTAGATGGATTCGGAGAGAAGAGTCAACAGAAGATACTCGATGGAATCGACTTGTTATCGAGGTTCCGTTCCCGCCGTCGCCTCAATGTCGGCCTCAGGTATGGGGAGGCATTCGAAAAGATGGTGGCTCAGATTCCCAAGGTGATGCACGCTCAACTTGCTGGCAGCGCCCGCCGCCGCAGGGAGACTATCGGCGACCTTGACATCGTCGCCGCAGTCCAACCTGAAGATGTCAAGGCTGTCACCACGGCCATCCTCGACCTACCGAACATCGCTGAGGTCAAAGGTGCGGGCGAGAGTAAGGTCAGCGTCGTCTTGGAAGCATCCGTTCTAGAGAGACAATTGGACCTCGGCACGATAGACAGCGAAGTCTTCGCCGCCATCGGCGGCGACGACTACTCAGCGATGGAATCGTCCGGCACCATCGATGCGCAGGTGCGCCTCGTCCCACCAGAAATGTTTCCCTTCACTCTCGCGTATTTCACCGGCTCCAAGGAGCACAACATCCGACTGCGCCAGCGTGCCATGGACCTCGGCCTCCGCCTCAACGAATTCGGACTCATTCCCGAGAGTGATGTTGGCGAATTGAGGGGCGCCGCTGCGGCAGCATCATCCCTGCCTGCTGAAACAGAAGTGGACATCTACAATCACCTCGGTCTTGAATGGGTGGCACCAGAACTTCGCGAGGACATGGGTGAAGTGGAAGCGGCAGAGAATGGTAGACTTCCTCACTTGGTAATGCCTACTGACCTGAAAGGTTCACTACACAACCACACCATACTCTCCGATGGAGTCGGTACGCTGGAGGCGATGGCTGGTGCGGCGATGAATATGGATTGGGAGTTTCTCGGCATCTCCGACCACTCACAGATGCTCAACATCGGCGGCAGACAGGTGGGTGCAAAGGCGGAAGAGTTGCTGCAACAGGGTGAGAAGATTCGGGAATTGAATGAATTGTGGGCCGATGGTGGCAAGAATTTCCGCCTCTTGCATGGCGCGGAATGCGACATTCTCCCCGACGGCACCCTCGATTATGACTGCGCCACAAGAGAGGCTCTCTCCCACGTGATAGGCTCCGTCCACCAATTGCCTACTTGGCGTAGGAGGGATGAGAGCGAGAATACAGAAGCACTCATCCGAGCGGTCGAGGATTCGACCTTCACCATCCTTGGCCACCCAACTGGAAGGATTCTGCAAGGACGTGACGGCTTCGATGTGGATATGCATGCAGTACTCCGGAGGATGGGAGAGTTGAACAGCGAGGGCAAACTCAAGTCGGTGGAAATTAACGCCAGCCCCTACCGACTTGACCTCGATTGGCGATTCATCCGTTACGCCCGCGACCAAGGTGTCCCACTCTGCATCAATCCTGACGCCCATGACACCGCTGGCCTCCGAGATGTCTGGTTCGGAGTTCAAATGGCGCGCAAAGGATGGCTTGAGGCAAAAGACCTGCTCAACTGCTACAGTGGTGAAGAACTGGAGCAGATGCTCCGCTGAAACCTCATCTCGTTAGCGGGCATAGGTTCATGCGATTCTCTCCCCCGTCAGGGGTTATGGGAGTCAGCCGCGCAGTGGTCTTTGGCGGTGTGTCCATATTTCCAGCGATACTGTTGGGCGTGATTTTCTTCCTCATCTTGGGGGGGGCGAACCAGCAGTGGGCCACATGGATGTGGTTCCCCTGTTACATCCTGCCGGGTGCATTGGTGCTGGCCGCAGGAACCTACGGTTGGAGGACCGACCTCGACTTCTCTGAGGGAAGTGATGCGCCTGAATGAGCATGAGAGGGTCGGTCTGATTGGTGATATCCTCGATTCCCTCTATCCGACTCAACCGATACCTCTCGACCACCGCGACTCCTACACATTTCTCGTCGCCGTCATGCTCTCGGCCCGAACCACCGACAAGAAGGTCAATCAAGTGACTCCGGCGCTGTTTGAAAAAGCACCCACACCCAAAGAAATGGCTCTCCTGAGGCCCGAAGATATTCAAGAATTGATTCGGGAAATCGGACTGGCCCCGACCAAAGCGCGCAATCTACACACCATGGCCAACCAACTGTTGGATAGGCACGACGGAAAAGTCCCCCGCACCTTTGAGGAGTTGGAGGCGCTGGCCGGAGTCGGCCACAAGACGGCCAGCGTGGTGATGGTTCAGAAGTTTGGAGTTCCGGCATTTCCTGTTGACACGCACATTCACAGATTAGCTCAGAGATGGAACCTCAGCGAAGGCAGAAGTGTTGTGCAAGTCGAGCGAGACCTGAAACGACTGTTTCCCGAAGAGGAGTGGGGCAGACGCCACCTGCAGGTCATCTATTTCGGCCGCGAGCACTGTCCAGCGAGAGGGCACGATGCGGCGGAGTGCCCCATCTGCTCACTCCTTCCATGACGAAGGATGGGATATGTGAAGCAGGGTTGCCGGCCACATGACCAAAGACCAGCGACTGACCTGAGTGAAGGATGTTGAATCCGAGTTGTTCGGAAAACCGAGCGTCAAGGTTAGGTATTGCTCGCACCACGACGCGGTATGACCGTGAAACTTGAAGATGGTGATGCGGCACCGAATTTCACCGCCACACTGACCGATGGAAGTGAAATCACCCTTAGCGAATTACTCGATGAAACCGGAGTGATACTCTATTTCTATCCCAAAGACAGCACACCAGGATGCACCACTCAGGCGTGTGATTTCCGTGACAATTTTGCTGTGTTACAAACTGCTGGTTGGAGAGTGGTCGGAGTCTCCAAGGATTCCGCCAGAAGCCACCAGAACTTCATCAACAAGAATGAACTGCCCTTCTCGTTGGTCGTTGATGATGAAATGAAACTGCACGAAGCGTACGGGACATGGGGTGAGAAGAAGAACTACGGCCGAACCTACATGGGTTGCATCAGGTCAACATTCATCATCAATCAAGACGGGACTCTTGAGTCAGCAGCCTACAATGTCAAAGCGACAGGACATGTGGGGCGAATTCTGAATCAACTCAACATCCAGTGATGGCGCTCTCCCATCCCCCAATACGTTGCTCTGAGGAGAGGCGAGGGAGGAGCATTGGCGCAGGGGTCTCTCGATTGACCGGCGAATCATCGAAATTTCCTGAGCCACACGCCGAATCTCAGGACGAACTGATGGTCATCCACTATAACCAAAGACGGATTGATGGACATCAACCAGTCCACACAGAATGGTTGATGGGAAAATTGATTGATGAAGGCAATCGGCGTCCGTTCCATGCGGAGCGGGTCCACTGCAGACCATTGGCAGCGAGTCTATGACTCGAAATCCCCCGAAGAGGTCGGCTGGTATCAGTCTGACCACACTAGTTCGATGGAACTCATTCGGGATTCAGGGACTGACCGCGAAGGAATTGTCATCAATGTCGGATGTGGTGCGTCGACCATTCTTGAATCACTGATTGCAGAGGGGTTTAGCAATTTAATTGCCGTTGACATCTCCGCTACTGCTCTCTCTCACTGTGAGCATCGGTTGGGTGAACAGGTGACTTGGGTGGTGGACGATGTCACACAGCCTCACAACTTACTCCAACTCGGGGAGGTGAACCTTTGGCACGACCGCGCAGTGCTACACTTTTTCACCTCCGAAGAGGAAATGAGAGGTTACCTCCACACACTCAAGACTATGCTATCTGTCGGCGGGCATGCTGTGATAGAGACCTTCTCGCTAGATGGAGCCCCACAATGTTCTGGGTTGGACCTGCGGAGGTACGATGAGAAGATGTTGTGCGAACTTCTCGGCAAGGAATTCCGTCTGATTCGCTCCATTCACCACGTCCACACTACGCCGGATGGTGGAATTAGACCCTACATCTCCACTCTGTTTCAGCGAATCAGTGTGGCCGACCGTTGAATGGTGGGTGAACAACTGTTCAAGGCGTAGTGTGCCTTCGGTGTGGCGTAGGTGGAGTGCGGCATGGTCGATTCCAATGAACTGAGCGGGGTTAGAATCGACCTCTCTAATGGGTCGGTGGCTTGGGGTCCTTGTCACATCGGTATTGGTGTCATCATGGGAAGCGATTGCTCCATCGGTGCATTGGCTCATATCGGTAGTGAAGCGGTAGTCGGGAACGGAGTGAGGATTCAGGGTGGAGCCTATGTGGCTTCAATCTGTGAAGTGGCCGATGATGTCTTCATCGGCCCGAATGCCACTCTGCTCAATGACCGACATCCACCGAGCAGAGACCGGAAGAAATGGCTCCCTGTCATTGTCGAGAGAGGTGCTGTCATAGGTGGTGGCGCGACTATCCTGCCTGGTGTGAAAATCGGCGAAGGGGCCGTAGTCGCTGCTGGGGCGGTAGCCACAAAAGATGTCCCTGCTGGTGAGGTATGGGGTGGAAATCCTGCTCGCTTCATGATGACGAGAGAGCAATACGAATCCAACCGTATCTCCTTCGAGGGTGAGGATAGATGAGCGAAGATGAGCATGTGGAAACGACTCCACTTGAGGGCCATAGTCAAGCCAACCCAACCATGGTTACAGAATTACGAAAACGGGCGGTTGAAGATTTCCTGAAAAGATGCCTCGCTTACGCCGAGGAGACCATTGGAAGAAAAAGCGAAAGTGGAGATGAACCTGAAGTGCTGGCTAAATGGGTAGCCTATCGCGACTACACACTCTATGCATTGGAGGAGGTAGAGAAGGGGGAACTCGACCACTGGTTCCTCGATTGGATTGAGGTCAAACTCGAATGAGTGAGAAAATCAACGAGATGGTTGTGGGGTGCGTGGTGGCGGCCTCACAGGTCGGACACAAGCCGATAACGGAAATGTCACCATCAAACAAGGTGTGTCAGTCTCGAAGGACGGGCATCAAGTATTGAGGCGCTAACAGGGGTTCTGCTTCACATTTCGTTGTCGATTATCCCGAGATGGTGGGTGGTGATGTCAACGACAGAACCGGCACCGGGTACCAGCATCAGCGTCTCTCCCTCA
The DNA here is from genome assembly GCA_964342465.1 of uncultured Candidatus Poseidoniales archaeon. Classification (GTDB taxonomy): domain Archaea; phylum Thermoplasmatota; class Poseidoniia; order Poseidoniales; family Thalassarchaeaceae; genus MGIIb-Q1. The sequence goes on along the minus strand of CAYFFQ010000001.1, from coordinate 23,669 downwards.
TCGAGAGAGAACACCGGCGCCCCCAACATCTCGGACATACCACTCAACTCACGCCGGCAGGCATCCTGTTGAGCATGCATGTGTTTCAGGTCACGTAGGTCGACCACCACCATATCACCCGCCACCAGCCGATGCGCCATTCCGTTGGTCGGAAGTCTGTGCAGGTGGTCGGGAGTTATGTAGCGAATCGCTAGGCTCGGCTTCGCTCGGTGGACGGCGGACCAAAGCCGCCATTTCTTCTCCCCGAGGTCGTGGAATCTGTCAATGACCAGAGGAGATTCTGCCTCTGGAATGGGGAGTGGCTCGGGAATGGGCGTTTCCACGACTTCAGCCTCGTTAGAGTCGCTGTCATCATTCGGGTCAGGAAGCCCGAAGAATGAGTAGATGTTCGACATTCACACCACCCTCCTCTGCCCCGTGAATCATCGGTCTGCCCCCACTCCCTTTGAGAGTGATGCTTGGAAAGATGGTCCGAGTGCCGGTTATTCCACCTCTATCACTCTGACAAGCGGAAGGGAAGTGGGTGGTGGTGAATACCTGATGAGTCGGTAGTGAGTTGCGGGCAATTCATCATCGAGGAGCTCACTCTTCCTCTCCGACCGGTGGTTCTTGGCCGTCCATGTCATGCGTAAAACCGTCTTCCTGTTCCGACTCGTCAGCGAACAATTCCTCTTCAGTCACCAGACCGGCGATGTCCAATTCCGAGGGACTTCGCCGCATGGTCATGGCAACAGTCGCGATGATGATTACTCCAACAAGCAGAATGATGAGGATGTTGCTGATTCCAGCCGTCTCACCCAAGGCGCCCAACAGGGAAGATTCGCCGCCAACCACCATGATGGTGACGGTCTTGCTTGAAGACAACACCTCGTCGCTGACGGTCAAGCGAACCTCCTTTACACCAGCTGAGGAGTATTTGTGGCGGAGAGGTGTATCGCCGGTAGTGAAGGCGTCGATGTCGTTCGCAGGGTCCCCATCTCCATCCGAATCGACACTGGTGTCGACATCCCAAGAATAGAGAAGAAGTGACATGTCCGAGGCTGTGTCGCTGGTTCCAGTCGGATATATCACCACCTCCTCACCGACATTGACGGTGGTTTCGACCGGCTCCATAGCCGCCTTCGGCTTGAGGTTGACCACCGTGATTTCCACTTCGGAAAAGGCGATGTCGCCGTCGTCATCCATCACATGGAAGCGAATTGTGTAGACTCCGGCAACCCCCCATGAGTGCGAAATAGTCGCTCCGGAGTAGTCACAATCATCATTCTTGACCAGATTGTCGTCTGAATCTCTCTCCAAGTCAACATCCCAACAGACTTGCAGACCATCCACATCCGAAACGGTATCAGAATATGTTCCCGTGAACTCGAACAGCCGGTCTTCCCCGACCGGTAACTGAGCTGGAATCTCCTCTGTGGTCGGTGGTACATTGTTGACAGTCACGAATCCTGCCACCACCCCGCTGCTGGCCCCATCATCGTCGAACACCTCCAAGGTGATGATATGGTCGCCGGATTCTGACCAGATGATGCCTACTTCGGAGGAGGGGCCGACGGTATCAACCTGCCAACTCTCGTTCCTGCTACTGCTCGGATTCCACAACCAGTTCAGACCGTCCTGGTCGTTCATGGTGTCGACAGCAGAACCGTGAAGTGTAACCTCCTCATCTTCATCAACCACCCATCGGGAAGGTGCAGGTTGGTCGTTTTCCGTAGCCCCGCCATCCATCGTCATCCCGACCTCGCGCGGGGCGATGTTTCCCACACCCAGTATGAATACTCCAGTAGTGGTCGCACCATCGTCATCAGTGCCGTGAAGTTGCATGACGAAATCACCCTCTTCCAGTGGCGTGACCGTGCACATCATTGTGATTGGCCCCTCTTCACACTCGTATGCCACCCCATCCGACCTGTCTGGTGGGTCCCAGAGGAAGGTGAGTGGAGCATCACTGTCGAGAGTGTCTGCATCACCACTGTCGAAGGCATTGAAGGTGATTGAGGTCTCAGCGAGAATCTCGCTCTCAGGCGATGTGACATTGACCCAAGGGAGTCGGTTGACAATCTCCAAATCAAGGGAGGTGGAGTCTTGGTCTCTCTCCTCATCCGTGACGGTCAGGTCGATATGGAACATACCATCATCACTCCAATTGAGCATCAGTTGGCAATCCGCCTCCTCGAAGGTGTCGACATCTCCGACATCCACTTCCACTTCGAAGGTGCAGTGCAGTGAGCCGCCATCACCATCACTACTGCCAGAGGCGTCGAGGAGTATCTCCGTCTGCGTCAGAGTTGGTGGGATCTGGGCGAGGCTAGCGACGGGAAGAGTGCCGATGAAGAGCGGAAAACCGGCGAGGTCATTGGTCTGGTTTACATCAGCCGCCATGTTGTCATCAGGGTCAACCTCGAATGTGAATTGAACCTCGCCGGAGGGTTGGTCGGCCGGAACAGTCCAATCGAAATTGAGAATCTGTTCACCAACCGGCGGAAGCGCATCGATGACAAGGCGCTGACTGCTGCCGTCGGGTGCAACCATCTCCATCTCGGTGGCAGGACCACCGTTGATGCCCTTGTTCTCCACCGGTACGGTGAAGTGGAGTATATCTCCGGCGATGGCGTTGAAACCGTAGACCGGATTGAGAGTGACGGTCTTTTCGCCGCGGTCCCGCGAAACCGATATCCCACCCGGCCGCGGCCGGTAATCCAAATCCACCAGTTCGTCATCAAGAGTCAATGTGTCCACGCCCACATATTCATTCACGGGGTCCCAAGCGACAATCCCATGACTCGCATAATCGTGGTTGGAGGGGGTAGAATCGGTGGGGTCGCTGGTGTTCATCAGATAATAGGCGACCCCATTGGAATCTGTACTCAATTCGACCCACAGGTCATCGAATTCATATCTCAGCACAAACGAAAGCCCGCTCACGGGGCTGCCTGATGAATCGGTCACATTGACCCACACACCCAAGCCGAGATTCAGCGCCCAAGTGGGGTATTCTAGGTCAACCTCCATGTAGACAGCGGAAGTTGCGGGAGTGAAATCCTTCAACAGAAAATCAACATAGATTCCCATCGCATCCTTGTAGTGACGCCAAGCGTCGCCCTTCGCAGCAGGACACCACCATCGGAAGGCTGAAACCGAGCCATTCTCATCAAAAGTTGAGACGTTATACGAGTTCCCACAACCTGAATAGGTGACACTCGGGTCGCCGACACTCACAACCGAGTGGTTGGTCTGTCCGGCGAGAGTCTCATCTTCGGGGATGGTGAAGAAGGCGGAATTTCCCGACCACCAATTGACATCAAGGAAATCATTGGTCCACTCCTCACCCACCCGCAATGGAAAATCATAGACCTCGACGGGTTCGTAGTATGAGTCGGTGACCGTCACATCTGCGACATCGATGGAAGAGGTCTCGGTAATCCAGAATTTCACATGCATGTGGGCAATTGTCTGGAAGGTAGCAAGGTCTCCGGCTCTGACGAGGTCTGTTGAATCGTAATCGATGGTGATGTCTCCGAGAGTTCCGCTTAGGGTGATGTTTTCAGCAATGAACAGACCTACCGATTTGATTCTGTACATCACCGTGCTGTGGTTCTCAGTCTCTCTAGTGAGTACATCATCAACCCACATATCCAGTTCTCCTGTGAGGGCTTCGGCGTCGGTCTCCACCCCGGAATTGGTGATCATCTCAGCCACATCGAAGAAACCATCGTAGGTCCATCGGTCACCGACATGGAGCACCTGTACATCCACATCTCCATCAGAGATACGGGGTCCGGCAGACCGGATTTCCTCTTCATCCGCGAGTATCGTCGCCGGAGCGGAGAAGAGAAGCGCAGAGCCACTGCTCAAAATCAGGATGATAGTGAAAAGCAGAGCGGCGGCGGGGCGCATCGCGGTCGAATCAGGTCTGAACATCATCTCCCAAGATGAGCCCGACTTCATCAACGAATCGCTTTCAACTCGCACCCGACCGGCAGAAAAACTCCTCACTTCGACATTACCGAACCGCACCAGTCCACCCCCATCAGAGAATCGTGGTCTTGACCGAGACAGGTCGTGGACGGGACAAGAAATTGTGGTTAACGGTCTAGAGTCGTAGTATGCTGTCGCTATCTTCGAGTGGTGACAGTGCGTCCATTTCAGTTAGCCCCTCAGAGGGGAGTAAAGCGGCGAGGGGTGTGGGAGAATTATCAGAACCTGCTTCGTCGACACCACCCTGCTCATGCAACCACTGAGCGCCGTAGTGGTTCCACTGTTCCATCGTCCAACCTTGCGGAAGACCTGCCGCCGGAACGGGTGGTGGAAGGAGAGAGTCGGGCGTCGAATGATGGCCTGCAACCGCCTCATCCGTGAGCGGGGGCGGTTCGGAACGAGAGGTGTAATCGGTTCCGTGTGAGTCCGTTTCTCGAGGCGGAGCAAATTGAGTATCTCCCCCAGTGTGGGCGGTGGTTTCAGCGAAGGCGTAGGTCGGTGGTGCTGAGGTCGGGGAAGTTTCGTCGTAGGGCGGAATTCCAAGGAGCCATTCCTCCTGATTGCGGCCGCTCTTGTTGGCTCGACTGCTCACCGCAAGGACACAGAGGAGGAAAAGGAGAATCAGCCCCAATCCGATGACAACCGGGGAGAATCCGCCACTAGCCTCCTCAATCCATCCGAGCAGGCCGGCATCCGACTCGGTGACTGTGACGGTCAGGTCTATCGAGGATGATGCACTCTCATCCGTCACCGTCATTCTGATGTGGCGCACACCGGAAGTGGTGAAGATGTGGCGCAGTGGCTCGCCGGTGGCAGTTATCTCATCAATGTCGTTGCCCGCATCACCATCGTCATCAGAATCGGTGTTGGCATCGAAATCCCAGGTGAACCTGAGAATACCCATGTCAGAACTGGAGTCGGAGGTGTCGTTTGTCCAGATGACCAACTCCTCCCCAACCATCACTTCACTGCTCTCGGCTTCGAGTGCCGCCTTCGGCCTGAGATTGATGACTGAGATGTTGACGAGGGATTCCGCCTGTTCGCCATCATCATCCGTGACATGGAATCGCACAACCTTCTCACCTGACTTCGGCCATTCGTGAACCAATTGAGCGCCGACATGGTCACAGTCATCGGTTGTGTCGCCGTTGTCGTCGAGGTCAACCTCAAAATCAACATCCCAACAGACTCTCAGCGAATCAAGGTCGGAGGGTGTATCAGAATAGACACCCGTCAAGGTGACCGGCCTGTCTTCGCCAGTCGGCATCGGTGTGAGAATCGGCTCAACTGTCGGAGCGACATTGTGCACTTCTACCCAGCCGTTGACCACACCGCTGGAATACCCATCATCATCCAAGACCTCGAGAGCGATGACATGAGTTCCACGTGTCGTCCACGCTACATCTATCTCGGATTCCGCCCCGCTCGTCTCCACATACCAATTCGGGTCGATGTCAACATCCGGCTGCCACCCCCAGACCAGTGTAGGCAGGTCATTCAGAGAGTCGTGCACATCTCCCTTGAGAGTCACGAACTGGTCCTCGTCAACCTGCCAAATCGGCGGAATTCTCTCATCGGTGAGTTCCATCTCACCGTCCCACATCGTCATTCCAGCCTCTGAAGGGGCGATATTGGTGACAATCAGGTTGTTAGCGCCGGTTGTGAAGGCTCCATCATCGTCCTCAACGACGACTTCCATGGTGAAGACCCCCTCCTCCATCGGTGTCACCGTGCAGGTCTGACCCACCATTCCCTCCTCACACTCATAGACCACTCCATCACTTCGAGAGGGAGGGTTCCACAGGATATCTACGGGGGCACTCGGGTTCAGGGTGTCAAGGTCGCCGTTATCGGAAGCATCGAAGGTTATTGATGACTCTACAGGGATGGAATGATGAGGTGTAGTCACGTTCACCCACGGAGCGCGATTGATTATTTCAACATCGATTTCTGCGAAACCGAGGTCGTTTTCATCGTCGATTACAGTCAGCCACACATGGTAGATTCCATCATCTGTCCAACTGTTCTCCAGCATGCAGTCGTCTTCCTCGAAAGTCTGGTTGACTGCTGATGTCACTTCAATCACGAAGACGCATTCCGTCGCGCCACCATCTGGGTCACTGCTCCCTCTCGCATCGAGATGGACTCCAGTCATGGTTCGGGTTGGAGTGGGCTGAACCAAATCGGCAATCGGCAGTCTGCCGATGAACATCTCGAAAGTGTCCATATCATTGGACTGATTCATGTCTTCGCTCATCAGGTCATCGGGGTCGACTTCGAACGAGATGACAACTGTCCCAACTGGTTGGTTGGCCGGCACATCCCAAAGAACATCCACCCACGAGACTGCCAAGGCGCCGAGAGGGGGGACGGGAGTGCGGCTGCTTGTGCCATCGGGAGCGATGACCATCAACTCGGTTGCTGGCCCACCCAATATCCCCTTGTTTTCAACGGGAACGGAGAATTTCAGAGTGTCTCCGGGTATGGCGTTATAGCCAATTGACGGGTCGAGAACCAACGAATCTCCAACTCGGGTTCTCTCGACTGAGACACCCTCCCCACGAGGCCGATAATCGAGAGAGATGAGATTGTCATCAAGAGTCAGAGTGTCGACATCAAGACGTTTGGTGGATGAAATCCAAGCGATGATTCCATGACTCGCGTAATCGTGGTCGGTTGGTGAAGGGTCGGTGGCGTTACCGCTGTCAAAGAGAATGAAGGCGGAGCCGTTGGCGGCGGTTGTCAGCGAAGATGAGACGCCGCTCGCCTCATATCGCCACTCAAGAGTCTGACCTGAAACCGGCGAACCACCGGAATTGGTGATGTTGACCCAAGCCCCCAACGGGGCATCCAAGACCCAAGCGGGATATTCGAGTTCGACATCGATGTTCTGACTTCTCGTCTGTGGCGAGTAGGACTTCAACTTGAAATCGATAATAAGACCCAAATCATCCTGGTAATGGCGCCATGCATCATTGTTGGCGTTCGGGCACCACCAGCGGAAAGAGGTGACATTCCCATTTCCGTCGTAGGTGGTGACGTTGTACGAATTGGCACAACCTGAGTAGGGTACTCCAGGGTTGCCCGCAGCGACGACAGAGTGGGAGAATGAGGTCGAGGAGGTGCTGTCCGAGGGCAGGGTGAAATAATCCGAAGAGCCAGACCATGTGGTGGTGGTGGTAAAACTCGAGTTCCATGATTCCCCCACGCGTATCGGGAAGTCATAGTCCTCACGGGGTGGGCTATATTCGGAGAGTACCGTTATATCGGCGACATCGATAGTAATCAGACCACCGAAAGTCGAAAATTCAACGACAAGATGCATCGAGTTGGAGATGGCTGAAAGGTCACTCGCCCTCACATAGTCGTTGCCTGTATAGTCCACCTTCAAATCCCCAGTATATCCCTGCAGATTCACATTGTTGGCGCGGAATGTGCCGGATGAACGGATGTGATAAGCAAGGGTTGTTCGGTTTTCTGTAGTCTTTGTCGTGATGTCGTTTATCCACATGTCGAGGTCGCCGGTCAGAGTCTGGACATTGGACCCTGTTCCTGAACCGGCGACTAGAGCGGCGACATCGAAAAAGCCGTCATAGACCCAAGAATCGCCCACCATCCATGCCGGTGCATCGACATCGCCGCCGGAAGTGCGACTACTCAGGTGAACAGCAGGTGATGTTGGGAGGAGGGTATCATTTTCGCCTCGAGCAGACGCCAAGGTGGTTGCTGTGGAAAAAAGCATGAGGAATGCGAGAAAGAGGCAGAAAAACGGATGGTCGCCATCCCATCTGGTTCTGCCCATGTAATGGGCAGTCGGTTCAGCCTTCATCAATGATGCCCCCGCACGCTGTGCAACCTAGACGGCATCAAAGGCCCCTGACTACACCGGTTTTCGGCGACTGCGTGACCAAAAACCAGCGCCGACCAGCCTGCTTGACCAATCCCGAACTACACTGGTTTCAGGCGACTGCGTGAGAGGAGAAGGTGTGTAATCGGTGATTCCGCCAGCGATTTCTGAGACGATTCCTCAGGCAAATCCGCAGGTAGTTCCCAAGACAAATCCTCCGACGATTCCCCAGTCAATTCCGCCAGTGATTTCTGAGACGAATCCTCAGGCAAATCCGCAGGGGGGCTTCTAAGGCGAATAAGCTGGTGGTTTCTGAGACAATTCCTCAGGCAAATCCGCAGGGAGTTTCTAAGGCAAATCCGCAGGGGGCTTCTAAGGCGAATCAGATGGTGGTTTCTGAGACAATTCCTCAGGCAAATCCGCAGGGGGGCTTCTAAGGCGAATCAGCTGGTGGTTTCTGAGACAATTCCTCAGAGGATGAAGAGACGGGCGGCGGCGATTATGAAACCGATGTACATGCCGATTTCTGCCAGTGTCGTGACGACCTTTTCTGATGGTGAACGGTTGCCGAGAATCGCAACGCTGATGCGGTGCATGAATCCAGCCTGAGCAGATGTCCCCGCGAGTGGGTCGCACCTCAACTTCCTCTCGAGAGTGGTGAAGAAACAGACCCCTTCATTGGTCAGCCAGTGCATCTTCATCGCCGGCACCAAGGCGAGCAGAAGAATCCAAGCATTCGGCCACGGCAGCATCCAGCCCGTCGCAGTGAAGATGACGACACTGACATGGAACCATTTGACGATTGCCGCTAGAATAAGATTGACTTTGGGGACTTGGACTTCGTCCAGAGTCGACGCGACGCCGGACACCACCATGCCCCGCCGAATCGGTTCGGGGTTATCAGCAACACGCCTCCCGCACAATCGGGATTGAACGGTGGTGAAGGGTTTAAGGCAGTTGAACTCCTCAACCTGTATGCCCGCCATCATCACCTCCAGCGTCGAGATTGAAGGGCGAGACGTTTCGGGGTCGTCGAGATGGCGGGTTGGGGTCCTTCCTACCCCATCATGACTCGGCGGCCCCACAATAATTTCTTCAGAAGGGGGAGACCATCGGTGAAATCTGCCGTTGCCCTACGGCCCACTCGGCAGAAGTCACCTGTGATTGGTCAGGGGGGTGAGAACGGGTTGCAGGGCGAACGGCGTTGATGTCAGTGGTACGACACGCGGGTTCAGAGCAGGTCGGCGAGTTCGTCTTGCACAGGTTCAGAGCAGGTCGGCGAGTTCGTCCTGCACGGGTTCAGAGCAGGTCGGCGAGTTCGTCTTGCACGGGTTCAGAGCAGGTCGGCCAATTCGTCTTGCACAGGTTCAGAGCAGGTCAGCCAATTCGTCTTGGATTATCTGAACTGCTTCAAGAATCTCGTCCTTGTGCCGCGCTCCGGTGATGACCATCTTGCCACTGCCGAAGATGAGGCAGACGACCTTGGGGTAGTCGAGGCGGTAGATGAGGCCAGGGAATTGTTCTGGTTCATACTCAACCTTGTCAAACGGCAGGTGGAATGTAAGGTTGTTGAGATTCAACTTCCGTGGTTTTCCAGCGAGTTCTTCATTCGTCCACTTGTCGAGTCCATCGTAATCTTCGGGGTAGTGAAGAGCGTAGGTGGCGACCATGTTCTGAACTTCGATTTGTACATCATCCAACTCCCAAGTCTCGATGCCGGCGGCGCGTAGGTCACCGATCATTCTCTCAATACCGGTCTCGATGTTCTGTTCGTTCTTCCCACCAGTGCAGACAGCGCGTCCTGAGCGGAACATGAGAATCGCCAACTTCGGGTCGACCACACGATAGACCACACCGGGGAATTGCTCTGGCTCATATTCGCAGTTGAGCTGGATGGCGATATCCGGCAGGTTCAACTCCTCGGCAACTCTGGTCGATGCGACCACATTCACAACTGTCAGGCGCTCCTCATCACTTGTCATGAGGCCGGCGACCTACCCGCCCTATATAAAGGGGTGGACGGCTTCATTCAAAAGGGAAGTGTGATTTTCCAATTGAAAAATCAATTTTGAAGCGGTTCTAAGGATACACCCCTTGCACCGAGTGGAGAAGTGAGCACCTTTGCCCCCCTCATCTCCAATTGCTGGGAAGTCTCCTCGGGTCTATCCGTCAATGCCAACATGCATCCACCGCCACCCGCTCCAGTCAGTTTAGCGCCAAGAGATGTGCGGCGAGCAACCTCTACCATCTCATCGAGTTCACGGCAGGAGACACCCACACCTGAGAGCAGGTCGTGTGCTTCATCCATCAATCTCCCCACCTCACCATAATCACCCCTCTGAAGGGCTTGCACACCACTTCTCGAAAGTTCTCCCATTCTCCTGATGTCTGCTTGTTTGGCGGGGTTGCGGGCGAGCAGGTCTGCGACACCGGCGACCTGCTCTCCGGTGGGCGCGTGGATGCCGGTATAACCGACCACCAACCATAGGTCGGCTGCACTCTCAGGCAGGGTCACCGAATGAACCTGCCAAGTTCTCTCCCCTTCGGGGGTTTCCAAGGAGAGGGAATAGCGCCATTCTGCACTCTCTTCAATATTGTCAGATACAAGTATGCACCCACCGAGAGTGGTGGTCGAAGTGTCAGTCGGTGAAGCGCGCCCTGATTGTGCTGACGCTTCAGCCTGATGGGCTAGGGATGCGATTCTATCCGAATCGACCTTCTCACCCCCCAGTCTCATCATCGCCGCTGCAGCCGCTGAGGAAAGTGCCGCAGAAGAGCCTAGACCAGCGGCTGAAAAGAGGTCACTACCGACAACGATGTTGTGTGGGGGATGGTCACTTCCAAGAATCGCCTCCTTCAGGTAGAGGAGATGGGGATGGCGTCCGCCATCCAGCCGATACCCATCCACTTTCCATTCACCGACACACGACTGGATGGTGACGGTCACCCTCGCATCGATGGCGACCGCGACCGCTGGCTCCCCATAGACGACGGCGTGTTCTCCGAAGAGAATCACCTTGCCGGGGGCGCTGGCTCTCACCATGCCGCGGCGAAGAGGTATTCGCCCATTAGCGATTAGGGCTCGGCGGTTGGTTCAAGGCCACCTCTCTCCTCGTCGCCATCGCCCCGACGGGTAGCATGAGTGATACAATGATGGAACATCCACTTCTACTGGATTATGCAGGCATACCTGGTTGGTTGATTCTCGCCGTCATGGGTGGTAGCGCTACGGCAGCATTCCTCTACCAAGTTCAGAAAGCCACACGGCTTGTGATGCTCGGCACATCGGACAACAGATTCGACTCATGGGGGGCGCGAATCAGTGAGGTCTTGACCGGATGGCTCGGTCAAAAGAAGGTGCTCAGGGACCGAGTTGCAGGAACCATGCATGTGATGATGTTCTGGGGTTTCTTGATGCTGGCGAGCGACATGTTCGACCTTGCAACGGCCAATTTCTTCTCTTCGAGGATTCTTCCCGACACCCTAGTCGGCCCGTGGAACGGGATGGTTGAACTCGGCTACTTCGTGGCCCTTGTGGGTTGTGTCGCGGCCTTTCTGCGTCGCGCCGTCTTCACCCCTGAAAAGTTGAAGGGGAAATCCCAGTTGGAGGGCAATTTCATCCTCTTTCTCATCTTCACCATCACCACGACCTCTTTCATCGTCGAGTCAGGTGAGTCACCCTCCCCTACCTGGGAGCCGATCGGAGCGTGGGCGTCCACACTCGGTTTTACTGACGCGGTTGTCATATCCGCATATTGGGCGCACATGTTGGCCATCTCTACATTTCTCGTCCTCATCCCACTATCCAAGCACATGCACCTCGTGATGGCTTTTCCCAATGTATTCTTTCACGACCGTAAATCGCTTGCTCACATGCGACCAATGGCTGTCGGAGAGGATGGTAGGGCTCTCTCGCTTGATGACTTGGACCTCGAAACTTTCGGAGTCAGCCACTACACCCAATTAACATGGAGGCAACTGATAGACGGCTGGGCCTGCACCACCTGTGTGCGCTGTCAAGACGTTTGTCCGGCATACGAATCTGGAAAATCCCTCAACCCGATGAAGATTGTTCACGATGTACGGGACTACGCCAATGCTCATGCGCCGATTCTGCTCAAAGGTGAGACTCCCGAGGAGAGCATCGTCGAGCGATTCACCCCCGAGGCCATTTGGGCCTGCACTACCTGTCACGCCTGTGTGGATGCTTGTCCGGTCTACATAGAACACGTGCCGAAGATTACCGATGTCCGCAGGCATCTGATGATGGAAGCGATGGAGTATCCTGAACAGTTCAACATAGCTCTCGGCAACCTCGAGACAAACTCCAACCCGTATGGATTTGGAGCCCATGAGAGGGGCGACTGGGCCAAGGATTTGGATGTCAAGATGGGGGAGCCGGCTGAATACCTCTTCTTCGCCGGATGCGCCGGCTCCTTCGATGAGCGAAACCAAAAGGTGGCTCAGACAACTATCAAACTGTTGAGGGAGGCGGGATTGGATGTCGGAATCCTCGGAGATATGGAGGGGTGCTGCGGTGAGCCAGCCCGCCGTATGGGTAACGACTTCCTCTTCCAGATGATGGCGGAAATGAACATAATGACCTTTGCAGAGATGGGTGTGAAGAAGATAGTCACTGCGTGCCCACACTGTTTCCACACACTTGGAAAGGAGTACGCCGATTATGGTGCTGACCAGTTGGAGGTGGTTCACCACTCTGAGTTGATCGCCCTACTACAGAAGGAGGGGAGATTACCGACGCGAGCCACTGATGGGAGGAACATCACCTACCATGACCCCTGTTACCTCGGCCGTATCGGTGGGATTCTACAGGAGCCGCGCGATGTCATCAACGGGATTGAGAAGGAGGTTGAGAGGCATGGTCGTGATTCCTTCTGCTGCGGCGCCGGCGGCGCTCAGATGTGGTTGGAAGAAGACCCGGATAAACGGGTCAATGAGATCCGCGCCGCCGAGTTAGCAGCCACCGGATGCGATACTGTGGCCGTTGGCTGTCCCTTCTGCTCGGTGATGCTCGAAGATGGTCTGAAGACCATCGGCGAGGATATGGAAATCTTGGATATCGCTGAACTGCTGTGGGAGCAGATCAAGGAAAACGATGCGATAATCCAAGCGGCGGCACCGGCTAATCCCTGAGCCAACATTCCCCCCTGACATCCGGAGAGGCTGAGCAGCCACCGAGGTGGCGATGGTTTGGGCGCAGATTTGCCCCACACATCCGAAGAGGCTGAGCAGCCACCGAGGTGGCGATGGTTTGGGCGCAGATTCCCCTCACACATCCGGAGAGGCTGAGCAGCCACCGAGGTGGCGATGGTTTGGGCGCAGATTTGCCCCACAC
>CAYFFQ010000001.1:0-10388 GCA_964342465.1 uncultured Candidatus Poseidoniales archaeon | reverse complement strand
AGAGGCTGAGCAGCCACCGAGGTGGCGATGGTTTGGGCGCAGATTTGCCCCACACATCCGAAGTGGGATAAACAGAGATGCTGCAGCACAACCATCCAACGCCTGAGCCCTCATCCGCCCCCACCTCTCGGCCGAATCACTGATTTTTTTCCAAACCGAATCACATTACCTGACACGGATTGATAACCGATGCTACCTCCGGTGGGACGATGGCAGAGATAATCCTCGGTGGCGGCTGCTTCTGGTGCGTCGAAGGAGCGATGAAGGGGCTGCGCGGCGTCACTGGCGTCACCCCCGGATACGCTGGTGGTGATACTCAAGACCCCTCCTATGAGGAGGTGTGTACAGGAAAGACCGGCCACGCTGAGGTGGTCAAGGTCTGTTATGACGAACAGGTCATCCCGACAATCACCCTGTTAGAGTTCTTCTTCACCATCCACGATGCAACTCAGTTGAATCGCCAAGGCGGAGATGTCGGAACCCAATACAGGAGTCTGATACTCTATGAAAATGAGAGCCAAAAGAGGGCTTCGGAATTGGCCTTATCTGAGGCTCAGACCATGTATACGGATGAGATAGTGACGCAGATTTCCGAGTTCGGAGAGTTCTATCCCGCCGAAGAGTACCATCACGATTATTTCGCCAACAATCCCAGTCAGCCGTATTGCATCGGTGTGGTCGGCCCGAAACTTCGTAAGGCGAGAGCACTCCACTCCGACCTCTATCTCTGAGCGAACGAATCCTCTGATTTTCTGTCCTTCTCAGACATACCTCTGGCGCGTGTGGGGCGGTCCATCGACCTGTCGAGGATGTGGGTGGAGATGTCCATACCTCTGGTGCGTGTGGGGCGGTCCATCGACCTGTCGAGGATGTGGGTGGCGATGTCCATACCTCTGGTGCGTGTGGGGCGGTCGACGAGGAGCGATGGTTGGTCTCAGCCAGCGGCATCACTCTGCCATCAAACCCATCGATATCTATCAAAAAGTGGAGGCAGAGGGTGCCAACCGCACCCTCTCGTCCACTATCCATATCGTAGCCTACTCCGCTACTGCGGCTCGCAGTTCGGTGAACAGTATAGTGGCGTGACTCATTATTCCTAGGGCAAGCAAGCCGTGCAGTATTCCGACCACCGGAGTAGAGGCCATCATGTGTGCAATGCCGACCTGAACAAGGAACATCGGCGGCAATCCGAAAGCCATTCCCTTCAATTTTGAATTGTCCGCCCCTGATTTCACCACAAGAATGGGCACAACTATTGACAGCAACAGAGCCAATTCACCGCTGCGAGCGTGTGACCCTATCAGGTCCCACCCTTCAGGCGCGAAGCCTAACTGAGCCATTCCTGAGGCAGCCTGCCACAGCACCATTACCAGCAGGAGCAGTGTGACTCGCCCCGCCCAGCGCAACAGTCCCTCTCTCGCAACATCCGCCTCACTCATGGCAACTCGCGTGGGAAAACCACTTTTCAAGGAGTGTTCAGAGAGTGATTGCAGGACAAGAAACGCAATGAAGATTCGCGAAGAATGACCAAGAGGAAAAAAGCGAACTGAAACAGTGTGGTGAAATTGGACAGGAGAAGCGAATTCAGAAAATAAAAACTGTATCACTATGGTGAAATTGGACAGGAGAAGCGAATTCAGAAAATAGGACTGTATCACTATGGTGAAATTGGACAGGAGGGTTGAGAGTGAAAAATCAAACAGTCTATCTGCGGAAGGATTCTTACCTGACTAAGTGGGATTCGGTGTCAATTCACACTGATTTAGAGGAGGCGTCGCTCACCAGACACCCTCAACTCCGCACATCTTCTCCGAAAGCGACCACAATCTTGCGGCATCTTCATCATTCTTCGCCGCGGATGTCGTCTTTCTCGGTTTGCAGTCGTGCAGGTATTCTCCATTGTGAGCCCGAGCCGCTTCCGAGGTGGCAAGCCAGACAATCGTCTCTGCTCCTCGCTCAGGTCTGCGCTGGAAGAGTCGGGTCAAAGTCATCACCATCTTGCCGATTGGCCCGTTGTTGCGAGCAAAACCAGTAGCGACCAATCCGGGATGGATGCAGTTGGCGGATACATCCGAGTCACTGAGGCGGCGAGCGAGTTCCCTCGTGAAGAGGATGTTCGCCAGTTTCGATTGACAATAGGATGACCAACCCTGTTTGTTTCCACGCCTCTCGTACTGCAGGTCGTCCCAGACCATCTTCGCGGGCTGATGTGCATCACTCGAGGTATTGACCACGCGAGCGTCAGGGGTGGCGATGAGTTGGTCTTTGAGGAGGGTGGTGAGCATGAAGTAGGAGTTGTGATTCAGAGCCCACGTCCTCTCAAAACCTTCTTCGGTCTTGATGTTCTTGGTGAAAATGGCTCCAGCATTGTTGACTAACACATCTATCCTTTGGAATCTAACCTTGATGCTCTCTGCTAATGCCCTGATTTCACTCAGTAGCAGAAGGTCACAGACCTCACCGTGTATCTCTCCACAGCCGGCTATCGCCTTCAACTCTGAGATGGTCGCATCCAATCTCTGACGGCTCCTGCCGACAATAACCATATCCGCCCCCATCGGTGCAATTCCGTGCGCCACCATCCTTCCGATTCCTCTGGTGGCTCCAGTGATGACCACGCATTTACCTCTCATGTCAGGCAAGGGCAGTGACTCTTTCGACCGCTTCGTCATGGATTTGCTATTCCGCGTGATGTTTTAACGGTGTGTCATAGACGGCAGGATGAGAGTGTGCCGATGCCTCTGAGAGTCTATGACACACGCCGTCGCGAAAAGGTCGATTTCACAACCATCGAGCCGGGTCGGGTCAGGATGTATGTCTGCGGCATCACCCCCTATTCCCCGTCACATCTCGGCCACGCCCGCTGCTACATCGCCTTTGATATCGTTCACCGCTGGCTGGAGGCCAAGGGGTACGATGTCACTTATGTGCAGAATTTCACCGACATAGATGACAAGATAATCATGGCGGCGAATTCCGAAGGGATTGATTTCACAGAAGTGGCAGAGAGAAATATCGAGGATTACTTTTTGGCGATGGATGCACTCAATGTCATGCGTGCAGACCATTATCCACGTGTCAGTGGGAGTATTGAGGACATCATAGACATGGTAGAGGTTCTCATCGACAAAGACCACGCCTACATCGGAGAAGACGGAGTCTACTTCAGCGTCGAATCAGCGCCGGAGAAATACGGACTTCTGACTGGTCAGAAAATCGAGTCTGTCCGTGCCGGTGCAGGTGGACGAGTTGGGGGGACCGGAAGCGGAAAGCGCGACCACAAGGATTTCGCCCTGTGGAAATTTTCTAAACCGGGCGAACCACAATGGGAGAGTCCGTGGGGGCCTGGAAGACCTGGTTGGCACATCGAATGCAGTGCCATGAGTCTGCACTATTTTGGTGAACAATTTGACATTCATGGTGGCGGGGAAGACCTGCGGTTTCCGCATCATGAGGCGGAGATCTTCCAATCGGAGTGTTGTACAGGCAAATCACCACTCGTACACCATTGGATGCACAACGGTTTTGTCAATGTGGACGGCGAAAAGATGAGCAAGTCACTCGGCAATTTCTGGACCATCTCGGACGCATTGAAGACCTTTGAGCCACTGGTTCTGAGACACACCCTGCTCAACGCCCACTACCGCAATCCGATCGATTTCTCGGAGCATTTCCTCAAGGATGGAAAACGGAGTCAGGGAAGATTGGAGGATGCTTACCGAGACTGTCTTGAACTGTGGGGAGAGGTGGACAGGGATGACCTCGTAGCCCTCCCTCGACCAACCCTCGGAGGGGAAGGTTTGGCCCACACCATTGGGCTGGTCGAGAAGTGGGGTGAAGAGTGTGCTGAAGCGATGGATGACGATTTCAACACCCGCGAGGCTCTTTCCAAGGTGAGCGCGGTGGTTCGCCTCACATACAAGACGATGGGGGGCGATATGGACGATGATGACCGAACCGCTTTCGCCGCATACATCTGCGAGTGGCTGGAAGAATTCGCTGGTCGGGCTCTCGGACTGCTCCCCAGCCGAGAAGATGCACTCACTGAGCCTGTTGATGACCCGCGGCGAGCCGAGTTGGCGCCTGCCGTCGAGCAACTGCTAGCACGAAGGGCAATCGCTCGTCAGGCGAAGGATTGGGATTCGGCTGATTCCATCCGCGATGAATTGGCGGCGCTTGGAGTGACGGTCATTGATACCGCTGATGGGCCAGAATGGAGCATCTCCTGACCTCGTTCGCCCCCGCTGATGGGCCTCAATGGAGCATCTCCTGACCACCGTCAAAGCCATAGTTGGGCAAAAAGTGACTCATCACGGTTGCTCACTAGGTTCTGCGAGAGACGACAATGAGCGAAACTACCGAGCCGAGGATTACCGACATAGCGATGAATACCATGACCCAGTAGAGGGGCGAGGAAGGGTCGAGGAGCCTCGCCGCCAAATCCCCACCTTCATCCTGCCCCGTCTGCGGTTCATCGGTGACGCAGGCGAGTTCTGTGCAGACCCAAGTTTCAGACTCACAGGTGCAGGTGTTGCATCCTTCGTCGATGGTCTTTGTGTCACCATCAGTGCATTGTGAAGGGGAAGTGCCACCACCACCACCATTCCCACCATTTCCACCGTTGTTCGGGGGGTCGTCCTCAGGAGGGGTGAAGGTCTTGCTGCGGTTGCCGTTCTCATCCATCGCTACATCGTAATACCTCATGTATAGGTCGAGGGTACCTTGACTGTTGAACGGAGTAGAGCGATTTAGAACATCGAAATATCTCTCGTCACCGTATGTGAAGATAGGGTCGAGAGGTAGCGAGCCGAGAGTGGAGTACGACTGGTCGAGCCAATCGTTGAACTCCTCCCAAGTGTATGAATCGTTGCCCCAAGATTCGAACATCTCTGAGCGATTGAATCGCATCGCCCTAGTAAGTCTCTCGTCGATGAGGGCGAATGTCTGCGAGCCATCTTCGACTGCATCGTAGGTGATGTCGAGAGCCTTTGTGAAGCCATTACCTGAAACCAACTCATAGTCGTCACCGTTCATCACCTGCATGATGTCTTCATCGCCAAAAACTGCAAGTCCACCGACTGTCACCAACCTGACATCAGGGTCAACAGCCTCGATGAGTGTGCGGTATGGGTCTTCGGCGATATTGTCTACTATGATGAGGTCGGCAGCCAATCCAGATTGGATTCTTCCGAGATGAGATTGCCATTTCATCGCATCTGCTGCATTGCTTGTCACCATCTGCGCCAATTCATAATCGGTGAATGCACCATCCATCTTGTGCGTATTCCACCAATCGGCGAACTTCAATTCGTGCAGAGTGTTCTTTGCGCCGGAAGGCGCCCAGTCAGGAGCCAAAGTTATCCTCACACCCGCCTCTTTTGCGAGTTCTGGCCGTGCGGTGTCGCCGTAAAGCAGCATGTTCGAGGTCGGCGACCAGACCAGTGTTGAATCGGCTGCTGCCATATCGGCAAACTGTTGTTCCCGAAGCGGAATACCGTGAATCAAAATTGTTTCGGGAAGCAACAGACCTTGCTCTTTCAGAATCTGAAATTCATTCAGAGACGAGCCATCAACACCCTCAGCAACATGGACGAACCAGCCATCGAGATGACCGGCTTCGGAATCTTCGATGATATGGTCACCGCTGTAATCGGGGTCGTACGCAGCATCACAGACAGCACACGTCCCGATATTATCCTCGCCGAAATTCCAATGTTCTATGTTGCGAGCAAGGATGCTGTCCCAAGCATCCCCACTGCTTGAAGGACCACCTTGAATGGAGGTCGTACCACCGACAATCGACTTTACTTCGGCATACTTGACAGCCTCGTCAGCAAGCCCCCACATATTTCCCTGCAACATGAAGACCTTCGGCCAAGAGACTTGAGGTTTGTAGTTTGGATTATCCTTCCATTGATAGCGATTGGTGTAGAACTGACCGTTCTCAGGAGTGTAATCCCAAAGTGGCAGGTAGTTGTAGTGATAGTGGTTATGCATGTCTATGAGGCCGGGGAAAATTGTTCCATCCGTTTCAACCACTGAGACTTCAGAAAGGTCGAGATGTGAGGGGGTCGGGCCAGACCAGACATCCATGATGATGCCGTCCTTGACATAGATGTGGCCGTCGTTGTAGACCGTGGACTCGTCAACCATGGTGACCACCCTCCCCTTGAGCACATACTCTCCCTCGTGGATATGGTCGCGGGGTGTGTAACACGAACCCTGTCTCTGCGCTCCCTGTGGCCATTCAGCATCATTGGCAAGACCGGGGGTAGGGGATGGGCTCTTCCCTGCACCACTCTTACCCCACGAACCGTCCGCCAGCCGGCCATAGGATACATCCCAGTCGGAATCGTAGCCGGGATAATTGTAGGAATCGATGACTGCACCATATTGGTTGGAGAGTTGGGCTGTATCTCCATCAAAATATGAGAACTCCAGTCCTGTCACTGAACGATAGAAAACGATTCTTTCATCGGGTGAGATGTTGGTGTTCCAACCGATTGAACAGGGGGGAGAACCGCCATTGGGGTCGTCATCGAGCCACCAACCTCCGATGTTGATGGTTTCATTTGTTGGGTTCCACAACTCGATGAATTGGTCGGAAGATGAGCCGAAATTCCCATCACCATTCCAATCAGTACCGTTGTATGCTTCTGAAGAAGCGCTGACAAGGATTTCAGTCATGATGATGTGGTCATGAACCACATCATCTGAGATATGTGCAGATGACTGAGGTGAAAGCGGAGTGAATACGGCAAGAAGCAGAGCGATGAGCAAGAGAGGTACCCGCCGCCCCTTCATCAACTAAGCCACCGCCACACCGCTTCATAATCGTAGAGGGTTGTGGCTCAATCACAACTTGGTGCCTCTCCTATCATTCGCCGTAATGATTGAGAACTCAGACGTCACCCACCACTTGTGGCCCTCAAGGTTGTCAAGACTGTTGAAGAGATGGGGCGACTGCCTTTGCGCATTCTCAATTTTCTACTCTCCGAATTTCATCCAAAGAAGCAGACAGATGACCTTTCATTGAAGGAGAGACAAGACTTGATGTGGCGAGAGCAACTGATGATGATAATACGGGCTGGACTTTATGGAATCATGAGCGGAATCGGAATTGTCATGGTAGTTCTTGCTGCCGAGCCACTCAGACCAGAATCACTGACAGAATCTTGGATTGAATCGGCAAAATATTACGGTGTAACCGCTAGTTTTGGAATTGTAATAACGATTCTTGAATTGGCTGTGATATATGCAGATACCCTGCGAACGGCGCGGGCGATGTCCGTTATTTCAGGAATCAGACCGCGAATAATTCATGATGAGACTGCGACTGATGAGATGATTCTGTCACTGATGTATGCCGGCCTGCGGGCTCCGAACCCCCATGAGGAACTGTACGGAATCAACCCTCGTGAGCACCTCAACAAATTATTTCTTCTGCTTGGCATGGCTGCCCATAAATCAAAGATCAAGATCACCAGAATAATCCTCAAATCCCTCTATCGAAGAATCTTCGTGCGAGTTTCCGGAAGAACTGCCTCCCGCGCCGTCATAGAAACAATCTCAATACCCGTCTTCGCCTTGTGGAACATGATAGTCGTGCATAGGGTCATGCGAGAGATCAGAATTCGCGCGTTGGTGCCTCTACACCTCGATGAGCTGGAGGACATGCTCTTCGCTGAAGGGTTTGAAAACCTACCTAAGAAGAAGAGGACTGCAGTCCTGCTTGCCATAAAATCTCAGGTCGTCCATGTGCATGATTTTCACCCGAATGTGACTCTTTTCCTCGACCGCTTGTTGCACAGAATTAGCCCTGAAGAGATTCTTGAGTTTGAGGAGAACCAAGACGACTTCATCCGTTTTTTGGAGATTATCGACGAACAGGGTAAACAAACCGCCATCATGGTCTATTGTGTGACTTGTGGGTTGGACGGGAGGATTCGTAGACGCCATCGTAAGATGTTCAAGCGGCTGGAGAAAATCAGTCCTGAAGCGGCTCGTTGTTCACCTCGAAGATGGTGGCGCTACTTCCTCAGTGGCGGCGAGCGCCCCTTTGATTTTTCACAAAACAATTGATGCGCAACAACAAATCTTGTCATGTTGATTGTTAACAATTTATCAAACTCAATACGACAATCATATCAAAATCACGAAAAAGGGTAAAAAAAAGGGGTTTCCAAGACCTTGTGTCAAAGCGGTTCACTCAATACGGGAATAACTTCAAGGGTTATTGGGGTTTCGTGCCGGCGATGCAATTTCTGAACAACAATCAACCTCAGAGAATTTGGTTACCAACTAATCCAAGTTGGAATAGTGATGGGAATGCATCAATTGACATAGATTTTGTTTTGACAAAGACCGGCCCTCCTGACGATTGTAGTCGGTATTGGTCTGGATTTGACAATGAAACTCTGAATTCTGTTGCTGAACCTCCTGTGAGAAACTCGACATTTGAGCCGATGATGATGATCCTAGGAAGCCTAATTGACTACGAATGTGACCCCGATTTCCAAATGAAAATGTATGAAGTTGATGCACATTTTGACTACGAGAAACATCAAATTAAAGATGAATACTGAGAACCTACAAATCAAAGATTGATGATGAGAACCAACAAATCAAAAGTGGTTACAAATAGGTTAGATTGTTTCATAGATGACCCACCACTACTCGAACGGGGAATGGGAATTATAACTTCGGAAATGGATTTGCATTCTATCAATCAACCCCCTATGAGGAAGCAAGCCGAATAGATGGAGAGGATGTGGATCACGCCATCACCCAACAATGCCTGATGCACCCACCCGCCAAACCTTGACGCCCGCATCCGCGAAGGGCGTAAAAAGCGAAAGCGGCTCGCATTCATTGATGTGGGAAGCCAGCCAAACTGAATTTGCTGGACAAGAGAGTGCATCTCACCGGGTATCTCACTCAAGTACGCGCGCCGTACTCTTTTCGTTATTGGTGACAACTTCGGTCTTTGCCGGCTGCTTCGGCGGCGACGATGGTGGAGGAAAACAGAGTGGAGCCCCCGACTGGGACGCCGGCTTCTCGTACATTGACGACGCTACTTTACTACCCCACCGGGCGGAATCTTTTGATGTCGCCAACCCAGATGCAAGTCAAAGCGTCGGTGAATGGGATTCGGCCAGTGAACAGTGGGTCAATCGCTCACTTTGGGGCAACTCAACTTGGGGAGTCTTTGATGCAACCTACGGTGGAAACTGCTGCGAGCATTATCTCGCCGCCACCGAATGGGGTTGGCTACTCAATTTCGGCGGCGA
Source organism: uncultured Candidatus Poseidoniales archaeon (assembly GCA_964342465.1). Taxonomy (GTDB): domain Archaea; phylum Thermoplasmatota; class Poseidoniia; order Poseidoniales; family Thalassarchaeaceae; genus MGIIb-Q1. Next base: position 1,098 of record CAYFFQ010000001.1, on the reverse strand, counting down.
ATACCCGACATGGTCGGAAGACCGCGGCCACACTTGGCAAGAGTGGAAGCCGACTGTCCTAACCCAATTCGGCTGCCGAACCCCGAAATACACTGTCCCTGGGCAAGAGGGACTTGGTGAAGGGAGCATCGTGCAGACGACGACTGGCGACATCATTTCCATGGGCTGGTTCCCCTACCCGAGCAGTAGTGGCGGTGACCAGTTCTACGCATTCCTGTGGGATGCAGATAGTGAATCTTGGAGTTGGTGCTACAACCGATTGACCGAACCGTTCTACGACCGTTCTTGGCAGGTGGAGGTGGTTGGACCCATATCCTCGAACATAGGGAGTGGCGAGTGGGCGAGCCTTGTCATCAGCAATTTCTGGCACCAATCATCCAACCGTGGTGGACAAATCAGTGTGGATGGATTGAACTACTACTATTTCGAATTCCCAGACCGCGATGCGAATCTCGATGTGGAGGCCGTTGACCTAAATTTTTCAGACTTGGAGGCGGCGTGGGACTTTACAAAACCGCATAAGGAGATGCGCGCTTTTCCAGTGCCTAGTGGGGGGCTCTACTTCCCGAGTTTCTTCTCTGACGGAGGAGATGCGTGGCTGGACACCTCGCTGAATTGGTGGAGGGCGACGACTGCTGACGGAAATTCGCTTCCGAGCCAATACTGTGCCTTCGATTCTGCGGGGGCGTTGCATTGTGTAAGGCTCGATGGGCTGCTGTTCACTCATCAGTTGAGTTGGGATGGGGGGGAGAGTTGGGAGAACCAGACCTACAATTTGACGGGTGTGGCCGACAGTATCGAGGAGTGGGAGTTTCACGCCAATGGTGAACATGACCTGTTCGTCCTCAATGTGCGCTACCAGAGTGCGGCGGGGCCAGATATCGATGTGGCGTGGCATGTCCGGGATTATTCAAAAAACATGGAGCCGGATACTTTGACATATTTGGGGTTGGGGAATCTAGACTCCACATCAGGGGCTGGCAACGACATCCGCTTTGATTTTGCCAGCATGGGTATAATGCGCGATGGGGGGGCGTTCATCGCCTACCATGATGGCAGTGACCCCGACCCGCTTTTTGCCCTCGAAACCTTCTTCCC